>NZ_JALJZV010000003.1 GCF_024171535.1 Flavobacterium sp. HSC-61S13 | reverse complement strand
CTCTAAAGCCGCACAGTAATTATAACCGGTAACAACTAATTCATAAAGCAGACAGGGTGCCGGCTCACCCGGTGTTGATGTACCATATTTAACACACTTAAGTTCATATTCTTTGTTTCGTTCTAGTATAGCTAAAATATCATTCTTACAATCAATCGTTTCCGCCGTATTGTAAAATACTTGCAGCAACAAGTCAACTTGATTTTTACACAATGCCGACTGAGTTGCTGATGATGCGCCTACAGAACGAGAAGTATTGATATTCCCTAAAACATCCGAACTTATAGCCTTATCACTGTAATCCATCGAACTATTTACCGCAGACGATGCTGAATTTCTCTGGAGCGACGAACTATCTCCAGATTTAGGCGCACTAAAATTCGCAGTAGCAGAATTGCTTTTGGTAATTCTCGAGGCTATTCGCTTTCCATTAGCATAGTAGTGATTGGTATAGAAATTTTGATTGAACGTCAAATGTGCACTTGGATACAAAACCTCATTTGCGCCATACATCCCGTTTTGCGGATTAGTTCCGTTTATCGAAAAGGTGCTACTCATTTCCACTCGCTTACTAACGCGATCACCCTTACCATCATATTTGTACTCATTGAAAATTGTTCCAGCTGCCGTGTATTCGACTATGCTGGTAATATTATTGTTGGCATCCCACTGGAAAATACGTTCGCTATCACTGTTATGTTTCCATTTTATAGTTCCATTCGCATGTATACCGTAACTTTGCTTTTGTTCATGTCCAAAAGGATCTTTACTAACAACGGCACTTAGAGCAGGTCTTTTATCTTCATAAAGATACTTTCTTTTTAGATAATTTTCCGTATGCCAAACATGCCCTGTATTTTTATCTTGGATCAGGTGATTCTGAGCTTTCTCCGAAATGGAATGATCTTTTAAATATTTCATCTTTAATTGATAGTCATGGGATTCCAGCAAACCGCTCCATTGACCATGCGCCTCCTGGAGGCGATTGAACTTATCATATTGGTACATTTTTACGGAAGTCCCTCCCACTACGATATTTTCATATTGGCTAAAATCATTTCTCTGTCCAATGATGTTGTTGTTTTTATCATACCCATATACATTTCTAGAAAATACATTTAAGTTATTCGGATCGTTGTAAGGTCCATTAAAAAGTTGAACAGCCCTCAAGCGTTCTGTCAAATCAAATTCCTGAATCACTTTTACGCCATTGCCATATTCTATAAAGTACGGTTGATCAAAATGGGTGTATTTTACATCATAAATATACCATTCTCCAAGAGAACTCCTAACCGAAGTTAATTGACCCACACGATTGTAATTGTAGGAAACCCTTTCTAAATCTGGATAATAAATTTCTAAGATTCTGCCCCAAGAGTCGTATTCGTAGTCGGTTCGGAAAAAACGAGAAACCCCAGTATTGTCTCTGAGCATTTTCACATCGCTTATTACTTCTCCCAACCTACCGTACTCAAATTCCTGAGAACCCGAAACGTCTTCCATTTTAATGACCCGCCCCCCTTGATCGTAAGTGAATTTCGTTTCTATGGTGGCATTGTTAATCTCTAATAGGCGGTTAAAATCATATTTATATTTTATAATGTTGCGGTTCGCATCTTCTTTTTCAATCACATTTCCCAAATTGTCGTATTTATATTTCGTAATTCCCGAAGCAGCTAATGTTTTATCTGTGATTCGCCCTAAATTGTCGTAATTATAAATTGATTTATGATCCATGGCATTGGTTACAGTTTTTACTTGACCCAAATGATCGTAACTAAAACGCGTCCATAAATCTTCATCACCAATTTGTTTCTGACTGGTTTGTAACCCCAATTCGTTGGTATATCCAATCGTTTTATTTCCTTCTGGTAAGGTTATTTCTTCTGTAAAGGTATTTGTTCCAAGATAATCCGATCCGAAGGCATATTTGGTTGTGGTTCGCGCATTGGTTCCAAATACCAATTCTTCTACAACTCGGTCTTTATGATCGTATAATCGATTGGTTTTTTTCTCGGGATTACGCGATCCTTGATAGTAGTTGGTCAACAAGGTTCGCAATGAAGCCCCATTGGCGCAAGCAATTTCTTCTTCAGACAGATAATTCTCGACCACACGACCAAATTCATCATAGAGTTTATCTCCCGAAACGGCTAAGCGAATCTCAGGAATTTGATTATTACATCTTGGATTTTTGTCCGTCGGCATGATTTCTTTTTTCACCTGAATCGTCCTACCCAAACCATCATTAATCATGCTGGTATGTAGTTTGTTGCCCTGTCCTAAATTGTGTTGACTAATTGCAGTTCGGTTATTTATATATTCATTCTTGATAGTCCAATCGAATTCATAAGGTCCTTTTACCTCAATGATTCGATTGAGCTGGTCGTATTTATAATATATTTCTTCACCATAGGGATCCACCATTTTGGTCAACTTACTGGCAGCATTATAGACAAATAGGGTTTCATTTCCAAAAGAATCACGTATTTTTGAAGGTGTTATCTTCCTATAGTTATAATTGTCATCATCAGGATGATCGATATTAGAGCTACCATAATCATATTCGTAGTAAAAACCCGTATCAAATTCCTTTCTAACCAAATTACCCATATCATCATATTGATAAAACACCGCTATGTAATCCGTAGGGTTTAGATACTTTCTGATTTCGTGAATTTTCAATCCATCCTCAGTTATAGCCTTGGTCTCACGTAAAAGTTGTTGTCCCTTGGTTGTGCTAATGCGATGGCCAATCGGTAAGATTTTTGGAGATGTATTATATTCGATTTCAACCGTTAGACCCCGATCAACATCCAAGTATTTCTTGACATTGCCAAATTGATCATAGGTATGAAAATACTGCTGTGTTTTTTGAGTGAGGGAACTGTTTTGGGAATCCTCATCGTAGTTGGTCACCATATTCAGAACCGAAGTTACCAAGGGCAACACAGACATTTTATTGGTAAACACCTGAATTTCCGCATTGGAATTACGCGATGTATTGATGTCTGATGTCAATTTTGTACTGTCATAAAACTTATAAGTATAGACCGTTTCATTCAACATGCGTTTACTTCGGTCTAAGGAATAAGTTCTTTGTGGCAAGCCTTTTTTGTATAGAAATTGTTTTAAATCGGAACTAATTCCCGGGCGATATAACTGATGTTCCGTCATGTCGTTATTAAGGTATTCCGTCACTGAGGTCCTATATACGTAACCTTTTTTGTCGAGTAAATGTGCTTTGGTCATTCCAAACCCTAGAAAGCTTCGTTCTTTTCTGTCTTTATATCCATTGAAATATTCGTAAGCATAACGCGTGGTGTTCTCGCCGTCGCCGACAAAACCATCGTGAACGGCTACTTTTGTCAACGCCCATTTCTTATAAGGCATTTTATAGGTAGATCCGATCACCGATTTATCAATTGGATTGACAATATCATAATCCAATTCGATTCTAGCACCGGTAGATTGAGTTACGCTTTTGAGTAAATTGGTTCGCCTAATTCGAGATCGATAGACCGTAAGGCTTTCATTTTTATCGGAAGTCACATAATCCGGAAAACCATCGCCGTCAAAGTCCATATAACGCGCTTCTTCACTAGAGATACTTTTTCCAGCACTCGCACCTAAGGAAACACAAAATTTGGGTCCTATGAGCAGTATGGTCGGAAAGTAGACACAGATTGTGATATTTCCATTTAGCCCAGCCTCTGTGGATTTCTGTGTTTGAGTTCCGGGTAGGGTACGCGCTCTAGTTTCAAAGCCGGTTCCCAAATTAATATAGTACGTTGATCCATCAATAATTTTCTCGGGTAGCCCATCGCCATTGAGATCCATATACGTTACTTTATCTTCAGAAGTACTTGATGAAATACTAATCCCACCAGAAACATCCATATTGGAAATACCCGAAAATCCGACTCCGCCTCCCCCTTGTTTGGTAACTGTTTGGCTTTCTTGAAAAGGTAATGCAGCCTTCCAAAAATTACTTTTTTTAAAGTTACCTCCGTAATTGAGTAAAACACTACCGTCACTTTGCACCAGATCAATCAATCCATCGCCGTTGATGTCTACATAAAAGCGCTCCACCTTGTTGGTCGTAGAAAAGGAACTACCACTTATAGAGGCACTCCCCTGATTTCCTACTATTAAATTCAGCTGGTTGCTTTTGGATCCAATACCCGCACTTCCCCTAATACCCGCATTTCCTCCACCTACTAATTTACCCGATCCCTCTATGGCTGTTTTCGAATTGAGATTGACATTTAAAATCCTATTGGAGAGGCCTCCTCTCTTGGCGGTTAATTGTATTTCACTTCCAATGATATCGGGGAAACCGTCTCCATTGATGTCAAAAAAATCATTGGATAGCGAACTCGATCCTTTCGTCTTTGTTTTTCCAAGACTTACTCCTAAAAAACCCACAGACGCATTAGTACTGTTATTTTTAAAGCTCGAATACTTGTTAATTCCATAAGCACCAAAACTATTTACAGGTACTGTTGGTGGTTTTAAATTCGGTATTTCATCCGTTAAAAATCGGATATAGGGGCTAATCCCCGAACTCGAAACATATAAATGCTCGTGACTTTCCCAGCGGTTGAGTTTTTTATTGGGCATCAATAGCGCAAAATGGTTGGATACATTACCTCCTAGACTTTCAATTTGATCGAAATCGGCTTCTGCATCGTCTAAAGACAAGTTTGGATCTTCGAAGATATCCTTAGTGGTTTGTCCTTCTGCATTGGTTTTGCCAGGGTTGTACAAATGAATATGGTCTCCTATGATCGGGGTATAAGCCTTTCCCACTTCCGCACCTTTGTAAGCGAATTGCCCCCAATTTCGATACATACTGCCCCAGGCTGTAGTTAGCTCGGAGGAGTATATATTGGATTTAAACATACCGTAATTGTTACCGCCTTCGACATAAGTGGATTTAGGGGTTTCATTGTTGACCCGTACCAAAAAATTTGAGCCGGTGTTTTGATAGTTTTTTAATTTTTCAGCAATGACATAATCTGTGGTGTAATACTCAAAGAATATATTTTTTCCTGCAAATCCCCCCAAACCATGCGTGGTGGTGGACTTTACATCGACATATTTATTCTTATTGATATCCAACCACTGCCGTTGTACAATAGTACCATGGGCATTTATCTTATATCTGAATTTCGCATAGTACCTGTTGTTTATTCCTCGCTCAAAAGTCGCGATTCTTCCCCCTGACCATTTGATAATTAAATATACATATCGATTTTCGCAACTGTTTTGCGTACACCCTGGTAGCGAAAAGTTATGGTTAATTGTGAATTCATCTGCAGTCGTATAGGTAGTAAAGTCCGAATTGGCATAATTGGTATTGACATTACTATAATTAGAGTAATAAGGCACCAAATAGATATCGTCCTGATTGTCTAGAGAAACCAATTTTGGTCTGAAATGGGTGTCAATATCTTTCCAGTTCACTTCCGACTCACTGAGTACCTCAACCTTAACATAGTGAAACGATTGTGGATTACTGTTAATCGAGTTCATATTCAAAATCAGATTCGGAGAGGGGAAGTTGGTAATATCATCGATGGCACTAACTCGCTCATAAATTGTGACATTATTTCCCTTTACAGCTTTATTTATAAGTCCATTACTTTCCTTGGTATAGTGGGAAACTTTAATGGTGATACGGTCATTTGTTTCAAAATTAAAAGAAGGCCATTCCAGTCGATAGCGACCACTTTTTTTAAATGTATGTTCATAATTTGATCCGACTATTAGGCTTTCTTCGAAGGATGAGGAGTATTTCGAATGTCCGGTTGATGATTCGAAGTTTTGCGTTAAGTAGGTTACTTTAGGATTCCAAGTAACCTGTAGTTCTTGAACAGGCATTTGATTGGAATGCGTTCGAAAAAAGATTAAATCACCCTTGACTACATTTACCGTAAGATCATGCTTATCCGAGCTCGACAACATCAAATGCGGTCCATAGATAAAAGTTGCGGGTCCCATATCGGTATCGTGTAATTTTTCTATGGAATATTTAACCCCGCTTTGCAAATTGATATGCTGCTTGGAGATGGTTCCGTCAATGCGCACCTGTCCGCTTTTCGGTGCGCGCCACACCATCACCACATCCATTAAACCGTTAGTCAATTCCAGTTGCGGCATCGGATTTAATACCGGAGCGATATCGTTTTCTTTAAGTATGATAGCTGGCGTTATTGAACTGTCTAAACTAAAAGCAGGTTGCTTAGTAACCGGATCAATATAACCAAAGTAAACGCGTTCATTGTCGACCACGTCCAACAAACCATCTGCATTAACATCTGCGGTATAATTATAAGTGGTTGACGTGCTTTCAGAAAAGGATTTACTCACACTTCCTGCCAATATATTCAAGCTAACCGATTTATCACTGCTCGATGTTTTGGAGTAATTCAAATTGGGCAAATTTTTGATGGAAAAGACTTCAGAAGAAAATCGATTCCCCAAATTCTTGCGGTAGAAAAAAGCACTACCGCCCTTAAAGATTTTGTCGGGCAAACCATCACCATCGATATCAGCCATCAAAACTTTGGTTTCGGAATTGGACGAACCTCCACCCAAATTGCCCCCCAGAGTTGCAGCTCGACTAAATGGTAACCAGGACGCGGGAAATACCGGCAATACCATACCTGCAGAAGCCCCTCCTACAAAATTGGTAGATTTCCCTTCAGCACCCCCTAAGGCGGATATAAATACATTATGGTTGTCGTAGCTCGTTTCATAATCTTTATAAGTATTCATGGTTTGGCCTGTACCTTCAAATAACGACCCCGTACCTACATCGTCGTGATAGTCAAATTGATATTTCTCCACCACCGATGAGTATGTGGTAAAATCATCATAATCATTGTAATCTTTACCAATATTATTATAAGCCCTTTTGATAATTTGATGCAACAAACTCCTACCGAATTGACCTTGATTGTACTTAAAGCTGTACTCCATCAAATATCCACGTTTGTTATATACATCGTTGTCATTGGGAGGGGAATAAATAACAATTTTGTCTATTAGATCAGGACTTTGTATCGCATACCCATAACGGTTGTTAATTTTGGTATCAACCCTGTTTTTATTGGTTGCATCTATTGTTTTTTTTCTGTATACTTTTATATCAAAAGTTCCTTGTTTATATAGATTTGGATGATTTGTGTTGTTGTAAGTTATTTTATACAATTCAACGCTTTCTGTCGTCGGATTGACCACATAATCATACTCGATACTGTTGCCAAACTCATCGCTAATCCGATCTAAAAACCAACGACCGAAAAATCGATTATGGAATCGATTACCGTAGAAAGAGGTCCAGCCCGTCTTGGTGTCGCGAATTTTCCAAGAATACCTCCCCTGATAGCCTTCTCGCAATATTTCCAAAGTTGGGTCGTGTATCAATTTTTGAAATTTAGCCGTTTGAAGTCTAGGAATCAATGGGTCTTTATGAGGGGCATACAGGGTATTATCACCTTTTACAAGTAATAATTCTTCTCCGTTTAACAGATAGGACTCGGTTTCCTGATAGGGATCAATAGTCGGAACCCCCCAACGGGTATCGATTTCTATAGATGGAACTGTCAAACTCCATCCCAATCCAAAATCACCTTCGTCGGCACTACTGTTATAATTGATCGAAAGATCGGGAACCATACCCTCTCTAGCTGGAGGTAGCATCAATGGAAAGTTAAGCGTTGCATCACCCCGATCATTAATTTGAGGAACGCTGACCATAGTGGTGTTTTCCATTGGATTCGCTGCCTGTATACCACTGATTGTTGTCGGTGTAAAAGCATTACCTTCAGGGCTCTCCGGCTCTTGAATAACACCAGCGATATAATCGGTGAAGTGTTTGGTCAAGGCAACGACTTCTCCCGTGGCTTCTAAAACTTCCATTACTTTGACCTTAATCCACTGTTTTAACGTAGTATCAAAATAAAAAACCTGCACATCTTTTAATCCATATCCCTTCGGCAGGGCATTGATATCGCACTTGATTTTGACTTTTACTTCTTTTTCAAACTGGATACCGTCGGGTAAAAACCGATAGGCTGCTCTGTTTTTGGTGACATTATGTAATACCATGCCGGTCGGGGCATAGTCACTGGGGCGCAATTCTTGAATCGACAATAGAAAATCTGTGGAATAACTTGCCACTGGAATCGTTATAGCAATATTTTCTAATTCATACCGGTTTTCCTCTGTTGCAGTAATTGTACAAAGTGCTTTTTCAAAGGCACGATCCCATGCTTTCACCTGATCAACCGCTTCGATTTCGGAAATGGGAATACTCTTTTTCTCGATGAGTTTGTTCCTTTTTTTCAGCTCAAAAACAATTTCTCTTTGATCATCTTGCTCTAAAGAAATAAGCTGTTCAAAACGATGATTGACAAGTGTGATTTCCTGATCCCCAATAAACAATTGCAGTTCCGGGTCCGTACTAGCTACGACTCCTTGTGCATAAACTTGATCCGTACTAGCCGCTTTCACCACATCATTAAGCCACAATAAATCATCTGAAGAAGCGGTTGTTTTTTCAAACTGTAGGTTCCGAATTACATAGCCAAAGTCCTTAGTCAAATCACTGGTAAACAAAACTGTATTGACGCCCTTTTTTAGCTCGTCTGGTGATACAAATTCGGAAACTCGAGTCCATTCTTTTTTTGCTTTTATAAAAAACCCTCCGGTACTCGTTCCTGTATTAATGCTTTTGGTTACTCCCGAGGCATTGGCAATTCCATAAACTTCATAACTTAAAATATAGGCAGCATTCGAATCAATTTCGTCTTGAATATCTACAGTAAACAAATTGTCGTCTGGCGCGTCAAACGAAGTGTGCGCGCTTCGACCTATGTGCCCTATAGTCAAATCCGCATTATACAAGGTGGTGGATACTTCTATCTCAGGAACCACATTATTTGGATGAGATTGCCTTGGTGATGTCTTTTGATCATTTACAGGATAATCACGGAGTGGCTGTATTATAGACGATTCTTCATTTTGTTCTTCGCTGTGATCTCTGTTTTTATAATCGTTGTTATAAATCGGCAATACCGTGGATGTTATGGGCGCAGATGGTATGGCAAAGGCCTCATAAACAAACCCGTGTAGAAAGGCTAATAGTAGAAATGTTGCTACTTCTTGATTATATGACTTAAAAAATTTCATAGCTGTAAGGCAATTATTTTACAATCAATTTTTGAATTGATGCTTTTGAATTGATAATTGGAATGATTAAATAGGTTGTTGCGCCTTGAAGTGTATAAACAAAACTGGCTTTTTCAACAACTCCCAACTCTTTACGAAGTATGAATTTTCCATCTAGGGTATAGACGTAGAAATCCACTTTCTTTGGAGAATCAAAGTCATAGGTAACTGTAAACTCTTCTCCTCTCTCTACCGGATTTGGGCTCACTACCCACTGTGATTCTATTCGTTTGTCCTGTTTCGGTTTATCGCTAACCGTAAATCCAAAATGTTCTTTTTTTCCGTATTTATCCGAAACATGTAACGTAAATGATCCTGGATAGTTCAACGTGAGTCTAGCCGAATTCGAAATCAATTTGTCGTGATAATACCATTCAAATGTCAAGTAGTTTTCCAAATTTGGTGTGGTCGCGTTTGGTGTAATCTCCAAGGGCTTGTTGTTTTCCAACAGCCAATAATCAGCGAGAGTAACTAACCTGGAATCTGGTGCATTTAAGGAAATGTGCTGTAATTTGGCTTGATGATTCTCTGCATCTACAACCGTGAAATGGTAGGTGGCAGGCGGTAATTGCTCCAAGGGATATGTTGACTCTTGACTGACAAAATAATATTCTTGTTGTGTATCAGAATCTGTTGCGGTGATGTAGAAAGGAGCCTTACCCACATCATTAACCCCTAAATAATATTTTGTATTTAAGCTTTTGTCGTCCTCAAATATTTTAAACTCAAAAGGTTTCTTCTGCTCTATAGTAAAATAATAATTCTGGCCTCTTTTAATCAGTATATCTTTAAAACTCAAACGTAGGCTATCTTGCTGTTCGTTCCGGAATACTACATCCGAGCCGCTATGCAAATAATATTCGACCTCCCTTTCTGGTTTAATGCTCCAATGTAAATCAAGATATACATTGCTATCGCCCTTATTCTGAACCAACCACCGTCTCTTATACAGACCCGATTGATCGTCAAATTTCTTTTCGCCATCGTTATCACCAACCATCACATAGGCCATATTCGGCATAGGATCCGCTACTTGACTCTTAGATTTAGCTACTATAAAAGATGTATCAATATGACTAAAACTCGCCGTTTGCTCTAAACTAAAAAAATCATCGCGCGCAATGCCAATGATGCGATGGTTGTACTTGCTATCCAATTCTTCATCCCATACCTTTCGTTCATCACTAGCCACATAATTTTCTTTTTGTACCAAAGTGATACCGTACTTCACCGCGAGATAGGTTTGTATTTTATTTCGAATCTTTCGATCATCACAAGTACTACAAACTAATACTTCATAGAGCTCCACTTCGGATACCGCTGGATTATCCAGGTACAAAATTCCGGTCTGCTCCTTGTTATAATCCTTGTTATAAAAATTAAAATTGACCAAAGCTCCAGAAGACAGCAGACCAACATCCACCGACTGACTAACAATGGATTTAATGATATCGGTATAGAAACTATGTAAATATCCTGAGTTGTATAAGGAGAATACCTTTTGCGAAGGCGTTTGTGTCTTGAGTACATAATAGACATAAGTAAACTTTGATGATTTATATTTTTTATTCAAAACGGGAAAGTCTCCCCGAAATCGAACCGGAATATAAAAATTCAAACTTGCTTTTTGTTCTTCCGAAATCCCCAAACTCTTGATCCATATATTACGATAAGAATCCTTGAATTTCCTCTGACCAAACACGTTCGTTGAGGACAAGATAAAAAGACTAAATGCGGCGGTAAAAATTAAGGAACGTATCATAACTACCTAAATTTTATTAAAAAACAATTGTATCTATCGCTAGTTGTATTTTAATAACTCCTTATTCGCAAATTGAAATGCCGTTATTTGAAAAACAACCAATTAAACTAATCTTATAAAAAACCTATTCTAGACCTCATAGTGACCATTTTATTTCATCAAGACTACTACTCATGAAAATTAAATCCGTCCTATAAATCTGTAAAGCAAGATAAATCTATATTGAAAGAAAAGCACTCAGTAATTGATTTTTAAGGATAATTCAATAATATTTTAACTAAATTTAGATACAATAAATACTTTAATTGCCTCTATAAGTCTAAAAGACACCTTAAAGTTTAAAATAAATGGAAGTACAATTAATTAATTTTTTAGAATAATTTCATCAATTATGTTATCAAATGTAAAATGACATAAATCGATGCCAGACAGCGTTTTACTAGCTGTCGTAAAATAAAAAACGAAAGATTTTAAGTTAAAACGCTTATGATTTTTTATATAAAGTGAAAAAACATTAACGGTAAAATGAGTTAGCTTTTACCTAAAAGAGTTCTTTACCAGTAAAAAACAACACTAAAAACACAGTTAATTAAATGGTTATAAAAAAAGATATTGAGAGAAGATATTCCAAATCGAAGAACTCGAATTAAATTTAAGGCAGCTAAAACCTTGTAATTCAATTAAAAACAAAAAAGGTTACAGTAACTTTTTGTAAATCCAAAATCGCAAAAAGAAACATATAAATTAAAAACTTCCAAGAGAATTGCAAGTTAAAATTAGCCGTTTCTTATTTAAAATCTGCAAAGATTTCCTTTAAAACCGCTAGTGATTTTGGTTTTCTAAAACCAGAGAGATGTAGTTCATAGTACCGCAGTAGCAACCCGAGTAGTTCGTTGCGCTCTTTGCCGTTAAATATTTTTTGATCGGACTGAAAGTTATGTTCCAGCAACCGCTTAAACAAATGGGTTTCCTCCGATTCAAAACTTCCCTTTTCAAAAAGAGCATTGAAATGCCCCGCCACGGGATTAAAGTACGGTAACTCTATGTCGGCAGAATCGGGATAAAACCCCAAATACTTCGTGACTCCCAATAATACAATCAGGTGAAAATTGGAGGCTTCCTCTTGGTGATCAAACCACAGCAGAGCCGTTTCCAGATACTCAAACAAGGGTTCGTTGGGCTCTTGTTCTTTGATCAGGTTATACAGCATCTCAGACACAAAAGTGCCCATGCTGTTTTTATAGAAATCGTTGTAAATCGTTTGGTAGGGATAAGCGAGTTTAAGTTCTTTGATATACTCCAAACCTCCTTTATTCTTGTGTTGGGCTTCGACCTCCAACAAGGTAAGTGGTCGAAAGTAAGCATTGTTTTGCGCTCCTTTTCCCTTTGAAAAAGCATTGCGGATATAGTATGATTTGACGCCGCTCAGTTGTGTAAAACAAGTGACAATCAAACTCTTTTCCTGATATTTGACCACACTGAGTACTACGGCTTTGGTTTTGATTAACATTAGCGAATGACCATGATTTTTCTTACTGTTTTTTCAGCGCCATCTTTGGAAGAAATCATTATTAAATAGACCCCTGTAGCCACTTTTTTACCCGCAAAAGAGTAGGTATTCCACAATACAGTTCCCCCCTCAGAAGTAGCTTCAAAGACCAAATTACCTTCCAAATCGGTAATTTTGACATTGGATTTATCCATCAAGCCCGATATTTTTACATCACCAGCAAACTCTGGTCGCACAGGGTTTGGATAGGCAAATACGTTGCTAAATGACGGCATAGCAGCAGTGGCCCCCCCGCGAAAAGATACCATACCGTTGTCTGTAGCGAAGAATACTTCGCCCGTTTTTCCGTCGATTTCAATATCGTTGATATTATTACTCGGCAAAGGAGAGTTCTCCTTGGTAAAGCGATATAGGGTCTTCTGTCCGTTTGGCGACACCAAAAATACTCCGGCATCTGCAAGAGCTACCCATTTGTTGTTGGCACCATCAACTTTAATTTTTGTAATACTTTGATGATAAAACAATTCTTGAGCAATGCCACCCTCCTTGATAATAATCGCGTTAGACGACAATTGACCTTCATTGAGGAAACGATCTACATTGGGTATGATCCGCAGTCCTTTATAGGTTCCAATCCACAATTGATTGTTGTTATCTAAAGCAATTGTGCGCGTATCATTATCGGGCAAATTGCCCGTTGTCGCATTGATTACCATCGTTTTTAGTCCCTTTTTTTCATTAAAGGCAATCAAACCGTGATTGTAGGATCCAATCCATTTGGTATCGTTTTTATCAACGACCGGCACACCAAAACTCGTAGCTTCTTCAGAAGGGATACTCTGATTTAAGCTGTAGGATGCCCAATCGCCATTGACCAATAGTTCTTTGATAGGAGAAGTGACCAAACTGTTGGTCATCCAAGCATTGCCACTACTATCAAAAGCGGTTCCATTGATGCGAATCGACTCGTAATCGGGTATACCCGCCACCGATTGTGGTCCTGCGGATCCACTATTTTTGTTGTTATAAAATTTAACTTCACTCGATTTTAGGTCTTGCAATTTTAAAGTGATATCCAAAAAACCCGAATGAAAAGAACTGACATAGAGATGCCCCGGTTTACGCGGATTTATTGCTGCATGTGACAAGACCATCGCACCCTCTAATTGAGATACCAGTATTCTGTCATATCCTATGGAAGGGCTATAAAGATTCATCCCATAATTGGCCAAACCGGGATTGTGGGGATTGTATTCTTTACTATATCCTCCGAAAATCATCCACAGTCCATAATCGGTACTCAAAAGAGAAAAGACCCGATTGTTAATCGGCCCGTCTGGTGATAGTGAATTGGGAAGTCGCGTTAACGATCGTTCGTATTGCAAGAGTCCTCCTGAATGAGTCCCTACATAGATATCATTTCCAACGATCACTGCCGAACTAAAACCATCGGTTTGCCCATAATTGGCGTCAATGGTGAAGGACAGATTTCCCTGTTGATTAAAGCCAAAACTGTGTGACAATGTTGTTGCTTCCAATAAACCCGCAGAGTTAACCTGCGCATCTAAAACCGGTTTTTCAAATTGGTAAAGCGGGTTGGCACTATTTTGATTGAACTTGTACAAAACCAGATCATCCTTAACCCCTGCTAACACGCCATCCCATAAAAATATGTGACCCCAATTACCATAGTCAAAAACCTCCCAATGACCGAAATCTACTAAATTTGGATCGCTCACTAAGGCTTTTTTTATTCCCTCAGCTTCTGTGGCTGCATAAATCCAATTGCCTACGACTGCCACTTGTTTAACTTTTTGATTCAATCCCAAATCACCTATAAAATAGGTGTCACCAAAAGTATTGTTGTTTAAATTTAGAACGCTGATACCATAATTGGTACTGATGTATAACTGCCCCCCATGTTCCATTAAGGCATTGATGCGCTTTTCTGTAGGCGGAATGGCGGTTTTGTTTACAATGTCATTGATACCGGTTATTTTCCCACTCGGACGATGTACAATTTGAATCGAACCGTCTTCATTACCAATAACCAATTTCTTAAACTTCTCACTATAAAAAATCGTTGTGATTTGCTGTGATTTTAATCCTTCTACTGAACTGATCGTTTCCACCTGCTGCGATGCGATATCAAAAATCAACACCGAACTGTTTGTCGCCGCATATACTTGAGTAGGTGATGCCGTAACCGCAGTTATTTGAGCATACGAAAAATACCCTCTCCACGATTGGGTTTGAGCTTGCCCAAAAAAACCGATAAACAACACACTCAGATATATAAAAAACTTCATGAAAACAGTGTTAAGATGGTAATCAGTGATCAGTAACTAGTGATCAGTGGATAGTACTGATCGCTAGTTACTAGTTGCTATTTAAAAGCTTGCTCCAAATCGAGAATCAAGTCGTCGATATCTTCAACTCCAACGCTTAGGCGAACCAAGTCATCAGTCACACCAATTTCTTTGCGTTTGTCTTCGGGAATCGAAGCATGTGTCATCAAGGCAGGATGGTTTGCTAGCGATTCAACCCCTCCTAAGGATTCTGCCAAAGTGAATACTTCTAATTTTTCCAGAAAATCAATAGCGTCTGCTTTCGCTTCTGATTTAAAAGTAAAGGATACCATACCTCCAAAACCATTTTTCATCTGTTTTTGAGCAATGGCATATTGCGGGTGATCTTCTAAGCCCGGATAAAAAACCTGAGCTACTTTCGGGTGTTTTTTTAAATATTGAGCTACTTTCATTCCATTTTCAGAATGTCTTTGAACTCTTAAATGCAGGGTTTTAATACCTCTAAGCACCAAGAAACTCTCTTGAGGCCCCAAGGTTGCGCCCGTTGCAAATTGGTAAAAATGTAATTTTTCACCGAGTTCTGCTTCTTTGGTAATTAAGGCTCCAGCGATAACATCCGAATGCCCTCCTAAATATTTAGTCGCTGAATGCATCACCACGTCTGCTCCTAAGTCCAACGGATTTTGTAAATACGGTGTAGCAAAGGTATTATCGACCACAAAAAGAATGTTTTTCTCTTTGGTGATTTGTGCGATCTGTGCGATATCTGCTAATTTCATCAAAGGATTCGTCGGTGTTTCTACCCAAACCAATTTGGTCTTATCGTTAATAACCGATTCAAACTGAGCGATATTATTCATATCAACGAAATGGAAAACAATTCCCATATCTTGATAAATTCTAGTAAACATTCTATAAGTTCCTCCGTAAAGGTCGTCCATTGCAATTACCTCATCCCCGGGTTTCAACATACGCAACACACAATCTGTTGCAGCCAAGCCCGATGAAAAAGCCAAACCACGAGCACCGTTTTCTATACTAGCCAAGGCATTTTCCAAAGCCGTTCTCGTCGGATTTGCAGCGCGGCTGTATTCATAACCCGAGTGAACTCCTGGGCTGGTTTGTGCAAAGGTGGAAGTATGATAAACCGGAGGCATCACAGCTCCTGTACTAGGATCAACTTGCTGTCCTCCATGTATGGTTTTGGTATTGAATTTCATAGTATCTATTATATTTATTATTCTCTTAAAATCAGTAATTACAACGGCCTATATGATTTTATTTATTAGATTAAACGTATTAATAAGCTAGTGTTACCGGTAAAATTATCCGATTTCATCGGCCACATTTCGCCGTGTTTTTATACAAAACACCGCAGCGCTATCCAACACATCATATAAAGACAAATATACTTTTAATTCCAAAGTAAATTGTATAAATTTGTTAATTATTAACTCTTTTTCAAACGCCTTATGAAGTTATATCCCTTATTTTTTGCGAGTTTATTTCTAATGGTTAGTTGCCAAGATAACAAGGAGTTAGTCTTTGAAAACAAAAAATTTGAACGCAGTTCAGCAAGCCCTTGTCCGGAAAATGAATGTACCAAAGCGGTGATCGATATTGCCGTGGCTACCACTCCCAATTCCGTTATTGCCGATAGCATCAATAAAACGACCCTAAACGTCATCAGCCATATCGTATCTTTTGATGAAGAGCCCAATAAGTCTACATCCTACGATCAAATCATTACTTCTTTTGTGGATTCGTATAATGCACTAAAGAAAGAATACCCAAAAGAAAGCACGCCTTGGCAAGCCGAAATCAAAGGCCGTGTCGAGTATCAAAGCCCACAGGTATTGTCTATGCACATAGAGCACTACACCTTTTCTGGAGGTGCACACGGTTATCAGGGCGTACGCGGCTTAAATTTTAATCCTGAAAACGGGCACCTTTATACTGCCGAAGAATTGATCCTCGACCAGAAAGGACTGTCTGACTTAATCGAGCAAAAACTTCGCAAACAACTGAAAATTCCAGCTGAAAAAGGCATAAACAGCACCGGTTTGATGTTTGAAGACGACCTTTTTAAATTACCCGAGACCTTTTTATTCTTTAAAGATGAATTTGTAGCCTATTACAATACCTATGAAATCGCTTCGTATGCTGATGGACCTACCAAATTGGTATTTACCTATGCAGAAGTAGCTCCCTTTTTACGTGTAAAATAAATCCATAATGCCCACAGTTTGTGCGCATTTATTGATTATTTTTGCTCACTGACTGAAACCGCTGATTTTGAGCATCTACAAAAAAATATTTAAACAGACCGCTATTTACGGTCTAGCCACCGTTTTCCCGAAGTTACTCGGTTTTTTCTTGGTGTCTTTCCATACCTCGTTTATGGCCAATAACGTCTATGGCGAATACAATATTGTATTCTCTATTATGATGTTTTTCAACGTAGTACTCGCCTTTGGTATGGAAACCGCATTTTTCAGGTTTTACAACCTTAGAGAGGACAAACAAGAGGTTGTTAACAACTCCCTGATCTACCTAAGCATCACTTCGCTGTTGTTTCTGACTTTAGGACTACTGACCAAGGATTATTGGAGCGCATACCTCAACGTCGATGCTGAGATCATCAAGTATCTTATTTGGATCTTGGTTTTAGATGCCTTGGTGATCATCCCGTTTTCAAAATTGCGTGCCAATCAACGTCCGATGTTTTATAGTGCGGTAAAAATTGGCAATGTCATCGTCAACGTCTCACTAAACATCTTTTTTCTTTACGCCCTACCCAAATTGGCCGTTGCTTATCCGGGTTCTTTTTTTGATTCCATTTATACCGAGGGACAACAAGTACAATATGTTTTCCTCGCCAATCTAATTGCCAGTGCTCTAACCCTATTGGTTTTTGCATCCGATTATTTAAAAATCAAATTTACTTTTAACAAAGATCTTTGTAAACAAATGATCCGCTATGGTTTTCCAGTAATGATTGGAGGTTTGGCATTTGCGATCAATGAAAGTTTTGACAAGATCTTATTAGGACGCCTATTGCCGCCTGAAATCGCCTTGGTTGAAGTAGGTAAATATGCTGCTTGTTACAAACTCGGCCTTTTTATGGTTTTGTTTCGTCAGGCCTATACTTTGGGAATAGAACCTTTTTTCTTTAACTACGCCAAAAACGATGATGCCCCGACCAAATATGCTACCATTACCAAATATTTTGCTATTATAGGCAGTTTGATTATGTTGTGTGTGATTGTATTTGTCGATATACTGAAGCCAATCATGATTCCCAATCCTTCCTATTGGGAAGCGATGAAAGTGGTTCCGTTGATTATTTTAGCTAATTTCTGTTTGGGCATCTATTCCAATTTATCGGTATGGTACAAGTTAAGAGACAAAACGATGATTGGAGCATATATCTCAATTTTCGGTGCGGTATTGACCATTGTTTTAAACTATGCGTTAATTCCCATTTGGAGTTATGTCGGCTCAGCAATTGCTACTTTGATTGCCTATGGAAGTATGATGTTGATTTCATACGTTTTAGGCAATCGCTATTACCCCATTCCCTACGATAAAAAAGCGATCACGGGTTATACCTTAATGGCCATCACTTTTTCAGCGATCTATTTTTATGGTTTTCGCGAAAATTATTTTGTGGGAATCGCATTTATAGCAATCTTCGTGGCCGTCTTATTTAAATATGAAGGAAAACTGTTGCGTAGCATCATTAAATAACAGCTAGGTCATTTAAATAAATCTGTAGAATACATTATATTTGTTTCCAACATCGCGGGTATTGATCAAGCCGAACGATGTTCCCATGTTATGAAGGTCGATAGACGTAGACTTAATACCGGGATTACAAGATTAAAAAATATCAAGATATGAAGACTATAAAAATCATCAACCACTCCCAACATCCCTTACCAAACTATGAAACCACTTCATCTGCTGGTATGGATTTGCGAGCGAATATCACAGAACCCATCACTTTAAAATCGTTGGAACGCGCTATAGTTCCGACTGGTTTATTTATAGAATTACCCGAAGGCTATGAAGCACAAATCCGCCCGAGAAGTGGATTGGCTGCGAAACGAGGCATCACGCTGCTCAACTCTCCTGGCACGATTGATGCTGATTACAGAGGTGAACTCGGCATTATCTTAGTAAATCTTTCGGCGGATCCCTTTACTATTGAAAACGGAGAACGCATTGCACAAATGGTTATTTCTAAATTTGAGCAAATCCAATGGGAACCCGTAACGGTCTTGTCTGAAACAGAAAGAGGCGCTGGTGGATTTGGAAGTACCGGAACGAAATAAAAAAATTGAAAAAAAGCTAAAAAATGAAAATAATAGTACCCATGGCAGGACGAGGGTCTCGTCTTCGCCCACACACCCTAACCGTACCTAAACCGCTTATACCTATTGCAGGAAAACCCATCGTACACCGATTAGTTGAGGATATAGCTAAGGTTCTAGACGGATCCATTGAAGAGATTGCCTTTATTATACACGAGAGTTTTGGAAAAAAAGTAGAAGAAGATCTGATAGCTATAGCCGAAAAACTCGGAGCCAAAGGAACGATCTACTATCAAAACGAAGCCCTAGGAACTGCACATGCTATTTTATGTGCTAAAGAAAGCATGCAAGGCCCTATAGTGGTCGCTTATGCAGACACTTTGTTCCGTGCTGATTTTACTTTAGACAAAACCGCAGACAGTGTTATTTGGGTAAAACAAGTTGCCGACCCAAGTGCTTTTGGCGTGGTGCAACTCAATGCTCAGAATGAGATTGTTGATTTTGTTGAAAAACCCAAAGAATTCGTTTCGGACTTAGCCATTATTGGTATCTACTACTTTAAAAGTGGTGAAACACTGAGAAAAGAACTCGAGTACTTGCTCGACAACAACATGACCAAAGGCGGCGAATATCAATTGACCGATGCTTTGGAAAACATGAAGCAAAAGGGAATGAGATTTGTACCAGGTAAAGTGGATGAGTGGATGGATTGCGGTAATAAAAACGTCACTGTCGACACCAACAACCGCATGTTGCAGTTTTTGCATCAAGATCAGGTCAATTTGGTGGCAAGTACGGTAAAACTGGAAAACAGTCAAATCATCGAACCTTGTTATATTGGGGAAAACGTCATCTTACGAAACAGCACCGTAGGTCCGAATGTCTCAATTGGAGATCATTCTATCATCGAACATGCGGTATTGACCAACAGTTTAATACAAACACATTCGCAAATCCGCCATGCTAATTTAGACAACGCCATGGTTGGAAATCACGCTATATACGACGGTAAACACACCCAAATCAGTATTGGAGATTATTCCGTCTTAGAATAAAAAGTGCTATAAAATCCGTTTTATTTAAATGAAACGGATTTTTTATTAGAAAATAGGAATGCTATTTGCTACTTGATTAAGAATTCAATGGCCTGCGATAGCTATTATCTAGGATTTCGACTGAAACAAACAATAGTCTACTTAGATATCCTATGAACTTAATTAAAATAATATTTCTATATGAAAAAGGTATTTGCTTTACTCCTTGTGACACTGACTTTCGGTGCTTGTAAGTCGACCAAAATAGCTGGAGATGGTGTATCAGAATCGGCTGCTTCCAGTTCAAAAACGGTACTACACATCGTAAACGGACATTATAAAAACAGTCCTGATTTTAATACAGCCAATATCCGTTCTTCGACCAGTTATAAGGGCAACGGTCAACAGTTGGGTTTTGATACCGATATTCGTATTGAAAAAGACAAGCAGATACTTATCACAGTCAAGTTTTTCACCATCACTATGGCTAAAGCTTATATTACCCAAGACAAAGTGCAGTATTACGAAAAGATGAACAGTTCGTATTTTGAAGGCGACTACAGCATGTTGAGCAAATGGTTGGGAACCGACCTCGATTTCCAAAAGGTTCAAAACTTATTGTTGGGTCATGCGATTAACGATTTAAACAAGGAAAAGCTCGTTGCTAGTTTAGAAGACGGTTTGCACAAACTCGAATCAACCAATACCAAAGGTCTGGAGTCTACGTATTATTTTGAAGACCAAGATTTGCTGTTGAAAAAAGAGGCACTTACACAACAAAAAGAAAACCGTTCGGTTACCATTTCGTATCCAAACTACCAGAAAATCCAAGACATTACGCTTCCCAGCGAAATAAATATTGATGCAGAACAAGAAAAAACCATACATTTGAACATTATTTATAACAAAGTGACATTTAACGAGAAACTGTCGTTCCCTTACAGTGTTCCAAACAATTATAAACGAATCAATATTAATTAAATTGGTAAAACAAATTCAATGCAAAGACTGATTTACATCCTATTATTTTCGCTTTTATGCCATTTTTCATGGGCTCAAACCTCTGAAAAACAACGTAATTTGGAACTTCGAAAAGAGCAAATTCTGAAAGAAATTAAAAATGTTCAGAAGATGTTATTGACCGAGAAATCCAAGGAGCGTAATGTTTTGGCCGAAATAGCCGAGCAAAATAAAAAGATCCGACTCAGTCAAGAATTGATTCAAAATACTCAACAACAGGTGCGCTTATTGACTGATAACATCTATAAAAATCAGTTACAGATCAATAAACTTCAAAAAGAACTGGGTGTATTAAAGGAGGATTATGCGAAAATGATTGCTAAATCCTATAAGAGCCGTTCTGAACAGAGTCGCATTATGTTTGTGTTGTCTTCAGAAAACTTTTTGCAGGCGTATAAACGGATACAGTACATGAAGCAATATGCTAATTTCCGAAAAAACCAAGGCGAGGAAGTCAAGGTTAAATCGACGGAATTGCAAGCTATAGTTGCTACACTCGAAGTACAAAAAGGCAAGCAACGCGTGTTATTAAACGACGCAGAACGCGAGAAAAAGGATTTGGAAAAAGACCGCTTAAAGCAAGAGGAGTTGGTTGCTTTGATCAAAAAAGATCAGAAGAAGTACAACGAACAAATCAAAAAGAAACAAGAGGAAACGCGAGCCATTGATAAACAGATACAGAAGTTAATCCGTGAAGCCATTGCCGAAGCCAATAGGAAAGCTCGAGAAGAAGCGGCCAAAGCGGCAGCCAAAGCAGGTAAAAAACCGGTAGCTCCAACCAAATCCAATACGACGACCTTTGAATTAACTCCAGAAGGTAAAATTATAGCGAATAATTTTAGAGCCAATCAGGGAAGTTTACCGTGGCCCGTTGCCAAAGGTTATATCTCTCTGCCTTATGGAGATCAGCCCCATCCGGTTCAAAGTCAATTGACCATTCACAACAGTGGATTGGAAATCAGTACAGAACCCGGTTCAGAAGCTCGTTCGGTGTTTGGAGGAGAAGTACTTCAAGTACAAGTTTTATCCGGAGGTAACAAGGCGGTTTTAATACAGCACGGAGATTATATTACCGTATACCAAAACTTAAGCTCTGTCAGCGTTAAAAAAGGCGATAAAGTCAGCATCAAACAATCGATCGGTACCATTGGTACCAATGCGACGGGTAGAGCGGTATTGAAATTTTTACTATCACATAATACAACCATACACAATCCACAAAGTTGGTTGAGCAAAAGTAACTAACGCATAGAAAAGTAATTTTTATGAGCAGTAGACAACCTTTTAATTTACACCGATGGATCGAAGAAAACCGCGATCTATTAAAACCCCCGGTGGGCAATAAGAACATCTATGTAGAATCCAAAGATTTTATAGTGATGATTGTCGGTGGTCCAAATGCTCGCAAGGATTTTCATTATAACGAATCTGAGGAGTTTTTTTATCAGCTGGAAGGCAGTATTCAAATCGATATCCAAGAAGATGGTCAACGAAAATCGATGACCTTAAACGCGGGCGATATTTATCTATTACCGGCAAAAACACCTCATAGTCCTATTCGCTCAGAGGGGTCTGTGGGCTTGGTAGTCGAGAAGATCCGAGAAGGAGCGGGACAGCGTGATGGCCTATTGTGGTACTGTGAGAACTGCAACCACTTATTACACGAAGTCTATTTTGAATTGACTAATATCGAAACGGATTTCCTACCTCATTTTGAAAATTTTTATCATTCTAAAGATCTGAGAACTTGCAAAAAATGCCAACAAGTCATGGAAGCAGACCCGAGATTTGTCAAGTAAGCCTTAGCTTAAAGTAAAGTACTCGAGTGCTTCCATATATTTTTTGTAAATTCGCTCAGAAACATAAATCAATCATTTAACCACAAATCATGGCAACAGTAACAGACCAATTTGGCATTCAGGAGGCTTTAAAACAATTAGGCCTACAGGAAATAAATAATGGAACTTCTACTGGTTCTACAACTTTTTCAAATGGAGAGATTCTTGAATCTTATTCACCGGTAACCGGAGAATTGATTGGAAAAGTAAAAACGTCGACTAAGGAGGATTATGCGACAGCAATGAAAACTGCCGAAGAGGCTTTTAAAACATGGAGAATGGTGCCTGCACCAAAACGTGGTGACATTGTTCGTCAAATCGGAATCGAATTAAGAAAATATAAAGAGCCTTTGGGTAAATTAGTATCCTTTGAAATGGGAAAAAGTTTACAAGAAGGTTTGGGTGAAGTACAAGAGATGATTGACATCTGTGACTTCGCAGTGGGTCTTTCCCGTCAATTATACGGATTAACGATGCATTCAGAGCGTCCACAACACAGAATGTATGAGCAATGGCATCCATACGGTATCGTTGGTGTAATCTCTGCCTTCAACTTCCCAGTAGCTGTATGGAGCTGGAATACGATGTTGGCTTGGGTTTGTGGAGACGTTTGTATCTGGAAACCAAGTTCAAAAACACCTTTGTGTGGTGTAGCTTGTCAAAATATCGTTTCGAAAGTATTCCAAGCTAATGATATTCCGGAAGGAGTAAGCAACTTAGTAATCGGTAACCAATGTGGAGATTTGATCAACAACGATTCTAGAATTCCTTTGGTATCCTTCACAGGATCTACTCGTATCGGGCGTCACGTATCTAAAACAGTAGCGGAACGTTTTGGAAATACCATTTTGGAATTGGGTGGTAACAATGCTATCATCGTTTCAGAACATGCTGATATCAGTATGGTATTGGTTGGAGCGGTATTCGGAGCTGTAGGAACTGCCGGACAACGTTGTACTTCAACAAGAAGATTAATCATACACGAAAGTGTTTACGATAAAACCATTCAAGTATTGCAAAGTGCCTATGCACAGTTGAAAATTGGAAATCCATTGGATACCAATAATCACGTAGGTCCGCTTATCGATAAAGGAGCGGTAAACGACTATCTTAACGCTATTGAAAAAGCCAAACAAGAAGGTGGAAAAATCATCGTTGATGGTGGTGTTCTTGAAGGAAAAGGTTATGAGAGTGGCTGTTATGTTAAACCTTGTATCATCGAAGCGAAAAACGAATTTCAAATCGTTCAAGCAGAAACTTTTGCACCGATCTTGTATGTCATGAAATACAGTACAATTGAAGAAGCAATCGACTTACAAAATGGTGTTCCTCAAGGTTTATCTTCTTCTATATTTACGAATAGCATGAGAGAGATGGAATTATTCTTATCTCAAGCGGGTTCTGACTGTGGTATTGCCAATGTAAACATCGGGACATCTGGTGCTGAAATTGGAGGTGCTTTTGGTGGAGAAAAAGAAACTGGTGGTGGTCGTGAGTCTGGCTCGGATGCTTGGAAAGCATATATGAGAAGACAAACCAATACCATTAACTACGGTACTGCACTTCCGTTAGCTCAAGGAATAAAATTCGATTTTTAATCGATCGATTTTCTAATAATAAAAAAAGGTACTGTTTTGAAAACAGTACCTTTTTTATTTATTTGAGATTCGCCTAGAGCGTACAATATTTTTACACCTTACTAGTACCTACTCTCTATTGCTTATTTATTGATCATTAAAATCTATAACCAAGAGTAACTCCTGCATTCAATTCAATTGCCATAAAACGGTCGTTCACATCTTCGCTAAAGTTTCTTCCGATGTTTGCAAACGGCTGAATGGTAAATGAGTCATTTTTAACCCATTTGTAACCAACGCCAAAACCAACGATAACACTATTCATATCCGTAGTTTCTTGAACCAACACATCGTCTCTCCATTTGTCTTCTTCAAAATCACCAAAACGGTATTTCAAAAAGGGAGTCACACTATAACCCGATCCATTTTCACCATTTGATCCTCCAAAATAAAAGTTATAAGAAGCGGCAATACTTGTGGTATTAAACTTTTTTCCTTTGCTTTTACTTTCTGGATAGTATGAAAAACGGTCATTTAAGTAAAGATCCACACCTATTGACTGATCTCTATCGATAAAGTGTTCGTATCCCACTTCTACAGAGGTCATGATAATCGTGTTTAAAATATTGTATTTGATTTCATTAACAGCCTGAGCTTGAGCCGTCAAAGACCCTCCTACTAGGAGAATTAAAAGTACTAATTTTTTCATAAGTTTTTGTTTTTGTGCAAATATACAAAACGATCTATTAAGTCGCATTTCTACCCATCTCATCTGGATAAAGTTTCGGCAAAAAATCGCTTTGCCAAAATTCTTTGGTATCCACATCCATCACAGAAATACAACCTGTAAAAGCTGCTCCAGTATCTATATTCCAAACCCCTGCTCTATGCATCGGTATGGTCGAATCAAAATGAGTCACGGGTGTATGACCGATATAGATCTCCTTATAAATTTTTAGGCGTTTTGGATAAACCAAATCCTCACGACTCAAAAGCGGATCTAATCCCAGAGCCGTTTCCCATAAGGTTCGATCCCAGCGAAAATACTCGGTGAAAAACTCGTAATCAACACCGCGTTGATTTGTGAATCCCGCGTGAATAAACAATCGATGCTGATCGTCTAAGTAAAAATCACGCAAAGCCTTAAAAAAAACGATGTGCTCGCGCTTTTTGTCTTCAGACAACCTGCTGTAGGCATTTACAGATGCTTTTCCGCCATTTCTTAACCATTGTTCACCTTGTTCGCCAGTCAACAGCCATTTGAGCAACAGCGACTCGTGATTGCCTCCCATAAAAACACACTGCTGTTTTTTCTGCAAGTTTATTAAATAATCTACCACTTCGGGTGATTGGCTCCAACCGTCAACATAGTCCCCTAAAAAAATCAATAGGTCGTCTGTGGTAATTTGAGCGCGTTCTAAAACCTGGATCAAGGCGCGATACCCGCCATGAATGTCTCCAACTACCAATATTCTATTCTTCATTAACTTCGTATTTCACTTTACGCAAGATACGCATTACTTCTTTAAAGGAGTTATATACCGTTTCATTTTCGACTGCTTTTAACAGCTCTTTAGCACGGATAAGCTCTGCTTTTGCCGACTCAAAATTATTTAAGTAACAGATCATCATCGTCTGTGGCAATTGGGTCAAATCGCGTTGATCCGATTCACTGAGTTTTTGATTTTGCCTTAATTTATTGATAAGTAATAAATTAGACTGATAAATATGACGTAACAACGTAGGGTTGTATTTAGGCGGTTCAAACAACATTTTGTTTTTCATGGTATACGAACCATTTTCATAAAAATGGAGCACCAAACGCTCAAACGGGTAATAGGTTGTGGCATCTTTTAATCCGAGCCGAATATATTCTGTGATGATAAATTCATCTTTATTGTAATCAATGGTTACCGCATCAAAAGTGGAATAGAACAATTTAATTTGCTCGTTAATCAATTCGATATCTACGCGAGAATAAAACACCTTGTCGCGTATTTTTCTAGGTTTTCCAGCCCAACAAACCACAAAATACTCCTTAAAAACATGATAGTCGGACTTCATATCCTTATGTGTAAGATTGACAAAACTCAGGACACTGTCTAAGACATGGTTTAGATTGTTTCGAGAAATCTTCTCGATACTTTCAACGATCTGCTGATTGTTGTTTGCTTGCGGTGGCATATCAGGTATCGAGTTACTACCCATCCGACTAAAGTACGTTCCGGGGGTAATGGTGTAAATTGATTTTTTGAAATGAGAAATTCCCTTCTGCGGGCGGATGGTTACTAATCCGACCACTTTATCTTGCGGCAAATCCGGGAAGGGTACATTTTCGTATTGGATTGCTGGAGGATCATCTAGAAAAGCATTGACGAGATTCTGAATTTTACTGTCGTCATAAAAATCAGTCCCGACAATTAAGTTGTCTTCATCTTCAATTCCAACGACTAAAAAAGAGTTGTTTTTGGGGTTGGAATTCGACAAAGCACAAACGTGTTTTAAGAACTTCGCCTTACCTTCTTTGCTGTGTAAATTGAGCTGTCTTTTTTTATCGTAAAAGCTATTCTCATCGTGGTGAGACAATAAATTTCTTATAAGCAATCTCTTGTTAATCACAACATTTATTTTTAATTCCTTAAAAATATAAAAAGAATTTCATAAATGAGCCCTAACGACATCTTATAGGTGAAATATTTAACCTATTATTAACAAGGAAAAAGTAAATAATTTTTGAATTTGCGCCAACTAAACAACTAAGCCATTATAGTACAAAGATAATAGATATGGAAGCTACTGAAAACACGCATGATATTCGCGCATTAAATGAGAAAATCGAAAGAGAAAGCGCTTTTATAGATCTGCTCTCCCTTGAGATGAACAAGGCTATTGTGGGTCAAAAGCACATGATAGACCGATTACTAATTGGGTTGTTGGGTCAAGGACACATCTTGTTAGAAGGGGTGCCTGGACTTGCTAAAACTTTAGCTATAAACACTTTAGCAAAAGCCGTTCACGGTTCTTTTAGCAGAATTCAATTTACTCCGGATCTACTTCCTGCCGATGTTGTCGGCACAATGATTTACAATATTAAAGAGAATGACTTCTCTATTCGTAAGGGTCCCATCTTTGCTAATTTCATTTTAGCTGATGAGATTAACCGTGCCCCAGCGAAAGTTCAGTCGGCACTTTTGGAAGCGATGCAAGAGAAACAAGTAACGATTAGTGACGAAACTTTTCTGTTAGATCGCCCTTTTTTGGTGATGGCTACACAAAATCCTGTTGAACAAGAGGGAACTTATCCGTTGCCAGAGGCACAAATGGACCGTTTTATGCTTAAAACCGTGATCGATTATCCGAAATTAGAAGAAGAACGTCAAGTAATTCGTCAAAATTTATCGGGTGCTAAGGTTACAATTAACCCGGTGGTTTCACTAGAACAAATCGCTCGAGCGCAAGCTGTAGTTCGCGAGGTTTATATGGACGAAAAAATTGAGAAATACATTTTAGATATCGTATTTGCCACGCGTTATCCGGAGCAATTCAAACTTGAAAAACTAAAACCATTAATCAGTTTTGGCGCCTCACCACGTGGAAGTATCAATTTAGCGATGGCGGCAAAATGTTATGCGTTTATTAGAAAAAGAGGTTATGTGATTCCGGAGGATGTTCGCGCAGTAGTCATCGATGTATTGCGTCATAGAGTCGGAGTTACTTATGAAGCAGAAGCGGAGAATATTACTTCTGTTGATATCATCAATCAGATTGTAAATGAGGTAGAAGTGCCTTAATCGACCACGATAATTATATTTATTCTATCCCTATTTGCTTTCTTATTTTTAATATGGGAATGGATAGGGTTATTGAGGTTTAAATAAATTTCATCAAATTCAAAAATGGAAACAAAAGACATCCTAAAAAAGGTCAAGAAAATTGAGATAAAAACCCGTCGATTAAGCGATCATATTTTCTCTGGAGAATATCACACTTCGTTTAAGGGACGCGGAATGACTTTTGCCGAGGTACGCCAATACCAGTTCGGAGACGATATTCGTTCGATCGACTGGAATGTTACCGCCCGGTACAACGAGCCTTATATCAAAGTTTTTGAAGAGGAACGGGAGCTAACCATGATGTTGGTCGTAGACATCAGCGGTTCAGAACATTTTGGATCTACAGATCAATTTAAAAATGAGATCGTTACAGAAATAGCAGCAACGCTTGCATTCTCAGCAACTCAAAATAATGATAAAGTGGGATTGTTACTATTTTCTGACCAGATAGAACTTTATATTCCACCAAAGAAAGGAAAAAGCCATGTATTGCGAATTATTCGTGAATTGGTCGATTTTAAACCGAAGAGTAGAAAAACGAACTTATCGCTGGCTTTGGAGTATCTTTCCAAAGTTTTAAAGAAGAAAGCTATTGTATTTGTGCTGTCGGATTTTATCACAGCAAATTATGAACAGACGCTTAAGATTTCGGCTAAGAAACACGATATCACCGGTATCCGTGTTTATGATCTTCGAGAAAAATCGCTACCTAAATTGGGATTAATCGCCGTGATGGATGCAGAGACAGATGAAAAGGTTTGGGTCAATACCAACGATACGGCTGTGCGACAGGAATTTGAAAAGAACTATCTAGATCACGAAACTTTTTTTCAAAAGACTTTTTATAAATGTGGTGCCGGAGTTATCCAAATGCACGTAGAAGAAAGTTATGTCAAAAAATTACTTGGTTATTTTAAATCGAGATAATCGTTAACAACAAGATGAAAAAACACAAAATAATATACCTATTTTTAATTTGTTTGTTCGGAGGAGCTCTTCAGGCTCAGAATCCGGTGAAATCCAGTATTGATACCACTCAAATAAAAATTGGTGATCAATTTGAATTGACGATCAAAGCACTTTTAGACAAAGGGACAGTGGTTCATTTTCCTGAAAATGAACGCATGGGAGCTTTTGAAGTGATCAGTTCTGAACCCGTTGACACTTTAATCAAAGCGCATCAATACGAATTGATCAAAAAATATAGTCTGACTCAATTCGATTCGGGCACTTACCAATTACCTCCACTTCCCGTATTGGTCAATAACAAACAATACCTTACTGACGCCTACTCTATATTGGTTCAGAATGTAAAAGTGGACACGCTAAAACAACCGATGTACGAGATTAAAAGTATCTCGACTAGCGGCGCTGGGATTTCTTCGAATTGGTATTATCTCATCGCAATAGCGATCTGTGTAATTTTGGGAATCGCCCTATATTATTGGATTAAGAAACGTCAAGAACGCAATCTTTCGGAAGATGATTTATTCAAAACTCCTTTCGAAAAAGCCTCGAAGAAACTCGACAAGTTAGCTGCAAAAAAATTATGGGTACGCGGGGAAACCAAAACGTATTATTCCGATATGACCGATATCGCTCGGGTTTTTATCGAGGAAACTTTTAATATTCCTGCGAAGGAACTAACTACTTTCGAGTTGTTAACCATTTTTAATCAGACTCTTAATTCCAAAAAAATCAAGATCGACAAACGCGTAGTCCAAGCATTTAAGAATGTTTTTCAAACGGCCGATTTAGTGAAATTCGCCAAATCACAACCGCAAGAATTTGAAATTATCAATGATACCGAAAAAATCCAAAAGGTAATCAATGAAATCAATACCGCCTATCCAATATCCATGGAAACCCAATCGGAACAAATTCGATTGCGCGAGCGACGTAAGAAAAAACGCAAAAAATTCAGAACGCTGGTACCTTTGACGATTAGTGCTGTATTGTTGGTATTAACGGGTATTATCTATTTAATCAATAATACGGAAAGCGGCTCTTTCTTTAAGAACCTATCTTTTAGTAGTTCCAAACGATTACTAAACGGAGACTGGATACAAAGTACCTATGGTAACCCTGGTGTTGTTGTAGAAACCCCTAAGGTTTTAACACGTATTATCGACCCTAGAGTACAACAAACCCTACCACCAGGAGTAAAATCGGCTGTACAATTTAGTTCTGGTCAGATTACCGATGCTGTACAGGTCTTGTTAAACATCATTCATTTTGACAAAGAAAGCAGTTATACCAAAGAAGAAATTCTGGCTCATTCCCTAAAGGTTATCACCCAGAATCTACAAGCCACTAAGGTCGAGTCTAAAACAGCAGTTTTTGAAAATGCCAAAGGAATACAAGGCACAAAAAGCACAGGTACCTTTGTCATCAATAATCCGATTAGTAAAAAAGAAGTAATCATTCGTTTTGAATTGGCTTTAATACAGCAAGGGGAAACCGCCCAAGAAATTGGCGTTTTCTATGAAGATACCGATACGGTTGGAACGCAAATTGCTCAAAAAATATTCGAATCCATTCAATACAAAACTGAAGAAAAAGAATGAGACAGATCACTTTTTTATATCCCGAATTGTTTTGGTTATTCTGCCTATTACCTATTGCTTTTTATATCTGGTATCGCAGTAGAAATAACCAGAAACCGACTTTAACTTTAAGTTCCACCGAAGGATTTTTAAAGAAGAAGTCACTATTGGTGCGCCTAAAACCCCTGAGTATCGCTTTAAAACTATTGGCCATAAGCGCGATTATCGTTGCACTTGCTCGTCCTCAAACTGTGGATGTCAGTAATAAGGTACATTCTACTCACGGGATAGATATCGTTATGGCCATGGATATTTCAGGTAGTATGTTGGCAAAAGATTTAAAACCCAATCGTATAGACGCTTTAAAAACCGTTGCAGCCGATTTTATAAAAAACCGAACCAACGACCGAATAGGACTTGTTATCTATGCAGCAGAGGCTTATACCAAAACACCAGTTACCAGTGACAAACCTCTTTTACTAAATGCCTTAAAGGATGTGGTTTACAACGACGACCTTAAAGACGGTACCGCTATAGGAGTAGGACTGGCAACCGCTGTCAACCGATTAAAGGATAGTCCGGCCAAGAGTAAGGTAATTATACTGCTGACCGACGGTGTTAACAATGCCGGCTTTGTCGATCCGCGTATGGCTACGGATATTGCCAAAGAATTTAAAATAAAAGTTTATACCATCGGTATTGGAACCAATGGAATGGCCGAATCCCCTTATGCATATTCGCCTTCAGGAGAATTATTATTTAGGATGATGCCCGTAGAAATTGATGAAGCTTTATTAAAGGAAATCGCACAAAAAACCGATGGAAAATACTTTAGAGCTACGGACACCAAGAGTCTAAAGAAAATATATGACGAGATTAACTCCATGGAAAAGACCAAGGTAGACGAGCAAAAATTTGTGAGCCGAAATGAGAAATTTCACCTTTTCGCACTGCTGGGATTTATCCTGCTTTGCTTGGAATTTATCTTACAGAAAACACTATTTAAAGGTTTCATATAACAACCAAACCAATGTGGGAATTTGACAACATAAAATATTTCTTTTTGCTAGCGGTACTACCGCTATTGCTACTGCTATTTATTGTAAATAACATCTGGAAACGCAAAAGACAAAAAGAATTTGGAAGCGTAAAAGCCCTTCAGATTCTAGCACCAAATCAATCCAAAAACAAAGCCAACATCAAAGCGGTATTGTACTTCGCTATCTTGGTTTTAATCATAATCGCGTTGGTTAATCCTAAAATAGGAACGCGAATTGAAACGGTAAAGAGACAAGGTATTGACATTGTTTTTACTGTAGATGTTTCTAAAAGTATGTTGGCCGAAGACATGGCACCCAACCGTCTAGACAAAACCAAACAATTGGTGTCGCAAATCATCAATGTTTTGGGATCTGATCGTATCGGTATAGTCGGATATGCCGCCAGTGCTTTTCCAATGCTGCCCATCACCACAGATTATAACGTGGCTAAGATGTATCTTCAAAATATGAATACCGATATGGTTTCTTCACAAGGTACTGCCTTTGAAGATGCGATTACAGTAGCTAGTAATTATTTTGATGATCCAAAGACCAGCAAACTGATGATCTTGATATCCGATGGAGAAGATCATGGAGACGGGCTTGAAAATGCCATACAAATTGCCAAACAAAAAAACATTAGCATCATTACCATCGGTGTCGGCACGGAAGCTGGAGGCCCTATACCTATTAGACAAGGTGGGACAACCGAATTCAAAAAAGATTCGAATAACGAAGTGGTTATCACCAAACTCAACTCCGAAACCCTTAAAGCGATTGCTCAACAAACCGGTGGTCGTTATTACTATGGCTCCAATACGCAAGAAATAGTTGGTCTGATCAAACAAGACTTAAACAAAATTGAAAAATCAGACTTTGAAGCACAAGAAATCGCTGAGTATCAATCACAGTATCAATGGTTTTTAGCTTTAGCACTATTATTATTGCTTATTGATCTTTTTATCTTGGAACGCAAAACCAAATGGATGAAAGAATTGAATTTATTTAATGAAAAATAATCTGGAAATCAGAACGATATAGCTTTGAATTATGAGACATTTCCTAATATACCTATTACTATTAACGGCCTACTGCGCGCAAGCACAATCGGCAAAATCATCACTTGCTAACGGCAATAAGCTTTATTCAGAGAAGAAATATACTCAGGCAGAAGCCGATTACCGCATCGCTCAATCCAAAGACCCTAAAAACATCAGTTCGACGTACAATATGGGCAATACGATGTACAAACAAAAACAGCTCAGCGATGCTGAACTGGTCTATCTAGAAGCTGCTAAAAAAGCTACTTCTAAAGAGGATAAACATCGCGCTTTTCACAATTTAGGAAACACCTATATGCAGAATAAAAATTATTCAGCTGCCGTTGAAGCCTATAAAAATGCTTTGCGAAACAATCCTAAGGACGAAGAAACTCGTTATAATTTTGCCTTAGCTAAAAAGATGCAACAAGAAAATCCGGATCAAGATAAAGACAACAAGGACAACAAGGACAACAAGGACAACAAAGACAATAAAGACAACAAGGACAATAAAGACAACAAGGATAACAAAGACAACAAGGATAACAAAGACAACAAGGACAATAAGGATAACAAAGACAATAAGGACGATAAAGATAAAAAGGACGATAAAGGAGAGCAGGATAAGAAAGATAACCCTGGAAAAGATCCTAAAGACCAAGAAGATAAAGGTGATAAAAAACCACAGGAGGCATCGGGCAATCCAAACCAACAACAAATGGAGCGAATCTTAGATGCCATGAATAAAGAAGAGAAGAAGGTTCAGAAACGACTTCAGGACAAAAAGGGAAAACCTGCAGTATCCGGAAAAAACACAAAAGATTGGTAAGATGAAAGTATTCGATAAATATTTAATCGTTTTCTTACTCACTTTTTCGCAAGTGATGTTGGCACAAATAAAATTTGAGGCGGTTGTCAATAGAACAACCTCGCCTCAAAATGAAATGTTGCGTGTTGATTTCTCGATGAATGGAGATGGGGATAATTTTCAACCACCTCGATTTGAAGGTTTTCAAATTGCGGCAGGTCCGAATCAATCGGTTAATTATTCTTGGATAAACGGTGAGAAGTCATTTAGTAAAAGCTATTCGTATTTTTTGATTCCGACTCGAAAAGGTAGGATGACTATTGGATCAGCCTCGATAGAAATCGAGAATAAAGTTTATAAAACCGAACCGATTACCGTAACCATTACCGAACCATTAAAAAGGGAGGAACCCCAGATGAGTGATTCTCAACAACAGATGTTGAAAGGTATACATGTAGTTACCGAAGTGTCTAAGAGCAATCCCTATATCAACGAACCCATTACAGTTACCCATAAGTTATATGTTGGATTTAATTCCAGTGTCCGTGGTTTTATGGAAACGAGTAGTCCTAAGTACAACAAATTTTGGAATCACCCGATTGAACTTAAACAACAAAAGATAGAACAAGGCACCTATCAAGGTCAACAATACCGTTATATCGTTTTAAGAAAAGTAATTTTGATGCCGCAGGAATCTGGTGATCTCGTTATAGAACCAATGGTATTGGATATTGAAACCGAACTACCTACTGGAAGGCGCGATTTCTTTGGATTTCCTGAAATGGGAGTTGTCCGAAAGGTATTTTCCTCCGGAAAGAAAACCATCAAGGTCAAAGCTTTACCTGAAAATGGAAAACCAGAAGATTTTAGCGGTGCAGTAGGACAGTTTACCTTTAAGGTAACTCCTTCTACAAAAGCACTGAAATCTGGTGAAACATTTACCTTAAACGTAACAGTGGAAGGGAAAGGAAATCTAAATCTCTTTTCACTACCGCAGCCACAAGCTCCAACAGCATTAGAAATTTATGATCCAATTAGTTCAGAAAATATCGGACCAGGCGCTTCAGGTTTACAAGGTTCTAAAACCGACAAATACACGATTATTCCACAATATAAAGGGGATTATTTGATCAAACCGCTGACATTTAGTTATTTTGATTTAGCTACGAACACTTATAAAACCATCACCTCAGACTCCATACCAATTGAAGTGCTAGATGGTCCGATGCTGCCAACCAATGAACAAGTCAACAAAACCGAAAAGATCGTTGCGGCCGACAAATTTTACGATATTAAAACAACCACAACTTTCGAATCTGCCAAACCAAAGGATTTCTTGGGTTCAACCTTGTTCTATATTTTAATAGTATCACCGTTGATTGCCATGCCTCTATTTGGATGGATCATTACTCGGAAACGCCGAAAAGATGGGGATTGGCAAAAGAATAAATTAAGACAATCCAATCGTCTGGCGCGTAAATATTTGGGAGAGGCTAAAAAGAACCTAAGCAATAAAGAAGCTTTTTATGAAGCTCTTGAACGTTGTTTACACAATTTCTTAAAAGCCAAGTTACATATAGAAACCAATGAGATGAGCAACGATAATATCGAAGAAATCTTAACCGAAAAAGGAATACAAAAGGAAACGATAACGGACTTTATGAATTTGAAATTCGCCTGTGAATTTGCGCGTTACGCGCCAACCGCGCAGGTCGAAATGAATGCCCACTATCAACAAGCAATTGGAGTAATCTCTGAACTAGAAAAACAATTCAAATAAAATAATCATGAAAAAATTTATTTATATTCTATTGTTTTTAAGCTCTTATAGCTGGGCACAAACAGCAACAATAGATCCGGAATTTCAAAACGCCAATACCCTTTATCAACAAGGTAATTATGAAGATGCGGTAGCGCGTTATCTCAAACTGATTGAAAATGGTAAGGAATCTGCAGAGTTGCATTTTAATCTGGGTAATGCCTATTATAAATTGCATCAAACAGCTCCATCGATCTACCATTTCGAAAAAGCATTATTACTCGATCCGGATGATATAGCGATAAAAACCAATTTGGGCTTTGCTCAAAAAACAATTTTAGACGATATTCCCGTAGTCCGCAGCCTCGGCTCAAAAGAGATTATTCACAACAGCTTGAAAGCCCTTTCGTATGATAGCTGGGCCTGGCTGAGTGTAGCTGCCGCTTTTTTGATCTTGCTTTGCTACATCGGATATTTCTTAGCCAACAACAGCAGTATTAAACGCTTGTTTTTTGGGTTGATGATACTCTTTGGACTTGGAGCGGTGTTTACGATAAGTAGTGCTTACTTGGAACAAGAATACGTAAAAAACTACCGTACCGGCATTATCTTCACAGATAAGATAGAACTTAAGGCCGATGCGAAAAACAGTTCTAAAACGCTCGCAACGCTTCATGAAGGCACTAAAGTACTTATACTCGAAGAAAAATCACTGTGGACTAAGGTTAAATTGAATAATCAGAATACGGGTTGGATTTTGAAAGCCAGTTTTAGAGAAATTAAGTAGATACGCGGATATGCAAATAAGATGATACGCGAATAGGCTGATACGTCTATTCGCGTATCATCTTATAGGTAAATAGGCTCATAGACCTACATGGGTCTGTACAAAATATCGAAACGACCTGCTTTTGCGGTAATTATGTTATTTCGATTGTTTTGATCTTCCGCTTTGAAGTTGAAAATCCCAGACATAATTTTGTTTTCAGTATCTAATTTTACAATTTCAATCTCTCCCTCAGTACAACCATAACTTCTTTGGTCTACACTACTATTATAAATCGCGAAAACAACACCGTCTTCCTGACTTCCAGAGAAGGCTAACTTGTCTCCTTCTTTTATCGGGTTTACAGATCGATAATCCAAAACAAAGGAGTCTAGATAATTCCTTTGATTATTAGCGATAATTCTTAATACATATTGTTGAGTATACGCTTCTAAATAATAACGCATTTTGTAAATGGGCTGTATAGGAGATTCAGCTGTGATCTTACTCTCAACAGGCAAACATTGAGAAGAAAGGCAGGATATAAACTCTCTTGCTCCCATCTTAAAAGCCAGAGTAGCCCTACCCGCTGTTGTAACCTCTGGATAGGTCATGTATTCAATTGGAGGCGGACAAACACTAATTTCCACTGCATCATCATCACTAGAACAAGATCCTAAACACAATCCGATTCCGAATAGCGTTAAAATAATTTTTTTCATAAATTAAAATTTCATTTGCAGACACAGTTAAAAAAACGGATAAAATAGCTTATCGTCAAAAAAATGACAAAATATTAAAATTCGATACACTTACTAAGGACATTTAGAACTGGTATTATCGCCCTGTTTGCTTCTCATAAGTTTTAAATCAGCAAGGTGATATGAATATCATAAGCTTGAAGTTTCTAAACAGCCATTACAAAACTCAAAAGTGTCACAAAAAAAGAGTCTTCACTAACGAAAAGACTCCTAATATATTTTGGTATGATTATGCTTTCTTTTATAACTGCTTACCGCATTAAAGAAATTGTACTAATAATGATCACTATACGACAAATCAAAACGTCCGTCCTTAATTTTAATTGTATCATTGGTTGTTTTCATCACAGCAGAAAAATGAAACGTTCCAGAGATTACTTTGGCAACGGTATCCAATTTAAGGACCTCCATTTCTCCCTCAATTGCACTATAGTAAACACGCTCAACAGCTGCTCTATAATTTTGAAATACCACCGTCACTAAACCAATATCTTCTTTTGATTTTAGTTCACCAATTTTATATTTCCCTCCCTCTTGCAATGGATTAGGACCGAGATAGTCAATTTGCAACCGCTCTGCCCTTTGCATTTTTTGATTATGGGAAGACACACGAAACTCATAACTTCTAGCTAAGACATTATGCTTATACAAACTAGTTAATAAAAATTTACCATCAGGTATACTCTCACTTACAGAAGTCGGTAAATTATGGGAAACAAACTCGTACGCGTCCATTTTGAATGCTAAAACATCCATTCCTACAGTAGTAATAGCAGGAAAGAACATCCAACCATCCCTCCCTATTCGCTCATCACCTATCGTTTTATTGTCGTCACTAGTACAGGACACGACTGCTAGAACAAGAAATACACAAATAATACGCTTCATATACTAATTTATTATATTAATTTAATAACTAAATATCTATCTTAATCTGCTAAAATAACATAATTATGCTTTTATAAAAAAAATATTATACTTTTTTCGAACTTGTTAATTTTATAAGCTTTTTTCTATACCCGAAGCCGCATAAAAAAACCCGTAACAGTTAGACTGTTACGGGGATCATATAAAGTATATAAAAATCTAGAAGCTAGATTTGAATTGTTCTAAAAATCGTACATCATTTTCATAAAACATACGGATATCACTAATTTGGTATAACAACATCGCCATACGTTCGATACCCATACCAAATGCAAAACCGTTGTACTCGTTTGGATCGATATTACAGTTTTTCAAAACGTTTGGATCAACCATTCCACATCCCATAATTTCCAACCATCCGGTTCCCTTGGTAATGCGGTAGTCGGTTTCGGTTTTTAGTCCCCAGTAAATATCTACCTCAGCACTAGGCTCTGTAAATGGAAAATAAGACGGACGTAAACGGATCTTAGACTTGCCAAACATTTCTTTTGTAAAGTATAGAAGCGTTTGTTTTAAGTCTGCAAAGGATACGTTTTTATCGATATACAAACCTTCTACTTGGTGGAAAATACAATGTGAACGCGATGAGATGGCTTCGTTTCTAAAAACACGACCCGGAGAAATCGTTCTCAAAGGCGGTTTGAATTCATCCATATAACGCACTTGCACAGATGATGTATGTGTTCTCAATTGCATTTCAGGATTGGTCTGCACAAAGAACGTATCCTGCATATCTCGTGCTGGATGGTATTCTGGGAAATTTAGCGCGGTGAAATTGTGCCAATCGTCTTCGATTTCCGGTCCCTCTGATACATTGAATCCAATATTGGAAAAAATGTCGATAACCTGATTTTTCACCAAGGATATCGGGTGTCTAGACCCCAAACTAATCGGACTTCCAGGACGCGTTAAATCACCATAAATCCCTTGAGAGTCTTCTTTGGATTCCAAAAAATCTTGAATAGATTTTACTTTATCCTCAATGGTAGTTTTTAATAAATTTATCGCTTGTCCAAATTCTTTCTTTTGATCATTAGGCACCGTTTTAAACTCGTTAAACAAGTCGTTTAGGATCCCTTTTTTAGAAATGAATTTAATTCGAAAAGATTCAAGCGCTTCTTTGTTATCGGCAGAAAAGCTCTGGGCCTCTCCAATAAACTCTTTTATTTTATCAATCATTTTAAGTCAAGTAAAACGCAAATTTACGTCATTTAAATTATACTGAAAATTATAAACTTTAAAAAAAAATTATTAATTTACTATCTTACTCGATAATGCCTCTCTCCATAAAATACGACACTATGGCTTCTTTCATCAAAACCGACTGCTCACCGGCTTTTAAAGCTGGTAATTGTTCCTTAATTGTATAGTGTGGCCAACCTTCATCATCAAAACGTTCAAACTCATAATAACCATAAGGCTCTAACAAGCGGCAAATAGCTATATGCATTAAGTTTAATTTTTCGTCTTTTTTATATTTCTGATTTGGTTTCCCTAATTCCTGTACTCCGATTAAATAAATAATCGCATCTAAATCTAATATATCGCCATCTGCGAAACGGGTAGATAAAAAACCAACCACTAATTCCCAGCGCGCTTTTAACTGTTCGTCTCTAGCCATAATTCTGTTGTATTATTTGCAAAGATACTACTTCCTTGTAAAACGAATTTATAATATCTTCGCATCAAATTAAGAAAAAAATGTTACTGATAGATTTATTGTGTTTGGTTGGATTGGTTTACGGTTTTTATAAAGGTTTTTCAGACGGCCTATGGGTTTCCATCGCTTCGTTTATATCTCTACTCATCGGACTTATCGGTGCTATTAAGTTCTCCACAGTTATTAAAGATTTTTTAGGTTGGGACACCAAAATGTTACCGCTAATAGCATTTGTACTGACTTTCCTACTGGTAATCGTTTTGGTTCAACTGTTAGCCAAAACACTGACTCAATTGTCTAAAGCTGTTTTCCTCGGTGGTCTGAACCGAATTTTTGGCGGACTTTTTCAAGTATTAAAATTCCTACTGATCGCTTGTATTCTAATGACCCTTTTTCTAAAAGTCAACTACAACAACTTTATGGCTTCACAAGAAACCTTAGACAAATCGTATTTATATACCGTAAATAAAAGTGTTTCCCAACATATACTGCCAAGTGTATTTAAATTATTTGATGATTTGTTTGAACAATCTATTGATCAGATTACGAAAACCGATACCGAAGAATAACTCACTGGCAATACGCCTATTATCCTTGACAAAGAACGATCCTGAATGACAGAAACTCATTACAACACCGATATCTCTGGCAAAAGAGCTATTTATTGAGCAAGGTTAAACCAATCATGATACCGTCCTTAGAAACCCCATGCTGCAAACTGCGAACATAGTCTACTCGTAAACCTCTAAATTTGCCAATACCTATATTGGAAAACCCAGCAGTGAATTCCTGATACGGATTTCTATCCGTAGTAATGGCATTGTGATACCCCAAAACCAAGTTCCATTGAAGCAGATCTAATAGCGGAATTTTGTTCATAATATAGCCCTTGAAATTGTGTTCTAGGTGGATTTCCGCATAGGCTTTATTTGTACTCAGTTCATAGTACGGCAAAAGGTTAAACGCATTCATATACTTCCCTTCCAAATTAACATGGGTTTGATTGCCATTAAAATGGTGGTAGTCCATAAAGGCGATATCATCCGCTCCAAAAAATTTTCCCGCTTTTAAATGATAATTGAATTCTCCTTTATTGCTGACGCCCAGTTCTTGAGTGATACTCGCCGACAATAGATCATATTGATATTTATTATCCGAAGCTGCGAAGGCTTTTTCAAAATTGACCGATAATACGGGGAATTTGGCACTTGGAATATTGACCTTCTGGTTGGGTAAGGAGATATATTTTTGAGCAAAATTAAATTGAGCCCCAATCTTAGCCTTCACAAGATGATGCTGTTCAAAACCGGCATGGGTATAATTTTCAGGATCAAGCGGATGGTTTGAAGTATAGGCCTTGTCGCGATTAAAGATCACATAGTCCGTATTGTTAAACAGCGCTTTTCTCTGATTGTATTCTAAAGTCCCCTCAGCCGTAATTCCATTGTAGACTTCCTGACTATAGGTTGCGTTTACAAATTCACGGTTATACAACTTCATGTAATTATCCTTAAAAAGCAGTGTACTAGCAGAATTTAATAACTTAGAAATGGGTTGATCCGCATTAAACTGTGCGATTGTGCTTCCTCCGGTTACGCTCAGCTTTTTTCTATCGATCTTATTAAATAGATGTTGAACCGTTCCTACAGCACGCAAACGATCTTCTGCAAAACCGTAGTTGAGCACTGCTCCAATATCTGTGACAGAACCTTTGTCTTTATTGGTTTTTACAAATTTAAACTCATTTCCAATATTCCATCCTTGCACCGTATTAAAACCAAGAGACTTAATATCTGCAAGTCCCTCATAACTCAAGGTATATCCTTTTAAAGTGTTTTTATAGGTATAACCCGTCAATAAACCACCTATTTTAAATCGATTATTCTTGCGATCTAAACTATCAATATAAGCCGCAGAGTTTTTGATGATCATAAGACTATCCTTTACTTGATAGTCCTTTTGCTCCTCGTCTGTCAACGGAATTTGACGGTGTTGGTCCCAATAAGACTGATCTACCTTGTTGGCATCCGCATCAAAACTAACCAACTCATTCGAAAAAGTTTTGGCATCAAAATGATCCACAAAATGATAGTTGCTAAACACATATGAAAACTTAGCCTGTAGTTTTACTCCCAACATCCCCCCTATAAAATCGATGGACTGAACATTTTTAATCCAGTTTTTTAATGATGCTTGATAACTGTAGTTTTGAACCAATTCCAACTTGTCAATAATCGGTTCCTGCATGCGGTATCCCAAAGCATCAAGTTCGACACCATAAATAGCCCAGCTGTCTTCAACGATATATATATAACCCTCAAAAACAGGTTCTTTGTCGCGTTTGGGTATTACTTTAATTTTATTGATTAGATAGGTACCGTCAAAGAAAGTACCCTCGAGTTTATATTTGTAATAATTAAAGGCATTTTTTGCCAAAGGCGAAATCATCTTAACATCTACCCGTTTATTAAGATTAATCGTTTCATCGTAAAAGTCATAAAAAGTCTCTTTAGCCGTATTAAAACTATAACCGTTGTCGTTACCACTTATTTTCGATGCTACGATATGCTCTTTAATCTTATCCGGTTTTTGATATGTGATTTTTGACACGGTTTCCGACAGATAAATGACATTGGGATTTAAGGAATCTATTTTATTAACTTCCTCTTGTCCATTTACACCAATACTTACAAATTTGGGTAATTTTAATAGCTTAAGATTTCCTTTAGAATAAAAATCCGCAGTAAATTTTGAGGTGTTTTTAGTGTTCGAATCCTTGCTTTTGATTGCATTTCTAATAATTGGATCTGCCAAATTCTCTCCGACCTTAATCACAATATCCGCCATCATAAATTCTTCTTCAAGCATTTTTACATTTAAAACAATTGCTTCAGATTTTAATAAAACCGCGATTCTTTGGGTTTTATAACCCAAATATTGAAAATTAACGTAGATAGTACCCTCTTGTCGGGTATTGAAAAGTTCGTATTCTCCCTTTTCATTCGAAGACGTTCCCCTTGAGGTATTTTCGACAGTAATACTAGCGAAGGCGATAGGCTGCCCTTTTTCATCGGTAATTTTCCCCTTAACTTGAGCAAATGACAACACAGAAAACAATAATAATAGACAAGTAAATTTAAAGCTCATAAGTGGTTTTTATATTTAAATCTGAAGATTCCTCTGGGAGTTCCAAAGCTTATCTACAACAAAATCACATTTCATGCGATTATCGTGTATAATAAATAAATTAGGTGTTAAATATAAATCAATATCCGCCTTTACATCATTGTGTTAACTTAAATTTATAAGAACAATCCTTTTAAGCGGATTTAAAGCGTTTCCACATTTGTTGATAATAGTGTCCTAATAAGTGTTGCCTATAAATACTTCAACTCTCGAAAATGTGTTTCTGTAAGTTGTTTCATGGAAGCTTAAGTGTCTTTTCTTCTATAATCAAACTTTTTTTCATCAGAAAAGACCCCATTGATAAACGCACAGATATCGCTAAAGCTAAAAACATACTCACAGGTATACCCCAATCAAGACCAACAAACTCCAGTCGGTTTGATACAAACGTCATCATCAACAAATAAACATTAAACCCCAAACAACTGACAACTCCTCTCTTTACATATGCATTCAGTACGGTTTTTTGAGTGGAATTAAAAACCTGCATCAGCGTTCGTGTGATAATAAAAAAGTTAAAAATCAACAAGCTTATTATTCCGCCTTTTGCCACAGCATCCTCAACATCAAACGCATATACCACAGAAAATGATAAACCACATACAGCGAGAAGCATCAACAGATAATTTAAATCCAATCGCCTCCATAATGTTACAACCATTCGAGGCGTGTTTGTATATGTACCCAATTTTTTGTGTTGCAAATCGTTATGCCATAATTTGAAAACCGTTTTTAATGCGACTTCAAACCCCAAATCTTCATCGTTCATCAGCACTTCCATTTCGGAAGCGATATGGTCCAAAATTTCTAATCTTAAATGATCGTATTTTAGATTATACTTTTGAAGTAGTATTGTTTCAAGGGTACCGATTTGTTCCGTGTTTAACGTTTTCATCTTAAGTCAGTTTTAAATTTACTATCGACTGCATGTTTTTGATAAAATTGTCAAGTTCCTCAATTAAATGATTGGTTTCCTTGATGCCCGACGCTGTCAATTTATAATATTTTCGGACCCGTCCATCAACCCGCTCCATTTCCACGTCTAAAAAACCCTCGGACTCCAATTTATGTAAAGCCGGATACAAAGCCCCTTCAGTCAAGTTCATCTCTCCAGCAGTGATTTCCTTTACTTTCTGAGTGATCTCATAACCGTACATCTTTCCATTTTGTTCCAGCAATCGCATGATGATGGCATTCAAACTTCCTTTATATAATTGCTGTTGTTTTTTCATTTGTAGTGCTTTATCCAATCAAATATAGACAAAAAAACAATACCCCTAAATTAGAGGTATTGTTTTTTAAACAGAAACTAACAATTATCATGAATTAAACTCGTTTTGGTTTCGTATTTTTGCGTGCAGTAAACTCATAAACCATGTCAAAATTCCATTTATTAACTATAAAGGAAGTTCGAAAAGAAACACCCAATTCAGTATCGGTGCTTTTTGACGTACCGGATAGTTTAAAACCCGATTATACCTTTATCGCTGGACAGTACTTAAATATCAAATATGTATTTGAGGGTAAGGAAATTCGAAGAGCTTATTCGATCTGTACCACGCCAAAAAGTGGAGAACTTCGCGTAGCGATCAAGAAAGTAGAAAGCGGTGTGTTTTCCACATTTGCCAATACGGAATTGAAAGTAGGGAACACTTTAGAAGTAGGAACTCCCGAAGGTCGTTTTATACATGAACCTCAACCGAATGTACAAAACAATTATGCAGCCTTTGTTGCAGGTAGTGGAATTACTCCCGTCATGTCAATCGTACAAACGGTTTTAGAAGAAGAACCCAACAGCACTTTTGTGTTGGTTTACGGAAATAAGAAAGTTGAAGAAACCATCTTTCACGATGCCCTTCATCAATTACAACAAAAATATATCAACCGCTTCTTTGTACATTTTGTTTATTCCAAAGAACGTGAAGCAGAATCCTTATTTGGCCGAATCGAGAAATCCGTGGTCAATTTTGTGATCAACAACAAACACAAGGAAAAGACTTTTGAGAAATTCTTTTTATGTGGCCCTGAAGAGATGATTGATACGGTCAGTGCCGTTTTAAAAGAACGAAATGTCTCTGAAAAGAAAATATTATTCGAAATATTTACTCCTAATAACGATGGAGCAAAACCAGTGGATGCAGAAGGAACTGCACGAATTACCGTTTTAGTAGACGATGAAGAAGTGACCTTTGAAATGTCTAGAAAAAACATTCTTTTAGACGCCATGTTAAAAGAGGGGATCGATGCTCCTTATTCTTGTCAAGGCGGCATCTGTAGCTCGTGTATGTGTCGCATCCAAAAAGGCACCGCCGTGATGCAAAAGAATTCCATATTAACAGACAGTGAAATCGAAGAAGGTCTGATTTTATCCTGTCAGGCCATTGTAACTTCTGATGAAATATACATAGACTTTGACGATGTTTAAAGTTTAATCTATAAGCCATTATAAAAAGAGCTCCTTACGGAGCTCTTTTTACTTTAATAAGACATTTAGTCTTCGCTGTACTTTTTCAAAATCAAACTGATCTACGGTTTTTTTAAACTGTTCCGCTATAGCGTCATTCATCAAGTTTCCTATGCTGCCTTGGTGCGTATGATTGACCTCCTTAGAAGGTTGATAGGTCCCTGATTCGATAGCGAATCCTATATTTTTGTAAGCCTCTCTAAACGGAATTCCATCCAAAACCTGATTGTTAACCACCTCAACACTAAATAAATAATCGTATTTTGGATCATCTAGAATATTGGGATTGATTTGAATATTTTCGAGCATCAAATCCAAAATATCCAAGCATTCCTTTAACGAAACAAAGGCAGGAAAAAGATTTTCTTTCAACAGTTGTAAATCTCTGTGATAACCCGATGGCAGATTGGTTGTCATCATTGTTATTTCATTGGGTAATGCTTGAATCTTATTACATCTCGAACGAATGAGTTCCAATACATCCGGATTCTTTTTGTGCGGCATAATACTTGAACCGGTAGTCAAATGTTCTGGAAAACTTATAAAATTCATATTCTGACTCATATATAGACAAGCATCCATTGCAAATTTTGCAAGGGTAGCGGCTATGGAACTCAATCCTTGCGCTAAAACTCGCTCGGTTTTTCCACGCCCCATTTGAGCGTAAACCACATTATAGTTTAAGCTATCAAAGCCCAACAAATCCGTAGTCATTTGTCTATCTAATGGAAATGAAGATCCATATCCTGCTGCCGATCCCAAAGGATTTTTATTGGTAATCTTCCACGCGGCATACACCATTTCCAGATCATCGACCAAACTCTCCGCATAAGCACCAAACCACAAGCCGAACGAGGAGGGCATCGCGATTTGAAGATGGGTATAACCCGGCAATAATACCTGATTATATTGATTGCTTAGTTTTTGAAAACGCTGAAAAATCTTGCTCGTCTTTTCTACGATTTCTTGAATCTCAAATCTAAAATACAATTTAAGGTCAACCAAGACCTGATCATTACGCGATCTACCGCTGTGGATTTTCTTTCCACTGTCGCCTATACGCTGTGTCAACAACAATTCGATTTGAGAATGAATATCTTCTACCTCATCCGCTATTTCGAAAGTGCCATTTTGAATTTCATTATAGATATCCTTTAATGCCTTGTGAATTTCCAACAGTTCCACTTCTGTCAACAAACCGATCTTCTCCAACATCTGCGTATGAGCCAAGGATCCCAAAATATCAAAAGCCGCTAAATTTAAATCCAATTCACGATCTCTACCTACGGTAAAGTGGTTTACATCGGTATTCACATCGGTACTTTTTTGCCAAATTTTCATGTTTTTTCTTTTTATACGATTTGTTGCAACATTGTGATATAATCGGCAATACCGTTTTCGATTTCACTGATATAAATAAATTCATCCGCAGTATGAGAACGGGCCGAATCTCCTGGTCCCAATTTTAACGAAGGAATATCCAACAAAGCCTGATCACTAGTCGTTGGAGAACCATAGGTGGTTTTACCCAAGGCTATTCCCGCTAAAACAATCGGATGACCCGGATCAATAGACGACGGTTTTAAACGAATAGAACGCACTTTTACTTCTGAAGTCACCGACTGGCAAATCAATTCCAACAATTCTTCATTGGTATAAACTTCCGTTACACGTACATCAACTACAAAATCACAGACTGAGGGTACTACATTATGCTGAGTACCAGCTTGAATCATCGTGACACTCATCTTGATCGATCCAAAGATATCCGAGGTTTTTTCAAACTGATAGCTGTTAAACCATTTGATATCACTCATGGCTTTATAAATAGCATTGTCGCCTTCTTCGCGCGCGGCATGTCCAGATTTCCCATGGGCACGACAGTCCAAAACCATCAGGCCGCGCTCGGCTATTGCCAATTGCATTTGGGTGGGTTCTCCTACAATCGCAAAATTCAAAGATCCCAAACGCGGTAAAATTCGCTCCAGTCCGTCTTGTCCCGAGATCTCCTCTTCTGCGGTCGCAGCTAAACACAAATTATATTTTAAATCCGTCTGTTCATAAAAAAAACAAAAGGTCGCAATCAAAGACACCAAACAGCCACCAGCATCATTACTGCCCAAACCATACAGTTTACCATCGAGTAGCTCTGGAGTAAAAGGATCTTTGGTGTAATCGCTATTGGGACGCACGGTATCGTGATGAGAATTCAATAAAATCGTTGGTTTTTCAACATCAAAATGTTTATTAAATGCCCAAATATTATTAAGTTCTCTATGAGTTTTAATTCCTTTTTGCTGCAAGTGTTTTTCAATAATATCAGCCGTTTGATCTTCCTCCTTACTAAAGGAAGGTGTTGCGATCAACTGACCTAACAATTCGATGCTTTCGCCAAATAAAGTTGTTATCATGAGTGAAATTGTATTTGTGTACCAGCATTTACATCTAATAAATCGGTACTTTTCTTTATAATTACGGATTGTACGCCACGTTCTGATGCCAACCAAGCATTGTCTAACTTCGGAATCATCCCTTTAGAAATCACAGACTTTGCAATTAATTCCTCCTTGTCTGTTGCAAGAATGACAGGAATTACAGCATGATCGTCATGAACATCACTTAAGACTCCCTTTTTCTCAAAACAATAAATCAATGAAACGCAATGAGATTTCGACAGAGCAATTGCTAAAGCCGATGCAATACCATCTGCGTTGGTATTCAACAACTGTCCTTGATCATCGTAAGTAATTGCGGAAAAAACGGGGCAAAGTCCCAACTCTAACAATTGGATGATTCGCTTGTCGTTAATCGACGATGCTGTTAAATCACCTACATATCCAAAGTCTATGGGATCCGTTGCTCTCTTCACGGTCTGTATCAAATGGGCATCCGCCCCACTCAAACCCAAAGCATCACACTGATGCTGTTGCAATTCAGCAACTAGATTTTTGTTGATCAAACCAGCATAAACCATCGTAGCCAAGCGCATACTTGCCTGATCGGTAATTCTCCTTCCGTCGACGAACTGTGGTTCAATTCCCAGTTGTAAAGCCAACTCACTAAGGGTCTTACCACCACCATGAACCAATATTTTCTGTCCCTCAATTTGTGCAAAAAGTTGTACAAACTCCGTTAATGCCGCAGCATCATCCAAAACTTGTCCTCCTATTTTAACGATTGTTAGTTTATTCATCTTACCAACTATAAATCTTTCAGTATTCTCTTTAAAACCAATTGTGCTGCACATACTCTATTCGCGGCTTGCTCAATCACTAAGGAATGACTTCCGTCCAAAATATCAGCGCCCAATTCCAAGTCACGACGCACAGGTAAACAATGCATTACCTTGGCTTGATTGGTGCTTTTTAAACGTTGTTCATCAAGCATCCATCCATCTCCGTCTGTAAGCACTTGACCATAGTCTGCATAACTCGACCAATTTTTTACATAAACGAAATCTGCCGCTGATAAGGCTTGATCTTGGTCGGTGGTAATGACTGCTCCATCGGTGAAACTTTCTTTTAACTGGTAACCATCTGGATGTGTGATAACAAATTCCACCAACCCCTCTTTTTGAGCCTGACACATCCATTCTGAAAAGGAATTGGCCACTGCCTGCGGTAGGGGCTTAACATGTGGTGCCCAAGTCAAAACCACTTTCGGTTTTTTATCTTTTGAAGCTTGTTCCATTATCGTTATGATATCCGCCAAACTCTGTAACGGATGCAGCGTAGCGCTTTCCAAACTAACCACAGGCTTTTTGCTGTATGCTTGAAATTTTTTAAACAACTCCTCGCTATAATCCTGTTCAACTTGTTTCAAAGCTGGAAAAGATCGCAAACCCAAAACATCACAATATTCACCCATAACTGCAGCAGCTTCACGAATGTGTTCGACACTTGAACCGTTCATCACCACTCCATCTTGGGTTTCCAAAGCCCAACCCTCCTGATTTAGATTCATTACCATCACCTGCATCCCCAACTGCATCGCTGCTTTTTGCGTACTCATTCTGGTTCGTAAACTCGGGTTGAGGAATACCAGTCCCAAAGTCTTGTGTTTACCTAATTGCTCCTCCGAAAACGGATTGGCTTTTAATTCTAAGGCTTCCTCTACTGCGGAACTTATAGAATCGATATCTTTTACTGAAAAAAATTGTTTCATTTTAAATGCGTTTAATATGCTTTGTTTTTACTTGGAGTAAGGCTCCAATCCTCGCTAACTTATCAGATTAATACTTCTGAATCCGCTTTGAAAAACACTCCAAAAATTGATCTGCATGCTGATAACTCAAATTCAAGGCAGGTAGTAATCGAATCACTTTAGGCCCTGCATTTCCTGTGAAAATCTGATCCTCTATCAACAGGTCTTTTTGCACATTACTCCACTCACTAGGCAGTTCTATTCCAATCATCAAACCCTTACCTCTTACTTCAACAATACGCGGCAGCTTCTTTAATTCGGCTATGATATAGTTTCCTACAGTCTCAGCATGCTGCATGAGTTGTTCTTGCTCCATGACTTCTAAAACCGAAATAGCTGCCACACAGGCTAAATGGTTTCCACCAAAAGTAGTCCCGAGTTGTCCGTGCCACGGTTTTATCTTATCACTTATCGATAGTGCACCAATTGGAAAACCATTACCCATTCCCTTGGCCATGGTATAGATATCCGCTTCTACTCCCGCTTGATCTACGGCGTAAAAAGTTCCGCTACGTCCATAACCACACTGTACCTCATCAGCGATAAACAAGGCGTCATATTGCAGGGTCAAACTTCTTATTTTTTTTAGGAAATCGTCAGTCGCCACACGAATACCACCCACACCTTGAATGCCCTCCACGATTACTGCTGCTATAGTAGGTCCACAGTCAGCAAATTCCTTTTCCAAGGCAGCTACATCATTAAATGGCAGAAAAGTTACCGCTGCATTGTCGTTGATCGGTGCTTGAATTTTCGGATTATCCGTTACTGCTACCGCCAAAGACGTGCGTCCGTGAAAAGCCGCTTTAAAAGCGATGATTTTTTTTCTGCCATTATAAAAAGAAGCCAATTTCAAAGCATTTTCATTGGCTTCAGCACCAGAATTGCATAAAAAGAGCTGGTTGTTCCCCTTCGCTGACAGCACCCCCAGTTTTTCTGCTAGTTGTGACTGAAGCGGAATTTCAATAGAATTGGAGTAAAACCCAATTTTATTCAATTGATCTGCAACGCTCTTTATATAATGTGGATGACTGTGACCTATCGAAATCACAGCATGACCTCCATACATATCCAAATATTTTTTCCCCTCTTTATCATACACGTGAGAACCTTTAGCACTTACGATTTCGATAGGATTTAATGGGTATACATCGTATAATTTCATCTGTCTTTATAATTTGTGATGACTAATTCTAACTTTTTATTTAAAGCAAACAAGTACTTTCTTTAAAAACCAACAGCTTTTAAATTCAATCCAGCGCGCTCATCAAATCCAAACATCAGATTCATATTTTGAACGGCCTGCCCACTTGCCCCTTTAAGCAGATTATCAATAATCGAGATAATCAGTAAATTGTCGTTGTTCTTCTCGAGATAAACCAAAGCCTTATTGGTATTAACAACTTGTTTTAAATCAATCGCGCTTGTGGAAATATGTGTAAAAGGATGTGTTGCGTAATAATCGGTATACAACTGATTGAGCTCCTGTTCGGACAGTGCTGTGGTTACCGTTAGCGCAGAAAATATACCTCTGGTAAATGCTCCTCTCTGCGGAATAAACGTGATTGGCGCTGTAAAATCGGATTGTAAAAAACTTAAACTCTGACTTATTTCACCCAAATGTTGGTGTTCAAATGCTTTATAAACCGATAAATTATTGGCTCTCCAGCTGTGTTGTGTCGTTGTAGACAAACTTTGTCCTGCACCAGTAGAACCGGTCGTTGCCGAAATATGAATCGGACTATGCAGTTGTTGTTGCTGTGCTAAAGGCAGTAAGGCCAATTGAATTGCCGTTGCAAAACACCCCGGGTTAGCAATATACTGAGCTTGCTCGATGTTTTTCTTTTGCAATTCTGGCAATCCATATACAAATGATTGCTCGGTATCCTGCCAACGAAAATCCTGACTTAAATCAATGATTTTCACTTGAGAACCCATTGGATTTTCCGCTAAAAAAACCTTGGAGTCTCCGTGTCCCAAACACAGAAACACCACATCAATATCCGTGGATAAAACAGCGCTAAATTTCAAATTGGTCTCTCCAAACAGGTCGGTATGCACTGCTGATACGGCTTTAGATATTTGACTTTTACTGTGAACAAATGCAATATTTACCAACGGGTGAAAAATCAAAATTCTCAACAATTCTCCGCCAGTGTATCCCGCACCGCCAACAATTCCTACATTGATCTTATTCATCCTTCATGGTTTTTTGGTTTAATGAATACCAGATTTTCATCTGATTACCCAATATTTTAGAGAAACCTTTAACATCATCACCACTCCATCCGTCATTCATTTCTCCATAACTAGCCAATTGATTGTTCATCATATCAAAGGGTGATTCGATTCCAAGTACTACAAAACGGTAAGCGTGTAATTCTAAAAACACCGTTCCGGTAACCGATTGTTGACTGCTGTTTAAAAAGGCCTCTAAATCACGCATAATCGGATCGTGAAATTGACCTTCGTGTAAATTGTTTCCATAAAAAAGCGCTAGTTGTTCTTTCCAACTCAACTGCCACTTAGTCAACGTATGTTTTTCTAAGGCATGATGTGCCTTGATTAGAATAATTGGTGCTGCCGCTTCAAAACCCACTCTACCTTTAATTCCTATAATGGTGTCTCCCACATGTATATCTCTGCCAATTCCAAAGGGTTGCGCTAGTTCTTGTAATTGTTGAATCACTTCAACAGCACTCATTTTCACCTCATTCAAAGCAACGGCTTGTCCCTTTAGAAAGCTAATACTAATTTTCTCAGGGGTAGTCTTGCTAACAGGTGTAGGCCATGCCTCCTCAGGTAAATAGGTATTCGAGCTTAAAGTTTCCTTCCCTCCAACCGAAGTACCCCAAATGCCTTTATTAATCGAATAAACCGCTTTTTCCGCATTGATGATTACCCCATTTTGAGCTAGGTAATCAATCTCTGATTGTCTGCTTAGCTTTAGATCTCTGATTGGAGTAATGATCTTTACCTCAGGAATTAGAATATTAAAAATCAGATCAAAACGAACTTGATCATTGCCCGCTCCCGTACTGCCATGTGCTACTGCTTTTGCGCCAATTTTTTTTACGTATTCGGCTATCGCTGTTGCTTGACATACACGTTCGGCACTTACCGACAAGGGATAGGTGTTGTTTTTCAATACATTACCGAAAATTAAATATTTTATCGTATCTTGATAGAAGGCTGCAGTTTGATCTAAAGCCGTATGAGAACTAACACCTAAGGCATAGGCTTTCTGTTCTATTTCCTTTAACTCTCCTTCTGAAAAACCTCCGGTATTGACTACTACAGTATGGACTTCTAATCCCAATTCTTTTGAAAGATATATGCTGCAAAACGTGGTATCTAAACCACCACTAAAGGCTAAAACTACTTTGTTGTTCATTTTTTTAAATTGTAAGTGTGAAACGTGAATATGATGATGGAAGACCGGCAGTTTATTTTTTAATCAAAGCATCTTGCTTGATCTTAAAAATGGATAACTTGGCTTTCAGTTGTTTAAATCGATCTGGCGATTTACCTACTTGATCTCGTTGCTGCCGAAGTTCTCTTTCTTTCTCTTCCGGATTCCACAGTAAAGCCGTACACAAACAGTTCTTTTTGTCTTTGCTCTGTAGGATGGCAAAATTGACACAGCTTTCACATCCTTTCCAAAAGGTTTCATCTTGGGTTAACTCCGAATACGGTACCGGTCTATATCCCAAATCGGAATTGATTTTCATAACGGCAAAACCCGTGGTTAGTCCGAATATTTTGGCTGTTGGATAAAGCGTTCTAGACAGTTCAAAAATCTTGTTTTTGATTTCCTTAGCCAGACCTTCATTACGAAAGATCGGGTTGACAATTAAGCCTGAATTGGCCACGTAATTTCCGTGACTCCAAGTCTCTATGTAACAAAATCCCGCCCAGGTACCATCGATATGCAAAGCGATAACCGCCTTACCCTCAAGCATCTTTTGGGCAATATACTCGGGGTTTCTACGGGCAATACCCGTACCTCTAGCTTGGGCAGATGCTGCCATTTCTTCGCAAATCTGCAAAGCATATTCTATTTGTGAAGCCTGAGCTTGCGCAACAGTAAAGAGAGCTGAATTCATCTAATAAAAGAATAAGTCGCTAGAATTCAAGAATATAATCGATTAGAATAGATTCTTTTTTTCTAAAAAATAAACAATAAGTTGTATGGATAGTGGTGAAATTTCAATCCAATGAAATTTCTGTAATATGCCGGTAAATCTAGACGATTATGCCCGGTGCCGCAGTGTCCGCGAAATAGAAGAAACCGTTTGTCCCATAGCAGTAGTAGCAACAAAAGAGCTGTTGCTTAACATAGGGTTACGATATAGATGTAGTTTCTTCATAGGGTAATCTCCTTAATCGGAGAACACAAAGTTTTGTAATAAATTTTGAATAAAACTAACAAACAATTGTTAAAAATTTTTAACCGTTTAAAACTCACCACTCAAAACGCTTTAAATCAAGTCGTTGTACAACAAAAATAATTTTCAATCTCTTGGGAAATCCGGCTCTAAATCCGTGTTTTTTAGCAATTTAATAGGACTAAAATCCTTTATTCAAAAAAAACAGGGCCATCGGGCCCTGTTTTTACAAGTATAAATCTACGTTTCTCAACTGAATAATTCTCTAATTTCATTGACATCGAAGGACTTTTTGTCTTCATCTACAGAGATAATACTCGAAGCCACCTTAGTCTTTTTATTTTGTAACATCACTATTTTTTCTTCAATCGTATCCTTACAAATCATTCGGTATGCCATAACATTTTTGGTTTGACCGATTCGATAACAACGGTCAATAGCTTGATTCTCTACTGCTGGATTCCACCAAGGATCGACTATAAAAACATAATCTGCCTCGGTTAAATTTAATCCAGTTCCCCCAGCTTTAAGACTGATTAAGAACACGCGAACATCATCGTTATTTTGAAAATTCTCGACGTTTTCCTGACGATTTCTCGTCTGTCCGTCTAGATACTCATAAGTGATCTGCTCCTCTTCCAAGCGGGTTTTTACAATCTGCAACATTTTGACAAATTGTGAAAAAACCAATATCTTGTGTTTACCCGTTTTTTCTTTGATATTTTCGATAAGGATCTCCAATTTAGCAGAGTAGTTTCCATAATCCTCCTCGTTGTTAATCAACGCGGTGGAGTTACAGATCTGACGTAACTTGGTCAAACCTTCCAACACATACATCTGCGATTTCTCGACTCCATTTTCATCGATTTTATTCAATAAATAGTCGCGATATCTGTTTTTAAAGGAATCGTAAACTTGACGTTGTTCCTTACCCATCTCACAAAAGATCACACTCTCCGTTTTATCTGGTAGCTCTTTAGCGACCTGTTCCTTCGTTCTTCTCAGTATGAAAGGTGAAATGATTTTATTCAATAAATGCGCGGTTTCCACATTTTTTTCCTTATCAATATGATCCGAAAATTGGTTTCTGAAGTGATTCATATTCCCCAATAGTCCAGGATTCAAGAAATTTAACTGAGCATATAAATCAAAGGTATTGTTTTCAATAGGAGTACCGGTCAAGACCAAACGATTGTTGGACTGGAGCAATCTCACTGCTTTATAACGTTTGGAATTAGGATTTTTAATCGCCTGACTCTCATCGAGTATCACGTAATTAAATTTAAATTCTTTAAGCGATTCCACATCGTTTAACAAAGATCCATAAGTCGAGATGATCAAATCGTATTGATTAAAATTCTCTCGGTGTTCCATTCGACTGACACCTGTAAAATTAAGTGCTTTTAACGAAGGACAGAACTTTGCGATTTCATTATTCCAGTTAAAAACCAAAGAAGTAGGCGCAATAATCAACGACGGTAAGGTATTTTTATCCTTTCTTTTCAAATATTCTAAAAAGGCTATGGTTTGCAGGGTTTTACCCAATCCCATATCATCGGCTAAACAGCCACCTATTTGATTTTTATCCAGAAAAGCCAACCAATTAAGCCCGTGTTGTTGGTAGTCTCTCAACGTGGCCTTGATCGTTTTAGGTACGGGTATGACATCGATAGATTCAATGTGCTGTAACCTTCTTTTTTTCTGATATAGTTCCTCGAGAAATTCCGGTTTGGTATGCATTTCCTCATAGAGTTCGTCTATAATTCCAAATTGGAAATTAGACATCTGAATGCTGTTTTTCTTAACATCACCTGTTTTAAAGTAAATGGCGAATTTTTTCATCCATTCTTCTGGTAAGACACCTAGAGTACCATCGCCCAAAACGACATAATTGCTTTTCTTTAGAAATGCTTTTTGCAATTCCTTTAAATCGACTTTTTGATCGCCAAATGAAATTTTGATCTCCATATCAAACCAATCGATATCCGACTTCAAACTGATCGAGATAGACGGTTTATGAATGTTAAACTTAAATGAAGACAATTGATTGGCTCCAAAAACGGCTGCCCCTTGCTGTTTCATTCTATCGATAGCATGTAACATCCAATAGTTTTCAAACAGTTGTTCTGGTTCGAGAAAATAGGGTCCCTCTTGTTTAGCAAATGCCGGATGAAGTCCTACAAAATCTTCTTTAAAATTGTCTTCAAAAGATTGGTTCCTGTCTTTATAGGAACGATTCTCCAAATCACTTTCATTCCAAAGCAATTCTGGGCTATAAATCGGTATCAGTTGCTCCCCGTATTTTACGACGGGTTTAAACACGATATGTTGGCCTCCAACATCGGTAATATAAACTTGTCGCTCGAGAGTTTCTTCGTTTGTTAATGTATTTTCTTTTCTGAAAATCTTCGTCTGAATCTCGTACTTTCTCGACATCGGTTTAATGATGTTTTGATAGACCTGATCCCAATCCTTTTTTAAGTAATTGGCTTCACCATCCGCGGCATAATGCTCTAGTGCCAACGACAAATCAGCCGTATCAATCGGATAAAGCTTGTTTTCTATTTTAACAAATGTCGGTGAAAGCACCACTTTTGATGCGGTGATATTGTATTTTTTATCTTCGACCTCGATCATGGGTTTCAGGTTGTAAAACCACTCACTCTCAGTCAGTTTAAAGAATAACTTAATCGGTTTTTCCTCTACAGTCAAAGGTTCCAAGTTCTTGCGAACTAAGGTGCGTCTGCTATCGGAAAAATAGATATAAGATTGCTGTAAATCGGCAATAATTGTTTTTTGTAGTTCTATAGCACGACCCAAACTCTGCAAGCTGGGCTCTTCCCTATGGTTTTGCAAAAGACGATTGATTTGAAGCACCTTAATCATCAAATTCTGCCTCTTTTCCTCTGGAAAAGTAAGCCAAATTTTATCGATATCGAAAGTATCAATCTGTTCAAAAGAAGAAGATAAATCGGTTTGCGCTTTATTCATTTTAGCCTTTACCGGCACAAAAGCTTCAAAATCCTTCCTTCTTGCTATAAAACAAAAACCCAGCCCTTGATTAGTAACATCAACAGCTTTATAGGGAATCTGTGCTTGAAATTCTGCGATTTCATTTTCGTGAATCGACGCATCGATACTGACCGCAGATTTTATATTTTTAAACTTGGAGGTGACTTTAAGCCCCTCTAAAGTAAGTTCATATTGAAAAATCGACTCGTAATCATCTTTTAAACTCAAACTAAATTGAGCCAGATGCTCTGCAATCTTACTCTGCAAAAAGTTTTTTGCGAAGTAATTGATTCCAAACGTACGTATAATCTTTTTTAAAGCATTGATTCGATGCTCACACATCTTATTGGAAATACTACAAGTACATTCCGTCGTTAGTAATTCTGTTTTAGGATTGTAAGTAAATTGTTGTTTATGTGACTGCCACATCGAAACCTGAGTGATGATTTCCACATCAGTCATCTCTATGATTTTCACCGTATAAAAAGATTCCGCCTCTGGTCCAGATTTTTTTATGGTTTCCCAATTCATGATTCCCTTTGGTAAAACCAATACATTTTTGTTATTGGTAACAGGACCTAAACCATCTTTTCCATCTACACGCAAAATCTCCTTATTGTCTAATCCTGTCTTCAAATCTCTGATTACAGCAATAATGTGCTTACAAAGCCCATTATAATCAAAGGGACAATTGCACGATACATTGGCTATTTTATCTCTAACCAACTCTACAGATACTACATAACGATTCTCATAAGATCCCGTACAACCAAATTCAAAGTAATCCTTTGTATTTGAAATCAACTCGGTATCTAAAAAACGAGCGCGATCTCTTGATGTTACTGTACTATTATTCTTAACGTAAGTATCAAAACTTTCTAAATTCATTTCTTTTTATCCATATCTAATCGCCAACAATGTTCTTAAAAACACTACCGACCATTAATATTGTTAAACCACTGCATATCTAGGCTTTTGATCCCTTTAAATCGAGTATTAAAACTCAAAACCCAACTAGCCTATAAAGTTATTACTAAAGATGGCTGTATACTACTTCCTTCTCAGAGTTTTTGTATCCAGCTTATACCTCTATTATTTATTGTTTCTGTCGACACAAGCCTCATCGAAAATCTTCAATACTTTCGAATTAACTTTCTTCGGTGACTTAATATTTTAACAGGCTCATGACCTGATGGTTTTTTAATTTTTCCCTACCATTTAAGAAAGTAAGTTCCATAAGAAAATTGAATTGTACAATATTGCCCCCCATTTTCTCGACCATCTTACACACGGCTTCTGCTGTGCCTCCCGTTGCTAATACATCATCATGTATCAAAATGTTTTGACCGGGAAGAATTGCATCTGCGTGAATTTCAAGAATATCAGAGCCGTATTCTAAGGCATACTCTTGACTCACTTTATCATACGGTAATTTCCCTGGTTTTCTTACGGGAATAAAACCGGCATTTAGTTCTTGGGCAATAACTGTTCCAAAGAAAAAACCGCGGCTTTCCATTCCCACTACCTTATCAATTTTCTGATTCCCTACCAATTTCAACAATTGCTCCGTGGCGTATCTCATCGCTTGGGGATCATTGAGTAAGGGTGTAATATCTTTAAAAATCACCCCCTTTTTCGGGAAATCGGCTATATTTCGTATATATTTCTCTATATCCATATCATTTCTATTTTAGGCTTTCGGTTAGCTGCTTTTCTATTTCCTACTTAATTAAATAAGGCCAAACCACTTTAAAACCTTCATTTATATCTAAGCGTTCTTCGTTGTAAGAACGGAGTTTATCTTTGATATCACCGTTTCGGGTAAAATAGTTCTCATCACATCTTCATATCCTGGTATCACTTTATTGCCATATACGGATAAGGGTAATAGCGGGTATTGGTTTCTATCGGCTGTTAGGGCATAATCAGCAGGCTGGTTAAAGGGAGCAAAACCGGCATAAGGGTGTGTTCCGCCCCATAAGGTAATTACTTTTTTACCCAACATGGCCGCCAAATGAGCATTTCCAGAATCCATGGATAACATAACATCCAAATGCTGAATTAGCGCTAATTCATCTTGAAGTTTAACCTTACCTACCATGACAATCACTTGTGGGTTGTCTCGCTTTAATTGATTTAAAAGAGCCTGTTCCTTTTCACCTCCGCCAAAAAGAAAAATCTTATTGTCTTCTTTTTCTGCCAAACCATCAATGACCTGTTGCATCAAGTCCAAAGGATACACCTTGGTTGCATATTGAGCAAAGGGAGCAATACCAATCCAGTGTTCCTGTTTTGACCCCGTAATGTTTTTTAAAACTGGACTCATGTGCTCAACGCTTGGAAATTTTGGATTTGTTAAATCAATGGGGAAACCCAATTTACTCAAAGTGATTGCATGATTCTCAAACATGGTTGGCAGCGGTTCAAACACTTTATTCTCTACTCTTGTCAAGGCTTTTTTTCCAGCCCTACCTTTGTCTAGAGCCGCCATTTTAACGCCGGAAATCGCAAAAAGTTTACGTACAATTTGAGAGCGTAAAACGTTGTGAAAATCTGCAAAATAATTGATTTCTAACGCCTTCAAATCGCTATAAAGTCTTAATAAACCCAAAAAGCCTTTATGATGTTTTTTAACATCAACGGCAAAAAAATCTACTCTCGGTATTGATTTAAAAAAAGGTTTAAAAAAAGGTCTTGATACCACGGTCACACGAACTTCGGGATATTGTGCGACTAACGCACGAATCACTGGAACGGTCATAGCAACATCGCCCATGGCCGATAATCTAAAAATAAGAATGTGAGATTTTTTCTTGTTAGTCATGGCTTGATCTTTATTTCTAAAAAAGAAAAGCGTGAAATAAAATCACGCTTTGATATATGGATTACTTCAGTAATTTTATTTTTTATTCTGATACAAAACCGGATTTAGTTCTTCATCATTGTACATTTTCATTTGCTTATACACCTTCATGTACTTTGCACCGCTTTCTATATCCTTTAATAAGTCATCAATTGCAGTGGTCAAGTCTTGTTTTTGTTCTAAAAGCGTATTCAATTTCTCTTGACATTTTGCTCTGTGTTCTTCAGAAGCTTCTACTCTTGTTGCCTCTTCATTCATATGATAAATTTTCAAAGCCAAAATAGAAAGTCTATCTAAAGCCCATGCCGGACTTTCAGAATTGATTTTAGCGCCTTCTTGAACTTTTACATCTTTAAATTTCTGCAAGAAATAACTGTCGATATATTCCACCATATCCGTTCTTTCTTGGTTGGAGGCATCAATCCTTCTTTTTAATGCCAAAGCCGCTACAGGATCGATATTCGGATCTCTAATAATGTCTTCAAAATGCCACTGAACGGTATCAATCCAGTTTTTTAAATATAAAAGATGTTCAATTTTATCCTTAGGATAAGGATTGCTAATTGGTTGATCTACATTGTCGAACTGGTGATAATCACGGATACTTTCTTCGAAAATTGGAAACGCTAATTCTGAAAACATACTAATTATTTTATTTACAAATATAGTTTTTATACTTTTATCGAACTAATACATTTTTAAAGTTATGAAAATTCACTACATCTCAGAGGAAAACAGTCTATTAAATCATTTTCTAGGACAATTAAGAGACGTCGAAACTCAGAAAGATAGTATGCGTTTTCGCAAAAACATAGAACGCATTGGTGAAATCACGGCCTATGAATTAAGTAAAACCCTTCCCTATAAAAACATTGCAATTCAAACACCCTTAGGTATCAAACACACCACTTGTATAGAAGACAATGTCGTATTGTGTTCGATACTCAGAGCGGGTTTAGCCCTACACACGGGTTTTATGAATTTCTTTGACGACGCAGAGAACGGTTTTGTTTCTGCCTACCGCAAACACGCTCAAGGGGGAGAGTCGAGTGAAATTCTAGTCGAATATCAAGCGGCGCCGTCGTTTCAGGATAAAATTTTGATTTTAATCGATCCGATGTTGGCTACCGGTCAATCCTTGGTTGCTGTTTACAACAAACTCCTGACAGAACAAACTCCAAAAGAAATTCATATCGCTGTAGTTATCGCTGCTCCAGAAGGCATAGCATACTTGGAAAAGAGTTTACCTGACCATTGTCACTTATGGGTAGCTACTTTAGACGATCACTTAGACCAAGACAACTATATAGTACCGGGATTGGGTGATGCAGGAGATCTGGCTTACGGTCAGAAACTATAACTGACAGAAAAAGAATATTAACGAAATTACTGCAATACTGGATAAAACCACCTCTTTAAACCAGCGATTGGGGATGCTTTCAATATAATTAGCACCTAAGATCGACAAGGGAAAGAAAGTAAATATCAAAACGCCCTGATTTTTATCGGCAGACAAAACGTATACCGCTACTCCAATTAAGAAAGCAACTAATACTTTCTTATAGGTAGCCTGCATATTAAATGGTTTATTGGTCACCTCTAAGGCTTGAGATATAAAAAACAAAACTGCAATGGAACTAAATATGGCCAAAGCAATGTTTTGATATATATTATCAAAGGTGGTAAAATCAAAATTAAACTCTGTTCGCTGATCTATAAACCTTAATATATCGGTATCCGAAGCCAATATATAAATACTAAAAAATATGGCGACGGTTATAAAAGCGATCACGGGAATAATCCAATTTCGGTAGTCACTTGACACAAAAAACAGGATTGCAAACACCAATAAAATCACGTACAATATACTCCAAAAGTGAAATATAGTAGCGATAAATATCCATAGAGAAGCATCGAAGATCTTGACTTTAGGATCCTTTAAGGAATGCAGTGAGAACAGTTTTCGCAGTGCTAATAAGATGCAATAATTCGCGATAATTAAATTGGTATTGACCAATACTGATGGAAAAAGCACCAGAAAAAGCACAAATAGCAGTGGTGCGTAATTATTATCTTTAGTAAGTCGGTTTTTTTGAGTGATAAAGTGGGTCCAAAAAGTAGACATCAATAAAAGCCCTAGCAACATCACTTTTTTAAAATACTCATATCCAGTCCAATCCAAATTATATTCCGTTCTTTGAAACAGTATATAGAACAAAAATAGAAATATGCCAATTATAAAATAATTAATTGGTTTTGTTTTGCTAAAAAGGCTTGCTAACATGTGGATATTTTATATTTTTGTATTTTACAATTTGCAATTGAAGTTTATTCAAAACCGAAATTACAATTTTTAGAAACTCGAAAGAACATATATTTAATTTAAACGAAATAAAGATGACCTCATTTTTCAACGGAATCGCTTATTTATTCGAAAAAATTCTTTTTATCCCGATGGATTTTTTTAGAGAATTAGAGTTAACCAATTGGTGGACTGCAAATATCATTACTTGGATGTTTATCCTTATTTGTACGGGATCTTTTATTTTTTGGATCAAACAATTAAACTTGTTTCAAAAATCAAAAGAAGACGAACAAGATACTACAGCCCACTCTTTTTTAAAATAAACTAGAGATCGAATCCGATATCTTTTCTATAATACATTTTATCAAAATGTAGCTTGTCTATGTTTTGGTAAGATGTTTTTAGTGCTTGGTCAAAGTCTTCTCCAAAAGAGGTTACCGCCAAGACTCTTCCTCCGTTGCTAACAATTTGCGACTCCTTAAGAGCAGTTCCAGCGTGAAAAACCAACGAATTAGCTACCTGATCCAATCCCGTTATAACCATTCCCTTTTGATATTCTTCTGGATACCCTCCAGAAACCAACATCACAGTTGTTGCAGTACGTGGATCAACCTTCAAAGTTTCTTGTTCTAAAGTCTGATTCGCAACAGCGGTAAATAGTTGTACCAAATCAGATTCGATACGTGGAATAACAACTTCCGTCTCTGGATCACCCATTCTTACGTTATATTCGATAACAAAAGGTTCATTATTCACATTAATCAATCCGATAAATACAAAACCTTTATAATCGATTTGATCCTTTACAAAACCTTCTATCGTCGGTTTTACGATGCGTTCTTCAATTTTCTGTAACAAGACATCATCAGCAAAAGGAACTGGTGAAACAGCACCCATTCCGCCTGTATTCAAACCTTGGTCTCCTTCACCTATACGTTTATAATCTTTTGCAGTTGGTAAAATCTTATACGATTTTCCATCTGTTAAAACGAAGCAACTCAACTCAATACCGTCCAAAAATTCTTCGATAACAACCTTAGTGCTTGCAGCACCAAATTTTGCATCGACTAACATGTTTTTAAGTTCCAATTTAGCCTCCTCTAAGTCAGTCAGAATTAACACACCTTTACCAGCTGCTAATCCATCTGCTTTTAAAACATAAGGAGCCTTTAAGGTTTCTAAAAATGCATAGCCCGCTTCCACATTAGCTGCAGTAAAACTTTGATATGCCGCTGTTGGAATCTGATGTCTAATTAAAAACTCTTTGGCAAATTCTTTACTCCCCTCTAATTGCGCCCCTCGTTGAGATGGTCCAATCACTGGGATATTTTTTAATTCAGCATCATTTTTAAAAAAGTCATAGATACCATTAACCAATGGATCTTCAGGTCCTACCACCACCATTTGGATCTCATTTGCTAAAACCGCCTTTTTTAAAACATCAAAATCATTGGGATTCAAATCCAGGTTATTTGCTATAGCTGCCGTACCAGCATTACCTGGCGCAACAAATAGCTTAGAGCAATTTTTACTCTGAAGCATTTTCCATGCTAAGGCATGTTCTCTACCTCCAGATCCTAACAGTAAAATATTCATGGGTTATGTTGTTTGTAATTAGAGTTCAAAAATAGGTATAAATTAGGGAAATCTAAAAAGTATTGCCACTTACTATCAAGTTTAATAAGCTTTTTTATCACCACTAAATGTATTGATTAGGGTAATAAATATGATTTTCACATCCAATAATAAGGTCCAATTCTGGATATAGAAAATATCGTACTTCACCCGATTTACGATATCGCGTTTATTTTCTACCTCACCGCGGTATCCGTGGGTTTGAGCCATACCCGTAATTCCGGGTTTAATCAAATGACGCATCATAAAGTTTTTGACCTTTTTGGTGTATTCTTGATTGTAGATTAGCGCATGAGGTCGAGGTCCTACTACAGACATGTTTCCAATCAGTACGTTGAAAAATTGAGGTAATTCGTCCAGACTGGTACTCCTTAAAAAACCGCCGACTAGAGTCACCCGACGATCTTTTTTAGTAACGGGTTTATATTCTTCTTCTGTATCTTTCACATAAAGAGAGCGAAATTTATAACAATAAAATTCCCGGTAGTTTAGTCCGTTTCTCTTCTGCTTAAAAAAGATCGGTCCCTTGGAATCCATTCGAATACAAATCGCAATAATGGGAAACAACCACGAAAACACAAACAAGATCATAGATAAAGAAAAAAACACGTCAAATAACCTTTTGCTCATAGCGTTGGATAAGTTATCTAATGGGCTCTGATTCACAGTCATCAGCGGCAAAATTCCATAGAATTGCAAATCCATTTTCCGCAACAGCAGTTCATGATTGTCTGGAATGAACTTGATGGTTTTAAAATTATTATTTGCCAGAGTGAACAACGTTGAAATCTGTTTGGAATCCAAACTCTTTAACGAGCAATAAATTTCATCGATCCCTTTTTGTTGCACATACTTTTGAACTACTTCCAAGTTGATACGATTGGTTACAGCATCGGGAACAATGACCTCTTTTAAATAATAACCGTATTCGGGATTGAACTTAAAAAAATCTACCAATTCAAAACTGGCTTTAGAATTTCCAACGACAATGACATGTCTTTTGTTTCCTCCATAGTGGAGTCTGTATTCTTTTAGTACATGAAAAATCAGCAGCTTGATTCCAAAAAGAGTAAAGCCCAATACTATAAAATAGGTAAAAACAGTCCACTTTTGAAAGGGTATTTCAAAAACCCCAAAAAGGGCAAAGAAACACACTAAGTAAATAAAGTATTGTTTAAAAAAAACTTGAATAATCGAAATAACACTCGTAAATCGATATATTTTATAAAAGGCTGTTTGTCTTGCAATTACAAACCAGCATACTAGTAATAATAGGTATAAATAGGCATCAAGATAAAATTTTAGAAAACCAAAGGAAAAGATAAATATCGTCAAGAAATCCATCGCTATTACGATATACTTGATCCAATGTGAATATCTTCCAATTTTCTTATTCATCGACTTTTACAATTAATAAGCCTTGTCCTCTCCCTTAAAAACGTTATATATCGTTAGATAAATAATTTTTAAATCTAAAAAAACAGACCAATTTTCAATGTAGAAGATATCGTATTTTACGCGATTGATAATATCGCGGTCGTTTTCTACTTCTCCTCTATATCCGTGAGTTTGCGCCATCCCTGTAATTCCTGGTTTTATCAGATGTCTCACCATGAATTTATTTATTTTCTTAGCATACATTTGGGTATGCATCACCATGTGTGGGCGGGGTCCAACCACCGACATATCGCCTAAAAATACATTAAAAAACTGAGGTAATTCATCAATACTTGTTTTTCTAATAAACTTACCCAAACGAGTGATACGCGCATCACCTTTAGAGGCTTGCTGATCGTCGCAGGCTTCATTTCTATACATCGATCGAAATTTATAACAGGTAAATTCTGAGTTGTTCATACCGTTTCTCAATTGTTTGAAGAATACAGGACCGCGAGACTCCAATTTGATCAAAATCGAAATCAACGGAATTAACCACGACAATAGAAAAACAATCACAATACTAGAAAACACTAAATCAAAAGTTCGTTTCACCAATCGATTGTATTGACTATCCAGTGGTATCTTACGCCTCGGAATAATCGGAATCAAATCATAATACTCTGTATTATAATTATCACCAATCAGCTCATCGTCTTTGGGAATGTATTTCAGAACCTTTAAGTTATTGTCGGCAAAATCGACAATTTTGCCAAACGATTTGGTGCTTACCAAATACAGACTGATATAGATTTCATCAATTTTTTCTTGTTCCACATAGTCTAATATATCTTGTATATCAACGGCTTCATCTTTAAAAGTACCTACTAAATGGTAACCGTATTCCGTTTTTTTATTAAAGAAATCTTGTAATTGCTTGACTTCTTTACCCTTCCCAATGATGACTACTCTTCTATAGTTACCGCCATACTGGCTACGGAAAATTTTTAACGAATAGAAGATACTGATTTTAATTACCGAAATCGTAATCATGGTAAACACACCATACAGAATCAGATCCTTAGGCTCTGCAAAACGAGAAAAAAACCCGTTATATGCCGAATATAAAACGAATTGCAATACAAATTGTTTAAAGATTTTTTCAAAAATCTTGACAATTCGAGTAAAACGAAACACATCGTAATACATGGTCACCCAAGAACTTAAAAGCCAACTTAGCGATATGAAAAGGTGAAACCAAATCTTGCCTGAGAATTCAGGCAATAAGTAGTAAGCAAACAGATTTAATATCGTTATATCTATTAGAAGCGTAATCGGCCTAATGAATTTGGAGTATCTTCCTCTAATTTTCTTCACTTAATTTATATATTTTGAAAAATCTTTATGTTCTTCTTTTAATAACTCCTCCTCGCTAAAGGATTTAAAATACTGGTAGGTTCGTCTCATACCTTCTGCACGATCAATCTTGGGCTCCCAACCCAAAATATTTTTCGCTTTAGTAATATCGGGTTGACGTTGCAAGGGATCATTTAAAGGAAGGTCTTTAAAAACCACTTTTTGATTGCGCCCAGTCAACTTCAAAATCTCATCTGCGAAATCCTTTATTGTGATCTCATCCGGATTGCCAATATTAATCGGCAACGCATAATCCGCATGCAAAAGTCTATAAATTCCTTCAACTTGATCATCTATATAACAAAACGATCTGGTTTGCAAACCGTCGCCAAAGATAGTCAAATCTTCTCCTCTTAACGCTTGTCCTATAAATGCTGGAATCACACGGCCATCATTTAAGCGCATTCGCGGTCCATAAGTATTAAAAATTCGAACGATTCTGGTTTCTAAACCGTGAAAAGTGTGGTAGGCCATTGTAATCGATTCCTGAAAACGCTTGGCTTCATCATACACCCCTCTCGGTCCAATGGTATTAACGTTACCATAGTATTCCTCGGTCTGTGGATGCACTAAAGGATCCCCATATACTTCAGAGGTAGAAGCAATTAAAATTCGCGCTTTTTTTACTCGAGCCAAACCCAACAAATTGTGGGTGCCCAAGGAACCTACTTTTAATGTCTGAATCGGTATTTTCAAATAATCAATTGGGCTAGCTGGTGAAGCGAAATGTAATATATAATCCAATTTCCCCGGTACGTTTACAAACTTGGTTACATCGTGGTGATAAAACTCAAAATGCTCCAACTTAAAGAGGTGTTCAATATTTTTTAGATCGCCTGTAATCAGGTTATCCATACCAATTACATGGTACCCTTCTAAGATAAACCGATCGCATAAATGCGACCCCAAAAAACCTGCGGCTCCAGTGATTAAAATTCGTTTCATTTTGTAAAAATAATACTGATTATTAGTAAAAAAAATTATAAGTACTTATTTATTTTAATTTTAGCATTCCTAAAGCAAGTTTAATAAAGAATCTCTAATTTTGTAAAAAAATTAAAATGAGAGTAGTCCATATCGTCGAAGCACTTGGCGGAGGTGTTTATACCTATTTCAAAGACCTTACCAATTTTTTTGGAAACGAGGCGGAAAACCGGAACTTAAAAACTACGGTGATTTACAGCGCCAAAAGAAAGGAAATAGATCCCAACAATATTGCACGCGATTTCTCATCAAAAGTGGACCTTGTTGAAGTGGATATGGAAAAGGAGTTATCGCTATTTAAAGATTTAAAAGCGACTCTACAGCTTCGAAAAGTTTTAAAAGAACTCAATCCCGATGTGATTCATCTGCATTCATCCAAAGCAGGTGTTATTGGAAGATGGGCCAATTTTTTACTCTTTTCAAACAAAAAAGTATTTTATACCCCTCACGGATATTCGTTTATTAGACAAGATATTTCAACAACAAAACAAAAGGTATTTTGGATTATCGAGAAATATACTCAACTTTTGTTTGGCGGTACTACAATCGCCTGTGGAGATACAGAATACGAGATCGCTAAAAGAATGGGGAAAGCTGAATTGGTACGAAATGGAGTAAACTTCAGTGTTTTGGAACCCTTTTACAAAACCATAGAAAATCCTCGCTTAAAAATTGGAATCGTCGGTAGAATCACTGCTCCGAAAAACCCAAAACTTTTTAATGAAATTGCCTTACGATATCCTCAACATGACTTTATCTGGATCGGTGACGGAGAACTTCGTCCCTTACTAACGGCAAAAAATATTCATATATCGGGTTGGTTTTCAGACAATGTAGATTGTTTGCCGCTGTTAAACGAATTAGATATCTATCTACAACCCTCACTTTGGGAAGGACTGCCTATAGCTGTCTTAGAAGCTATGGCTTTGAGAAAACCCATACTTGCCACTAATGTTTTTGGAAATAAAGATGTCGTAGTTCATGGCGTTTCTGGATTCCTATTCGACCAACTTGACGATTTAGATCCTTTTATAAAACAATTAGAAAATGCGGATTTCCGAAAAAAAATCGGTACACAAGCCTATGAACAATGCAAACGTGATTTTGATAAAGACAAAAACTTTCAAAAACTGATTCCTATTTACGAGAAATAGTATGGGAGCCTTGTAAGTAATAGACCACAAAAAGAGACAACCAGAATCCACTAAAAACAATTCCATCGAAGCGAATTAGAAAATCGTCCACTAAGTTCGAGGTAAAAAAGTTAAAGAAGAAGGCCAACATAATTCCACTATGTGTTTTAAATCCCAAATAAGCACTGAGAAAAATATAACAACTTATTGAAAATAGACCTAAAACTCCAAATTTCAATAGGGAATCCAAAAATTGATTGTGTGTAGGGAAAGCATATTTGGCTAAAAATTGCTGATCTGTTTGCTCGTAATAACGTGCCAATTCAGTTTTGGAATCAGACGAACCATATCCGGTTAACAAACTCTTTTGTGACAACTCCCATGCTGCCTTCCAAATAGATAGTCTAGTTACTAAAGCATTAAAAACATTTTTTTCAGGATCCTCAATTTCATCCAGTTTTCCTATTTTATCTATATGAGCAAAGGTTGCCGACGAGTATTTCTCCTTCATATACGGATTAAGTTTTACGAAAAAGAATAGAATTAAGAACATACTAGCAAAAAAAGTCAGACTGCCCATAATTACCTTCTTTGTAGAGTAATACTTAAAAGCTTCTACTATTATTACTATTCCAAAACCTATTACCACATTAAGAAGTGACATTCTGGTGTTGACAATTAATATGAGAAGAATTGAAGTAATCAGGGTCATCCCTTGTAAAACCAGCCACTTCATCGCCGTTTTTTGTTGCAGATATTGTATTAAGAAATAAAAATTAATCACCGCTACAAAGGTTAGGTGCATATTAACTGCTGGAGCATGATTTTTGAAACTGTCTGCAAATTGATAACCCAACTCCCATAAATCGATATGCGCTACATATTTCTGAATCAACTCGGGTTCTATAATTATAAACCGTACTAACAACAGTACGATAATAACTGTAGTCGTTTTTGCATAAGCATTAAGCAGTTTTAAAAAGGGAATGTGTTTGTAATTGGAAACGATGAAGTAGGCAAAAAACAAAAGTGAAATCGATTTTTCAGCTGCTTTCCAACCCAGACGAAACGAATCATTCTTCCAGAAGAATAGAATTTCCAATAAGAAGGGACATGCAACAATAAGACTCAAAACAATGGCCTGTTTTGGAAATCGATTCCGGCGAATAAAAATCAAATTATATACGGCGAAAACAATAATAAGCCAGGTACACAGCTTGCTAAAGAAAAAAGTAGAAGCAATTAATAGCAGTAATAGATTAAAGCCTTTCTGATAATTTTCGTCTGAAATCTTCATAGTATAGGGAAAAATATATTAGAGGGAAAATACCAATTTTATGTCGAACAGCCGATCCTAAATCGGGTTCAAACATACCTTGCGCAATAAAAAAAGCAAATACAAAAAACAACACCCATAGTGCTTCTTTATATTTTTGAGGTTCTTGAAGGCATTTTGATAAGCGCAACATCAACAAAACAGACAAGGTTAACTGCCAAAGAACAAAAGCAATAATCTGTGGTGACTTAATAAATTTTAAACCGTTAACAGGAAGATTCACTGTAAAGAAACCATAAAACATACTGACTACCTCTCCATACCAAGTATCTGGATATATCGGAGACATGATAATACTATTGGTATCGGTATCGCCCGAATTGATTCGCACAAGGTTAACGTTCTCTCGAGAGATCATAGAGAGATAGTCCCCTTTTAGCACTCCGTATGTCAATGAAATAAAGATGATAACTAAAACCCCGTTAAAAATGGCTAAAAACACCTTGTTAGGTATCTTAATAAAAGTGATCGCATACATGCCTATCGAAATAAAGGGGATGAAAATATAATACGGTCTATAAATAATCCCGAATGCGAAAAACGCGCCAAAAGCTAAGGCCAGCAACAACTTAAAACTTATTCCTCTTTGAACTAATATAAAGAGTACCAAAGTAATAAACAGATAAGTGATAAATTCTTTTGATGGTTGTGATATAAATACGGCAATCATCAAAAAAGCCAGATATACTATGACATTCCTAACTGTAAAAACATGGAATTTTTCAGGAATTCCAATTTTCTTTAAAATATAAAATAAAATAGGTAACTGTACTAAAGCTACTATACTATAAGAAACATACGATAAACGCGTAAGATGATAGAACATCATCGTTACGGGATAACTCTCGATCCAACCACGCTGCTTTAATGGATCTGAAACAATTAAATTAGCATCATAATAATATTTACCCGGTAAGATAAAAGGTCCAATAAAACCAATTAGAATACACAAGCCTACTAATAGATAAAAAGTTAGTTTGTTTTTAGTGATATAATACATTTAGTTTTCTTTTAGTCCCGCTATAAGTTCTTTTTCAATTTTACTTATGTTGTATGAATCATCGTAATAATTCTCGAAATTTTGTTGGCAAATATCATAGAACTCCCCGTAATTTATTGGAGCTTGGTTATGAGCATGGATGGTATTTGCCATCGCTTCTAAAGAAGCATCACTGTTAAACTTAATGCTGTACGGCGACAGGTTTAAATTTTCCTCAAAAGAATCAATAACATCCGTATATATAGGCATCAATCCAACGGAAAGATACGAATTCATTTTAGTCGGAGTAGAAACTCGATTTATTATATGCTTTTCTCTAAGGATAAAACCGTATTTGAATTTACTTAATTCTTGTTCCAACTCCTCCAGACTTACATACTTGATCTCATAGTTTTTGATGGCATATTTCCTCAAAACTTCTAATGCCTCCTCTTTCTCTCTAGTAAAAATAGTTAAAGATGCTTGAGGGTTCTTGGTCTCAATCTTTTGATATAAAGCCACTGTTTTCTCAAAACATTGCCAACTAAATAAGGTTCCAGCATATACATAACTCGATTCTTTTTTCAGGTCCGCATTAAAACACATCGGTTTTAGATTCTTGTTGTAACACGGTATGATAAGATGGTTATCTACTGGAATATTATACTTCTCCCTATAATGCTTCCACATACTATCAGAAACCAAGAAATTATAATAACTTTTTCGTAAAACCCATTTTTCTGCCCTGCTAAATGCCCAACTTATAGCCCTTGCACGTAAGGAATAATGGTTTAACATCGCAAACTCTTCTGGCCCAATTCCCTGTTGCCAACTGATTATGGGTATTTTACTATTCTTGAAGTAAACCTTGACAAAATCCCTTACTCTTATTGTCACTATCAGATCAAATTCATTAACATGCTCCACCGTTTGATGCGTGGATACTTCATATCCATTATTTACAAAGGCTCTTTTTATAAGATCCGTATAATAAATAGTTGCGTCGTTAACCGCCTTAGAAGGTAAATAGAACAATATTTTCATTAAAAAAGGATTTTTTTATTAAGTGTTTGTTATTTATTATGCTCAATGCGACAAATTTACTACTAACTTCTATAAGTATGCTTCGCAAACATCCAATTAAATGGATTGCTCTATCGAATTTTAATTAAATCTGCTTTCCTTTATAAAAAGAACAGATTAATTCCGTCTTTACGATAAACATATATAAACACAATTAAATTCCAAAACACCACTGAAAAAGTAAAAGTAATCGCCGCGCCTATGGTTCCATAAAGCGGGATTAGAATTATATTCAGTATAACATTGATGATTAATGTTATAATCAGAATAAACTGAAAAACCAGTGATCTACCAGTCATATTTAAGTACACTGGAACGACCCCAAAAGCAGAGGTAACCAATTGAGATATTATTAATATGTAAAAAGTATCTTGGATCACTACATATTGTTCGCCAAAGAAAGTCAAGATCGTTTTAATAAAGACAATCAGAAAAAATCCAACCACCATATTGGCTTTAAAAGTAAAATTAGCTGTTTTTTTACACAATAATTGTAGGTTTACCTTATCTGACTTAGAGAAAAGCTCACTGATTCGCGGAGAGCAATTGATGTTGATACTCAATATAACCATCGAGAGTATGGTGATTAATTTGATGGCAACGGCATAATAAGCAATCCAATTATCATCATAATATTTTTTCAGCAAAAAGACATCAACCCCCATAAACAGAAAAAGCACTATACTACTAATTCCCATAGGTAAGGAATGTTTTATAATTTCTTTATTGCTGAAAATTAGATTTGCCTGGTCCTGGTGGTCAACTTTCCTAAAACAATACCAAATACTCCATTGACTAACGCAGAATAAAAACAAGAAACCATAGATATAATATTCTGCTATTGAATAAGACAAATCAGTAGTTAAAGCAACGATTAAACCGACAGCTAATGGGCAATATTTAAAAATATTTCTAAAAAGCTCCGATAAAACAGGCCTTTCCAAAGCTCTTAATGTTTCGGTATTTAACAAGGTGATAATATAAAAGGGTAGAAAAAATACAGCCTTTTGAATGATACTGTAAACATCTTGTTGAAAATAGAGATTGACACTGTCCTCTTTTATAAAAATAAAAAAAATTAAATTAAGAGCAACTGCTATAAACAGCACCATCTTAACCATCGAATAATAGGTTTTTTTTAAGGAACTAAAAGAATTATTGCCTCGCAGTTTTCCAGCAAAGTAAATAATAGATACATCGGTACCTACCAAAGAAACGCTACCTAAAATAAGTAAAAATACCCGGATAAATTCATATTGCCCAACGGCTTCTGGAGCAAAACTTCGCGTCATTAAAATGGTGATCGCAAATAAAAATGCCACACCCATGCCGCGTAAACCAAAAGTCACGATACTCTGTTGTAAAAACTTATTTTGAAGACCTTTCTTAATTAGATTAAGCATTCTCAAGCGATTTTATAAAATCTAATATCCGTTTTGTTGCCAGTCCATCTCCATATGGGTTATGCAATTGGCTCATACGCTCCATTTTTAAAGGATTATCAATTAATTCTTGAGTTTCTGCGATTATTTTATCCTTAGCTGTTCCCACCAAAATTACAGTTCCTGCTTCCACTGCTTCAGGTCTTTCGGTAGTTTCTCGCATAACCAATACCGGTTTACCCAGACTCGGAGCTTCCTCTTGAACTCCACCACTATCTGTAATGATGATTTTAGAACGGTTCATCAACCAAATAAACGCTGGATAAGACAAAGGGTGTATCAATTTAATGTTTGATATTTGCCCTAAAATACTGTTTACTGGTACCTGAACATTTGGATTGAGATGAACGGGATAAATCAAAACCATCTTCGGGTTTTTAAGTGCAATTTCTTTTAATGCCTCACAGATTTGTATAAAACCTTCCCCGTGATTTTCTCTGCGGTGGCCTGTGATTAAAATCACTTGCTGTGCTGGTTCGATCAAACCTTTTAACTGTTCAATCTCCGGGTGCTTTAAATCCTTAACAATTTCAACGCTTTCCAAAAGCGCATCAATCACGGTATTCCCTGTTATAATGATCGTTTCTTCCGCTATATTTTCTCTCAACAAATTTTCCTTAGAGGTTGTCGTCGGAGCAAAATGATAATCACTAACAACACTAGTAATTTGTCTGTTGGTCTCTTCTGGAAAAGGCAATCTCTTATTAAACGTTCGCAATCCTGCCTCAACATGAGCTACCTTAGCACCCGAATAAAAAGCGGCTATACTTGCAGCCATAGTTGTCGTGGTGTCGCCATGCACAAATACTATATCGGGTTTAAAAACATCTAAAACCGGCTTCATCTCCAACAATATCTTTGCTGTAATGCTATTTAAGGTTTGGTTGGGTTCCATAATATCCAAATCGAAATCGGGAACGATATTAAAAAAATCCAAAACTTGATCCAACATTTCACGGTGTTGAGCAGTGACACATACTTTGGTATCAAATAACATTTCTGCCTGAAAAGCTTTAACTAAAGGCGCCATTTTAATGGCTTCTGGACGTGTTCCAAAAACAAAAAGTACTTTTTTATTCATAGGGTGTTTTTATATTTCAAAAGTGTTCAAAACACTCTTAAAATTTGGGAATTGATCTTTGCCAACTGTTGGGCACAATTTCAAATATATTTTTTATCTTCTGTTTATCTAATACACTGTAATGGGGTCGTATAGCTAGGGTCGGGAATTCAGAACTAGCAATGGGATCCACTTTAATATCAACGTTATTAACCCGAAATATTTCTAACGCAAATTCATACCAACTGCATTGGCCTTCATTGCTAAAATTATAAATTCCGTAATTTTCACATTTTTTCTTAATCATATCAATAACCACGCCAGCGAGCTCTACCGCATTTGTAGGCGTTCCAATCTGATCATCCACCACTCTGAGTTCTTGACGATTCTGTGCTAACTGCAACATGGTCTTCATGAAATTATGCCCAAATTCCGAATATACCCAAGAGGTTCTTATTATATAAAAATCTTTTAGAAGTCTTATAATGACCTGTTCACCCTCCAATTTGGTTTGTCCATAAATGGATCTCGGATTGGGCTTATCATCTTCTCGATAAGGTCTGTCACTAATTCCGTCAAAGATAAAATCTGTAGACAAATGAACCAAAACAGTCTGGGTTTCCAAGCACACTTCAGCTAAATTTTTAACCCCAATAACATTCACCAAATAAGCCTTTTCAGCTTCTTTCTCAGCCTGGTCGACGGCTGTGTAAGCAGCGGTATTGATGCAGTAGTCTGGTTGATATTGCTTAAAAATTCGCTCGCAATTGGCTTTATCGGTTATATCCAATGTGGCAGAGTCGCAAAAAACAAAATCGATTTCCGTCTGTTTTACTGAAATGGATTGTATGGCTTGCCCCAGTTGTCCCGCAGATCCTGTGACTAATATTACCATATTTTTTTAGCTTGCTGTATTCCTGGTAATTTTAAATCCTTTTCAGAAACTATCAAATCTTTCTCAGGAAGTTGCCAATCAATATTTAAAAAAGCATCGTTGTATAGGATTCCACCCTCGGATTCTGCACAGTAATACTGATCACACTTATAAAAAAATAGTGCTGTATCACTCAAAACCAAAAATCCATGTGCAAAACCTTTAGGAATAAACAGCTGTTTGTGATTGATATCGTTAAGTATTTCAGCATGATATTGTCCATAGGTCTTAGATTCTGGCCGAATATCTACCGCAATATCCAATACACTGCCCTGAAGTACTTGAACCAATTTAGATTGACTGTGTTCTCCTATTTGATAATGTAAGCCTCTTAAAACACCCTTGCTCGAAAATGACTGGTTGTCTTGAACAAATTTAATTTCTAGGCCGCTGATTTCATTAAAGTCTCTTTGGTTAAAAGTCTCCATAAAATATCCTCTAGAATCAAAGAAAACCTTAGGTTCATAAACAAAACATCCTGCTAATCGGGTTGGAGTAATCATCATATTACTGCTGTCTATTTTCTTTAACTACCTTAAATTTCTTCATAAAATTCCTAAGCAATAATGCCGACAAAAAAATCACTAAAAACAAAAAAGGTAAGGTTATCTTTTTCATCTCCCAGAAATTTTCATCAATATTATTCATCATTCTACCAGCGATATATACCACTTGCTCCTGCTCCAATATTTCTTCATCCAACATCACCAAATCATCCATAATGTTGTTTTTGCGATAAAAAAGATTTTCGATTTCCGGAAATTGGGTGATTGTAACACCCTTAGCGTCTAGGGTGCCCTTTTCTGGATTTCCCATACCAATCAAAATCTGATTCATTTGTTGCAACGACAATTCTGTTTCTCGTTTTTTGATCTGATTTTGCACTTTCGCAATCGCCAATTTCTTCAAGTAATACTCTTGTGAGTTCAGCTGCTCAAAGACCTCCTCAACGACACTATCCGTATTTTGATTTCCACTAGTATAGATGCTCAATAAATGATACTTATAGTTTTTACGAGTTGATTTATTGGTTATAAAACTGTTGATATCTCCTCCTTTTTCGCCTAAAGTTTCAAACAGTTCCAAAGCTTGCTTGTTGTTTTTCAACAAGGTATAAATATCCTCAACCGGCTCTATCTTTATTCTTTTTACCTCTTTCAAATTCATCCATTCTTTTGTATCCAACTTGGTCGTAATAAAGGAATTTTTATCAAAAGCCTCATACAGATAATCGGCACTGCCGAAATTGGGAACTACAATAAAATCATGACGTAGTATTCTTCCGTGTTTGCTATCTATATAATAACCCAATGCGATTCCTATGGCTAGTAAAACCACTATTGCGATGATATACTTTTTTATGAGCATTAAAAAATCATAAAAAAACAAGCCGACATTAGTCAAAAATCGACCAAAGGCATGATATATATATACTAAATCAATCTCTTGATTGTGTTGATTTGGATGATTATCCATATTAAATAATATTGAAAATTTGTTCTAATATTTTTATTGTAATCAAATACGTCGGTTTCACCCCAGTAGAACCTAATCCACCTGATGCCAAGGTACTTCCCGTTTCTAAAGGATTATCAGATGCATAATAAGCATATCTGACCTTTACATTTGGTGGAATACTTTTTCTGATCTTTGACGCAGATTGAATCGCTTTCTGATAATGCGCTCCCTCCATTTCTAGACCGATAACACCCCAAGTAGAATCATGGAAAAACTTTAGTAAATCCTTATTCTGTAAAGAGGTTCCCAAAACCGTAACCATAGTACCGGCTACTACAGCTATGTCGTGACCTTCAAACATCGCTGCAGTCAATTCGTTTTCTAAAGGATAATTATCTCCGGTGCCCTCGTTGATATGTGCGAAAGGAATCATGATATCCCCTTTTCCTCCTGTAAGAATTCCAGCTTTTCCCATTATAGAAACGGATTCTACATTCAAAAAAGTATGTTTATGAAACGGTTTTAACAATTCGTCTATGGTTTCGTAGGCTTGTTCTCCAAAAGCATAATCCATCACGATAATCACCGGTTTCTGATCGGCTAACTTCTCCGAAGAAAATGCGGTGTTGGGGAAATCAATTAAAGCAGTATCAAAAATCTGTACATCGATGTTGGTTCCTGAAGTATCTGGCAAAAAGGTCATTCCCTCCATTAGGGCACGTTCATAAACCAATTTACGCAGCTCGCCATTTTCCGATTTACTCAATTCTTCGTATACCTGTAGTTCTGATTGACCCTTTAAATGTGATTTTAGCACGGTACTAGCAAAGATGGAATTCATCACACTGTGCATATTAGCACTGATAATATGAATAGGACGCTCTAGAAGCCCTTGTTTTTTAAGGTGATTCTTGATGTTATCCGACCACATTTCACCATAGATGTGGTGACCTAAACGTTCGCGAAGTATTGGACTAAAAGTTATGGTTCTCTTATTGTTATCCACTACCTCCTCTATGGCAAGTTTACCTAACCAATAGATGACATCTAAAAAGCGATCTGGATTCTCAGCTGTAGCAAATCCATCATACACGGTCAATACTTCAGCAAAAGATCGTCCCAAAACATTCGATAAATGCGAAATAGCAATCTCTTTTTCAACTAGAGACAACGGTTCTTCTGTATTAACCGCATGCTCTATTTTTAACCAATCACGCGTTACCTTTCCATCTTCACCAATCAATACTCGATTCATGATTTTATGCGATTCGACAAAAATAAAAGTCAAATGCGTTAAGACATCATAGATGTCTGATCGCCCACGGGTAATTTCAATATTCATCTGTTCATCGTCTATACGATAACAGTTTCTTCTTCTTTTTGGTGGCACTATCGCTTCAAAGTGAGAGATCGAGTATCCCTCGTCTGAAGTTAAATTGATATACCTACATTGTTCAATGCCTATAGGCAAGCGTTCAATAACATATAACAAACCGTTTAACTCTACTTTCTCTTCTGCAATAGATCCATAAATTTCTGGTCTCAATTCCAATAAAGCCTCTCTTAAAGTGTCTCCCGAAATTCCCATCGGCTTATAAAAACCTCTATTAAACAAGTGGCGCATGGTAATATACATACGCTCCACTGCTGCAGAGGATACCTGTGCTCTTGTTCTAGATATGTTTTTTATCTCTTTCATCTGATTATAATTTTATATGGCGTTTAAATGCTGTTCTTGATGCTCAAAATCATCTGTTTATCAAACCTCCTTTGTCACGGGTATCATAATACCCGATCTATGGTATGTAACAGTATCCTCAAACCAGCTAGATCACCGTTTCTAAACGCTATTTTAAACAATATTTATTATTTAACTCGCAAAGATAACTATTCCTTTGTTATTAGTCGATCAACAATAGCCCGATCGTTACTGAGTCTTGGCAATTTATTTTGTCCGCCCAATTTTCCAATCGATTTCATATAAACCTGAAACCCGTCTTTAGTAACTGTACGAATCTTTAGTCGTTGCAATACATGTCCTTTAATAAGGTCATCATAGTACACATTTTGTTCGCGCATAGCCTGATCTATTTTTTGTGCAAACATTTCTAAATCTTCTGGTTCTTCGCCAAATTCGATAAACCACTCGTGAAAAGGTAGCCCTGAAACGGGAGTAATTTGCGGTGCTACAGTGAATTCATTGACTTGAATTTTCGTGCCTTGCATGGCCAGTTGTAAAGCAGTCTCTACTTCCTTCCCTATGACGTGTTCTCCAAAAGCGGAGATGAAGTGTTTAATTCGCCCGGAAACTATCAATCGATACGGTTTTACAGACGTGAATTGAACGGTATCACCCATATTGTAAGCCCATAATCCGGCATTGGTAGATATAATCATCACGTAATTGACTCCTATTTCAACATGCCCAATGGTCAACCTTGTCGGTTTGACTTCAAAAAACGCATCTGCACGAACAAATTCATAAAAAATTCCAGCATCTAATAACAGCAATAACCCCTTCTCCGATTGAGAATCTTGATAAGCGAAAAAACCTTCAGAAGCCGGAAACAATTCGATAGAAGGCACCTTACGGCCGATTAATTGTTCAAATTTGGCTCGATACGGCTCATAATTAACACCCCCATAGATAAAGAGCTCAAAATGTTTAAAGATATCCCCTACTGCTTTACCTTCTCTTTGATATAACTTCTCAAAATACATCTGCACCCAACTCGGAATTCCCGAAATCACACTTAGATCTTGATCAACCGTCTCTTCAACTATACGATCTACCTTAGTCTCCCAATCTTCTATGCAGTTGGTTTCCCAACTCGGTAGTCTATTGTTTTGCAAATACTTAGGTACATAATGTGCAACGATACCTGAAAGTCTTCCAAAATTAATATTATTTTTAAGTTCTAATACAGGGCTTCCCTGTAAAAAAATCATTTTACCGTCGACAAAATCCGCCTTACCCGTTTCATATATATACTCTAAGATAGCATTGCGTGCCGCTCGAATATGATAAGGCAAGGAATCCTTAGTTAGCGGAATGTATTTAGCACCCGAAGTCGTTCCCGAAGTCTTAGCGAAGTACAAGGGCTTTCCAGGCCATAACACATCAGATTCACCATCTACAACGCGATCAACATAAGTTTTGAGGTCTTCATAGTCTCTAATCGGAACACGCTGTAAAAAATCGTGGTGGTTTTGAATCTCAGCAAACTGATGATCGATACCAAAAGCAGTATTCTTTGCCTTCTGAATTAGTTGGTTAAAAACCCTTTCCTGAGTTTCAATGGGATTCATCACCCATTTTTGGGTTTTATGATGGATGATATTCGCGAATATCTTAGCGGCAAAGGATTTTATAGACATATCTTTTTAATCAAAATCAATAAACATGGTTGGATCAATCGCATAACTGTCTTTCCACAATTCAAAATGTAAATTATTTGAGGCGGTAGCATTACTACTTCCTCCTCCAGCAAGACCAATCGCTTCACCACTTTTAACCGAATCTCCTTGGTTTTTGGTTAACGATGCTGCGTGTTTATACACGGAAACAAGGCCTTCTGCGTGACGTATAATAATGATATAACCGCTCTGGGGTGTCCATTCAGCAAATAACACGGTTCCCGCTGATATAGCTTTAATCGGTGTATTGTTGGGCACCGCAATAGAAACAGCATAATATTTTTGCTTGGGATCGTATTTCTTGACCAGAGTTCCTTTTACTGGAGGAAATAAAACCGTAGCTACTTTGGGTTTTGCTTCCTGAAATACATTGTATTTATCTTCCTGTAATACCAACTCTCTGAGTTTTAAATCCTGCTCACTGACCTTTAAATCACTGCTTTCCAAAAGTGCCGTCTCAATTTTTGTTAACGAATCAATGTTGATTTTAACGGCGTCTACCTCCCCTTTTAAAACTTTTTTCACGGATTGAATATAAGCGTCATTTCGAATAGCCAGCTGTTCTAAAGAATCTGTTTTTAAGGTCAACTCTATGGCTTTTCTCTTCAATTCTGACGAAGAATAACCGGGAATTAATTCTTTCAATGGTGTGAAAACGATCAGTAAAGTAGTCGATATGATCAAAAATAAAAACATCGAAAAACTCGCCCCTATTACGTTGATTAGGTTAATCTTCATCGAAAAGATCTCTTCGAAAGTGTTTTCATTAAAAAGCACTATTCGATTTTTATTGAGAAACCTTTTCTTTAAATGTTGGCGTTTCAGTCCTTTCTTAGACATAACTTCAAAGTTTTTCTCTACAAATATAACAATTAAACCAAAGTTTGAAATTCAATTAGGCTTTTATTCACATCCCCAAGTTGGTGACTGTTAATGTTTTTATCTCGAAGTTAAATAATTCATTTCTATTGAACTGATATCGTTTATTTTATTATATCTTTGCTTTATCTATTGAAAATAAATTATATTATGTATTCATTATCAGTGTTTCTAGGATTAGTTGGACCGTGGCAAATTATTTTAATTGTTGCCATCGTTTTATTGATGTTTGGTGGTAAGAAAATTCCGGAATTAATGAAAGGTCTTGGTTCTGGTATCAAAGAGTTTAAAGATGCCACAAAAGAAGATGACAAATCAACTTCTAAAAAAGATCCTTCCACAGAAGACAAATCTAAAACAGAATAAAAAACTGTTTTTCAATACTTTATATATGCACCAATTTATGTGGTGCATTTTTTTTACAAAAAAATACCTGTTTGTAACAAACAGGTATTTTTCCTCACATAAAACATAATAAAAAACACTACTCTATTTTTGACTTCTATTTAAGGGGTTCCTTTTTTGGACCTTTAGAAGGAATTTCTTTTTTAATAACTTCCGCTTTCGGAGTTTTTTCTTTCTTTACCGGTTCAATCTCCATCTGTTGTGGAGTGATTTTAACCGGAGTTTCACACTGTTTTGTCGTGTCCTGAGGCTCACTTGGAGTAGTTGGAGGCTTTTGTGCAAAACCCCAATTCACCGTAAAAAACAGGACCAATAATAGAACACTTTTCATAGTTTGGCTATTTTTTGCGAACTCCATTTTTTAAGAGTCGTTATTCTACATAAAATAAAGCTGCAAAAAGGAGTCCAAAAAGGAATCAATAGAGTAGGAGTTTTAAAAAAAAGAAATAACACAATAATAATCAACAGTTTAAACAAACAAAGAGCCATAAATAGCTCTTCGGTTGTTTTGGGGAATTGGGGAATTCCCAATAAAATTCTGCCAAAAGTGTGGAATTTTACAGCATAAATTGGTTTATCCCTCCAAAATCATCGACAGTTGAATCCGTTTTTTCAACACATCAATCTCGACCACTCGCACTTCAACATGCTGATGGAGTTTAACTACTTCATTGACATCGGAAACAAAACCAGCCTTTAATTGTGATATATGAACCAAACCACTTTCTTTAATTCCCAGATCGACGAAACAACCAAAATTGGTAATATTGTTGACAATACCCGGAACAATTTTACCAACGCTTAAATCGTTTATAGAAAAAACCGTTGGATCAAATTCAAAAACCTTGGCGGCCTTACGAGGATCCAGACCCGGTTTTTCCAATTCTTTTAAAATATCTTCCAACGAAAATTTCCCGATTGTATCCGTAATATAGTTGTCCAAATTTATCTTTTGAATAGCGGTCTTATTGGAGATCAATTCTTGCACTGAAATACCCAAATCCTTTGCCATACGTTCTACTAGTTTATAGGATTCAGGATGTACAGCCGAATTGTCTAAAGGATTTTTCGCCTGTTGAATACGTACAAAAGCAACGGCTTGTTGATAGGCTTTTTCACCGAAACGGGGCACCTTTTTAAGTTGTTTTCTATCGGTAAATGCTCCATTTTCAGCACGATAACTAACGATATTCTCGGCTAATTTCTCACCGATTCCCGACACGTAACTCAAAAGGGATTTACTAGCTGTATTCAAATTAATTCCAACTGAATTTACACAACGCATTACCACGGTGTCTAATTCCGTCTTGAGCAAAGTCTGATCTACATCGTGTTGATACTGTCCGACACCAATCGATTTGGGATCAATTTTAACCAATTCTGCCAACGGATCCGACAAGCGTCTACCGATCGAAACAGCTCCACGAACCGTAACATCATAATTGGAAAACTCCTCTCTAGCAATTTTAGAAGCAGAGTAAACCGATGCACCGGCTTCGCTGACAATAAATACTTGTACGGGTTTGTCAAAAGCTATTTTTTTAATAAAAAATTCCGTCTCTCGAGATGCCGTTCCATTACCAATAGAAATGGCCTCAATTTTATAGGAATTAACCATCGATCTGATCTTTTTCATTCCCATAGCCGCATCTTTTTGTGGGGGATGAGGAAAAATGGTCTCGTTGTACAAGAGATTGCCATTTTCATCCAAACACACAACTTTACAACCCGATTTATAACCGGGATCTATAGCCAAGATTCTTTTTTCTCCTAATGGAGGTGCTAACAGTAATTGAGATAAATTGTCCGCAAAAACACCGATCGAATTGAGATCCGCTTTGAGTTTTGCCTCTTGTAGTACTTCATTGGATAAAGCGGGTTCCAATAATCTTTTATAACTATCTGCAACCGCTTTCTTTAAATGCTCAGTACTCTCCGTATTATGTTTGATCAGATGATGCTCCATCATCGAGATCAATTCTTCCTTATCTACCTGTACATTTAATTTGATAAACCCTTCATTTACAGCTCTACATATCGCTAAAAGACGATGGGAAGGTATTTTATATAAGGGCTCTGACCATTCGAAATATTGTTCGAATTTTTGTGCCTTTTCCTCGTCTTTCTGTGACTTTATCACTTTGGTATCTAAAGTCGATTTGGTTTGAAATTGCCTTCTTAGACTCTTTCGTATATACATATTCTCATTGATCCATTCTGCAATAATATCTCGAGCACCTTGAAAAGCCTCTTCCGAAGTCGTGATCTTTCCATTGATAAAACGCGTTGCTACAACAGCTAGATCGTTAGCATTCTGAGCCATGATTTGCTTGGCCAAAGGTTCTAAGCCCTGCTCACGAGCAACATCTGCTCTTGTTTTTCGCTTCTTTTTATACGGCAAATACAAATCTTCTAAATCTATCAAATCAAAACTTGCCTTGATTTTTTTAGACAGTTCCTCTGTCAAAGCACCTTGAGCTTCAATTGTACTTAATATCGACTCCTTTCTCTTTACAATTTGGAGATACAATTCATGGTATTTTGCAATTTTTTCAATATACACTTCATCCAGATTCCCCGTTTGATCCTTACGGTATCTAGCGATAAATGGAATAGTACAATCTTCTCCTAATAGAGAAAGCGTATTTTGAATATTTTTAGGGGTCGTATCAACAGCCTGTTGTATAAATTCAAGAGCAGTCATAAGTATTATGCTAAATTAGAAAGGCTAAAATACTACCTTTGACGCAATATTGAAACCCTTATTACATCGGATTGACGCCTTTTTTAAGTCACTTCATTCAAGGACATGTCCTTGAATTATAGAAATTCCAAACTAATTTCGGCTCCTAATCTTTTTGTTGTTAATTTTACCGATCAAGAAATTTTAGATTAAAAAAGACAATTGCTGAGTAATTTTCATATACTGTAACGCACAGCGTGCTACTGTAGACCCATATTATCCCATGAAATATTTATTTTTTTACCTTTTAGTGGTCAATTATCTCGCTTTCGCTTTATTTGCTTATGACAAAGAGAAAGCTCAGAAAAAGGGTAGGAGAGTGCCCGAAAAAAACTTGTTGATGTTGTGTTTTATTGGCGGTTCTTTCGGTGGGTGGGTTGCGATGAATAAATTGAGACATAAGACATCCAAATCCTCTTTTAAAATGCAATTTTACGCGATTATTATCGTGCAACTGCTGTTGTTGGTCTTTGTATTCAGAAGATAAAAAAAGCCATCAAATAGACGGCTGTTTCTGGTATACCAATGAATTAGAAGGTTTTTAAAAGCCTAAATTCATCGTTGAAAATATCTTTATCTAACAACTTATTTTATCTACTCTAGTAGCATGTCTACCCCCTTCAAAAGCGGTTTCTAAAAAGGTTTTTACCATTTCTACGGCCTGTTCTATAGAAGTAAAACGCGCTGGAATACTAATAATATTGGCGTTGTTATGCTGACGCGATAGAGAAGCTATCTCTTTTGTCCAACACAACGCACAACGCACACCCTGATGTTTGTTTGCTGTCATTGCAATACCGTTACCGCTTCCACAAATCAAAATTCCGAAATCCGCTTTTTTCAATTCAACATCTGCGGCTACTTGATGACCAAAGTCTGGATAATCCACAGAGGCAAAATCATCGGTTCCATAATTGGTTACCTCATGACCTTGATCTTCTAAAAATTGAACGATCGCCTTTTTATATGCTGGACCTGCATGGTCGTTACCAATGGATAGTTTCATAATTTGCTTTTATCGGTTATTACTTGACAAAGGTATGACAAAGTATGAAAAATAAAAAAACAGCCCGAACTAAGTTTAGGATTTTTAAACTGTTTCCTACAAATATTTACCGATACTCACTGCACGGACAACCCAAAAATATGAATTTGTCAAACAACAACCCCAATGCGGATTCGCTATTAGATAAATCCAGTTTCTTTTAGCCAAGGCTTATCCAAAAAAGGCTTTATTTATATTTTTACCAGAAAAGTATTATATTTGTACTATAATTTACTTCATAAATAATTGTAATAGTTTCTAATTACATGGACTTGATATCTTAACCTTCTGATTAAAAAAGTCTTAAATTAATCCTTCACCAACAAAGAAATAATTATAAACGTTATATTTTATTTAATTTTTTAAAATACAAAATCTCTTCTCCTACTATTTTGTACATTTAAACCAGTTAAGTGAAATTTCGTTAAAAAATAGTTTAGAACTTAATCTAAAAACAAGATTATAATGCGTAAAAAAATAAATCAAAAAAAAAATAAACTTCAAGATTTTTCAGCAAAAATCCTGAAACTACTATCTAATAATTCTTCCAAGACCTATAATTACAAACAAATAGCAGCATCAATGGATATCATTGATACTCAAGGAAGAAATGATATAATCAAAGAATTAAAATATCTTTTATCCAAAGAAAAAATCAAAGAAATAGAACCGGGTAAATTTCAAATCATTCCTACGATGGATTACTTCGAAGGAACTATTGACATGACCAGTAGAAAGACGGCTTATTTCGTATGCAGTGAATTGGAAGAAGACGTTTTTATTCCAACCAACAACTTGAATAAAGCTTTAGACAAAGACTTAGTAAAAGTTTATATCTACAACAAACGTAAAGGTAAAAAACCGGAGGGTGAGGTTGTCGAAATTATTAAAAGGCATAAAACGGAATTTGTTGGAGTTATCGAGATTCAAAAGAATTTTGCTTTCGTTACAAGTGCCAATGCCAAAATGTATACCGATATTTTTATTTCAAAAGACAAAATCGGAAATGCTAAAGACGGCGATGTCGTTTTAGTAAATATTGAAGATTGGCCAGATCGAGCCGACAGTCCATTTGGTCGTATACTTAAAGTTTTGGGTAAACAAGGCGAACACAATACGGAAATGCATGCTATATTGGCCGAATACGGTTTACCGAATGATTTCCCCGTTGAAGTAGAAGCTTTTGCGCAAAAAATAGATACGAGTATACAGCAAAGTGAAATTGACAAACGTCGCGATATGCGCGATGTATTGACCTTTACTATAGATCCAAAGGATGCCAAGGATTTTGATGATGCCCTTTCGTTTAGACAACTCGAAAACGGTCGTTACGAAATAGGTGTTCACATAGCCGACGTTTCCCATTATGTTCAAGAGGGAACCATTTTAGATGCGGAAGCCTATCAAAGAGCTACCTCGGTATATTTGGTAGATCGAGTAGTACCGATGCTGCCCGAAGTCTTATCTAACTTTGCGTGTTCCTTAAGACCAAACGAAGAAAAATATACGTTTTCAGCTGTTTTTCAATTAAATGAAAAAGCAGAGATCGTCGATCAGTGGTTTGGAAGAACCGTAACCTATTCCGATAAGAGAATGGCTTATGAAGAGGCCCAACAAATCATCGAAACCGGCAAAGGATTTATTCCAGAAAACATTTCAATAAGTGGTGTTGTACAAGAAATTGAGCAACCTATAGTTGATGGAGTACTTAAAATGAATGAATTAGCTAAAATCATGCGTCAAAAGAGAATGAGCGATGGTGCCATTTCATTTGACAAAGTAGAGGTGAAGTTTCACTTAAACGAAAACGACGAACCGGTTGGAGTGTATTTTAAAGTTTCCAAAGATGCCAACCACTTGATTGAAGAATTTATGTTGTTGGCCAATAAAAAAGTATCTGAATACGTCGGTAAACAGAAAAAAACCTTTGTATACCGTATACACGATGAGCCCGATCAAGACAAATTATTTAACCTTCAAGGTATCATTTCAAAATTTGGCTATTCGATTAACTTTAAATCCAAAGCCTCCATTTCGAGTTCCTTAAATACGTTACTTTCACAAGTACAAGGTAAAAAAGAGCAAAATTTGGTAGATACCTTAACCATCAGAAGTATGAGTAAAGCCAGTTATTCCACGGAAAATATTGGACATTACGGATTGGCTTTTGAATATTACTCGCATTTTACATCGCCAATACGTCGATATCCAGATATAATGGCCCATCGTTTGCTACAGCATTATTTGGATCAAGGTGCATCGGTTAATGAAGAGGAGATGGAAGTTAAATGTTTGCACTGTTCACAGATGGAGAGTTTAGCAGCCAATGCAGAAAGAGACAGTGTGAAATACATGCAAGTCAAATTTATGCAAGATCAAAAAGGCAAAGAATTTGTCGGTGTTATTTCCGGTGTTACCGAGTGGGGGATCTACGTTGAACTCGTGGATAACAAATGTGAAGGAATGGTTCGAATTCGCGAAATTAAGGATGACTATTACATCTTCGACGACAAACAATACGCTTTGGTAGGACAGTCGACAAACAACGTGATTCAGTTAGGAGATGAAGTGATTGTAACGGTTAAAAACGCCGATTTGATTAAAAAACAATTGGATTTCAACTATATAAGAAAAAACCAACAATAGCCTTATAAAGGAGTTATCACCGGGTTTTAAACTATGAATTCCCTTTAATAACTCCCTATTATTAAACTATAAAAGCAACAAATAGAAACTATGCGAAAAATAATTTTAGTGACCTTTATTTTGGTGGCTCAATTGGGAATAGCTCAAACGATCAAACAAGTTGGTGAGTTTACTTCTCTAAAAGTGTTTGATAAAATCAATGCCACTTTAGTTCCTTCGGACGAATACAAAGTAGAACTGAGTGGAACTGATGCTGGTAATGTCGAGATTGTCAACAAAAATGGTAGTCTTCGAATTAAAATGGCTTTGAGTAAAACCTTACAAGGTGACGATGTAAAAGCCATCGTATACTATAAAAACCTTGATGCAATTGAAGTAAATGAAGGAGCTAGTGTCAAATCAGACGCGACCTTAGATGATGTGTCTTTAACTATAAATGTTAAAACGGGTGGAAAGATCCACCTAAAGGTCCAGGTGGAACGATTGAATGTCAAAGCCAACACTGGGGGTATAACAACGATCAAGGGTAAAGCTAAAATGCAAGATATCATTGCAAATTCAGGAGCTATGGTCTATCACAAAGACTTGGAATCAGAACAAACTGATGTAACGGTAAATGCAGGAGGAGAAGCAGAAGTACGAGCAACAAAGTTAGTAGATGCTAAAACAAGGGCAGGAGGTAAAATTACCGTCTATGGGGAACCAAAAACGCTGAACGAAAAAATAATTGCGGGGGGAACCATCAAAAAAGTAAAAAAATAAAGCTATTATATTGGCTTATTATTTTTTAACTTGCAAAACATTTCAATAAATGCCAATTCTTTCTATTGGCATTTTTATTTTACTACAATGATTGACAACTTATTAACAGGAATTTCGTTAGGATTTTTTCTGAGTTTTATGATTGGGCCTGTTTTTTTTATTTTAATTGAAACAAGTATCACCAAAGGCTTTCGCGCTGCGATGTCGTTTGATTTTGGAGTAATTTTAGCTGATATTGTATTCATTGCTATCGCGTATTTCAGTAGTTTTAGACTGATTAACAGCATTAAAGACGAACCGGCATTATACCTTTTTGGAGGTGTAATCATGATTACCTATGGGGTCATTTCATTCCTTAAACTCAAAAAAACATCTATAGAAGTCATAAAATTAGAATCCCTTAAAATAAAAAGAGACTATTTTAATCTCTTTGTCAAAGGTTTTCTATTGAATTTTATCAATGTCGGGGTACTGGGATTTTGGTTGGCAATCATCATCACCTTAGGTCCTGAAATGGAAATGGAACCCAATCGGATGTTGTTCTTTTTTAGTTGTGTAATCGTAGCTTATTTTATTACCGACTTATTTAAAATATTACTAGCCAAACAACTGCGAAAAAAACTGATCCCGGAAAACATCTTAAAAATTAAAAAGGTCAGTAGTATATTGTTGATTGTTTTTGGATTGGTGATTATGTCTAGGGGAGTATTCCCTAAGGAAGAAAAGTTACTTGAAAACAGTTTTATATTTTCGAATAAAAAATAAAAAAGGAGATCTAATAGATCTCCTTTTTGTTGAGGCATCGAGCGGATTCGAACCGCTGTTGACGGTTTTGCAGACCGCTGCCTAGCCACTCGGCCACGATGCCCTCTGTGTTATGGATGGCAAACTTACTAATAATTTTTGAAAATCAAAGCGATTCAAATCTTCTTTTTGAAAATAAAAAAGACATTACGCTCTAAATTCCTCCATTTCAACCGTTACCATTTCTACATCACCGCCAATCGGAGGGTTTATTTTTGATACACCAACCGTAACGTGGACGATTACCGGAATTTCATGCAATACTCGATTGAGAATTCGTTGACACACATGTTCCAAAAGTTTGGATCGGATATCCATTTCTTCTACCACAATTTTATTCAAATGCACATAATCTACAGCCATAGCCAAATCATCCGATTCTGCTGCTTTTAAAAAATCCGCTTTTGCCGTTAAATCGATACGGTAATCCGAACCGATCTTTCCTTCCTCTTCTAAACATCCGTGAAAAGAAAAAGTTCTAATATTTTTTAATTTGATAAGTCCCATAAAGCGAGTTTAATTAGTAAAAGAAGTTAAAAATACAACATTTTTAGTCTTATTGGGCGTTTCAAAAGCAAATAAAAAATCAAACCATTAAAGGGAATGTCTAACTTTTTGATACCTTTGCTTATATAATAATATATCTATGTCAACAAAAGAAAAATCATTGAATTTTATTGAACAAATCATTGAAGAAGATTTAAAAAATGGTTTGCCAAATGATAAATTACATTTTCGTTTTCCACCAGAGCCCAATGGATATCTTCACATTGGACATGCGAGTTCGATTTGTTTAAATTTTGGTTTAGGTATAGATTACAACGCACCGGTAAACTTGCGTTTTGACGATACCAATCCAGCAAAAGAAGAACAAGAATTTGTAGATGCCATCAAAAATGATGTGGAATGGTTGGGTTATAAATGGAGCGAAGAAGTATATGCCTCAGATTATTTTCAGCAATTATATGATTGGGCGGTAGCCTTGATCAAAAATGGCAAAGCCTATGTAGACAATCAGTCTTCCGAAGAAATGGCTAAGCAAAAAGGAACTCCAACCCAACCCGGTGTTGAAGGACCAAATAGAAATAGAAGTGTCGAAGAGAATCTCGATTTGTTTGAGCGTATGAAAAATGGCGAATTCGAAGAGGGTTCCCATATCTTACGAGCAAAAATTGACATGACCTCTTCCAATATGTTGATGCGTGATCCTATTATTTATAGAATCATCAAGAAATCACATCATAGAACAGGGACGGATTGGTGTATCTTTCCAATGTATGACTGGGCACATGGAGAAAGCGATTATATCGAACAAATCTCTCACTCTTTCTGTACTTTAGAATTCTTACCTCACCGCGAATTATACGATTGGTTTTTAGATCAAATTGTAGATCCTACTAAAATTAGACCTAAACAACGCGAATTTGCACGTCGAAATTTGTCACATACTGTAGTTAGTAAGCGAAAATTATTGCAATTGGTTCAGGATGGACACGTAACGGCATGGGATGATCCAAGAATGTCTACGATTTCTGGAATGAGAAGAAGAGGGTATACTCCAACTGCGATTCGCAATTTTGCCAATACCATAGGAATAGCCAAACGCGATAACCTTATTGATGTCTCTTTATTGGAATTCTGCGTAAGGGAAGACCTCAATAAAATCACGCCAAGAGTAATGGCTGTGTTAGATCCGGTTAAACTGATTATTACCAATTATCCGGAAAATGAAGTAGAATGGTTGGAAGCTGAAAACAATCCGGAAGAAGAAGTCATGACTTTTAGAAAAGTGCCGTTCTCCAGAGAACTGTATATCGAAAGAGACGACTTTATGGAAAATGCCAACAGCAAATATTTCCGTCTGACCTTAGGCAAAGAAGTTCGTTTAAAGAATGGCTATATCATACAAGGCGAAAGCGTGGTCAAAGATGAGAATGGTAACATTCTTGAAATTCACGCCACTTATGACCCGGAAACGCGTAGCGGAAGTGGAAGTGAAGCTAGTAAACGCAAAGTAAAAGGTACGATTCATTGGGTTTCTGTTCCTCATGCCATTGAAGCGGAAATCAGAATTTACGATCGTTTATTTACCCATGAAAACCCCGATGGTAATAAAGAGGTTGATTTTAAAGACTATATCAATCCAGATTCACTAAATGTAATCAAAGGGTATCTGGAACCGAGTTTGGCAGCAGCTCAAGCTGGTGATAAATTCCAATTTCAACGTTTGGGATATTTCTGTGTAGATCAGGATTCGACTGAAAACCGTTTGGTAATCAATAAAACTGTAGGGCTTCGAGATACTTGGGCAAAATTAGATAGTAAATAAATACAATCGTATTTTAAGTATTTTACCGTTGAATTCGTTCTTTAACCAATATGTTTTGTTTTTTTAACTAGTAGTTAACACTAAAATTGAAAGATTCTGTTTAGATTTATAATATTATTAATCAAAAAAACAAATTGTTATGTCAAATCAATTAGGAAATACATTTATTGCAGTACTAGCTGGTGCCGCAGTTGGAGCTGGATTAGGAATGTTGTTTGCTCCTGAAGAAGGAACAAAAATGAGAAAAAAACTTAAAAAAGGTTTTAGCCAATCTAAAGATGGTTTGTCTGATAAAATTGACGAACTAAAAAAACAAGTAAAAGGTGTAGTTGAAAGAAAAAAACACGATTTCGAAGAGGGTTTTGAAGAATTGGTTTCAACGACAGGAAAAAAATCTGAAGATGTTATCTCGGCTTTAGAGAAAAAACTAGCTGAATTAAAAAAAGAAGCTAGCAAAGCAGCTAACGCTAAATAATAACAATTGATATGGCATTTGACGAAGTAAAAGAAGACATCAGGGATATTAAGAGCAATGCAAAAGCATTTCTTGATAGTAACATTGAATTTTACCAATTGTGGGGATTCAAGGTTATTACTAAGGCTACGAGCTTTATGCTTAAAGTCTTTTTATTGAGCTTATTCTCTATGCTAACCCTTTTGTTTATTTCCATTGCTGCCGCTTTTGCTATTGGTAAGGCGCTTGAAAGTTTTACTCTAGGTTTTTTAATTGTTGGAGGTGTTTATTTACTATTGAGTTTTGTAATTTACTATTACAAAAATGTCATTATTGAAAAACCCTTAATTAGAAAATTCTCAGATATTTTCTTTAACGACTAAACCATACTGATGAAAAAACAATTTAATTCTATAGAAGAGATCAATCACGAATTAAAAATTCTTGATGTACAAAGAGAATTGGAATTCCACCGAGTGGTTCAATCCATTGATGATTTAAAAGACGCGTTCACGCCGATGAAAATCATTAGGAATACCTTTGGCTCCGTAGCTTCTATAGTTTCAAACTCTAATGGAGTGCAAACGTTTCTTCTAACTACCTTGTTAAAATTTATTTTTAAGAGAAAAAGTTAAGATTAAAAATTTACAATCCAACTTAAATACAAAAAACGCCTCGAATATCGAGGCGTTTTTTATGTTTTAAGCGCATTTAAGCTACTTTTGACTTATATCTATAAACTATCTTCAGAGGAATCTTTTTTCTTCTTAGGGGCTCTTTTCATGGCTTCGCCAACTTGATTACTCGCTGTGAAAGATGCCACCATATTATTAAGCATATCACTACCCGCCTGTGGAGAGTTTGGTAATAAGATTAAATTCGAGTTATTATCCGCTCCGATAGCTTGTAAAGTATCGTAATGTTGTGTTACAACAATTAAAGCAGATGCCTCTTGTGAATTGATCCCCACCTTATTCAAAACGTCAACACTCTCTACTAAACCTCTAGCGATTTCTCTACGTTGATCGGCGATACCTTGTCCTTGCAATCGCTTAGATTCCGCTTCGGCCTTAGCTTTAGCTACAATTCTAATTCTACTTGCTTCAGCTTCATATTCCGCAGCTGTTTTTTCACGATCAGCAGCATTAATCCTATTCATCGCATTTTTAACCTGTATATCTGGATCAATATCCGTAATCAATGTATTGATAATATCATAACCGTAGGTAGTCATAGCTTCATTTAATTCTCTCTTCACAGCTACAGCAACATCGTCTTTACGCTCGAATACATCGTCCAACTTCAATTTTGGAACCTCTGCACGAACCACATCAAATACATAAGAAGTAATTTGATCATGCGGATATTCCAATTTATAATAAGCTTCATAAACCTTATCCTGTATCACTTTAAACTGAACCGATACCTTCAACTTAACAAATACATTATCCTTTGTTTTGGTTTCAATAATAACATCCAATTGCTGAATACGAAGGTTAACTTTACCAGCAATTCTATCGATGATTGGTATTTTAAAATGTAAACCGGAATGTCTGATGCTTTTAAACTTCCCAAAACGTTCTACCAAAGCTGACGACTGTTGTTTGACAGTAAAAAAGGAAGTTAAAATAATTACTAAAAGGAAAAATCCTAAAATGGGTAAAAACATAATATAGAGCAGTTATTAAAGATTAATATGTGCAAAGTATAAAAAAAAATCCCGCTTACGCAGGATTTTTTTTTTATTTAACTAATTTTAAGTCGGCTTTCATTCCTTTTATTATTAAAGGTGAAAGTTCCGGCATCAAGAGATCAACCAATGCTTTATACTTATAAACATCGATTTCGATGATCATGCTATTTGACGTAATCTCTGTTACATTTGCTTCAATTTCAATTCCCATGATTGGAATTACAATGACATTACCATTTTCCTTCCATGCTTGTGTCTGTTTAGTAACTTCACAAGTTTCACTATGTGAGGTATAAATTCCTTGATACGAAGCCAATAATTCAACCATATCCTTATCGCATTTCGCTTGGTGTGGGTATGCTAAAACGCCTCCAGGAACAGGAACACCATTAAAATTTACGGTGATGTCTTGTGGAGTCCATTTTCCCAAAAACTTACTGCTTGATCCTGGCTCTGGCTCTGTTATTACATTCTCAGTAACCGATATCGAAACGGTATTACTATTGTTGGAATTCGCTTTTTTCGCAACCACCCGATAAACACCAACAGTTCTAAAAGTATGTTCATAACCCGATTTGGCATCATTTACATATATATCAGCATCTGTTACCTCCTTACCGTCAACCGTAACGGTAAACTTTACGATTTCACCAGTAACTATCCCCGTATTATCAGCTGTTAACACCAGGTCTTTAATTGAATCCACCGGATTACTATCATCACTACTACTGCATGACACCAGTGATACAAAAGTAAATAGCATAGTGATTAATAAAATTTTCTTCATTTATAATAATTTTTTTATGTTAATACAAGGCTAATATAAAAAAAATAAATTATGAAAAAGTTAATTTTTAGCTATTGCATTGTTTATTCTATAAATAGTTTCGGATTTTCCTAACATTTCAATAATATCAAACAAGTGCGGTCCCTTTAATTCTCCTACCAAACTCAATCGTAATGGCTGCATAACTTTACCCATTCCAATCTCCTGAGCCGTTAACCATTCTTTCACCGTGCTTTCGATATGAGCAGAAGTAAAATCGTCAATTTTATCTAAAACAGCTATAGTTTTTTGCATTAAAGTAGCTGTATCTTCTTTCCAATTTTTTAAAGCTTTAGCATCATAAGTTGTCGGTGCAACAAAAAAGAAATCACTCAACTCATAAAAATCACTAACAAATGTGGCTCTTTCTTTAATCAAACCCACCACTTTCTCAACATACTCATCTGCAGCTGTGATTTGCTTTTCAACCAATACCTTTTGAAATTCTTGCGTCAAACTACTATCGGATTGCAATTTCAAATAATGCTGGTTAAACCATTTATTTTTTTCTGGATCAAATTTAGCTCCTGCTTTATGTACTCTTGATAAATCAAATTTTTCAATCAATTCATCTAGTGAAAAAATTTCTTGATCTGTACCGTCATTCCATCCCAGTAGTGCCAAAAAATTTAAGACGGTTTCAGGATAAAATCCCTTTTCTCTATAACCCGATGATTGTTCACCAGACACAGGATCAGTCCAATTTAATGGAAATACAGGAAATCCAAGCTTATCACCATCTCTCTTAGATAATTTACCGTTACCAACCGGTTTTAAAATCAAGGGCAGATGTGCAAACTTTGGAGCTTGCCATCCGAAGGCCGTATACAACAATTCATGTAGGGGTAGGGAAGGTAACCACTCTTCACCGCGAATCACATGCGATGTTTCCATCAAATGATCATCTACTATATTAGCCAAATGGTAAGTAGGCATACCATCACTTTTAAACAATACTTTATCGTCTAATAAATTGGTTTCAAACTTGATGTCTCCGCGAATCAAATCATTCAAATGCAAAGTCTGATCTGTCGGCGTTTTAAAACGAATAACAAATTCATCACCTGCTTGAATTTTAGCAGCAACTTCCTCAGCGCTTAGACGCAAAGAAGTTTCTAAAATTTCTCTGTTGGTATGATTATATATAAAAGTATTTCCAGCTTCTTCCGTTTCTTTTCTCAACTGATCTAAGGCTGCCGCTGTATCAAAAGCATAATATGCCCATCCGCTTTGAATCAATTGATCCGCATACTCTTTATATAAGGCCTTTCTTTCACTCTGTCTATAAGGTCCAAATTTTTCATTTTTTCCAATAGTTTCATCTGGTGAAATTCCCAACCATTCTAGTGCTTCTAAAATATAAGCTTCAGCACCTGGAACAAATCTATTTTGATCGGTGTCTTCGATTCGAAGATAAAAGGTACCCTTATTTTTTTTTGCAAATAAATAATTAAATAAAGCGGTTCTTACACCTCCTATATGTAAAGGTCCTGTAGGACTTGGTGCAAAACGCACTCGTACATTATTTGACATGGTCTTGATAATTTTTTACAAATATACGATTAACAATCTTGGCAGTAAATGGATTTTTTAATTTTCAATTTTCCTTCCTCTTAAAAGGTAACTTAAAGGCTATTTGACTTTTAAAAAATATAAAACACTATAAATCAATACTATACATCACTTATAAAAAGCTCAAAAAACCAATGTTAATTCAAATCACTAAGAGCTTAACCCTCAGTTAATTATATGTTAACATTAAATGTTGATAAGTTTGGATAGAATTCAACAAGGTTTTTTTGTTTATTCAGAAAAAAAACCTAATCCAAATCGTGATTTAGAATTCCAAATTTAGTTTCTAAAATTTGTTGTTTTGTTATGAGTTCTAAAATGGAAGTTATCAACAGTTATCAACAACAATACTTATTAAAATTTCACTATTAAAAATAATATATGTAATTGTTGATAACTACAACACTTCACTTAAAACCAACGAGATACTTTTTTAAATAATGTGTATAAGTAATGACAAGTCAGTAACGACTACTTTCATCAAAAAGTTATTGTAGCTATTAACACACAATAAGAAGAAGAAATAAATTTAAATTTTAAAAAATATTTTTTTTCTATTATATATAGATGTTGATAACAATTATAAAACAGAAATTAAAATAAATCTTCACAGTGGTTAAAACGAATGTTTGAATGAAAAATTAGATCTTCGAATCAATTTTAATTTTGAAAATTATTATGCTTATTCAAAGTTCGCAATAATAAATTAGCTGGGATACTATAGGTTGGTAATACTTGTTAGAACGGTTTACTTGTAAAAAGTGTAGGTTGTTAGAAAGATTTTTGATTGAATGGATCCTTTATGGCTGTGTATCTTTAAGGCAATACTTAACTGAAAGATAGGCTTGGTAGGTAGTGGTAAATAAAAACGTTAGGATAGCAGTACTGCATGCAACAGTTGTAATTTGTAATCTAATTTAAGTTATCAACCTTAAGTTTGTTGAAAACCTTTACTGGTGTTGGTAAATATTTTTAGGTGTAGCTAATCTTTTGCGTTATAATCTACTTGTGAAAGCAATTGAACCTCTATTTTTTTATATTTTGAGCTGTAAACGGTATTTAGTTGAGTTATATATGTTTAAAATACTGATTATTAATATATTAGATAGTTTTTAATTTAAGTTTTTTTTTTATTTTTGGTTTCCTTTAATTTTATTTTTCATCGTAACTTTGTCGGCTTTACGTTTACTATTTAACTCCCTGTGTATGATTACTTTTAATTATGAGTGTGAATTCAAATTGGATGATGAGATTGTTTATTCCTCTTGGATAGAGCAGTTGGTTTTATCTGAAGGTTTAGTTGTCGGTGATATCAATTATATTTTTTGTGACGATGCTTATTTGCATCAGATCAATGTGACGTATTTGGATCACGATACGTTGACAGATATCATTAGTTTTGATTATTGTTCGGGTGATGTTGTATCGGGAGATATGTTTATTTCTATAGAGCGTGTTCGGGATAATGCATCGGATTACGAGGTATTATTTTTAGATGAGTTGCGTCGTGTGATGGCACATGGTGTTTTACATTATTGCGGTTATAAAGACAAGACGGAGAGTGATGAAATAATTATGCGTCAAAAGGAAAATGAAAAAATGTCGATGTTCCACGTGGAACAATAGACCACTTTTTTTAAATTATTAATTAAATGTTCCACGTGAAACAATGAGTTTATTTGAAGATATATATGATGTAATCGTAGTAGGTGGAGGACACGCCGGTTCGGAAGCAGCAGCAGCGGCAGCGAACATGGGATCCAAAACTTTGTTGGTTACGATGAGTTTACAAAACATTGCACAAATGTCTTGTAATCCTGCAATGGGAGGAATTGCAAAAGGTCAGATTGTTCGTGAAATTGATGCGTTAGGTGGTTATTCAGGAATTGTTTCTGATCAAACTGCGATTCAATTTAAGATGTTGAATAAATCAAAAGGTCCGGCAATGTGGTCGCCACGCGTTCAAAGTGATCGTATGCGATTTGCTGAAACCTGGAGATTGATGTTGGAGGGAACGGAGAATTTAGATTTTTATCAGGAAATGATTTCTGGTATTATCGTAGAAAATCACAAGATCGTCGGTGTGAAAACTTCTTTGGGAATTGTGATTAAAGCAAAATCTGTAGTACTGACCAACGGTACTTTTTTAAATGGTTTGATTCATATTGGAGAAAAACAATTTGGAGGAGGTAGAGCTGGTGAGAGTGCTTCATTTGGAATAACAGAAGATTTGGTAAAAATGGGATTCACTTCTGGTAGAATGAAAACGGGAACCCCGCCACGTGTTGACGGACGTTCACTTGATTTTTCTAGAATGGAACCGCAACCGGGAGATGTTAATCCAGCAAAATTTTCTTACTTGGATATAACAAAACCTTTGGTAGAACAACGCGATTGTCACATGACCTATACTTCGCCAGAAGTACATGATTTGTTGCGTGAAGGTTTTGATCGTTCACCGATGTTTAACGGGCGTATCAAAAGTTTGGGTCCTAGATATTGTCCTTCGATAGAAGATAAAATCAATAGATTTGCCGATAAAGATCGTCATCAGATTTTTGTAGAACCTGAAGGATGGAAAACCTGTGAGTATTATATCAACGGTTTTTCGACTTCTTTGCCAGAAGATGTACAGTTTAAAGCTTTGCGTTCGGTAGTTGGTTTTGAGAAAGTGAAGTTTTTTAGACCAGGTTATGCTATCGAATATGATTACTTTCCGCCTACACAATTAAAGCATACGTTAGAAACCAAGTTGGTTGAAGGTTTATATTTCGCTGGACAGATTAATGGAACGACCGGATATGAGGAAGCGGCTTCTCAAGGATTGATGGCTGGTATCAATGCACACTTAAAAGTTAATGAGCGTGAGCCATTTATTTTAAAGAGAAATGAAGCATATATCGGAGTATTGATTGATGATCTAATTACAAAAGGTACAGAGGAACCGTATAGAATGTTTACATCAAGAGCGGAATATCGTACTTTGTTAAGACAAGATAATGCTGATTTTAGATTAACACCGATGTCACATGCATTAGGTTTGGCTTCTGACGAACGTTTAAAAAGAATGCAAATCAAGCAAAATGCATCTGAAGCTTTTGTCGAATTCTTTAAAGAAACCAGTGTAAAGATGGAGGAGGCTAATCCTATACTTTTGGAGAAAGGTTCTGCACCGATGGTTCAAGCGGATAAAATGTTTAAGGTATTCTCACGTCCACAATTGGAATTGGAAGATATGTTGAAGTTTGCTAAGGTGCGGGCTTATGTTGATGAGCACGAGTTAGACCAGGAAATTATCGAACAAGCGGAAATTCAAGTGAAGTATTCCGGCTATATAGAGAAGGAAAAGAATAATGCAGATAAACTGACTCGTTTAGAAGATGTACGTATTCCTGAGAATTTTGATTATGATAAGATCAAGTCTTTGTCTTATGAATCCTGTGAAAAATTAAAGAAGATAAGACCAGTTAGTATTTCACAAGCTTCTAGAATTAGTGGAGTAACTCCTACTGATATATCGATTTTATTAATTCATATGGGGCGTTAATGTTCCACGTGAAACAATATATAATTTTAAAAAGTGTAAAAGGTAATTTTACACTTTTTGAATTTAAAAAAGTTTAGAAAATGAAACAAAAAGATTCTAATATATACCTATCGGTAAAAGATAATTCGGTGTCGAAAGAATCTTTTGACTTGATGATAGAAGAAGAATTTGGTATTTTAAAAACGATTCCGCAACCGAATAAAGCAGATCTTGATCGTTATTACGAGAGTGAAGATTATATTTCGCATACCGATAGTAAACGAAATTGGTTTGAAAAAATATATCATCTGGTCAAAAAGAAAGCGATTAGCGACAAAATAAAACTGATCAGTAGTGATAAAAAAGTTACTGGAAAATTGTTAGACATCGGAGCGGGAACAGGAGATTTTCTTGTGGCAGCTAAAAATAGGGGTTGGGAAACTTTAGGTTTTGAACCCAATTCAAACGCACAAAAAATTCTATTAGAAAAAAAAATTAGTACGATAGATTCTTTAGACGATATTCCAAATCATTCGATAGATGTGATTACCATGTGGCATGTATTAGAACACGTATATGATCTCGAAATTCAAGTGCAGTCCTTATATCGAATTCTAAAAAAGGATGGTATTTTGATTATTGCTGTTCCAAATTATCAGTCTTTCGACGCTCAGTATTACAAAGAATTTTGGGCTGCTTATGATGTACCTCGACATCTTTGGCATTTTTCACAAGAGGCGATGTTGAAGTTAATGGGAAAATATGACTTAAAAATTGTAAAGAAACACCCTATGTATTTTGATAGTTTTTATGTTTCACTGTTATCTGAAAAATATAAAACTGGAAAAATGAATTTTATTCGTGCATTTCTTATTGGATTAAAATCCAATTGGAAAGCAAAAAAAGACTTTCAATATTCTTCGATTATCTATCAGATCGCGAAAAAATAAACAGCTATTGTAAATCATGATACAGTACAAAAACTCGAATTAATACTAATTCGAGTTTTTTTTATTCATCTCTATAAAGTCAACATTGATTTCAAATATGAGATGTGTACGTAAAAAGATGAATTTTCAAGATATTATTTTCCGGCTAAATTTTAAAGGTGAACTATTAGGACGATCGAAAAAAAACTAAATTTTATAACCTCGGTTATTACTGCATATTATTTATTAGAATAGTAAATATGGCATTTAGTTTTTAAAAGAAGTTTTTGATTTTTATATATTATGTTTTCAGATTGCTGTCGTTTATTTATTATAAAAATACTACCACACTTAAGACTGTTGATTCAAAATAGTAATACTTATATAAAATGCAAAGTTTATATATTTTTTATTATCCTTCCAATTTAGGTTTTTAGAGAAAGTAAAAAAATGCATGATAAGGATTCGTTAATCAAAAAGTTTTAAATATTTGGAAAATTACTTTTTTAGATGATCGATGTAGGGTAGTGGCTTGCATCCTACAATTTTTAGCTTTTATAAGTCGATTTTAAAGCCAAAAATCGAAATAAGACTATTGGTTAAATGAATTATGGTTCAAATGTGAATGTATATTCAGAAATTTAGAAAGTAGCTTAAAACGCTTTAAAATAAGCCATTTTTAATAGTAAATTTCTATTTCGAACGCTTTAATCATTGGTATTAGTTATGATGTTTTAGTAGAGAGAAAAATTAATTTAATTAGATAAAAAGTTTTTATTACATTTACCAAGTAAATAAAATTAAAAAAGAAATGAAAAAAAGTATTTTAGTATTGGGCATGGTTGCGACATTACTTTCATGTACCGATAAAGGAACTACTACTACCGTTAGTGAAAACAAAACGGCTTACATCGATACACAAAAATTGATGAAGGAATATGAAGAGACGAAAGATATTGAAGCCAAATATAAAATTAAGTCTGACGAGATGGGAAAAGAACTAGAAGGGGACATTTCTAGATTTCAATCAGACGCACAAAATTTTCAAAGAGATGCACAAGCAAAAGGAATGGCTTGGGCACAACAAAAAGGCGCAGAGTTGCAAAAGAGAGAGCAAGAGTTGACGATGAAACAACAGTCGATGGTTCAAACATTGCAAATGGAAAGCGGAAAAGAAATGGACTCTGTAGTTAAAAAGATCAAGAGTTTTGTACAGGACTACGGTAAGAAAAATGGATATGCTTATATCTATGGTACTGAAGATGCCTCTACTATTTTATACGCTAAAGAAGAATTTGATTTGACTGAAAAGATCGTCAAAGATTTGAATTCAAAATATAAAGGTACGGCTACTGCTTCGGAATCTAAAGAAGAAAAAAAGACCGAAACTAAAAAATAATTTTTATATTTAAAACCTCCAAATATTGGAGGTTTTATTTTTTTAGTACCTTTTTTAGAGGGTAATTTGTAGGCTCAATACCAAGGCAAAATGAAAAGGATATCTGCAGAAGCGAAATATGCATTACAATTTATCAATCAAACCAATCGTTCTATATTTTTAACGGGAAAGGCTGGTACGGGTAAGACTACTTTGCTCAAACAAATCATTGACACTACGCATAAAAATGCTGTTGTAGTTGCACCTACTGGTATTGCAGCTCTAAATGCAGGTGGTGTTACCATACATTCCTTTTTTCATTTACCCTTTGCCGCTTTTATACCCGATTCCAAATCGGTTCCGATATTCTCCGATACGGTTAAATTTGAAAATCAAGTTTCTCTACGTCGACATCTGTTGATGAATAATACTCGAAAAGCACTTTTTCTGAATTTGGAATTGCTGATTATTGACGAAGTCAGTATGGTGCGGGCTGATGTCATGGATGCCATGGACTTTATGCTGCGTAGAATACGGCGTAATGAACAACCTTATGGCGGAGTACAAGTGTTGTTTATTGGCGATTTATTGCAATTACCACCCGTAGTTAAACAAGTTGAATGGGAGATATTAAAACAATACTATCGCGGTAATTTCTTTTTTCATTCTCATGTTATTCAGAAAAATCCACCCCTGTATATTGAACTGGATAAAATATACCGTCAAAGTGATGATCGCTTTATTGACGTTTTAAACAATTTGAGAAACAATCAAGTCACTTCAAAAGATGTTGATCTGCTCAATGAATTTGTACAACCGGAATTCGATTTAAAAAAACATAAAGGATATATTACCCTGACTACGCATAATGCCAAAGCAGATGCTATAAATTCAGAAGCGCTTCAAGAACTGCCTAACAAAATCTATACGTATTACCCGGAATTAGTAGGTGATTTTCCGGAAAAAATATTTCCATTAGAGGCAAAGATGACGCTTAAGGTGGGGTCGCAAATCATTTTTATAAAAAATGATCTGTCTTTTGAAAAGAATTTTTTTAATGGAAAGATGGGGATTATTCAATCACTATCACCCAATGAAGTATTTGTACATTTTCCCGAAGAAAACAAAACCATAGAGGTCGAAAAATACGAGTGGCAAAATATTAAATATACCGTTGATAGCAATACCAAAGAAATCAAAGAGCAAATTTTAGGAACCTATACGCAGTATCCCATCAAACTCGCTTGGGCAATTACGGTACACAAGAGTCAAGGCTTGACCTTTGACCGCGCTGTATTGGATGTATCACGCGTTTTCTTACCCGGACAAGCATACGTTGCTTTATCGCGTTTACGTTCCTTAGAAGGGCTTATTTTGCTTAATCCAATTCAGATGAATGGATTGCAAAATGACGTTGACGTCATGGAATATGCCAATCAAAAAGCCGATTCCGAACGACTCGAAAAAGAACTTCATACTTCAACGCGATTTTTTATATATAAATATTTGGTCCAGACGTTTTCGTGGTTTGATTTATCGACTCAATGGCGTCAACATTTACAAACCTATATCGCTGAAACAGATCGCAGTAAGAAAAAACAATTTCAAGGTTGGGCGCAAATGCAATCTCAAAATATGGATACCCTTTTGGTACACTCCGAAAAGTTTGTCAATCAGCTGCATCAATTGTTCCACGCTGAACCCTATGATTTTGATTTTGTAAAAGAGCGTTTTGACAAGGCTTATGCATATTTTTTTCCAAAAATGGACCGTCTTGTTTTTGAAATATTATTCACCGTTACCCGCGTGAAGAAGATGAAAAAGATGAAGGCTTTTTACGAAGAGCTTTCCGATTTAGAAAACAGTTATATCAAGGCAATTTTGCAAATGATGAAGGCACAATTATTAATCAAAGCCCTGGAGGAAGGTAAAGAGATTAGTAAAGAAAATTTATCGTCTTTGACCATTGGTGAATACCGTATTAATCATTTAGTAGCTATCGCTGAAATTTTACGCACTGGAAACTTAGATTTGGAAGATGACGAAGAAGAAGATTCGTATTACGAAAAACCCGAGAAACAAAAGAAAAGCAGTAAAAAACAGACCACTGAAATTACCTTAGAAATGTGGAAGGATGCCAATACTATTTCCGAAATAGCGGAAATGCGTAAGTTGACCGAACAGACCATTTATGGGCATATGGCCAAATTGATCGCACAGAAAAGTGTTGAAATCCAAGAGATATTACCCGCATCTCGTATTCAACAATTAAAAGTAATATTGGATAGTAATACAGAATTGAGCCTCTCTGAAATAAAAGAGAAGGTAGGAAATGCCTTTAGCTGGGAAGAGTTGCGATTGTTTAAAGCCTCTATATCCCAATAATACTTAGGTCTCGATAGATGCTCGTATACGGCTTTTTATAAATAAGATCCAGCTAGAAAAGATTAGTTTAAGAAATACACTGCTAGTAGCGCGGGTATCATATAGATGACAATTGTTTTGGCACCTTCGTAGTCTTTGGCCATGCGCTGTCCAAAGAGCAAGAATAAAAAAGTAATCGTTGCCAAAACCGATGCTAAAAAAGCAAAAATGACCGAAGAGAAAACAATTAAATCAAACAAACCAATCAAGCTGACTAAGCCGGTAAACAACTCTAAAAAAGTTATAATACCCAAAGCGACCGGTACTTGATTTTCAAAAACGGTTTCCTTAAAATGGGGCGTTAACCATGCTAAATTTCCTTTCCAATCCATCAGTTTATCCAAACCGGATTGAATGAAAATAATTACAAAATAAGCCGTTATCAACATACCAAAAACAACCGTACTATCCATAAAAAATCGTTTCTAAATTAATTTTACCCCCTAGTTAGAACGATGTTTTTATACCGTTTTATCACCGATTAAATATATTATTAAAATTGGTACTATTGAGTATTTTTTTGGTGATGACTACATTTTTAAAGATATTCGATTTTAAGGTTGCTAAACAACCTATAATTAGTCTATTACTCTTATAAAATCCACGCCAATTCTAAATTTACAGAGTAAGTTAGTACTAACAAGATACTGCGTTAATTTTAAAAAAACAAAAAAATCGATGTATTACATCAAAAAGGATCACATTAATCAGGGAATAGCCCTAAAAGAGGTAAGGTATCCACTAAATTAAAAAAGCAAAAACCAGCTATTTTTGGTGGATCAAACGAGTCAGTTTAATCGATAGATCTGTAAAAATCATCTTCGGATTTCCATTGCGTTCAATGTGGTAGATGGCATCAGATAATTCGTTGAATATTTCGTTGATATTGGAATTATTGACATAGGGTGCAAAGTTTTCCAATTTGAATTTTTCGACGGTGGTTTGATAAAAAACCAATTGCGGTGCTTGATAATTAATTAACAAAGCCTGTCTAAACATTTCGATACAGAATTCTAAAAATTGCTTTTGCGATTCTCTTCCCAAAGCGGCCAGTTCTTCACTCCAAAGAATGAGATCTTGAATTACTGCGGCATTGCCCTTGGCTCGAAATGCAGCTCGTACCCATTGTACAAACCAATTTTCAAAGGGTAAATCGTCTTGTTTATTTCTAAGTAAATGCAAGGCTTTATTGTAATTTCCTTGAGCTTGTCTTGAAATTAATGCGGCGGCAGATGGGTCTGACTGTTCTCTTTCAATTAAAGCCGTTTCAATTTCAACAGCGGTTAATGCTGGAAATTTCAATATTTGACAACGCGATAAAATAGTTTGTATAATCGATTTTTCGTTTTCAGCGATTAAGATAAAAACGGTTTTGGCAGGTGGCTCTTCCAGGAGTTTTAAAAGTTTATTCGAGGCCTCGACATTCAGTTTGTCGGCCATCCAAATAATCATGACTTTATAACCGCCTTCATAGGATTTAAGTGCCAGTTTTTTTAGAACTTCATGTGCTTCATCCACACCAATTTGACCTTGTTTGTTTTGAATATCGATATGATTGTACCAATCAAAAAGATTTCCGTACGGATTATCGGTTACAAATTTTCTCCAAGTTTCCATAAAACTATCGCTAGTTGCATTTTTCTTGACCGCATCGGTTGTTGCTACAGGAAAGGCAAAATGGAGATCGGGATGACCCAATGACTTAAACTTTAAATTGCACGCATCAGAGCCACCCGTATTTTCGGTTCCAGTATTTTTGCACAATAAATACTGGGCATAGGCTATTGCAATAGGCAAAGTACCTGAACCATCAGGACCAATAAACAATTGTGCATGAGGAATACGACCTGAAGAGGCACTTTGAATCAAATGATTCTTGAGATGTTGTTGACCGATTATTTCTGAAAACTGCATAGGACAAATATAATTGAAATTACCGATTTAGAAAAGGGATAATAACCGAAGTTTTAGGCTTTAAATATGTTGGTATTTAAGAGTTTTTCCATTTGATTTTTTGCAAAGGATTGCGGCAAATTTCTAAAAAAACTATTTCGAATTCGACATAATATAGGTGATTCAAGTTGCGCGATGATACCTACTTGTTTGGACTTGACCGTTACAGAACGCGTGCGTTTTAGACGTTTGCGTTCGAATTTTTTAAAGGCACTGATCACATCGGTTTCCAATTTTAATTCGTGAATCAATACAGCGACATCTTCAATGGCCATACAAGCCCCTTGACCCATATTTGGTGTGGTTGCATGAGCCGCATCACCCAATAGTAAAATCCGTTCAAAGGCAAATTGTTTGAGCGGTTTAATGTCTAAAATATCACTTTGGATTAAATCTTTGTCGGCTGTATTTGAAATGATATGAGGGACTTCTTTATAAAAATCCTTAAAAATCGATTTTAATTCTTTAATGCCGTAAGCTTTAATTGTAGCGTAATTCTCCGTAGTTGTGTTGATACAGACATACCAGTAAATGAGATTGCCCCTTAGAGGAACAAAGCCAAAACGACCGGATTGATCCCAAATTTCCGTTCCATCTTGCACGTCGATATTGGGATTGGGCGTTATAGCCCGCCAACAAGTATAACCCGCATATTGCGGTGTAGACTTGGGCAGCAATGTTTGTCGCACCACTGATCCAACACCATCACATCCAATTAAATAATCGGCAACCGCTTGAGTACCATCGGAAAAAGTAACTTCAACTTGACGATCATTTTGACTTACTGCTACTAACTTTTTAGATACCTCGGTATCCTCAGTACTGAGTTTATCAAACAAATACTTTATCAAGACTTTGCGGTGAATACTGAAGTTATCAGCAGTTCCGTTTTTAACCAATTCGGTGTCGGCTTGAAAAATCGGAATTCCATGTGCGTCCTTAATGGTCAAGGAACTCAACATATTGCCCAACGGTATTAGTTCTTCTGCCAAATCTAAATAATCAAGGGCTTTCATCGCATTGGCAGCGAGTCCCAATCCGGCTCCTAAACCTAAGATATCGGGTTTGGATTCAAAAACCTTGACGCTATGTCCCAATTTTTTTAAGCTAATGGCTGTAGCGAGTCCTGCAATCCCTCCACCAATGATGATAAAGTGTTTAGACATATCATAAATTTAGAGGATAAATGTAAGCCAAATATTTGAAAAGTACTGGGAATTAAAACCAGATCAGCAGGGAAAAGGTACTTTTATAAAGCCAAAATAAAATCTTTCCAATTGGTGATATCGCAGGATTATGAGGTTGATTTCATCAAAATAAAGGTTATTTAGAAGTAAAATCCATAAACATTTTTTTAAATCTTAAAAAAACCTTAAAACCTTAAAATTCAGTTATTCTGTTCTCGGATGGGTTTAAATCAGTTTTTTAAAAACTAAAAAAGTTTATATTTGTGAAATTTCTATAACTGAACCCCATTAAATTATATAATGAAAACCATTAACGATTTTAATTTTAAAGATAAAAAAGTACTGATAAGAGTTGATTTTAATGTGCCGTTAGACGCTGATTTCGCGGTGACTGATGCCAATAGGATCGAGGCCGCCAAACCAACCATACTCAAGGTTATTGAAGGGGGAGGTACTGCCATTTTGATGTCGCATTTAGGAAGACCAAAAGGAGTGGAAGATCAAGACTCTTTAAGACATATCGTATCAAAAACGCAAGAGGTTTTGGGTATGCCGGTTACTTTTGTACCTGATTGTGTGGGTAGTGAAGTAGAGGATGTAGTAAAAAATAGTAAATCGGGTTCCATACTATTATTGGAAAACCTGCGTTTTCATCCAGAAGAGGAAAAGGGAACGGTATCTTTCGCAGAGCAATTGGCGAAATTAGGAGATATCTATATCAATGATGCCTTTGGAACAGCGCATAGAGCACATGCGTCCACAACCGTTATTGCTCAGTTTTTTCCAGAGAATAAAACTTTTGGTTATTTATTAGCCAAAGAAATTGAAAGTATACATAAAGTTTTAAATAGTACAGATAAACCGGTAACGGCTGTATTAGGCGGTTCAAAGGTGTCTTCTAAAATAACGATTATCGAAAATATTTTAGATAAAATCGATCATATGATTATTGGTGGAGGTATGACTTTTACGTTTATTAAAGCCTTAGGCGGTAAAATAGGAAGTTCTATCTGTGAGGATGACAAAATGGAATTGGCATTGGAAATTATTAGAAAAGCCAAGGAAAAAAATGTTCAGATTCACTTGCCAGTTGATGTAATTGCAGCAGATGCATTTTCAAATACTGCGAATATTAAAATTGTCGATGTCAATGATATTCCTGACGGATGGCAGGGATTAGATGTGGGCCCAAAAACCTTAGAGCTTTTAAAGCCAGTTATTAAAGAATCGAAAATTATTTTGTGGAATGGACCTTTAGGGGTTTTTGAACTAGAAAAATTTTCGAACGGAACCATTTCCTTAGGAAATTATATTGCGGAAGCAACCCAATCAGGAACATTCTCTTTAGTTGGAGGAGGGGATTCTGTAGCCGCAGTAAAGCAATTTGGTCTTGAATCAAAAATGAGTTATGTCTCTACAGGTGGAGGAGCTATGTTGGAAATGTTGGAAGGAAAAACATTGCCGGGTATAGCAGCCATCGAAAACAATTAAAAAATTCATAATAGAGCAGGGATTAACGACACCCTGCTCTATTTCAAAAAGTTAAGCATGAATACCAAAGTATCAACCCTTCTATTAAGCTTGTTTTCTATCGGAGCTTTCGCTCAGATTTCGTCGGAAAGCAATAACAACAATGCAGAAAGCACCATTTCGTATTTAGATTCCATTAAAAATTCATTTGTCAATCATTCGATGAGTAGTTGTATCGAAGAACGCATGACCAAAGAGTTAGTAAATCTTGATTTATTCGAAGAAATGGAGTCAGACATCAGTAATATCTACAGAGATGAAGACGTGAGTTTCGATGAGTTACCCACAGAATTATTGAAAAGCCGACTTAAATTACTCGATCAAAAATCACCATTTAAAATTGAATATAACGAATCTTTAGAACGGGTTATTAAATCCTTTTTAAAGAATAGAAAGAAATCCTATGCTCGATTAATGGGCTTGGCCGATTATTATTTTCCGATGTTTGAAGAACACTTAGCAAAATATGATGTTCCATTGGAAGTGAAGTATTTAGCTATAGTGGAATCTGCTTTGAATCCAGCAGCTCGCTCTCGAGTAGGTGCCACAGGTTTATGGCAATTTATGTATCCTACAGGTAAGCAATACGGATTGGAAGTGAATTCCTTTGTCGATGAACGTTCAGATCCTTTAAAGTCATCAGAGGCAGCAGCTAAATACCTATCGGATTTATACGCTATTTTTGGAGATTGGGATTTGGTATTGGCTTCTTATAATGCCGGACCAGGAAATGTTTCCAAAGCGATACGTCGTTCAAGTGGTTATACAAACTACTGGAATATTCGCAAAAACCTGCCTAAAGAAACGCAAGGTTATTTACCGGCTTTCTTTGCTACCATGTATATTTTTGAATATGGAAAAGAACACGGTATTGTTGCAAATAATTCACCAGCCGTTCTAGCTCAAACCGATACGATCGCTGTAAAAAAAAGAATGACATTTGATCAAATTTCGTCGCTTTTGGATATCTCATCACATGAAATTGAATTTTTAAACCCAACTTATAAGCTGAAAGAGATTCCGTATGTATCGGGTAAAAATCATTTTGTCAGATTGCCGATTAACAAAGTCGGACTCTTCGCGTCAAATGAAGATAAGATCTATGCCTATATCGATCATGAAAACGATAAAGTTGAAAAGCCTATTTTCACTTTAGAATCTAATTCTGCCTTGGTTACTAACGATACTAAACCAACCTATCACACCGTGAGAAATGGGGAAAGTTTGGGAGTAGTTGCCAATAAATATGGAATAACTGTAGCGCAAATCAAAAAGTGGAATAATATGAATTCCAACGCGATTCACCCAGGTAAAAAATTAAAAGTAGGAGCTATAGTGGCTAATATCGCTAATACCAAGTCGGCAAAATCTGAAAAAACATATACGGTTAGAAGCGGTGACTCTCTCTATTCTATTTCTAAAAAACATCCTGGTATTTCGATCGGGCAGTTGAAAAAAATCAATAATTTAAAAGAAGGTCAAAACATTCATCCCGGGATGAAGTTACGTATTGACGGATAAAACCATTAAAGTCAAGTGAAAAAAATTCTGATTGTCTGTCTTGCTCTATTGGTTTTGGCCTGTAAGGAAGATCGAATTAAACATCCTGGGAGATTACCCGATTCCGTTGGAAAATACAATCACTTGACTTTAATTATGAACGATTCGCTATGGATCGGAAGTTCGGGAGATAGTATTCGAAAGTATTTGGCAGCACCGCTAGATGGGTTGCCACAAGAAGAACCGCAGTTCAGTATAGTGCAATTCTCTCCACGAATATTTGTCGATAAAAACAGACTTTCTCGTAATATTATCGTTTTCTCTGACAAGTCCAATTGCCTCTTTACTTTAGAGCGCAGTAAATATGCGACACCGCAAAATATCTTTACCATCAATGCCCCATCAGCTTCAGAGTTAATCGACGAGTTTCGATTTAATGTGGATTCGATAGTGTCGACCATAAAAAAATTAGAACTCAATGAAATGCAACACGCCATCAGTAGGGGATCTAAAATAAATATGGAACGCATTACCGATCTTTTTGGAGTCAAAATGATGATACCTTCGGATTATAAATACGTATTTGAAGAGGACGATTTTATTTGGCTTAAAAAAGAGGTAGCTTCCGGCAATAGTAATCTGTTGTTTTATGAGGTACCGATATCGAGAATTGACAATAAAAACGACAAGATAAGCAACATCATTCAAGTCAAAGATTCCATCGGTAAAACTTATATCCACGGTACCGTTCCCAATTCTTTTATGAAAACCGACGAAGGTTATTCACCCTTTATAAAAAAGATTGTACTCGACCAAATGGAAGTCAAAGAGTTGCGCGGAACTTGGGACATGATCAATAACTTTATGAACGGACCGTATATTTGTTACGTATTTAAAGACGAATATTACAACAGGTATCTCTTTGTAGAAGGCTTTACCTATTATCCTTCCAATTCCAAACGCGACCTGCTTTTTGAGCTTGAAGCGATAATCAAAACCATCAAATTTCATGAATAAAGATTTTAGAATCGAAATAAAGCCTTTTAACGCACTAACTCCGATGGAGGTTTATCAATTGCTGCAACTGAGGTGTGAGGTGTTTATCGTTGAGCAAAACTGTGCCTATATGGATATTGACAGCAAAGACTTCGACGCGGAACACGTGATGATTTGGAACGGGGATGATTTAGCCGCCTATGCTCGAATTTTTAAAGAAGGAGTTTATTTTGATAACGCCGCTTCGATTGGCAGGGTGATCGTCAGTCCTAAATTTAGAAGTTATGGATTGGGACACCAATTGATCAAGCAGTGCTTGGAACATATAGAAACGGAATACCAAACTAGGACAATCGACATTTCTGCACAGGAATACCTTAAGTCCTTTTATGAAAAACACGGTTTTGTAAAAACTTCGGAAATGTATTTGGAAGATGACATTCCGCATATTCATATGCGTTGTGTAATTCGTGAGTCGTAATTCGTGAGTCGTAATTCGTGAGTCGTAATTCGTGAGTCGTAATTCGTGAGTCGTGAGTCGAAAATCGAATCGGATGCTTATTTCGTGATAAGAACTTCAACTCTTCGATCTAAATCAGGAGTCAAATTCAGGGGATATTCATTGCCACAGCCAAAGTGTTTTAAGCGGTCTTTAGGCACTTTGAGTTGTATGAGAAACAAATAGACGTTTTTAGCTCGATTTGACGACAATTCGCGTTTATGAGTACTCTTGTCAAAGGTTTCCTTATACCGTTTCGGCGTACAGCAAATATGTCCGTGAATTTCAAAATTAAAATCTTTTTGTGCTTTCATCTTTTTAGCGATCTCGCGCAATTCCTTTTTGGCTTTAGGGGTCAATTTGCTATGTCCCTGTTCGAAGTACACATTTTGTAAAATAATCCGATCCCCTTCGACCAAGCTATCCTTAAATTCGGTGTAGATACCCGGTTGTTTTTCAAACGGAATTTGCTTGAAATTCAGCAGCAAGTCCACACGTCTGTTTTTCTGACGTAGTTTAGTCAAATCCTTAGAGAAATCTTGGTCAATCATCACTCGGCCTTTGCCTTCTATAGTGACTACGACCTTGTTTCGAATTCCTTGATCCAAGATAACTTTTTGGATCGCATAAGCCCTTTTCTCCGAAAGCTTAAAATTGTAATCGTCTTTGCCTCTGTCGTCACAATATCCAAAGATCTCGATGGTTTCTATAGCGACAGTATCGAGATCTTTGATAAATGCTAAGAGCAGTTGCTGTTCTTTGTTTTTAATCTGATATTGATCAAAATCAAAATAAACGGAATGGATGTTTTCCTCTTGTGCTGTAGCGCTAAAACTCAGCAAATAAGCGATAAATAAACAAACACAACTGTAATACCTCATCCGTTTCTATTTTCTGCGAATCAGCGGAATATCAGGTGTTGGACGGATGATCATCGGATAATATTCAATTTTCACCGAACTGCTATCTAAACCAAAAGCTTTTTCTTCTGATAAGCTGATTTTTTTAATTAAATCGTATAAATCTAAGATAATTCTTTCATTTACGGGCAAATCATTGTCATAAGACACTAATTTTTCAATTAAAACAAATTTAAAATCACCCAAGATATTATTTCTATTCAGTGAGGCATATCGGCTGGATAGGTCAACTTCACCCGATTCCATCATGTCTTTGACCACTTTTCTAAACATCAAATTAATCTTCGGAGCGATTCGAAAGCCCAAATAGAAATCGATTCGAATCAGGTTGTCGTGTAGGAGTTCCTTGACGCGGTACTCCATTTGATAAGGTTCATCGGTTACATTGACGTGCAACAACCAATAATTATCCGCGCGCTTAGGCCTTTTCTGTAAAATCGAATACATGATTTTTTCCTCGACCTCTTCGGAATTTTGGGCATTGGTTAAGTAAATTAAATTCGTCGCATATTTCGGGATGGTCGGATCCTTACTGATTTCGGATAAGACGGTTTTATATTTGTCAATACTGGTGAATTCCGTGTAATTTTTTCGGATGCGTTTACCCAAAAAGCAAATGGTCATGGTCAACGCTAGTATACCTGCAATACCTACAGAAACGTAACCTCCATGAGAGAATTTTTGTATGTTGGCAATAAAGAATGAAATTTCAATACTCAAATAAACCAATAAAATTAATACGATAAAGATGGGGTTATAACGCTTTAGTACCATATAATACCCTAAAAGGATGGTGGTCATAATCATACACATCACTATGGCAAGTCCATACGCAGCCTCCATATTTCCGGATTCTTTGAAGTGTAATACTACAAAACAACATCCGAAAAACAACAACCAGTTTATAGAAGGGATATACAATTGCCCCTTGATATCGGTCGGAAACTTGACGCGAACTTTAGGCCAAAAATTTAAGCGCATCGCTTCATTGATTAACGTAAACGAACCACTGATTAAGGCTTGAGAAGCGATAACCGCAGCTATAGTAGCAATGGTAATTCCGATGGGTAAAAACCATTCAGGCATAATCAAGTAGAACGGATTTCCTGGATTGTCCGGGTTGGCTGATAAAAAACTTAAGGTTTTACCGGAATGTTCAATTAGATAAGCTCCTTGTCCAAAATAGTTTAATACCAACATAATTTTTACAAAAGCCCAGCTGATTCGGATATTCTTAATACCACAATGTCCCAAGTCACTATAAAGCGCTTCAGCACCCGTAGTACATAAAAATACAAATCCTAAGACGTAATATCCGTCGGAATGTATCGACAATAAATGAAAGGCATAGTAAGGGTTTAAAGCTTTGAGGACATAGAAACTACCCATCATTTGGCTAACACCTAAGATACCCAGCATTACAAACCAGATTAACATCATCGGACCAAAGAACTTTCCGATGAATTTAGTTCCAAATTGTTGAATAAAAAACAAACCGAACAAAATTCCTAAAACCAAGGGTATGGTTTGCAGATCCGGTTGGTAAATCTTAATCCCTTCCAAGGCAGAAGAAATCGAAATAGGTGGGGTAATAATACCGTCCGCTAATAGAGCACTACCACCGATGATGGCGGGAACAATCAGCCACCTTTTATGCAGCCTTTTTACCAGAGTATACAAAGAGAAAATCCCACCTTCACCCTTGTTATCTGCTTTTAGAGTTAGAAAGACATACTTAAAAGTAGTTTGTAGGGTCAGTGTCCAAAAAACACAGGAAATAGCCCCTAGAACGATAGCTTCTTGAATTACTTCTTTGCCCATGATGGCTTTCATCACATATAAGGGCGAAGTCCCGATGTCGCCAAAAATAATTCCTAGGGTAACTAAAAGCGTTCCCACGGAAACTTTATTAATGGAATTGGGCGAGGTTTTGGATAGTGTGCTCAAGATGCAGTATTTAAAATTATAATTGAGTTATTGTTCTTTATCTATTTGTGATTTTTGCCTTCTTTTCCAGATTCTTTTACGAATCAATACAAACAATAGGGCAGTGATAATCAAATAAGGCCATAGGGTTAATAAGCCCAGGATAAACCCAGAGAGGGAGTTAAAACCAGAAACGACAGCGTGACCCATTTTGGATAAATACGATTCTGTGATTCCAGAACCCGTCGCAGCGGTATGATAAATTTCTATGGTAAGCGTACTAAAAGACACTTGATTTTTTAAATAATTCAATCGGCCTTGCACCGATTCGATTTCCTCGCGTATAGTGGACAAGGATTTTTCTATTTCGAGGATCTCAGAAATTTGCTGGGTTTTACCCAACAGCTCTAAATACCTGTTTTCTAACTTTTTTTTGTTTAACAAACGCGCTTCGATATCGATAAACTCTTCTGTAACATCTGTAGCGGTGATGGTTTTGTTGTCAAAGTAAGCGACATCCTGACTGATCTGTGCGAGTAATTTATCGAAGTTTTTACTTGGAACACGTATGGTAAGGTAGCGATAAGTAGTATTGTATTGATTGCCCGAATTGTCGTTTTGAATATATCCTCCGTTAGATTTAATCTGTTGACTTAAGCGTTCAAAAGAGGTATTGAGATCCTTAACTTCATAACGAATAGTTCCGGTTTTGATAATTTTGGATTCGGTTTCGACGGTATCCTCGGAACTGGGTTTTTCAACAGCAGCTTCATCTAAGGTTAGGTCACTCGATGACATACCACCAGCAGCTTCTGCTGCATACTCCACAGCCGTGCTTTCTTGACCACAGCCCATAGGTAATATCAGTAACGCAAGTGATAATAAAAAATAGCGCATATACGTAATGGATTTAAGATTCTTTGGAATCATTGGCAATAGCTATTATAAATTTATGAAATAATTGAATCGTTTTTTCATTTATTTCCTCGAATGACAACCGATCTTTGGTTTGATAGAAAAACATAATAGCATACGGTCGGTCTAAATGGCTTAAAAGCAGGTCTTGATTTAAGCGATAGGTTTCCCGTAATACCCTTTTAAAGTAATTGCGGTCTACTGCCTTCTTAAAGTTTTTCTTGGATACCGAAACACCCATCTTGATTTTCTCACTTTGTTCAGAAGCATCCATGGGCACATAGACCAAACGCAACGGATATTTGCTTACAGATTTTCCTTCTGTAAACAGGGATGCAATGGTAATATGGCTTTTTAATCTCTCTTTTTTCGGGTAATTCAATTTCATGGATTGGGTTTCTTCTACGCTACAAAGGTAAAAAAAGCTTGCATACAATATCGAAATAAAAAAAGCCCCCTTTTGGAGGGGACTTTTAAAGCGTTTATTTCTTATAAACGTTGTTTTTTTGATCGATATCGGCCATGAATTGACTTGGGTCAATGATGATGGTTTTAATCTTTTTTCTCGGTTGATCAATCGTAAAACTGTAGTTTGGTTTACCCCAGCCCCAACCAGTCAGTACCGTACGTTTGATTTCGGGATACGGATTGGGTTTGATCCAATGCATCGAAGTATTTGGGATATAAAAACTCTCCATGGATTCGTCTTCGTATTCCACCAAGATGTCTAAAGGCATTGGTATTCTGCCAATGCGTTGTAGGGTTACCTTGGTTTTATTGGTGCCTGCATCTTCAACAAACTGAATACCGTAATCGATCGTATTTGTAGTTTGTGTCCAATCGATCATATACCAGTCCAAAATCGCTCCGCTTACTCGTTCAGCAGTTCGTTTAAAATCATTCGGTGTCGGATGCGTGAATTTGTAGTCTTTGTAATACTGTTTTAAGGTTTTCATGGTATTTTCCATACCGATGATATAGGATAACTGCGTCAAAAATACCGAACCTTTTACATAAGCAGAAATACTGTAAGCGCTGTTGAGATCATAACGATCAGCATGCGTGGTTAAGGGTTGTTCGATTCCCTTATTAACCAAATAATAATAATTTTTGTAAGAGCTGCCAAATGGGTTAGCATCTTCTTGATCGGTAGTGTCCATTATAGATAATACCGCCAAATCCGAAATAAAGGAAGTAAAGCCCTCATCCATCCATTCGTGTTTGGTTTCATTGGTAGCTAGGGCGTGTTGAAACCAGCTGTGAGCCATTTCGTGAGCGGTAACTCCCACCAAACTCGCCATATCACGTTCTCCAGTAATTAACGTACACATCGAATATTCCATTCCTCCATCACCACCCTGAATCACAGAATACTGATCGTATGGATAAGATCCGACGGTGCGGTTGAAAAACTCAAACAAGGCCGCAGTACGCGGTTGTAACAACTTCCAGTTGTCGATGATTTTAGGATTGTTTTTGTATAAAAAGTGTAGCGTTAAACCGTTTGGACCAGGATATTTATCATGTATATAATTGTCGTCCGCAGCCCAAGTGAAATCCAAGACATTTTTGGCGTTAAAGTGCCAGGTTAAGTTCTTGGTTTTTTTAGGATGGTTGACTACGGTATCCTCGTCTTGATAGCCGTGACCGATTTCATTGTTGTTTTGTAAATTTCCAGTTGCGCCAACTGTATAGTCCTTATCGATAGTCAGTTTGACATCAAAGTCTCCCCAAACACTATGGAATTCTCTTCCTAGATATTGTTCCACATGCCAACCTTCAAAATCATACTCAGCCATTTTGGGATACCATTGAGCCATAGATAACGCGACTCCTTCTGCAGATTTTCGTCCAGCGCGGCGAATCATAACAGGAGCTTGCCCGTCAAAATTCATTGTAAAGACTGTCGAAGCACCAGGAAGTAACGGTTGACTTAACGAAACTTCCAGCACGGTTCCCACCAGGTTGCTTTTTAGATCAACACCATCTTGTTTTAAATTCTTAACTTTTAAATAACCGATCTCATCCGGTTTTAATAAGCTGATTTTACTCTCATAAGTCTTTTTACCTGCTTTGTCAAGGGTATTTACCATGCGCTTGTCTGGATCGGCAATCGACTTTAAGCGTTCATCCATATCACTTCCCGGTTGAAAGGCATTGTAAAACAAATGAAAGAATACGCGTTTCAACGTATCGGGTGAATGATTGGTATAAGTGAGTTTCTGTACACCTTGATATTGCGATTTTTTAACATCCATGGACACTTCCATTTTGTAATCAACATGTTGTTGCCAATATCCAGGATTAGGGTTTTTTTGAGCTTGTGCCCCAAAAAAAGCAAAAGAAACGGTGATCGAAAGTAATATCTTTTTCATAATCTGATCGTAAAAGAACAAGTCCACTAGCTTTCCGGTATAATTGATATAATTAGGAGAAACTAGTGAACTTGTAGGTTATAAAATTTAAGCTTTTCTATTTTTTGCCTTTGGATACTTTATCGGCTAATAGAATGGCATTGTAGGCGTTAACAATTTTACCTGAGGTAGAAATGGCTTTAAAGTTTCTTACATCAGCCGAATTTCCTCCTAAAATAACTTCTTTGTCAATAGCAATTCCAGAATCCATCAAGATCTTTTTCACTTGACCGGCACTTAACTTAGGATAGTATGCACGTACCAAAGCCGCTACACCAGCCACATTTGGTGAAGCCATGGAAGTTCCTTGTAGGAAGTCGTAAGAATTGTTTGGGATGGTCGCGTAGATCTTAACTCCAGGAGCAAATACATCGACGTCATAATGACCGTAATTCGAGAATGGAGCGATTAATTTTTCGCTAAATTCCGGGTTTAAAGCACCTACAACTAGGAAGTTATCGGAGATTTCAGCACCCATTTTTTGATTGTCGTTTGGAAAACGATCCACACCGCCATCTTTGTTTAAATCTAAGGCGTCATTTCCTGCTGCTACTACGATTAAAACATCTTTTTCAGCTGCATAGATGATGGCATCACGAACCCATTGAGAATGGGTTTCAAAGTATTTACCAAAACTACCGTTGATCACTTTAGCACCGTTGTCTACCGCATATCGGATAGCTAAGGCGATATCCTTATCATATTCATCTCCGTCTGGCACAGCGCGAACAGCCATGATTTCAACCACATCAGAGGCCACACCGTCTCCACCTAAATTGTTATGACGTTGTTGTGCAATAATACCCGATACGTGAGTACCGTGCATCGCTTCATCGCGGTCTGGTCCCAATACGTTATTGTCTCCATAATTAACGTCTTGTATGTCATCTGGATTGTCTCCAGTTAAGGCTCTTCCGTCAAATTCCAAATTCAATTGGTATTTTAACTTGCTGTCCACTTGTTTTTTATATTTATCTAAGATGGATAGATCATTACCTCTGCTCATGATACCAAACATGATATTTTTTGCATTAACAACCTTAGAATCTGCAGTAGCCGTAATTGTTTCTAGATCCTTAACCGTATAAGTATCGGCTTTAAAATAGTCCAACAAAGTTTTGTTGGCATTGACTAGAATATCAACACGAGTTTTGCTCTCCGCTGCTTCTGCTAATTCTTCACGGTGTTTGGCAACGGCTTTTTTATATTGTGCTGTACCGTTATCTCCCATTTTTACAATACGGGTATACTCTAGGTTTTCATGAACCGCTTTACCTAAAAAGTTCCATCCGTGAATATCGTCTATATAACCGTTATTATCGTCATCAATACCGTTTGCAGCTTTTTCCTTTGGATTGGTCCAAATAGCCTTTTTTAAATCGTCGTGTTCGATTTCTACTCCCGAATCAATGACTCCAACAACCACCTTAGTTGCTTTTTTACCTTTTAGTAATTCGTTATAAGCACGGTCAACAGACATTCCTGGTACGGTATCACGAACTAAATCTAAATGACTCCATCTCTTTAATTGCTCATCTGTTAATGCAGTTGTTCTTTTTGGTAAATGATCAACGCCACTGATAGGGGTGTAATTAGCGAATTTTGTTCCTCCACAACTCGCTAGCACTAGGGCTAAAGTTGCAGATAAATAAACCGGTTTTAATAAACGCATCTGGTATTTTTTAATAGGTTATAATTTATTTCCAAGGTCGAATTTAGTGATTTACGATTAAATAACAATTCTTTTAACTCAAACCGCCTTTAGAAAAGTGCAAAAGACTTATTGCGTTGTCCTCGTCGTACAAATTACGCAAACTATATTTTCATCTGAAAGAAAAACACTACGAATTTTTGTAAACCTTTGAAATTTAGCGTTTTTAATGATTTTTAGCTTTTAGCTTGTTTCGTGTCGAAATCTCTTAAACTTATTTATAAGTTCTTGTTTTAATATTATAAAGTATGTTAATTATACATTTTAAATTATTTCAATTTCTTTTTTTAACTTTTTATGATTAATAAAGTTAACATAATTAGTATTAATGTTAAGATTTTATTTTATATGTTTATAAAAAGAATTATCTATTTATAATTATGTTATTAACATTTTAAATGAAAAAATTATGATTCAGTTATTTAAAACAAACAAGCAAAAACGATCGAGTTGGCCTTATTTTCAGCAATTGAAACTAGTGGGTATCTTATCGATCTTACTCGCTACGATGGCAAGTTGTAGTTCTGATGAATCCACAACGAACTTAAATAAAGAGTTAAGCGTAGAAACTGATTTAACAGAATATGAAATCAGTGTTTTGGGCCAGGTGTTTAACAAAAAGCATCATATTAGTGTGAAAGAGGCACAAAATGAAGTAGAAAATTTTGTCAACACAGAAATTAAAAGTGGAGGTAAAACGAATCAACGGACTATTAAATCCTTGGAAGTAATGCTTTTAAATGATGAGATAAAAAAGAATTATTCAAAAACAACTCTTCCAGATACTTTAGCTTATGTATTTAATTTTTCGGATGAGTTGGGATATGTAATTTTTGCAGCAGATAATAGAGTCTCTAATCCTATTATGAATTTTGTAGAGAAAGGTTATTATGATGGAAAAACCGATAATCCCGGTTTGTTACTTTTTCTCGAAACGGCCGAGAATAAGATTGCTACAGATATTGGTTTTGCTCAAAAAAACAGAGATTCGTTAGCTGAAGTTATAACGAGAAAATTGGAGAAGCAATTCGATAAAAATGGTAAGAGTGGAAGCGCAACTACGGACTATAAAGCCGCTGGATTTGCGAAGTCATATACTATTACTGTGCGTAGAACAGAAATTGGACCTTGGTATATGACAGAAAATGTGGAACCATTGATTCCTGTGGAGTGGGGTCAGGGATATCCTTTTAATTCCTTAGTAAGATATAAAAATGGCTGTTCTAATGCCCCAGCAGGCTGTGTAGCTACGGCTACGGGGCAGATTATGGCATATTGGAAATATCCCTATCATTTAGATGGTTATTATTTTAACTGGGATGAATTTATAACTTATGGGGATTTAACCGCTTATACTACTCCAAATATCTATAAAACACAAGTTGCTGAATTAATGGAACGCATCGGATTTTATTCTCAAATGAATTATGGTTGTAACGCAAGTGGAGCCAAAACACATCTTGCTACGGCTTTCTTACGAAACAAATGTTATTATTCTGGTGGGCATAAAGAAGGTTATTCATTTAATAGAACACTTCAATCTTTAAAGCTTAGACAGCCTGTATTGATAGAAGGATTTACTGCTAAAACCAATAATACTGCTAGTGTAGGACATGCTTGGGTTGTAGATGGCTATAGATTGTTTACTCGTGAAGTTAAGGAGATAGTTGAATATAGAGATGCAATTACCGGAAACTTGGTGAGTGGAAGTTTTTACATTTGGTACGATCATTATAACTACTTGGGTAATAATTGGGGATGGAATGGCTCAGGTAATGGATGGTACGAAGCAGGTGTTTTTTCTGTATATGGTTCAAACTTTCAGAACAGTATAAGTATATTTCCGTTTATCAAACGTTAATTCGTAAAGTAAAGCAATTATTGGAATCAGTCAGTTTTTTTGATTGTTTTTAAGTGACCTGTTTTGAGGTTTTTTTGATTCTTTTTAACGCTCCAAACAATAATTTTACTGATGTCAATCATTAGTGTGTATTAAGCGTTTTTATTTTTAAAGATTGTCTTAAATATCACGCATTATTGAAGGGTAGAGTTTAATGACCCATAAAAATAGGGCGCTCCGGAATTTTTGGAGCGCCTTTATTGTGTGATAGATAATAAGTTAGAAACATCGCTTGAAAAAGACGTTATTTAAAGCCTTTACATAAGATACAGATGTTTAACCGCCTTAAAATTTTAAAAAATATCTTCACAACGCAAAACCTCGTTGAGGCGAACGCCTTTGTCGGTGTTTTGTACCGTGATGATTTGGTTGTGTGCATCGTGACCTAATAGCAGGTAGTAATTTTCATCTGCTGCGGTTTTTAAGAATTTTTCCTTTTCTTTTAATGTTAGTAGCGGTCTGGTGTCATAACCCATCACATAAGGCAAGGGGATATGACCGGCTGTAGGAAGTAAATCTGCTACATAAGCTATTTTTTTTCCTTGATAGTCGATCAACGGAATCATTTGCTTTTCAGTGTGTCCATCGGCAAAAAAGATTCCAAAATCCAATTCCGACTTATCAAGCAGATCGCCTTCAGGTCTTGTGATAAAATCCAACTGCCCACTCTCTTGTATCGGTAATAAGTTTTCTTTGAGGAAAGAGGCTTTTTCTCGGTCGTTTGGATTAACAGCCCAGTCCCAATGTTTGTCGTTGGACCAGTATTTGGCATTTTTAAAAGCCGTAACATAACCCGTACGATCCGCATTCCAATTGATGGCCCCTCCAGAGTGGTCAAAGTGCAGATGCGTCATAAATACATCGGTGATATCATCGCGGTGAAAACCGTGCTGCGCCAATGATTTATCGATAGAATGATCGCCCCAAAGCGAATAATATCCGAAAAACTTATCCGATTGTTTGTTGCCCATACCGGTGTCGATTAAAATCAAACGGTTTCCTTCTTCTATCAATAGTAAACGAGCTGCAATATCAATTAAATTGTTGGAATCAGCGGGATTGGTACGGTTCCAGATGGTTTTGGGTACTACGCCAAACATCGCGCCTCCGTCCAATTTAAAATTCCCGCTTTCTATAGCATATAACTTCATGATTGTCTTTATTTTTGTCAGTGGCAAATTAATCAATTTTGGTGAATACTACAATTTTATTCGTGACTCAGCATTAGGGATTCGCCGCTCTTGACCTGCCAAACGGCTAAAGGATAAATAACGAATTAAATTAAAAAAACATGATAACCGTCATGTTTGTGTATTATGCTTGTTAAATAGGGTGTTTTTTGTAGTTTTTCACATCCGAATGATGGTTTTTGCGTAGGTAAATGCAAACCGTATCAAGCGGTTAAGTTTCTCATTATTATGAGATTAACGCAATAGATTCTATCTATGATGCCATTCGTTATAAAAATGTTATTCCTTATAGGAAACCGCATTTTTTATAATATCTTTGCAATAGTTTTAGAACTAATCCAAATAAACCTATGATAAAAGTTTCAGATACAGCAAGTAAGCGCGTGGCGCTACTAATGGAAGATGAGGGATTTGACGTAACTAAAGATTATGTTCGAGTGGGCGTAAAAAGTGGCGGATGTTCCGGACTTTCCTATGATTTAAAGTTTGACCATAATTCGGGAGAAGAAGATAAAGTTTTTGTAGACAACGGTGTAACCATCGCTGTGGATAAAAAAAGTTTTTTATATCTCGTAGGAACGACCTTAGAATTTGAGGGCGGCTTGAATGGAAAGGGATTTCAATTCAACAACCCCAATGCGAACAGAACCTGTGGTTGCGGCGAGAGTTTTTCTCTGTAGTACAGCGTTAACGTAATCGTCTTAGACAAAAGAAAACGAAGACAGGTTTTTAAGCCTGTTTTCTCTATTAAAAGAAATTTTATTTATTGAACGAAGACCGGGTTAAGAATAACTAAGGTTTTTAGATTTAAAAAAAAATATGAGCAAATATACCGAAGAAGAACTTAAAAAAGAACTGGAAACCAAGGAGTACGAATATGGTTTTTATACCGATATCGAATCGGAAACTTTTCCTATTGGATTAAACGAAGCGATTGTTCGTGCGATATCTCTTAAAAAGGAAGAACCGGAATGGATGACAGAATGGAGACTGGAAGCTTTTCGTGCTTGGCAAGAAATGATTGAACCAGAATGGGCTAATGTTCATTACCAAAAACCTGATTTCCAAGCGATTTCTTATTATTCAGCTCCAAAGACAAAGCCGAAATACGACAGTATTGATGAGGTTGATCCGGAATTGTTGGACACGTTTAACAAGTTGGGGATTTCTTTGGAAGAACAAAAACGTTTAGCAGGAGTAGCCATAGATATCGTGATTGACTCGGTATCGGTAGCGACGACCTTTAAAAAGACCTTGGCTGAGAAGGGAATTATCTTCTGTTCGATTTCAGAAGCGATTCGCGAGCATTCCGAATTGGTAAAGAAATACTTAGGATCTGTAGTTCCTCGAAAAGACAATTTCTATGCAGCTTTAAATTCAGCGGTTTTTTCTGATGGATCATTCTGCTATATCCCTAAGGGCGTACGTTGTCCGATGGAGCTATCGACTTATTTCCGAATCAATCAGGCCGGAACCGGACAGTTTGAAAGAACTTTGGTTATAGCCGATGAAGGGAGTTATGTGAGTTATTTAGAAGGATGTACAGCGCCGTCAAGAGATGAAAACCAACTGCATGCCGCAGTGGTGGAATTGATTGCTTTGGATGATGCTGAAATAAAATATTCTACCGTTCAAAACTGGTTCCCAGGAAACAAAGAAGGTAAGGGTGGGGTATATAATTTTGTAACCAAAAGAGGTTTGTGTGAGACTAGAGCTAAAATCTCTTGGACACAGGTTGAAACCGGTTCTGCTGTAACCTGGAAATATCCATCATGTATATTAAAAGGAGATCATTCAATTGGAGAATTTTATTCGATTGCAGTAACTAATAATTACCAGCAAGCCGATACGGGAACCAAGATGATCCATTTGGGTAAAAACACTCGTTCGACGATTATTTCGAAAGGTATTTCTGCCGGAAAATCTCAAAACAGTTACCGTGGATTGGTTCAAATAGGAGCGCGTGCAGATAATGCTCGTAACTTTACTCAATGTGATTCGCTTTTGATGGGCGACCAATGTGGTGCGCATACTTTCCCTTATATCGAGGTTAAGAACAGTACTGCACAATTGGAGCACGAAGCAACGACGAGTAAAATCGGTGAAGACCAAGTATTCTATTGCAACCAAAGGGGAATTCCTACAGAAAAGGCCATTGCCTTGATTGTAAATGGATTCTCTAAAGAGGTATTAAACAAACTTCCGATGGAATTTGCTGTAGAAGCACAAAAATTATTAGAGATTTCCCTAGAGGGAAGTGTCGGATAATTGACAGAGAACTTATAGATAAAACATATAATAAAACAACAGAGTTTTGCAATTGCAGATGATCATCTAGAATTTCAAATCTCAAATTCAAAATTAAAGCATGTTACAAATTAAGAATTTACACGCTAGCGTAGAAGATAAAGAAATATTAAAGGGAATTAACTTGGTAGTTAATGCCGGAGAAGTTCACGCGATTATGGGCCCGAATGGTGCTGGTAAAAGTACCTTATCTTCCGTAATTGCTGGAAATGAAAATTTCGAAGTTACTCAAGGAGAGATCCTTCTTGAAGGAGAAGATATCAAGGAAATGGCACCAGAGGAAAGAGCGCATAAAGGGGTTTTCCTTTCGTTTCAGTATCCGGTTGAGATTCCAGGAGTATCGGTAACGAACTTTATGAAAACGGCTATTAACGAATCTAGAAAAGCACAAGGTTTGGAAGAAATGCCGGCTAATGTGATGTTGAAAAAGATTCGTGAGAAATCGGAAATGTTGGAAATCGACCGTAAATTTCTTTCCCGTTCATTAAACGAAGGTTTTTCTGGAGGAGAGAAAAAGAGAAATGAAATTTTCCAAATGGCCATGTTAGAACCGAAGCTGGCGATATTGGATGAAACGGATTCCGGTTTGGATATCGATGCTTTGCGTATCGTTGCTAGTGGAGTTAATAAATTAAAAAGCCAAGACAATGCGGTAATCTTGATTACGCATTACCAAAGATTGTTAGAATATATCGTTCCAGACTTTGTTCACGTTTTATACGATGGTAAAATTGTAAAAACAGGAGGAAAAGAATTGGCATTAGAATTAGAAGAAAAAGGTTACGATTGGATTAAGAATGAAATCGAGTAATTCGATCGACTGCTTAAAACAATTATCAATCTAATTTAGAACTGCACATTATGGAATTGAAAGATAAATTAATATCCTCTTTTATCGCTTTTGAACAAAGAGTTGATGTCAACAGTGAGTTGCACAACCTGCGTTTAGACGCTTTAAAAACCTTTGAAAACCAAGGCTTCCCGACTAAAAAGGACGAGGCTTGGAAATATACTTCTTTAAACGCCTTGCTAAAAAACGATTTTAGTGTTTTGCCTAAAAGCGAAACGGCTATCGATTTTAAAGACGTTAAAAAATATTTTCTAAACGACGTGGATACCTACAAATTGGTATTCGTCAACGGCGTATTTAGTTCGTATTTGTCATCGACTACACATGATGGAATCGATGTTTGTTTGATGTCGTCGGCCTTAAACAAACCCAAATATAAAATGATTATCGACACCTATTTCAATACGGCTGCCGATAAAACAGATAGCTTAACGGCATTGAATACAGCATTTTCTTTGGAAGGCGCTTATATCAATATTCCGAAAAGTAAAGTAGTTGACAAGCCTATAGAAATTATTAACTTTTCAACAGCTAATAGTGAACAAGCCCTTTTTACACAACCACGTAACTTGGTGATTGTAGGCGAAAACGCTCATGTTCAGATCATCGAACGCCATCAGAGTTTAAGCGATAATACCGTTTTGACCAATAGTGTTACGGAAGTTTTTGCTCATAAACGCGCGATCGTTGATTATTACAAATTGCAAAACGACAACCAAACGGCTAACTTGATAGACAATACCTTTATCAAACAGAAGCAAGAAAGTGTAGTCAGTGTACATACTTTCTCTTTTGGAGGGAAATTGACCCGTAACAACCTGAATTTTTCACAAGACGGAGAACGTATTGATAGCACCTTAAAGGGTATTACCATTATAGGCGACAAGCAACATGTGGATCATTATACCTTGGTTTCTCATAATCAACCGAATTGTGAAAGCCACCAAAATTATAAGGGAATTTATGACGGTGCTTCAGAAGGAGTTTTCAACGGTAAGATCTATGTAGATCGCTTGGCGCAAAAAACCGATGCTTTCCAACAAAACAACAACGTATTGTTGACGGATAAGGCTACGGTAAACTCCAAACCTCAGTTAGAGATATTTGCAGACGATGTGAAGTGTTCTCACGGATGTACGATTGGACAATTGGATCACGATGCGATGTTTTATATGCAACAACGCGGTATTCCTAAGAAAGAAGCTCGTGCTTTGTTGATGTATGCTTTTACCAATGAAGTATTGTCTAGTGTGAAAATACCGGATTTAAAAGAAAAAGTATCCAAACTCATCGCTACCAAATTGGGTGTCGAAATGGGATTTGAAATCTAAAATACGATTCGATAATCGCAATAAAGAAACCAGAACTATTACAGTTCTGGTTTTTTGCGTTTAAAGCGATTTTACAAGCAGTTGACTAGATGTTATAGCGTGTCCGCTTTCCGGGCTTAATCAGCCCCTATAAGCGGTCAGGCTGTCCGCTATATCTTTGGCTGCGCTTCGCGTTGCCCAAGGATGTCGCTTCCATCCTTCACGCGGGACTTCGAGAGATATAATCAGATTAGATAATCGTATTGCTGTAATTCTGATGGGTCTTTTAGCGGATAGAGACAACATTTTTGAAGCACATATAGCTTATTGCACAAATCCAAAACCGACTGATAATGGTGATCAACCAGAATGATGCCTTTATGGCAACGGGCCTTTAGGATGTTTTTTTCTACGCGCTCAATAACAAGCGGAGCCAATCCTTGGAACGGTTCATCAAGCAAACTGAATTTCGTAGGAGCATTTAGTATCAGATTGATTTCCAAATACCTTAAGTCACCAAAGGAGAGCTCGTGAATTTTTTGACGTTTAATAGCTTGTATCATCTCATCTTCTAGAATATGCTGCTGTTCCGGCTCGTCCAAGAATAGTGAAATCGCTTTAGCAACCGAAAAATAAGGCGGTATAAATCGATGTTGGGGTAAATAATTGATCGTCTTTGGTACGGAATACAGCCGATTGATTTTTATGTGATCCACTGCCAAATATTTGTTTTCGCAATCCAGAGTGCCATAAATGATGTTGAGCAAGCTGGTCTTCCCTGATCCATTTCTTCCTAATAGTCCGATAACATCACCCGTTTTGCAGCTCAAAGCAATATCGGATAGCAGCATCTGATGATTGAAATGTTTGACAATACTCTCAGCAACTAATTGGTGTACCATAACATAAAGGAATATAGAGTTATTGCGATGATTATATTTAAAAAGGAGGCTACTACAATCAGTTGACGCTTCGTAATACCGCAATTGTGATAGTAATAGTAATCGAAATTTCTATAAATTTTAAAATACAGCAGTATCAATGCAAAACCCAGCGTACAAAAAAAGACCAATACAGAGATAACTTGAAATTTAAAAATAAACAACAACAGCGAGAGTGGTGCATTAAGTATAAATATCTGCTTATAGTATTCTAAAAATAATCGGAGTTCTCTCAATCTAATCATGCTTGTCCGGGTAGATGTTGTCCATTTCGTATTCATTTGTTTTACTTGTACCTATCATCTTCAACGGACCCCCGCACTGGGATCAGTTGTTGAAAATTAAAGCTTACCAAAGTTAGTAAACGCTTATATATCAGTTATATTATATATAAACAGCTCATTTCTGTAGTTGCAAACGATTTTAAAGACTTATCGATTTATAAAAATGGGGTTGTCGGCTATCAATCACAAGTTATGACAACCGTAACTTATAAAGATACGAATACTAGTTCATTCGCAGCTGTTTAACGCGCAATCAGTCAAACTAAAACTCTAATAATATTCTAATTTTCATTTCCAAAACCCCATCATTCTTTTAGTTATTTTTGCTCCGTGATAAAGAAAATGTATTTTAATGCCTTGATTATATAGTGTATAAGCGAAAAGGATTCATAAAACATCATTTTCTTAAGTGTATGAATTGAATGTAAATCCGCGGTGCATTTGCCGCTAAATTTTAGAGTTGTGAATGTTTACTTTTTTAAACCTGAAACTTGGAAATCGCCACCAGACTATAGGTGGAATCGATCTACTCATACCTTAGTTGAACATCATTTTCAATACCAGTTCAACGAACCTCCTTCGAGGTAGTAATTCCGCAATCCTTTAAAAAACTTTTTTGGATTTGATCTTATGCTCTTCGTCATTATTGATTCTGAAGCCAGTGTTTGTATGTCTTTTTTTGACGAAGAGCAGCGGAATTACCAACGAAAAATCTCTTTAAAATTTAAGCAAAAGCAGTAGTTATCAAGTTGATGTTGCTGGTCACCTATTTGGTAATCAAGTAGGAGTTCAGGACAAAATTTTTTGACTAAGGAAATAATAAAGTAAGTATATGAAAAACAACACCAATAAATTTTCTGAAACGAAGGAATTTTTAATTACATCGAAAGCCGTTAATAACATTGATGAGTGCTTTCAAATCTTTAATACCTCTGAAAAAGGTTTAAGCAGTATAGAGGCAGAACGTCGGTTAGATGTTTATGGAAAAAATGAGATTGTGCATCAAAAAGCACCTAAGGCTATTTGGCAATTGCTTATGGCGTATAAGAACCCCTTTATTTTTGTTTTGGGTGTATTGGCGATCATTAGTTTTTTCATGGATTTCTGGTTGCCCTATCGTCAGGGGGAGCCTACTGAATTAGCTGGAGTCATTATTATAGTGGTGATGATTACCATTAGTGGGTTATTGCGTTTTTGGCAGGAGTACAGAACGAATAAGGCGGCAGAATCCCTCAATTCGTTAGTTAAAACTACCGCTACAGTACGTCGTAGAACGGATAGCAATGCGGGAAGTCTTATCTATGAAATCAATGTTGAAGAATTGGTTCCTGGCGATATCGTACAGCTTTCCGCCGGTGATTTGGTACCGGCAGACATTCGGTTGTTTACCTCACGGGATTTATTTGTTAGCGAGGCAGCCTTGACTGGTGAGGCGATGCCTGTTGAAAAATATGATATACCTGGTGACTATGAGGATGAATTGGATTCCGATGATTCATCGCCTCGCCACGATTTATTGCGATTGAATCACATCTGTCTGATGGGAACGAATGTTACAAGTGGAACGGCTTCTGGTATGGTCTTTTCAACCGGTTCAGATACCTATTTCGGCTCTTTGGCGCGTTCTATCGTAGGTAAAAGACCGGAAACCTCTTTTGACAAAGGAGTCAATAGTGTCAGTTGGTTATTGATTCGTTTTATGATGGTGATGGTTCCGGTGGTTTTTTTGGTAAATGGATTGATCAAAGGCAATTGGATGGATTCGGTGTTATTTGCACTGGCTGTTGCAGTCGGACTCACTCCAGAGATGCTACCGATGATAGTCAGCGCCAATTTAGCCAAAGGCGCCGTCAATATGTCTAAGAGAAAAGTTATTGTCAAACGATTGAATGCCATACAGAATTTAGGTGCGATGGATATCTTGTGTACCGATAAAACAGGTACACTAACACAGGATGAGATCGTTTTAGATCGCTATATTAATCTCAGTGGGGACGACGACGAGCGCATATTACAATGGGCTTGGTTAAACAGTTTTCATCAAAGTGGCGTCAAGAATCTGATGGATCGTGCCGTGGTCAAATTTACGGAAGATCGTGACGATTTTGAGGCGATTAAATACCATGCTAAAGTAGACGAATTACCGTTTGATTTTGAGAGACGCAGGCTATCTGTTATTGTAAGCGATGCGTCAGATAATCATATCCTGATCTGTAAAGGTGCAGTCGAAGAGTTGTTGGATATTGCTACTCACATACGACTCAAAGATGAATTTATACCGATGGATGATCAGGTCCGTATGCACATACTTGATAAGGCAACAGCCTTTAATAAAGCGGGATACCGCGTTTTGTTGGTAGGAATTCGCGAGATTCCAGAGGTTTTTACGGAAACGCATTATACCCTGGAGGTCGAACAACAACTAATTATCGAAGGTTTTCTAACCTTTTTGGATCCGCCAAAACCCTCCACAGCACCTGCAATTAAAGCCCTTATGGACAACGGTATTCAAGTTAAAGTGTTGACGGGTGATAATGCTGAGATAACTCGAAAAATTTGTCGTGAAGTGGGTATAGACGATGCGAAGTGGTTGGTTGGTAGTGATATCGAACGCATGAATACGCAGGAACTGAGCGAAGCTGTTGAAAAGTATTCCATATTCGCCAAATTATCTCCAATACAAAAAAATACGGTGTTAAAGAGTTTACAGCAAAATGGACATACCGTAGGATTTTTGGGTGATGGTATCAATGATGCACCAGCCTTACGCGACGCCGATGTAGGGATTTCTGTGGATTCCGGAACCGATATTGCCAAGGAGTCTGCGGATATTATCTTACTGGAAAAGGATTTGATGGTTTTGGATGAGGGAATTTTAATCGGTAGACAAACCTTTGGAAACATAATTAAATACTTGAATATGACAGCGAGCTCCAATTTTGGAAACGTATTTTCGGTAATTGTCGCCAGTGCATTTATTCCTTTTCTTCCGATGCTGGCCATACATCTGTTGCTACAGAACTTAATTTACGACTTTTCTCAATTGGCATTACCTTGGGATCGTATGGATCGTGATTTTCTGAAAAAACCACGCAAATGGGACTCTAAGAATATCGGGAGATTTATGGTATGGATCGGACCGACCTCCTCACTGTTCGACATTACAACCTTTGCCATGTTGTGGTACATTATAGGTGCTAATAGTGTGGAACACCAAGCTCTCTTTCAATCGGGTTGGTTTGTAGAAGGTTTATTGTCTCAAACACTGGTTGTTCATTTGCTGCGAACCCAAAAAATCCCCTTCATTCAGAGTACAGCTACTTTACCAGTACTGTTATTAACGGGTTTGGTGATGTGCCTAGGACTGTATATTCCCTTTTCTCCTTTAGGTAATTATGTTGGTTTAGTACCGCTGCCTTGGTCTTATTTCCCTTGGCTGGTTGCTATATTGTTGAGTTATTTTGTCGTAGTACAGCTCTTTAAAAGAATATACATTCGACGATTTGGACAATGGTTTTAAGAATCATAAAAAATGCGATAACCCGAGAAGGTTATCGCATTTTTTTATAGTTACAGTAGGTATTAAATGTCTTGATCTTTATTGAGCTGTTCGATGAAATAAGACGGTTTAAGACCGGTTCTAGCAATAAAAGCATTCGTGAAACTTCGCGTGTTTGTAAAGCCCAATTCACTAGCTATAGCGGTAACCTTATACGAACGAATCACCAGATCATTCTTTAATAGTTGCAAGCCATAATCGATGCGTAAATCATTGACATACTGGTTGAAATTCTTATTCTTTTGAGTATTTATAATTTTTGAAAGGTAGGAAGTATTGGTTTTCCATTGTTCCGCCAGTTGTGATTGGGTAATATTGGGTTTTAAAAATTCTTTATCAGACTCAAATTCCTTGAGTTTAACTAATATTTGCTGAACGAGATCTTCGTGAATATCGACGTTTTTCGGAAAGGGAATAGGCTGTTCATCCGATTCACTCTCGCTTGCAGGTTTCGAAATACTTAAGGTTTCTGTTTTTTGTTGCGGATGAAGTAAGGCTTCATATTTTTTGCGATATAGTCGTTGTTTGCGGTAATAGATAACCGTTGTTACACCAATTCCTAGTATGATGATAGATCCCATCAAATACAAATAGAAAGAACGTCGTTTGTTGCGCTCTATTTGCATTTCCAAATCTAATTTATTTTGAAATAGATTTTTGTTGTCGTATTCGGTGTGTAGATAGTTGTTGAGATAACGGTAATCTTCACGCAACAGATTATCTATTTGTATTAATGTATTGGTGTAGTATAATTGTTTTTCGAGATTTTTTTTGTCTTTATAGTATTCAATTAGAAATACATAGGCTTGTCGAAGATCGAGGTTGGTGATCTTTTTTTTCTGATATAATTCATCGATACTTTCAAAATATTCTAAGGCTTTTTCTCTTTGGTTGAGATCCCAATAATTCTTACCTAAAAACAGATAAGTGAGGTGTTCGTTGGTATAGTCTTTATTTTTCTTTATTCCGTCAAGTGAGCCTTCTAAAAGCGATACAGATTGTTCATGGTTTTTTAAAGAATACTGCACAATGCCTTCAGATTGGCGAAAATACAATTCCTCATCATTTTGAATGGTCGGAATTTTGATCTTTTGGCAGGATTGTAATCCTAAGATATTGTATTGGCTCGCTTGTTGATAATCGCCGAGTTGATAATAACATTTACTAATCGATCGGATGGAATTGATATAACCCAATAAGTTGTTGATATCGTCTTTATTGGAATAATAGGTCGCACAATCTTGGTAGATCTTTAGAGCCTCATCAAAGGAGCCCAAATAGTATTTAACATCTGCAATACTGTATCTGATTTTATGCAGGGTATAGAGGTCGTTAGTCTTGATGATATACTCCTCAGCCTTAAGACTATTTTCAACGGAAACCTTATAGTTTTTTTGAATAAAGTAGATCGTACCATAGGTTTGGTAGGCTATACTAATTAATTTGTTATCTTTAGATTTAACAGCAATGTTATAGATACTATCTGCATAGACTAAATGTTGCGTTTCAGGAGCGCGAAATAATTTTTTGCGATAGGCCTCAACTAATTCACTTTGATTTTTTTCCTGCTTGGCTTTATCCAAATAAGCGTTCAAATAAGCTAGTTGCAAAGAACTATTTATCTCTTGAGAATCGATTAATTCGGCTAGTTGGGCAAAAGTTTTTTTGGAAAAGTTTTTGGTTTGAGCGTGTAAAAATGAACCATTTAAGAGCATAATCATGCTCAAAAATATAAGTTGGAGGTGATTATTTCTACAGATTATTCGCATTTATGGTTTGTTTTTAGCAAAGCTACAATAATTTATGCTTGATTTAAAAATCTTAAAATCAAATATATGTATTTTTTATTTAGTGCATATTTATAAATATGCACTATAAATGTTTGTATGGATGATTTTATACCACTAGTTTTGAAAAAGTTATGAGTGTGAATCTAGCGTTTCATTTAATCTTTATAGAACCATGAAAAAATTTTTAGTAATGTCGGTTTCTTTATCCATGCTTTTAACAGCATGCTCGGTAAACTCCGATTCAGAAAATATTGCGCAAAACAAGGAGCAATACCTTACTCAGAATTCGGTTTCTGAACTAGCGAATGCTTCTTTAGATTTGGAGCAAATTTACAGTTCAGTAGGTGGGAGTAATGCTTCTATTTCTGAAGTGATTGATCTTGCTCAAAATTTGGCGATGTCTCCAGAATTTATCAATAATCACGCTTTAGACACTAATGGATATGTTCCAGTTGCTGCGGTAGCGGTTCAGGGTATTCTATCTTTAGACGAGAGTGCAATTCAGCAGTCTTCTCATTCGAATGCTTTCAAAAATCATGCTTTAAATATCATAAACGGTCAACAAAATATTCAAAGTTTTCGTGAAATAGTTATGGGTGATGATCGTTTGCTTATATCTGATAAAAAGGTTTTGCTAGATGCGATTGATTTTAGTCTTATTTCTAGTGAACACGGAGTGGATGATGAGTGGAGAAAAAGAAAATTTATGGGTTACGTTGTAGCTCAACAAGTGAGTAGTTTAAATGTGGTTATTACCGCAACTGTTTTGAATATTGCTATGAAACAGTAAATTGTTGTTTCCCTTACTAAGTAGTCCGGACTACTTAGTAACAACAACAACATATTTGATCGAATTTAAGATTTTTTATTCAAGTTAATGTTTTTCTCTTTTTTAATGGGTGTATTAAAAAAGAAGGTTTTTCAAAGCGGAAGAAAGCAATCATTGTCGTTATGATTGCTTCTTTTCCGACGATGTTAACATTGAGTAAGTTTTTTTACATATTTTGCAAAGAACAAGGCCGTATTAGTGATTAAATACGGCCTTTTTTGTGTTTTAATGGATCGCCTTAAGAATGATGTAGTTAGAGCAACCGCACACGGAGGACGAAGGTAAGTTAATGCAAAACGCTTATAAGGAATTCAATTCCGTATAAGCGTTTTTTAGTTAAAGTAGTAGACCATTGAATGAATAGGCTACATGTCTTATGAATAGTCGTCTAAATTATTGGAAATTCAGAGCGTAGAAATAATGTAAAGACTATCAAGATTTCAATTGGAACTCGATTAGGATTCGCAGCTGCTACAATTGACCAAGTTAGTCACCATTTCTTTAGAGACACTTTGACTGCGTTGGTAGTAAAGTGTTTTTACACCGAGTTTCCATGCCTCAATCATCAAGCGGTTAACCTCTTTGATCGCTAATCCCGAAGGAATGTTGAGGTTTAAACTCTGAGCTTGATCTACAAACTTTTGTCTAATAGAAGCCTGTTGTATGATTTCTAATTGACTGATTTCTTTAAAAGTTTTAAAAACAGCTTTTTCCTCTTCTGTCAATTCGGTTAACTGTTGCACGCTACCGCCGCTCAGCATAATACTGCGCCACGTGTCTTCATTATCCAATCCTTTTTTCTCCAGTAATATTTTCAAGTATTTATTTTTACGCATAAAATTACCTTTGGATAAGCCTGCTTTATAGTAGTTACTACTGAAAGGTTCTATTCCTGGGGATGTTTGGCCCAGTATGGCTGAGGATGAAGTGGTTGGTGCAATAGCCATGGTGGTGGTATTTCTTCTGCCATAACCTTTTAATATCTCGGGCTCTCCATATATTCTAGCCAGTTCTTGGGTTGCTTTATCAGCGCGTTGTTGGATTCTCTGGAAGATTTCTGTGGTTAACATCTTGGCTTCTAAACCTTCAAACGGTATGTTGTTCTTTTGTAAATAGGAATGCCATCCCAATACACCCAATCCTAAAGCACGATGTCTTTTTGCAAAGCGATTTGCTGATGCTAAATAGTAATTCCCCTCTGTTTTTTCTATAAACTCCTGCAAAACAGCATCGAGAAAAAAGATAGCGAGTTTCACAGCTTCAGTATCTTTCCATTCGTCATACAGTTCGAGATTCATCGATGATAAACAGCAGATAAACGATTCATCATTCGTTGAAGGAAGCATGATTTCAGAGCATAGATTACTCGAATTAATGCGCATATTGAGGTCTTTATAAACTTGTGGTTTATTGCGGTTGACATTATCGGAGAAAAACAGGTATGGCATTCCTTTTTGCTGACGGCTTTCGAGAATTTTTGCCCATAACTGTCGTTTTTCAGGGTTTCCATCGATCATTTCTTGCATCCAGTAGTCGGGGATGGATACGCCATAAAAGAGATTCTGTATCGGATTTCCGATATTTCTGATTTGAATAAACTCCTCACAATCGGGGTGATCGATATCCAAATATGCGGCGAATGCACCACGGCGAACACCGCCTTGGGAAATCGTATCCATAGCCGTGTCAAAAAGTTTCATAAAGCTTACCGCTCCACTACTTTTTCCATTATCTGTCACGGCACTACCGCGCTCACGCAGGTTTCCAAAATATCCCGAGGTTCCACCTCCAATCTTGGTTTGCATAATAACCTCGCCGAGTTTGTGGGTGATGTCTTCGATACTGTCAGGTACATGTACGTTAAAGCACGAAATAGGTAAGCCCCTTTCCGTACCCATATTGGCCCATATCGGTGAGCTTAAACTCATCCATCCGCGTTCGATCATTTCGACAAAAGAGTCTTTCAATTCGGGCTTATACAAACGTCTGGCCGCAGCGGTACAAATTCGGTCAATAGCCCCTTCAACGGTTTCGCCTTTAAGGAGATAACCGCGATTTAATATTTGTTCACTTTCCGAATTTTTCCACCACAGCTTCTCTCTAAGGTGAACGGATTCGTCGGTTTGTAGTGGTAATTCGTTATAGGATGTATTCATTTTCTCTTTTTCTTACAGTTGGCAATTTTTTAAAATAAGTCGTCGGCAGTGATGCTTTTATCGTGCTTGGTATAATCGACAGGTCGTTTGGCAAAGAAATCGTCCAAACTGTTAGCAAAAACTTCTTCTTCAAACCAAGCCATCGGTTTATATTCTTCTGCCGTGATTCCGTAGATGTCTTTTAAGCCGATTTTACGCATGCTTTCATCAACGCGAAATTTCATAAAGTTTAAAAGATCTTCCTTAGTTACGATTTCTATTTCCCCGTTTTCGAAGATCCATTCGAGTATGTTTTTTTCTATCTCGATAGAATGTTTAACCACATCTTGAATGTGATGCACTAATTCCTCATCAAAGAAATCGGGAAACTCCTCGCGGATGGCGTTGATGATGTAAATACCTGCATTGGCATGAACCTGTTCGTCTATAGAGGTCCAGGCAATTATATTACTGACATTCTTCATCAGCCCTCTAAAACGGGTAAATGAAAGGATAATCGCAAATTGACTAAACAGTGAAACGTTTTCAATCAATAGCGAGAATAAAATCAGCGAAACCACATATTTTTTGCGGTCGTCGGAATTCGCATTCTCTAGAACAGTAGATAAATAATCAACGCGTTCTTTGATTACTGGAATCGTTAAAAGGTCTTCAAACTCATCATTGTACCCCAATACCTCTAAAAGGCGAGAATAAGCCTCTGAATGGCGAAATTCGCACTCTGCGAAGGTGCTGCCCAAGCCGTTAAACTCCGGTTTCGGAAAATGATGATACAAATTGCCCCAAAACGATTTAACTGCCACCTCAATTTGAGCGATCGCCAGTAAACTGTGCTTGATAGCGATCTGCTCGCCCTTGGTTAAATGCGAATGAAAATCTTGGGTGTCGGCAGTGAAATCCACTTCGCTGTGTACCCAATACGATTTGTTAATAGCCTCGGTAAACTGATAGACACCCGGATACTCGAAAGGTTTGTAATTAATTCTTTTATCAAAAATGGACATGCTTAAAAAAATTTTAGATTAAACCATAGAAACTGATTTCGTTTTTCTTCTAAAAATTTTTATTTTTATTCTGATTTATTCAGTAAATAGTGAGTTTGTTTAGCGAGATAAACAATTTAAAAATAAAAATTCGGATTGAAATAACAAATCGAGAATACTCTTTATTCAAATCAAAGCTACAATATAAAAGCTTCTTTTTCAATATTTTGAAAATAACTTTCGCTTTTGTTATCAACATTTGTTTGATAAGATTTTACAAAAAAAGCCCTTCTAAAATTGGATATTTCAAATATCTTTTTTTAAAAGGGCTTTATCGTTGGCAATCGCAATAAATCGGTAAAAGTGTCTAATTTTTTACGGTTGCTTTTTCAATAGGAGTATCGCTTTTTACCACTATAAAATTGGAAAGGGCATAAAAAGCTTGTTTGTTTTCGGCTGGCGATTGCATATTATTAACCCAAGGTTCGAAATAGTATTCAAATACGAAAGAGGTACCTGCTTTTGGATTTTTTAAGACATCGATACGGGTTGGAACAGCCATTCCCGGACACCATCCCGCGCGATCGGGTTTCCAGTTTCCGCGCTGATCTTTTATCGGGTTGTCTGCACAACCTATAGGGCCTAAAATATGTTGAAAGGTGTTTTGTCCATCAATCTTGATTTGATGTGTTCTAAAACACCATTCTGCACAGCCTCTACCACCAACATCATTAGGTGTTGCATGACCCCAGCCGGAAATAATCGAACGAATATGGGCGCTCTCTGCGTTTTTAGGTATAGTAATGGTTTTCTCTAAATCAAAAGCATGTGATTCACCATAAGGAACTCCTTTCAAAGAATTTTCGTTGTATTGTAAAATGGGGGTGATTGCGCTGTATTTGAAATCGGGTTTTCCGTAGATGTAGTCAAAGTCCACACTGACCAACCAACCATCACTTCCCCAAACTTCTGTGAAAATTCGCAGTTCTGTTGTGCCAGTTAATATGGATTTAAAATCGGTAACGTCAAATTCCAAACCTCTTGCCAGTGGTGACGAGTCTTTTCCATAGGGCGTAATATACCTTCCGATTTCGTACCATTCATTGGTTTTGGGATCCTTGGCCTGTATATTGGCATACATATCCCAAATATTACAAGGACAACCGAACTGTACATACATTTTGATGGATTGAACTTGATCGATATCTTTTGGAAATTCAACGGTTTTATCAGCCGTTTGACTATAACCTGTTCCGAAGGCCAGATGTTGTTTTTCAAAGGTCTTATAATTGTAAGTTCCCTCTTTTTGTGGTTCTGCAGGTGGTGGTGGATCAACAATCACTTTGGGGTCTTTACCTGGACCATCGTCTTTGCTGTTGCAATTATAAGCGCTTGTTAAAGCTGCCAAGGCAATAAAATAGAGTATAAGTTTTTTTTTCATGTTATAAGTTTTTGTGTTGTATTAAAAATAGCTCGCTATTCGGATGTTCTGAATATTTTGTTAATAGGGAGTCCTTTTAATAGCGCCTAATATTGGTAAGTTGTAGGTAAAAATAGCTATTTAATTAGAAAACTATAATATAAAACACAAAAAAAAGCGGTAGTCTAATTAAAGAATACCGCTTTTTGCAAAAAATAGTAAGATAGATGATTAAGATAAAGAAGCAACAAGTTCTTTCCAACTGGTTAGTTCAGGAATTCCCGGTTTTCTCTTACCGAAGAATTGTACGATAATCTCACCCATTTCATTGAAAACTTCTATGGATGTAACTTCTCCATCTTCAGTAGGTTTTCTGACAATCCAGGTCTGAGCAACTTTACTCATGTCCAGGTGCATATTAAAGTCTGGATCCAAAATGTTGTACCAGTTTTCATGCCACATGGTTTTCTTGATTTCACCCGTGTGGATCTGAATGTTACCCTTATTTCCGACAAACACCATAATTGGAATTTGTTTGCTTGCTGCAGTTTCTAATAAGGTTACGATAGCGTCCTTTTCAATGGACTTTGCATAGTATTCACTCGGCGCTAAACGCAAGGCTTGCGTTCTTGTGATACTGTATTTTTTTAATAAACCAAAGAAATTATGGGTGTCTTGTAAGTTCTCCCAATCACTTTGGAAACCTTGCACATCAATTTCATCATCCATTCTTTCATCGTGATGAACCTCTGTTTTGGTGGTTGGTTGTACAGGAGATTGATCGTCGGATTTAAACTTAGCGACTAAAGTGTCAAAAGCAGCTTCATCGCTTGCTGGTGTCAAATAAATTTTGTGAATGGCTTCACCGTCTTTTCCGAAGAATTGAAGACTTTTACGCTCCATTTTATCGCTCTTTTCAATCACGGCAAAACCGCTTGCCCATTGACCGATAAAAATTCGTAAATCGATATCTTCATTAACAAACAAACCGGCATGTGGTGAACTAAAATCCGGGTTTAAATAAACGCCTTTTCTCTCGTGCACACATTCATTATTGCGCGTTAAACCCATTACTTTTCCAAGGGTTTGTACTTCCGATAATATCGCCGTGAAATCATTAGTCAATCGAATCGTGCTTTCAGGAATTTGAGTTGCAAGAAGTTCTACTTCACTGACTTCAAGTTCTTGTGCGGCGTTTCTAATTCTTAAATGTGGCCTTTCACTTTTTAAAAGGTCCCATTTTTCTTTTAAAGAAGATGTTGCTGTATTCATGTTGAGTTTTTTTTAGGTTCCAAATATAATCAAAGGGTTTTTGTTTACGGGATTAACGCAAACAGTGCAGGGAAAGTTGTACACGGAACTGATTATTTCACGTGTTAATACCTTCTCGGGAATATCATAACTGACTTTCTCACCCTTCTTTAATAACAGTATTTTGTCTGAAAATTGTGCTGCTAGGTTTAAGTCGTGCAGTACGACTATGGCTGTATTGCCTCTTTGAGTAAATTGCTTGATGAGATTTAGAATCTTATGCTGATGCAAAACATCTAAATTATTCAACGGCTCATCCAAAAATAAGACTTTCTCATCAATTTCGTTTTCGAGTTGCGATAAAACCCTTGCCAAATGTACCCGTTGTTTTTCACCACCTGATAAGCTGTTGTAAGCCCGGTCTTGCAGTTGAGCTACATCGGTTTGTTGCATATGCTGCTGAATGGCTTCTTCGTCTCGCTTTGATGGGTTACTGTCAAAATATGGATACCGCCCCATCATCACAATTTCTCTAACATTCAAAGGGATGTCGGCATTGTTTTGCTGCGAAAACTTCGCTTTGTGCTTCGGAAGTTCTTTGCTTGACCACTTTGGATAGGGCGTCGACTTGAGTTCGATATCGTTTTTGTTTTGACAAATCTCATTGGCTAACAAACTGAGTAAGGTCGATTTTCCCGCACCATTTGGACCAAGTATACTAATCAACTGGCCCTTCTCTGCTGAAAAATCAATATTTTTTAAAATGGAAACACCACTTTTTACCTTATAATCAATCCGTGCAACTTTAATCATCTTATAAAGATTTTTTAAATCTAATTAATATGGCAATAAATACAGGAGCTCCCATTATGGCTGTTAAAATTCCTATTGGAACTTCAGAAGGAGCCACGATAGTCCTACTTATTGTGTCTGCGGTTAGTAAAAGGATACTTCCCAACACTGCGGATAGGGGTAAAATCAAATAGTAATTTGATTTGAAAATCAAGCGCAATATATAAGGTACAATTAATCCTACAAAACCTATAGTTCCGGCAAAAGCAACAGCAGTTCCTACGGTTAAAGCTGAGAATATGACAATTCTACGTTTGATTCGCTCTACGGGTATCCCCAGATGTTCGGCATCTTTCTCCCCCAACATCATCGCGTTTAACGCCTTGCCTTTATTGATTAAGAACGAAAAGGAAATCAAGATCACGATGGCCATGATCAAATTCTTAGTCCAATTTGCTCCTGCCAAACTACCGAGAGTCCAAAACGTCAAATCTCTGAGTTCTTCTTCGGTAGATAAATAGATCAATAAACCAGTAGCTGCTCCTGTCAATGCGGTAATAGCTACTCCAGATAGCAATAAAACAACGATGTTTGTTCGTCCATCTACTGTTGACATTTTATAAACGAAACTCATCGTGATTAGTGCGCCAATAAAACTCATTATACTCAAAAGAGAATAATGTAATCCCTCGGGAATATACGCTTTGATCGTGCTACCTAATACTATGGTAACTGCGGCGAACAGTACTGCTCCTGAGGTAATTCCTATTAAATCAGGAGATGCCAAAGGATTTTTAAACATGCCCTGAAGGCAAGTTCCCGATACAGCAAGACCGCTGCCAATTAAAATAGCTAAAACTATTCGAGGTAATCGGATATTATAAAATACATAATAATCGCTGGTATTTACGCTTTGGTTTTTAAATATCAAATCGTAAATCGCTCTAAAGTCGTTGCCCTCAAATTGATAAACACCTATAAATAGGGACCCAATTGACAGTAATAACAACAGAATTAGTAGTAGTACAAGATAAACCGTTAACCTTCTTTGCATTATTTATTAGTCAAAAGTTGGTTTAACTCTATAGCTGCTTGTCCTAGACGTGGTCCAAAACCAGATAGAAGTTCACCATCCATAGCAATAATTCTCTTGTTTTTACCCGCTTTAGTTGCGCTGATTCCGTCTACCTTTAATAAGCCATCAACTCCATTTAAACTTTGAAGTCCTGTTGTAAACAATAAGATTACATCCGGATTTCCTTTGATTAAAGATTCTGGTGTAAGTGGTTTGTAATCGCTAAATTCCGTTACTGCATTTTGACCTCCAGCTAGAGCAATCATCTTTTCAACAGGAGTGTCTGTACCAGCAACCATCAAAGTTCCAGCACCTCTAGCATAAATAAATAATACCGTTGGTTTTGGTTCTATCGGTTTTAATTGTGCTAAGTCACTTTTTATTTTTTCTGATAGGTGTTTGTAATCCGTTTTCCCAAGTTTTTTAGCAACTTGTTCAATCATTTGTTCTGTACCTTTTTCAGAATATTCTTGTTTAACCAATTCCAATTGAATACCAGAAGCTGTAATTTTTGCTTTTAGATCGTCGTTTAAATCTTTGTCAGAAGCAAAAATAAGTGTGGGTTGTAAGGCAATTATAGATTCCAAAGAAAGGGAGCGAACGTGACCCAAGTCTTTTGCTTTGGTTTTGATATCTTCTGGGTATGTACTGGTAACATCTACACCTACGATGTTAGATGATTCTCCAAGTGCTGCTAAGATTTCGGTTACTGCACCGTTAAGAGAAATGATTTTCTCTGTCTTTACTTCTTGGGTGATTTCGGTTACTTCCTCCTTTTTTGTTTTGTCTTGGCAGGAAATAAATAGCACTGTAGCAAGCGCTAAGGTAAAAATGTTTTTCATGGGGCTCTATTTGAATTAAATCTAAATAAAGGCAAATCTATATTTTTTTATTGAGTTATAAAATATAATTAGATTAATTTTAAATTAAAATTTTAATTTATAGTTTGGGGAATAGTTATCTTTGCTATAAAATTTAGTAGGTGTGATTACAAACACTAACTTTGCATAAAACTTGAAAATATGATGTTAAACATTCAATCCATAAGAGCAGATTTTCCCATACTTACACAACAAGTTAACGGTAAAGATCTGGTCTATTTTGACAATGGGGCAACAGCACAAAAACCCCGCGTGGTACTAGAAGCAATCGAGGAATACTACAGTACGATCAATGCGAATATACACCGAGGTGTACATACTTTAAGTCAATTAGCTACAGATGCCTATGAGGCATCTCGTATAAAAATACAAAAACACATTAATGCTAAAAAGGAGTGCGAAGTACTTTTTACTTCAGGAACGACCTTTGGAATCAACTTGGTAGCTCATGGTTTTGGTTCCCTACTAAAGCCTGGAGATGAGGTTTTAATTTCGGCAATGGAACACCATTCGAACATTGTGCCTTGGCAATTTTTATGTGAAAGAACGGGAGCAGTGTTGAAAGTGATTCCGATGAATGACAAAGGAGAATTAATATTAGAAGAATTTGACCGTTTACTGACTTCGAATACCAAAATAGTGGCGGTAGTACATGTTTCTAATGCCTTAGGTACGGTAAATCCGATTAAATATATGATTGATGCAGCACATCGAGTTGGTGCAGCTGTTTTGATTGATGGAGCACAAGCAACACCACATATTAAACCCGATGTTCAAGCCTTGGACTGTGATTTTTATGTTTTTTCAGGACATAAGATTTTTGGACCAACGGGAACGGGGATCTTATATGGTAAAGAAGAATGGTTAAATAAATTGCCTCCTTATCAAGGTGGTGGTGAAATGATAAAAGAGGTTACGTTTGAGAAAACAACCTATGCTTGTTTGCCTCATAAATTTGAAGCGGGAACTCCAAACATTGCTGGCGGAATTGTTATGGGTGTTGCTGTTGATTATATGAATAGCATTGGATTTGATCAGATCGCAGCCTATGAAAAAGAATTGTTAGCTTATGGAACCGAGCAGTTATTGCAGATTGACGGACTTCATATTGTCGGTACAGCTGCGGAAAAAGCCTCGGTAATTTCATTCAACATAGAGGGAATTCACCCTTACGATATTGGAGTTATCGTTGATAAATTAGGTATTGCTGTCAGAACAGGGCATCACTGTACACAACCGGTTATGGACTTCTTTGGTATACCGGGAACAGTACGGGCTTCTCTTAGTTTTTATAACACCAAAGAAGAAATCGATGTTTTGGTTGAAGCCGTAAAAAAAGCAAAGGCAATGTTGTCATAACAAAAAGTGTTATTAAGATGTCTATAGAAGAAATACAAGCAGAAATAGTTGACGAATTCGCGATGTTCGAGGATTGGATGCAACGTTATGAATATATGATTGAATTGGGTAAGAGTTTACCAATTATAGAAGAGAAATACCAAACCGACGATAATTTGATTAAGGGCTGTCAGTCCAAAGTTTGGCTACATGCTGAATATAAAGATGGTAAGGTATATTTTACTGCAAACAGTGATGCGATCTTGACTAAGGGAATTATTGCTATTTTAATTCGAGCTTTTTCAGGTCAATCGCCCGAGGAAATCTTTAATGCAAAGATGGACTTTATAGATGAAATTGGGTTGAAAGAACACCTTTCGCCTACACGTGCCAATGGATTGGTGTCGATGATTAAACAAATAAAAATGTATTCAGTAGCATTTCAAGCAAACAAATAAAAATGGAAAACGAAATTAATGTACAAGAGTTGGGAGAGCGTATCGTTCGTGTTTTAAAAACGATTTTTGATCCCGAGATTCCTGTTGATATATATGAATTAGGGTTGATTTATGACGTATTCGTCAATGAAAATTACGATGTAAAGATTCTGATGACCTTGACTTCCCCAAATTGTCCTGTAGCGGAAACCCTACCGAGAGAAGTAGAAGAGAAAGTGCGATCTATAGAAAATGTGAAAGCCGTGGAGGTCGAATTGACTTTTGATCCGTCTTGGACTAAAGACCTGATGAGTGAAGAAGCCAAATTGGAATTGGGTATGCTGTAATTATGGAAGGAGAAATTGTAAATAAAGTGGCTAATAGTGCCTTGATGGTATTTGATATGGAAGATCTCTATCCGTCAAATCCACGCTTGGAATTAGATATAGCACAATGGCTGTATGAAGGTTTTATCCTGCGCGAAAAGGATTTTCGTGCACACTTAAAGGATTTTGACTGGAGCACTTACACAGATGCTTATGTGGCGCTATATTGCTCTACAGATGCGATTCTACCTGCTTGGGCATTTATGTTGGTTACCAGTTATCTACAACCCGTAGCCAAGAAGGTTTATTTGGGAGATAAAAAAGCTTTGGAGCGCGCTATTTTTCAAGATTTACTAGAAGAGGTGGATTATTCAATCTATGACGGAAAGGCTACAATTATCAAAGGTTGCTCGAAACACGATATACCCGAAGAAGCTTATATTTTATCAACGCAGAAATTGATGAAACACGCTCGCTCTGTGATGTTTGGAGAAGCTTGTTCGGCGGTTCCTATTTTTAAGAAAAAAGTTTAATTCAAAAGAAATTTGTTTGTTTTATAAGAAAATACTAGATTTGATTATAAAAAACTCAAGAAAATGAAAAAAATTACATTTAGTTTGATGATGCTCTTCGCAACGCTTGGAGCTAACGCTCAAGAAGTTGTATCAGATTCTCAAGTCGGACCGTGGACTTCTAAAGGAACCTTTTCCTTATTGGGTAATCAGTCTAGTTTTACCAATTGGCAAGCAGGTGGAGACAATAACTTCGCCGGAACCTTAGGGATTAATTACGATATTAATTACAAAAGTGAAGAGTGGAATTGGGATAATAAAATTCAAGTCAACTACGGTATTTCGAAAATCAAGGGTAGTGATTCTCAAAAGACAGATGACCGCTTTGAATTTAATTCATTAGTCGGAAAAAAAGCCGCAGGTTATTGGTTTTACTCTGCATTCTTGAACTTTAAAACTCAAATGGATGCGGGTATGGATCCAAAAGATAAAGAGGTCAGAAATTCGCATTTCTTTTCACCGGCTTATTTACAAATCGGTCCCGGTATGTTGTGGAAGAAATCAGATAATTTAAAAGTAAATTTTGCTCCGGCAACTTCTAAATTTATTTTTGTTCATGATCACTTTACAGAATTTGGTCCTGCCTTCGGTGTGGAACAAGGAGATAATATGAGATATGAGTTAGGAGCATCGATCTCCGGGTATTACAAAGCTACTTTAATGGAGAATGTGAGCATTGAAAATATACTTAATCTATATTCTAATTATTTAGAAGATCCTCAAAATGTAGATATCGATTATCAATTGAATGTCGTTTTGAAAATCAACAAATACCTATCTACCAATTTTTCCGTGCAGACGATTTATGATGACAATTCTTACCAAGGATTTCAGATCAGACAAGCTGTTGGAGTTGGTTTAAATTATACTTTTTAATCCGTATCTGGATAGAAATAGAAAAGGGGCATACGCCCCTTTTTTTATTCTTCTTCAGTATCCCATTCGATATCTTTAAAATCTGGATATAACAAGTTGTTATACGGAAAGCGTGTGATGTGAATCTTACGAACCGTTTCATAAACCTTTTCCTTAAATTCCTCGAAATTTTCTTTATTGGTTGCCGATATAAAAATAGCGTTGTCGGCACCAACTCTTGACATCCAAGTCTTTTTCCAATCCTCTATACTGTTGTGTTTTGAGGTTCTTTCTGTCATTAAATCATCTTCCTCAATAACTTCGGGATGATAAGCGTCGATTTTATTGAAAATCATAATAATTGGCTTATTATCACTTTTGATGTCTTTTAAAATTTGATTCACCGACTCGATGTGGTTTTCAAAATCGTGGTGAGAAATATCGACCACGTGAAGCAGCAAATCCGCTTCTCGAACTTCGTCCAGAGTACTTTTAAACGACTCTACCAATTGCGTCGGCAATTTTCGAATAAAACCAACCGTATCAGATAGTAAAAATGGTAAGTTGCCAATGACCACTTTTCGAACGGTGGTATCCAGGGTGGCAAATAATTTGTTCTCAACGAAAACTTCACTTTTTCCAATGGCATTCATCAAAGTGGACTTGCCAACGTTGGTATATCCTACTAAGGCTACACGTACCATAGCACCGCGATTACCTCGTTGTATAGACATTTGCTTGTCGATAACTTTGATCTTGTCTTTTAATAGCGCAATACGATCTCTGACAATACGTCTATCCGTTTCAATCTCTGTTTCTCCTGGACCACGCATACCAATTCCTCCACGTTGTCGCTCTAAGTGGGTCCACATTCCTGACAGTCGAGGTAGTATGTATTGAAATTGAGCGAGTTCAACCTGTGTTCTAGCATAAGAGGTCTGCGCTCGCTGTGCGAAAATATCCAAGATTAAATTGGTCCGGTCCAAAACCTTACAGTCGATTATTTTGGAAATATTTTTTTGTTGCGCAGGGGTCAATTCATCATCAAAAATAAGCGTACTAATATCGTTTTCTAGAATATAAGTGTGTATTTCTTCCATCTTTCCCGTACCAACAAAAGTCTTTGGGTTCGGTTGTTCCATCTTCTGAGTAAAGCGTTTGATCACTTTTCCACCAGCAGTATAGGTTAAAAACTCTAATTCTTCTAAATATTCATTCAAAGTTTCCTCATCTTGATTTTGGGTGATGATTCCAACAATTACGGATCTTTCAAAATTTATTTCTTCTTTGTCTAACATAGTCTGAGTTTGTATTACAAAAGTAATGAAAATTAGGTTCAAAATGTTTTATTCTTTAGCTCGTAAAGCAACAACGGGCCAAACAGTATTTCTATTCCAATTACCTGCTTTATAAATATAAAGATAATTTTTTAGGATAAAAAGTTAATTATGTATTATAGTTATACTAACAATTGGGATTCTTTGATTTAAAGACTGTTAAAAACCTCTAGATAAATACGCGTTAATTTTATCTTGAATGGTTCTAATCAAGCAGTTAGCAATCGGTTTGTAACAAAACTGTTAAGGTGTGGTTAAATTAAAAGTATATATTTGGCGTTACATCCAAAAACACGCTTATAGTATTATGAAAAAATGGTTATTATTTTTTCTGCTGTTATTCTTTAGCATTATCATGTATGCAACAACAGCAGAAAGCAAGTTCACTTCTTTGTTCCATGGCAGTAATAAACTCCTTTCGGAGGTAAAACATTGGAGCGAAAAGAACATTATGGAACGCTTAGATCCCAAACGACAGGAGCAAAAGCCATCTCATAATGTGAAACAGTTAAAGGCGGTATGTGCTGCATATACTTTGCCGTTTAAAGAAGGTTTTAATAGCGCTTCGACTAGTTTTGATTGTTGGACGATTATTGACGCTAACAACGATGCTCCAACAACAACGGGCAACAACATCTGGAAACAATCGAGCAGTAGTCCTCAAGAGGGCGATCGAACCATGCAATTTCAAGGGTCTGGTGCCGGTACGAAACACGATGACTGGTTAATTTCACCGACATTTAAAATGGCCGGAGGAATTTATGCCATCACGTATCATTACAAGACGAATGCAGCAGCTGCAAATGAATTTGAAATACTGCTTTCAACTCAAGGTATTGCCGTAGATCAGTTTACCACTCCAGTATTGGACAAGGCGACTTATAGAAACGGTGACTACATTAAAAAAACCGTTTATGTACAGAATATCACTGCAGATGTTAATATAGCATGGCATGTGGTTTCTACCGGACCTACTATGGTTTTTATAGATAATCTGACGGTAGAGAAAGTGGGTTGCTTCGCACCACAAGATGATGTAGTAGTCAGTGATATCGCTAAGGATCAAGTTAAAGTAACATGGAAAGACGATATCAATTCCAATTGGGAATACTATGTACAGGCTGCTGCAGGTGGTGATCCGGTAGGAGCAGGAAATCTGTCAGCAACTAAATCGACAACAATAACTCGATTGAGTGGACAAGGTGGAAATTTGCAACCCAATACAGAATATGAAATTTTTATCCGTTCCAATTGTGGACAAGGCGGTGTTAGTGTATGGGTAGGTCCCATTAGATTTAAAACAGCTTGTTTGGAAGTAAAAACCCCATTCTGGGAGGGTTTTAATAAAAACTCCACCTCATTGGCTTGTTGGACTATATTAGATGGAAATAAAGATGCCACCACTGCAGTTGGAAATAACATCTGGTCTCCAAATTTTGATAGTTTTGAAGGAGATCAAGCCCTGTATTTCTCGGGATCGGGTGCTGCAACGAAACACGACGATTGGTTGGTTTCTCCTGCTATAGTGCTGGATCCAAACAAAGTATATCGATTGAGATATCACTATAAAGCAGCGCTTGCGACCACCAATGAATTTGAAGTAGTAGCGTCTAATAAGGGTACAGACAAAGTAAATTTTACTAAAGTAATCGTTGCCGCGACTACAAATCGAAATGCTACATATATTGAAAAAACGGCTTTCATCAGTGATTTTAGCGGTACTGTAAATATTGCCTGGCATGTGATCAGTACGGGGGCCACAACCATCCGTGTCGATAATGTTTTTATTGAAGAGGTGGTTTCATGTCCAGAGCCATTAGATTTGGGAATCGACAACCCACAACAAGCTCAGGTTGATTTGACCTGGAGCGATGAATTCAAAGCCTCCAATTGGGAGTACTATGTTCAGATTCCAGGAGTGGGAAAAGGTCAACCAACGGGTAGTGGCACCGCTACAACAAAAAAGCAGACACCGATAACACAAGATAATGCTGGTGTGGCCTTACAACCCAATACACAATATGAGTACTATGTGCGTACGGTTTGTGGTAACGGGCAGTTTAGCCTTTGGTCCGGACCTTTTAGGTTTATGACCGCCTGTAATATCTTTAAAACACCAATGTGGGAAGGTTTTAATGTCGGTTCAAACACCATGCGTTGCTGGACCGTGTTGGATAATAACAAGGATGCGGTAATCGGTTCAAACGACAATATTTGGAGTGGAAATTCAACCAATTATGAAGGAGGACAATCGTTTAATTTTAAAGGAACAGCGGGTAAAACACACGATGACTGGGCAGTAACTCCGACCATCACTTTTGATGCGAATAAAACGTACCGTTTAAAATATCATTATAAAGTAGAACCTTCCAATTCCAATGATTTCGAAGTGGTTTTGTCCAATTCCGGTATAGATCCATCCAAATTCACAAAAACTATAGTTGCTGTCAAACCGTATAAAAATTCGGAATGGACAGCGGAATACGTCTTTATTTCTGGAATCAGTGGTGATGTTAATATTGCTTGGCATGTTAAGGCTGTAGGAGCAACAAATATTTATATTGACAATGTCTTTGTGGAAGAGGTTTTTGGTTGCCCTGAACCTTTAAATTTAGCAGTAAAGGACATTGAAAGCACTCAGGTCTCTTTGAGTTGGACAGATGATTTTAAGGCCACTTCTTGGGAGTATTACGTACAAGAAAAAGGTTTAGGAATGCCTAAAACCAAGGGTGCTATCACGTCAAATAAAGACAATGTTGCCACTGTTGCAAATAATACGGGTAAGGCTTTAGCTCCAAATACCGATTATGAATTTTATGTGCGCACGATCTGTGGTGACGGTTCTACCAGTATCTGGTCGGGGCCAATTCGCTTTATAACAGCCTGTTCCATTTATGAAGCTCCATTCTGGGAAGGATTCAATCTCGATTCTAAATCGATCCGTTGTTGGACGATCATTGATGGGAATTATAAAGCGGGAGCACAAAATGATATGTGGCAAATATCTACCAGCAGTCCATATGAAGGAAACCGAGCAATGATGCTTAATATGTACGACTTTAATGATATTATCGTCAACGACGATTGGTTGATTTCACCGATGATTAAGTTGGACGGAGGTAATTATGTATTAAAGTACCGCTATAAGAGTAATGCAACGGCTAAAACTAATTTTGAGGTCCTTTTATCAACAGAGGGTGTCGATGTAACCAAGTTTAAAAAAACGGTGGTGAGTTCGAAAACGTATCTCAACGCGACTTACATTGAAGAAGTTGTTGTTATTAGTGGGGTGACGGGCAATGTAAATATTGCTTGGCACGCTTTGTCTAAAGGAACAACCATAGTTACGATTGATGATGTGTTGATTCGGAAAGAATTGGCGTGTCCAGAGCCCTATTATGTAACAGTAACGGGACAAGGCGCCAATTCGGTGGATATTGAATGGCAACAAGATGGTGGAATTACCAATTGGGAGGTCATCGTTGTCGAATATAAGGCCGATGCAACTACTGGAAATCCTGCGAATACCATCAAGGTAAGCGGTACTCCTAAGACGCATTTAAGCGGACTAAAATCTGGAAAAGTGTATACGGTATATGTTCGCGCAATATGTTCAGATGCCAATTCGAAAAGTGACTGGTCAACGGGGGCTGACACTGCAACCCAAATCGGGGCTAATGACAGCTGTGCCGGGCCTATAGAGATTCCGGTAAATAGCGGCTTGGATTGCGATCAAGTGGTGTCGGGTTCGTTTTTAGGAGCTAATGCTTCTGTGATTAAAGAGCCGAGCTGTCAATCGAGTTCGACCGCTCGTACTGATGTTTGGTTTGAGTTTACCGCTACATCAACCATACATATGTTGAGTTTGAAAAACGTATTGAGTAAGGTGGATTTGCCGTATCTATACGGTTCGATATTTGAAGTAGATTGTACAGCTATGGTACCAGTGGGCGGTGCAGCAGCTCAAGTGGTTAAAGAGTGTTTTACTTTGGGTAGCCCGTCGTATTCGAGAATTATGAGCAATCTGATACCAGGTAAAAAATACTTAATTCGCTTAGCGACGACAACAAAAAATCCCGACTATCTTTTTAATGCGTGTATAACGAGTGGTAACCCGCTTGAGGTAAGCCCTAGTGGGGATAAATATACCGTTGAAGAACTGGTAAAGGACGTGTTGATTAGCTCCAATTGCGATTTGGTGTCCAACATCAAATACCGAGCAGGTGAGAATAGTGCCATCAATACCTTGGGCTATTTTAATAAAGGCAAATCTGATTTTCCTTTTGAGGAAGGGATTGTCTTAACCACTCATAACGTTAAATACGTACCAGGACCTTATGCAACACCAAATGCAACTAGAGAAAAGGTACCAGAATGGACCGGTGATGCCGATCTGAATGAGGTGATCAAACAAGTGGGTGGTGCTGGTTTTGGTGATAAGAAATTCGTATCTGTATTGGAATTTGATTTTATTCCGATTAAAGACTCGATCCAATTTGAGTATTTATTTGCATCGGAGAGTTATTCGAAGAACTGTAAATTTGTGTGTACGGCTGGAGGTGCATTATTTGCTGCATGGTTAACAGAAGTAGCAACGGGTGATGGTCAGAATCTGGCTCTAATCCCGGGTGTTAAGGAACCTATAGCTTTATCGACTATTCGTGATTCCGATAAATCTGGTGCTGCTTGTAAAAGTGAAAATCCAGAATATTATGGAAAACACTTTGCTGAAAACAACGACGCTCCTCTGGGTGCGGCTATTAGTTATATCGGGATGACCGTTCCGATGAGTTCTGAAATGGTTGCGGTAAAAGCGGGTAAAAAGTACCGTATTAAACTGGCTATTGCTGATTTTTGCGATACCCCTAGCCATACCTCTGCTGTGTTTTTTAATGCGGGAAGTTTTGATTTAGGAACACTTGACTTGGGAGCCGATTTATTAGTCGAAACCAATAATGCCTTATGCGATGGCGGTAGCCAATGGATTAAGTCGGGTATAAGTATTGCCGATAATCAAGTCATTGAATGGACCAAAGACGGCGTAGTAATCCCCGGTGAAAATACGCCTGATTTGGAAGTGAAGGAAAGTGGAACCTATAAAATTTCAGCCAAATATAGCGATGTGAATTGTGAGGCGACTGGATCGATAAAAGTCGAAATATATCCTCCAATTTCGGCAATTGTAGCCAGACCAGTAACATTGGAGGTATGCAGATATTCGTTAAACGCCCAAATTGTGGATCTGACTACAGTAGAAGAAGGCATGTTTAAAAAGGCTGGAAAAGAAGCTTATCAAGTTGCTTATTTTACCTCGGTGGAGGCAGCTAATGCCAATGAGAACCCGATTTCAAACGCGGATAAATTTGAAATGGAATTACCACTTGAACAGCGAAATCTATATATCCGTGTGGAATATTTGAAAACGGGATGTCACGAAGTATTTGTGTTACCTATTAAATTGTCCAAAGGATTGATTCCTGAAGCCAGAGAAAATGTGGTGGTCTGCGCGAGTTATGTATTCCCAGCATTAGAGCCCGATCAATACTATTATACCAAAGCTGGAGCAACTGGCGAGAATTATAGTGCAGGAGATATTTTGACTCACGTTGGTAAAAACGAAATTTTTGTATTCCAAGACAATGGAAAAGGCTGTTTCGAAGAAATCTCCTACCAGGTTAGTATAACGGAAGCGGTTAGCGCGGCCATTTTTGATGATGAGGTTTTAGAATGTAAACTTTATGAGTTAAAAGAATTGCCGCTATATAATAAGTACTTTACTCAAACCGGCGGTGAAGGAATGGAATTGGCTGTAGGCAGTATGTTGACGCAGTCTCAGACAATTTTTGTTTATGCGGCGTCGGAAGACGGATTGTGTACCGATGAAAGTAGTTTTAAAATTAGTTTTAATGATTGTCCTATTCCAAAGGGAATTTCACCGAATGGCGATGGTTTAAATGATCGATTTGATTTGTCGATGCACGGGGTAACCAGCATCGTTATTTACAATAGATACGGAGCAGAAGTATATGCTTTTCACGGCTCGTATACCGATCAATGGGAAGGACAAGGTAAAGGCGGTAAGCTATTGCCTGACGGTACCTATTATTATGTAGTCATTGCTCACGGTAAAACCAAAACGGGATGGGTGCAGATCAATAAATAAGCAAGCATCAATTTAAAGCTTTTTTAAGGTGATGGAAACAGCAGTGAACAGGCGTTCGCTGCTGTTTTTTTATGCTTTTTTCAGTAATATTAATACAAATTTTAAGGGAATCTTTGAAAATTCATTGCTGTCATGGTGGCTATGCCAGTCCGGGGTATGTTCAAAAAAAGGAATAATGTTGCCAGACGGAACGTATTACTATCTGGTAATCGCCGATGGAAAAACCCGAACCGGCTGGGTTCAGATTAATAGATAATGTACTATTTAAACACCAGTAACAACAGTTGCTGGTGTTTTTTTTTAAATCAAGGTCTTGTCTTTAGGTTCATTTTAAAGACGGGGCCTTTTTTTTTAACATAAGGGATCTGTTGTCTCGCGGGTTTTTTTAGCAGTGTCCTGAATAAAAACGAAAACAATTAACGTCATTACCTTAAATAGTAAATCAGCTGTGTTAATTTATATTTTTAACATTTTTGGCAAAGTTACTTTTGTCTAAAAACATATATTTGGGTATTAGTTAGTTAAAAAAACATAATATTTGATGATTATGAATCAAAGAATACTTTTGCTGTTGTTTATTGTTATGATTTTCGGTAAAGTGGGGGCCAAACCTGCGGTTAAGGCATCACCAAATCTGGACAAGGTCAGTTGGCACTTCAAGTCTTATGCGCCAGAATTGCTACTTAAACCCCCTTATTTTTTTAGATATTTAAACGGTTTTAAGAACAGTCCTTGCGCACAACAAACCCTGCCTTTTTGGGAGGGCTTTAATTCAAATTCAACCTCTTCGGTGTGTTGGACTACTATCGATGGCGATCATCCGCAAAGTACAAGTGGTTGGCAAATTTTGAATAACCTACCTTATGAAGGAGATCAGAATATGGTATTTAATGGTGGTCCGACTACAAATAGTTGGTTGATATCGCCCAGCTTCCAGATCGACAGCACCAAAACGTATAAGTTGCGCTATTATTATCGAACGTATACGGGTTATGATTTCGATATGGAAGTTCTAGCTTCAAAGCACGGATCCGGATTAGGGAATTTCACTCAAGTACTAAAATCGAATCAGAACTACAGCAATGACTATTGGCTGGAGCAAGTGATTTATATCCGTCATTGGGGAGGTGATCTTAATTTGGCTTGGCGCATCGCGTCGACAAAATATACCTCTTTAGCTGTAGATCACATTTTTCTTGAAGAAGTGGCTTGTACAGAACCACAAGATTTGAACAGCTCTGAGATCAAATCTAATGAAGCTACGCTGAGTTGGAGTGATGCTGTTAACAGTTCGTGGGAGTATTATGTTCAATTAGCCGATTCTGGTTTTCCCACCGGAGCAGGTACGCTGACCAATACAACGGAAGTGACCGTTGGTGAAATGCAAAACACGGACAACTTAATAGCGAGAACTGCCTATGAATTTTTTGTTCGAGCAAAGTGTAGTAACGGTGTGTTTGGGGAATGGATCGGCCCTTTTGCTTTTAAGACTGATTGCAAGGTGTTAAACATACCCTTTACAGAAGGCTTTAATCGAAATTCCGCTGATTATGGCTGTTGGAAACAAAATGATGTTTTAGGAGATCAGGGTAGTAATGGAAATAATGCCTGGAGGAGAACTGGAACGGGACAATTAGAGGGAGATAGAGCCATGTATTTTAGAGGAGATCGTGGAGTTGCACAACACGACGACTGGTTGATTTCTCCTAAAGTCGCCATGAACGGTGGGGTATATGCAATAACATATCACTATAAAACGCAAGGAGCGATTTCGCTGGATAATGAATTTGAAGTCTTGCTCTCAGAAAGTGGTACTTCAACTGTCGCATTTACAAGAGTATTGGAGCCGGCGATCAAACGGAATAGTAGTAATTATGTCAAACGAGTTTTATATGTACAAGGCATAACGGCAGATGTAAGCATCGCTTGGCGCGTTGTCGCTAGAGGTGAGATCGGTTTGTATATTGACCTGGTTTCTATCGAGAAAGTCGATTGCATGGGGCCAGATAATGAGGTAATCAATACCTTATTAGAAAAGGATCGCGCCAAATTTGTTTGGACAGATGATATCAATTCAAGCTGGGAATATTATGTACAACCGGCCAATGGCAGTGTGCCAGTGGGTAGTGGTTTGATAAGTGCTCAGAAAGAGGTCACCGTGTCGCGAATCAGTGGTACAGGAGGTGTGAATCTCCAACCCAACACCTCATATGAATTCTTCGTACGATCAAATTGTGGCCCGGGTAAAAATAGTTTGTGGTTGGGACCGATTCCATTTAAAACTAAATGTGATGTCTTAGCTTTACCTTTCTGGGAGGGCTTTGGTGTTAATTCTGCTACTGTGGATTGTTGGGATGTGGTTGATAACAATAACGATGGCGATCCACTCTATAAAAGCAATTTGTGGAATCTAAATACTGACGAGTATTTTGTCAGCAGGCAATCTATGGGTTTTAAAGGAACAAATACCAACGTCGATCATGATGACTGGCTGATTTCTCCAATATTTAAAGTAGATGCTACGAAGGTTTATAAATTAAAATATCATTTTAAATCCAATGCTACTGACCAAGTAGATTTTAAAGTATTGCTATCGAATCACGGTACAGATTTAAACAATTTCACCAATGTATTGACGACAAAAACGATCTATATCAACGATTCATGGAAAGAGGAAGTCCTGTTTTTTACTGGATTCAATGGAGATATAAACCTTGCTTGGCAGATCAATAGTAAACAAAAGCAAACCGCACTGTATATAGACAATGTATTTTTAGAAGAAATTGTAGGCTGCCCTGAACCAATCCATATAACATCGAATGAAGTACAAACAAACCGCATCACAATCGGATGGGATGATAATTTTGGAAGTGATTGGGAGTATGTGATCCAGAATTCAGGGATGTCACCCCCGACAACCAATGGTACAAAAGTCAACAAAAAGGAAGTTACAGCTTCTAAGGATACAGCTGGAGTGGATTTAGAACCCGATACCGAATATGATTTTTACGTGCGCACCATTTGTAAAATTGGAGGTTATAGCGTTTGGTCTGGTCCTTTTAAGTTTAAAACTGCTTGTGAGGACTTTAAGCCTCCTTTTTGGGAGGGGTTTAACATCAACTCAAAAACTGTGGGTTGTTGGAACATCGTCAATCGTTTTGGAATAAATAGTGCCCCAAAATTTGGAGGTTTTAATGTAATAAATAATGAATGGCACCCATATCGAGATTACTATGAAGGCACGCATTCGATGTTCTTTGTTAAAAATGATCTCACCGTTAATAGTGATGATTGGTTGTTGTCTCCAACTTTTGAATTTGATTTGAATAAAACATATCGGATCAAATATAATTATAAAGTAAGCAGGTATACTGGGGGCGTTACAGTGAAGTTTTTAGCGTCCAATACGGGTTTTAATCCGAGTAATTTCACTAAGGAATTAGACGTTTTCTCAGATAATGTTAGAATGTATACACAGAGAACTTTATTTGTTAAAGATTTTGGCGGTCGCATTAATTTTGCGTGGCATGTTAAGGGTATGGGGAGGATGGATTTTGCTGTTGATAATTTCTTTGTAGAAGAGGTGGTGGGGTGCCCAGAGCCGATACAGTTAGATATTAAAGACTTACTTACAAATCAAGTGACTTTAACTTGGGAAGACGAAACGGGAGCTACAAATTGGGAGTATCACTTACAAGAAGCGGGCAGTGGTGTACCGACTGCTAATGGGGTTGTAACCAGTCAAAAAGAAAATCTTGTTGTACAAGATCACTCGGGCAGTAATTTGTTAAGTAATACCCAGTATGAATGGTATGTGCGTACGGTGTGTGGCAATGGGGAACACAGTATTTGGCAAGGTCCTTATACGTTTTGGACACTTTGCGAAAGTTACGCAACACCATTCTGGGAAGGATTTAATACCGACTCCCGATCTGTGCGTTGCTGGACCATGGTAGAAAAATACGATGGAGAAATACCGATGGAAAGTAAACTATCAGACAACAGCCAAATTGAAGTTTTTGAAGGCGATCGTTCCGTCAGTATTTTGGCTTTTGGAGGATCGGAAAGGATAGTAAACGATTGGTTAATTTCACCGAGTATCACTACTACTGGTGGTAATTATGTGTTGAAATACCATTTTATGACCTCAGGTCGATCTAGTTCACATGATGAATTTGGAGTTTATTTGTCAACAGAAGGAAAAGATATTACTAAATTTAATCAGACCGTTATTCCTTCTCAACGTTATATAGTAGACAAATATACCGAGCAAGTTGTGTTTATTGATAATTTAATGGGAGACATAAATTTAGCTTGGCATTTGGGTTCTGATGTAGCAACCATGTCTTCACTTCTATTGGATAATATACATTTTAAAAAAGTGGTCAATTGTAGGGAACCCTACTATGTCACAAGCGCAGATTATACGGCCAATTCTATTGATATCAGCTGGGAGCAGGATGAGTCTACTGTAACGCAATGGGAGGTTGTGGTGATGAAGTATGGAGATAAGGAAACAGCGACCCCTTTGCAAACAATTGTTGTTCAAGGGACTCCCAATGCTACTATAAACGGATTGCAGGCTGGAACCGCATACTCCATCTATGTTCGAGCGCGTTGTGATGGAGCTCAAAGCTTTAGTGATTGGTCTACAGTACACCATACAGGTACTGCTGCTGGGGCTAATAATAATTGTGCTGGTGCAGTTAATATTCCGGTAAATAGCGACTCGAACTGCACTAAAATGGTGTCGGGATCCTTTATAGGTGCTACTTTATCAACAACCGTATTACCCGATTGTTCCTATGGTGACTTGATGAGTGATCTTTGGTTTGAGTTTACAGCAACAGCGCCCTATCATCAATTAAAACTGTTGGACTTCTACAGCTTTGAGGAGTCAACGATGTTTTTAAATTTAGAAGTCATTCTTTATGAAGAAGACTGTAGTTTGATCAGCAGCAGTTCTAAAGCGTGTTTTATACTAGGAGATGAAGAAGATCTTTCTTTTGATATACTATTTGACTTGACAGTTGGACGAAAATACTATTTGAGATTGGCCCTAGAGGAGCAAGAGTCTTCAAATGTACTTTTTAATGTCTGTATTAGCACGGCCGAATTCAGTCCTGTTGAAATCAGTCCAAGTGATGATGTCTATACTGTAGAACAATTGATTACCGATGTGTTAGTTCAGTCCAGTTGTAATTTGGTTTCCAATGTAAAATACCAAAATGGAGATGGAAGTGCACCGACCAAAACCTATAATACTTTGGGATACTTTAATAAGGGACAATCCAACTTTCCTTTCGCAGAAGGCATTGTGTTGTCGACTAATGAAGTCGATTATATTTCAAGACCTTATATGGGATATTCGGAATTTAGAGGGCGTAATGCACATCGTTGGGTTGGTGACAAAGACATCAATGATGCGATTAAAGATGCAGGTGGTGGTCCTACAGATGACAAAAGAGTGACTCAAGTAGAATTCGATTTTATTCCGATTAAAGATTCGATTGATTTTGAATATCTCTTTGCCTCCAATAGTTATCACAAATTTTGTGGAGATGCTTGTAATACAGGCGCTATGTTTGCCGCATGGTTGATCGATAGTGTTACAGGAGAAGGACAAAATTTGGCCAAAGTTCCCAATACAGATTTACCGATAGCGATCAATACCATCCGAGATGCCATTAAATCCGGGGTGGGATGTGAGAGTGTCAATCCCATTTGGTATGGAGGGCACCATGCTAATGGGCAACTAAACGCTATCGATGCCCCATTTGATTTTGTAGGATATACCAAACCTTTAAAATCGGAAACAATACCGGTTGTTATCGGTCGAAAATATCATATTAAGTTAGCGGTTATCGATTTTTGTACCAATGTCGATCATTCTACTGCTGTTTTCTTTAATTCGGGAAGTTTTGATTTGGGTCATATTGACCTCGGAGCAGATTTGCTCGTAGAAACGGGTAATGCGCTCTGTGAGAGAGATTCGAAGATACTCTATTCGGGATTGGAAGGAGATGTCTACGATATTCAATGGTATAAGGATGAGGTTGCTGTGTTGGGGGCTACCCAGCCAGACTTTGAAGTTACCGAAGCGGGAACTTACAGTATAATTGCACAATTCCACCAACTGGATTGTAAGTTAGAAGGGAAGATACAGGTCGAAATGCTTCCAGCTTTATCGGCGCGCATAGTTGCACCCCAGGCTCTTGATATTTGCCGACAATTTTTAAGCGATTTGACTCTTGATTTAACTACAGTTGAACATGAAATGCTGGTTCACGTAGAGCGTAGTCATTATGATATGGTATTTTACCATACTCGAGAAGATGCTGAGGAAGGTGAAAATCCAATTATAGACCCTCAAAACTATAAGTTAGAAATTCAAGGTGTAGACATTACTGTCTTTATACATGTTGAAGATGTGCGCACGGGGTGTACGGAAATTTTCCCATGGACTTTAAAAGCGGTTGTTGGAGAAAAACCGCAGACGAGAACAGTTGAAAACGTATGTGGTAGTTATACCTTACCAACACTTGAACAGGATCAATACTATTACAGCCAATCTCGTGCTGAGGGTATTTCGTATGAGGTTGGAGAAATATTGACTGCCGTTGGTGAGCACGAAATATTCGTCTTCCAAGATAATGGAGGAAATTGTTTCGAGGAAATTTCCTATAAAGTGACTATAACGGAACCCGTTGCCGCAAAGGTGTTTGACGATCAGCTAATAGAATGCGACTGGTATACATTAAAAGAATTACCAAAATACAATCGTTATTTTACAGAACCCCACGGTCAAGGAAAAGAATTGCTTGCTGGAACGGAACTTTCGGTTGCACAAACCGTTTATGTTTATGCCATTTCTGATAATCAAGTATGTATAGATGAAAGTAGTTTCATAATTGCGTATAACGATTGTCCTATTCCTAAAGGGATATCCCCAAATGGTGACGGTTATAACGATCGTTTTGACTTGTCAAAACACGGTATAACGGCAATGAAAATTTATAATCGTTATGGTGGTGAGGTGTATGCCTATAGCGGCGTGTATACCGATCAATGGTATGGACAAAACAATCAGGGAAAACTCCTGCCAGACGGAACCTATTACTATGTGGTAATCGCCCATGGGAAAACGAGGACCGGTTGGGTTCAGATCAACAAATAAAAGCATTGTAAAGACACCAGTAATAATAGTTACTGGTGTTTTTTTTTACTAACTCTTTGTTTTTTAGTGTGTTTTCTTTGTTTACGGTTTGTTTTATTAACATAATGGATCGGTAGTCTCTTGCAATTTTAAGTAGGTTACTATGTGAAATTTAAAATTTTTAACGTTGATCTTTTAAATATTTACGCACTAATGTTAATTTTTATTTTTAACAATTTTAGTAAATTTAATTTAGCATAAAAATATATATTTGACTGTTACTCGGTTAAAACATATAATATTTTATGATTATGAGTAGAAAAATATTGATTGTTTTGTTTGTGGTTATTGGGTTTGTTAAGATAGATCTCTTGGCGAGGGAAACCGATAATTGCAATAAGATGTTATGGCAATTCAAGTCTTATGCTCCGGAATTGTCGATAGGACCAGATTATTTACTTAAATATCTAAATGTTTTTAATACCAATTCTTGTAATCGGCAATCTATGCCTTTTTGGGAGGGGTTTAATTCGGGCTCAACGACTTTGAGTTGTTGGACTACCATAGATGTCCATAACAATCCAAGTCCCCCTGGCGGTAGAATATTTAGGCCTCAAACTTACGGCCCTTTTGAAGGTGATCAGTCGATGTATTTTTCGGGAAATGCTAATAATGACAGTTGGTTGATCTCTCCAATTCTTGAACTCGATTCCACCAAAGTTTATAAATTGCGATACCATTATAAAACCCGAAGTTTTCATACCAACGATTTTGAGGTGCTCGCCTCCAATCAAGGTATTATCTTATCCAACTTCACACGTGTTCTAGTGCCGAAGAGCAGTTATTTGAATGACGATTGGTTAGAGCAAATCGCTTTTATTAGTGGATTGGGAGGCGATACGCATATCGCGTGGCGTGTACATAGCCCCACTAGGGCTGTGGTCTTTATTGATCATGTATTTGTCGAAGAGATTCCGTGTATGGAACCACAAAATCTTGATGTTAAAGAGATACAACGCCAACAAGTAACCTTGTCATGGAACGATGATTTAAACCAATCTTGGGAATATTATGTACAGGCTCAGGGAAATGGTGCTCCTATGGGTGCTGGTGTCCCTACTACCACTACAGAGGTAGTGGTTAATTCCGATTACAATCAAACGGTCTTGCAATCCAACACCGCTTATGAATATTATGTAAGAGCGGTATGCAGCAGTGGAGATCTAGGTGACTGGATAGGGCCCTTTGCTTTTATAACCGCTTGTGAAATTTTGCCCCTACCGTTTCAAGAAGGGTTTAATACCTCCTCTACATCGTTGAATTGCTGGACAATAGTAGATCAAAATCAGGATAGGGTTGCCGGTGGAAATGTATGGGAAATGCATCGGGGATCACCCTTTGAAGGTGATGGGGCCATGTATTTTTTCGGACAAATGTCGGCGGATAGGCACGATGATTGGTTGATTTCGCCAACGGTAAGCATGACCGGCGGTATTTATGCGATTACGTACTACTACAAGACCATCGGATATGCTGGTTTTGATAATGATTTTGAAGTGTTGCTCTCGACTAATGGTACAGCTACTTCAAATTTCACCACTATACTCGAAGCGAGTACTAAGCGTAATACCGAGTATTATACTAAAAAAACACACTATGTACAGGGCATAACTGCTGATGTCAATATTGCTTGGCACGTCATAGCTTCAGCAGAGGCACATGTCTATATCGATATGGTAAGCATAGAGGCGGTGAGTTGCAGTGGTCCGGCTGATGAGGTTTTCGTTTCGGACTTACAAAAAGATCGGGCCACATTTACTTGGAGTGATACCCTAAATACAAATTGGGAATATTATGTTCAGTCGATGGGATCTTCGGGATTACCGGTAGGAAGTGGTACTCTTTCAACTACCAATTCGGTTACGGTGACCCAAACTACTGGTGTGGGTGGCGTTAATTTGCAACCCAACAGTTGGTATGAATTTTTTGTTCGAGCCAGCTGCAGTCCAACAGTACAAAGTTTATGGGTAGGTCCTATCGCTTTTAAAACTCCCTGTGATTTTATGGCATTACCCTTTTGGGAAGGATTTAATGCCAATTCGACAACGGCGGATTGCTGGTTTATAGTGGATCGTAATAAAGACGGTACCACAGCACCGATTCGAAACAAATGGGCCTCGAACAGTTTGCAGTGGCATGAAGGGGATCAATCGATTTATTTTGAGGGGACACCTACGACAACACTACACGATGACTGGCTGATTTCACCGACTTTTAACCTAGATGCAACGAAATTTTATCGATTGAAATTTCATCGTAAAACCAATAGTTTTTTAAAAGTCGACTTCGAAGTATTGTTGTCAAATAACGGCATTGCTCCCGAAGATTTTACGCAAAAACTGCTACAGTATGACGAATATAGTGACGATACATGGAAGGAAGAAGTGACCTTTTTTTCGGGTATAGGTGGAGCAACAACCTTGGCTTGGCACATCAATACGCAGAAAAAGGGATGTTTGTTATACCTGGATAATGTGTTCTTGGAAGAGGTAATCGGTTGCCCAGAACCCTTGTCTTTGGATGCTGAAAACTTAGAAAAAGATCGGGCAAACATATTGTGGACTGATCAATACGGACAAAATTGGGAGTATGTGGTCCAAGCGAGTGGTGGTGGAACACCAAGTGGATCTGGAATCTTTACCGATCAAAGCGTAAATAATGTTACGGTGGATCACTCTGGAAAACAACTACAACCCAATAGTGACTACGATTTTTATGTGCGAACCGTTTGTGGCAACAATGTCTTTAGCTCCTGGTCCGGGCCTTTTACATTTCGTACCGCTTGCAAGATTTACGATACACCCTATTGGGAGGGTTTTAACGGCAACTCTGTAAATCTGAATTGCTGGACATTAATAACGGCCGATGGCGGTATTAGCAACCCGACCTTTCAAGACGATATCCCCCCTTTTGGTTTTGATAAATGGGTGTTGTTTAATAGGATGCGATATGAAGGCACTCACGGGATGGCTTTTAGCAAGACGAACATGTTTTCGGTAAGTGACGATTGGTTGATATCACCGAGTTTTCATTTTAATATAAATAAAACCTATAGACTGAAATATCATTTTTATGCAGCCAGTGATAATCCGGAGGGAGAGTTTGATCTATTGGCGTCGAACACCGGTATAAGCCCTGCTAATTTTACTAGAACACTGTTGCAAGGACAGAAAAAAAATCGGGCATTCGAGCAAAAAACCATCTTTATTAGCCATTTAGATGGCGTAGTAAATCTAGCTTGGCGAATTAGCGGCAGTGGTGCTAAGGAAGTGTATATCGATCACGTCTTTGTTGAGGAAGTTGATAATTGTCCGGAACCCTTACATTTAGAGGTTAAGGATATCGAAAAAGATCAGTTCACCATAAAGTGGACGGATGATTTTGGAGCGACAAATTGGGAATATATGATCGATCTTGCAGGGAACGGTATGCCAATCGGTAGCGGTACTCGCACCAATCATAAACAAAATCTCGTCACTGAAGATAGCAAGGGAAATCCTTTGCAACCCAATACCGATTATGATGTCTATGTTCGTACAATCTGTGATCAGGGAGGATATAGTATCTGGCAAGGACCAATCCGCTTTCACACCCTTTGTGGTCTTTATCAAACACCCTTTTGGGAGGGCTTTAATACGGATTCTAAAACCGCGCGCTGTTGGACGTTGATCGACAAATCTCGCTCTGAAATCCCAATACAAAGTACCTTGACCAATCGCTATCCCAACGGGCAGGCTGTCTATGAAGGCGATCGCGCGGTTCAGGTTTCCCTAACTGCGTCCGATCGAACTCACGACGATTGGCTGATCTCGCCGGAAGTAGAATTAGACGGAGGTATGTATGTCTTGAAATACCACTATAAAACGACAGCCAGTCTCACTGCAGATAACGAATTTGAAGTCCTACTATCCCAACATGGAAAAGACACCAGTCAATTCAATACCGTATTGCGCGCATCGCAAGTCTATAGACAGGGCAATTATACAGAGGAAGTGATCCTGATCAATGGCATAGACGGACCCGTTCATATCGCTTGGCACATCAATTCTAAAAATACCCTTTCAAGTATTTTTTACTTAGACAATGTATGGCTTAAAAAAGTGGAAAACTGCCCGGAACCCTATGAGATAAAAGCGACCCAAATTACGAACAATTCAATAGACATTAATTGGCAACAACAAGGAGGTATAACCTCATGGGAGGTGTTGGTTGTAAACTATGGTGAAGATCAAAATAGCACTTCCATCGTTTTTCAGCAAACGGTCACCAGTGCGGATACTACGATTACTGGATTGGATGCCGGTCATGTCTATACGATTTATGTTCGGGCAAAATGCTTAGACGGTACCACCTTTAGTGATTGGTCTACACCGTATTACCAAGGAACTTTATTGGGTGGAAACGACGATTGTGCAGGTGCACGCACGATTCCAGTTAATACGAGTTTAGACTGTTTACAATCGTTGACTGTCAATTTGAAAAACGCGACACCATCTGCTGTCGCACCGGCTTTTTGTCAATACGGTTTTGAAGTGGTTGACGATCTTTGGTTTGAATTTACCGCCTTGGCAAACATCCATTTGCTAACTATAAGCAATCTTAAGAGTCTGTCGAGTAACACCGGTTTTCCAACGGTTTATGCCGTTTTGTACGACGCAGATTGCAGTAGCATGGACTATAGGGTCATGGAATGTTACCGATTTAATCCCAATGAAACCGAAGCCGCGTTAATGGGGCTGATTCCAAACCAAAAGTACTATTTGCGCATCGGAGCAAGATCTGAAATTACACACGATTACATTTTTAATTTGTGTTTGACAACCTCCGATTTAAGACCGATTGAGGTAAGCCCGAGTGGAGAGGTTTATAGTGTAGAAGAATTAATCCAAGAAGTCTTTATACAGTCAGATTGTGATTTGGTTTCTAACATCCGTTATCAGAATGGCGACGGAAGTACACCGACTCAACAATATAATACATTGGGATATTTTAATAGAGGAGCGGCGGATTTCCCATTTGAAGAGGGAATCGTTTTATCAACTAACGAAGTGCAATATGTAGCCAGACCCTATATGGGCTACTACGGATTTCGAGGGAATAACGATTATCGTTGGGTTGGAGATCAAGACATCAACGATGCAATTAATGATGCCGGTGGTGGGCCTTCATTGGATAAAAGAGTCACACAAATCGAATTTGATTTTATTCCAATCAAAGATTCAATTAAGTTCGAATATGTCTTTGCTTCGGTCAGTTATCACAAGGATTGTGGGGAAGTTTGTAATGCCGGTGCTTTATTTGCTGCGTGGTTGGTGGATAGCAGTACGGGTGAAGGCAGGAATTTAGCTAAAGTTCCTGGAACAGCTTATCCCATAAGTATCAATACCATTCGCGATGCTAATAAGTCCGGAGCACCTTGCGAAAGTATACATCCAGAATGGTATGGAAAGCATTTCGATCATTTCGACAACCTGATTGATGCACCTATAGACTTTGTGGGCTTGACCCAGCCGATGGAATCGGAAACCGTAGCGGTAACCGTCGGCCGAAAGTATCATATCAAACTCGCAGTTATGGACTTCTGTCCGACTATAGGTCATTCCTCTGCGGTATTTTTTAATGCGAAGAGTTTTGATTTGGGCAATATCGATTTGGGTCAGGATATGCTTATTGAAGACAATAACGCACTTTGTCAAGGCGATTGTGTGCAGATTCATTCGAAATTGGCCGCAGATGGTGCCCAAATTCAGTGGTATAAGGATGAAGTTGCCCTAGTTGGTGCTCATGGGACAGATCTGGAAATCTGCGAAGCCGGAACTTATAAAGTTGTTGCGAGCTACGATGAGATCCATTGCGAAATAAGCGGGTCTATAGTCGTTGAAATTTACCCACTGTTGTCGACGACAATGCCTGCACCAGAACCGCTAACTGTATGTAGGTATTCTTTGGTACCAACGATACTAGATCTAACGGATGTAGAAGAACAACTACTCATTGCTGTAGATGATAACGATGCGTATGACTTCATGTATTATCATTCCCGAACAGATGCCGTTTTAGGTGTGAATGCTATAGAAACACCCGAAGAATACAAACTGTCTTTAACAGTTGCTCAGACGATAATTTATATTAAAGTAACCAACGAAATAACGGGCTGCTCGGAAATCTTCGAATACCCAATTAGGCTGGTAAAAGGAGATATTGCTGCAGATCGCGAAGCTGTTAAAATTTGTTCAAGTTATGTGTTTCCAGACTTAGAGACGAACCAATTCTACTACACCGAGTCGGGGGCTAAAGGCCATTCCTATCAACCGGGAGATGTTTTAAACGAATCCGGATCGCATACCATTTTTGTTTTTCAAGACAATGGTGGTGGGTGTTATGAGGAAATTTCTTATCGCATTACCATTACCGAAGCAGTACAAGTCGCAGCAGTTAAAGACGAAGTAGTAGAATGTCAGTTATACATATTGAAAGACCTGCCCAAGGGCAATAAATACTATACCCAACCTCATGCTCAAGGTGTAGAGTTAACAGCAGGTAGTGTGGTGATTGAAGATCAAACCATCTATATATACGCCAGCTCGGATGATGGTGTTTGCGTTGAGGAAAGTAGTTTTACCATTCAATATAACGATTGTCCGATACCTAAGGGTATCTCGCCAAATGGAGACGGGGCAAACGACTATTTTGATTTGTCAGATCACGGTATTACTAGTATAAAGATCTTTAATAGATACGGTACCGAAGTATATGCTTTTACGGGTAACTATACCAATCAATGGTACGGGCAAGACAAAAAAGGACGAGTGCTACCAGACGGAACTTATTATTACGTGGTAATTGCTCACAACAAAACCAGAACCGGCTGGGTTCAGATTAACAAATAATAAATTTTTAGGTCGACAGTCGATGTACTGTCGGCTCTTAAACTTTTTTAAATGGAATACTTATGAAAAAATTAGTAATACTGTTTTTTATGTTGTTCTTCTTTTTAATAGAAGTTCAAGCACAACAAGCGCCCCATTATACACAATATATGTATAATATGAGTGTGCTCAATCCTGCCTATGCAGGCTCTAAAGAATCCTTGTCTTTGGGTTTATTATACCGTAAACAATGGGTAGGGCTTGATGGTGCACCGCAGACGGGAACCCTATTTGGGCATACGCGCGTTGGAAAAAAAGTCGGACTTGGATTATCCGTTATTACAGATAAAATTGGACCAGTTACAGAAAATAATATTTATGGAGATTTCTCCTATACCTTAGATCTGGGACAGAAACATAAATTAGCATTAGGCTTAAAAGCCGGTGCAACCCTGCATGATATTCGACTCTTCTCTGATATTGGTAGCACGGGTTATATCGATGATAACGATCCTGCCTTCGCTGAAGATACCAGCAAAACCTTGTTCAATATGGGAACGGGTGCTTTTTATTATACAGATAACTATTATGTAGGATTAAGTGTTCCCAATATGTTAAAAGGTCGGTTCTTAGATTATGACGGTAAGCAATTTGGTAGCCAGGTCTTACACGTTTTTCTAACTGGAGGTTATGTGTTCGAGCTACCGCGAACAGATTTGAAATTAAAACCGCATTTTATGGTCAAATACGCTAAGGACGCACCGGTATCAGCGGATGTATCGGTGAATCTGATGTATCTAAACAAATTCGAAATCGGCGGCACCTACCGGACAGTAGATGCGATTGGGGGTATGGTAAACTATAAAATCACACCCAATCTTAGGGTGGGTTACGCCTATGATCACATCATGTCTGACTTAAAATTAAAAACCAGAGCATCACATGAATTTATTTTGTTATACGATATTTTTATCCTCGACAAAGTTTCGAGCTCCCCAAGGTACTTTTAGTTAAAAACTAAAATTTAGCGTATTTTTTTAATAAATACTATCCTTAAGATTTATTGTCATAAATAAAATCAATAATAGATTGTTTTTTTTAATTTGATGTGTTTTTTATAGAAATATTTTGTAATTTAACATATATCTGAGGTGTATTATTGTTTTTTGCGAATTAATAATCGGAGCTGTTGTGCTCAAAGTTTGAGCGAGATGAGAAATAAGGTATATATTTACGGCTTTAATCAGTCTAAATAAATGCCAGAAATGAAGAAGATTTATTTTATCTTTTCTACTGCTCTTGTTGTGATGCTGTGTTTATTGCAGCAGTCCGTTTATGCAAACATCAGAACAGCGAACAACTCAAACGACCCAATTTACTGGGTAAACCAATCGTATGCCCCTGAATTATATCTACAACCGTATTTTGATATTAAGACCTATGGTTTTTTAGCAGATACGGATTGTGGGGTGATAAACACACCCTTTTCTGAAGGGTTTAATACCACTTCCGACACCTATAATTGCTGGACGATTTTGGATAATAATCAAGATCAATTGCCTGCGGGAACAAATGCGTGGAGGCAATTTCAAGTTCTGCCCTATGAAGGTGACCGCGCTATGTTTTTTCAAAGTCCCGCTGCAACTTTAGTTAACGACGATTGGTTGATCTCTCCGACTATTAAAATGAATGGAGGACTTTATGCAGTGACGTATTACTATAAAACCACAGCCGCAAATGATAACGATTTCGAAGTTGTTTTTTCAACCGCTGGGACAGATCCAGCGAGTTTTACAAACCAACTCGAGCCGGCAGTAAAGCGAAATACAACGACTTATATCAAAAAAGTGCTTTATGTTGAAAATATTAAGGGTGATGTAAACATCGCTTGGCATGTAATATCTAAAGGAATTACCAACGTATATATAGATCTGGTTTCCATAGTAGAGGTATCGTGTTATGCTCCTGAGGAGAATGTGATCATCAGTGGCTTAGACAAGGATAAAGTTACCTTTGAATGGACAGATCCAAAAAATAGCAGTTGGGAGTATTTTGTTCAACCGATGGGAAATGGAGCGGCACCGGTAGGTAGCGGACTCATAGCACCAACCAATAAAATCACGGTTTCCAAAACCAATGGAGTTGGAGGCGCTAATTTACAACCGAATACCTGGTATGAGTTTTTTGTCAAATCGAGTTGTGGAGTTGGAAAGACCAGTCTTTGGGTGGGACCTATCCGTTTTAAAACGCTTTGTAACGAATCAAATATACCATTTTGGGAAGGATTCAATAAAGATTCTAAAACCATAGCATGTTGGACGATAGTCGATAATAATAAAGACGCGACCTCCGCAGTAAGCACCAACATCTTTAGACCTTATAATGTCGGAATGTTTGAAGGCGATCAATCTATGTATTTTTACGGGAACTCACTCAATACCAAACACGATGATTGGTTGATTTCACCGACTTTTGTGCTTGATGCATCAAAGATTTATCGCTTGAAATATCATTACAAAACCCAGGCAACAACCAAAAATGATTTTGAAGTTGTCCTGTCTAATAAAGGCATTGATTTAAGCAGTTTTACGAAAAACCTAATCACGAAAAAAGCATATAGCAATGCTAATTGGGTCGAAGAAACCGTTATTATCGGTAATACGGCTGGAAAAGTCAATATCGCATGGCACGTCACTACAGAAAATAGTCTTACGTATTTGTCTGTGGATAATGTTTTCCTAGAAGAAGTAATCGGTTGTCCCGAACCGATGAAGTTAGGCGTTAAGGACGAAAAAGAAACTGCAGCAACGATTTTTTGGACGGATGATTATGGAAAGGATTGGGAATATGTCGTTCAAAAATCGGGAGGTACTGTACCTACTGGAAAAGGGGTGGCTACTACGACTAAGGAAGTAACCATTACCCAAGAGCAGTCTGGAAGCAAACTGCGTGAAAACACCGAATACGAATTCTATGTACGTATGTTGTGTGGCAATGGAGGATACAGTATTTGGAGAGGACCTTATACCTTTAAAACGGCATGTGGTATTTATACTACTCCGTTTTGGGAAGGCTTTAATTTCAGTTCTCCATCCTTGGATTGCTGGACGGTAATCGATGCAAATAACGACGCGACCTTGGCGGTGAACTCTCCAAATATCTGGAAAGCTACGACACAAAGGTATGAGGGTACTCACGGAATGTTTTTTAATGGATCCAATACCGATAAAACCAAATTACCCAATGACGATTGGTTGATCTCACCGAGAATTCAATTTGATGCAACCAAAAATTACCGATTAAAATACCACTACAAAACAGATACACCAACGGCAAATGAATATGAATTTGCGGTACTAGGCTCTAATTCGGGAATCGATCCTAAAAACTTCACCAAACAAATAGTCGCCAAAAAGAAATACGCGCCAAGTGCGCAATGGAAAGAAGAATATGTGCTTATTTCCAATTTCAGCGGTGCGGTTAATATCGCTTGGCAGGTTACGGGTTCATCCACCTACACCACTTTGTATATCGATAATGTTTTTATAGAAGAGATAGTAGGATGTCCAGAACCAATGGAATTAGGCGTTAAGGACATAGAAACGGATCAGGTAATCATTACTTGGACAGACGATTTTAAAGCGGCGAATTGGGAATATGTTTTCCAACCTCTAGGAGCGGGAAAACCGACTACTAGCGGTATAGCGACAGCTAAAAAAGACAATATCATTACAAAAGACCAGGCGGGTAATGCTTTACAACCCAATACGGACTATGAATTTTATGTGCGTACCGTTTGTGGAAATGGTGCCTATAGCATATGGTCGGGTCCGTTTTCATTGGCTACGGGTTGTGATATCTATGGTGTGCCATTCGTCGAAAGTTTTAATACCAACTCTAAAACTGCTCGTTGTTGGACGATTGTCGATAAAAATAAAAGTGTGATCCCAGTGGGAACCTCTTGGAGAAATACGGCGGATGCCTATCAAGGGGATCAAGCGATATTTTTTAACCTGTTTAACGGACCTAATGAATCGTTTGACGATTGGTTAATATCTCCGACAATTACCTTAGATGGGGGAATGTATGTTTTAAAATATTATTACAAAACCATAGTAGAAACAGAAAACAACCAATTTGAAGTATTGTTGTCTACACAGGGGAAAGATGTCAGTAAGTTTACTACAGTATTGTTGCCTTCACAGAAGTACAGTCTAAATAAATACACCGAAAAAGTGGTGTTTATTAACGGTGTAAAAGGAGATGTAAATATTGGATGGCACGTCAATTCCAAAAATGCTACGGTTTCCTATTTGTATTTGGATCATGTTAGTTTGGAAAAAGTAGTGGGGTGTGAAGAACCTTATTACATTAAAGTCAGCAATCAAACTACCACATCTATGGATGTCGAATGGACACAGAACGGTTCTTCGAATCAGTGGGAAGTGATTGTCGTAAATTATGGAGACGATGAAACGGCTGTACCTGTTAAAACGATTCCGGTATCAGGAGCTCCAAAGACCACTATAAGCGGTTTGGATCCGGGTAAGGGATATACGATTTATATTAGAACAGTCTGTGCAGATGGAGAGACCCAAGGAAATTGGTCTACAGCTGTTGTGGATGGGACTATAATTGGTGCCAATGATAATTGCGGCGGAGCTATAAACATACCGGTTAACCCTTCGGAAACTTGTGTAGTGAAAATAGGCGCTTCTTTATTTGGATCGACCAAATCAACGACTCCAGTTCCGACTTGTGCGACCAACTTGATCAACGATGGTTGGTTTGAGTTTACAGCGATCGCTACAAATCATTTGTTGAGTTTAAAAGACATGGCCAGTATTTCCAAAGATAAAGCGTCTTTGTTTGTAGCAGGGGCCTTATACGATCAGCCTTGTGCAGCTATGTCTACAGCGCTATCGTGTTTTACATTTACGCCAACTGCTACGGAAAACATTTTAATGGGATTAACCCCCGGCACAAAATACTATATCCGTTTGGGTGGACCGCTGATTTACAAACAAGATCTGGTCTTTAACTTGTGTATCACGACTTCCACTACGCCACCGATTACGGTAAGCCCGAGTGGAGATAAATATACGGTAGAAGAATTGGTCAAGGAAGTCTTGGTCAAATCCAATTGTGATTTGGTTTCCAATGTGAAATATCAGGTTGGAAATGGTAGTGCTGCTGCGCAAGCAGTCAATACGCTGGGTTATTTTAATAAAAACGGTTCTATCTTTCCGTTTGATGAGGGAATTGTATTAAGCACCAATGAGGTGAAATTTGTACCCGGACCGCATCGTGGATCCTATGGTGCACGAGGCACCAATACCAATCGTTGGACGGGGGATAAAGATATAAATGATGCGATCTATGATGCTGGAGGCGGGCCTTTGGCGGATAAACGCGTAACACAATTGGAATTTGATTTTATTCCGGTCAAAGAAACCCTGAAATTTGAATACCTATTTGCTTCAAACAGTTATGTCAACGGTTGTACCTATATGTGTGACACGGGGGCTTTATTTGCAGCTTGGCTGGTGGATTCAACCACTGGAGAAGGACAAAACTTGGCAAAAATCAAAAACACCAATACGCCAATTGCTTTAAATACCATACGCGATGCGAGTAAATCGGGTGTTTTCTGTGGAAGTGTTAATCCGGAATACTACTGGAAACATTACGACAACGGTCAAGATAGTCCGCTAGAGGCGCCTATTGATTTTGTCGGAATGACTAAGGCTATGGAATCTGAAACCGTACGGGTAGTGCCAGGACGTAAATACCATATCAAATTAGCTATAATGGACTTCTGTACGGTGAATTCCCACAGTTCTGCGGTGTTTTTCAATGCGGGTAGTTTTGATCTGGGGGAACTCGATTTGGGTGCTGATATGCTTATTGAAAACAACAATGCCCTTTGCCAAGGTGAAGCTGTTGTTATCAAATCTGGACTGGGAATAGCAGATGTAGCTATACAATGGTATAAAGATGATCAAGTTATTCCTGGGGCGACTGCAACGGACTTAGAAGTTACTGAAACGGGACTCTACAAAGTCGTCGGTTCCTATACGGCGATCAATTGTGAAGTTAATGGAGCGATTCGAGTAGAGTTGTACCCGAGAATTTCAACTGTGGTCCATGCGCCAGAAACCCTGCTGATCTGCCGTAATTCATTAAATCCACTAACGATAGACTTAACTTCGGTAGAAGCACAAATGTTGTCAAAAGCAAAACCTACAGACTATGAATTGGCGTATTATAAAACCAAGTCTGATGCAGAAAAAGACGTCGATGTGATTTCCAATCCAAAATCATATCCATTGGCAGCGGTAGGTATAGAAATGGATCTATTCATCAAACTAAAAAACACACAATCGGGATGTACGGAGATTTTTGTTTTACCGATAAGAGCAGTTGCGGGAAATATTCCTGCAACGCGTGAGAATGTTAAGGTTTGTGCGACTTATACCTTAGGAGCATTGGAAGAACATCAACAGTATTATTCCGGACCGGCTGCAACGGGAACAACGTATCAAGCGGGCGATATTTTGGAAGCGGGATTCTATACGATTTATGTTTTCCAGAGAAACGACGCGACGGATTGTTATGAGGAAATCTCGTTTACGGTTAGTGTAACCGATCCTGTAAAGGCTGAGGTTTTTGAAGATATAGAAGTGCAGTGCAAGGTATTTGTGTTAGCACCATTGCCGGCAAACAACAAGTACTTTACACAATCTGACGGTCAGGGTGTGGAATTAGCGGTGGGTAGTTCGGTATTTCAAGCGCAAAGAATTTATGTCTATGCCTCTTCAAAAGATGGTTTGTGTACAGATCAAAGCAGCTTTGAAGTCACTTATGCGGATTGTCCGATTCCAAAGGGAATATCACCGAATGGCGACGGTCTAAATGACAACTTCGATCTGTCAAACCACGGTATCAGCAGTTTGATTATTTACAACCGCTACGGTGCTGAGGTTTATGCTTATCAAGGAACTTATACCGATCAATGGTATGGACAAGACAAAGGTGGTAAATCGCTTCCTGATGGCACTTACTATTATGTGGCGGTAAGCCATGGTAAAACCAAGACGGGATGGGTTCAAATCAATAAATAGTTAATTGAGTAAAACAACAGCTCGCTTAGCGAGCTGTTGTTTTTTTGGCGGTATAAATTCAAAATCCCAACTGTGAAAGCTTGGGATTTTTTTGTTTAAAAATCATTTTGTAATCGATTATTGAGAAGCGTAAACCAGTGATTTTGTGTGCTGAAAACAACTTTTTTAAGTGGTTTTTTTTCTGGATATTTAGGTAGGTTTATGGGGATTATTGAAGTATTATCTTATATATTCCAATAAAGTTGGCTTTTTGATTGTAGGTGAAATCAGGATGTATTGTGTAAAAATGCATTTTTTTAGTTTAAAATTTAAGTATATTAAACAGGTGTCGTGGTGCTACAGATTTGGAACTATTATTGTTGTCCTGATTTTAAATTAACGATTAGTAGTGTGTATTGTTTGTTTTTGAGTTAAATAATTTAATAAAAATTATTAAATTCTTCATATAGCTTAAATATACGACGGTAAATTTATAAATCTACCACGAATTAAGAATTTATTTAAATGCAATATTTGTAATAATACGTTTTAAAAAAAGTTTAAATTGATATAAAACTAAATTTGTTTAACATTTAAAGATATTTTTTTTAACTAAAAATAAAGTTAATTTTTTAGAGTTCGATCTGAAATACTTGGCTTTGTAATTGGTCTATAAAATCATTTTTTGGATGAGGATAATCAGTTAGTTTAAAATTCTATGATGAAAACTTTATTTCTTCCCGTATTATTAAGTTTTTTTTTGTTGATTCCGAGCGATTCGGTTGGGCAAAAAAAATTCAAGGATTCATTTCGAAACATTTGGGTCAAGAGTATCGGCACTTCTGCTGAACAAAAAGGAACCCTTAATTACCATATACCGATTCGATGGAGAGGCGACTATCCTGTCTTGAATAAGAAGTATGAATCGTCAACCTATACTTATGTTTATTATGTACTCAAAACGGAAGAAGCGTCTGAAAAGATTTTTTCGCTATACCACGCTGGAGATTTGCATAGCTTTTATACGGACAGTATAAAATCTATTCGAAATCATGCGGTAGATATGGGTTTATTGACTTCGGGGGCCATGGTTAATTTTAATTTTTACAACAAGGATTTTAAAAAGAAAGGTGAGGGGATTTTATATTTAGAGAATGATGTGGAATCGAAATCCGACTTGTTTGAGGTATTGGTTTGTAGCAATTGCAGCGATGCCAAAGTAAGAACACAAATACAGACGTACTTGGCAGTTAAGTATGGCATCACTTTAGCACAGAAAGACAAATATTACAGCAGTGATAACCGTAAGGTCTGGGATGAAAAATTGGATAAAGCTTATAACAATCGTATAATGGGTATCGCTCGTGACGATTATTTCGGTCTGGATCTAGAAGCGAGTTATAGCAATACCGATACCGCCTTTGTCGTGTCTAAATCGAAAAATATAGGCATACTGCCTTCGACCAATATGACTTATGTACTGGCTGGCGACAATAATGGTGAAAAGACGTTCGATACTAAATCCGGTATATAGAAACGACGATGGTTGGTACAAAACAAAGGGGAAGCGGATGTGAAAATTGATTTGAATTGGAAAATCACACCCGACAAAGAATCGGAATATTATTTATATAACAGCCAAAGTACAGAAGTTCAAAATGACTTAACGGATACCCTTCGATTGCGTTTTAAAGACATTGAAATTAAAAGAAATCAGTACTACTACTTTACTTTGGAGCAGAGAAAGCCACTAAAAGTAAAGGTATTTGAAGATGAAAAAGGTTTAAATAAAAAATACTTTATAGGGATTAATGAGGTTGGAAAAGCCCCTTTTTACATCACGGCAACAGATTCCAATACCCAACAGGAATATTATTTTGTCAGTGAGGGTTCATCATATGATTTAGAAAGCTTACCTAACTCAACTTATGCTTTTACGGTAAGAGATGTCAACGGTCATCAAGCGGAATTGCACAACATTGCTATAAATATACCAACTACTAGTTTGGTCAGTATGGCGGAGAATTGGGTTTTAGAGGGCACAAAAATGCTAGAGATAAAACCGACTTATGCCACAGCCAGTCTCGACAAGCAGTTGAAGTACGAATGGTATTTTCAGGACAAATTGATTTCGAGTTCACCACGTTTGTTTGTTAATTATTCCGGAGCGTTCGCTCTGGTAGTTTCCGATGCTCAAGGCAAAAAAGAACATTTTGGCTTTACGGTCAGTGGAAACCTTCAAAAGCAAAGCGCATTGGAATCTCAGTGGGTCGTAAGTCCGAATCCGGTGAATCGCGGGGAGGAATTTACGGTTACTTACAGCTTTGATTCTCCGAAGAAAGTGGATTTCTACATTTATACCATCGACGGTAAATTCATACTCCGCAAAGAATTGGGTACGGTTGAAAGTGCCAGTTATAAATATACCCTTCAGGGAGCAACGACCTATTTAATCATTCCTATTATCAATTCGAAAGCATCAATTCAAAAGTTGATTGTAAAATAATTGCCTTAGCCTTACTACTATGAAATTTTTTAATTCTTATAAAAGAGAGTTTTCGACTCTTTTACTATTAGCCTTTTTACACGGATTTGTCGTCGAAGCCTTTGCGGTGACTACCAAACCGATTAGCCGTATGATTTTCCCGGCTGTTCGTACTTACGACAGCAGTGCTGAATTACTGGAACAAGATCTGTTAACAGCTGCTGTCGCACAGCAAGATCTGGAGTCAGAGCAAGGCGCTACGGCTAAGGCGCATCCTCACCAACGGGCTACAAATGCTTCGTCGCAATTGGAGGCTTCGACGGTGTTTTATGGTGCAGATCTAGCCCTTGGGGAGATCGGGAGAAGTGAAAGAACTACTTTTGATTCACCAGAAGACAACTTGTTTAAAATTGAAATCAAAGAAGACATTGATCTTAAAGCGACCTACTCCTTAACCTATGAAGTCTATGGTATTGCCAATGCATCGGGTGTTACCAAAAGCGTCAATACAGCTACGAGTACTGGAGGATTTTTTATCGAAAAAAAGACAACGTGGACACGAGTTTCGGAATTTTTATCACCTTTCGACTTAAAAAGGGGAACCAATACCGTATTGTTTACCAGTGATCTGACTAAGGATTTTGGATATTTGGTTCGAAATGTACAATTTGAAAAGACAAAAGCAGCAACAAACGATTTCTTGTTGATTAATGAAGCGGTTAAAGCAACAGCCACTAACGAGGTATATATAAATGGGGTGGTAACGATCACTGATCCAGCAGTGCGGTTGTTTTTAGACAATAAAGAAGTTGCGGTTAAAAACCACACTTTTGAAAGCCTGGTGGCCCTTGATGCCACTTCAAAAAAGGAATTGGTCTTTGAATTGAGAAAAGACAACCAACCCCTAGAGAAAAAGAGTGTGGCTCTATCGCAAATCAAAGCAATAGACCAAACCAAAGCATTGGATGTTCCATTTGATAAAGCGATGTATAAGATGGTGGCAAGTGAAGCCAAATTATATGAATTAGACCATATCGCTATAGAATTGCCAGAAGCGAGTTATCCGTCTGATTTTACCTTATCTATTCAGGAACTAAGAGCTAGTGATTATGCCCCTACGGGTATGGCATTAAAGAACGTTACTAAAAATATGGCGGCTTATCGTTTTCTACCAGACGGTATTAAATTTGAAAAAGACGTAAAAGTCAAAATCAAATGTGATATCAACGCATTGCCAAAGGGATATGGACTAAAAGATGTTCAGGTCTTTTATTTTGACACCACTGTCAAACAATGGACCAAGGTTAAAGTTATCGAAGTTTTAGAAGAAACGGGAGAGGTAGTCGCTTTGACCAATCACTTTACAGATTATTTAGCTGGTGTCATCCAAGAACCGGAGAGCCCCGAGACCAATGCGTTTGCTCCAACTACGATTAGTGGGATTCAAGCGGCTAATCCAACGGAAAATATTCCAATGGTCAGTGTACCTCAAATTAACGATAGAGGAGATGCGTCACTTAGTTTTCCATTGTTGATTCCACAAGGAAGACAAGGAATGACTCCGGATCTTTCAATTAACTACAGTAGTGGTAGTGATGAAGGTGACTTTGGATTGGGTTGGAGTTTGTCTGTTAAATCGATCGATATTGATACCCGCTGGGGAGTTCCAATTTTTGATTCTACTAAAGAAACCGAATCCTATCTGTTAAATGGAGAAGAGCTATTATTGGTTAAAAGTGATAACACTTTATATGCGCCACATAAAGACGCACTAATACCGAGAGGGGCAAATGTGAAATTTAATAAATTAGTACATGATCCCTCTATAGAAATTATGCGTATTGGAAATAATGTCAGTAATTATACTTGGACTGTCCGAGATAACAAGAGTGGTTGGGTTTATACTTATGGAATATCTTCAGGAGGAAAATGGTATTTAACTCTGATTAAAGATCCTTTCAATAATTCAATAGAATATGAATATGATCAGACAAGTTTAAAAGGAAATTATCAATTGAAGAAGATTGCTTATAACCATAATCGCAATTATTTTCAAAATGGAACTGCTGGAGATAGACATGTTTTTTATATAGAAATATTTAGAAAACAGCAATTGGATAACCCTTCCATACAACGAAAAGACAGAAAAATCAATAACCGATTGGGATTTGAATCCGAGAGCGTACACTTAATTGATAAAATTGTTGTTAAAACAGGAACTCGGGCTACAGTTTATAGTGAACCCGGAACAAGTGGTATATTATCTACCGAAAGTGCCATGCACAACGAATATTCATTTGTATATAAAGAAGGGCAATTTGGGCGCAGTTTATTGGAGAAGATAGTCAATAAGAACTATAATAATCATACAGCGGATGATTTTTATTCGCAGAGAGATCGAACAATCCTTCCTGTGATTCAACAATATGTTTTTGATTACCATGATGATATAGGAACGGGCTCTTTGTTTGAGAGCAACGGACAGACTTATAAGACCTACAAGGACTATAAAACCGACTATGATAATTTTAAAGTTTTTCTTTCTGCCTTAGGGGGTGGCGAGGGAAAATCCACAAGTTTTGGAGGAGGAGGATCGGCCGGAGCAGTACTTCCTTTTTTCCTTGCATCTTGGTTGCCTTTTAGTAGAGCTGCAACTATAGGAGCAAACTTTACTTGGGGCTCCTCTAATTCACAAACCAAGACATTATTGACCGATATAGATGGCGATGGTCTACCTGATAAAGTCTTTAAGGGAGGAAATAATTTCTTTTACCGTAAAAATTTGGGAAATAAGTTCTCATCGGAAACCTATCCAATTAAAAATTTACCCAATTTAAATTATTCAAGTTCAAATAGTACAGATGAATCTTTTAGCATCAATATCATGGTCGGGAGTGCCAGTAAATCGAATTCTGAAAGCGTGTCGAGCACGTATAGTTATACGACAGATGTGAATGGCGATGGACTGTTGGATGTGGTTGACAATGAGCGGGTATATTTCGGCTATATAGATCCGGTTACCAAAGAGCCGACTTTTAATTTTGATAGCTCTTTAACTCCTGCTATCGTTATTAAAGAAGAAGATATGGCTCCGATTTTAAATCCGATGCCACAGTTGAATTTAACTAACGGTTTGATGGATGTGGTTATGGTTTGGCGTGCTCCTAAAGATGGAACAATAAAAATCGACGGTACCATAACTAAAGAGCATATTGCGCTTCAAAGTGGAGTGAAGTTTTCTATTGAAAAACTACACGAAACCAATATGGAAAAGGCCGCTTTTATCTATGGACCTTATTTGATGTTGTCTAGTTCGAAAACACATACACAAACACTAAATGTGGTCAAGGGTGATTTAATCTTTTTTAGAACCCATTCCAATCAAGTCCCTGTTAAAGAGCTCGGAGTTACTTGGAATCCTAAAGTAACTTACTTGACACAAAATTTTGAATCTGCTACCGGAGAACCGAAATATTCCTCTGATTTTCAAGAAAGTATGATAGTCGGAACAAATTATGAACACACCTTTATGAAGGCAGGACGTTATCGACTAGAATGGCCTTCTTTTAATTTTAATACTGGCGATGATGTTACCATTAAGGTCTCGCATTATATAAAAGGAGCTAACGGTGGAGCTATTGTTGCAGCTACAGGTAATAACGTGGTCGTATATGAAAAAAAGACTACTATTAATGGAATTACTACTTTCTCTTCTCCGAATTTGACCTTGAATATGACTTCAATCAACAATAATTCAGCTACTTTTCAATATGTTAAAGTGGAGGTGTTGAGTGATACGGAAGTGAATTGGAAAGATATAGATGCTAAATTCAAACCCAAATTGGTTTCATTAGATGGTCAAGAACATGTTTTTGCAGTTCCGTACTATTCCAATTACAGCAATGTTCATACTAGTTATGCCTATTCAGATTTTACTAATTATTTTACCGGGACTAAACTTAGTATTAATCATGATTTCTCTCTTCCAAATTGTACAAAGAATATTTGTGAGGATCGGTATATTTATTTAATTCTTAAACGGACAGATGGTAAATTAGCTCCATTAAATACAGGCACTACCTTACAGTATGCAAAATTTAGATATAAAATTAATGCGAGTGGCGCTGTTGTGGCACGACAAAGGTTCGATGTGACTGCTAATAATTACGTCGCAGTAGCTAACACAACTACATATTTTTTAGAAAATTTAGCTGGCGGCAAAGTGTTTTTTGAATATTATACTGCTGATAAGGCAATTGCGGAAAGATTAAAAACCTATCAAAATACCGGTTCCAATTATTTAGTGCGACTAAATAATCTAGCTCCCAAAACAGATTATATAGAAGGAGGGGATAATGGAGGTTTATTCAAAGCCAATATTTATTCATCTGAGTTGACTACTGCATGGGGTAATATGTATCGAAATTGGGGACAATTTGCTTATAAAGGAGTCGATGCTGCGGAGAAATTTACCTCTATAATTGGGGATCATATTCATGTTTATAATCCAAATAAAACCAATAGTGCAGGTCAGAACAGTACCGACATTTTTGAAAATCCAAATTTAACTCTAGAGGAGGTAGAAGCCAGTTTCGATCAGATATTAAGTCTAAGCGGAAATGTGACCAATCAGTTTGCTGTATTGATGCCAAATAAACAACTTAATCGTTGGGAAAGTCACGAGCATTTGTATGTGTCGGCAACGGGAGTTGTTAGTCCATATACTCGATTTTTGACCGATGAGATTCCCGAATTAAAACCACCGACGGTACCCGTGCACGATTTTGGTGCAGCGGGGGTTACTAAATACTCTAAATTTGACAACAGCAGTACCAATTTGTCTCTGGGATTTTTAGGAATCAATGTTGGGAAAACCAAAACAAAGGGATCCAGTTCGTTATTAAATGATTTTATCGATATCAATGGCGATGGTTTCCCCGATATTATTGGAACTAAAATACAATTGACCGCAAAACGAGGCGGGCTTTCAAGTAAAATTTTAAATGAAGATTTGAATTCGAGAACCTCTATTGAAGGATCGGGTAAATTAGCTGGAGGAAGTAATTCGGGTATCAAAGGAAGCGCAGCCATAGGATCTACTAGTGGAAATCTCAATTTGGTGGTTGGAAATCAAGGAAGTGCTTCTGTTAGTGGTAGTTCCTTTACAACAACCAATAAAGTAGACCGTTTTTATGTAGATATCAACGGTGATGGCTTGATTGACATTGTTCAAAATAACGGCAAGGTATTGTTAAACTACGGAGGTACTTTCTTAGCGAGTACAGCTTGGAGTTCAACTTTGCCCTTTCAAGAGAGTCAGACCTTAACTATAGGAGCCGGTGCCGGTGGTGGTTTTTCGGGAATTTCCAATATGGATATTGCAGCTGGACTTAGTATTTCTGGAAGTACCTCTAAAGACAAGATCACTTATATGGATGTTAATGGAGATGGATTGCCGGAGAAAATAATCAACGAAACCACCTATTATATTAATTTGGGAACTGGTTTTGAAACTATAGAGCGAACATTGCCAGGTGCACAGGCACAAAAATCCACGGAGGTCGGTATAAATGCAAATGTAACCATCTGTTTTTATTTTCCAACCATCTGGTTAGTTGGACCTAAGTTCTGTGGTGCAGTTGTAGGAAGTAAAGGAAAGAGTATATCAAGTGAAGAAGCGCGATATATGGATTTTGATGGCGACGGTTTTACCGATTATGTCACTTCGGATAATGATGAGAGTTTAACGGTTTATGGTTCTCGTATCAAACGCACCAACTTATTAAAAACGGTTATCCAATCTACTGGTTCAAAAATCGAATTGGATTACGATATCGTTAATCCAATTGATAAATCTGTGATTGGATCAACCTATAAGATGCCTTATAAAAAATGGGCATTGACCAAAGTATCCGTGTCCGATGGTTTTGTCGGTGATGGGCAAAATATCAGCCGTTATGCCTATGAATATTTTAATGGATATAAAGATAGAAAAGAACGCAGTTTCTTGGGCTTTGGAATGACAAAGGCACATATACTCGACAGAACAGGTGTGGTATACCGCACTACAGTAACGGAATATTTGAATAACGACATGACCGAAGATCAGTTGTATCGCCCGGGAACGAGTTCCGATTTAAAACAGTTTTTATATAAAAAGGGTTTACCAAAACGCAGTTATACATTGGATCGAACCAAACGTATGTTAAACGAAACGGCGTATACCTATAAGTTCTATGATACAGCCAAATTACTGACCGATATCAATACAACTACAGCTAACAATGCAGCAGAGGTAAAGGTATATTCAGAGAAATTATCAGTGTTACCATTGGTAACTACTATTAAAAATAAGGTGGTGAATTTCGATGAAGATGCGCAGAACAGTTCGTTTACACAAAATACCGAGCAACAATTTATCATCTATGATAAATTTGGGAATGTCAAGAAATTTTCGGATGTCAACCGAGGACTCACAGTTGATATTGAATATCAAATAGGTGTTAAAACCCTATCGACTAGCCATCGTGTTAGTACAACTAGTGGTAATCAAATGTTGCGATTAACTAAGGCGTTTAGTAATGATGGATTAAAAATACATCGAGTACAGAAATATTCAACGCCTACCATTTTTTATGATACAAATTATGAATACGATCGATTGGGGAATCTAACGAGAAAAATATTTACTAATGGATTCTTTTATTTTTATGATTACGGTGATTTAACCGGTTTTCATGGAAATTACTTCAAGATCGTTCCTGCTAAAATCAGAGATGGTTTTGGCAATGAAACAAAAATGTTGGTGAATCCATTTGGACAACCAATTAAGACAACCGATGTGTATGGTGAAGTGGTCACTTATAAATATGATCGGTTCAATCGATTGATGGAAATGAAAGGGCCCTACGAGTCTGAATGGACGATAAGAAACGAATATATCAGCAATCGTATTGCTATTAGTCAGCACAATTTGGGGCAGGGTAATATATTACATACCAGTATGATTAATGATGGATTGGGAAGAACAGTTCAGGTTAAAAAAGAAATCTTAGCTACGGATGCATCTCCGAGATGTGGAGGACAAATTCCAAAAGTGCGTTTGGCGGTTTCAGGGGATATGATTTATGATGAGTTTGGACGAGTGGTAGAGAATTATTTAGCAGAAGAACAACTTGATTGTAATAGTGGGGCTCAATTGCGAAACTTATTGACCACCTATTATCAAGGACCGCGTTTGGATGAAAAAAAAGTTGCTAGGTTATATGATAATAAAGACCGGGTCGTCGAGGAATTGATTTTTGGTACCGATGCCAAAACCAAAACTAAATATTCATTTGGTACAGATAACAAGGGGAAAACGGTTTTTACTCAAGAGGTTACATTACCGGAGGGAAATAAGAGTATTTCTTATACCGATGAATTGGGGTTGCAAACCGGTCAAAAACAAATAGGAAGTGAAGACTTATGGACGAGTTTTACTTATGACCTTTTGGGGCTGCCTAAAACAGTTACTAATGCCATGGGGCATGAAACGGCTTATAACTATGATAACCTTGGGCGGGTAACTAATAAGACATTGGCTGCTTCGGGTATTACTAAATACAAATATGACTTTTTGAGTAATGTCATTGAAAAAGAAGATGCTAATGGAACTATAATAACCTATAATTACCAGTTTAATCGTTTGTTGGGAGTAGTTAATCCTACTATACAAACCACATTTACTTATGAGCCAGGTGGTCGATTGAAAAAAATGGAGGACAGTTCCGGCTACCAGGAATTTAGATACGGAAAGTTAGGCGAGGTAATTGAAGACAATAAGATGTTAATCGATATTAATGGAGATTCTCAATTCTTCAAAACCAAATACAAGTACGATTCTTGGGGACGAATATTAGAGATGATTTATCCAGATGGAGAGAAGGTTCTTTATCAATACAATCGCGTAGGGCAGTTGACGGGAATTCGTGGTGAAGAAAATATCATTTTTTTGAGGAATGTAAAATATACTCACTTTGATCAGCCCTATTATATGAAGTATGGAAATAATGTAGTGACGCATCAGGAATTTGATTTGACGGAAAGACTGAGGGCTTCACAACTATCAAGTAGCGATTTGCTTAATCCTTTGATTTCTAAAGTGTTTTCGAGAAATGTGTATGGATTTGATAAAAACAATAATATTACGGGGCAAGTAAATGATTTCAGTCAGCATCAGAGTATTGTTGTAGGAGGAACCTCTAGAAAAATGTATACTTATGATGAATTTAATCGTTTAAAAAGTGCTAAAGGACAATGGGATGGTTTGTTGGAAGCTCATAATTACGATTTGGAAATGAAATACACCAAGGATCACTCTATTTCTGTAAAAGATCAAAACCACCTTATTAGAGATAAGAATTCAGGTGGAGTTGAGCATTCGCAAAACTCCTTAGTCAGAAATTATAAATATAATGATTCGAGTAAGCCTAGGGTAGGTTCAATCATTGGTGTTGATAGAAATGGTCAACAATTAGAACAACAACTTGATTATTTTGAGAATGGTAATATCAAAAGCATACACAATGAATTCCAGACGGATTCATTTGTGGATCGGCTATTTGAGTGGGATGCGAATAATAATATTACTAAAATTGAGGATAATGGAAGAGATGGACATGTTCTTAATCAATATATCTATGACGGAAAAGGAGAGCGAGTGATTAAGAGATTGCAAGGAGGGAATTCTCTATCTGTCAATGGAAGTAATCCGCAAAATGGTATGTATGGAGCCCATGAAGTATTGTATCCAGGTGGTCATTTGGTTTACAATCGCAGTGTGTATACCAAGCATTATTACGCGAATGGAAAGCGAATCGCTTCCAAGATTATGGATGTCACAGATTTAAAAGATTTTAAAAATAGAAATCTGAATTCGGTAAGAACTTCGCCTCATGAGGGAATGCAACAAAGAGGGATAGCACAAAATGGAGAAGGGCAAAGTTCAATAGATAGACTAGATAATGGTTTAATAGCGCCCTTACCTCCCGATGTAGCTATTGTTCCTCCTATTTCATGGGTGGTTACAATATGCAAAGATCAAGTGAATATTTTACTGGACGTCTTGTATAATACTGCCGAAACGATCGACTGTAAAAATGATATTCTGAATATATTGGAGCTACATAAATTATATTTGTATAGATGTGTGAATAATCCAGATGGGACGATTGGGACATGCGATAAAATATTTTATGATTTTGATTATTGTAAAGCTTTAGAAGAGATAAACAAGCTAGTTTGTATCAAACGAACACCAAATGGCGACATCATTGATCCCGGAACCGGCTATATTTATGATCCGGTAACGGGAATTCCAAAAGATCCAATAACTGGTTTACCAATTGATAACGGAACAGGTAACGATTATGATCGTTTGGAATTGGATTGTTACAATAAGTTTATTAATTTTATAGACTATTATAAAGACAAACCCAATAAACCGGCCGAATATTATTTGTTTCTAAAGTATTTGAGGTGTTTTAATGACAATACCGATGAGTGTTTTGGCATTGGTATTGAAGGCACACCGGGAGGACCTGGTCAGACTCCGGTTGTAGAGTGGGATAAAGATCGAAAGATTAGAATACGATTCTGTGATTTGATCATTCCTGACCTTCCGGTTGATCCGGGATTACCGCCTGTGGATGATCCAGTGTTTCCAGATGAAACCCTGAGTCCGGGTATAAATGGAGGGACGTGGACGAATAATCCACCCCCACGGATACCAATTATTGCTGATCCGATGAAGCAAGAATCTCCGGTTTGGTGGTATCACAGTGATCATTTGGGAAGTTCGTCGTATATTACCGACATTTCTGGAAAACCTTGTCAGTATATAGAGTATTTGCCTTTCGGAGAAGTCATGGTACAGCAAAGTACCAATAACATCTTTGAAAATGTCTATAAATTCAATGGTAAAGAACTCGATGAGTCGACAGGTTATTATTATTACGGCGCGCGTTATTATGATCCGGGAGCTAGTATATTTTTGAGCGTAGACCCGTTAGTAGAGCAAACCATGGAACCGTATTCGTACGTGGGAAACAACCCGATTAACTTTACTGACCCGACGGGGATGAGTAAGGAATGTGAGGGTTGTAAAGGCTTTGTGCTTTCAGTTGTAGACAATATTTTTGGAAGTAATCTACGGAATACTTATGCAACAGATTCTCAAAAATATCGGAATGGTGTTTCTACGGGGAATGCTGCTTCATTACTTGCTAGCGCAGTTTTATTAGTAGACGGTGTTTCCAGTATAGGAACTGGAGGTGTTGGGTTAGTAGCTTCGGGTGCAGCGACTGCAACAGGAGTTGGCGCAGTTGTTGGTGTGCCGGGAGCAGTTTTGAGTGGAGCATCAATTGCTAAAGGGACAGTTGAAATTGCTGTTGGAACTATTATTGGAGTTAATGCTATGAAGAATATGGAGAGCGATAATGCTTCTTCACATGGAGGAGGTAGAGGTTCTAATAATAGGACTGCTGATCCAAATGCGGTTGGAGATCATACTGTTATAAATGAAAATGGACATACAACGTATAAGGTTAATAATAAAAATCCTAATAAAAACAATAATGGTCTTGGGTTTGAAACTGAAAAAAGAGTTGATTATAAAGGGGCAGCGCATATAAATAAAAAAACGAAAGAAACTGTCAATACTCCACACGTTCAAGAGAATGGATCTGTTAGACCAGCTAGACCTGGAATTGATATGCCAAATAAATAAAATATAAATATGATAAAATGGTTACAAGATTGGTACAGCTCTAACTGTGATGGAGAATGGGAACATGAAAACTTGGTTAGAATACAGTCATTAGATAATCCAGGCTGGCTTTTAGAAATAGAAATTCTAAATATTACTTCTATAATACCTATTAAAAAATGGGAGCTATTTGAAGTTTCAGAACAAAACTGGATAGGGTATGATGTTGAGGAACATAAGTTTACGGCTTCTGGAGATTCAACTAAACTCGAGGCTTTGATTAAGATTTTTAAAGTTTTAATAGAAAAGGGAGAAGTCGATAGCGATTATATTTATGAACATTTATTATCTTGAGTTTTCCCTGATGGTGCGCCAGTATTAAAAATCTCCGGATACGCTACCGCACGAATCCTTTCCCACGCTACCGCGCGAGTCCTCTCGCGTGGTCTTTATTAAACACAAAAACTCTCAATCCTATTGGGAGTTTTGTTTTTAAAAAGGTAGTTTATCGATAAAAGTAGGTCTTCCAACTTTGTAAAAACAGCATTCGGTTTCTTTGTATATTACTTGCGTTTTAAGAGAGGATATTAGCATATAGAGTATTTGCCTTTTGGAGAAGTCATGGTACAGCAAAGTACCAACAACATCTTTGAAAATGTATATAAATTCAATGACTTTGGAGGTAAAAGCGGATGAGCTTTTGTCGAACAAATCGCCCGTAGGGCAGAGTTCGATGAGTCGACAGGTTATTATTATTATGGTGCGCGTTATTATGATCCGGGAGCGAGTATATTTTTAAGCGTGGATCCGTTAGCGGAGCAGTTCCCAAACTGGACGCCGTACCACTATGTACACAACAATCCTATTAATATGATTGACCCGACAGGGATGAGTGCGGAGGATCCTGGGTGGATAGAACATTCTACAAATAAAGGTGACAAACTGCTTACCTATGATGCGGAAATTAATACTAAACAAGAGGCAAAAGATAAAGGATATAGAAATGTAGAAACGGTATCAGAATCATTGTCTTATAATGGAACTAGTGGTTTTGAATCTTATAATCTAAATAAAGATGGTTCGGTATCAGATAATCTCTCAGGTAGTACTACTGATGTAGGTTTTAGTCCAATGAGAACTGGTGATGATTATTATATAAGTGAAAATAATCCATTAAAATCATTCGCTTCCGGATTGCAAAATGCAGGGGATGCTTCAACATACACAGGTTTATCTTTTTCTATTACAGGTGTTGGAGCTCCTGTAGGTGCTGCTTTGATGGCTATTGGTGGTGGGATGAGTTTGATTGGTACTGGAATTGAATCGCTATTTTTAGCTGGGCAAGGGCAGGAGAAAAAAGCAATGGCTAAATTTGGAATATCTTTATTTTTTGCGCGTAGTGGTAATTATGGTATAAAGGCTACAGAAAGAGCAATTGGAAAAGGTTTAGATAAAGGAAGTACTACATTAATTAATGGTATTAATCTAACTCTAGATAAAACTATAGGGGCAGATACAGAAAAGATGTTGACAAAATAGAGAAAATAGTATGGGATATATAATCATTTATCTAATTATGATAATAATAGGTTTAAGAGGGATATTAAAAACTAAAATACCAAAATTCAAAGGTGGAGCTCGTTTTCCTATAGAAACAAATTATTATTTGAGTAACTTTCTTTTGTTTTTTGTCGGAATTATTTTTTTGATTATAAAAATAAAGAGTTATTTTTAAAAAGATAGAAAGAGCAACTTTCTTCCGCCACCGCACGAATCCTTTCATGTCCTATGGCAAGAATATTTTCATGTGGTACCTCGAATTATTAAAAGTATTCGTCTACGCTACCGCGCGAGTCCTCTCGCGTGGTCTATAGTACATACAAAACGCTCAATCAAATTGGGCGTTTTGTGTTTACTAAGGCAGTTTATCAATAGAAGGAAGTCTTCTAACTTTGTCAAAATAGCATTCGGTTTCTTTGTATATTACTTGAGGTTTAGGAGCGCAATATTAGTATAATGAATTTTGCTAGACTAAAGGATTCGTGCGTCAGCGGGGAATAATATAGAATGTTTGGCACTGTGAAGGATTGACTTCGTCGAATTTCATTTCGTGCGGCAGCGGGGGAATAGTATAAACACAATTAACTCTTTTAAAAAAATTGAGCAAGGACACAATGTGTATTTTAATAGTTATTCTATATATGGTACAGTGAACGGATATATGGATTTTGGAAAAGCGATAAAAAGTAGTAAAAAATGATATTTTTATATAAAGCACAAATAGATTATTTATTGATTGTTTTTCTAATTTCGATAGGATTAATAATGGATTATGTTATAGGTTATGAGTATTTTGTTTTGGTTTCTATGGTTGTTTTTTTTTCAGGCGTAAATTTTTTTTATAGTGATATTGAGCTTAAAGTAGATAGTGAAAATAGACGATTAGAATACAGATATTTTAAATTAGGTTCAATTAGAACGAAGGTTTTTCAATTAGATGAATTGAGCTATGATTATAAAAAAGTTATCACTAGTGGAGGGATTTATGATAGATTTTATTTAAAGGCAGGAAATACTTTTATTATAAAACCTAGAGCAAACGTATACTGTTTTAATGTAGAGCAGATAAAAGATTTAGTTGAAAAGCTTAAGAAATTTGGAGTGCAAGGGGAGGATAAAACATAGATTTTATTAAATAATAAAACTTGATAATTATGAATAAAGATAGGTTTAAAGTTATTGTAGGGGCTTCTTTTTCGGGTATATGTTTTGCGACATATTTATTGTACAGTAGGCGGGGTGGTTATTTAGCAACAAATGATTATTTATCTTTAGTTGTTCTAGTCGTATTTGTAATGTGTTTTTTAGTTTATTTGAAGAAGAAAAAGTTTTGAATTATTAGTGTCAATAACGATGCCTACTGCCGTACGAAATCCTCTGCTAGTGCACGAAATGAAATCCCCGCACCCCGCTACCGCACGAATCCTTTCGTGTGGTACGGCACGAATATTTTCGTGTGGTGATTATTAAAAGTATTCGTCTACGCTACCGCGCGAGTCCTCTTGCGTGGTCTTTATTAAACACAAAAACTCTCAATCATTTTGGGAGTTTTGTTTTTAAAACGGTAGTTTATCGATAAAAGCTAATCTTCCATTTTTGTTAAAATAGCATTCGGTTTCTTTGTATATTACTTGCGTTTTAAGAGAGGATATTAGTATATTGAGTATTTGCCTTTTGGAGAAGTCATGGTACAGCAAAGTACCAACAACATCTTTGAAAATGTCTATAAATTCAATGACTTTGGAGGTAAAAGCGGATGAGCTTTTGTCGAACAAATCGCCCGTAGGGCAGAGTTCGATGAGTCGACAGGCTATTATTACTATGGTGCGCGTTATTATGATCCGGGAGCTAGTATATTTTTGAGTGTAGACCCGTTGGCGGAGCAGTTCCCAGGATGGACTCCATACCATTATGTTCACAACAATCCAATAAATATGACTGATCCTACTGGGATGAGTGCGGAGTCTTCTGGTCCGGGAAAGAAAAAACAATCTACTGCCGAAATGGTTTATAATCATACAGGATTTAAAAGGGCCGTGGATTGGGTTAGTGATCTTTTTACTCCTGCAGAACCTCAAAAGTTACTAAGATTTACAAAAGATGTAGAAACAACAATGGTTATGAAGAATGGAGGGGGGCAAAATGATAGAACTACTGGAACGTCGGGAGGAGAAACTAATGTGGATAAAGTTACTGACGCTTCTCCAAGTTTTAAGCCCTCTACTAAAGGCAAAGGTATTGTTGAGATTGTAGGCGACCTAATTGGAGGTTATCAAGCAGGAGCAGGAGCAGGGGAAGCTGTTGATGAGATAACTATAGAAAACACCAAGCGTACTTATATATCTGATGTTCGAAATGATGGTAGTGTACAATTAAAAGTTTCTAGTGAAGAAAGAACTGATACGGTTGTTTCGCGTAAGGAAGAAGCAAATGTCAGACATCATATTTATAAAAGAGAGGGGGCAGCGCAAGAAACAGCCAGAAAAAACACTAAGATTAATTGATGAGAAAATTTTTTATTTTGATAATCGTTTTTTCTTTATATTCATGTAAAGAGGATTCGAAATTAAATCGTTCAGAAAAAAGCTTAAAAAAAGCGGAATTGGTAATTAGTAAAAGTGCCGATACTTTGATTTCAGATAGAATAAATTTTATAAGCTATTTATACGATTCGGAATATCAGAATTACGAAATAAATAAAAACCGTTTTATTAAAATATACTATATAATTCAAGATTCAGTTTATAATAAAAGAATTGAAGACCTCAGCAATTATGATTATGAAGCTTTTGAAAATGTTCTGACAAATGATACATTGAAAATTAAAAGTTTTGGTCATGTAGGGGATAAGGTGATAACTTTTATCTTTTTAGATGTGGTAGAAATAGCTCAAGGAGATAGTATTAGATTTAAATATATAGAAACAAAATTTACACATAAAACATTTGTAAAATGATTATGTAAATTAGGTTACTTTAAGAACCTTATTCTGTTCCCCCGCTACCGCACGAATCCTTTCGTGTGGTCTATATTACATACAAAAACGCTAAATTATATTGGAAGATTTGCGTTTACAAAGGCACTTTATCGATAAAAGCTAATCTTCCATTTTTGTTAAAATATAATGAGGTTTCTTTGTATATTAACTGCGGTTTAAGAGAGGAATATTAGTATAATGAATTTTGCTAGACTAAAGGATTTACTCCGTCGAATTTCATTTCGTGCGGCAGCGGGGTTGGTTGATAAAGTAGTGGTGTATGAATCTTATAGTTAAGAAAACTTCTAACGTAAAGTAATATTGTGCAGAGAGTGTTTTTTATTAAGTATTGTTGAGGTGCATGTGCCACACGAAAGGATTGACTTCGTCGAATTTCATTTCGTGCGGCAGCGGGGAATCAACTAAAGTGTTAACTAAGTAAAAAAACAGGTTTGACTAAGAAAATAAAAATATTTGTTTTATATGTGTTAGTTATTTACTCATGTAATGATAATAAACTTCGAAAAGAATATTATAGTACGGGTGAGTTAAAGAAGGAATATATACTAAGAGATGGAGTAGTTATAAGTGATAAGTGGTACCACAAAAACGGTCAGCTACAATATATTTTTGAAATCAAAGATGATTTAAAACGAGATACCTTATTTGAGTATTATGAAAATAATCAAGTTAAAAACTATATTACTCAATTGCATTACCCATATATCTTCTACAAAGGATTTGATGAAAATGGTGATTTGAGTATAGAGGGGAGACTTTTTAATAAGCGAAAGACAGGATGGTGGAATTATTATAAATCAACAATTTTAGAAAAGCAGGTTTATTATATGATAGAAAAAGACACCTCATTTGTTGCTCAATTAAAATTTTTTGATTCTGAAGGTAATGTAGATGAAAGTAAGAGCGATTATGTTAAATTTATAATTCCCGATACCTTGTATGTAGGAAAATCTACTGGAACTATTGTTTACAGAAAAAAACTCGGGGAATTTAGTCAAGAAAATGTTTGTATAGGATATGGTTTAAAGCCAGACTACAGTAATATTGTTAAGACTAGAGTAGATACCTTCTATAGTGGAACAAATAGTGGTTTTTTTGCAGTTGACTTTGTTAAAACAGGTAAGCAAAACATTAAAGGGTTTATATACGAGGTTTTAGTAGATAAAAAATCAGATTATTTAGTTGAAATTCAGACAACTATGACGTATTTTGACAAGGATTTCTTTATAGTTGATAGGCCTGCTTCTGTGCCAAAGGATAAGGTCATACATTATCATGAAAAAATTAAGTTTTCTTCATCTGATAACTAAGTGTATTACTAGGTTTTCCTCCCCCGCTACCGCGCGAGTCCTCCCATAAATCCGCAACTGACTGTTAATGAAAAAGGTAAATATTTAATAGTCAATTCTTTGCGTTCTTAATGTAATCACCTAAATTGGTGATACTTAATAAGCAGATATGAAAATATTGAATTCCAATGGGATTTCGGCCTTTGGCGGCTTGAATTTTGTTATTGCAGAACTCGATAATAAAGAGATTGGAAAGACTCTTAATGAAACCCTGCCCAAATTGGGAGCCCAAAGTAAATATAATTGGAGAGATTTACTCTATAGTTATTGGTCTGTATTCTTTTGTGGTGGTGACTGTGCAGAAGATTTGTCAAGTAACTTTAAACCTAACTTTTCTCAATCGCCAAAGCTTAAAATTCCCAGCCCCGACAGGGTTTTGAACCGCTTAAAAGAACTTGCTGAACCTACTACTGAATTTGCTACTGGTCGGGGTGAGCACTTACATCAATTTGCCATTAATGAGAAACTGACTCAATTAAACCTTGAGATCCTTAAAAGGATAACAAAATTCACCGACACGATGGTTGATTTAGACTATGACAATACCGTCTGTTATACCGAAAAAGAAGATGCGCAAATCACCTATAAAAAATGCTATGGATATGTTCCAGGAGTTGCGTTAGTAGGATCAAATGTTGTTTATGTAGAAAACAGAAATGGAAGAAGCAATGCGGGAATTTTGCAGTCCGAAACACTTGAAAGAATGTTTAGGCATCTTGAGAATCATAATATTAAAACAGATCGATTTAGGGCAGATAGTGCTTCGTATGAGTTTCGAACTATAAGAACCATTGAAAAGCATACGAACAGATTTTATGTCAAGGCGAGAATGTCCTCAACAATGGATACCGTCATTTCATCGGTTAAAGAATGGGAGGTTGTAGGCGACAAAGAAGACGGAATCTTTAGAGGCGAAGTATACTATACGCCTTTTAAGAGAGCTGCCAAAGATTATAAGCTGCAAGATGATCTCCACGAGTATAGGTTTATTGTAACCAAAGAAAAAAGAAAGGATGGTCAGATAAATACCTTTACTGGAGAAGCCTGTGTTTACTCGATCATCATCACCAATGATCAACAAAGTAAGCCTGACGACATTGTTTTTTATTACAATCAAAGAGGAACGATTGAAAAGGAGTTTGATGTTCTAAAAAATGACTTTGGATGGCAAAAATTGCCTTTTTCTACATTGGAACAAAATCAAGTCTATTTACAAATCATGGCCATTTGCAGAAATATTTACCATTATATCATAAACCTCTTCTCTAAAAAAGTAAAAGGTCTACAGCCAAATTATAGAATCAAAAAATTTATTTTTAGATTTATTGCTATTCCTGCAAAGTGGGTTTACCGTTCCAGACAATGGCATCTGAAAATTTATGGAACTATTCATTGGTACACCTGACCACTTTTTATATAGTATCTTTCAAAAAGTTCTTCAACATATTAAAATAAAAATAGAAAGAATAAATCCTTTACAGGGGAAAATATGCTCTTTAGGCAACCTAAATAATTACTTAAGATACTTTTCTTCATCCTTAGTAGTTATAAATGATAAAATATCAACTTCTGGTATAGAGTTGCGGATTTATGGGTCCTCTCGCGTGGTCTATAATAAAAACAAAACGCTCAATCCTATTGGGGTTTTGTGTTTATAAAGGTAGTTTATCGATAAAAGCTAATCTTCCATTTTTGTTAAAATAGCATTCGGTTTCTTTGTATATTAACTGCGGTTTAATCGAGGGATATTAGTAATGAATTTCTGAACATAAAAGTGTTGACTGCGTTGAATTTCATTTCTTGCTGTAAGGAGGTATAAAACACAACATAATTACGAAAACATTTTAAACTATTTTGAAACAGAATTTGATTAGTTTTGCAAATGAAATACTTTTATAAATAATTACTATAACAATAAAATAAATGAGATCTGAAATTTGTACTTGCCAAGGCTTAAATAGTAATTGTAAAAAATGTTTTGGAAGTGGATTTGTTTCTACTGAAACGGTAAATAAATCGGCTTCTAAATCTGCGGACTACAAAAAGGGAAAGAAACAACAACAAGTTGAATCGCTTTTTCCTGAAAATTTAGATCTTTTATCAAAAAATGAGGTTGAAGAAATTGCGATTAAAATCATTGGAGGTTTGGATCTAAAATCAAAAAAACAAATGCAAATTCTAAACGCGATTCCTTTTAATACCACTACTTTTCGCAGAGATTTTGGTGATAAATTCGAATTGCTTGGTGTAATAGAAGCTGAAAAACAACATTTGAGAAATGAACTTTTAATTGTTGATCAGGAAATTATGTTGAAAAATTATAAAAGTAATTTCAAGTTTAAGCATTTTCTATCAGATAAGGATGTGGACGTCACTTCTAATCGACAGCTAAAAGAATTAATTCGGGAATATAAAAAATTGAAAAACAAGTAAAGTATTCTTGATATTGTAGTTTAAAAAACACTTATAAATATAAGTGTTATGTGTTTTATTGGAATGGCTTACTTGTTTAATAAGCTAAGTTAGATCAAAAAAACCACTCGCTCCAGCATGATGCTGGTATGCACAAAATAGAGTACTTACTATCATCATACTGTTGATTGCAACAAAAAATCCCAACCCAAAAAAGTTGGGATTTTTTGTTAAAAGTATGTTCTGGTTGCATGGGGATACTTAAAACAAGCTAGGGAAGCGAACGGCTGTTTTTGTTTCAAAACGTGAATAATATCTTAATTATTCGCGATTTATTTGCGTATTGCGAAAATAATATTTTTCGGATTAAATATTTAGCGGTAATTTGTTTGTAGAATTGTCAAATCGCATTATTATGGGGTAAATTATCGGTATATATGGTTGTATTAACATTTGATGTTAATGTTTGGTTAAATAAAATTGATATATTTGAAAGGAAACCAGCAAAACATTAAATTATGAGAAAACAACTATTATTCTTTTTACTTCTATTTCTGGGTATCTTTATGTATGCCTCGAAGGTGGAAAACAGTATGAGTTCCTTGTTTACTTCGACTAAAGAATTTCTTTCACACATCGGAAGCCTCGGTGACAAAGAAAGTGTAAACTCTGGAATTATCGAATACAATAATCTTGCAGAGCAGGAATTGAAAACCTTATTGGCTGCCTGTAATGTGCAGACGTTACCTTTTAAAGAAGGTTTTAATCAGTCATCGACTACGTTCAGCTGTTGGACTATAGTGGATGGGAACAACGATTCGACCTCACCGACGGGTACCAATATTTGGAGGCAATCGAACCTCTCACCACAAGAGGGGGATCGGACCATGCAATTCTCGGGCTCTGGTACGGGTAAAAAACACGACGATTGGTTGATTTCTCCGACCTTAAAAATGAGTGGCGCTATCTATGCAATTACCTTTTACATTAAAACCATTGCTTCTTACAACAATGAGTTGGAAATCCTGATGTCAACGACGGGCACTTCAGTGGCTGATTTTACGACTACCATACAGGAAAAAACGTCATATAATAATGCGGATTACGTCAAAAAGGTAGTTTATGTTCAAGGGACAACAGCCGATGCAAATATAGCGTGGCGGGTGGTCTCTACGGGATCTACGATGATATATATCGACAATATCAGTGTTGAAAAAGTAGACTGTATTGCTCCAAATGATGAGATCGCGATCAGTGGTTTGGAAAAGGACAAACTAACTGTTACCATAGTGGATACTTTAAATTCGTCCTGGGAGTATTTTGTACAATTGCCTGCGGGTCCCGAACCGGTGGGCAGTGGAACGGTCTCTAACAGTAAAACCATGGCGATTAATCGGATCAATGGTGGCGGGAATCTACAACCCAATACCGAGTATGAAATTTATATTAAGTCGAGTTGCGGACAGGGAAAAACCAGTAAGTGGATTGGACCATACCTCTTTAGAACCTTATGTGATGATATGGTGTTGCCGTTTTGGGAGGGATTTAATAAGGTTTCTACAAACCTGAACTGTTGGACCTTCTTTGATGGAAATAAAGATTCAACCGGTCCTACCAGTAGTAATATTTGGAAATTACAAACTTCAGCCTTGGCTTATGAAGGCGATCAACACGCGTATTTCTTTGGTTCAGGTACGGGTAAAGTACACGACGATTGGTTGATTTCTCCGAATTTTAATTTCTTACCGAATAAAATTTACCGTTTAAAGTACCATTATAAAACTACTGCGAGTAACGATAATGAATTCGAAGTTTTGGCTTCTAATGCGGGTATTGATCCGGTAAAATTTACCAAAGTAGTCGTTGGTAAGAAAACCTATAAAAACGATACGTATCTCGAAGAGGTAGCCTTTATTTCAGGACTTAGCGGTAAGGTAAACATAGCCTGGCATGTCGTGTCTACGGGGACCACTACAGTATATATCGACAATGTCTTTGTAGAAGAAGTTTTGGATTGTCCGGAGCCTATAAAAATCGATGCGACAAATATCGGGATTGATAAAGCGACCCTAACATGGGTCGATGAATTTCAAGCCACCGATTGGGAGTATGTGGTTCAGGTTCCAGGTACGGGTATGCCGCTTGCTAAGGGAACAGCGACTAAAACTAAAACCAATCCTATTACTAAAGACAGTGCTGGAAAAAACTTGGAAGCCAATACGGAATATGAGGTCTATGTACGCACCGTTTGTGGAAATGGGAAATACAGTATTTGGTCGGGCCCTTTTAGCTTTAAAACCAATTGCAGCATATTTACAACCCCATTCTGGGAAGGTTTTAACGTGAATTCCAAAACCCTGCGTTGTTGGACGGTTTTAAACAACAACAACGACTTGTATTCTTGGAAAACCAGTACTTCCAATTATGAAGGAGGGCAATCGATGTATTTCTACGGTTATGGAACGGGTAATTTTGTTCACGACGACTGGTTGGTAAGTCCGGTAATCACTTTTGCCGCCAATAAGATTTATCGACTAAAATACCATTACCGCGCTAGTGAATACGACAACGAGTTTGAAGTACTGTTGTCGAACTCGGGTATGGCTATTGCCAATTTTACTAAGGTGGTAGTTGCTAAAGATAAATATAGAAATGGTGGTTTTTTAGAGGAAATTACCTTTATCAGTGGAGTCAGTGGTGATATTAACCTGGCTTTTCACGTCACTACAAAAGGCATTTCTTACCTCTATATCGATAATGTGTTTATCGAAGAGGTTGTGGGATGTCCAGAACCCTTAAAATTGGAGGTTTCTAAAGTAGAAAAGGACAAGGCGACTTTATCTTGGACGGAATCGACAGTTTTTAATGGAACGGGTTGGGAATATGTGGTACAAAAAGCGGGGGAGGGAATTCCTCTAGCTGCGGGGACTCATACCACGGTAAAAGAAAATGCGATTACGAAAGATCAGCTGGGTCAAAATTTACTACCCAATACGGAATATGAGTTTTATGTTAGAGCGGTCTGTGGTGGTGGAGATTTTAGTATTTGGAGTGGTCCTGTAAAGTTTTTCACGAGTTGCGATGTTTATCAAATCCCGTTTGAGGAGGGTTTTAATACCGATTCCAAAACATTGAGATGTTGGACTATAGTCGATGTTAATAAAGACGGGAATGCTCCGACACAAAATATGTGGGGAACTACAACGGACGGTTCTTATGAAGGCGATCAGGCTATGAAATATTTTGGATTAAGTTCGCGATCTGATGATTGGTTGATATCGCCTATGTTAGAATTGGATGGGGGTTCTTATGTTTTAAAATACTATTATTTAACCGATTCAGAGCCCGTTTTTAACAACGAATTTGAGGTAATGCTTTCGACAGAGGGCGTGGCTGTTGACAAGTTTAAACAAACGCTGGTCGCTCGCAAGAAATACTTAAATAAAGCTTGGGTAGAAGAGGTGGTTTTTATCAATAATATCCAAGGAGTGGTCAATATTGGCTGGCATGCGGTCTCTTCTACCGGCATCAGGACCTTAGTCAGTATAGATAAGATGAGTATCAAAAAAATAATAGGATGTCCAGAACCGTATTATGTCAAGACCACTGCGGTTACTAACAATAGTATCGATATTGAGTGGCAGCAAGATGGAGGAATAACAAATTGGGAAGTGGAAATCGTCGGATATGGAAGCCAGCCAACGGGCTTGGCAGCCAATATTAAAAAAGTAACAGGAAATCCGAAAACAACTTTAATTGGTTTGAGTGAAGGCAAAGCATATTCCGTTTTTGTAAGAGCTGTTTGTTCGGATAATGTTACGACCAGTGATTGGTCTACGCCCTTGAATACCGCAATCAAAGTGGGGTTAAACGATGAATGTTCGGGGGCATTAACCATACCGGTAAACAGCGGTTTGGAATGTGAGAAAACCATATCGGCAACTTTCTCTGGGGCAAATATTTCGAAAATATCGGAACCGTTTTGCCATGCAACAGGAGTTAAGACAGATGTGTGGTTTGAATTTACCGCTACTTCAACGCAACACATGTTGAAGATGACGGATATATATAGCAATCAAGAAAGCAATGGAAGTTCGTCATCGACCATGTATATTGCGATTTATGATCAGGATTGCGCTACTATTGTAAATACGGCGATAAGTTGTTTCTCGTTTAACAATATGGGGCGTGACGGTATTATTATGGGATTGGTTCCGGGTAAAAAATATCTTCTAAGGGTGGCTACCACGGTTAAAAATCCCGATTTTATCTTTAGTTTGTGTATAACTACATCGCAATTCTCTAGTTTGGAAGTGAGTCCGAGTGGGGATAAATACAGTGTAGAAGAATTGGTTAAAGACGTTTTGATTAAATCAAATTGTGATTTGGTATCCAATATCAAATATCAGGCAGGGGATAACAGTGCGATCAATACCTTGGGCTACTTTAATAAGGCTACTGCCGACTTTCCATTTGAGGAAGGAATTGTGTTGGCAACGCATGCGGTCAAATATACTCCAGGACCTCATCATTATGTTCCGTCGAAGGACAAGGTTCCGAAGTGGACAGGTGATGCTGATTTGAATGAGGTCATTAAGCAGGTAGGAGGTGTTGGATTTGGCGATGATAAATATGTCTCGGTTTTGGAATTTGACTTTATACCGATCAAGGATTCGTTGAATTTTGAATACCTCTTTGCCTCGGAAAGTTATGATCGTGGCTGTACCTATGTCTGTAAAGAGGGAGGTGCTTTGTTTGCGGCATGGTTGACGGAAATTGCAACGGGTGAGGGGCAAAATTTGGCTTTAGTTCCGGGTACTACAGAACCTATTGCCTTGTCGACCATACGCGATTCCAATAAGTCGGGAGCGGCTTGTAGAAGTATGAATCCTACGTTTTTCTCGAAATACTATGATAACATTCAGGACAGTAAATTGGATGCTCCGGTTAATTACGTGGGGCTAACCGTGCCGATGAGCTCTGAGAAGATTCCTGTAAAAGCTGGTAAAAAATACCGCATTAAATTGGCTGTCGCCGATTTTTGTCCCAATGTTTTACATACCTCTGCCGTGTTTTTTAACGCAGCGAGTTTCGATTTGGGCAGTGTGGACTTAGGTGTAGATATGTTGGTAGAAACCAACAATGCCCTTTGCGATGGAGAATCGAAAACGATCAAATCGGGTTTAAGTTCAGATCCTGCGGCAGTGGATATCCGATGGTTTAGAGACGAGGTTTTGATTCCGAATGAAAAGGGTCCGGATTTAGAGGTCACTGTAAGTGGAACCTATAAAATTATGGCAAAATACCTAGAAGTGAATTGTGAAACGAGTGGTTCGGTTAAAGTCGAGATCTTTCCTGCCATTTCTAAGGTTTTGGCTAAACCGGAGATTTTGACCATTTGTCGAACGTCATTAAAGGATTTGGAGATCGACCTGACTCAGGTAGAGAAAAGAATGCTGGGTACGGCAGATCCAATGAGGTATGCCTTTACCTATTTCGAAACTAAAGCAGCGGCCGAAATCGGTGAAAATGCCGTTGCGAATCCTAAGGCATATGTGGTCAAAGTCACCGCATTTGATGTCAAGGTCTATCAATTGGTGGAAGACTTATATACCGGTTGTACGGAGATTTTTGAAATCACCTTAAAATCTACGGCGGGAAGCATGCCAGCGGCTCGTGAAGACGTTAAGGTGTGTGCAACGTATACCTTTCCTGCTTTGGAAAGCAATCAGGCATATTATACGCTAGCCGCCGCTCAGGGTGATCAATATAAACCGGGTGATGTATTAGATAGTGCTGGATTATATAAAATATACGTTTTTCAGGATAATGGCGCGGGTTGCTATGAGGAGACGGCATATCATATAGCCATCACCGAGGCGGTAAAAGCCGATGTTTTCGCTGATCTAAATTTGAAATGCGAGTTTCATGAACTCAAGGCGCTATCAGAACACAACCGCTATTTTACTCAAAGTGGTGGGCGGGGAACGGAATTGGCTGTCGGAACGATTATTCTGGATACGCAAAGAATCTATGTCTATGCCTCGTCGCCCGATGGATTGTGTATTGATGAAAGTAGTTTCGAAGTACGTTTTGAAGAATGTCCTATTCCCAAAGGAATATCTCCAAATGGCGACGGGTTTAATGATGCTTTTGATTTGTCCAAACACGGAGCTACCAGTGTGGTGATTTACAACCGCTATGGTACAGAGGTGTTTTCATATCAAGGTGTTTATACCAATCAATGGGTTGGACAAAATAAAAGTGGAAAATTGCTTCCCGATGGCACTTATTACTATGTGGTGATTGCACATGGAAAGACGAGAACGGGTTGGGTGCAAATCAATAAATAGCATGGGGTAAACGGTCTGAGTCCATAACTATGTCGCACGGACTTAGCGGTTTATTTCGGGTTACAAAAACGGGGTTATCTCACAGGAGATAGCCCCGTTTTTTTTAGATCAGCGCGAAACAAGAAATTGAAGTCGAAGTCAATGGTCTAATTGGATAGTGAAATCAGCGATTGATGTCGACTAATTAGCGTAATGTTTTGTTAGTTAGCTTTTTAAATAGCAGTTGTTACTGCTGTTTTTGCTTTTCGTTAACATAAAGAAACGGCTTTTTAACAATATATTTAAGAGGGTATTGAGTTGGTTGTAAGTTTTTTAATTAAATATTTTTAAGGTTTGTAGTTTAATTGTTAATTCGTTTTTTTAACATTTTTAGTAAAATAAATATGTCATTAATGTATATATTTGAAATAATGAGCGTTAAATAACTAAATAATATAGAATTATGAATAAATTAAACCTTTTATTTTCATTTTTCATTTTTTTTCTTGGTTTTCTGTTTACAAATACTAAAAGTTACGGTGCCGGGTTAAGAACAGAAATTTATGAAGAGCCTGTCTTATGGCAAGCAAGAGCGTTTGCCCCAGAGCTGTATTTACAGCCCTGCTTTATATTTGAATCCTTAGCTGTTTTAAAAACAACCAATCCGGCCAATGTTGTTTTTAGCGACGATTTTGATGGAGTGGTCAAATGGACTTTTTTTAATGATACGTATAACGGCTGGTATATTGGTACAGCAGTTAATAATGGGGGTGCTAAATCGATGTACATCTCAGATGATAGCGGTGTATCCAATACTTATTCAGGTAGCGCCGCGGTTTCTCATGCGGTGAGTCAAGCGATTCCGATTGCAGCTAATACCAGTGAGTATTTGTTGAGTTTTGATTGGCGATTAGCTGGGGAAAAAATTACGAGCGTATACGATTATATGAACGTGTGGGTGATACCTACAACATTTACCCCAACTGCAGGTAGTAGAATATCGGTCACTAGCAGTGGTGGAGTCAAGGTAAAAGAGCACATGTGTGAGCAAGTTGCTTTTGTGGAGGAAAAAATAGTAGTTGATCTCACGCAATATGCTGGACAACAAGTGAAAATAGTCTTCGAGTGGATTAACGACAGTTCCGTTTTTAATCAACCTCCAGCCGCGGTTGATAATGTAGAATTGTCTAAAGTCAGTTGTCCTGGTCCCAAAAACCTCGTACAGAGCCAGGTGCAAACCACAAGTGCTGTGTTGGCGTGGACAGCTCCTTCGGGCAGTACTGCGGATAATTATGAGGTTTACTTAAGTACTGACAATACAGCGCCTACCGGCAATCAGACCCCGGTAATTACGGTCACCAATGCATTAACTACAACGTTAACTAATCTAACGCCCAATCAAAATTATTTTGTATGGGTAAGAAAGGTTTGTGCAGCTACTGACAAGAGTATATGGGTGGGCCCCGTTAATTTTAGGACTTTGTGTATGGCTTTTAGTTTGCCGTTTTGGGAGGGTTTTAATTCCGATTCAACAACTCAATCTTGTTGGAAAATTGTCGACCAAAATAAAGATTCCACCTCACCTACTGGAAGTAATATTTGGAGGCCCTATAATTTTGGGACATTTCAAGGCAATGGATGTATGTATTTCTACGGCGGTCCGCGTAATGATGATTGGTTGATTTCACCGCAATTTACAGTCGATTCCACCAAAACTTATAAACTGCGTTATCACTACAAAACAAGTACTTCGTACGACAACGAATTTGAGGTTTTAGCGTCAACAAATGGTTTTGACATCAGCGATTTTACTAGGGTAGTAGTACCGAAAAAGATTGACCGCAATGGAGATTGGAGAGAAGAGATTGTCTATCTGGATAATTTACATGGATCCGTATATTTTGCCTGGCACGTGACCACTCAGAGTTATACCTATCTTTATATCGATCATGTGTTTGTCGATGAATTAGAGTGTATAGAACCTCAAAATTTGGAGTTTTCGAATATCTTAACATCGCAGGCTACCGTATCGTGGCAAGACAGCATCAATAACTCTTGGGAGTATTATGTCGATGAACTCAATGGTAACGGACCGATGGGGGCGGGAGTACCTACAACCACTACGCAAGTGGTGCTTACCAATGATTTCAACAACAGTCCGCTTACAGCAAACACCATCTATGATTTTTATGTTCGCGCTAAATGTGTCAACGGTATTTTTGGAGAATGGATAGGACCTTTTAATTTTAGGACCGATTGTCTACCGATGGTTCTTCCGTATTCAGAAGGATTTAATACAACCTCAAATACTTATGCTTGTTGGACCATAATTGACCATAATAATGATCGCATGAGCAATGGTGCTAATGCGTGGAGACAACATAATTCTTCGGTGCATGAAGGGGATAGAACGATGTATTTTGATGGGCGTAATTCATCGACAACCCACGATGATTATTTGATTTCTCCCGAAATTGAAATGAATGGCGGTATTTATGCCATAACATATTATTATCGAACGTCGACTTCATATTCCAATGAATTTGAGGTATTGCTTTCTACCACCGGTAAAGCCCCTGCTAACTTTACAACGGTTTTGCAGCCTGCGGAAAAGCGGAACAACGCTACTTACATAAAAAAAACGCTGTTTGTTCAAAATGTTACAGGGATTGTTCATCTCGCTTGGCATGTCGTTGCTACAGGAACTGCGGATGTCTATATCGATTTGGTGTCGATTAAGAAGATTGATTGTTACGGGCCAGATGAAGAAGTGGAAGTAACGGATATAAAAAAGGATGAAGCGACCTTTGAATGGAAAGACAGTGTGAATGCCAACTGGGAATATTATGTGCAACTGCCGTCGGGCGTGCAACCCGTAGGTAGTGGTGCTTTAACAAAAACAAAAAAGCAAAAGGTCAATAGAACATCGGGATCGGGGTCTGTCAATTTACAACCCGATACCTGGTATGAGTTTTATGTTCGATCGAGTTGTGGCCCGGGTAAAAACAGTCCGTGGGTGGGACCAATTCTCTTTAAAACGAGCTGTGATGCGTTGCCATTGCCGTACTGGGAAGGTTTTAATACAACGAGTCCTTCTATACAATGTTGGCGTATTATTGATGCGAATAACGATGCAACCTCGCCAACCGGCTCTAATATCTGGACTACTAGTGGTTCATTTGATAGTTATGAGGGGAATCGGGCCATGAGTTTTTATGGACAGTCAAACCGAACACACGATGATTGGTTGATCAGCCCTGCTTTTAATATTAATGCCTCTAAAATATATCGACTAAAATATCATTTTAAAACAAGTACTTCTTACTCGAATGACTTTCGGGTTATGCTGTCAACGAATGGCAATGCTGTAAATGATTTTAACACGGTTTTAGCTGTCGAAAATGGGCATAGAAACTCAAGTTATCTAGAAAGAAAAATGTTTGTAGACAATATCACTGCTGAGATCAATATTGCTTGGCAGGTTACTACCCAAAATAGTGCGACCTATCTTTATCTAGATAATGTTTTCTTTGAAGAAGTGCTGACTTGTCCGGAACCTTTAGCGTTAAATACTAAAGACGAAAAATACAATGAGGTTACGCTGTTGTGGAGTGATAAGTACGGCAGCAGCTGGGAATATGTGGTACAGCAACCCGGAGGCAGCGTACCGACGACCGCAGGAATTGCAACGAATAGTAAAGAAACCATAGTGACTCAGGATTTTACGGGCAATGCCTTTCAACCCAATTCGCCCTATGAATTTTATGTTAGAACGAGTTGTGGCAATGGGGAGTACAGTGAGTGGTCTGGACCATTTGATTTCAGAACCGGTTGCATTGACTATCCGACGCCATTTTGGGAGGGCTTTAATGCGGATTCGAAATCCTTAATTTGCTGGACTGTTGTTGATGAAAATGGAGATGTTACGCCGAACGGTAATTCTAATATTTGGAGGCTTTCGACAACGCGATATGAAGGTACTCATGCGGCCTATTTTGACGGCTTTTCTTCAGGTAGTGATACTTTGAAATTACCGCATAATGACTGGTTGATATCTCCTAAAATTGTAATGGAACAAAATAAGTTCTATCGTTTAAAATATCATTATAGAACAGCCTCAAGTACTACTTACGACTACGAATTCGAAGTGTTAGCATCTAATTTGGGGGTAGATACTAAAAACTTCACCAAAGTAGTGGTGCCCAAAAAGAAGTACGACCCAATCACCCAATGGAGGCAGGAGTATGTTTTTATTTCTGGAATCACCGGCGCTGTGAATATAGCATGGCATGTTACCTCGTCATCACGTTATACCGATATTTATGTGGATAATGTTTTTATAGAAGAGGTTACGGGTTGTCCCGAGCCCTTGAAATTGGGAGTGACTGCGGTCGGAAAACGAGAAGTGACCATGAGTTGGACCGATGATTTTAATGCGAATTCTTGGGAATATTATATACAAAAAGAAGGAGGTGGGCCTCCGGTTTCCAATGGTTTGCTAACCAATCAAAAACAGACAACCGCGACGCTGGATCATTTAGGGGTATTGTTGGAACACAATACCGACTACGAATATTATGTGCGTACGGTTTGTGGTAATGGAGCATACAGTATATGGAATGGACCTTTTAAATTTGTGACTCTATGTGATTATTACGAGTCGCCTTTTTGGGAAGGATTTAATTCAAATACAAACACTATTCGATGTTGGACGAGCTTTAATAAAGACAAAGAAGAGATTGGATTAGGATCTATTTGGAGAACCACGACAAGCAATGTTTATGAGGGCAATCAAGCCATGTATTATTCGGGTGTTAAACCTTATGACGATTGGTTAATCTCCCCAAATTTTAGGTTAGATGGTGGTCTATATATGTTAAAATACCATTATAGAACCTCGACGGGCAATGATAACAATTTCGAGGTGCGCTTGTCGACACAAGGCGCTGATGTGACCAAATTCGATTCGATCTTAGTACCCGCAAAAACCTATCGATTGGGTGATTATGTCGAAGAGGTCGTTTTTGTAGATAAGATACAGGCCGATGTGTATATTGGTTGGCATGTGGGTATGGTGAGTAATAATAATTCGTATTTATATCTAGATAACATCCATCTTAAAAAAGTGATCAATTGTCCAGAACCGTATTATGTTAAAATCGTTGATCAGACGGATACTACTGTCGATTTAGAATGGCAGCAATACGGATCGACTAGCCAATGGGAGGTTTTGGTTGTTGATTACGGTCAGGATGAGACGGCAACGCCAATTTCAATAACTTCAGTTTCGGGTAATCCGCAAACCACGATAACGGGATTGCAATCGGGTAGGGCTTATACCTTCTATGTTAGAGCCAAATGCCAAGATGGACAAACAACTAGTGATTGGTCAACTAGCCGTGATGGAATGACGGTGGTTAACGAAAACAACGGTTGTGAAGGAGCCATAACGATTCCGGTTAGTGAAGGCTTCGAATGTGAACAAGTGGTTTCTGCCTCTACCTTAAATATGGAGACAGCCACAGTGGTGCGGCCGAGCTGTGAAAATAATACCACTGTAAAACGCGATATCTGGTTTGAATTTACCGCTAAGTATAAACAACAAGAATTGAAGCTGAAAGATTGGAAAGGATCGTCAAGACCTACTTTGTATGCAGCTTTATATGGTCAATCTTGTGATTCGATCACCAATACAGCTATTGAGTGCTTTACGCTGACGTCTAGCATAACATCTAAATCATTTAATAATCTAACTCCGGGACAAAAGTATTACGTCCGATTAGCTACCACCAGTGCAAATCTGAAAGCGATGTTTAACCTCTGTATCATTTCTCCACATTATTTGGAAGTGAGTCCGAGTGGAGAAGACTACACCTTGGAGGAATTGGTAAAAGATGTGCTGATTAAGTCCAATTGTGATTTGGTGTCCAATGTGCGATATCAAAATGGCGATGGCAGTCCAAAGGCAATGTCTTATAATACGGTCGGTTACTTTAATAAAGGTCAAACGGATTTTCCTTTTGAGGAAGGAATAGTACTGTCGACAAATGAAGTTCAATACGTGCCAGGTCCAGCCCAAAATAGTTCCTTTGATAGACGGGGAGCTAATGATGAAAGGTGGCTCGGGGATAAGGATATCAATGATGCCATTGCAGATGCAGGAGGAGGTCCGGTTAACATACCAAAGAAACGGGTAACTCAGATCGAGTTTGATTTCTTCTCGATAAAAGACTCGATTAAATTTGAATATCTATTTGCATCCAACAGTTACCATTCCGATTGTACTAATGTGGGTTGTGCTGCAGGAGCTTTATTTGCCGCTTGGTTGATTGACGAAACCACCGGGGAAGGAGTGAATTTGGCAAAGATCAAAGGAACGGATGTTCCAATTGCATTGCATACCATTACCGATACTTCTAAAACAGGAAAAAATTGTCCGAGCTCGTATCCAGAACTCTATTGGAAACATTATGCCAATAATGTTGATAATCCTTATTATGGATATATTGATTTCGTAGGATTAACCAGACCTATGGAATCGGAGACTGTGCACGTGATTCCAGGACGTAAATACCGCATCAAATTGGCGGTGATTGATTTTTGCAGTACGGTGGCACATTCCTCGGCGGTGTTTTTTAACGCCGGTAGTTTTAATCTGGGGAATCTTGATCTCGGGGCGGATTTACTCGTGTCTCAAGGGACGGCGCTATGTGATACCGAATGTGTGACCATACATTCTGGACTGGGAATTGACAATGTGGGTATACAATGGTTTAAAGACGGTCAATTGATCGTTGGAGCAGATCAGCCCGATCTAGAAGTTTGTGAGAGTGGGGTTTATAAGGTAATTGGCGAATATACGGAAATCGGTTGTATGGTAGAAGGGGAACGAATCATCGAGATTTTTCCACCTATCTCGACAGTGATGCAAGCACCGGAAACTTTGGATTTCTGTCGAAAATCTGTAGTTCCGATAGTTTTAGACTTGACCCAGATCGAAGCGCAGATGTTGTCTGGAGCCACTGCAGAGGATTACCAATTCGCTTATTATCAGATGCCAGAGGAAATGGAAATTGTCAATCCACAGGAATTCTTGATTGAAAATCCTGAAATAAACAAAACAATTCAGATTAGAGTGGACGACCTAAGAACGGGCTGTGTCGAGAGTTTTAACTGGCTTTTGCGAACAAATACTGGAATCATTCCCGAAGATCGAGAGGATATTCATATCTGTGGAGCTTATCTATTTCCTGATCTGGAAGCGGGGCAGCATTATTATACTAAATCGGCAAAAGCCGGTCAAGAATATAAATCTGGAGACTTACTAAGTGAACCGGGTGTACATACGATTTTTGTACTCCAAGATAATGGAGGGGACTGTTATGAGGAAGTTTCCTATCAGGTTTCGATTACTGCAGAGGTTATAGCAGATGTCTTTGATGACAAAACCTTAGAATGTGAAAATTATATACTAGAACCGCTTACAGGAAACAACCGATATTTCACCCAGGCTGGAGGTCAAGGTCAAGAATTGGTATCCGGTACGGTAATTAGATTTACTCAGACCATTTATGTTTATGCGAAGTCTGATGACGGTTTGTGTATCGATGAAAGTGATTTTACTTTAACCTTCAATGAATGCCCAATTCCAAGGGGGATTTCTCCAAATGGCGATGGTAAAAACGATCGTTTTGACTTATCCAATCACGGGATATCTGGTATTAAGATTTACAACCGCTACGGAGCTGAAGTATTCTCGTTTGACGGTCATTATACCGATCAATGGGCGGGTCAAAATAAAAACGGCAAAATGCTACCCGATGGAACCTACTACTACGTAGTGATTGCCCATGGTAAAACCAGAACGGGATGGGTTCAGATCAATAGGTAGTTGAAGCGAATAACATTCCTATAGTCAGAATACATGACTAAATCTATAAAAGACAGCAGTAAACAGAAGTTTGCTGCTGTCTTCTGTTTTTACGGATACGAAATGTTAAAATTGAGGCGGGAAACCAGTGAGGGAATCCGTATTCGAAATTTAGTATTATCTAGGTTGTATAGGGGTTTTGTGTTGTTTTTGATTTTTTTTGTCGTTGTTTTTTGCTTAATTAATGTTTGTGTCTGATAAAAGAACCTGTTGTAATTGTTAATCTTAGTATAAAAAAAATGTATATTTGAAACAGTAACTAACCAAATTATTAGGCATGAAAAGAATTACTTTATTTTTTTCTGCTTTCTTAGTTTCTGTATTTTTGTTATTAAGCAGTACCTTGTATGCTAATAAGCGGAGTGTAGAAACTATAGAAAGCAGTTTTCTATGGCTGAATAAATCGTATGCACCGATGCTCGATTTACAGCCGTATTTTAACTTTAAACACCAAAATTTAGCGGCCGCTGCCGCTGCTTGTGTTGCACAATCGCTACCGTTCTTCGAGGGCTTTGATACGGGGTCAACCTCACTGGCCTGTTGGACCATAGTAGACGAAAATAAAGATTCAACTTCTCCGACGGGCAGTTATATCTGGAGACCTTATGAATACGGGTTTTTTGAAGGTACACATTCGATGTATTTTTCAGGAAATTCCAAAAATGATGATTGGTTGATTTCCCCGACTTTTAAATTGGATGCCACTAAGTTTTACAAATTAAAATACCGCTACAGAACGACCACTTCATACGTCAATGAATTTGAGGTCTTAGCTTCTAATAGCGGTGTTGCAATAACAAATTTTACTAAAGCAATAGTACCGAAAAGGAACTATAGTAACGGTGATTGGGTAGAGGAAACCGCTTTCATCAGTAATTTTGCAGGTGATGTTAATATCGCTTGGCATGTGACTACCCAAACCTACACTACTGTGTATATTGATAGTGTGATTTTGGAAGAGGTTACTTGTGTGGAGCCTTTGGGACTGGGTGTTAAAGGAGTGAAAACGGATCAGGCTACCATTTTTTGGAATGATCCAGTAGGTGCTTCGTGGGAATATCATGTAGAGGCTGCAGGCGGTGTAGGTCCAGTAGGTGCAGGTACAGCTAGTACCACGACGGAAGCCTTAATTACTAAGGATTACCTAAACAAAAATTTGACGCAAAACACCGCTTATGAATATTATGTAAGAACCAAATGTGCCAATGGTGCTTTTGGAGAGTGGTCAGGGCCATTCAAATTTCATACAGCTTGTTTAGCGATCACAGTGCCGTTTACGGACGGTTTTAATACCAATTCTACGACCATTAACTGTTGGAAAATTGTGGATAACAACAAAGATGCTACTTCCCCAACGGGCAATAACATCTTTAAGCAATCCAGTAGCACGCCGCAGGAAGGAGATCGAGTGATGTATTTTTACGGATCTGGTTCAAACACTCATGACGATTGGTTGATCTCTCCAACATTAAAAATGAATGGTGGGGTATATGCAATCAGTTATTACTATAAAACGTCTACCTACTATGATAATGAATTCGAGGTCGTTTTATCAAAAGACGGACAAGCGCCGACTGATTTCAAAATGAAGCTTGAAGCTCCAAAAAAACGAAGTACAGATACTTATACTAAAAAGACCTTGTATGTAAATAACATTACTGGAGATGTAAACATCGCTTGGCATGTCGTTGCCAAGGGGACTGCGTATTTGTATATTGACATGGTTACCATCGAAGAGGTTTCTTGTATGGCTCCAAATGATGATGTAAAAGCGGTTAAAATTGAAAAAAACAGTGCTGAATTTTCATGGACAGATCCGAATAACAGCAGTTGGGAGTATTTTGTGCAACCGATGGGTTCGGGTGCTGCTCCGGTGGGTAGTGGATCTATAGCAAATTCAGACTCGGCGATTTTTTCCAAAACCTCTGGATCAGCAGGAACTAATTTGCAACCAAATACCTATTATGAGTTTTTTGTTAGAGCAAGTTGTGGACCTGGGAAAACCAGCCCTTGGGTAGGACCAGTTGTGTTTAAAACACCTTGTGATAGCGTTAATTTACCATTCTGGGAAGGTTTTAATACAGGTTCTACAAGCATGGATTGTTGGAGCATAGTAGATAATAATAAAGATGCAACTACGTATGATAATATCTGGAAACAATATCAATATGGAGGCTCTGAAGGCGATAAATCAATGTACTTTAGTGGAAGTGATAAGGCGCACGACGACTGGTTGATTTCGCCTACGATCAAATTCGTTGCAACGAAGTTTTATAGATTGAAATTTGACTATAAAACAAGTAATTATAGTAAAACGGATTTCGAAGTGCGACTCTCTAATAAGGGATTGGCTTTGGGTGGCTTTACGACTGTGCTGCATACGGCAAAAGCAGATATGACAGGCGATTATAAGCAGGTTACCGCAATTATTGGTAATGTTGGCGGTGATGTCAATATCGCTTGGTACGTTAACAACCTCCAGGGAAGTCCTAGTTTATATGTGGATAATGTGTTTGTAGAAGAAGTAGTCGGATGTCCAGAACCAACAAATTTGGGGGCAAAAGATGAAAAAGAAAATGCAGCGACGATCAATTGGGTCGATAATTATGGAAAAGATTGGGAGTATGTAGTACAGAAATTAGGAGGTAAAGCTCCTACCACTGCTGGAACAGCTACCAAGACTAAAGAAAACATCGTTACCAAAGATCAAGCGGGTACTACGTTACAACCCAATACAGAATACGAATTCTATGTGCGTACGGGTTGTGGTCTAGGCGAGTTTAGTATATGGTCAGGGCCGTTTAAATTTAAAACGGCTTGTGGGCTGTTTACCGCGCCATTTTGGGAAGGTTTTAATTCCAATTCTAAATCTTTGGGATGTTGGACTATAATAGACGAAAACAAAGATTCTACATCCCCAACGGGAAGTAATATTTGGCATACCTATGATTACGGACAATATGAAGGTAATCAGATGATGTATTTCTATGGATACCAAAGTGATAAGGCGAAATTGCCGCACAACGACTGGTTGATTTCCCCGAAGATAAAATTTGATGCGGGCAAAATGTACCGTTTAAAATACCATTATAAAGTGTCGAGCTCCACTTCTAATGACTATGAATTTGAAGTGTTGACGTCTACTGCTGGATTGGATACCAAAAGTTTTACAAAAGTGGTTATCCCTAAAAAGAAATACCCGGCGAGTTCGGATTGGAAAGAGGAATATGTATTTATTACGGCAACTAGCGGTGATGTGAATATCGCTTGGCATTTGACTTCTGCTACTGTCGGGACCTACTTATACTTAGACAACGTGTTTGTAGAAGAGGTTACAGGCTGTCCGGAGCCATTGAAATTAGAAGCCAAGGATCTGGAAACGGATAAGGCAACTATTTCTTGGGCCGATGAATTTGCTGCAACGAGCTGGCAGTATTATGTACAGGAATCTGGAAAACCAGCACCTGCTGTTGCAACTGCAGGAACAGCAACTGCAGCCAAATCAAATACGGTTACTAAGGAACAATCGGGTAAAAAATTAAGTGCCAATACCGATTATGAATTTTACGTTCGTACGGTTTGTGGAAATGGACAATACAGTATATGGAGTGGACCATTTAAGTTTGTGACGCTTTGTGGTGTGAATACTGTTCCATTCTGGGAAGGTTTTAACAAGGATTCTAAAACAAGCAGATGTTGGGTGAATCTAGATAAAAAAGGAATGATCTCACCTTTAGGAGGCAACTGGAAAACAACTACTAGTGTGTATGAAGGGGATCAAGCGATCTATACCTCTGTATTCGATTCTAAGAAAGAACCGTATAACGATTATTTGGTGTCGCCTACAGTTACTATGGATGGAGGTATGTATGTCTTGAAATTCCATTATAAAACCAATACTTCAGCCACCAATAATAACGATTTTGAAGTATTGATTTCTACTCAGGGTGTCGATGCTACTAAATTTACAACGAAGGTATTGCCTTCGGCCAATCACCGTATTGGGAATTATGTGGAGCAGGTAGTGTTTATCAATAATGTCAAAGGTGATGTAAATATTGCTTGGCATATGCTGGCGACCAATACGTCGTACTCCTATTTATACTTGGATAATATTCATTTGAAAAAAGTCGAAAACTGTCCAGAGCCGTATTATGTGAAGGTATCCAATCCAACGAGTTCTAGTTTGGATGTGGAATGGACGCAAGACGGGGGTATTACAAACTGGGAGGTAATCGTACTTAACTATGGAGACGACGAAACGGCGACTCCTATAAAAACGGTACCGGTAAGCGGAACACCTAAAACGACGATTTCAGGATTGGATCCTAACAAAATGTACACAGTTTATGTACGAGCAAAATGTGTTGATGGAAAGTCAAATAGCGATTGGTCTACGGCGGTATTTGGCGGTACCAAAGTGGGGGCGAATGACGATTGTAGTGGAGCGATCAATATTCCAGTTAACAAAGGGATTGATTGTGAAATAAATGTTAAAGCTAGTTTCTTTGGATCGACTGTTTCAACAACACCAGAACCGCAATGTTTAGGTAACAATATACCACCTAGAAAAGATATTTGGTTTGAGTTCACTGCAACCAACATCGAACACATGTTGAGTGTTTCGGATTATTCAAGCGCTTCAAATGTAGGCTTCTCAACGATTTATGCAGCAATTTACGATCAAAATTGCGCATCGATAAGCAATGTTGCTGTTGATTGTTTTAATTTGACTTCGGATGCTCCTTTTGGGATCATGAAGAATTTAGTAGTAGGCAAGAAATATTATCTGCGATTAACTACTTTGGTGGTGACCCCTGATTTTTATTTCTCACTTTGTATTAATGTTCCGGCCTTTTTAAAAATAAGTCCTTCAGGAGCAAAATATACCGTTGAACAATTGGTTAAGGAGGTATTGGTAGTTGCGGACTGTGATTTGGTTTCTAACATCACCTACCGTACCGGAACTAATTATCCAGGAGAACCCAATGGTATTGGTTATTTTGATGGAAACAAATCTCGTTTCGGTTTTGAAGATGGAATTATATTGGCGACCAACGGTGTAGAAACATCTATGGGGCCATCTAAACGTAGTCCATCTCAATCAAACGGCACTAATAAGTGGTTGGGTGATAATGATATACGAGACCTAATATTATCGGTTGGTGGGGACGACGGAGCTAATTTTAACGCTTCAGTGATTGAATTTGATTTTATTCCAATTACCGACACCATCAAATTTGATTTTATCTTTGCTTCTAATGAATATGGTGGTTTTCAATGTACCTTCTCCGATGCATTTGGATTTTTCTTGACGGATTTGGAAACGGATGAAACGGTAAATTTGGCAGTGGTTCCTGGAACGGATACCCCGGTTTCCGTTACGACGATTCGAGATTTTAAATATAACAATGTTTGTTCAAGTGTTAATGAGACCTATTTTGATAAGTATTATGGAGATATTGGTGAGCTTCACAGGGAAAATGAGACAAACTATCTGGGACGAACGGTGCCTTTGACGGCTATGTCTGCGGTGAAACCCGGAAAAAAATACCATATCAAATTGGCTATTGCCGATAATAAGGACTCTAGTTTTAACTCGGCGGTTTTTCTAGCAGGAGGAAGTTTTGATTTGGGGCGTATTAACCTCGGTAACGACTTGCTGGTTGAGAATGGAACAGCACTTTGTAGTGGAGAATCTCGATTTATTAAATCAGGTGTGCCTACTGACGGTGTCGTTATAAAATGGTATAAAGATGAGGTGTTAATCGCTGGAGCTGATAAGCCAGACTTGGAAGTTCTTGAGACAGGGATTTATAAGATTACGGTAAAATATCTCGATTTGGGATGTGAAACGACAGGATCGGTAAAAGTAGAAATTTTCCCAGCTATTTCTGCAGTAGTTGCGCAACCGAAACCGTTACCAATTTGTCGCACGGCTTTAACGGCATTGGAGTTAGATTTAACTGAAGTGGAAGAAGCCATGCTAGCCAAGGTAGATCCGGTTAACTATTCGATGACCTATTATAAATCAAAAGAAGATGCTGTAGCAAAAATAGGTGCTATTGCAGATCCGGAAAATTATGGTGTAGAAACTAAAGGAGTCGATGTGGTGCTTTACATTTATGTAGAGGATGTGCGAACCGGTTGTTCTGAAATATTTGAATGGATTTTAAGAGCGACAAAAGGTGTTATTCCCGAAGCACGTGAAAATGTTAAGGTATGTGCCACTTATACTTTGCCAGCGCTAGAAACCGATCAACACTATTATACGCAATCGGCTGCTAAAGGGATAGAATACCAAGCAGGAGATGTTTTAACAGAGGCTAAAGAACACACTATTTATGTTTTACAAGACAATGGAGGTGGTTGTTACGAAGAGATTTCGTTTAAAGTAACCATTACAGCTGCTGTTAAAGCCGATGTTTTTGGCGATGTAGAATTGGAGTGTGCTTTACATCCATTGGCTGCGTTGAGTGAACATAATAAATATTTTACTCAAGCAGGTGGTCAAGGTATCGAGTTGGCTGTGGGGAGTTTAGTTCCACACGCGCAAACCATTTATGTATATGCGGCTTCTGACGATGGATTATGTGTTGATGAGAGCAGCTTTAAAGTGAGTTATTTGGATTGTCCAATTCAAAAGGGTATTTCGCCTAATGGCGATGGTAAAAACGATCGTTTTGATCTTTCGCAGCACGGGGTGAATAGCATAGTGATTTACAACCGCTACGGAGCGGAGGTGTTCGCTTTCCAAGGGGCTTATACCGATCAGTGGTATGGCCAAGATAAAGGCGGGAAGTCACTTCCTGACGGTACGTACTATTATGTTGTTATTGCCCATGGTAAAACCAAAACAGGATGGGTTCAAATCAATAAATAAATTTATAAGCATTACAATAAAAAAGTCGGCAGTATTTACTGCCGACTTTTTACATTTTACTAGGATGAAGAACCCGTATTGCTATCAAAGTAGTTTGGGCAAGAACGGTTCTTAGGTTTTTATTTAAAGCTCCAGAAAACATTCGTTTTCTGGAGCTTTTTTTTATAGTTGTCTGATGCAAACTCCACACTCAGCAAATCGCACTCGATGGTAATTTAGGCCATGCAAGAGAATATATATTGTTTTTTAGATGTTAATAATGCCTTAATGGATTGATAATTAACTATTAAGTCTTCTTTTTTGACATCCATAAGTCTTAATGAATTGGATATTAATGAAGGTTTTGACAGAATTATTTTTTTGTTTTAACAACTTTTAACATTTTGTTTTTTTGTCTCAAGGTGAAATAGTTAATTTTTATTTTTAACGTTTTTAGGAAATATAAAATACTTTACTTGTGTTTATTTATATAATAAGTTTAAAACAAATAATTAATATACCATTATGTTTAGAATTTTATGTTTTTTATATTTTATGCTCTTCGGGATTTCTTTATTCAGTATGGAACCAAATTCCAATTCGGATCGCAACAGGACGAAATGGGTGTTTTTTCAGTGGGAAAGTAAATCTTATGCAGCGGATTTGTATATGATGCCCTATTTTAAAATGTCCTATGGGTATGCCAAACAGCACCCAAATACCATCTTTGACGACGATTTTGAAGGGGCGCTTAAATGGACTTTAATCAATTCCTCTATTAACCAGTGGCATATCGGGAGCGCCGTTAGTAACGGAGGTCTTAAATCACTGTATATAAGCGATGATCAAGGAGTCAAGAATAATTATAGTGGTTCACCTACTTGCTCTCATGCAGTGAGTGAAGAAATTACCCTTAGCGGAGGAAATGCTAATTATGTTTTGAGTTTTGACTGGAGGGCAGAAGGCGAGAGATCAGCATTTACCCTATATGATTTTCTGGCAGTTTGGATAGTACCAGCAAGTTATGTACCACAAGCTGGAATACGTATCACAAGCGCTAATAGTGGTGGAATTGCAGTGAGTCAAGAGCTCGGACAGCAAGCTGTTTTTAGAAAAAGTAATTTTGAGCTAGATTTGAGTGACTTTGCCAACCAAAAAGTGAAAATTGTATTCCAATGGGTTAATGATGGTTCTATTCAAAATCAACCTCCTGCGGCGATTGATCAGGTTAATTTATCTTTGATTACTTGTGATGTGCCAACGGATATGGTGATCAGTAATGTTGGTATTAATGCCGCTTCAGCTCAATGGAGTGCGCCTGTAAATGGTGGTGTGACGGATTTTGAAATTTATATCAGTGACGTTGAAGTATGGCCTTTATATAATCCACCGTCAGTTATAGCGGTTAACAACAACAGCGTTAATTTTAATAATTTAGTAGCCAATCAGGCGTATTATGTGTGGTATCGTAGCCTTTGTAGCGCAACAAATAAAAGTTACTGGCAAGGTCCTGTGAGTTTTAGAACGCCCTGTGTGGCACTAGATCTACCGTTCGGAGAAACCTTTAATAATGACTCTAATACCTACTATTGTTGGGCTGTAGTCGATGCAAATGACGATGCAATTGCGCCCTATAATCGCAATATATGGAGACTGCATATTGTAGACGAGATCGGAACGAGACAGATGTATTTTAGAGGTGGCCCTGATAACGACGATTGGTTGATCTCACCAACCTTTCACATGGATGCTACCAAAACTTATAGATTGCGCTATTTCTACAAGACGAATAACTACGATCAAAATGAATTTGAAGTATTAGCCTCTAATCAAGGCGATTCTATAAGTAGTTTTAACCGTGTCATAGTTGCTAAGAAAACCTACCAAAATGTTGACTGGAAAGAGCAAATTTCGTATCTTAATAATATAGGAGGTACAGTGAATTTTGCCTGGCATATTACAGCAGTTGATCTTTCAGAATTGATGCTTGACAATGTTTCTTTGGAAGAGATAGAGTGTATAGAACCGCAAGAGTTAAGCGTGGAGAATGTCATGACAACAGAGGTCACTTTGAATTGGAATGATACCACGAATACTTCTTGGCAGTATTTTATACAAGGTATTGATGATGTGTCCCCGATGAGCTCTGGAGTGACAACGACGACTACCGAAGTGGTTGCTACAAAAGATTTTAAAAACGATCCATTAACACCGGATACGCAATACGAATACTATGTCCGTGCATTGTGTACTTCGGGCAATTTCGGTGCTTGGGTAGGTCCGTTCTATTTTAAAACCGATTGTGTTAGTGTCAATCTACCCTTGACAGAAGGTTTTAATAGTATGTCGACGACAGTGGATTGCTGGACGTTATTAGATGCCAATAAAGACGGTACACTATCGGGTATTAATAGGTGGAATATCACCGATTCCGGACAATATGAAGGCGATAAAGCGATGCGCTTTACTAGCGTTTCCAGTGCGGGAGATCATGATGATTGGTTGATATCTCCCACATTCAAGATGAACGGGGGAATCTATTCCATTTCATATTATTATAGAACGTCTAATTATAGCACCGGCGAATTTGAATTGCTATTAGCTAAGGATCAGTTTAAAAAATCAGATTTTTCTACTGTGGTGTTAGCTAAGGAGCAATATACCAATACACAGTATTTAAAGAAAACCGTATATGTGGAAAATGTTGTTGCAGATGTAAAATTAGCTTGGCATGTTGAAGGTAGTGGAGCGGCTGATTTGTATATAGATCTGATTACAATTCAAAAGGTAGACTGTGTTGCACCAGAGGACACGCTTCTAATATCGCAAGTGGGTAGTAATACGGCAACCTTGTCGTGGACCGATGAAACCAATACAAATTGGGAGTACTATGTTCAACTTCAAGGATCTAATGGACCACCAGTGTCTAGTGGTTCTCTGACTCAGCATAAATCAGTTGTTATTTCGCGTACTAATGGATCTGGAGGAGCAAACCTACAACCCGACACTTGGTATGAATGTTATGTGCGTTCGAGTTGTGGTCCTGGCAAAAACAGCTTATGGATAGGACCAATTGCTTTTAAAACCCAATGCGGTACAGTCGCATTACCATTTTGGGAAGGTTTTAATTCAGGTTCTACCACCGTGGGTTGTTGGTCGATTGTCGATAATAATAATGATTTCGATGATAGTGGCTGGAGGCCTATTAATGGTTGGGTAATAGATTATTTCGGGGCTTTCGAAGGAAATCAATATATGTTTTTTTATGGTGATGATCGGTCTCCTCAACATGATGATTGGTTGATATCACCTACTTTTTCAATAGATGTTAATAAATATTATAGGTTGAGGTATCATTACAGAACCTCTGAATATGCACAAAATGATTTTAAGGTGCTGTTGTCTAATAGTGGCGTTGAGATCGATAAATTTACTACAACACTCGTCGATAAGAAAAAGGATAAAACGAGCGCATGGACACAAGCTATAACATTTGTTGGCAAAATAGGGGGGTCAATAAATATCGCTTGGCAAGTAAATTCTGATGAAGGAAGAACTTATATGTCTTTAGATAACGTGTTTTTTGAAGAAATAACCGGCTGTCCAGAACCCCTTGAGCTCGGTGTCAAAGATCAAAATAAAGATGCAACCACCATCCATTGGGATGATGTATTTGGTTCTGATTGGGAATACATCGTTCAAAAAAAGGGCGGGCCAATTCCAACGACTGGTGGTGTTCTAACCAGTAAAAAAGAGAATATAGTAACCGCAGATCGATCTGGAGCTGCTTTTGTACCCAATTCCGAATATGAATTTTACGTGCGAACGGTTTGTGACAATGGACAACACAGCCTTTGGTCAGGACCATTTGTGTTTCGAACGGCTTGTGATGTTTTTGTAACGCCACTTTGGGAAGGATTTAATACTAATTCCTTGTCTAAATATTGTTGGACCTTACGAGACAGTGAGGGGGAGGTACAAAGATTAGCTACTGGTCTGCCCTTGAAACCTAACAGTTGGAATCACAGCGATATTGCGGTGTATGAAGGCAGTCATACCATGTATTTCTATAAAGGATATGATGATATTGACAGCGATGCCTGGTTGATTTCTCCTACTTTAAAATTTGACAACAATAAAATTTATCGCTTAAAATACCATGTTAGAGTTCCAGTGTTATTTGACGAGCCTGCTTATGAGGTATTAATCTCTAATTCGGGTATAGAACCAACGGATTTCACTAAGAAATTACATGAAGGGGATCAGAGTTCATACAACTACTATGAAAAAAAGACTTTTATATTGAATAGTAGTGGAGATGTCAATATCGCTTGGCACGTGAAAGGATCAGAATCCAATATAGTCTATATTGATAATGTGTTTGTGGAAGAGGTAATCGGTTGTCCTGAACCTTTAGCGTTGGATGTTGAAAATATAGAAGTTAAAAAAGCCACCCTGTTGTGGAGTGATGATTTTAACGCGACGAGTTGGGAATATGTTGTTCAGCTTGAAGGGGAAGGGATACCGCAGACCAACGGTATATTGACTGCTTTAAAGCAAAATGACGTAACTGTTGATCATAGCGGTAAAAATTTGGAACCCAATACGGATTATGAATTCTATGTGCGTACGGTTTGTGCAAATGGGGCTTACAGTGTTTGGGCGGGGCCGTTTCCATTTCAAACCTTGTGCGATCGGTATACAGTCCCATTTTGGGAAGGTTTTAATACCGATACCAAAACAGTTAGATGTTGGACTACTGTCGATGCGAACTATGAAGATGGTGGTTATTCTTCACCGCGCTTATGGAGTGTGAGCCAATATGAATTTTATGAAGGGGATCAATCGATGAGTGTTTCGGTTTGGGATTGGACTGGAGAAGAGCAATTCAATTCGTGGTTGATTTCACCCAATATCGTTATGGATAGTAGTCAATATGTTTTAAAATATCACTACAGTACGACGTATAATTATGGCGGCAGTTTTGAGGTATTACTGTCTTCTACAGGTGTGGATTTGGAGTCGTTTGACACGGTTATTGTACCGTTAGTTGACTATAATACCGACCAAGCGTGGCAGGAGCAAGTGGTTTTCTTCAATGGTGTCAATGCTACGATTAATTTAGCTTGGCATATGGATGTCTTAGGCTCTTCAGGAGTAAATCTGGATAACATCTTTCTGAAAAAAATCGAAACCTGTCCCGAACCTTACTACCTGAGGACAAGTAATCCTACCACAACTAGTCTCGATCTGATGTGGGATCAGCTAGGGGCTGTTACGGAGTGGGAAGTTATCGTGGTGCAATTTGACGAAGATGAGACGGCCATTCCTGTAGTTTCAAAAATAGTTAGAGGACTTCCTAAAACTACCATTACAGGTTTGGATTCGGGAAAACCCTATAAAGTATATGTTCGCGCTAAGTGTGAGGATGGGAAATCCTATAGCGATTGGTCGACGGTTACTTTAGGCGCAACACGCATTGGAGCTAATGATGATTGCCACGGTGCGATTGCTATCCCCGTAAATACCGGCCAATATTGTGATAAGTATGTTCTTGTTTCATTCTTAGGAGCGAATGTGTCAAACAAACCTGAACCAGATTGTAGTTATACTACATATCCGAAAAAGGATGTATGGTTGGAGTTTACCGCGAGTCACAGCAAGCATATTTTAACATTATTTGATTTTTTTAGTTTATCTAATACGAATTTCCCCAATATATCGATAGCGATCTATGATCAGGATTGTTCTGTCATTCAGGATCAGGCATTGGATTGTTATTCCATTTGGAGGGATGAATCGTATAACATACTGGATGATTTAATTATTAATCAAAAGTATTATTTGAGGTTGGCGATTGATTTAGATACAGCAGATGATTTTTTGGTTAAGGCTTGTATCAGTACTACTGATTTTATTCACGTGGATGCAGCGGGAAGTCAATATAGTGTGGAGGAACTAATAAAAGAGGTATTGGTCCGCACGGATTGTGATTTGGTTTCTAATATTCGTTACCGAACGGGGGTCAATTTTAATAATCCCAATGGAATCGGTTATTTTGAAAGCAACAATTCTATTTTTCCATTTGAAAACGGAATTATACTAGCTACAAATGGGGTTGAAACCGCAGTCGGACCTAGTGATCAAGATCAATCGGATGGGGATATGACTTGGTTGGGTGATGATGACCTACAAGATTTGTTAAATCAAAATGGGCAGACAGATCAGAATTATAATGCCTCCGTCATTGAATTTGATTTTATCCCCGTAACCGATACCATTAAGTTCGATTTTATTTTTGCATCCAATGAATATGGCACTTTTCAATGCGGATATACCGATGTTTTTGCTTTTTTTCTGACGGATTTACAAACCGATGTGATGACCAATTTGGCGGTGGTTCCCGGAACGCAAATTCCAATTTCAGTGACCACCATTCGAGATAGTAAATATCTAGATAGATGTGAAAGTGAGAACGCAGAGTATTTTGATACCTTTTATGGTGCCTCTGGCGAACCTCATAAAAATAACCCTATCAATTACTTTGGTTACACCGTTCCAATGACCGCTATGTCGGCCGTGGAATACGGTAAAAAATACCGCATCAAATTAGCGATAGCAGATTATAGTGATCAATATTATAATTCAGCGGTATTTATAAAAGGAGGCAGTTTTGATTTGGGTAAAATTGATTTAGGTCCTGATTTATTAGTAGAAACGGGCAATGCTTTATGTAGCAGTGAAACTAAGATTCTCAAAACAGGGGTCAGTATAAATGACGATGTTTCAATTAGTTGGTTTAAAGATGAAGTGCTTATTCCAGATGCCGTAGAGCCCGATCTAGAAGTGTATGAAAGTGGTTTATATACTGTGTTGGTGCACTATAGAACGCTAAATTGTGAAGGAACTGGGACGGTCGAGGTAGAAATTTACCCACCTATTTCGGTTGTGGTTCAAGAGCCGATTGACCGAGTGCTTTGCCGTTATGTCATCAGACCGCTAATACTTGATTTGACAGCAGTAGCATCGCAGATGTTATCTGAAGTTCGGATAAAGGACGTTTATGCAATATCATATTACCATACAAGAGAAGATGCGGAAGTAGCCGAAAATGAGATTGCTGAAGCCCAGCAATATCATTTTGATGTAACGAAAGGATCTCAAAAAATATATATCCTTGTAGAAGACTTACAAACCGGTTGTACGGAAATTTTTGAATGGAATTTAACGGTTCAAGCAGGAGCGCTTCCAGAGACTAGAGATGATGTGCGTGTTTGTGCCAGTTATACCTTTCCGAATTTGGCTTCTAACCAGTATTATTATACCGAAACGGCTGCGGCTGGTGTGGCTTATCAAGAAGGCGATGTCCTTAACGATGTGGGAGCGCATACCATTTATGTTTTCCAAGATAATGGAGGAGGATGTTATGAAGAAATTTCTTATCGGGTTGTCATAACTGAAGCTGTCAAAGCCGAGGTATTTGCAGATGTTGAATTAGAATGTGAATTCTATCAATTAAAACCGCTACCAGCACTGAATCGTTATTTTACAGCGCCAAATGCACAAGGTGTGGAGTTGATCGCGGGAACTACTGTGTCAGATGCTCAAACGATTTACGTTTATGCGTCGTCTGAAGATGGAATTTGTATCGATGAAAGTAGTTTTCATGTCAGCTACCGCGATTGTCCAATACCCAAAGGTATTTCACCAAATGGCGATGGAAAGAATGATCGCTTTGATTTGTCTAACCACGGTATATCGAGTTTGGTAATATACAACCGTTACGGAACTGAGGTATACTCCTTTCAAGGGCACTATACCGATCAGTGGTATGGGCAAAATAAAGGGGGTAAACAACTGCCAGACGGAACGTATTATTATGTGGTCGTAGCACATAATAAAACACGGACTGGATGGGTGCAGATCAATAAATAATACAATCTGTTTTAGCGTTTAAGGAATTAATGACTCGCATAGATTAAAAATGCGCGCCTTTTATGCTAAAAAAAAATAGAGTGCCAGACAAGAGGCTGTTCAGAAAAAGACAGCCTCTTTTTTTTGTTTTAAACCAGTGCGTGTTTGTTAAAATTAAAAAACAAAAGCAACTGTTTTGTGTTTATTTTATGTTTTTTACTTCTGTTTAATTTGAAAAAATCGGTATAAAATTCTATTTTAATCGATATAATGATATATTTGTTATTAATTAACCAATTAAATTATTAGAAATGAAAAAAAATGGTTTGTTTTTTTCTGCAGCTGTGATTGCTTTTTTTGTATTTTTTAACAGTTTGTTGTATGCGAAAAAAGAAAAAGTAACAGAAGTAGAACTTAGTTTTAGCTGGCAGCAGAAGTCTTATGCTCCAGAATTAGATATACAACCTTATTTTGATTTCAGTTTGCGGCGGGCTTTGAAAGAGTTGCTGTGTGATCCGCAAACTATTCCTTTTGCAGAAGGATTTAATAGTGATTCAACCACGTTCGCTTGTTGGACTATAGTAGACGAAGATAAGGACTTGAATTTTTGGGCATTAGATCCCTATTTACCATTTGAAGGCGATCGTGAAATTTATATACGCGGAGCTCGTAAAAGCAAAGATTGGTTAATCTCTCCAAAGCTTAAAATGGATAAAACCAAAACTTACAAATTAACATATTCTCATAAAACCTTCGCCTATAATGAGAGCGAAATGGAAGTTCTGGCTTCAAGTAATGGGGTGGCAACGGCTAATTTTACTAAAGTAATCGTGCCTAAACGTGTTTATAATAATGACAGTTGGGAAGTGGAAACCGCTTATATTACTAATTTAGGAGGTGATGTTAACTTGGGATGGAAGTTAACTGCGGGTATAACTCCTCCCGCTAATGTGATACAATATTTAGATCATGTGATTGTGCAAGAAGTAGCTTGTATAGAACCTATAGATTTGGGAGTGAAATTGATAAAAAATAATCAGGCAACTATTTTTTGGAATGATAAGTTAAATACAGCCTGGGAATATTACATAGACACGGCAGGTGGAAAAGGTGTTGTGAGTGCGGGAACTGCAACGAGCTCTTCTGAAGTGGTGGTTACTAAAGATCACAATAATGTGAATTTAGCGGCGGGTCAGTCTTATGACTTCTATGTTCGTGCCAAGTGTGGAAATGGACAATACGGTGAATGGGTTGGTCCCTATAATTTTACAGTACAATGTGATGCTCTAACATTGCCTTTTATTGAGCGCTTTAATAGCAATTCGACAAGCTTTAATTGTTGGAGACTTTTGGATGCCGATAGCAATAAAACATCTCAGAACGTTAATAGCTGGGTACGTAGCGGAGGCGGTCAGTACGAAGGTGATCTTGGCTTGTTTTTCCGTAGTAAGGCGCCGGCTATAAGCGCAGATGATTGGCTGATGTCACCCAAACTAAAATTGAATGGCGGTATTTATGCGATAACCTATTATTATATCACTGACGGTTTGAACAGCAATGATTTTGAAGTGGTTCTCTCGACTACAGGGACTGAGCCGTCTGATTTTAGCACGGTATTAGAGGCACGAGAGAGGCGCAATACTGCGACTTACGTAAAGAAAGTGCTTTATATAAAGAATATTAAGGCAGATGTTCATATTGCCTGGCACGTTGTGGCCAAGGGAGCTGCAAATGTGAAAATTGATTTCATCACTGTCGAAGAAATAAGTTGTATCGCTCCAGAAGAGAAGGTGGTTGTTAGTGATCTGGGAATTGACAGCGCAAAACTCACTTGGGCAGATCCAAACAATACAAATTGGGAATATGTGGTTCAGCCCGCAGGTGGTGGAGTTCCTGTAAGTAGCGGTATCGTATCTAAAACTACCGTTTTAACGGTAAACAAAGTCACAGGTGTAGGCGGGGCAAATCTACAGCCCAATACAGATTATGAATTTTTTGTTAGAGCGTCTTGTGGACTGGGTAAAACCAGTTTTTGGATTGGACCGATTGCCTTTAGAACGCTTTGTGTACCTGTGAGTATACCGTTTTGGGAGGGTTTTAATACAAAATCCCAAACGGCTAGTTGTTGGACCAAAGTGGATAATTCAAAATTAATGACTACGGTAGATAGCTGGTCGGTGAACATTGGGACAGGAAGCTTTGAAGGCAATGGAAAGATGAATTATTCCAGTGCCGCTGTACCCGGTAAACACGACGATTGGTTGATCTCTCCAACCTTTAATTTAGATCCAACCAAGTTTTATAGGTTGAGGTATCATTACAAAACTTTAGCTGGTAAAACCACCGATTTTGAGGTTAAGTCGTCTAATAAAGGGGTTGGTGTGGAGCATTTTGCTAAAACGCTACTGGTTAGAAAAGGATACAGCAACGATGTTTGGAGAGAAGAGGTAGTGGTGATTAAAGGCGTGTCAGGGGATTTTAATTTTGCTTGGCATATTACGACCGAAAATACCGCTACAAGCCTGTATATCGATAATGTTTTCTTGGAAGAATTAAAGGGATGTCCAGAGGCATACGGTTTGGATACCAAAGACGAGACAGTGAATAGCGCGACAATATACTGGATAGATGACTTTGGGAAAAATTGGGAGTACGTAGTTCAGAGAGCTGGAGGAATAATGCCAACTGGAAATGTGGTAACGACCAATCAGAAAGAACATCTAATCACTCAAGATAAGACGGGCAATCATTTAAAAGCAAATACAGACTATGAGTTTTATGTCCGTACCATTTGTGGACCTGGAGACGAGAGTGTTTGGATGGGGCCGTATCACTTTAGAACAAACTGTGGTGTATTTGATACCCCTTTTTGGGAGGGTTTTAATACCGGTTCCCAAGCCATCGGTTGTTGGATTACTAGAGATGCGAATAGGGATGCTGTTGATACCTATCTCGGGTACCAGTGGAATGTATGGCGAAATGAAAAGATGGATCATTATGAAGGCAATCAATCCATGTACTATACCACAACCAATAATTCAGGACAAGACAGTGATGATTGGTTAATAAGCCCGAATATTAAATTTGAAAAAAGCAAAACGTATCGCCTCAAATACCATTTTAAGACGGAAGTACAAAATGGCAATACAGCATTTGAAGTTTTGGCATCCAATACCGGTAGCGAAGTGCAAGACTTTACTAAGGTGGTGGTGCAAAACCAATTTTATAAAGTTGCTGACTACCAAGAGAAAGTGAGCTTTATTCGAGATTTAGTAGGGGAAGTTAATTTGGCCTGGCATGTTGGTGGATACGGACCCAAAAATCTTTATATAGAAAATGTCTTTGTCGAAGAGGTGGTAGGTTGTCCGGAACCGATAGAATTAGGGATCAAAGATCAGAGTGCAAAGAAATCAACGATTTACTGGACCGATGAAATGGGGGGTAAAAATTGGGAGTATTATGTGCAAGATTTGCGTCAAGGCGTGCCAACAAAGTCGGGTACGGCGGTCAATAAAAAAGAGAGTACGGTGTCTCAAGATCAGTCTGGTAAAAATTTAATACCCAATACCGAATATGAATTTTATGTCAGAACGGTGTGTGGTGATGGTACTTATAGTATTTGGTCGGGACCTTTTGAGTTCCGTGTTCCGTGTGATATCTATAAAACGCCGTTCTGGGAAGGCTTTAATACAAACTCAGAAACATTGAGCTGTTGGACTATCGTGGATGCTAATAAAGATGAATTCAAGGAATTTGGAATCAATATATGGGCACCATTAAAATTTTATTACTATGAAGGTGATCAGGCGATGACTGTGGTGTCTTTGGATTTCACGGGCGAAGGATTGGGTACTGATGATTGGGTGATTTCTCCTGATATCGAAATGCATAACGGCGATTATGTGTTGAAGTATCATTATAAAACCGATGGCATGATGGGGGCCACTTTTGATGTATCACTTTCCAACCAAGGAGTTGCTTTGGATAAATTTACCACTAAAATTGTGGGATCAGCAGCTTATAGCAATGCTACTTGGAAAGAAGAAGTAAAATTCTTTAAAGGAGTTCCAGGTGTTGTAAATATTGCGTGGCACAATAATACTCCAGGAGGCTCAGAGCTCGGATTAGATAATATCACTCTAAAAAAGATAGAAACTTGTCCTGAACCTTATTATTTAACGATCAGCAATCAGACCAGTTCAACAATGGATGTGGAGTGGCAGCAAAATGGTGGTGTTAATGAATGGGAGCTTTTGGTCATGAATTATGGCGATAAGGTCACGGACACTCCAGTTCAAAAAATTAACATAACGGTAAATCCGAAAGTTACTATAAGTGGATTGACTTCCGGGAAGGTATATGCTATTTTTGTTAGAGCTAAATGTACTGATGGGAAAACCAATAGCGACTGGTCAACACCGCTGTATTCCGGAACTACTGTGGGGCTAAATGACGATTGTGCAGGAGCTGTAAATGTACCAGTAAACAATACTTTAGACTGTGTTAAGTTTGTTCCGGGCTCTTTGATTGGAGCTACTCAATCGATGACGCCTTTGGCGAATTGTTATATGGATAACACAATTAAAGATGTTTGGTTTGAGTTTACAGCGACCACAAAGACACATCTATTGAGTTTGAAAGACCTTAAGAGTGTGTCGGGTGTGGTTCCGATCTTTTTACAGGGAACCTTATACGATGATGCTTGTGCGGTTATGACTAAGACTTCACTGGGTTGTTTTTTGTTTTCATTAGAGAATAATCAGACCCTGTTGATGAATTTGGTTCCGGGTAAAAAATATTACTACCGTTTAGGTACTCCAGAAATGGCTCCAGATTATATCTTTAATATATGTATAACTACCTCAACTTATACGCCTGTGGAAGTCAGTCCAAGTGGTGATAAATATACGGTTGAGCAATTGGTCAAAGATGTATTGGTGAAATCCAACTGCGATTTGGTTTCTAATGTAAAATATCAAGTAGGTGACGGAAGTGCAGTAACACAATCGGTCAATACCTTGGGGTATTTCAGCAAAGGAGGTTCTGTATTTCCATTTGATGACGGTATAGTACTGTCAACCAATGAAGTTAAATATGTACCGGGTCCACACATCGGTGCAGACAATCCAAGAGGACAAAATCCACACCGTTGGATAGGAGATAAAGATATTAATGATGCCATCAATGCAGCAGGAGGAGGACCAACTCCCGACAAGCGCGTAACGCAGCTGGAGTTTGATTTTACACCTATTAAAGAAGAAATTAATTTTGATTTCTTATTTGCGTCAAATAGTTATAAAAAAGGATGTGGTTCAGATTGCGATACGGGTGCTTTGTTTGCAGCTTGGTTGGTGGATACCACCACAGGTGAAGGCCAAAACCTAGCCAAAATTAAAGGGACGAATACTCCAATTGCTCTAAATACGATCAGAGATGCGAAGAGATCAGGTATCACGTGCAACAGTATGAATCCTGAATATTATTGGAAACATTATGACAACCATCAAGACAATCCATTTGATGCGCCGATTGATTTTGTAGGGATGACCAAGGCGATGCAGTCAGAGACCGTTAAGGTTGTGCCCGGTCGTACCTATCATATCAAATTAGCTGTGATGGATTTTTGTCCTAATGATAATCATTCTTCTGCGGTATTTTTTAAAGCGGGTAGTTTTGATTTAGGGAATATAGATTTAGGCGAAGATTTGTTGGTTGAAAACGGAAACGCCTTATGTGGTGGTGAATCTAAAACAATTAAGTCAGGGTTGGGTGAAGAAGATGTACTAATACAGTGGTATAAGGATGAAGTGATAATTCCAGGTGCAGATACTCCAGATTTGGAGGTGACGGAAAGCGGTACTTACAAAGTAGTAGCGAAATACGCGATGATGAATTGCGAGGTAATAGGTCAGGTGAAAGTCGAAATTTTCCCTGCGATCTCTACGGCTGTATTGACTCCCAAAACCATGGAAGTTTGCAGGTATTCATTTAAACCAATCGTGCTTGATTTATCTGATGCTGAAATATTTATGTTTAGTAAGGTGGGAAAGGAAAATTATAAAACGACCTATTTTAAAGATAAAGCGGAAGCCGCTTCAGGAACAAATCCTATAGGCACTGCTTATGAAGTAAATGCCGAACAGGGAAATAGAGATTTGTATGTACGAGTAGAGGATATACGAACGGGCTGTTCTGAGGTTTTTGTTTTATCGATTAAGATTTCGATTGGTTCAATTCCATTACAAAGGGAGGATGTTACTGTATGTGAACGGTATGTATTTCCAGAGTTGGAAAACAATCAATATTACTATACGGAATCGGGTGGAAAAGGAACTGCTTATAAAGCTGGTGATGTTTTGAGCGTGTCTGAAACTCAAACGATTTATGTGTTGCAAGATAATGGTGCGAGTTGTTATGAGGAAATCTCTTATAAAGTAAGTATCACAGCTGCAGTACATGCTATGGTTTTTGAAGATGTGGAATTGGAATGTACTTTGCATGTGTTAGCTCCTTTACCTGTTCACAATAAGTACTTTACTCAAGCAGCTGGTCAGGGAATCGAATTAACAGATGGGAGTTTGGTACCAAATGCTCAGACAATTTATGTATTTGCAGCATCAGAAGACGGGCTGTGTACCGACGAAAGTAGTTTTAAAGTTAGTTATAGAGAATGTCCGATTCAGAAAGGTATTTCGCCTAACGGAGATGGACTAAATGACCGCTTTGACTTAGCGGTCCATGGAGTGAGTAGCTTGGTGATTTATAACCGTTATGGTGCGGAGGTTTTTTCTTTTGAAGGAAATTATATTGACCAGTGGTATGGACAAGAAAAAGGGGGCAAATTGCTTCCTGATGGAACCTATTATTATGTAATTATAGCACGAGGAAATACCAGAACCGGCTGGGTGCAAATAAATAAGTAACCACGAGAATGGCGCTTTTTTAAAAGGAATAGAGAAGGTATTTGCTTGTAATAATAGCGGGTGTTTTATTTTTAATACATTTAATTGACATTAAAGGCGGGTAGTTCTGTAGGGAATTACCTGCCTTTTTTAGTAAAAATCTGCGGTAGGTTCTGTGAAAACGATGAAATAGCTGCGGTAAATAAGCTCATTTTTTTTTTGGCTAAATCATATAATTATGAAGTATTTGTGTCTAAAAATTTAAGATACATTTTGTTAATGGTAATTCTAAAATTTATATATTTGATAAGAACTAACCATAATAATTATTAGATATGAAAAGAAGTATACTTTTTATTCGTATTCTTTCATTGGTACTTTTGCTTTCCTGTAACGGGGCGGCTTTTGCAAACGGAGATATTAAGAAGAATATAGAGCGCGATTTCAGTTGGCTTGAGAAGGTTTACGCGCCAGAGTTGAATTTACAGCCCTACTTTAACTTTAAAGAATTGACTGCGTTGCCAGCGCCATGCGCCGTGCAAGTATTACCTTTCTGGGAGGGTTTTAATACGGATTCTACAACGTTTACGTGTTGGACAATAGTCGATAATAATAAGGATAAATACAATTGGACAACGGATGATGATGATTTTTCTGAGGGTGATCAGTCGATGTATTTTTATGGGAATTCAAAAAATGATGACTGGTTGATCTCTCCCATTTTAAAATTAGATGCAACAAAAACCTACAAACTAAAATATCATTATATGACCGATACTTATGGCAATAATGAATTTGAAGTGGTTGCCTCGAATAAAGGGATTGCCGTTGCGGATTTTACCAAAGTGGTGGTAGCGAGTAAAATTTATAAAAGCGCTGATTGGATCGAGGAGACTGCTTTTATTACCAATTTTGGGGGTGATGTAAATCTGGCTTGGCATATTACTGCTAAATCTAATGCAAGTGTTAACATAGATGCTATATCCATAGAGGAAGTTGCCTGTGTAGAGCCTCAGAATTTAGCTGTTAAAAATTTAAAAATAGATCAGGTCACAGTTTATTGGAAAGATCTAGTGAATACTTCATGGGAATATTATGTGGAGGATACTGGAGGCAATGGGCCTACAGCAGCAGGAACTTCCATTACTACTGCTGAAGTTAATGTCACTAAAGATCATAACAATAAAAGCTTGATAGCAGGAACTATTTATGATTTTTATACAAGAGCCAAATGTGTCAACGGTACTTTTGGAGAATGGATAGGTCCCTTTAGCTTTAAAACTTTATGTAAAGCGATTAATGCCCCTTTCGTAGAGGGATTTAATAGCACTTCTGCCACCTATGGATGTTGGTTGATATTTGATAATAATAAAGATGCAGCTTCTGCGACAGACAGTAAAATTTGGAAACAATACAACAGCGATACCTTTGAAGGTGATCGTGTAATGTATTTTAATGGGGCAAGCAGTGCAGGGACTCATGATGATTGGTTGATTTCGCCGAGTATTAAAATGAATGGCGGCCTTTATGCTATTATTTATTATTATAAAACTTCGAATTCATACGGTAATGAATTCGAAGTAGTTCTTTCTAAAAATGGGGTCAATACAACAGAATTTACAATGCAATTGGAGGCTAGCGAAAAGCGCAACACAAACATCTATAAAAAGAAAACACTATATGTTCAAAACATTACGGGGGATGTTAACATCGCTTGGCATATAATGGGTAAGGCAGAATCAAAAGTTTATGTTGATTTGGTTTCTGTGCAGGAGGTGTCCTGTTACGCGCCTGAAGAGGAGATGACTGTTAGTAAATTAGAAAAAGACAAGGCTACTGTTTCGTGGACCGATACAAAAAATACGAGTTGGGAGTATTATGTACAGTTGGACGGTTCGGGACCTGCTCCGGTAGGTAGTGGATTGATAGCGAATAAGCCCACTACCGATGTGACAAAAACTACGGGTGTAGGTGGTGCAAATTTGCAACCCAATACGTGGTATGAATTTTTTGTACGAGCCAGTTGTGGTGCAGGTAAGACCAGTTTATGGGTTGGTCCCATTAGATTTAAAACCCCTTGTGCTATTGGTACTTTGCCTTTTTGGGAGGGTTTTAATAGCGATTCAAAAGATTTGGATTGTTGGACTATTGTTGACAATAATAACGATGGCGGTGACTATAATAAAATTTGGATGGTAGACGATTTTCAGAAATTTGAAGGGGACCAATCGATGCATTTTTCGGGTAGTTGGGATAGTGAAGAACACGACGATTGGTTGATCTCGCCTACTTTTAAGCTAGACCCTAGCAAAGTATATCGATTAAAGTATCATTATAAGACAAGTCCATCCGAAAAAACCGATTTTGACGTGCTACTTTCAAATAAGGGCATTGCTCTTAGTGATTTTACGACAAATTTAATGTCTAAAAAGGGTTATACTAACGGTAATTGGCAGGAGAAAACACATATTTTAAGAAACATATCTGGAAATATTAATATGGCTTGGCATGTTAGTACACAAAGTAGTTATACGGATTTGTATATTGACAACGTGTTTATTGAAGAGGTAATTGGTTGTCCCGAACCGGTAGATTTAGACAGTAAAGACCATAAGGAAAATGCGGCTACGATATTCTGGGCTGATGAAGTTGGTAAGAACTGGGAATTTGTCGTCCAAAAATTGGGGGGCAAAGCACCTGTAGCCGCTGGAACAGCAACGGTCAAAAAAGAAAATGTGATTACCAAAGATCAATCGGGCAACAACTTGCTCCCGAACACGGAATATGAATATTACGTCAGATCGGATTGTGGTAATGGAAGCTTTAGTATTTGGTCTGGACCATTTAAGTTTAGAACGGCCTGCGGTGTCATTGGACTGCCTTTTTGGGAAGGTTTTAATTCCAATTCAACGGCGATCTATTGTTGGACGTTTATTGACGGAAATGGAGATGGAAGTACGGGTAGTGGTGAATGGATCAAAACAACCTACAACCAATACGAGGGAAGTGATGGTATGGCATTCGAAGTCGATGATTATGATGAGGCAATTGAAACTGACGATTGGATGATTAGTCCAGTCTTTAAGTTCGATAAAAATAAAATCTACAGATTGAAATATCATTATAAAGTGGGCAGATATGCTGATGCGAGTGATTTTGAGGTTTTAGCTTCCAATTCGGGTATAAAACCAGTAGATTTTAAAAAGGAAATAGTTAAAAATCAGGTTTATAGTTCAAATACTTATCAACAAAAAATCGTTTTTATCACGAACTTGGATGGCAATGTTAACTTGGCGTGGCATATTAAGGGTGTCGGATCGAAAGAGGTCTATGTCGATAATGTATTTGTCGAGGAAGTGATCGGTTGTCCGGAGCCATTGAGTTTAGATGTTAAGGATGTAGAGGCCAAAAAAGCGACTATTTCCTGGACAGATGATTTTAAAGCAACAAGCTGGGAGTATTTTGTCCAAGCTGCAGGTACTGGGGTTCCAACTACTGGAGGAACGGTTACCACTAAAAAAGAAAATATTGTTTTAAAAGATCAGGCTGGTAAAAACATAGAACCGAATACCGACTATGAGTATTATGTTCGTACGGTGTGTGGTAATGGTTCGTTTAGTATTTGGGCAGGACCTTTCAAATTTGTAACGCTTTGTGATGTATATGTAGCACCTTTCTGGGAGGGTTTTAATACCGATTCGAAAACTATAAGATGCTGGGAGATACTAGATGGCAATAACGATGGTGATCCAGATTGGGGAGGAAATATGTGGGCAACTGATAAATACTCTGTATATGAAGGTAATCGAGCGATGGCTATTGATGTTTCGGATTGGGGCGGAGATGCCATCAGCGATGATTGGCTGATCTCTCCGGATTTAGTGATGGAAAACAGCATGTATGTCTTAAAATATCATTACAAGGTTTCTCCTTGGGATGGCGGAAGCTTTGAAGTGCTTTTGTCTAATGGTGGTAAGACGGTAGATAAGTTTACCAAGACCATTGTTGCTCCTAGCGAATATAGCAATTCGAATTGGGTTGAGGAAGTGAAATTCTTTACGGCTGTTGCCGGTACGAATAATTTGGCGTGGCACGTTGATGCTGAGGGGGCTCTAGGGGTTTATATCGATAACGTTATTCTAAAGAAGGTAACGACTTGTCCAGAACCTTACTTTGTTAAGGTAACTAATCAAACAACTAATAGCTTTGATGTGACCTGGAAGCAGGATGGTGGAATTACTTCTTGGGAAGTAATAGTACTCAATTATGGAGATGATATAACGGCGACTCCTGTGAAAACGGCAAACGTTACTGTAAATCCAAAAACGACGATTAATGGATTGGATCCGGGTAAAAAGTATACCGTATATGTTAGAACCAAGTGTCCGGACGGCAAGTCAAATAGTGATTGGTCGTCGCCAGTAAATACTGGAACAAAAATAGGTGTTAACATCGACTGTAATGGGGCCTTAAACATACCCGTTAATTTGGATGCACAATGTATAAAAAATGTGCAGGGGACTTTATTTGGTTCCAAGGTTTCAGCAAAATTAGAGCCTAGTTGCGGAACAAAAGATGTAAAAAAAGATGCTTGGTTTGAATTTACAGCGACCAATACTACACATATGTTGAATATTTCGGATTTCTTCAGTATTTCAGGTGCTGGATTCCCAACGATATATGTTTCTGTTTATGATCAAGATTGTTCAACTATTGGTAATACAGCTTTGATGTGTTTTGATTTGGAAAATTTCATGAAATACTACCTAATGGAAAATTTGGTTGTCGGTAAAAAGTACTATGTGCGTTTGGCTACAACAGAAGAATTTCCAGATTTTTATTTTACCTTATGTATCAACTCGCCGTCCTATATTGATGTAAGTCCTTCGGGAACGAAGTATACGGTAGAACAATTGGTTAAAGAGGTATTGGTAGTAGCTGACTGTGATTTGGTTTCTAACGTTACCTATCATACCGGAACTAATTATGCAAGTGAACCGAATGGTATTGGTTATTTTGAAAAGAATAAGTCCTCGTTCTCGTTCAAGGATGGAATTGTATTGGCAACAAATGGGGTTGAAACCGCAAAAGGACCTGGCGACTATCAGAATCAAACAGACGGTTCCATGAGCTGGTTGGGTGATAAAGATTTGCAAAACCTTTTATTTCAAAACGGACAACCCGATGAGAATTTTAACGCATCAGTGATAGAATTTGATTTTATTCCAATCACAGATAGCATAAAATTCGACTTTATATTTGCATCGAATGAATATGGGCCATCATACCAATGCGATTACTCGGATGTGTTTGCCTTTTTCCTTACCGATATTGAAACCAATGAAATGACCAATTTAGCGGTAATTCCAAATACGGATATCCCAGTTTCTGTAACGACTATTCACGATGAAAAATATCAAGGTGACTTAACTTGTGGTAGTCTTAATGAACAGTATTTTGATAAGTACTACGATGGTGAAATTGGGTTGCCTTTACAAGATAATCCAATTAATTACTCAGGTATGACCGTACCGATGACAGCAGTATCTGCTGTTAAGCCAGGAAAGAAATATCATATCAAACTGGCGATTGCAGACTATCGCGATTCCGGTTATAACTCAGCGGTATTTTTAAGAGGAGGAAGTTTTGATTTGGGAAAAATTGACCTGGGTAATGATTTACTGGTAGAGACAGGTAATGCGCTCTGCAGTGGAGAATCTAGAATCATCAAATCTGGTGTAATGACTGAAGGTGTTGTTATAAAATGGTATAAAGATGATGTTTTAATTCCGGGTGCAGATCAACCAGATTTAGAGGTCTTTGAAACGGGAACTTATAAAATAACGGTGAAATTCTTAGATTTAAATTGTGAATCAACAGGTTCGGTAAAAATCGAGATCTATCCGGCTATCTCAACAGTGGTTGCCGCTCCTAAGTCTCTTCCTATTTGTCGAAAAGCGACAGCGCCGATTGTGTTAGATTTAACTGAGGTTGAGCCTGCAATGTTGTCTAAAGTAGATGTGATAAATTATAAGATGTCCTATTATGAAACGAAAGAAGATGCTGTTGCTGGTGTAGCTGCTATAGTCGATCCGACCTCTTATGGAGTAGAAACAATCGGAACAGATGTAATACTGTTTATTAAAGTTGTTGACCAACGTACATCCTGCTCTGAAATCTTTGAATGGACATTAAAAGCTACCAAAGGAATAATTCCTGAAACTAGAGAGCATGTGAAAGTTTGTGCGTCTTATACCTTGCCAGATTTAGGAGTAAACCAGTATTATTACTCGGAATCAGCCGGAAAAGGAACCACCTATAAGGTCGGAGATATTCTAAACGAAGCGGGTGAGCACACTATTTATGTGTTACAAGATAATGGCAACGGTTGTTATGAGGAAATTTCTTACAAAGTGACGATCACAGCGGCAGTAAAAGCTGACATCGTTGCCGATGTAGAATTGGAATGTTCATTGCACATATTAGCGCCGCTATCCGTTCATAACAAGTATTTTACTCAAGCTGGTGGTCAAGGAATGGAATTGGTAGTGGGGAGCTTAGTGCCGCATACGCAAACCATCTATATTTATGCTTCTTCTGATGACGGTCTGTGTGTCGATGAAAGTAGCTTTAAGGTTAGTTATAGAGATTGTCCGATTCCAAAAGGGGTTTCTCCTAATGGCGATGGATTTAACGATCGCTTTGACCTTAAAGAATATGGGGTAACCAGTATGGTGATTTACAACCGATATGGTGCAGAAGTTTATTCGTTTCAAGGGGATTATATCGATCAATGGTATGGTCAGGATAAAGGCGAAAAACAACTCCCTGACGGTACATACTACTATGTAGTTATAGCTCATGGAAAAACCAGAACTGGATGGGTTCAAATCAATAAATAATTGTATACACACAGCTGTAAAAGGTCTGTGTTTGTACGTCTCATTGCATATAAGGGCTGTCTTTTAGATAGCCCTTATTGTTTTTGGTATGTAATCCTCAGCTATAAGGCAAAATTGAACCAACGATTATCGATGTAGTTAAATAGGATAATTGTTGCCTCAGTAGCAGTTTTTGCTGTATTTTTTGACATAATGTTTTGTTAACTAGTGCGTCTTGTTTTTTATTTTATAAAATAATTATATTAAAATATTAGCAATATCTCTAAAAAGAATATATTTGATGCGGATTAACCAATTAATACATTAGTCATGAAGAAAAATATTTTATTTTTCACAACTTTATTGGCAACGCTATTTCTATTATGTGGAAGTGCTGTGTATGCGAATAAGAATGGAGAAAAAACGGATACGAGTTGGTTCACTTGGCTCGACAGATCATACGCCCCAGAATTGGTATTGCAACCCTATTTTAATCTCAAATCCGTACTTGTTTTAAAGGTACCCGTTTGTAATGTATTGGGATTGCCTTTTTGGGAAGGGTTTAATATGGATTCTGACAATCTCGCTTGTTGGACCATCATCGATGCCAATAAAGACGCGACCGCTCCAATGGCAACCAATATTTGGAGAGTCAATGTAGATGACTTCTTAGAGGGAGATCAGTCTATGTACATTAAAGGAAATTCAAAAAATGACGATTGGTTGATATCACCGACTATAAAAATGGATGCGACTAAAGCATATAAGTTGAAATATCATTACATGACTGATAGCTGGTATGAGAATGAGTTTGAAGTGCTGGCTTCTAATAAGGGAGTGGGAGTTGCTAATTTTACAAAAGAATTGGTTGCTAAGAAAACCTATTATAATGACGATTGGGTAGAGAAGATGGTTTATATAACCAATTTTGGAGGCGATGTTAATTTAGGATGGCATGTTACGGGTACTTATCTGAATTATGTATATCTAGATAATGTTTCTATAGAGGAACTCGCTTGTATGGAGCCTATGGATTTAGATGTAAAGGATATACAGATTGATAAGGCGACAATTTATTGGAAAGATGTGGTTAATTCGGCTTGGGAATACTATGTAGAAGAAGAAGATGGGGGCGGGCCTTCAGGGGCAGGTACGGCTGTTGCTAAATCGGAGGTTACGGTTTCTAAGGACAGTAACAACAAGAATTTTTTACCTAACACCGTTTATGATTACTATGTTCGCGCAAAGTGTGTCAGTGGTAAATTTGGTGAATGGATAGGGCCTTTTAGTTTTAGAACAGCTTGTAAGGTGATCAGTGCTCCTTTTACAGAAGGTTTTAATGTCAGTTCTAAAACGTTTACGTGTTGGTCGATCATTGACAATAATAAGGATCAGTACGAGAGTGGAGAAAACGGTTGGTTACAAAACGATAATTCGACACATGAGGGAGATATGGCTATGTCCTTCTATGGAGGAGATTCTTTTACTACGCATGACGATTGGTTAATCTCGCCGGCGATTAAAATGAATGGTGGCATTTACGCGGTTAGTTACTACTATAAAACAAATGCCTCTTATGACAACGAATTTGAGGTCTTACTTTCAAATAAGGGTACGCGACTCACTAATTTTACGGAAGTATTACAAACAAAAGCAACGCATAAAAACAATGCATTTAAAAAGAAAATCTTATATGTTAGTGGAGAAACGGGTGAAATAAATATCGCTTGGCACATCACTGCAAAAGGCAGGGTTGCTGTCAATATTGACTTGGTTACGATTGAAGAAGTATCGTGTATGGGCCCCGATAATGAGGTCGTAATTGATGCCTTACAAAAAGATTCGGCAGCTATTACCTGGACGGATACTAACAACAGCAAATGGGAATATTTTGTACAACCTGAGGGAGCAGGACCAGCTCCGGTAGGTAGTGGTTTGTTGGCAAATAGTAATAAAATTACGGTTACTAAGACGAGTAGTGGTGTAGGTGGTGTGAACTTGCAACCCAATACCGAATATGAGTTTTTTGTAAGAGCAAGTTGTGGCGCAGGTAAAAACAGTCTTTGGATTGGACCTGTCAAATTCAAAACACTTTGTGAATTTGGTATATTGCCTTATTGGGAAGGCTTTAATGCCAATTCAGCCACAGCCAGTTGTTGGACTGTGGTAGATAATAATATGGATGCCGATACCTATAGTAATATATGGAGAGTTAATGATTATAATTATTTCGAAGGTGACCAAGGGATGTATTTCTATGGTTATACCGAGGGGGCTATGAACGACGATTGGCTGATTTCGCCAAGGTTTAAATTTGATGTAAAAAAGTTTTATAGATTAAAATATCATTTTAAAACAGACGCGTTTAATAAAAATGATTTTCAAGTTGCTTTGTCTAACAAGGGAGCTGGCCTAGCCAATTTTACTCAGATTTTAGCAACAAAAAAAGGACATAGTAGTGATGTATGGGAAGAGGAAACCCTTATAATTGCATCTACTGCAGGCGACGTTAATATTGGTTGGCACGTAACTACTGACGGAGGTGAATCAACTAGTTTGTATGTCGATAATGTTTTTATTGAAGAAGTAAAAGACTGTCCTGAACCATTAAATTTGGGGACTAAAGATTTAAAGCAAACCACTGTGACCCTGTTGTGGGACGATGCTTATGGTAAAAATTGGGAATATGTAGTTCAAGATCAGGGAGGTACGGCACCTGTGGGGAATGGAACTACAAGTTCCAAAAAGGAAAATCTGGTTACTAAGGATCAGGCGGGTAAGAATTTAAACCCAAACACGGCTTATGAGTTTTATGCGCGTACGGTTTGTGGTGATGGAACTTTTAGTCTTTGGAGCGGACCATATAAATTCAGAACCCTGTGTAATATTATTCCAGTACCTTTTAAAGAAGGATTTAATTCTAATTCCACCAGCGTTTATTGTTGGACGATTATAGATGAAAATAAGGATGCTACTTCTCCAGCGGGAGAAAACATTTGGAGCATTACAGATTATGACCCATTTGAAGGCTCTCACGGCATTTATTATTATTCGTATAATAATGATGATCAGGAAAGTAACGATTGGTTGATTTCTCCGACATTTTCATTAAGTAAAGCGAAGATCTATAGATTGAAATATTATTTTAAAACGGAGATGTCTTCAGACAATAACGAATTTGAGGTTTTACTTTCTAATTCTGGAATTAACCCGACTGACTTTAAGAACGAATTAATTAAAAATCAATCCTATAAGTCGATTAATTATCAGTCAAAAACCGCCTTTATTACCGGTTTTGACGGAAATGTTAACTTAGCTTGGCATACTAAGGGCTTGGGTTCCATAGATATTTTTATCGATGATGTTGTTCTTGAGGAAGTGGCAACCTGTCCTGAACCCATAGATTTGGGTGTTAAAGATGTTACAAAAAACAAGGCAACGGTTACTTGGACCGATGATTTCAAGGCGACCAATTGGGAATATGTTTTGCAAGAAGCGGGCAAAGGAGTTCCAGCGGGAAGTGGAACTTTGGTTAGTAAAAAGGAAAATATCCTTACTAAAGAAAGTTCGGGGGTTAATTTAGTGCCTAATACGGATTATGAATTCTATGTTCGTACGGTTTGCGGCAATGGAACCTATAGTATTTGGTCAGGGCCATTTAACTTTTCTACCTTATGTGATATTTATAGTACGCCTTTTTGGGAAGGCTTTAATAGCAGTTCAAAAACCTTGAGATGTTGGACGATCATTGATGGAAATGACGATGGTGATCCAATATGGGGAGGAAATTTATGGGGACCTGGTGTCTTTACTAAATATGAAGGTAATCAAGCAATGAATATTGGGGTGTGGGATTGGCTTGGCGAAGTGATTTCTGATGATTGGTTGATATCGCCAGATTTAAAAATGGACAACGGGAGTTATATCTTGAAGTACCATTATTGGACATCGGATGATGGAGCGAAATTTGGAGTCTCCTTATCGAACGCAGGAGTGGATGTAGATCAATTTACAACACCGCTCGTTGCTGAGGCGGTATTTAATACCGGTAACTGGAAGGAAGAAGTAGTCTTTTTTAACAGTACTCAAGGTACTTCAAATATAGGTTGGCATTTAACTTCAGTCGGTTCAGCAGAGTTGTCAATCGATAATGTAGTGGTTAAAAAAATTGAAACTTGTCCTGAACCGTATTATGTAACTACGTCAAATCAGACCAGTAATAGTGTGGATGTAGAATGGCAACAACTGGGTGGAATAACTAGTTGGGAAGTTCTTGTAGTGGATTTTGGTGGTGATGAAACGGCTATACCGGTAAAATCACTTACGGTAAACGGAGCTCCAAAAGCAACCATAGCTGGCTTAAGTCCGGGTGAGCCTTATACCATTTACGTAAGGGCTAAATGTACCGGTGGAAAAACCAACAGTGACTGGTCTACTCCAGTTAATACTTCAACCAAAGTTGGGCTTAATGATGAATGTAATGGAGCCTTTAATGTTCCGGTTAATTCCGGGTTAGCGTGTTTAAAAAGTACTCCGGCTAGTGTACTCGCAGCGACAAAATCTTCCAATGTCACGCCATTTTGTAGCTCGGGTATTGTTTATGATGTTTGGTTTGAATTTACAGCAACGGCTATTGTTCATCTTTTGACGATCAAGGATTTACAAAGTATTTCTGGAAACATCAGTAGCCTTGGGATAGAAGGAGCTTTATACGATCAGCCTTGTGCTGCTATTACTAATACACCCTTAGCTTGCTTCGTTTTTATTCCAGAGGAAAATAGTGCCGTTATGAACAAACTTGTGCCGGGTAAAAAGTATTATTTGCGTTTAGGGGTCGAGGATATAAGTCAGACTGATTTTATCTTTAATGTGTGTATTACTACTGGAAATTTCACACCCTTAGAGGTGAGTCCGAGTGGAGATAAATACACTGTTGAAGAGCTGGTTGAAGACATTTTGGTGAAATCCAATTGCGACTTGGTGTCCAATGTAAGATATCAGAATGGTGATGGTGGAGCTAAAGCCATGACCTATAATACGGTGGGATATTTTAATAAAGCAGGATCTGATTTCCCATTTAAGGAAGGAATTGTATTGGGAACCAATGAAGTGGAATATATTCCAGGTCCGTATAAAGGGTATTACGTAGATCGCGGTGGTAATGAAGAGCGTTGGGTAGGAGATAAGGATATTAATGATGCCATTGATGATGCGGGTGGTGGTCCTTATCCCGACAAACGTGTAACACAGATTGAGTTTGATTTTATTCCGATTAAGGAAGAAATAAAATTTGATTACCTGTTTGCTTCAAATAGCTATGATGAAAGTTGCGGAGAAGTGTGTAATGTTGGAGCGATGTTTGCCGCTTGGTTAGTAGATAGTACTACGGGTGAAGGTCAAAACTTAGCGAAAATATCGGGAACTAAAATCCCTATTGCTATCAATACTATTCGCGATGTAGAGAAATCGAAAGCGCCTTGTACTAGTGTTAATCCAGAATGGTTTTGGAAGTACTTTAGAGATATAGACAGCCCGTTAGAGGCCTCTATCGACTTAGTAGGACTTACCAAGGCGATGAGTTCAGAAACAGTAACCGTTATTCCAGGGCGTAAATATCATATTAAATTAGCCGTAATGGATTTCTGTCCTAATGTTCAACATACCTCTGCTGTTTTCTTTAATGCAGGAAGTTTTGACTTGGGTAATTTGGATTTAGGTGCAGATATGCTTGTAGAAAATGGCAATGCGATATGTGGTGGAGAATCAAGGATTTTAAAATCTGGATTAGGTACAGAAGGAGTGGTGATAAAATGGTATAAAGACAACATAGTAATACCGGGGGCAATTAGCCCGGATTTAGAAGTTTTTGAAACCGGACAATATAAGGTCGTTGGTAAATATAGTGCTATTGACTGTGAGGTTGTAGGAAGTATAAAAGTGGAGATTTATCCAGATATATCAACAGTCGTTGCTGCTCCTAAGGTGCTTCCGATTTGTCGAAAAACTTTAAATACTTTGACAGTCGACCTAACTTCGGTAGAAGCGGATATGTTGATCAAGGTGGATCCTATTAATTATAAGATGTTTTATTACAAAACCAAGCAAGATGCTGTTGCCGGTGTCGGTGCTATAGCGGATCCAACTTCTTATGATGTAGAAACCAAAGGAACAGATGTCGTGTTGTATATTAAAGTTATTGACCAGCGTACGGGCTGTTCAGAAATCTTTGAATGGACCTTAAGAGCGACCAAAGGAATAATTCCAGCAGCTCGAGAGCAGGTGAAAATCTGTGCAACGTATACGCTGCCCGATTTAGAGGCAAATCAGTATTACTATTCTGAATCTGCAGCTAAGGGTATTGCTTATAAAGCAGGTGATATTTTAACTGAAGCATCAGAGCACACGATCTATGTTTTACAAGACAATGGCAACGGTTGTTATGAGGAAATTTCTTATAAAGTTATCATTACCGCTGCTGTAAAAGCCGACATCGTTGCCGATGTAGAATTGGAGTGTTCCTTGCATATACTAGCTCCGCTATCGGCTCATAACAAGTATTTTACTCAAGCTGGTGGACAGGGAATGGAGTTGGCTGTGGGTAGCTTGTTACCGCATACACAAACCGTCTACATTTATGCTTCGTCTAATGACGGTCTGTGTGTTGAGGAGAGTAGCTTTAAGGTCAGTTATAAGGATTGTCCGATTCCAAAGGGAATTTCTCCTAATGGCGATGGATTAAACGATCGCTTTGATCTAAAAGAACACGGGGTGAGCAGTATGGTGATATATAACCGTTATGGCGCAGAAGTTTATTCGTTCCAAGGTGCTTATACTGACCAATGGTATGGGCAGGAAAAAGGAGATAAACTATTGCCTGATGGTACGTATTACTACGTGGTTATAGCGCATGGCAAGACCAGAACCGGATGGGTTCAAATCAATAAATAATGCTAGAGAAGGTTGATGTTTATATCAATTAGGATATGAATTAAACCATTTTTTGGTGATATATAAGAAAAGGGGCTAACTCAAGTTATGAGATAGCCCCTTTTGCTATGTGTAATTTTAAAAGAAATAAGGGAGGCTTTCGATGGCTGCTTTTTAGGTTTTTATGACATGGATTGCTGTGGAAATAGCGTCAATAGGTCCCGAGAAATGGAATTATAGACCAGTTGCATCGATTTTTTTTTAAAATGATACCATCGAAAAGTTATTTCATAATTGCCTTTTTTATGCCTAATTGTTATTTTTTATTCACACTTTTAAGAAATAATAACCCAGCTAGTATAACTGTAAATGCTGGTTTTTTTTACTTATTTTAAAGAAAAAGACAGTTTAATTTCGGCTATAAATTGCCGGATAGCAGTATTAAAACAGTAGGTTTGGTTATTGATTAAACTTTGTAAAAACAATTATTTTATTGATTATTTGTTAAGTTTGCCAAATATTTATTGCATTTAATATTGATAAAAGTCCATTTTAATTGAATTTTATTCATGTAATAATTTACTAATTGTGATGTATTTGTTAAAGAAAGCGATACATTTGAAACCAATTAACCAAGTAAATTATTAGGGATGAAAAAAATTACTTTTCTTTTCTCGGTCTTTTTTGTTGTTATAATGCTTTTTGTAAACGATTCGGTTTATGCAAACAAAAAAGAAGTAGAAATTGTTAGGACCAATATTAATTGGCTTAACAAGTCTTATGCTCCAAAGTTATACTTGCAACCCTATTTTAATCTCACGGGATTAAATGCTGTGAAAGCAGCGGCATGTAGCGTACAAGTTTTACCATTTTGGGAGGGATTTAATAAAAATTCGGGGACTCTAAGTTGTTGGACGATTTTAGATGTTAATGCAGATGCGACAACCTCATCCAATATTTGGAAAGTCAGCACCACGAAGATGGAAGGGGATCAGTCGATGTATTTCTATGGAACAACGGGAAAAACCCATGATGATTGGTTGATAACACCAGATTTGAGCTTTGACGCTACCAAGGTTTATCGATTGAAATACAATTATCGAACAACTGTAGCCAATTACAACCACGAAATAGAAGTGTTATTGTCTACGACTGGAGTAAGTTCGGCGAATTTTACCAAATCGGTCATACCTAAAAAGATGTATGGAAATAGTGCAGAATGGCAACAAGAAGTCGCGTTTATTTCCGGAGTAAGTGGTCTTGTTAATATCGGTTTTCACGTGGTTTCCACAGGAGTAACTTATCTCTATATAGATAACTTATCTATAGAAGAGGTAGCGACTTGTCCAGAGCCTTTAAACTTAAATATTAAGTCGTTAAAAAAGGATCAGGTAAGTTTGCTTTGGGACGATAATTTTGCGGCCACAAATTGGGAATATTTTATACAAAAACCCACTGGAGTTGTTCCGACTACTGCTGGAATAGCGACCAGTTCTAAAACCGGCACGCTAGCAACCAAAGACGGTTTAGGCGCAAATTTAGTAGCTGGTACTACTTACGAATACTACGTCAGAACGGTTTGTAGTGCAGCGGCATACAGTGTGTGGTCTGGACCATTTTTATTTACGACACCTTGTGCCGAAACGAGTTTGCCCTTTTGGGAAGGATTTAACCTAGCTTCAACTACTTTTAATTGTTGGAATATAGTCGATGCTAATAAAGACTCTTCATCTCCTACAGGCAGTTATATTTGGCGCTTATACAGTACCCTTTCAGGCGTGTTTGAAGGAGATCGCTGTATGTATTTTACGGGAACATCTAAAAATGATGATTATTTGATTTCACCCATTTTTAAATTTGACGCAACCAAAACATATAAGCTGACGTATCATTATAAAACCAGTACGGCTGTTAATGAATTTGAAGTGCTTGCTTCTAATAACGGTACGGCAATCGACGATTTCACCACGGTTATTCTGGCAAAAAAAATCTACAGTAGTGCAACTTGGGCAGAAGAAACCATTTATGTAACCAATTTAGGAGGCGATGTTAGTTTTGCATGGCACGTGACAAATCCTACCTCAGCTACAGTGTATTTAGACAATGTTTTCATTGAAGAGGCCAGCTGTGTTGTGCCGCTAGATTTGGCAGTGAAAGACATCAAACCAACAGAAGTAACTTTGTTGTGGAATGATAAAGTTAATAAGGTTTGGGAGTACTATGTACAAAGTGCAGGAGGAGCTCTACCAGTCGGTTCGGGAACCTCAACTCAGACAACAGAGCTTGTGGTGACCAAAGACAATAGCAACAATAATTTAACAGCTCGAAAGGATTATGAGTTTTACATAAGAGCAAAATGCGTGGATGGCAAGTTTGGAGATTGGGTAGGTCCGTTTGTATTTACTACAGCCTGTAATCCCGTAAATCTACCGCTATCAGAAGGGTTTAATGTTAATTCTCCTAGCTTTAGTTGTTGGAAGGTTACAGATAATAACGACGATGTCTTATCGACAGGGAACAACAGTTGGAGGCAGTACGCGACCGGACCTTATGAAGGGGATCGTTCGATGTATTTTTACAGCAGTATAGCAGCTACAACACACGATGATTGGTTGATTTCGCCAACGGTTAAAATGACGGGAGGCATATATGCGATCACCTATTATTACAAAACCTCTGCTTCTAATAGCAATGATTTTGAAGTGGTGTTGTCTAAAGATGGGGTGAAACCAGTTGATTTTAAAATGATTATTGAGCCTAGCGAAAAACGCAATACCACGGCTTACGTCAAGAAAATACTATATGTCAAAGATATCATCGGAGACGTAAATATCGCATGGCATGTTAAGTCTTCGGGAATTACTACAGTCTATGTCGACTTAGCATCCATCGAAAAAATTGATTGTATAGCTCCAGATCAAAATGTGGTTTTGACTGCTTTAGATAAAGGAAAAGCGACATTCACTTGGACAGATACCAATAATGCGAATTGGGAGGTTTTTACGCAATTGCAAGGTACTGGAACCATGCCGGTAGGCAGTGGATCAGTAGCTCCAAAACCTACATTTGATGTGACAAAGACAAACGGTGCTGGTGCAACAAACTTATTACCGGATACTTGGTACGAGTTTTTCGTCAGATCGAGTTGTGGTGCTGGAAAAAACAGCCAATGGGTTGGTCCAATTGCTTTTAAAACACCTTGTGATTTTGCAAGCTTACCGTATTGGGAGGGCTTTAATAAAAATTCAACCAACTTGAGCTGTTGGACAATTGTAGATAATAATAAAGATGCAACTAGTTTGACGTCTTCCGGTATCTGGAAAACGATTTCAACCAATCAAGAAGGTGACCAGTCGATGTATTTTTATGCAACGAGCTCCCCACAACACGATGACTGGTTGATATCTCCAGGATTTAAGTTAGATGCCACGAAATACTATAGGTTAAAATACTATTATAGAACATCGACAACCTATAAAAATGATTTCGAAGTTGTCTTGTCCAATAAGGGCATCCTATTAACGGATTTTACGCAGGTTTTACAAACCAAAAAAGCGGTGAGTAGTAATGATTGGGTCGAAGAAACCATTATTATCGGTAAAGTTGGTGGCGATGTTAATATTGCATGGCATGTAAATACAGCGGGAACTGCTACATATCTGTATGTCGATGCGGTATCTCTGGAAGAGATAAAAGGCTGTCCAGAGCCAATGAACTTGGGTAGTAAAGATGTAAAGGAAACTACAGCCAACATTTTTTGGACGGAAAATTACGGGAGTAGTTGGGAATACTTCGTACAGGAAGCAGGTGCTCCATCGCCAGTAGGAAATGGAACAGTAACCACAAATAAAGAGGCGGCTCTTACCAAAGAGCAATCGGGTAAAAACTTACTTGCTAATACGGAATATGAGTTTTATGTGCGTTCTGTTTGTGGTAATGGAGAGTTTAGCGTGTGGTCTGGACCTTTTTTATTTAGAACGGCCTGCAGTGTTTACACTACGCCTTTCTGGGAAGGATTTAACAGCTCGGATAAGAGTGTGAATTGTTGGACAATTATTGATGAGAACAAGGATGCTACCACAGCTACGGGTAGTAATATTTGGAAAACAGTAACGACGAAATTCGAAGGAAGTCACTCGATGTATTTCTATGGAAGTAATGCTGACGTGACTAAAATACCGCATAATGATTGGTTGGTTTCTCCAAAAATTAAGTTTGAACCAACGAAGACTTACCGTCTAAAATATCATTATAGAACAACGACAACACTGACATATGATTATGAGTTTGAAGTGCTTTTGTCAACGGCTGGATTAGATACGAAAAACTTCACTACAGTGGTTGTGCCTAAAAGCAAATACGCTCCAAGTACGGTTTGGACAGAAGAATATGTTTTTATCACAGGAGTTAGTGGGGAGGTTAATATTGCTTGGCACGTAACCGCTTCCTCTCAATATACCTATCTTTATGTGGATAATGTATTTGTCGAAGAGGTCACTGGCTGTCCAGAACCGCTGAATATGGCAGTAAAAGATATAGCAACCCAAAAGGCAACCATCAATTGGACAGATAATTTTGGTGCTACAAAGTGGGAATACTATGTTCAAGAAGCGGGTAAAGGATTGCCAACAGGAGCCGGAACTGCAACTACCCAAAAAGAAAATGTACTTACTAAAATGCAATCGGGTAAAAATCTAGAGGCAAATACAGACTATGAATTTTACGTTCGTACAGTTTGTGGCAATGGAGCTTTCAGTATCTGGCGAGGGCCTGTTGCTTTTGCTACAATCTGTGAGATTTATCCAGCTCCATTCTGGGAGGGCTTTAACAAGGACTCAAAAACGACCAGATGTTGGACGGTCCTAGACAAAACCGGATTGATCATACCTATGGGGACGACTTGGAAAACCAATACAAGTTCTTATGAAGGCGATCAAGCCATGTATTATTACCTCTATGATGCGGATAAGGTTCCGAATGATGATTATTTGATTTCTCCTACTATTACTTTGGACGGTGGCGCTTATATTTTGAAATACCATTATAAGACCAGCACTACAGCAACCTATAACAATGAGTTCGAAGTATTGTTGTCAACCCAAGGAATTGAAACCAATAAGTTTACAACAACCCTTTTGGGTTTAAAAAATTACTATGAAGGTAATTATGTAGAAGAAGTTATTTTCTTAGATAATATAAAAGGGAATGTCAATATAGCTTGGCATGGAAAGTCAAAAAATACCACAGCGACCTATTTGTATTTGGACAATATAACTCTAAAGAAAATAGAAAGCTGTCCAGAACCGCACTATGTTCAAACTTCTAATCATACCAGCACAAGCATGGATGTAGTGTGGAAGCAAACCGGAGGAATTACTTCTTGGGAAGTGATAGTGGTTGGTGTTAGTGATGACCATACGGCAATTCCTGTTAAATCTATTAATGTGGTGGGAACCCCTGCAGTCACGATAAATGGATTGGATTCCGCGAAGGGATACAAAATCTATGTAAGAGCAAAATGTCTAGATGGCAAATCTTTTAGTGATTGGTCTACTGCATCAAATGGTGGGACGCTACTGGATAAAAATGATGAGTGTTCTGGAGCAGTAAATATCCCGGTTAACACGAGTTTGGAATGCGTAAAAATAGCATCAGGTTCGTTGTTTGGAGCTACTAAATCGGCTACAGCAACAGTACCTATTCAATTTCCAACACCGAGTTGTTCGGCTTCTATTGTAAACGACGCTTGGTTTGAATTTACTGCTGTGGCGGCCAGTCATTCGCTGAGTATAAAAGATTTGGTTAGCGTTTCAGGAAAAACAGCTTCTCCATTAATTTATTTCGCTTTATATGATCAACCTTGTGGATCTATTACTGCGGCAGCTTTACAGTGTTTTTCGCTGTCTAGAACCAGCAATAATAAATTGTTGACGAACTTAATACCGGGGCAGAAATATTATTTGCGACTAGGTGTTTCTGCAACGACGGCTAGTGATTTAGTCTTTAACTTGTGTCTGGTTACTTCAAAATACACTCCCTTAGAGGTGAGTCCTAGTGGGGATAAATATAATGTAGACGAATTGATTAAAGACGTTTTCGTAAAATCCAATTGTGATTTGGTATCTAATGTAACCTATCAAGTAGGTGATGGAGGACCTTTGACAAAAGCCATTAATACCGTGGGGTATTTTAGTAAAGCGGGTTCTAATTTTCCTTTTGAGGAAGGAATTGTTTTAGGAACTAGTGAAATTAAGTACGTAGCAGGGCCTCATATTGGAGCCAATAGCGCCAGAGGTAGTAATCCCCATCGTTGGGCAGGTGACAAGGATATTAACGATGCAATTAAAGATGCTGGTGGAGGTCCTCTACCGCAAAAAAGGGTTACTCAAATAGAGTTCGATTTTATTCCAATTAAAGATGCTATCAAGTTTGAATACTTGTTTGCTTCTAATAGTTATATTAATGGATGTACGTATGATTGCAATACAGGAGCCTTATTTGCGGCTTGGTTGATCGATTCTACTACGGGAGAAGGTCAGAATTTGGCTAAAATTAAAGGAACCCAAACACCGATATCCCTAAACACCATTAGAGATGCGACCAAATCGGGGATAGATTGTGGTAGTGTCAATCCAGAGTATTACTGGAAACACTTTGATAACAATCAGGATCATCCAATTGATGCGCCCATTGATTTTGTCGGTTTAACCAAGGCTATGGAATCTGAAACCGTGGTAGTTGTTCCAGGGCGTAAGTATCATATTAAGTTGGCAGTTATGGATTTTTGTACCAATAATGCTCATACTTCAGCAGTATTCTTTAATGCAGGGAGTTTTGATTTGGGCGATTTGGACTTGGGAGCAGATATGCTTGTGGAAGAAGGTAACGCACTTTGTAATGGAGAATGTGTAACCATTAAATCCGGTTTAGGTACTGAAGAGACTACAATTACTTGGTATAAAGATGATGTGGTGATAGCGGGAGCAAACAAACCAGATTTGCAGGTTTGCGAAAGCGGGGAATATAAGGTTGTAGGGAAATATAATGCGATTAACTGTGAAGTTAAGGGAGTCAAACGCATTGAGATTTATCCTGCGATATCCAAGGTTATTGCAACTCCAGATGTTTTGTCTATTTGTCGTACTGCTTTAGCAGCCTTGACTTTAGATCTTACAGAAGTGGAAACGGCGATGCTTGCAAAGGTAGATCCATTGAATTATAAGTTTGTCTATTTCACATCTAAAGAAGATGCTGTGGCAAAATTGAATTCGATTCCGAATCCAAAAGAGTATCAGTTGGAGACCAAAGGGGTAAACAGCATGCTGTATATTTATGTGGAAGATGTAAGAACGGGTTGTTCCGAAATATTCGAATGGACGTTAAAAGCTACAGCGGGAATTATTCCAACAGCTCGTGAAGATGTTCGAATCTGCGGTAGTTACACGTTTCCTGCTCTGGAATCGGGGCAGCATTATTACACGGCTACAAAGGCAACAGGCGTGGAGTATAAAGGAGCTGATGTTTTGAATGTTCCTGGGACTTATACCTTTTTTGTCTTCCAAGATAACGGAGGTGGTTGTTATGAAGAGATATCCTTTAAGCTCGACATTACAGCGCCAGTCAAAGCAGCTGTTTTTGGTGATGTAGAATTAGAATGCCATTTGCATGCATTAGCTGCTTTACCTGCAAATAATAAATACTTTAGTCAAGCGGGTGGACAAGGAATGGAGTTGGCTGTAGGTAGTTTAGTTCCTCTGGCACAAACGATCTACGTATACGCTTCCTCCGACGATGGACTTTGTCTTGACGAGAGTAGCTTTAAGGTGAGTTATATTGACTGTCCAATTCCAAAAGGAGTTTCTCCAAATGGCGATGGATTAAACGATCGCTTTGACCTAAAAGAACACGGGGTGACCAGTATGGTGATTTACAACCGATATGGTGCGGAAGTTTACTCGTTCCAAGGTGCTTATACAGACCAATGGTATGGGCAAGAAAAAGGAGATAAACTGTTGCCCGACGGTACGTATTACTATGTGGTTATAGCACATGGAAAAACCAGAACAGGATGGGTTCAGATCAATAAATAATCAAACAAAAAAAAACCGGAAGTGAAAACTTCCGGTTTTTTTTGTTTTTAAGAGTTTTATAACGATTTAATTTTTTTAAATGTGGTTTAACGGTTATCTCAAAAAGTAGCGATACACCCTGTATGTGGTAGGCTTTCGGTGTTTTAATGTTTCGTAAAAGACTTATAGAGTGTAAAATTTTTAATAATTTTTAACTTAATTATGAGTTAAAATTATATATTTACTAATAACTAACCAAATATTTTATTAGATATGAGTAAAATTACCTCATTTATTTCTGTTTTTTGTATATATGGGCTGCTGTTCTTAAGTGCCTCAGCCAATGCGAAACAGGATAATCTAGACAATTACCGTAGTAGTGATTTGTGGCACTATAAATCCTTTGCGCCAGATCTGAATCTACAGCCCTATTTTAGTTTTGCACCAGTAAAACTTTTAGCGGCAGCACCCTGTACGATACAATCGTTGCCTTTTTGGGAGGGATTTAATTCAGACTCAACAACCTTTGCATGTTGGAGTATTGTTGATAACAATAAAGATTCCAACTCACCAACGGGCAATAATATTTGGAAAGCCTACACTAGCTCGCCTTTTGAAGGTGATCGATCCATGTATTTTACGAGCACTGCAAAGAGTGATGATTGGTTGATTTCGCCTACCTTCAAATTAGATGCAACAAAGACGTATAAACTAAAATATCGCTATAAAAGCACCACGGGCAATAATGAGTTCGAGGTAGTAGCATCAAATAAGGGGGTTGTTCTGACTGATTTTACCCAAACAATAGTTGCTACGAGAGTTTATAAAAACTCAAATTGGAGGGAAGAAACCGTTTTTATAACAAAATATGGAGGCGATGTTAATTTGGCATGGCATATAGCAACCCAGTCTAGTACCACAGTATATATAGATAATGTGTCACTTGAAGAGGTGGCTTGTGTAGAGCCATTGAATTTAGAAGCTACGAAGATTAAGACCGATGAGGTAACGCTTTCTTGGACAGATACGGTAAATACAAATTGGGAATATTTTATAGAAAAGGCAGGAGGCAATGGGCCGATTGCAGCGGGTACTTTAGCTGTTGCTAATGAAGTAGTGGCAACTAAAGATCACACGAATAAAAACCTAGAAGCCGGTACTGAATATGAATATTTTGTGAGGTCTAAATGTGCTAATGGAAGTCTAGGAGATTGGATGGGTCCAGTTAGTTTCAGAACTTTATGTAAGGCAGTAAGTACAACTTTGGTTGAAGGATTTAATGTCAATTCTACAAATTTTAAATGTTGGAAAATACTCGATAATAATAAGGATGCTACAGCTCCAACAGGAGATAATATTTGGAAACAATATAGCAGTTCGCCTTATGAAGGCGATCGCAGCATGTTTTTCTATGGGGCAAATTCATCAACAACTCATGACGATTGGTTGATTTCTCCAATGGTTAAAATGAATGGAGGCCTTTATGCAATTACGTTCTATTACAAAACAAGCAGTTCGTATAGTAATGATTTTGAGGTCTTGTTATCGAGAGACGGAATCAATCCAGTGGATTTTAAAAAGTCGTTATCATCTCCTAAAAAACGCAATACTTCAACTTTTGTTAAGGAAACCCTTTATGTCAACGGTGAAGTAGGTGATATCAATATTGCCTGGCACGTTGTGGCTAAAGGATATGCTTATGTATATATCGACCTGGTGACCATTCAAGAAGTGTCGTGTTATGCGCCGGCTGAGGAAATCGTTATTGGAGATTTAGAGAAGGATAGTGCTAAAATATCTTGGACGGATCCAAACAATACGAGTTGGGAGTATTTTGTTCAACCGATGGGGGCAGGTCCTGCGCCGATTGGAAGTGGGGTGATCTCTAAAATAGATAACATAAAAGTACTTAAAACCAGTGGAACTAGTGGGGCTAACTTACAACCGAATACCTGGTATGAATTCTTTGTTAGATCCAGTTGTGGTGCAGGAAAGAATAGTATTTGGGTAGGTCCTGTAAAATTTAAAACCCCTTGTGATTTAACTGTTTTGCCGCTTTGGGAGGGATTTAATGTGAATTCGACAGGATTGACTTGTTGGAAAATTGTTGACAATAATAACGACGGAGATACTTATAGTAATATTTGGAGAACAATTAATTACGATCAATTTGAGGGAGATCAAACCATGTATTACTACGGTTATACTTCATCGCCTAAGCATGATGATTGGTTAATTTCAACGGGCTTTAAGCTTGATGCCACTAAGTATTATAGATTGAAGTATCATTATAAAACGAGTAGTTTTAACAAAACCGATTTCGAAGTCTTACTTTCTACTAAGGGCACTTCTGTATCCGATTTTACGAGAAGTTTAATAACTAAAACAGGGATTAGTACGGACGTTTGGGCTGAAGAATCTCTTATCATTGGCGCTACTGCGGGTACCGTTAATCTAGCGTGGCATGTTAATAGTCCTGGTAATAGTTCAACCTACTTGTATATAGACAATGTCTTTGTAGAGGAAATTGTAGGTTGTCCGGAGCCGATGGGCTTGGGTAGTAAAGATTCCAAAGAAAACAGCGCTTCAATTTTTTGGAGTGATGACTTTGGTAAGGATTGGGAGTATGTGGTTCAGAAAGCAGGTGGGAAAGCACCAACAAGTAACGGTACCGCGACTACTAAAAAAGATAATATCGTAACTAAGGATCAATCGGGAGGGAATTTAGAGGAGAATACGGCCTATGAGTTTTATGTAAGAACGACCTGTGGCGACGGAACCTTTAGTATTTGGAAAGGACCTTTTAATTTTAGAACTGGTTGTTCCGCATTTGCGGCTCCATTCTGGGAAGGGTTTAATGCGAATTCTATTGGAATCTATTGTTGGACAATACTTGATGAAAACAAGGACGCTACTTCATCTTCGGGACGTGGCATTTGGAGTAGAGCGAATTCTGGACAATATGAGGGCAGTCATGCGATGTTTTTCTATACATATAATGGAGAAAATGAAATAAGTGACGATTGGTTAATTTCGCCAGTGATTAAACTGGAGAAGAATAAAATTTATAGATTGAAATACCATTTTGTCACGGATACCTATAACGATGATAATGAGTTTGAGGTTTTGGCTTCTAATACGGGAAACAAGCCTGCGGATTTTAAAAAGGAAATTGTAAAAAGTAAGACTTATAAAATTGGAAATTACCAACAAAGAACGGCATATATTGCAGATTTTGATGGTAATGTAAATCTGGCTTGGCATATTAAAGGTGGTGGATCAAAAAGGGTTTATATCGATAATGTTTTTGTAGAAGAAGTATTGACTTGTCCGGAACCTATATTGCTAGATGCGAAGGATATCGAACAAAGAAAAGCGACCATTACCTGGACTGATGATTTTAAGGCAACCAATTGGGAGTATGTTTTACAAGAAGCTGGAAAGGGAGCTCCAACGGGCAATGGAACCCTTACTACTAAAAAAGAAAATACACTGACACAGGATCAAACGGGTAAAGCCATTGAGCCTAATACGGATTATGAGTATTATGTACGTACTATTTGTAGCGCTGGAGTGTATAGTATTTGGTCGGGACCTTTTAATTTTACCACCCTATGTGATCTTTATGCGGTTCCATTCTGGGAAGGTTTTAATACCGATTCTAGGACTACTAAATGTTGGACAATAGTGGATGCTGTAGCAGACGGCGGAGATGTATGGAATATTTATAATTACGGTAGTTATGAAGGTAATGGCTCAATGGCTATATCGGTGTGGGATTGGACGGATGAAGAAGAAAGTGATGATTGGTTGATCTCTCCGGATATCGATATGGAAAATAGTGATTATGTTTTGAAATATCATTATAAGGCTGGAGACTATGATGCGGGAAGATTGGAAGTGTTGTTATCAAATACGGGGCTTGCCTTGGATCAATTTAAGACAAAATTGGTTGCCGCTGCAGATTTTACCGATGTAATATGGAAAGAAAAAGTAGTGTTTTTTAAAGGTGTAAAAGGAAGAAGTAATCTGGCGTGGCGCACGAAAACCGTTGGTTCTGTAGAGGTTCATATTGATAATATATTTATTAAAAAGGTCATTGGGTGTCCTGAACCTTTTTATCTGGTATCAAACAAGCAAACGGCTTCGACTTTAGATGTGGAATGGCAACAAACTGGTGGAGTTACCTCTTGGGAGCTTATTGTAGTTGAATATGGGAAGGATGTAAACAGTGCTCCGATTAAATCGCTAGTGGTTAATGGAAACCCAAAAACAACGATTAGTGGACTAGATCAGAGTAAGGCTTATACGATTTATGTCAGAGCGAAATGTACAGACGGCAAATCAAATAGTGATTGGTCAAGTCCTTTAAATACAGGAACGACGGTAGGGGCGAATGACGAGTGTGTAGGAGCAGTTCAGCTTCCTGTTAATGCCACTTTAGATTGTGTTAAATCACTAGATGTTTCTTTGATGTCAGCTACCAAGTCGACTCTTCCGACTCCAGCATGTGCAAATGCTTCTGCTATATCTAAAGATGCTTGGTTTGAATTTACTGCAACATCAAAGGTGCATTTGCTAACTATGAGAGATTTGATTAGTATTTCTGGAAGTTCAGCTTATTCCTATGTATATGTGGTTTTATATGACCAGCCATGTAATTTGATTACAACTACTTCCTTGGGATGTTACGATATGAATGCCTCGGATAATGAGGCCGTTTTGAGAAATTTAACTCCCGGTAATAAGTATTATATCCGTATCGGTGTCGATGCTAGTGATTTTACGGGATATCTGTTTAATTTGTGCCTCACGACATCTCCCAACTTTACTCCGATTGAAGTGAGTCCAAGTGGTGATAAATACACTGTTGAGGAATTGGTGAAAGATGTATTGGTCAAATCGAATTGTGATTTGGTATCCAATGTGAAATATCAAAATGGAGATGGAGGAACTGCTTCTCAAAAATATAATACGGTTGGATATTTTAATAAAGCAGGTTCGGACTTCCCATTTAAGGAAGGAATCGTTTTGGCGACTAATGAGTTACAGTATGTGGCTGGACCATATATGGGGTATTCTTCGTTCCGTGGCGCAAATAATGAACGTTGGGTTGGTGACAAGGATATTAATGACGCTATTGAAGATGCTGGAGGAGCAAACTATCCGAAGAAAAGGGTAACTCAAATCGAGTTTGATTTTATTCCGATTAAAGAAGAAATAAAATTCGATTATCTATTTGCTTCTAATAGTTATCATCAAAGCTGTGGAGAGGTTTGTAAAGTGGGGGCTTTGTTTGCAGCTTGGTTAGTGGATTCTACTACGGGAGAAGGACAGAATCTAGCGAAAGTCTCTGGAACAGAAACTCCGATATCGATAAATACTATTAGAGATGCTGATAAATCTGGAGCGAGTTGTGGAAGTGAGAATCCGGAATGGTTTTGGAAATATTACGACAAAGTAGATAATGCTTTGGAGGCTTCAATTGACTTTGTTGGATTAACTAAGGCAATGAGTTCTGAATCGGTTAAAGTGGTACCGGGACGTAAATACCATATCAAATTGGCCGTAATTGATTTTTGTCCTACGCAAAGTCATACCTCTGCAGTATATTTTAATGCGGGAAGTTTTGATTTGGGTAATCTTGATTTAGGAGCTGATATGTTGGTGGAAAATGGCAGTGCGCTTTGTAATGGCGAATCCCGTATAATAAGTTCCGGGTTAGGTACTGATGGTGTTTCTATCAAATGGTATAGAGATGGTGTGTTGATTCCTGAAGCTGTTTTACCGGATTTAGAAGTTTTTGAAACAGGAGATTATAAAGTAGTTGGTAAATATCTAGCGATTAACTGTGAGGTAAGCGGGTCGGTCAAAGTTGAAATTTATCCAGCGATATCCACGGTGTTAACAGCGCCAACTACCCTACCGATCTGTCGAAAGGTGTTAACGGCACTCACCTTAGATTTAACAGAAGTTGAAGTGGGAATGCTGGCTAAAGTAGATCCGGTTAATTATAGATTTACCTACTATAAAACCAAGGCTGATGCGGAGACCAAGAAAGATAGTATTGTTGATCCAAAGGCTTATCAATTAGAGACCACAGCAACGGATGTGCAATTGTATGTTTATGTAGAAGATGTCAGAACGGGTTGTTGGGAAATCTTTGAATGGACTTTACGTGCCACTAAAGGAATTATACCTGATACGCGTGACAATGTTAAGATATGTGCTACATATATGTTACCGGAATTGGAAAAAGATCAATATTATTATACTGAATCCGCTGCTAAGGGAATCAATTACAAAGCAGGAGATGTGTTGACGGAGCCTAAAGAGCATAATATTTATGTTTTACAAGACAATGGCAACGGCTGTTATGAGGAAATCTCTTATAAAGTAACGATTACTGCAGCTGTAAAAGCCGATGTTTTTGCCGATGTAGAATTGGAGTGTTCGTTGCATGTACTAGCTCCTTTGTCGGCTCATAACAAGTATTTTACTCAAGCTGGTGGTCAAGGAATGGAATTGATTGTGGGTAGTTTAGTGCCGTTTGCACAAATCATCTATGTTTATGCTGCATCTGATGACGGTCTATGTCTCGGTGAAAGCAGCTTCAGAGTGAGTTATAAAGACTGTCCGATTGTAAAGGGAATTTCTCCTAATGGTGATGGATTAAATGATCGTTTCGATTTAAAAGAACACGGTGTAAGTAGTATTGTGATATATAACCGTTATGGTGCGGAGGTATATTCGTTTCAAGGGGCTTATACCGATCAATGGTCTGGTCAGGATAAAGCAAATAAGCAGCTTCCTGATGGAACATACTATTATGTTGTTATCGCTCACGGAAAAACCAGAACGGGTTGGGTTCAAATCAATAAATAAGTAACTAACCAAAATGTTTAAAACTGCCTCCAAAAGGGGCAGTTTTTTTTTGCTTAAAAAATACATTTTGATTTTGTTGATACGGTGTCTGGTTAACTGCGGTTGAAAGCAGATCGTATTTGGAGTTATTAGATTATTTTGTCCATTGGATTAGGAGCGTTTTTATGGATAAATAAACAAAGTTCACTTTCTAAAAAACCGCAGAGTTGTCTGCAATTCTAATGAAGTGGAATCGCGGTATTTGTTGAAAAAACCGCAGTAGCGATGGGTGGCGCTAAAGGATGTGTTGTTTTAAAGTATTAATAGTTTTTGTGTTGTTTTTATGAGTTTTATTAGCACTGATGCGTGTTTGCTTGATTTTACTTCACCCAGCCGAAGCTTTTCTAATTATTTTTTAAAAAATTATTAACAAACCATATAGACATTGTTGTGAAAAATGATATATTTGAGATATCAACTAACCAATAAATTATTAGGTATGAAAAAAATTACTTTCTTTTTCTCTACCTTCTTTTTTGCTATACTGTTTTTAGTGAACGGTTTTACTTATGCAAGAGGAGAAGATAGAGACATTACAGTAAGCAATATAAACTGGCAGGATAAATCCTACGCGCCAGAGTTATATTTGCAACCCTATTTTAATCTCACGGGCTTAGATATGGCGGCAGCCGCTGCTGCTTGTACTGCTCAAGTACTGCCTTTCTCCGAAGGTTTTAACAAGAATTCAACGACTTTAAGTTGTTGGACTATTGTCGATGCCAATAAAGATGAAACCACAGCCGCAAATATTTGGCGAGCATCTTCAACATTCTTAGAAGGCGATCAGTCTATGTATTTTTATGGATTAACAGGCAAAACACATAATGATTGGTTAATCAGTCCTGATATAAAATTAGATGCGTCAAAGACTTATCGATTAAAATATAATTACCGTACCACTTCTACATCAACTTATGTAAACGAATTAGAAGTTTTGATGTCTAGCAGTGGTATTGCGACTGCCGACTTTACAAAAACCATAGTGCCTAAAAAAGTGTATCCCAATACGGTAGATTGGCAAGAAGAGCGCGTGATCTTCACTGGTGTTACTGGTGATGTTAATTTGGCTTGGCATGTGGTATCGACTGGAGTGACTTATTTTTACATTGATAGTGTAGTTATTGAAGAAGTAGCGACCTGCCCCGAACCACTACAAGGTACGGTACGAGAAATACGCAGCGATAAGGTAACTTTAGCTTGGGAAGACAACTTTAGTGCTACTAGTTGGGAATACTATATACAAAAACCGGCTAAAGGAGTTCCTACAGCCAATGGGACAGTTACGAGTTCTAAAACAGCGACGGTTGCCACAAAAGAGGGTTCAGGTGCTAATTTAGTAGCTAGTACGGCTTATGAATATTATGTAAGAACGGTTTGTAGTGACGGACAATACAGTATTTGGAACGGACCATTCAAATTTACAACGCCTTGTGCAAATGCTACACTGCCGTTTTTCGAAACCTATAATACGGATTCCACTACGCTTAAATGCTGGTCTATTATCGATGCCAATAAAGATTCTACTTCTCCTACGGGAAGTAATATTTGGAGACTCAATGAATATAGTGCTTTTGAGGGCTCTCACATGATGTATTTTTACGGAGGTCCTAAAAATGACGATTGGTTAATCTCTACAACTTTTAAATTGGATGCGACCAAGATTTATAAGTTAAAATACATGTATAAAACCACGACTTCTTATATCAATGAATTTGAAGTGTTGGCCTCTAACACCGGAGCTGATTTGAGCGCTTTTACTAAAACGATAATCCCAAAACGGAATTATAGTAGCGGAGATTGGGTGGAAGAAACAGCTTTTATCACCAATTATGGAGGAGATGTTAATCTGGCTTGGCATGTTACTACCCAAACCTACTCCTATGTTTATCTTGATAACGTTTCCTTATCGGAAGTAGAGTGTGTTGAACCTTTGGAACTAGGTGTTAAGGAAGTCAAAACAGACGAAGCAACTATCTTATGGAAAGATCCATTCGCTACTTCATGGGAATATTACTTAGAAGGAACAGGTGGTACAGGACCTGTGGGTGCTGGTACGGCAACTACTAAAACCGAAGCAAAGGTTATTGTTGATCACAATAATAAAAACTTAGTGCAAAATACAGCTTATGATTTATATGTGCGATCTAAATGTGCTAATGGTAAATTTGGTGAGTGGTCTGGCCCTTTTACTTTTAATACTGCCTGTAACCCCGTTGCAGTTCCTTTTACAGAGGGATTCAATACCAGCTCGACCACATTCAATTGCTGGACGATTTTGGATGGCAATAAAGATGCTACTTCCCCGACTGGAAATAATATTTTCAAACGGTATGCTTCAACTCCACAAGAGGGTGATAGAGCAATATATTTCTACGGATCAACTTCTACTACTACGCATGATGATTGGTTGATTTCACCAACGATAAAAATGAATGGTGAGATTTATGCGATTACTTATTATTATAAAACTTCAGGTTCTTACGATAATGAATTTGAAGTGGCCCTTTCAAAAAACGGAACGAATCCGACTAGTTTTACAACTATTTTGGAAGGAAGAACCAAACGTAATGCAGTTAATTACGTCAAAAAAACATTATATGTCAGAGATATTATTGGCGATGTAAATATTGGGTGGCACATGGTTGCCAAAGGTTATGCATACTTGTATTTGGATGCGATTTCCATCGAAAAAGTAGACTGTATAGCTCCACAAGATAATTTAGTGGTAAGTGCTTTAGAAAAGGACAAAGCTACTGTAACTTGGACGGATACAAACAGTAGTAGCTGGGAGTTTTTTGTACAAGCTGCGGGTTCTGGACCTGCTCCGGTAGGTAGTGGAAGTATAGCCAAAGTACCTACAGCTTCTTTTTCAAAAACATCGGGATCTGGAGGTGCTAATTTACAACCCAATACCGAATATGAATTTTTTGTTAGAGGAACTTGTGCTCCTGGTAAGAACAGTTCTTGGGTTGGGCCTATCAAATTTAAGACGCCCTGTGATAGTTCGGTTTTACCATTTTGGGAGGGCTTTAATACAAATTCTAACACCGCAGGATGTTGGACAATTATTGATAATAACAAAGATTCTTCGACTGCTTCCTCTAATATCTGGTATCTGTATAATTACAGTATGTTTGAAGGCGATCGTGGAATGTATTTTTATGGAGGGTCTAGTACCACTAAAAACGACGATTGGTTGATTTCACCGAGTTTTAAACTCGATGCAACGAAGTATTATCGTTTAAAATATCATTACAAAACAACGACATCTTATAAAAATGATTTTGAAGTGTTGCTTTCTAATAAAGGCACAGCTGTAACGGATTTCACAACAACTTTGCTGGATAAAAAAGGGCAGAGTAGTTCGGTTTTTGCAGAGGATAAAGCCATTATTGGCGGTATTGGTGGTAATGTTAATATTGCATGGCGTGTTACAACCGATAAGAGTTACACCTACGTATATGTGGATAATGTATTCGTGGAAGAAATTATAGGTTGTCCAGAACCAATGAGTTTAAATGTTAAAAATGAAAAAGAGACCAGTGTTACAATCGAGTGGTCGGATGCTTTTGGTAAAGAATGGGAATATGTTGTTCAACCTGCTGGAGGAAAAGCACCTACAGCTAAAGGAACCGTTACCAAAACAAAAGAGAATGTAATCACCCAAGATCAATCGGGCAAAGCGCTTACCGCCAATACGGAATATGAGTTTTATGTACGTACGGTATGTGGAACTGAAGGACATAGTATTTGGGAAGGGCCTTTTAAATTCAAAACGGCTTGTGGTCTGTTTACAACCCCTTTCTGGGAAGGTTTCAATGCCGATTCTCAAAGCTTAGGCTGTTGGACTATAATTGATGAAAATAAAGATTCTACCTCGCCGACGGGAAGTAATATCTGGCGTCCTTATAATTATGGTCAATATGAAGGTAGCCAAATGATGTATTTTTATGGTTATCAGAGTGAAAAAACAAAAATGCCTCATAACGATTGGTTAATTTCGCCAAGAGTGAAATTTGATGCCAATAAAATTTACCGCTTAAAATATCATTATAAAGTAACTACGACAACTTCCTACGATTACGAGTTTGAAGTAGTACTATCTAATTCTGGAACTGACACTAAAAAATTCACTAAAGTCGTGGTTCCTAAAAAGAAATATGATCCGAGTTCTGAATGGATGGAAGAGTATGTTTATATTACCGGAACCTCGGGAGAAGTGAATATCGCTTGGCATGTTAGTGCCGAAACTACGGGTACCTACCTTTATGTGGATAATGTATTTATCGAAGAGGTAACCGGATGTCCAGAACCTTTAAAACCAAATGTAAAAGACATTCAACCGAGAAAAGCAAGCCTTACGTGGGAAGATGCTTTTGGTGCAACAAGTTGGGAATATTACGTGCAGAAAAAAGGTAAAGGAATTCCAGTTGCTGGGGGAACAGCAACTACTAAAAAAGACAACCCTATTACTCAAGAACAGTCTGGTATAGGCTTAGAACCGAATACGGATTATGAATATTACGTTCGTACCGTTTGTGGTACTGGAGGACATAGTATTTGGAGAGGACCTTTTGTGTTTGCTACGGCCTGTGATGTGTATGCATCGCCATTCTGGGAAGGTTTTAATACGGATTCGGAAACAACCAGATGTTGGACTATAGTTGATCGAAAAGGATCCATAATTCCAGCAGGTACAACTTGGAGAGCCACAACCAGCACATACGAGGGGAATCAAGCCATGTATTTTTACTTGTATGATGCCAATAAGGAACCCTTTAACGACTGGTTTATTTCCCCAACAGTTAACTTAGATGGAGGGATGTATATTTTGAAGTATCATTATAAAACAACATCAACCACTAGTTACAATAATGATTTTGAAGTCAAGTTATCTACACAAGGTGCGGATATCACTAAATTTTCAACTGTCTTGATACCAATGAAGAACCCACGTCTTGTCAATTATGTGGAAGATGTGGCGTTTATTAATAATATAAAAGGGGATGTAAATATTGGATGGCACATTAAGGCTGAGAATACCAATGCTGCCTACTTGTATTTGGATAATATCACTTTGAAAAAAGTGGAGACTTGTCCAGAGCCATACTATTTGAAATCAACAAATCCTACTACTACTAGTGTTGATGTAGAGTGGCAGCAAGATGGAGGTGTGACTTCATGGGAGGCTATTGTCGTTAATTATGGCGAAGATGCTAAGGCTAATCCTATAAAAACGGTAGCAGTAACCACTAATCCGAAAACGACTATAAGTGGACTGGATTCTGGTAAAGGTTATACCGTATATGTAAGGGCTAATTGTATAGATGGAAAATCGAATAGCGACTGGTCTACACCGATTAATGTAGGTACAAAAGTGGGTGCAAATGATGATTGTTCAGGAGCGATAAACATACCGGTTAACGTTGGTTTGGATTGTGTTAAAACAGTCTCAGGTTCCTTGTTTAGTGCTACCAGATCAGCAACAATAGCAACACCTCCTGTATTTCCTTTGCCGACTTGTAGTCCAAACATAGTGAATGATGTATGGTTTGAATTTACGGCTACCTCATCGGTTCACTTGTTAACACTTAAAGATTTAATAAGTATCTCAGGTGCTACAACATATCCTTATGTCTATGGAGCTTTATATGATCAGCCTTGTGCGTCTATAACGGCAACCTCCTTAGGATGTTTTTCTTTTTATCCAGGCGAGGAGAATGCGATATTTAGTAAATTGACGCCAGGAAAGAAATACTATTTCCGTTTAGGTGTTCAGGCTACTTATAGTCCGAGTGATTATATCTTTAAACTATGTATTACAACTTCCGAGTTTACTGCTTTAGAGGTGAGTCCAAGTGGACAAGATTACACAGTAGAAGAATTGGTCAAAGATGTTTTGGTGAAATCTAATTGTGACTTGGTGTCGAATGTAAAATATCAGAATGGTGATGGTAGCGCTAAAGCAATGTCTTATAATACACTTGGTTATTTTAATAAGTCAGGATCTAACTTCCCGTTTAAAGAAGGAATTGTTTTAGGGACTAATGAGATGCAATACATTCCTGGGCCTTACACCGGTTATTATAACGCTAATCGTGGCGCAAATAATGAGCGATGGGATGGAGATAAAGATATCAATGATGCTATTAAGGATGCAGGTGGCGGTCCATATCCTAAAAAACGTGTGACTCAGATTGAGTTTGATTTTATTCCGATTAAGGAGGAAATTAAATTTGAGTATCTATTCGCATCAAATAGTTATCACAATTTGTGCGGGGAAGTTTGTAATGTTGGTGCTATGTTTGCAGCTTGGCTTGTGGATAGTACTACGGATGAAGGTAAAAATTTGGCTAAAGTGACAGGGACTGATTTGCCAATTGCGATCAACACCATCAGAGATGCATCAAAATCAGGTGTTACTTGTGGTAGCGCTAATGAAGAATATTTCTGGAAATACTATGATGGAAATAAGGACAACCCAATTGATGCCTCGGTAGATTTTGCAGGATTGACTAAAGCAATGAGTTCTGAAACGGTTAAAGTGGTTCCCGGACGTAAATATCATATCAAACTAGCAGTCATTGATTTCTGTCCTACGGGAAGTCATACATCGGCCGTTTTCTTTAATGCGGGTAGTTTTGATTTAGGTAATCTGGATTTGGGTGCCGATATGTTGGTTGACAATGGTAATGCACTTTGTAATGGAGAATCTAGAACTATAAAATCTGGATTGGGTACTGAAGATATTACTATAAAATGGTATAAAGATGATGTATTGATTGCAGGGGCTAACACACCGGAATTAGAAGTTTTTGAGACTGGAAAATATAAAGTTGTTGGTAAATATGGAGCTATTAACTGTGAAGTTATGGGAGATATCAAAATAGAAATATATCCAATCATCTCTTCTGTAGTGGCTCAACCAAAACCATTGCCAATTTGCCGTACGGCTCTAAATGTCTTAAACTTAGATTTAACCCAAGTAGAAGAAGCGATGTTGGCTAAGGTGGATCCAGCTCATTATAAAATGATCTATTACAAAAGTAAAGAAGATGCTGAAGCAGGTATAGGTTCTATTGCGGATCCTACCACTTATAGTGTCGAAACTACGGGTGTTGACATATTGCTGTATATTTATGTAGAGGATTTGAGAACCGGTTGTTCTGAAATCTTTGAATGGACTTTAAGGGCGACAAAAGGTACTGTTCCTGAAGCACGCGAAAATGTTAAGATTTGTGCAGCCTATACGTTACCAGCGCTAGAGGCCGGTCAACATTATTATGCAGAATCTGCTGCAAAAGGTGTGGCGTATAAAGTAGGAGATGTGTTGACAGAGCCTAAAGAACATACCATTTATGTTTTACAAGACAATGGCGGTGGTTGTTACGAAGAGATTTCGTTTAAAGTAACCATTACAGCTGCTGTTAAAGCCGATGTTTTTGGCGATGTAGAATTGGAATGTGCGTTACATCCATTGGCTGCGTTATCTGCTCACAATAAATATTTTACTCAAGCAGGTGGTCAAGGTATTGAATTGGCCGTGGGAAGTTTAATTCCACACGCGCAAACCGTTTATGTATATGCGGCCTCTGAAGATGGATTATGTGTCGATGAAAGCAGTTTTAAAGTAAGTTACTTAGATTGTCCTATTCAAAAGGGGATCTCGCCTAATGGAGATGGTAAAAACGATCGTTTTGATCTGTCGAAACACGGCGTGAATAGCATCGTCATTTACAACCGATATGGAGCGGAGGTTTTTGCTTTCCAGGGTGCTTATACCGACCAATGGTATGGGCAAGATAAAGGCGGAAAATCACTGCCTGATGGAACTTACTATTATGTGGTCATTGCACATGGTAAAACCAAAACGGGATGGGTTCAAATCAATAAATAATAATTAGCGGATTCGCAAAATTTGCGAATCCGCATAAATAATAATCTATGAAAAAGATATGCTCGCTTGCTTTAATCGCTTTTTGCTTTATAAGTGAAGGTTATGCGCAACAAGCTCCTCATTACACGCAATATATGTATAATATGAGCGTGGTCAATCCGGCTTATGCAGGTTCTCAGGAGTCGCTGTCCATGGGGCTGTTATACCGCCAACAATGGGCAGGTCTTGATGGGGCTCCTCAAACGGGGACTCTATTTGGTCACACCCGTGTCGGTAAAAAAGTGGGACTAGGCCTTTCGGTGATCAGCGATAAAATCGGTCCAGTTAAAGAAAATAATATTTATGGAGACTTCTCTTATACCTTAGATTTAGGTGGGGAGCATAAATTAGCCTTGGGTCTTAAAGCAGGGGTAACCTTGCATGACATTGGTCTTTTTACTGATATTGGAAGCGAGAGTTATATGGATGCTAACGACCCTTCCTTTGCAGAAGACTCGAAAAGCACGCTTTTCAATGTAGGAGCAGGAGCTTTTTATTACACTCAAAACTACTATGTCGGTTTGGGAGTTCCCAATATGCTTAAAGGACGTTATTTGGATTATGACGGTAAAAAATACGGTAGTCAAGTGATGCACGCCTTTTTAACTGGGGGATATGTTTTTGAGCTGAATCAAGATTTTAAATTAAAGCCGTATTTTATGGTTAAATATGCTGCAGATGCACCAGTATCGGCAGATTTGTCGGTGAACCTGATGTATATCAATAAATTCGAAATCGGAGCAAACTATAGAATTGACGATGCTATAGGTGGTATGGTAAATTATAGAATCACACCGAATTTGCGGATTGGTTATGCTTATGACCACGTGATGTCTGATTTAAAGGTTAAAGCCAAAGCATCGCATGAGTTTATTTTATTGTACGATATTTATTTTTCGAAAAGAGTATCGAGTTCTCCGAGATATTTTTAAACCAGTAAATTTGCAATAAGTTAGTTCAGAAAAATAATTTGTCAAAAAGCAGTAGTATACGAAAGTTTACTACTGCTTTTTGTTTTTATAGAATTTTATGGGTTTGTTTTATAGGAATAGCAGAAATGATCGTGTTGATGAAATAAGTTGTAAAAATTGCATTTTTGTTAAATTCCATTTCTATTGCTTTGGTTTTTAGGAGGTTTTGTAGATGAAGATCGGTTTGTTTCTGTGAAAATTAACAAAAAAAAATAAATGGCTTTGATAAAAACTATATATTTGAAGCCTAACTAACCAAATAATATTAGGTATGAAAAAAATTACTAACCTTTTTTATACTTCTATCGTTCTTCTGCTGATTTTCTTTGGCAATACTTTACAGGCGGGCAATAGAGGTATCAATAGCAATAGGAGTTTGTTCGATTGGGAAGCCAGATCTTACGCTCCGGAGTTGTATTTACAACCCTATTTCGATCTAAATGGTCGTGATATAGCAGCCAAAGCACTCCCTGATCCCAACATTGTTTTTGAAGATGACTTTGAAGGCGCCACTTCCAAATGGACTTTTGTCAATGCAACAAATAATGCTTGGTATATCGGTTCTGCTGTAAATAATGGGGGAAGCAAATCCATGTATATTTCTGATGATAAGGGAGTGTCTAATGCGTATTCAGGTGCAACAGCAGTTTCACATGCTATTAGCGAGGTAATTGATATTCCTACAGGTTCTAAAAATTATTCTTTAAGTTTTGATTGGCGCGCTAGGGGCGAGGGTACTTCGATCCTTTATGATCATTTGGCCGTGTGGATTGTACCGTCGACTTTTACACCAGCCGTTAACGTTAAAATGACAGTGGCAAATTCTGGAGGAATCTTGTTAAATGATGGATTAAATCTACAAGATACTTTTAAGAAAAGTCTTTTTAATCTGGATCTAAGCAGTTTTGCTGGTAAAAAAATAAAGATCATTTTCCAATGGGGTAATGATAATAGTCTTTTTAATATGCCACCAGCAGCTGTCGATAATGTCGAATTTGTAAAATTAGATTGTGATTCGCTAAAGAATATTACCGTGACTAATGTTACTGCTTCGGCAGCAACACTTAATTGGGTCGCACCTACAGGGGTGACTTCAATGAGTTATGAAATTTATAAATCAGATTTTAACGTTATTCCTAAATATACAGATAATGGTGTTTTAGTAAATAATGTGACTACTTATAGTTTTACCACTTTAACTCCTGCTAAGAATTATTATGTGTGGATACGTACTGTTTGTAGTGCGACAGAAAAGGGTTTTTGGATAGCGGCACCTTCCGTTATAAAAACGGCTTGTGGAGTTATGCAGGTTCCTTTCTGGGAAGGTTTTAATGCAGACTCGCCATCACTGGCGTGTTGGAAAATAGTCGACGCCAACGCAGACTCTACGAGTCCGACAGGGAATAATATTTGGAAAACAAGTACAACAAATTTCGAGGGAACCCATTCCATGTATTTTTATGGATCTTCAACCGCCGCTAAGGTGCCGCATGATGATTGGATGATTTCACCGCCTATAAAATTTGATGCAACTAAAAAATACAGATTAAAATACAAATATAGAACCACTACGACCGCTTCGAATGAGTATGAATTTGAAGTTTTGATGTCTAGTACCGGTTCAGATAAGGTCAATAAATTTACGCAAACAATAGTTCCAAAAGCCAAATACGAGGCAACTTCTACATGGAATGAAGCTTATGCCGTAATAGGTGGAATAAATGCTGATATCAATTTGGCTTGGCACGTGACTTCGTCAAGTCTGTCTACTACAGTGTATATAGACGACGTGTCGGTCGAAGAATTAATAGGTTGCGCTGAACCTATGAGTTTGGGCGTTAAAAACATTGGTGCTGATAAAGCGACAATTTCTTGGACAGATGCTTTAGGTGCAGTCGACTTTGAATACTATGTTCAAAAAGCGGGCGGAACTAAACCAGCAACTGGAGGAACGGCAACAACGTTAAAGGACAATATCATTACAAAAGATTTTACTGGAGTTGCTCTAGGGGGGAATACTAAATATGAATTCTATGTTCGTACGATTTGTAGTGCGGGATCAAACAGTATTTGGCAAGGACCGATATATTTTACAACATTATGTACAACATTCCCGATCCCATTTTTTGAAGGTTTTAATACAGATACGAACAATATCGCGTGTTGGACAATTATTAATAACAATAAAGATTCCAATACTTGGAGTACTTCAACAGTTTTGCAAGAGGGTACTCATTCCATGTATTTTTATGGACCTTCTTCAACTGCGCCGCACGATGATTATCTGGTGTCGCCTACTTTTGAATTGGATTCCACCAAAATCTATAAACTAAGTTATTTTTTTAGAACGAATGCTTCTTATAATAATAGTTTTGAGGTACTAGTTTCTCAAAATGGTCCGAATGTTAGTGGTTTTACTCGCACATTGACGTCTAAAATACATAAAAGCGCCACTTGGGAAGAGGATATGCTGTTTATCGGAGGCGTTCAAGGGCCTGTTAATATAGCTTGGAGGGTGAATACCCCGGCCTCGACTACTTATTTGTATCTTGATAACGTTAGAATTGAAGAAGTAGATTGTAGTCAACCAAGCAATTTAGGCGTAAAAGATGTAGAGGCTAACGCCGCTACCTTAATTTGGGAAGATAATTTTAATAAATCTTGGGAATATGTAATTCAGCCTAAAGGTGATGGCGATCCTGTTGGTGCTGGTACTGTAAATGCGAAAGATGAAGTCACGGTTACTAAAACCACTAAAGGAGCCAATTTACTGGGAAATACAGAATATGAATTCTATGTTCGCTCGAAATGTACTGGAAACAAAATGAGCGACTGGTCTGGGCCATTTGTATTCAGAACGGCATGTAGTATTTTGACCCTTCCTTACTTGGAAGGTTATGAAGCGGTTTCTAAAACCAAAAATTGCTGGACGGTATTGGATGTTAATAACGACGGTACATCAACTTCTAATATGTGGAATGAGTATTCTGGAGCTAGTTCTGCCCAGGAGGGAACCATGAGTATGCGTTTTTATGGTACAGGTACGGATAAAGTCCATGACGATTGGTTGATTAGCCCTGCTGTTAATATGGTAGCTACAGATATTTATGAACTGTCTTATTATTACAGAACCAATTCGAGCTATGTTAATGAATTTGAGGTATCGCTATCGGTAAATGGACTAGATCCTACGGAGTTTAAAAAACCGCTAGTAGTTAAGGAAGGTTATAAAAACGGGGCTTACGAAAAGAAAACGGTTTATATTACCGGAGTCGTAGGTAAGGCTTATATCGGATGGCATGTAACCGCTTTAGCAACCTCTTATGTATATCTCGATCAAATCGCTATTAAAAAGGTGGATTGTATAGGTCCAGAAGATCCTAAGGTAACTAAAGTGGATTCCGGTTCGGTGACCTTTGAATGGGAAGATAAAGTAAACACAAATTGGGAATATTTTATACAAGCAGCTGGAGGTGCATTGCCTGTGGGTAGTGGAAGTCTGTCGAAAACTAAAAAAGTGGTTACTTCTAAGACAAATGGAGCTGGAGCAGGAAATCTATTGCCAAATACCGAGTATGAGTATTATTTGCGTTCTAGTTGTGGTGTTGGAAAAAATAGTGAGTGGATAGGACCGTTTAAATTCAGAACTTTATGTAGTACTCAAGTCCTGCCATTTTTAGAAGGATTTAATAAAAACTCTACTACTTGGGCGTGTTGGACGGTAGTAGATGCCAATGGAGATTCAAGTAGCGCTACATCTAATTTATGGCATCTCAATACTCCTGCTTTTGAAGGAGATCAATCAGCAAGATTTTATGGATCTGGTAGCAAAGCAACTTTACCGCATAACGATTGGTTGATTTCGCCTACATTTAATTTTAATGCAACCAAAATATATAGATTAAAGTACCATTATAGAACAAGTTCATCATCTTCAAGCTCCTATAGTTACGAGTTCGCTGTATTGCTGTCTAAGACAGGAACAGAGATTAGTAAATTTACGGAGGTAGTTGTTCCCAAGAAAAATTACGAGGCATCTAATGATTGGAAGCAAGAGACTACCTTCATTACTTCAGTCGGAGGTGATGTAAACCTATCTTGGCAGGTTACTTCACCGAGTGAGTACTCGTATATTTACATTGATAATGTGATCCTGGAGGAGGTTACTTGTCCAGAACCTTTAAATCTCGGTGTAAAGGATGAAAAGGATTCTAGTGCCACAATTTTCTGGAGTGATAAATTCGGTTCTAATTGGGAATATGTAGTTCAAAAAGATGGAGGAGCGATACCTATTGCTATCACCACTGGATCTGCGACTAAAACTAAGGAGACCATCGTAGCTGTCGATAAAGATGGTAAGGCATTGGAACAAAATACCGAATACGAATTCTATGTACGTACGGATTGTGGTAATGGTGATTCTAGTGATTGGTCTGGTCCGTTTAAATTTAGAACGGCTTGTGGAGTGTATAAGACACCATTCAAAGCAGGATTTGATACGAGTGATCAATCGTTGATTTGCTGGACGATCATTGATGGTAATGCCGATGCTGTTTCGCCTACAGGAACGGGTATTTGGAAAACGAGTACGGTTAAATTTGAGGGAACACATTCGATGTATTTTACCGGAGCCAAAGACAAAGCACCTCATAATGATTGGTTGATTTCACCGAAACTAAATTTTGAAACTGGTAAATCTTACCGATTAAAATATAAATACAGAACTGCAGTAGGCACTGCAAACATCAACGAATTTGAAGTCATGTTATCGAATACGGGCATTGCTCCGGCAAGCTTTACGCATACCGTAGTTCCAAAAGCCGAGTATACAGGTAGCACAGATTGGATAGAAGAGTATGTCTTTATTCAAGGAGTTAGTGGAGTAGTTAACATCGGGTGGCATGTAACCTCGGCAACTACGGCGGTCAATTTATATATTGATAGTGTTGTAGTGGAAGAAGTTAAAGGGTGTTTTGAGCCACTGCCTTCTGTTATCGACTCTAAAGATTATCAAAGCAACCAAGCAACCCTATTTTGGGATGATAAATCGGGGGCTACCAATTGGGAGTATTTTGTTCAAGAAGCGGGAAGTAAGTATCCTACTAAGAATGGAACTCCAACAGTTAAAAAAGAGAATATCGTTACGAATATAACTTCGGGGGCTGCTTTAAAACCGAATACGGATTATGAGTATTACGTTCGTACAATTTGTAGTGTTGGAGGATATAGTATCTGGCAAGGACCGTTTTATTTCACAACCACATGTGGTGTTTATACAACACCATTCTGGGAAGGATTTAATTTGAGTGATAAATCTTATAGATGTTGGTCGGTAATTGACGCTAATGCAGATGCTACAGGAACTTCAACAACGAATCGATGGGCAATGGTAACTACTGCCGCCGGTATTTTTGAAGGGACACATTCGATGTATTTCTACGGAACTAGTGGTAAAACGCATGATGATTGGTTGATTACTCCTCCGATTACTCTAGATGGTGGAATGTATGTACTAAAATACCATTACAAAGCAACGGCTTTGAATGATAATAAATTAGAGGTTCTATTGTCTACAGCGGGTATTGATCCTAAGGATTTTACTACTACAGTAGTGACTTCTAGAACCAATATTAATGCAAATTTTGTAGAAGAAGTTGCGTTTATTAATGGAATTAAAGGAAATGTCAATCTCGCTTGGCATGTGCCTTCAGTTGGAGTTACAAATCTATATGTGGATAACGTAAGCTTGAAGAAAGTTGAAAATTGTCCAGAACCGTATTATGTGAAATTAAGTAATGAAACCACTTCATCAATAGATGTCAGCTGGACTCAAGACGGTGGAATCACCTCGTGGGAAGTTGTAGTAATGGACTATAAGGATGATGCTACAGGAACTCCGCTTAAAACAGTTCCAGTGACAGGTGCTCCGAGTACGACAATTACGGGTCTACCGTCAGGTAAGGGGTATACCATTTATGTTAGAGCAAAATGTTCTGATAATATGACTAGTAGTGACTGGTCAACGGCAATTGATGGATTTACTTTAGTGGGTACCAATAACAACTGCGGCGGCGCTATTGTGGTTCCAATAAACACAGGTTTAGATTGTAGTAAAGCGGTTTCGGCTACTTTCTCGGGAGCTGCACAATCTACTATATCTGAACCAAGTTGTGCTACGATTCCTCAAACTACTCCGCCAACTAATACTTCAAGAAAGGATATTTGGTTTGAGTTTACAGCAACCCAAGCTACACATCTGTTTAAAATTTTGGATTGGGTGAGTCCTTCAGGAAGTTCTTACGGCACGGTATACGGAGCCTTATATGATGTGCCTTGTACTGCGATATCTAGTACAGTAGCTAGTACAGCAGTCGAGTGCTTTACTTTGACAAGCACATTATCTAGTAGGGCGTTTAATAATTTAGTTCCAGGTAATAAGTACTATATCCGCTTAGGTTTGCCAGCTACTACAGCAACGACTTATAGAGATATTTTTAAGGTTTGTATTAACACACCATCGTATTTAGAAGTCAGTCCAAGTGGTACCAAATACACACCGGAAGAGTTAGTTAAGGATGTATTAGTGGTTTCCAACTGTGACCTTGTTACCAATGTGCATTACCAAGTTGGTGACGGTAGTTTGGCGACAAAATCGGTCAATACATTGGGGTCGTTTACTAAAAACGGTACTGAATTCCCTTTTAAAGAAGGAATCGTCATGTCAACTAGTGAAGTACAATTCGTACCAGGTCCTTTCACAACGGGTGCAAAAGGAACTAACCGAAATCGTTGGGTTGGAGATAAGGATTTGAATGATGCCATCAATGATACAGGTGGAAACCCTGAGTGGGATAAAAGAATGCGTGTAACTCAATTGGAGTTTGATTTCTTCTCGATCAAGGATTCTATTAAATTTGATTACTTATTTGCATCGAATAGCTACATCGATGGTTGTACCTATACTTGTAAAAATGGATCTTTATTTGCAGCTTGGTTGATTGATACCACTACTGGGGAAGGTCAAAATTTAGCCAAGATAAAAGGAACTAATACGCCTATTGCTCTAAACACCATTTGGGATACCTCAAAGGCAGGAGGGACTTGTCAAAGCTCAAACCCTGATTTATTCTGGAATCAGTATGAAAGAGCAGGTCAAAGTCCAGCAGGTGAGGCGCCTATCAATTTTGCAGGCTCAACCATAGGAATGAGTTCTGAAACGGTATATGTAGTACCGGGGCGTACCTATCACATTAAATTAGCTGTAATGGATTTTTGTACTAACGATGATCATTCATCTGCAGTCTTTTTTGGAGCGGCAAGTTTCGACTTAGGAAACCTCGACTTAGGTGCTGATTTATTGGTGGAAAATGGAACGGCACTTTGTAATGGAGAAGCAAGAACGATCAATTCTGGTTTGGCTAGCGAGGATGTTACCATCAAATGGTTTAAAGATGATGTGTTGTTGCCTGGTGAAGACAAACCGGACTTAGTGGTAAGTGAAAGTGGAATTTATAAGGTTGTAGCTAAATACGATGCCATTGACTGTGATGTTATGGGTGAGGTTAGAGTAGAGATTTTCCCTCCTATAAATACGGTAGTTGGTGCTCCGAAAGCCTTCGAAATTTGTAGAAATTCGTTAGCTCCGATCAAGGTTGATTTGACGACGGTGGAAGACTATATGTTTAGAATTTCGGATCGAACGATCTATAACGTTTCTTATCACCAAGAACTGGCTGATGCCGAATCGGGCACGAATCCTATCGGTCCAATATATGAATTGGTGACTAATGGAGAAGACAGAAAGGTATTTATTCTTGTCGAAGATACCAGAACGGGATGTAAGGAAGTATTTGAATTGCCTTTTAAAGTGTTAAAAGGAGAGTTGCCAGTGAAACGAGAAGACCTAAAGGTTTGTGCAACTTACACTCTTCCTGCACTAGAAGCCAATCAATTCTATTATACAGAAGCAGCTGCACAAGGAATACAATATCAAGCTGGTGATGTATTAACAGAAGTAAAAACACATAAGATCTACGTTCTTCAGAAAAATGATGAGGCAGGTTGTTATGAGGAAATTTCATTCAATGTAACCATTACAGCAGTGGTTAAAGCAGATGTCTTTGAAAATGTTGAGTTAGAATGTCAGCTACATCAACTAGCTCCATTAACCGAGAATAACAGATACTTTACCCAATCCGGTGGACAAGGAATTGAATTAATCCCGGGTAGTCTAGTTCCTTACGCTCAAATCATCTACGTATATGCATCTTCAGTAGATGGATTATGTACCGATGAAAGCAGCTTTAAAGTGAGCTATTTAGACTGTCCGATTCAAAAGGGAATTTCTCCTAATGGCGATGGTAAAAACGATCGTTTTGACTTAAAAGAACACGGCGTAACCAGTATGGTAATTTATAACCGTTATGGTGCTGAGGTTTTTGCTTTCCAAGGAGAGTATACAGACCAATGGTATGGTCAAGATAAATCTGGTAAGGGACTTCCTGACGGAACATACTATTACGTGGTTATTGCACACGGTAAAACCAGAACAGGATGGGTTCAGATCAATAAATAATTAATAAAATAAAAGTCGGCAGTTTATACTGCCGACTTTTTAAATAATCATATTTATGAAGAAACTATATTTTGCGGTATTAACGGTCTTCTTCTTTGTCGGGGAAAGCTCCGCACAACAAGCTCCGCACTATACCCAATACATGTATAACATGAGTGTGGTAAATCCAGCTTATGCCGGCTCTCAGGAATCGCTATCGATGGGTTTGCTATACCGCCAGCAATGGGCAGGTCTTGATGGAGCTCCTCAAACGGGAACCTTGTTTGGACACACTCGCGTCGGTAAAAAAGTGGGACTAGGTCTTTCGGTGATCAGCGATAAAATCGGCCCAGTAAAAGAAAATAACATCTATGGAGATTTTTCTTACACCCTAGACTTAGGGGGTGAGCATAAATTGGCCTTGGGGCTTAAAGCGGGAGTTACCTTGCATGATATCGGTCTATTTTCAGATATCGGAAGCGAGAGTTATATGGATGCTAACGACCCGTCGTTTGCAGAAGACTCGAAAAGCACGCTTTTCAATGTAGGGGTAGGAGCTTTTTATTACACTCAAAACTACTATGTCGGTTTGGGGGTTCCCAATATGCTTAAAGGACGTTATTTGGATTATGACGGTAAAAAATACGGTAGTCAAGTGATGCACGCCTTTTTAACGGGGGGATATGTATTTGAATTGAATCAAGATTTTAAATTGAAACCGTATTTTATGGTTAAATATGCTACGGATGCACCGGTATCGGCAGACTTGTCGGTGAATCTGATGTATATCAATAAATTCGAAATCGGAGCAAACTACAGAATTGATGATGCCATAGGGGGGATGGTGAATTATAGAATCACACCCAATCTACGTGTAGGATATGCCTATGACCACGTGATGTCTGATTTAAAGGTTAAAGCCAAAGCATCGCATGAATTTATTTTGTTGTATGATATTTATTTTTCAAAGAGAGTGTCAAGCTCACCAAGATATTTTTAAAAGGCATACGGTATGCAGTTAAGAGATTTATCGAGATAGTAGTACCTTATGTACCGTTGTTTTTGCGAAATTATTCATGGAAACAGTAGTGAACAGTCGTTTGCTGCTGTTTCTTTGTTTTTGGAAAAATCTTGTTTTTTAGGATGATTTATATGTGATATTTTTATGAAAAAACAATTTTTTTTACCATTTTTAATGATTTAAGCACTCTTAAAATGATTTTTAGAGAATTTTTTTATTTTTGAATGAATTGAACTGTGTAAAAATTAACAAAAAACGATTATCTTGCTAAGAAAAAAAGTATATATTTGGACAATAACTAATCCAAATGTAATATTGGAGGAAGTTAAACGCGCTTTCTTTTTTGTTTTTCTCTTTACAGCTGGCTGTTTCTCAGGATTTACGGTCGCTTAGGGTACTGGTGATAATTGAAAAGACCAAGCCGTATTAAAGATCATTTTTAATAAGTGATTGCGATTAAATGTTAAAAAACGTTGTCAAGAATAGAAATTAGGATTAATAGACCTTAAAATAATTAAAATTTATAGTCGGTAGTTTGTGCTGCAGACCCTTAAACTTGTTTAAATAAATACTTATGAAGAAATTATATCTCGCAGCTTTAACTGTTTTTTTATTTCTTAGCGAAGCTCAAGCACAGCAGGCGCCTCACTATACGCAGTACATGTATAATATGAGTGTGGTAAATCCGGCATATGCGGGATCTCAGGAATCCTTGTCAATGGGATTATTGTACCGCCAACAATGGGCGGGCCTTGATGGAGCACCTCAAACGGGAACCTTGTTCGGGCATACTCGTGTGGGTAAAAAAGTGGGATTGGGTCTTTCGGTTATTAGCGATAAGATCGGGCCTGTAAAAGAAAACAACATTTATGGAGATTTTTCTTACACCTTAGATTTAGGGGGTGAGCACAAATTGGCATTAGGTCTTAAGGCGGGTGTTACCTTACATGATATTGGTCTATTTTCTGATATTGGAAGTGAAAGCTACATGGATCCTAATGATCCATCATTTGCAGAAGATTCGAAAAGTACGCTTTTCAATGTTGGAGCAGGGGCGTTCTACTATACGCAAAACTACTATGTAGGATTGGGGGTGCCTAATATGTTAAAAGGTCGTTATTTGGACTATGACGGTAAAAAATACGGTAGCCAAGTTATGCATGCCTTTTTGACTGGGGGATATGTGTTTGAATTAAATCAAGATTTTAAATTGAAACCATATTTTATGGTGAAATACGCCATGGATGCACCGGTATCAGCAGATTTATCTGTGAACTTAATGTATATCAATAAATTTGAGATTGGAGCAAACTACAGAATTGACGATGCTATCGGAGGTATGGTTAATTATAGAATTACGCCAAATCTACGCGTTGGATATGCCTATGATCACGTGATGTCTGATCTTAAAGTTAAAGCAAAAGCTTCACACGAATTTATTTTATTATACGATATTTATTTCTCTAAAAGAGTATCGAGTTCGCCGAGATATTTTTAATTTTAAAAAAATAGTATTCACAGTATGAAATCGCTAAAAAAAATAGGTACTGATATTCAATACCAGGTGTTTTAAAGCGAGACCATATGACCTTAAAAAAAATAATATCCACATATGAAAAAAATATATTTAAGTTTGTTTTTTGCTTGTAGTGTGTTTCTAGGGCATGCTCAAGATGAAAAAACCAAGGTTGCCGATCAATATTTTAGTAAATATGAATTTGTCAACGCGGCAAAGGAGTATCAAAAATTGGTCAGAGGAGTTAAAACAGATAATTACATTAATCTGCAATTAGCAGAGAGCTATTATAATATTTTTAATACCGTTGAGGCTGCTAAATACTACGGTAAGGCTATTGAGGCCAATCCTAAGTTAGACGCTGAAATATATTATAAATATGCACAAATGTTGAAGGCGAGTGGACGCTATGACACGGCTAATGATGTGATGCGTAAATTCGCTAGACTAGCACCGTCAGATCAACGAACCATCGCTTTTCAAAGAGATCCAGATTACATACCTAAGTTGAGAAGTCAAGAGGAATTATTTACCTTCGAAGATAGCGGAATCAATATACCGGATGGATCTGATTTCGGGGCTTTCTTGTCTCAAAACGATACACTTTATTTTACTTCAACACGTACCGAAAACAAAAAAACGTACGGATGGAATAATCAACCTTTCTTAGATTTATTTCAAGCGAAATTTGATCCGCAAAGTCAGGTTTTTAGTGAAATTAAGGCCATCTCTGAAGTTAATACAAAATACCACGACGGACCAGCTACAGTGAGTGCAGATGGGAAGACCATGTTTTTTGCAACCGAAAGTTTCCGTGAAGGTAATTTTGTTAAAAACAAAGCGAAATTGTTGAAACTGGGGAAAGTGAGTTTGTTTAAAGCTACTAAAAAAGGTAAGAAATGGGGTGATTTCGAAGCATTTCCTTACAACGGAAAAGACTACTCTGTTAGTAATCCTAGTTTGAGTAAAGATGGTAAAACCTTGTATTTTGCTTCTGATATGCCAGGAACTCTTGGAGGAATGGATATCTGGAAAGTAACTATAAATGAAGATGGTACCTATACAGAACCACAGAACTTAGGAAGTAGAGTTAATACAGAAGGAAGAGAATCATTTCCTTTTATCTCTGACGATAACAAACTGTATTTCGCATCAGACTCTAGAAAAGGATTTGGAGGATTGGATATTTATGTCTTAGACTTAGAAATTAAAGACGCTGAATTAAAGAATTTAGGCGCGCCGATTAATACGGCGAAAGACGATTTTGCGTTCACTTTCTATCCGGATAAAAACGTCGGATTTTTCTCGACAAACCGAGTGGGAAGAGACGATATCTATAAAGCCATTCCGGTTTGTAATGTAGAAATGTATGTCACCGTTATCAATGAGAAAACAGGAGAAATCTTAAGCGGTGCTCAAGTTAAAATATTAGATGATAGGAAAAATATCATTGAAGTCAAATATAGTGACGCCAGAGGATTGGTGGAATACGTAGTGGAATGTCGTCAGGGATTCGTTTTGCAAGTGGATAAAAATGGTTTTGAAGGAAAAATCGTTAACCTTCCACCGCATAAAGGAGGAAGACAACAAGTTACGGTAGCTTTGAAACCAATTGAAGTTATTGTAGTTGACGAACAAGTATTATTAGGAGATGTGTTCTTCGAGTTTAACAAAACAAATATTACACAACAAGGATCGTTTGAGTTAAATAAATTAGTTCAAGTGATGGAGCGTAATCCAAATATGAGAATTAAAATCGAAGCACATACAGATTCTAGAGGAAGTGATGAATACAACTTAAAACTATCTGAAAGAAGAGCTCAAACAACATTGCAATATATGTTATCAATGGGTATTTCTCCAGATCGTTTAGAATCACAAGGGTATGGTGAAAGTCAACCAAGAGTGAAGTGTGGAGATCATTGTACAGAAGAACAACACGCTCTTAATAGAAGATCAGAATTTATTATCTTACAGAAATAAAAACATTTTTTTAAATTGTCTCTAGCAATCCCAGTACTTCTCAAGTGCTGGGATTGTTGTTTTTAGTGAGGAATGTTATTATTGGCATAGTAGTTGGTATTATGATAATAGTAAACATCAAAAAACAAAAACATGAAATTATATAGAACAACATTAATATGTATAGCACTTTTGCTCTCTGCTTTAGGATATTCTCAGAAAGCTACTGTTGCTGCTATGAATTATGATATTAGTGATAACTTAGATTTACAAGCTGTTGCTTCTATTTTTGGGGACTCTAGAGATTTAGCCGATTTCGAAAGACGCTTAAATGATCCGCAGTCGCAAATATCCAACTTGGACTTAAATAGAGATAATTATGTTGATTATTTAAGGGTTATTGAAGTCACAGAAGGACAAACCCACTTGATTGTTATACAGGCTGTTTTGGGGCAGGATATGTTTCAGGACGTCGCGACCATTGAGGTAGAGAAAGATCGTAAAAACCGCGTGCAGGTGCAAATTGTAGGTAACGAATACTTATATGGACGCAACTATATCTATGAACCGGTTTACGTATCGACACCAATTTTGTTTGATGTTTTCTGGGGTGTTTCTTATAGACCTTATTATTCTTCTTGGTATTGGAATTATTACCCAACGTATTATTCTCCGTGGGAGCCCTATCCAATTTACCGATATAGAAACAATATCCATGTACATATCAACACGAGTAACCGTTATGTATACGCTTCAGATCGCAGAAGTTCTAGATCAGTAAGATTGTTAAATGATGTGCGTGGAAATTCGTATGAAAGACAGAATCCGCAAAACTCGTTCAGCAGTAGAAATGCCAATACTTCTAATCGATACGTCTTAGATCAAAATAGAAATAGTAGTCGATCAGTGCAAAGTCAAAACGGAAATTCCGTGAGTTCAGGAAGAGGTAATGATGGAAGTAATTCTGGACGTCAAGTGAACAGCAGCACTCGTGAAAGTTATAATACAACTAGTGCCAGACCGGTTAGTAGTTCAAGAGATGTAAATTCTTCGTCTTCAAGATCTACCAATACAATGTCCACTCGTGTAGCGCCTTCAACAACTAGCAATAGTTCTAGGAGTTCATCTAGTAGAAGTAGTATGAGATCCAGTTCAGCAGCTACAAGTCAACCGGCGCGTATAGAACGTGCGACTAGCTCGTCAAGATCGAGTTCGAATTTTAATTCCAACAGCGGTTCATCAAGCAGAAGCTCTTCTTCGATGTCAAGTGGTCGTTCTTCCAGTTCGTCCAGCATGGGAGCCTCTTCAAGCAGTAGAGGATCGGGTGGCGGTTCTAGCAGTAGAAGTGGTAGTAGTTCAAGATAATTAATTATTCATTCAATAAAGACATAAAAAAAACAGGCTATAAGCCTGTTTTTTTGTTATCCGTATATTTCATTTAGGATTTTCGCCAAGCGCAAACCTCCTTTGAGAAGTTGATCTTCAAGATCTTTTTGATGGTCAAAATAATATTTGTAACTCAATTTATCATCGGCTTTTGCAGTGTCGTAGATGTGCTGCGCTGCAGTATAAGATTCATAGAGCCAAGTTACCAATTCACCTTCGCTTAAGCGGTTGTTAAACTTTTTATCGTGTATGTTTAAAACCGTTGAAAACTCGGTATAGCTGTATTGTGTAAAGTCTACTAATTTGGAATCCCAAAGGGTGTGGAGGTTGGTTTTTTGACCAAACCATTCTACTCCAATTCTGTTTCCCCCCAAGTCTTCGGCTCTACCAACGTGTAAGGGTTGATGTGCGTCTCCGATCAAATGGATTAGAAAATAAAGGTTCACTTGTTTTTTCTCTAAAGAAAGGTCCTTGTCTTTCAGTTCTTCTATAAGGGAAAGCGTTTTTTTATAGAGATTATCCGCTGTGGTTTCATTCATCTCTTTGGTGAAATCCGTCGGGGTTAAGGAAGTTCCAACATTGACATAATGCCAAGCATCAGCGTGTTTCCATGTTGGATCCGATTTGATAAAATCGGGCCAATTGGACCAATAGGCCAATTTTTGGTCTCCAATTATTTTCTTTAGATTTTTTTTCGCTTTTCGAGTCAAATTGCGTTCGGCAATTTCGGCTACTACGCGATGTCCTGTTGTGCCCCAGGCCCAAGACGTGGAGGTATTGATCAATAGAACAGCTAAGGCTAAAAATAATATTTTTTTCATTGTTTAAAATTTTACACAAAGTTAGGCACTACATGTAAGAGTTGGAAGTGCCTAGAGTGTTAATAAAAAGATAAGATCTTAACTTACTTGAATAAAGCTTTTAGTTCTGTAGCTTCAGACGGTTTCATCTTTCCTGCCAATACGAGGCTCAATTGTTTTCTGCGTAGTGCTGCTTCAAAGCGTTCTGTTTCCAATTCCGTTTCTGGAACAATTTGGGGTACTGCTATTGGTCTTCCGGTTTCATCGACAGCAACAAAGGTATATATGGCCTCATTTGCTTTGTTTTTAACGCCGGATTCCCGATCTTCTATCCATACGTCTATAAACACCTCCATAGAGCTGTTAAAGGCTCTTGAAATACGCGCTTCTATCGTTACTACGCTACCTAATGGAATGGCTCTGTTGAAAGCGACATGATTTACCGAGGCGGTTACACACACGCGTCGCGAGTGTCTGCGGGCTGTGATACTCGCAGCACGATCCATTCTAGCCAATAATTCACCACCGAAAAGGTTGTTTAAAGGATTGGTTTCTCCAGGGAGTACTAAATCGGTTACTACAGTTACGGACTCTGATACTAATTTCGGCTTCATCTGTTTTTTTTACAAAGATAAAAACATTATGACAAAAAAAATCCTGAATTTTAATTCAGGATTTTTGTTTTATTTTACCAGTATCCAAGCTTCCTTGTTGTGTTTCTTGTGAATAGCTCTCATGGCATCTTGTGCTTCTGAAAGATTCGCATAACTTCCGTAGGCTACTGGGTATAGACCGTATTTGTTTTTTTCTAAAAAAGTAGATTCAAAACCTTTTTCTTCCAATTCTTTAGCGGCTTTAGCGGCGTTTTTTTCGCTTTTAAAAGCACTTGCTATAATGTGGTAGGGTTTGAGTACAATGGGTTCCTTGATGGTAAGTACCACTGGACTTAAGGGTTTTTCAATAAAGAAAGTCGCTTGCTGTATTTGATAATCAACCTTTTCTTGTACGGCTTTCTCTACTTCCAAAGTTTCTTTAGCGATGTAAGCATCGTGTTCTTGTTTGTATATAGTAGTTCCTAGGCTGGCAGCGACTACAAAAACCGCAGCATATTTTAAAAAAGTATATTTTCTTCTTCGCTTCGTGATTAGAGCGATGGTAGGAGTCACGTCAAGCTCTTTTTCTTCTTCTGGTATTGGAAAAAGATTTCTTCCAATGGCAGGAGCAGAAACGGTACTGAGGCCAAAAGCTGCCGTCAAATAATTTGTCGAGGCTTGTGGTTCGAAAATCCAATTTGAATCCGTGTTTACATGGATGGTTCCAATCGGTTTTAAAACGAGCGTTTTATCAACGGATAGACGCTGTTTCCAATCGCTAACGCATTGCTGAATTTCTGCTAGGGCGCTTTCATAAGTCATCCCTTCCTCCAAAGCGATGTGATTGGCTAACAGACCATCATTATGGATCAATTGTGTATTAAAAGAAATTGACTTTTTTGGTGGAAAAAAAGTCTGAGTAGCCTCATGGAAGCTAGCAGATTGAACTTCTGTCAAAAAAGCGCCAAATCCAGGCACTATAACACATTGATAGCGATATAATAAGGCGGATATGTATTTTTCTATAATCATATTACAAAGTTAACGAATCAACACACAAAGCAAAATTTTATCCACAAATGTTATTAACAAAACGGAAAATAAATGTAAATAACTTGTTCATAAGATGTTGACTAATTAATCAAAGAATGCTCTTAAAATGTTTTTTTTAAAAGCCTAAGGGTAGTCTGTTGATATTTATTATATTAGGTGATGTTTAATTGATTTCCTGTTTTATGAATGAGGAAAAATTGTTTTATACGCTGGCGCTGCAAAACGTCGAGGGCGTTGGAGATGTTATAGCAAAAAGATTGTTGAGTCATTTTAAAGATGCGAAGACCGTTTTAAAAGCTTCGACTGCTGATTTGATGCAGGTTGATGGAGTTGGTGATCGGTTGTTGAAAAATCTACGCGATAAAAATATTTATCAGGAGGCTGAAATGGAGCTGAATGCGATTAATAAACTAGGGATTCAGGTTAGTTTTTATACAGATGACGATTATCCCAGTCGATTAAAACATTGCGATGATGGACCGGTATTGCTTTATTCAACCCGTCGGTTCGATTGGAAAAACTCGAAAATCATCAGTATCGTTGGTACAAGACGACATACGAGTCAGGGAAAAGAATTCTGTCAGGCACTCGTAGCGGGTTTGGCGATCTATAATCCGATTATTGTTAGTGGATTTGCTTTTGGAATAGATATCATCGCACATAAAGCTGCGGTCGATAATCAACTGCGAACTGTTGGGGTTTTGGGTCATGGATTGCAGGATGTTTATCCCAGATCTCACTATAAGTATATGGAAATCATCAAGGAGCTTGGTGGATTTTTAAGCGAGTTTAAAACCCGAAGCAGTATGGAGCGCGAGAATTTTATTCGAAGAAATAGGATAGTGGCAGGGCTTTCTGAGGCTACTGTAATTGTAGAGAGTGCACAGAAGGGAGGTTCTATGAGTACGGCTCGTTTTGCTAATGATTACAATCGAGAAGTGTTTGCTGTTCCGGGTCGAGTGACCGATAAATATAGTCAGGGTTGTAATGAATTGATCAAGTGGCAAAGAGCACAATTGATTACTTCTGCTCAGGATGTCATCGATATGTTGCAATGGGATGGTAAGGGAGTGAATCAAGGCTCGGGGCAAAGAGCCATATTTGTAGAATTGAGCGAAGAGGAACAAAAAATTTACGACTATTTGGCTTTTTCAGGAAAGCGGACTATGGATGAAATTGCACTGGCTTGTCAATTGGTCGTTTATAAAGTGGGGGTCTTGCTGTTGAGTATGGAACTCAAAGGGGTTATACGGCCGATGCCGGGAAAGGTTTTTGAGTTGATATAAAAAGAAACGGACTCCAAGGGAGTCCGTAAAAAATTAAATGCGATAACCCAATTTCTGGCGAACGCGATTTAAGGTGTTTTGTGCTATGATACTGGCTTTTGCTGCGCCAATCTTTAATAGTGCGTCGATTTCGTCAAGGTTATTGATATAGTAATCATATTTCTCTCTTTCCGTTTTAAATCGGGTAAGGATCAAATCAAAAAGTTCTTGTTTGGCATGCCCGTAACCATAATTACCTCCTAAATATTTATCCCTTAAAGCGGCAGTTTGATCAGCGCTTGCAATCAATTTATAGATTGAAAAGATGTGACAGGTATCTGGGTTTTTAGGATCCTCCAAAGGAGTGCTGTCGGTTTGTATGTTCATGACTTGCTTGCGCAAGGCCTTGTCATCCTGAAAAATATTGATATAATTATTTCGGGATTTACTCATTTTTTCACCGTCAGTTCCCGGCACGATCATCACTTCTTCCGCAATTTTAGCTTCTGGTAAAACAAAAGTTTCACCCATTTGATGATTGAAGCGTGAAGCGACATCTCTAGTGATTTCTAAATGTTGTAGTTGGTCTTTTCCAACCGGTACGAATTCCGCATCATACAGCAGTATATCTGCGGCCATCAACATCGGGTAAGTGAAAAGTCCAGCGTTCACATCGTCAAGATGTGATGCTTTATCTTTAAAGGAATGGGCTAGTGTCAATCTTTGAAATGGAAAAAAACAACTTAGATACCAAGATAATTCAGTGGTTTGTGGAACGTCGGATTGTCGGTAAAAAGTTACGTGATTGATGTCTAATCCACAAGCCAGCCAGCTAGCAGCTACACTATACGTGTTGCTTTGCAAGGTGGATGCTTCTTTTATCTGTGTCGCCGAGTGTAAATCAGCAATAAAAAGAAAGGAATTGTTTTCTTTAAGGTTGGCCATTTGTATCGCAGGGATGATAGCTCCTAAAAGATTTCCTAAGTGGGGAGTACCTGTACTTTGTACTCCAGTTAGAATTTTAGCCATTTTTGATTTTTTCTATATTTAGTACAAATATAGCGGATTTGAATTACCTAGTATGGGTTTTGGTTTAATTACTGGGTGCTTTTTTTATAATTGATTGTTGCTTTTGGCTTACTGTGATGAAATATTGATTAATATGTTTACTTTTGGATTTGTTAAAAATTTTAGAAATAGATACTGCATGAGGTTATTGAAAATCGCATTTTGGGTTTTATGGAAAATTTGGTTTTATTTTTTAATGACTGTAGTTATTATATTAATGTCTCCTTTGTTGGTATTGACTATTTCGAGTGATCGAACCTATCCTTATTTTTTTATTCTGGCTCGTTTTTGGGCAAAAGTCGTCTTTTATGGTATGGGCTTCCGGTACCGTGTTGAATGGCAGCAGAAACCGGAAAAGGGTAAAAGTTATATGTTGATTTCTAATCACACTTCGATGATGGATATTATGTTGATGTTGATTTTGATAAAAGACAACCCTTTTGTTTTTGTAGGCAAGCAGGAATTGGCAAAATTGCCGATTTTTGGATTCTTTTATAAAAGAACCTGTATTTTGGTTGATCGCGGAAATTCTCAAAGTAGAATGCAAGCTATAAAAAGTGCAGAGGATAAAATAAAATTGGGGCGTAGCATTTGTATTTTTCCTGAAGGCGGGGTTTCGGATGATAAATCCGTGGTCTTAGATGAGTTTAAAGACGGTGCATTTCGCTTGGCGATAGAACATCAAATAGAAATTGTGCCGATGTCTTTCGGTGGATTAAAGCGTTATTTTCCTTTTGAATTTCTTGCGGGTTATCCTGGGACGGTCCCCGTGGTGGTTCATCCGTTTATAGTAACTAAAGGAAAGACTCTTGCCGATAGAAAAGAAGTGAAACAGCAAGCTAGAGAAATGATGTTAAAGCAGTTGTTGCTTTTTAAATACTAGAAAAATCAGCTACGAAAAAGGGCCGTCTTTTTTAGACAGCCCTGATATTTATGGAAGTATTAACCCAGATTTCCTAGCTTAATCTTCTTTGCTTTTGATTAATTCTTTGATTTTAAGCTCTAATTCGTCCATCAATTCTGGGTTGTCTTTGATAACACCTTTGACAGCATCGCGACCTTGACCTAATTTAGTGTCTCCATAGCTAAACCAAGAACCACTCTTTTTAACGATTTCAAATTCCACAGCTAGGTCTAATACTTCCCCTACTTTGGAAACTCCTTCACCATACATAATGTCAAATTCTGCTGTACGGAACGGTGGTGCTACTTTATTTTTAACAACTTTTACTTTAGTACGATTTCCCATCACTTGATCACCGTCCTTAATTTGGGTCGATTTACGAATGTCTAAACGTACAGAAGCATAGAATTTTAAGGCGTTACCTCCCGTAGTAGTTTCTGGATTTCCAAACATTACTCCGATTTTTTCACGCAACTGGTTGATGAAAAATACCGTACAGTTCGTTTTACTGATTGTTCCAGTTAGTTTTCTCAAGGCTTGTGACATCAAACGAGCGTGAAGACCCATTTTGGAATCTCCCATTTCTCCTTCGATCTCACTCTTTGGAGTCAAAGCGGCAACCGAGTCAATAACAACTAAGTCAATAGCTCCAGAACGAATTAGATTTTCTGCAATCTCCAAGGCTTGTTCACCGTTGTCTGGTTGAGAAATAATTAAATTGTCGATATCTACTCCTAATTTCTGTGCATAGAAACGATCAAAGGCATGCTCTGCATCAATAAATGCAGCAATACCTCCTGTTTTCTGAGCTTCGGCGATTGCATGTAAAGTAAGTGTGGTTTTACCAGAAGATTCCGGGCCGTAAATCTCGATGATTCTTCCACGAGGATATCCGTTTACTCCCAAGGCTAAATCCAAGCCCAAAGAGCCGGAAGAGATAGCTTCTACCTCTACTACAGCACGGTCACCCAATTTCATCACCGTTCCCTTACCGTAAGTTTTGTCTAATTTATCTAATGTAAGCTGTAAAGCTTTTAATTTGGCTTCTTTATCTGCACTCATCTTTCATAAAATTTGAAATGTAAAAGTACAGCTTTTTTTTGAGTTACAAAGGAGTTGCTTGTCCATTAGAATTTAAAATAATAGCGATAGAACCCCTTCTGATAGCATAAAATCAGTATTTACTGCTGGGTTTCGTCATAAAATGATAATTATCATTTTATAGGATTTTTAAAAAAGGGTATCTTTGTCGCTTCATTCTTCCAATTAGAATGATTTTCATATTGTTTATTTACCAACTTAAAAGTTAATAGCATGCAACTGTATAACACTTTAAGCGCGGAGGAAAGGGCTTTGCTCATCGAGCAAGCTGGGCAAAATCGTTTGACCCTATCTTTCTATGCTTACGCAAAAATCGAAAACCCACAACAATTTAGAGACGAATTATTCTTAGCCTGGAGCCATTTAAACGCCTTGGGTAGAATCTACGTAGCCCAAGAGGGAATCAATGCACAAATGTCGGTTCCTGCCGAAGGATTTGAAGCACTGAGAGCAACCCTAGAGGCTTATGATTTTATGAAGGGAATCCGTTTAAATGTAGCTGTAGAGCAAGATGATATGTCGTTTTTAAAACTGACCGTTAAGGTTAGAAGTAAAATTGTCGCTGACGGACTCAAGGATAGTAGCTTTGATGCTACAGATATCGGTATACATTTAAAAGCCAAAGAATTTAATGAGATGTTGAGCGACCCCAATACGGTGGTTATAGACATGAGAAATCACTATGAAAGTGAGATCGGGCATTTTGAAGGAGCTATAACTCCCGATGTAGACACCTTTAGAGAATCACTGCCAATTATTGAAGCCCAACTTGCCGAACACAAAGAGGATAAAAATCTTTTGATGTATTGCACGGGTGGAATACGTTGTGAAAAGGCCAGTGCGTTCTTTAAACACAAAGGCTTTCAAAATGTATATCAGTTGGAGGGTGGTATCATAGAATACACCCGCCAGATAAAAGAGGAAGGTTTACAGAGTAAATTTATTGGAAAGAATTTTGTTTTTGATCACCGTTTAGGTGAGCGAATTACCGATGATATCATTGCAAATTGTCACCAATGTGGACAGCCTTGCGATACTCATGTCAATTGTGCCAACGAAGCTTGTCATTTATTGTTTATTCAATGTGATGATTGCGCAGAGAAAATGCACCATTGCTGTTCCGATGAATGTGTCGCTGTAATTCAACTGCCTGAAGACGAACAACGAGCAATGCGTCGTGGTGTTCAAAAGGGGAATCTGATCTTCAAAAAAGGGAAGTCAGACGCTTTAAAATTTAAAAATGAACGCAACGTTTTTGATGAGATTGTTCCTGTCAAAGTAAGTGCTGTTACAAAAATCAGAAAAAAACGTATTGAGAAAAAGAAATTGATAGGTAGGGTAGAACATTATTTTACCAAAGCGAGTGTCGGACAATTCTCGATCGAAAATGAAGCAATAACACTAGGTGATATTCTAGTTGTTGTGGGGCCAACTACGGGAGAGCAGCGATTGGATTTACAGCAGATGATGGTTAATGGAGTTGTAGTTCAACAAGCACAAGTTGGAGATAAAATGACTTTGAGTTTGGATTTTAGAGTGCGAAAATCAGATTTATTATATAAAATACAAGCATAAAAGATGACGGTTTCGGGAAAGGTGGAGTTGATGGCTCCTGCAGGTAATTTTGAATCTTTACAGGCGGCGTTAGACAACGGCGCGGATTCGGTTTATTTTGGTGTAGATCAATTGAACATGCGCGCGCGTTCAACGGTTAATTTTTCAGTAGATGATTTGCCGGAAATAGCAAGGCGTTGTGCTGAGAAAAAAGTCAGAACGTACCTGACTCTAAATACCATTATCTACGATCATGATTTATCGGTGGTTAAGACCTTGTTAAACAAGGCGAAAGAGGCGGGATTAACCGCTGTAATTGCTTCAGATCAAGCGGTGATTGCTTCGGCAAGAGCTATTGATTTTGAAGTTCATATCTCGACACAACAAAACGTTACCAATATAGAAACCGTAAAGTTTTACAGCCTTTTTGCGGACACCATAGTTTTGTCTCGAGAATTGAGTTTGCGTCAAGTAAAAAGTATAACTGCACAGATTGAAAAAGAAGGCATAAAAGGGCCGTCTGGCAATTTAGTGGAGATTGAAATTTTTGGACACGGTGCTTTGTGTATGGCGGTTTCTGGCAAGTGTTATCTGAGTTTACACGCTCATAATTCGTCGGCTAATCGAGGTGCTTGCAAGCAAAATTGTCGGAAGAAGTATACCGTGATTGATCAGGATTCGGGTTTTGAGATTGAAATCGATAACGAATACATGATGTCGCCAAAAGATTTGTGTACCTTAGATTTCTTGGATCAAGTGATTGATTCGGGTATTAAGGTATTAAAATTAGAGGGACGTGGACGCGCTCCGGAATATGTAGCTACCGTTGTAAAAACATACCGAGAAGCTATTGATGCACAGGCCGCAGGACTATTTACAGCTGAAAAAGTAGATCGATGGATGAGAGATCTAGAGACGGTATATAATCGCGGTTTCTGGAGTGGATATTATCTGGGGCAGCAGCTCGGTGAATGGAGTGATAACTCCGGATCTAGTGCTACTCAAAAAAAGGTGTATATCGGTAGAGCAACCCATTATTTTCAAAAAGCATCGATTGGAGAATTTAAGATCGAGGCTTACGATATTAAAAAAGGGGATCGTATATTGATTACTGGGCCTACAACGGGGGTGCAAGAATTGGCTATTGAAGAAATGTATGTCAACGAGCAGTTTGCAGTTAAAGCGCTGAGAGGTGATGACTGTACGATAAAGTTGCCGTTTAGAGTACGGATGTCTGATAAGCTGTATAAAATCGTAGAAAATTAATGATTGTCATTACTTTGCAACGCGACAAATGCATCGGTTGTAACTATTGTGTGGAGGTCGCACCAGGGCAGTTTCAAATGTCTAAAAAAGACGGGAAAACGGTTTTGTTAAAAGCGATAAATAGCAAGGGATTTCATACAGTAAAATCATTGGATTATACCATTTTAGAGAGTTGTGAGCAAGCAGAGAAGATTTGCCCGGTACACATCATTAAAGTCAAAAATATTTAATAATACTCAAGCCTTGTTGGTTGGAATAAAGACCGAATCGTTAAACCCATTTTTACTCGAGAATATCTGGTGTAAAGCCTTAGTGGGAGTTTAAAAGTCTTGAGAATATACTAGAAAAGATTATGAAAAAAATATACCATTTAAAAACCTGTGATACCTGTAGGAAAATTTTAAATCAGATTCCTGATTTAGATCAATTTGAATTGCAGGATATTAAATCTGACCCCATTACAGCATTGCAATTGGAGGAAATGAAAAACTTATCGGGTAGTTATGAGTCTCTTTTTAGTAGAAGAGCAAAACTATACAAAGAAAGAGGTTTAAAAGACAAAGGGCTTACAGAGCAGGATTATAAAAATCTAATCTTAGAGCATTATACCTTCTTGAGTCGACCGGTTGCCATCGTTGAAGGGCGCATTTTTATCGGGAATTCTTCAAAAACAGTTGAGGAGTTAATAGCTGGGCAAACGAGTTAAAAATCACTTGATTTAAGTTTTTAGCAGGGGCAGTTCTGCTGATAAACGAAGTGCTGCATTTCGAAGCGAAATTGTTGATGATTCACAGAGTAGAGACTTCTGCTGTGGTGGTAGAATGATTTTAAGTTTTTCTGAAAAAAAAGCTACACACGCACATAATAGATGAAAAACCGAATCTTAATTCGCTCGGTTTTGTATATTTAAAACCGCAAACAGTCTTGATTGTTGCGATAAAGCCTGAGAGCACAAATATTATAAATCACTGAAACTGAATTTAGCTAGATACTTTTTTAGTACCTTTGTAGCTATTATTATTTTGAATATGATACATTCCATGACTGGATTTGGGAAAGCAAGTATGCAATTGCCAACCAAAAAGATTACTGTAGAGGTGAAATCGTTGAACAGTAAAGGCTTAGACCTGAACGTACGACTTCCTTTAACGTATAGAGAGAAAGAGTTGCCTTTGAGAAATCAAATTGCACAAGAATTAGAGCGCGGAAAAGTTGATTTTTCTTTGTACGTAGAAGTTACGGCTGAGGAAACTTCCAACAAGATCAACGCTCCAATTGTGATGGCTTATATCAATCAAATGAAAGCTATTTTACCACAGGCCGATGAAACGGAATTGATGAAAATGGCTGTGAGAATGCCTGATTCATTAAAAGTAGAGCGTGTTGAGCTCGATGAAAATGAATGGGTTGAGATTCAAAAAGTAATCGTTCAAGCCTTGGCAAATATAAAATCTTTTAGAAATAGTGAGGGGAATACACTCGAAACGGATTTCAGATTGCGTATTGCTAATATTCGCAACAGTATGGAGTTGGCAGCAGCTTTAGATGGACAGCGAATTCAAACGGTTAAAGATCGTTTAAAAAACAATTTAGCAGAACTTCAAGTCAATGTTGATGAAAATCGATTTGAACAGGAATTGATCTATTATCTTGAAAAAATGGATATTACCGAAGAGCAAGTTCGCTTGACCAATCATTTGGATTATTTTATCGAAACCTTATCCGGTTCTGAGGCAAATGGGCGTAAGTTAGGCTTTATTGCTCAGGAAATGGGACGTGAAATCAACACGATGGGATCTAAATCCAATCATTCAGAAATGCAAAAATTAGTTGTTTTGATGAAAGATGAATTGGAAAAAATCAAAGAGCAAGTACTAAACGTTTTATAGCAAACGCACAGTAAGAGATTTTATGATAACACTGCTCATAACGCATTTGTTGCAAACAAATACTGATCGGGATTCGGTGATACATAAGATTTTAGTATAAAAATATAATTGACTTATGAAAAAAGGGAAACTGATCGTATTCTCAGCACCATCTGGATCGGGTAAAACCACTATTGTAAAATACTTACTTCAACAAGAAGACCTAAATTTAGCCTTTTCCATTTCGGCAACCTCGAGAGAACCACGTGGTACTGAAATAGACGGAACGGACTATTATTTTATCTCCTTACACGATTTCAAACAGCATATAAAAGCCGAAGATTTTTTGGAGTGGGAAGAGGTTTATCGCGATAATTTTTATGGAACTTTAAAAAGTGAAGTAGAACGTATTTGGAGTCTTGGTAAAAATGTAATTTTTGATATAGATGTAGCTGGAGGTTTGCGTATTAAAAGTAAATATCCCGAGGAAACCTTGGCGGTTTTTGTGAAACCACCGAGTATTGACGAATTGAAAATTCGATTAAAAAAACGCTCTACGGAAAGCGACGATAAAATTAATATGAGAATTGCCAAAGCTTCGGTTGAATTAGCGACGGCTCCTCAATTTGATACCATTATTAAAAACTATGACTTGGAAGTGGCGCAGAAAGAAGCTTACGAACTGGTCAAAGAATTTATAAATAAAAATTAATTTACCATGAAGATTGGATTGTATTTCGGTACTTTTAATCCCATTCATGTAGGGCATCTAATTATAGCCAATCACTTGGCGCAATACAGTGACCTAGATGAAATATGGATGGTAGTGACTCCTCATAATCCGCTCAAAAAAAAGAGCGGATTATTAGAAGACTATCACCGCCTTCAAATGGTTCATTTGGCTACTCAAAATTACCCGAGAATCCGCCCTTCGGATATCGAGTTTAACTTACCACAACCCAACTATACCATTACTACTTTAGCGCATCTTCAGGAGAAATTCCCCAAAGAGGAATTCGCCTTGATCATGGGAGAGGATAATTTAAAATCCTTAGCAAAATGGAAAAACTACGAAGTCATACTCGAGCGATATCCAATCTATGTTTACCCGAGAATTTCTAAGGAAGTTTCCGATTTGCCCTCGTCAACAGATATCTCTAAGATTAAACTCGTAGATGCGCCAATCATTGAAATTTCCTCTACAGCAATTAGACAGGGTATAAAAGACGGAAAAGATGTTCGTCCTTTGCTTGATCACGAAGTATGGAAATACATCAACCACAATCTGTTTTATAAAAAATAACAGAAACTTAGGTTTTTCAACTTTTTAGAAGCTTTAATTTCAGGGTTTTAAAATCCATAATCCAACACGATCCATCTTTGTCGAAGGTCGGATTTCCAAACGATATCATTTTATATCATAAGAGCAGAAAATACTTTTAGTTGACGACGGTGAAGTGTTTTAACAAAAGATTTTAGGGTTCGGAAAATTCTAACAGAGGTTCTAAAATAAAAAAGCGTTCGAATCGAGCGAACGCTTTTATTCCAAAATAAAAAAAATGGACTGACCGTCTAAAAAAACAGCGATAATTACATATTGATCAGGCCAATTATATAATGATAACGCGACAGTTTCTTAGTAGATTGTGGGTAGTCATATTAAGATAGTGTTAAAGTTTTTTAATTTATCCAAATTAGAGATAAGTTCAACTTATCCTATTTGCTTAGTTTTAATTGATGCTTTTGATTAATAATATTTATTATTAGTTCGATTGTGGTTAAAAATTTGTATATTTAATTGAAAATACACATAGAATTAGAACGATGTTTATTTAATTATTTTAATAGTTGTGAATACCTAATTGTTTGAAATTAGTTTTTTAACTACTTTTGGTGGTTGAATAATATGTGTTATATGAGGGAAAATCCAAAATTTGCAGTAATAGGAGGAGGAAGCTGGGCAACAGCCATTGCTAAAATGCTTTGTGAAAATCTGACTGAAATTGCTTGGTACATGCGAAGCGAAACCGCTTTAGAAGCACTAAAAATTAATAAACACAATCCAAACTATTTAAGTGCCGTTGAATTTGATACCGATCAACTTCGATTGACCAATGATATCAATGAAGCGGTGGCTTATGCCGATTATATAATTTTTGCAATTCCTTCGGCTTTTTTAAATTCGGAGCTTCAAAATTTAAAAGAAAGTTTGGAAGGGAAGGTGATTTTTTCTGCGATTAAAGGAATTATTCCAGAAACCAGTTTGATCGTTGGTGAGCATTTTCATCAAGTCTACGACATTCCCTATGAGAATATTGGGGTGCTTACGGGGCCTTGTCATGCAGAAGAAGTGGCTTTAGAGCGGCTATCGTATTTAACTATTGCCTGTTCTAATACGGCAAATGCTGAAGTACTTGCAGAGAGTATCAGCAGCCACTATATCAAAGTAAAGATATCTGATGATATCATAGGTACGGAATATGCAGCGATGCTTAAAAACATCTATGCCATCGCTTGCGGTATGGCACACGGCTTGGGCTATGGCGATAATTTTCAGGCTTTACTGATGAGTAATGCAATTCGCGAGATGAAAAAGTTTATTCAAAAGGTTCATAAAATGAAAAGGAACATCAATGATTCAGCCTATTTAGGTGATTTATTGGTGACGGGCTATTCGCTGTTTTCAAGAAACCGTATGTTTGGTAACATGATTGGTAAGGGTTATACCGTAAAATCGGCACAAATGGAGATGAATATGATTGCAGAGGGTTATTATGCCGCCAAAAGTGCTTTTGAGCTCAATAAGAGATACGGCGCTAAAACGCCGATTATCGATGCTGTTTATGATATTTTATACGAAGGAAAAGACCCTAAAAAAGTGTTTAAAAAGTTAACCGATAAATTGGATTAATTTTTTCAAATAAGAGCATTATTGGGAAAATAGACTCGTTTAAAAAAGCAAGGCATTGATATTCATTGTCTTGCTTTTTTTTTGGACGATGAGGTCTGTTTTTTAAATGCTTTTAAGATCTTGATATTTAGTGAATTATAGCGTTTCTCTAGGGGGAGATTATTAGAATTATTTTTGCCGTGTAAAAAAAAAATTAGTTATGGATCATCTGATTAATCATCCGGGAATTTTAGCCGTATTCGGTATTGCCGTATTTATTATGTTGTTGTTAGATTTGGGAATCTTCAACAAAAAAAGCCACGAGGTTTCTACCAAAGAAGCGCTGACTTGGTCGATTGTATGGATTTCATTGTCCATGGTATTTAGTGGAGTCATCTACTATTATATGGATTTTGAAAATTTCGCGCGATTCCAGTCTGCCTACTGGATTGAAAAAGCACTTTCTGTAGATAATTTGTTTGTGTTTATCTTGGTTTTCACCTTCTTTAAGGTGCCTAAACACTTACATCACCGCGTGTTATTCTGGGGAATCATTGGAGCTTTGGTCTTTAGAGCTATATTTATCTTTGCAGGAGTAGAGATGATCAATCATACCTACCTGCCAGATATGACTATTTTTGGTCAAACGGTTCGAATCAATGTGGTGTTGACCATTTTTGGTATCTTTTTATTGTATTCCGGAATTAAATCCTGGTTTAGTAAAGAGGAAAACGATGCGAATGCCGATTTGTCTAAAAATCCAGCTGTAAGACTCGTTCATAAATTTTTTAAAGTCAGTGAGAACTACGATGGAGATAAATTCTTTACCGTTCAAAACGGTGTAAAAATGGCAACGCCTTTATTTGTTGCTTTGGTAGTTATCGAATTTACGGATTTGCTTTTTGCAGTAGATAGTATTCCAGCGATTTTCGCTATTGCGCCAGATGACCCGTTTATCTTATATACTTCCAATATTTTTGCTATTTTAGGATTGAGATCACTTTATTTCCTGTTGGCGAATTTCATGGATAGTTTTAGCAAACTAAAATATGGATTGGCAATCATCTTAGCTTTTATTGGTGTCAAAATGATTATCTCTCCGTTTTATCATATGGAGTCGTGGATATCACTCACAGTAATAGGTAGTGTGCTAACCTTGTCTATTGTACTGTCGCTGTTGTTTCCTCCAAAGCACGAACAATAAATAAAGATGTTGTTAAATATAACGCCCCTAAATCCTTTTGGTTTTAGGGGCGTTTTTTTATTGAGATAAAATGCCTTGATGGCTATTATTGTCCAAATCGACTACGTTGTCAACGGTAATCGTATTTGCGGGGAAAATATAGTTTTTGTCAAATAGGGTGCCCTCTGAAAAGAAAGTGACCATAAAGCGATTGTCAAGTTGAAAAATATTCTCGTCTAATAGCTCTACTTTTATCGATGCACCTGCTTCTAACCTAGGAAAGGCATGTCTAAATAGGGTGCTTTTTCTCAACTCAGCATCAATCATTCCTTCTGCTTGAGAGATGATCATAATGGCTTCTAAAGGCAATTCGCTCTTATTGATTAGATAGGCATACCAAGCATGGCTGGCAAACTCCTCATTCCATTCATATACGGCAGCCATAAAAACATCTTTGACTACTGGAATAATAATATCTTTTTTCATGCAGATTGTGTTTTGTGTTTAAGGATGTATGATTTTGCTTGGTGTACATAGTTGGTGGCTTTCAATTCTATGTTAGTAGCTATCGCATAAATCCAATTCCATGTGATTTTTATGTTGCAAATATAATTATTAAAAAGGAGTTGATCTTGGCGTAGTTCATAAGTAATGGTTTTTTTTTAGGAAACACTTAAGCTGTATTTGTATGGAATTAAACATTAAAATAGGGGATTTTTAAATTCGCGATTTTCTCTAGAATTCCTTTGATTTGATAAGAATATTGAATTTGTTTCAAAAAAAACTTGAGTTAAAGTGTAACATCTAAGCTCGAAAGTATACTTATTATGTAAAACCGCATATTGCTATGTTAAAATATCTTGTTCCTTTAGAGTGGAAAGCTTTTTCAAGAGCTGCTTCTTTTAAGTTCAATCTTTTCGCAAAAATTTTATTTCTACTGGGAGCTTTATATTTACTGGGAGTTTTTATGGCATTTGGGGTTTTAAGTTATTTCCTTTTAGAGGAAAATGGTTTGCCTCCCTTTGAAACGATTAATAAATACCTGATTTATTATTTTGCGGCAGACTTATCATTGCGTTTCTTCTTTCAAAAACTACCTACGGCAAATATCCGACCTTTATTAATACTCAATATCAAGCGCAGTTGCTTGGTTAAATATTTCTTGGGCAAAACGATGGTTGCTGTTTTTAATACGGTACATCTATTCTTTTTTATTCCCTTATGTGGAATTTTGATCTATGAAGGAATGCCGGTATTGCAAGTGGTGTTTTGGGGAATGAGTTTGTTGTTGTGGATCTACTGTTTCAATTTTCTAAACTTACTGCTCAATAACCGTCCTGTTTTTTTCTATCTAACAGTGGGAATTATTGCTGTAGTCGGCGTTTTGCAGTATTTTGGAGCTTATGATCTGACTGTTTTTACAGCGGCGTTTTTTAAATCCTTCTATGATTATCCCTTTTTGGTGGTCGTGCCTCTAGGGCTTTTAGTCCTATTATATAAATGGGCTTTTGCATTTTATTCGAAAAATTTATATTTAGACGCTGGGCTTGCTACGATTCAAGAGGAGGTGGAATCGGAAGATTTTAGTTGGCTGGATCGTTTTGGTACGATAAGCACCTTTTTGAAAAATGACCTAAGAATGATCAAAAGGAATAAAAGACCGCGAACAACGATTGTGATGAGCTTGGTTTTTTTGCTTTTTGGACTTCTGTCTTTTGGTGATCTAGTGCCTATGTATAACAATGAAGTTATGCATGTTACTTTTGGTATAATAATCTCAGGGGGTTTTCTATTAAACTTCGGACAATTTGTTCCGAGTTGGGATTCTGCCTATTACCCTTTAATGATGTGTCAGAATATTAAATATAGAGATTATTTAATGGCGAAATGGTGGTTGATGGTTTTGGGTACTTTGGTCTTAATGATACTCAGTTCTTTTTATCTGTATTTCGGTTGGGAAGTATATGCCTTGATTCTAGCGACTGGTGTTTTTAATATTGGGGTGAATAGTTATTTGGTATTATGGGGAGGAGCTTATATAAAAACACCCGTTGATTTGGGAAAAAACAAAAATGTATTAGGAGAAAAACAAGCCTTTAATTTAAAGGCGTTGCTGATTTCACTGCCAAAGATTGTTATTCCAATTCTGATTTATATAACCTTTAAAACGTTTTGGAATTTAGAGGCTGCTCTTGTTGCACTGACAGTTGTCGGTGCAAGTGGTTTGATTTTTAGGAATAAGGTTTTCGATATCATAGAGCGACTCTATAAAAGTGAGAAGTACGAGGCATTAATGGGATATAAACAAAAAAATTAAATCGATAGAAATTAACGATATGATGATACAAGTACGAAATTTATCTAAAACATATAACGGTACCACGGTTTTGGACATCGACTCTTTGGATATTCAAAAAGGGGAGAGTTTCGGTTTAGTCGGAAATAATGGAGCGGGAAAAACCACTTTTTTTAGTTTGCTTCTCGACTTGATTACCCCAACTAGAGGCACTATTTTAAATGGCGGTTTTGAGGTCAATATTACGGAGCAATGGAAGCCTTTTACAGCGGCATTCATCGATGAGAGTTTTCTAATAGGGTATTTGACACCAGAAGAGTATTTTTATTTTATTGGAGAGCTAAGGGGGATGGATAAAAGTGCCGTTCAGAATTTTCTGGTAGAATATATGGACTTCTTTAATGGGGAAATTTTAAATGTCAAAAAGTACTTAAGAGATCTCTCAAAGGGAAATCAGAAGAAAGTGGGAATCGTTGCCGCGTTTATTGGAAATCCACAAGTAGTTATATTGGATGAACCCTTCGCTAACTTAGATCCAACAACCCAAATTCGATTAAAAAATATTATCAAGCAAAAATCAGAATCTAAAGAGACAACCATGTTGATTTCCAGTCATGATTTACAGCATACGGTCGAGGTTTCCACGCGTATAGTTGCGTTGGAAAAAGGCCGCATCGTTAAAGATGTTTTGCCTTCCGAAACGACATTACAAGAACTGGAAAGCTTTTTTTCAGTTTAATTATTACGGATCTACATTCAATTATTATTCATTCTTAGAATCCGCTGATCCTCTTTTGGATCAGCGGATTTCTTATTTTTGAGTAAAAACCATTTTTTTTGATAAAAGTGCCGTATTTTTACCCATTAGTCATACTAAAAAAGTGTTTTAAAAGTTAAGTACTTAAACTTCGAATATTGAAAACGAATATCTCTAAATATATTTTAGTCTTGGTGATCGGTGCTTTTATATGGGCCTGTTCCACTAAAAAAGATGCCCTTGTAAACAGGCAGTTTCAGTCGTTAAATACAAAATTCAATGTTTTGTATAACGGAAATCTCGCTTTTGACAAAGGACTTTTAAACCTAAGAGATCAATATCACGATAACTTTTGGGAAGTTTTACCCATAGAAAGAATGCAGCCAGAAGAGCGGGCATTGCTGGATGACAAACCCAAGGATCCCGATTTCCAATTAGCAGAAGATAAAGCGACTAAAGCCATTCAGAAACGATCGATGTATATCGGGGGGCGGGAGAAAAACCCACAAATGGATGAAGCTTACTTGTTATTGGGAAAATCCCGTTACTACGACAATCGTTTTATTCCAGCCTTGGAAGCGTTCAATTATATTCTTTATAAATACCCAGATAGCGACAAAATCAATGAAGCTAAGGTTTGGCGTGAAAAAACCAATTTGAGATTGATGTACGATGAATTGGCGATTCAGAACATCAAAAAAATGTTGAAAGATTCGCGTTTAGCTGGACAGAATAGAGCTGATGCTCTTGCTACAATGGCACAGGCTTACCTGAATATTGGGCATATGGACAGTGCGGTGACTCCGTTGGTGGATGCTAAGAAGTTGACCGAACGCATAGAAGAGAAAGCGCGTTTTAGTTTTATTCTCGGGCAACTTTATGGGCGACTGGATCAAAAGGACCTTGCTATGGCATCTTTTCAAGATATTATTGATATGAATCGACGTTCTCCGCGTCCTTATATGATTCAATCTCATGCCAATCAACTCTTATATGGAGATTTTAAAAAAGTGGATACCGCTGCTTTTTTGGATAAATACAAGGACTTGCTAAAAGACAGGGAAAACCGTCCGTATTTGGATTTGTTAAACCGACAAGTCGGACTGTTTTATTTGAAGCAGGAGAAAACACCTGTGGCAATTGATTATTTTAAAAAATCTCTAAAGGAGAGTAAGGGCGATGAATATCTAAAAGCATCGAACTATAAAAGTTTGGCGGAAATTTATTTCAACTCTGCAAAATATGAATGGGCGGGGCAATATTATGATAGTACGCTTGTTTTGTTGCCTCCTAAAACCAAGGAGTTTTTCCAGATTACAAAAAAGAGAGACAATCTTCACGATGTAGTCATGTATGAGCGCACTGCCAAAACCAGCGATAGTATTTTGCGTTTGGTCAATATGAGTTCTAGTGAAAAAGATGCTTATATCAATCAATTGATCGATAAGATGCGATTGGATGACAATCGAAAAGAACAGTTGGCTGCTAAGGGCAGTCAGGGCAGTGGGCAATCGACTTTTGCAGCGATCAATAACCCGCTGAATAATGCCGCTGGATCTCTAGGGGGGGCATCTGATGTATCGAATAAAGGCAACTCCAGTACTAGTTCGAAATCTGGATCATCTAATTTTTATTTCTATTCCCAAAATGCCGTGGCTTTTGGTAAACTGGAATTTAAAAAACGTTGGGGAAACCGTGATTTAAAAGAAAACTGGCGATGGAATGCCGCAACGGTTGGATCGACTGCAAGCTCAGAATCGAAAAACGATGAAAAAGGCGCTGATCAAGCGGGAGCTGAAGTTGCTGGTTCAGAAGAAAACCTAAGGTATTCGGTAGACTTCTACAAAGGTCAAATTCCTACTGATCCTGCGGAGTTAACCGCAATAAAAAAAGACAGGGATTTCGCGTATTTCCAATTGGGATCCATTTACAGTGATAAATTTGCTGAATTTGAATTGGCAGCGGAAAAACTAGAGGCTTTATTGTTATTTGAACCCGAAGAACGTTTAGTTTTGCCGGCGAAATACAATTTATACAAAATTTATTTAAGCATTAATCCGGCTAAAGCGGAGCAATGGAAGCAGAATATACTGTCGAAACATCCCGACTCGAGATATGCAGAATTGTTGTTGAATAAAAACATATCTGAAGAGGTTGAAGGTTCGCCAGAACAAGTGTATGGCAAGCTTTATAGCGAATACGGAAAAGGGAATTATGTCGAGGCCTTGGATCAAGTAAATAAATCTATAGTGCAATTTGTCGACAGTGATTATCTTCCGAAATATGAATTGCTTAAAGCGAATATTATCGGACGATTAGAGGGCGTTGAGGGGTATAAAAAGGCCTTAAATTATGTTGCTTTGACTTATGCGGGCAAACCGGAAGCAAAAGAGGCAGATCGAATCATCAATAGAGATTTACCGCGATTAAATGCTTTGACCTGGAGTGATGCTCCATCTAAAAGCTGGAAAATCATTTATAGAATACCGGTGGAGTCTTTGGATAAATCGGATTTGATGGCTAAGAAGTTACAGCGATATGCCTTGGATAGACATGACGGTAAAATCAAGTTCTCACAGGATTATTACACGGCTGATGAGGTGTTTTTTGTAATTCACGGATTCGATAGTGAGGCAAGTGCTAAGTCGGTGATTGCTTACCTTAAAAATGCGTCGGAATATAAAATAGAAAATGAAGCGACGACCATATCTACGGAGAATTATACCGTAATTCAAGTGAAGAAAAACTGGGAGTCTAAAGTTGAAAATGAAAAATAAATACTGATGTTTGATAAACCCAAGAAGAAAATATATACTGACTTATTAGGGAAAACGAATAGGATTGTAGAAGGAACTACGATAACGGGTTCGATCGAAACGATTGCAGATTTTCGATTAGACGGCATATTGTTGGGGAATTTTACTTCTCAAGGAAGATTGGTTTTGGGTCCTAGAGCGGAGATCAGAGGCGATGTCGTTTGTGAAAATGCGGATATTGAAGGAGTTGTCGAAGGAAAAATGAATGTTTCGAAGTTGTTGATTTTAAAGTCATCAGCAGTGGTTTCTGGAGAGGTTACCGTCGGACATTTATCCGTAGAACTTGGTGCAACTTTTACAGCCAGTTGTAAAATGACTGGTATCAAGCCCCTAGATGAAAAAGTGAAAGACAAATAAATGGAAGACCAGCAAAAGAAACCCGTAAACCAATACATCCGTTTTTCGGGTATGGCACTGCAAATGGGGGTGGTTATCGCAGCGGGAACCTATCTCGGAGTGTGGTTGGATGAAAAATACCCTAACGATTATTCTGGATTTACGGTAAGTTGCTCTCTTTTGTCCGTTTTTATATCCATGTATTTGGTTATTAAACAGGTGCAACAGTTAAACAAAAAAAATTAAAACTCACAAAACAACAATCATAATGAAACAACAATTACTGAATTTTATAAAATACTTACTGCTTTTTACTATCGTCGTAGGCGGTGCGCAATATCTTTTTATCGAGTTTATCTTAGAGCCACGAGAGTACTATTACAACACATTTGCGATTTATGGCTTTCTCTTTGCGGTAACTTTGTTGTTGTTTGGAGCTATTTTATACATCAATTCTGTTTTTTCTGAGTACACGGGTTATGCGTTTATGGCCAGTAGTTTCTTTAAAATGATTCTGTCTGTTTTGTTTCTTTTACCGATTATTCGAAGCGATGATCGATCGTATATAGCTGACGTAGTGGTATTTTTTATTCCCTATTTTTTATATTTATTTTTCGAAACCTTTTTTGTAGTTGATTTATTAAAAGACAAAAAAGAGGAAACCGTTTGATTTATAGTAAGATGCGTCTAGATTTTTTTTTCATCATTAACAGTAATTTATAAATTAAAAATTTTATCTTTGCATCAAATTTTACAGACCATAATTTTCAATTTTTAAGTAAAAATGATGACCGCAAAAAAATTCATGAAGTATTTATCTGCCCTATTGATGATCTTGATGCCTTTCGTTTCAATAGCTGCCGATGGAAGTCAAAGTCACGACAAAGAAACTGAAGAGTTTGATGCTACTGAATTAATTCAGCACCACATTGCCGACTCGCATGAATTCCATATTTTAGATTACAATGGTCATTCGTACTCTATGCCATTACCAGTTATTCTCTGGACAAACGATGGATTGGTTACTTTTATGTCTAGTGAGTTTGATCACAATGATGATGCAACAGTAGTAGTGGAGAAAAACGGACAACAGTTTGTTAGATATCACGGAAATATTTACTATGCCGATGCGTTTGCAACTCAAGTTGCTGGAGAGCATGTAGAGGCTCCTTCTATTACAGATTTCTCTAAAAGACCAATGAATTTCTCGATTACAAAACATGTGTTTTCTTTGATTTTCTCTGTGGTATTAATCCTTATCGTATTTAGCGCAGTAGCCCGTTCTTATAAGAAAAACAATGCAGCTCCAAAAGGTCTTGCAGGTTTCTTAGAGCCTTTGGTTATTTTTGTTAGAGACGAGATTGCTATACCAAATATTGGTGCAAAAAAATACGAAAAATTCATGCCTTATTTGTTAACCGTATTCTTTATTATATGGGTGAATAACTTATTTGGTTTAATTCCTTTCTTCCCTTTTAGTTCTAACCTTACTGGAAATATCGCCTTTACTTTTGTGATGGCTATGTTTACTTTCTTGATCACGATATTTAGTGGGAATAAAAATTATTGGGGACACATCTTTAATACTCCTGGAGTTCCACTTTGGTTGGCGCCAATCATGGTTCCTGTGGAAATTATGGGGATGTTCACCAAACCGGTTGCTTTGATGATTCGTTTATTTGCTAACATCACTGCTGGTCACATTATTATTTTGAGTTTAGTTTCTTTGATTTTTATATTCCAATCTGTATTTATTGCGCCGGTTTCTGGAGCATTTGTATTGTTCATGAGTGCATTGGAAATATTAGTCGCAGCCTTGCAAGCTTATGTGTTTACATTATTGTCGGCACTATTCATTGGTCAAGCAGTAGAAGACAAACATTAATCTGAGTTTTATTAAATATTAACTATATAAATTTTTAACTATGATTTTAGCTGGAATTGGTGCTGGTATTGCTGCTTTAGCGGCAGGAATAGGTATCGGAAAAATTGGTGGATCTGCAATGGATGCTATTGCTCGTCAACCTGAGGCAGCTTCAAAAATTCAAACTGCAATGATTATCTCTGCTGCACTTATCGAAGGTGTTGCATTGTTCGCAGTGGTTGTTGCATTAATTGCAAAATAATTTTTGAAAAAAAAATGCATCCTGAAACGGTTGGTTTTAGGATGCTATTTTTACATTAAAAAAACAAATTAAAGCTAATATACTATGAATTTTATAGCACCTGAGAGTTTAATTTTTTGGACAACAGCTATTTTTATTGTTTTCTTTTTCTTGCTAAAGAAATTTGCTTGGAAACCTATTTTAGGCGCCGTAAAAGGTAGAGAAGATTCGATTAACACGGCATTGGCTTCTGCTGAAGCAGCCCGTAATGAGATGCAAAATCTTAAAGCAGATAATGAACGCATCTTACAAGAAGCGCGTATCGAACGCGATGCGATGATTAAAGATGCTCGTGATATTAAAGAAACGATGCTTGCTGAAGCGAAAGAAGAGGCACAAAAGCAAGGAGATAAAATAATTGCTCAAGCTAAAGCTACAATCGAAAGTGAGAAAAATGCTGCGATGAGTGAATTGAAAAATCACGTATCTAGCCTTTCTATTGAAATCGCTGAGAAGTTATTGAAAGATCAATTATCTAACAAAGAAGCCCAAGTTAAATTGGTGGAGAAAATGTTAGACGAAGTAAAACTAAATTAATTCATCCTTATGATTGGAACTAGAGCTGCTGCAAGATATGCTAAAGCGATGCTGGAGATTTCCTTGGAAAAGGGAACTTTGGAAACGATAAATAAGGATATGATTCTTATTTCGGATTCGATTTCTCAAAGTGAAGATTTAAAGAGTTTTCTTTCAAATCCTATCATCAAAGGAAATGTAAAGTTAGATGCTTTATCCGAAATATTTGCAGCTACATCTGCACAAACGATTGAATTGTTTAAATTGCTAATGCACAACAAACGTTTTGATATCTTAGAGGCGATTGCTTCTAAATTTCAAGAGTTGTATGACCTGGAATTGGGAATACAAAAAGCAAAGGTAACTACGGCAATTGCAATGGACGAAGAAATGGAAACCAAAGTTTTAGCGAAAATCAAACAGATTTCCAATAAAAAGGTGACTATTGAAAATATTGTAGACCCAAGTATATTAGGAGGATTTATCCTTCGAATTGGTGACCAACAATTCAATGCTTCTTTGGCAAATAAATTGCAAGATTTAAAACGACAATTAACTAATTAAAATCACCGCACGTATTACGTGTATAAACCATAAATCAAAATGGCAGAAATTAAACCTGCTGAAATTTCAGCAATATTAAAAAAACAGTTATCTGGTTTTGAATCTGACGCTTCTTTAGAAGAGATAGGAACCGTTCTTGCAGTAGGAGATGGAGTAGCACGTGTATACGGCTTATCTCACGCTGAGTATGGAGAACTAGTTCAATTTGAAAATGGATTAGAAGCAATGGTACTTAATCTTGAAGAAGATAATGTTGGTGTTGTATTGTTAGGTCCTTCAACAGGAGTAAAAGAGGGTTCTATCGTTAAGAGAACACGCCGTATCGCTTCCCTTAAAGTAGGTGAGCAAATGGTAGGTCGTGTTGTTGATACTTTAGGTATTCCAATCGACGGTAAAGGTCCAATCGGTGGCGAATTGTATGAAATGCCATTGGAGCGTAAAGCACCAGGGGTTATCTACCGTCAACCAGTAACAGAACCTTTACAAACAGGTATTAAGTCTATCGATGCCATGATTCCAGTAGGACGTGGTCAACGTGAGTTGGTAATTGGTGACCGTCAAACAGGTAAAACAACTGTTTGTATCGATACTATTTTAAATCAAAAAGAATTTTATGATGCTGGGCAACCGGTATTCTGTATATATGTTGCAATAGGGCAAAAAGCTTCTACTGTAGCAGGTATTGCAAAAACATTGGAAGATAAAGGTGCTATGGCGTATACGATTATCGTTGCGGCTAATGCTTCTGATCCAGCTCCAATGCAAGTTTATGCTCCAATGGCAGGGGCTGCTATCGGGGAGTACTTCCGTGATACTGGTCGTCCAGCATTGATCATTTATGATGATTTGTCTAAACAAGCTGTTGCATACCGTGAGATGTCTTTGATCCTTCGTCGTCCACCAGGACGTGAGGCGTATCCTGGTGACGTTTTCTATCTTCACTCTAGATTATTAGAGCGTGCTGCTAAAGTTATCGCTGATGATACGATTGCAAAAGATATGAATGACTTACCAGATTCGATCAAACATTTGGTGAAAGGTGGTGGTTCATTAACAGCACTTCCAATTATCGAAACTCAAGCTGGTGACGTTTCTGCTTATATCCCAACTAACGTAATTTCGATTACTGATGGTCAGATATTCTTAGAATCCGATTTGTTTAACTCTGGTGTACGTCCAGCGATCAACGTAGGTATTTCGGTATCTCGTGTTGGTGGTAACGCTCAGATTAAATCCATGAAAAAAGTTTCTGGTACTTTAAAATTAGATCAAGCGCAATTCCGTGAATTAGAAGCTTTCGCTAAGTTTGGTTCTGATTTGGATTCGGCTACTTTAAACGTAATTGAAAAAGGTAGAAGAAACGTTGAAATCTTAAAACAAGCAGTAAACGATCCTTACAAAGTAGAAGACCAAGTAGCTATTATCTATGCTGGTTCTAAAAACTTATTGAGAAAAGTTCCTGTAAATAAAGTAAAAGAATTTGAGAAAGATTATCTAGAAATCTTGAACTTAAAACACAAAGAGGTTTTAAATGCTTTAAAAGCAGGTAAATTAACTGACGAAGTTACAGCAGCTCTAGAGCAAGTAGCTAAAGAAGTATCTTCTAAATATTAATAATTAGGTTGTAGAAAAGCAATTGATCTTCAATTGCTTTTCTCTAATTACTTACACTATTTAAAAATGGCAAATCTTAAAGAAATTCGTAATAGAATTACCTCCATTTCATCAACGATGCAGATCACTTCTGCGATGAAAATGGTTTCTGCAGCTAAATTAAAAAAGGCGCAAGATTCTATTACTGCGATGCGTCCCTATGCTGAAAAGCTTACGGAATTAATCCAGAATATTAGTGCAACTTTAGAGGGTGATCATTCAGGTGTTTTTTCTCAAACAAGAGAGGTAAACAAGGTTTTAATTGTTGCCATTACTTCTAACAGAGGATTATGTGGGGGTTTCAACGCCAACGTAATCAAACAAGTTAACCTTTTGAAAACTTCGGTTTATCAAGGTAAAACAGTAGACTTGTTGACTATTGGAAAAAAAGGTTATGATGCTTTGCATAAAAATATTCAAGTTATCGAAAACGATAGTGATCTATTTGATCATTTGTCTTTTGATGCTACTGCTGTTATAGCAGAACACTTGATGGACGTTTTTGCAAAAGAACAATATGATACCATTCAATTGGTGTACAATCAGTTTAAAAATGCGGCAACACAAATTGTGATTACCGAACAATTTTTACCGTTGTTGTTGCCAGAAGTATCTACTTCAAATACAACTTCAGATTATATCTACGAACCGTCAAAAGAAGAAATTCTTGAAAGTTTGATTCCAACTTCATTAAAAACACAATTGTTTAAATCGGTTTTGGATTCTTTCGCATCGGAACATGGAGCGCGTATGACTGCTATGCATAAAGCAACAGATAACGCACAAGAATTAAGAGATCAATTGAAATTGACTTATAACAAAGCACGTCAAGCATCGATTACCAATGAAATTTTGGAAATTGTTGGTGGAGCAGAAGCTTTGAAATAATTTCTATTTTCAGATATCCTATATAAAAAACCTTCAGCAATGAAGGTTTTTTTTTTTGGTGTAAACTTTGTCGTTAGTGCCGTTGTATTGAGTTTTTTAATAGGGTTTCCTTTTTTATTTATCAGTACGATAAGTTTACTTCTGTTCGAATACGATGTCATCAATTAATAGGTTGTAGTCGGAGTTTGAACCGATTTTTATACTGAAAAAATTCTCTTTTCCCGTTTGATTATACCTAACATCCCTTAAGTCCAAGGTGATTTTTACCCATTGACCTTTAGTGTCAATTGTTCCACTGTAATCCGCCTGTCCGTTTTCGGGTTTTGTGGTGCTTTTTAGCGCTTTTTTAATGGTTTTGTCACGAGATACAGTTCCGAGATTAAAGACTTCATAGTGATAGCCGTTTGCTTTGTATAGGTTGATCGATAAGGACTTTGCGCTAGAAGTACCTTTGAGGTGAAAACTCAACTTAGTAGTTCCGTCGGGAATTCGTTGCACGTTTTCTGCGGTAAATAGATAGTCATTCTTGCGGGTAATGCCGATGATGCTGAGCGCATTTGAATTTTCTAGGCCTGTTCCGATACTGTGGGAGGCATATTCGTGCAGTCCGTAAGAATTCAGTTGTGCTAGAAAAGTATCCCAGTCTTCAAAATCTGCACCTGGAAAAACTAAGTTTCCTTGTGTCTCTGCTACAGGTTCCGAGTTCTTTTCAATCGTAAATCGTGAATTATTTAATTGTATATCACTTTCCTGTCGCGGGATCAAATAGAAGGTAGTTCCTGTCTTCGATATAATTCCTTTGATTGTACCGCTGTTGGATGGAATGAGGTTTGTAGAGAAAACAGCCTGTCTATGGGTTCTTACCAAAAGTGTTTTACCCGTTGAATCTATGATTTGTCTGTCGGTATAGCTTGATGTATCTTCATTGTAGGGTTTTCCAATGCACTGATCGGTGAATTGTGCGACTGACAATTCAATCAACTGACCGATATAGCTATCGGATCTTAGAATTTCTTCTATGGAAGTGTGCGTTACAAAGTCTTCTTCTGTTGACGCTTGACAAGTGGCGATGAGGGTGTTTTTGACGGAGGCTTTAGGGATGCTTGCGAGATTTTCTTGTATTAGGCTACCAATTTGCAGTAAACCGTTGCGCTTTTGTAGGTAAAGGCCTTCTAGGTTTAGGTATACTTTTTTTCCAATGCCGTATTGGGTGTAATGTCCCAATCCTAAGGGTTCAGCTAATACTTTTATAGCTAGGGAATCGGTTTGCGTGACCAAATGTATAGCTTGATAAAATTGCTTTTCGTGATCGGTTGAGACGACATAGGCAGAAATAATATCTGGAAGTATATATCTGCTTGGTCGATCAGTAGCTAGTGCATTGATATGCGCAACGGTTTGGGTCTGTTGAATGTGTGGTTCTGTACAATCTATTTTTGGTATTGAAAAATCATCACTTTTAACACAGGCCGAAAGAGTATAAGTCAACAGAAAAACGTGATGAACTAAAATTTTTATAGTGAATTTCATAAGTTGTAAGGGATTTAAAATTGGTAGTAGATGTTAAGTAAGTATTGACGCCCAAAGCCATAAATATATTGGTTGGCAAACGGATGTGGGCTGTTTTTGCGACCGGATGATTGTTGTTTATAGTTGGCGGTTCGGTTTTGTTCCTGACCTGCTACCTTAGTAATCCGATCCAAAACATTGTGAATGCTGCTAAAGAATCCGAAGGTTTTGCGGTCGACTTTCCATGATTTGGCTAGTTTTATGTTGACTAGTACCAAACTGTTTAGCCTTTCTTGTTTTAAATTTTCTTTTAGATCCGCTTCACTGATGTTTTGATAGGGGGACTGGTTTGGGCTCATAGGATCGATGACAAACTGATCTGTTCGTCGCATGGGCGCAATTTGTACGTGATTGTGATCAAAATAGTTGACGTTGACTCCCGCTGACCATTGCTTGTGATTGCGATAGTCTAAACCCAGTGAAAAAGCCGTTTGCGGACCTGCAGCGAGTCTGTAATTTTTCAAATAGCTGGTTCCGTAATTTAAACCGGTTTGGAGCTGATCAATATGTAATTCGATATGGGGATGGTTGGTGTAAAATGTTTGTGCGACTGCCGCTGCGACAATACCGCTAATCTTTCGGGATATTTGATAGTCAAAACCCATTTCAAATCCGAGACTTCGCTTGTTGATTCCTTGGAGAATTTGAGTGACATAAGCGTTGTTTAGAACGTTTATAGTACCTTCTTCTTCATAAGCTAATTCTAGATCTTGGGAGTAAAAAGAAACCTGTTCTACGGCATGGCGTATTTGTGAAAGAAAGGCGCTTGCTCTTAAACGTACATTTGGGGTTTGGTACACATAACTTGCGTCAATGCTAAATATGGTTTCGCTTCTGAGATTCGAAACGGGGTGGTTATTGATGCGTGCATTGGTAAAACTGTTTTTTAGAGTTGGTGCCTTTTTGATATAAGCAAGATGGAGATCCACAAAATGTGCAGGCGAGAATCGAAAGGAAGTTCCAGTTTTAAAACCGTAATTGCTAAAATTTACAGCAGCACTCTTTCCATACGAGTGTTCGGGATAAAGGCCGTTTTTGTAAAATCCGATTCGCTGATAATTTGTTTGGGATACTTCGTTAGCGAGATAAGCGGTTAGTTTTTTGCGTTGAAACCGGATCTGGCTAAACAATTCAAAAATTTCCGCTTGTAGTTGATAATGATAACCCAAGCGATCTCCTTTATAAACCGTTTTATTGGGGTGATGCAAATCGGTTTGTGATAGATCATTTTTATAAAAGGGATTGATGTCTAAATAGCCATCACCACCTAACAAATCGGTCACTATACTAAAGTTATCAGAATGGAGGCGACGGTAACTAAGAGCGCTGTTGAACTGAAATTGTTGTGAGAGTCTATGGTTTAAATTGGAATTAAACGAGTAGGATTGGTCATCCGTTCGATCGGCGTAGAGTATAATACGACTAGGGCCATTCATCAGGTTGTTGTGGTATATCTCGTCCCAATTGATTTGGCTGTTGTTTGTGAAGTGGTTTTTATAAGTTGTGGCAAGCGTTTTATAAGGCTCTTTATCTCCTTGAAATTCGCCGTGGATATCATGAAAATGGGCATAATAACTCGGCAAGTTTTTGTAGTATGTCGGAAGGGGATTGTTTGCGCCTAGATACCCCAGACGACTCCTCGATATTTTGCCAAATTGAAAATACACCGTGGATGACAAGGTCGTTTTTGGACTGATTGACCAATAGTGAGACAATATAAAAAAGGGTTCTTGTACAACTGTTTGCCGTGAATTGCGTTGTCTACCAGCTTGCCAACCCCAATTCGGATTGTATTGATGTCCCATCAATTCGGTAATTTCATCGGTTAGAGCACTATTTAGAGTTCTTGTGTTGGAGGCATATATTCCATTAAAACTTAAAGCATGACGGTCGTTCAGCTTTTTTTCAACAGCGAAGGAAAGCGAATGTATACGAGAATGGGTTCCCTCAAAATATACCTCATTAGCCCTGCTAAAAGAGGCGGAAAGTGCATAGGCCCAATCTTTTTGGAGTATACCAGATGAATGTGTGATGGACAATCGTCCTTGGTAGGTGATATTGGTCATCGAATGAGTTATACGAGTGCCTTTGCGTTGGTCTGACGCTCGAATCTGGATCATTTGTGTTCCCGTAGTACCTCCGAAAGTATAGTTGGTTGGAAATATACCCCTCGATAATTCTTGATGTCTAGTAAGTTCGTGCAACCCATTCCAATTACTGCGTAAAGGGCGTCCGTCTATGATCTTATTAACAACGATGCCATTTATCAGTGTTTTGTGGTATTTGCTGTCTAAGCCTCGGCTTTTAAAACGCATAGGTGCCCAGTTAGTTGCAGCAACTCGTTGGAAAATATCTTTCGAAGCGCGTATGAATACGGCACTGTTTTCCTGCCCATGATCCTCGTCAACGAATTCGTGATCGCTCATGTGGATATGGTTCGTCAAAACATCCGCTGCAATGTCCTTATCTAAAATAATAACGCCTAAATCAATAGCTTTTCCAATTGGCAGTTCTATAGGGAATCGTTTCGTAATATATCCTGAATAAGTGACCATCAAGATAAAAGTCCCTGCAGAAACTTGGTTAAAAATAAAATACCCATCAGCATCTGTATACTCCAATTCATTACCACCCACGATGGATATACCAACATCTTTTAAGGGGTAATGTTGCTGTGAATCAATGATGCTACCTTGAAGTTGCTGATTCTGCTGGGGCCAAGTGTGTATAAGTGGTAAAACTAGAAAAAGACTACACCATAGTTTTTTCATAGATTATATATTAAAACAGTACTTGTGACTGATTTATAATGACTTAACAGTGATAAAAATAGTTTTTTGAAAATAAAAACATTCCCTATAAATGTGGTTTCGGCTTGTAGCTGTGTTAAATTTTTGATGATTCGACTCATTGATTGGATCGGTTGATCGCTTTTCAAAGTTTCAATGGGTGTCGCGCAAAAAAGGTTTTGCGCGATAGTTTCTATTATGAGTTGAGACTACAAACAAAACCCCATCACGAATTTATGGATGGGGTATTTATGTAATTTAGATATTCTCTGTGAAAAATAAGATCGATAACTTGATAAAAACGGATTGGATTTATCTGAATCGCGTAGTAATCATTAAACTTGTGGAATCACGATAATCTCAGATGCGGTATTGTGATCACCTGGATTGATTTCTCTTAATATAAATTGTTCCGTTCCTTTGAAAGTAATGATGATTTGAGAATTATGACAACGGACGGACTCGATTTCTTTTCCATCAAGTTGGTATTTTGCTTTGTAGTCCACATAGACCACTTCATCGATATGCGCTTCGGATTGGTCGACTTCAGTTTCCTGCCAGTTCTCCCAAAATCCCGTACCGGCATCTAAAAAGAAACGGTTCCAGTTTTTGTCTTTGATTTTAATAAAAACGAGTAAGGGTTCCCGATCTTCCAAGTCTTCCATTCCCAAGAGTCCTTCTAAAAGGACATTTGAAAAGTCACTAACCACAAAATCAGTATCCTGATATATTCTTCCGCTTATTGGGGTTTCTTCTTTCATAAAGTAATTTAATTGTAATCAAAGCTACTGTTAATTTTCGAAAAGTATTGGTCTGGGTGAAGAAAATATCCCTTGCTGTATTCGGAGTTTTTTATCCGTGAAAATCAGCTCTGAAAAGGAGAGAGGGTGATGGTGAAAACGTGAAATTTAACACTTCTCGTCGAAGGGTCTTTGTGGGGAATGGATTTAAAAGGCAAAGGCTGCTTTTGTAAATGGCTTCATCTTTAGGAGGTTGTAATTCATAATCTATCGCAAAAATAAATGAAGTAACCTACAAAAAATACTATCTTTACAGACGATTAAACAAAAATGATTTATAACAACCTTGGGTTGAAAATATATAAAAATATAGAATGGCTTGTACAAATTGTTCAACAGGAAAAGATAGTTCGGGTACACCGAAGGGGTGTAAAAATAATGGAACGTGTGGTACAGATAGTTGTAATAAACTAACGGTTTTTGATTGGTTATCCAATATGTCATATCCAAATGGCGATGAGCCTTTTGATGCGGTAGAAGTGCGTTTCAAAAACGGTAGAAAAGACTTTTATAGAAATACGGAAAAACTGACTTTAAGTATCGGTGATATTATTGCAACGGAAGCCTCACCAGGACATGATGTTGGTATAGTGACTTTAACAGGTGAATTGGTTAAGGTACAGATGAAAAAGAAAAAAGTAGATGCAAAAAGCACGCTTTTAAAAGTATATAGAAAAGCGACACAAAAGGATATCGATATTTGGCAAGATGCTAGAAGTAAGGAAGATCCGATGAAAGTTAGAGCTCGTGAATTGGCGATCAAGCTGAATTTGGAGATGAAAATTTCGGATATTGAATTTCAAGGAGATGGTTCTAAAGCAACCTTTTACTATACAGCGAATGACCGAGTAGATTTTAGACAACTGATCAAGGATTTTGCTCGTGAATTCAGTACGCGTATTGAGATGAAACAAGTGGGTTTCAGACAAGAAGCTGCTCGTTTAGGCGGTATAGGATCTTGTGGTAGAGAATTGTGTTGTTCAACTTGGTTGACCGATTTCAGAAGTGTAAATACTTCTGCAGCTCGATACCAACAATTATCATTAAACCCGCAAAAATTAGCTGGTCAATGTGGTAAATTAAAATGTTGTTTGAATTATGAATTGGATACCTATTTGGATGCACTAAAAGGTATGCCGGATTCTGATACGAAAATCAACACGGTAAAAGGAGATGCCTATTGTCAGAAAATCGATATTTTCAAGGGACTGATGTGGTTTGCTTATGCTAGTAACTCTGCCAATTGGTATGTTTTGCCTGTAGAACAAGTGAAGGAAATCGTCGCTTTAAACAAAGCTGGTGAAAAAGCAAAAGAATTAGAGAATTATGCGATTGAACCAGAAGTAGGGGAAGAGAAAAACTTCCAGAATGCTGTGGGTCAGGATAGTGTGACGCGTTTCGATCAGCCTAAAAAGAAAAAGAGACCTGCTAAAAAAAGAGTACCGAATAAGACTAACGCGCCTAATAACGCTGCAGCTCCGGCACCCAATAATAGCCAGTCTAATAAAAATCAAACCAATAACAATTCAACACATAGAAAAAATGCTCCTAAGAAATAATATTCTTTTAGCAGGGTTCGCGTTACTCTTTGTTTTTGCTTCATGCGACAAAAAGAGTTTTTTCGACGAATACCAAACGGTTGGTTCCGCATGGAATAAAAACGATGTTAAAAAGTTTGTGGTTGAACAGCAAGATAGTTTGGGTTCATACAATTTGTTTTTAAACGTTCGCAACAATAAAAAGTACCCTTTTAACAATCTGTACGTGATTTTGAAAATTCAGCAACCCAATGCAGCAGTATTGGTAGATACGTTGGAATTTCAAATGGCAAATGCAGACGGATCACTATTGGGTACTGGATTTACGGATGTCAAAGAAAACAAATTGTGGCTTAAAGAGGGGTTTCAATTTAAACAAGCCGGGACCTACAATTTCGAGATTCAACAAGCCGTTCGGGAGTCTGGCAAGGTTGGAGGAGTAGAGGTTCTAGATGGAATTTCAGAAATTGGCCTAAGAATTGAGCATGCCAACTAAAGAGTACTAGATTGGATAGCACTTCACGAAGGGTTAAATCCATTTTAGACTATTTGAACAACGACAATAACAAGAATATAGAAGTAGTGATTACAGGGGATCGATAGTGTCAACTTCGGTATGAGTATGGCTATTTCAAAGGATAAGCAGAGAAACAACAACAACAGTATATGAAAAAACAACAAGTTACAAAACCCAGTGAATTTGGGGCCTATATAAAATGGTTTTGGATTTTATTTGTAGGGGGAATGACAGCCATTATTTTATTTTTCCTTTTCGCCTCATGGGGTGTATTTGGAGCGATGCCTACATTCGATGAACTTGAAAATCCGGCGAGTAACGTTGCAACAGAGATTATTTCTTCCGATGGAAAAACCTTGGGAAAATTTTATTTAGAGAATCGCGTTCCAGTGAAATTTGACGATTTACCCGACTACTTAGTAAAGGCATTAGTAGCTACTGAGGATGAGCGTTTCTACGAACATTCGGGTATAGATGCGCGTGGTACTTTAAGAGCTTTAACTTCGGTTGGTAGTAACGGTGGGGCAAGTACAATCACCCAGCAGTTAGCCAAATTGTTGTTTCACGGAGAAGGTTCGCGAAATATTTTTGAAAGAATTGCTCAAAAGGCAAAAGAATGGGTTATTGCCGTGAAATTGGAGCGTCAATACACCAAAGAGGAGATCATTACCATGTATTTGAACAAGGCAGATTTCGTTAATAATGCGGTTGGAATTCGTTCTGCAACCCGTGTTTATGTAGGAAAAGAGCCTAAGGATCTTACGATAGATGAGGCAGCTATGTTTGTAGGGATGCTTCAAAATCCTTCGTACTTCAATCCAGTACGACGTCCTGAACTGGTTCAGAACAGAAGAAATGTCGTATTGCATCAAATGGAGAAAAGCAACTTTATTACCGAGGAAGAGAAATTAAAGTTCCAAGGTAAGCCTTTGGCTTTACACTTTACTCCGGAAACCCATAAAGACGGTATCGCTACTTATTTTAGAGAGTATTTGCGCGACTTTATGAGAAGATGGGTAAAAGAGAACCCAAAGAAAGACGGATCGACTTACGATATTTACCGCGACGGACTTAAGATTTATACCTCTATCGACTCTAAGATGCAACGTTATGCGGAAGAAGCGGTTACGGAGCATTTATCTAATTTGCAGGAAGAGTTTTTCCTTCAAAATAAAACGAATAAAACAGCACCATTTTTAAAATTAAATCAAGCTGAAATTGAAAGCATCGTCAACCGTGCTATGAAAAATTCCGAGCGTTGGAGACAGATGAAAGAACAAGGGAAATCGGAAGCAGATATCTTGGCCTCTTTCAATAAAAAAACCGATATGCGTATCTTTACTTGGAAAGGGGAGCGCGATACCATCATGACACCGAGAGATTCAATTATCTACTACAAGCACTTTTTGCAGACCGGTTTGATGGCTATGGAGCCACAAACGGGAAACATTAAAGCTTGGGTTGGTGGTATCAATTACAAACATTTCCAATACGATCACGTTGCTCAAGGAGCGAGACAGGTGGGATCAACTTTTAAGCCTTTCGTTTATGCAACGGCTATAGAGCAGTTACACTATTCTCCTTGTGACTCGATTATCGATTCACCGTTTACGATGCCTAAAGGGCGTTATGGAATCAGTGCAGACTGGTCTCCGCAAAACTCTTCGAGATCGTATAGAGGTATCATGACATTAAAAGCGGCTTTAGCCAATTCAGTGAATACGGTTACAGCAAAATTAATGGATAAGGTAGGACCAAAAGCTGTAGTGGATATGACTAGAGATTTGGGAGTGAAATCTGAAATTCCACAACAACCCGCAATTGCTTTAGGAGCTGTAGAAATCACCGTATCGGATATGGTTGCGGCCTACAGTACTTTTGCGAACCAAGGGGTATACATCAAACCGCAGTTTATCATGAGGATAGCTGATAAAAATGGTGTTGTTCTGTACAATGCGGTTCCGGAAGCTAAAGACGTATTGAGTAAAGACGTGGCCTATACCGTAGTCAAATTATTAGAAGGAGTTACCGAATCCGGTTCCGGTATTCGTTTGCGAACGGGAAGCGGCGGTTCGGGTTATGCCCGAGTAACGGGACACCCTTATAAATTCACTAATCCGATTGCCGGTAAAACGGGAACCAGTCAAAACAACAGTGATGGATGGTTTATTGGAATGGTTCCGAATTTAGCCACAGGTGTTTGGGTGGGTAACGAAGATCGTGCAGCCCACTTTAGAAATACTTTATACGGGCAAGGAGCTACTATGGCATTGCCGATATGGGGGATTTTTATGAAAAAATGTTATGCCGATCCCGATCTAAAAGTGTCGAAAGGACAATTTGAACGACCGGCAAATCTATCGATTAAGGTCGATTGCTGGAAAGCCGATGTTGTAGAGACAGAAACCGATTCAGTAGGAATTAGCACAGAAGAATTCGATTTTTAAAATAACCAAAACGCCTTTTTTTAAAGGCGTTTTTTTTATAATTTTAACCAAATTAATTAAACCAATTAGTTATGATAAATAAAAGAGTTGCAAATGTAGAAGTTGCTTTGCAAGACATTACCGATAACGTTACTATTATGCTTGGTGGATTTGGATTATGTGGCATTCCTGAGAATAGCATTAACGAGTTGGTGAAAAAAAATATAAGCGGTCTGACTTGTATCTCCAACAATGCTGGAGTAGATGATTTCGGATTGGGATTGCTTTTGAAAAAAAGACAAATAAAAAAAATGATATCCTCTTATGTGGGTGAAAATGCAGAATTCGAAAGACAGATGTTGTCTGGTGAATTGGATGTAGAATTAACTCCACAGGGAACACTAGCTGAAAAATGTAGAGCAGCACAAGTGGGTATACCGGCATTCTTTACACCAGCTGGATATGGAACTGAGGTAGCAGAAGGTAAGGAAGTTCGCGTATTCAATGGTAAACCACATATATTAGAGCACGCTTTTGATGCGGACTTTGCTATTGTCAAAGCATGGAAAGGCGACGAGGCGGGTAATTTGATCTTTAAGGGAACTGCTCGTAATTTTAATGCGTGTATGGCAGGAGCAGCTCGAATTACCATTGCTGAAGTGGAAGAATTAGTTCCGGCTGGACAATTAGATCCCAATGAGATTCACGTACCTGGTATTTTCGTAAAGCGTATTTTCCAAGGAGAAAAATATGAAAAGAGAATCGAACAACGTACGGTGCGTTCAAAATCATAAGTAACTATTTTAAAAACGGATGTATCGCTTGCAAACCCTAGTTTGGTAGCAGTAGATCTGGAGTTGTTAACCATTGAATCAAAAATTATGTTAGATAAAGTAGGCATCGCTAAGCGAATTGCACAAGAATTAAAAGACGGTTATTTCGTCAATTTAGGAATCGGAATACCGACTTTAGTAGCCAATTATGTTCCTGAGGGAATGGATGTTGAATTTCAAAGTGAAAACGGTGTTTTGGGTATGGGACCTTTTCCTTTTGAAGGGGAAGAAGATGCTGATTTAATTAATGCAGGTAAACAAACGATTACCGTTTTAGCGGGAGGTTCTTTCTTTGATTCGGCTACGAGTTTCGGAATGATCCGCGGTCAACACGTGGACTTGACGATTCTTGGAGCTATGGAAGTCAATGAGAGAGGGGATATCGCCAATTGGAAAATTCCCGGTAAAATGGTTAAAGGAATGGGGGGCGCCATGGATTTAGTGGCCTCTGCAGAAAACATTATCGTAGCGATGATGCATGTTAACAGAGCCGGAGAATCGAAAATATTAAAAGAATGTACTTTACCGCTTACTGGTGTGAACTGTGTAAAGAAAATTGTTACGGAATTGGCTGTTTTGGAAGTAACCGATAAAGGTTTTAAACTTTTAGAGCGCGCTCCCGGAGTTACTGTAGAAGACATTATCAAAGCAACGGAAGCAGACTTAATTATAGAAGGAGAAATTCCTGAAATGAAAATGGATTAATTCCTTATAATATTAAATTAAAAAGCCTTTTGAAGAATTTCTAAAGGCTTTTTTTGTAAAAATTAAGAAAAACATTGAAGTTAGAACTTTTTTGTGTAAATTAACTTGGTATAAACTCCTCTTAAACTGACGAATCATGCGATTAAAACCCGAGTTACCCTTTTATTTAAAATTATCTTGTGTACTGATTAGCATTGTTATACTGGGATATCTAAGTGTTTTAGGGCAAAATGTATTGGTACCCATTATTTTGGGATTGTTGTTTTCTACATTACTAGTTCCCTTCTGCGGATTCTTAGAAAAAAAATTACGATTTCCCCGTTCGCTAGCGGCTATAGTTGCTACCGTTCTTTTTACGGGTATTATAATCCTGGTTATTTATCTGTTGGCAATGCAAATGACGAAGCTCGCAGACGATTGGCCGGCTTTTCAGCAGCAATTGCTCGATTCGTTTACCTCGCTGCAACTTTGGGTGCAAGATCATTTTGGAATCGAACAAAACAGCCAGTTGAATTATATTACTGAAACGGCATCCAAATCGATCAGTACAGGAACCGATATGTTGGCCAAAATGCTGAGCTCTATATCCAGTGTAATCATGTTGTTGGTATTTACTTTTTTATATACGCTGTTTCTGTTGTTGTATAGAAGACATCTCGTTAAGTTCTTGGTTATCGTATTTAGAGATAAACATCAAGATGTGGTATTGGATGTAATCATTCAAATACAAGTAATGGTTAAAAGGTATTTGATTGGATTGTTGTTGCAAATGGTCATTGTGACCGTATTGGCTTTTGTGGCTTATACCATCATTGGTGTCAAATACAATTTTATGTTGGCGATTTTGACGGGGGTACTCAATATCTTACCGTATATCGGAATATTTATGGCATTAGTCATCGGTGTCATCATTACTTTTGCAACGACTTCCGCCAGTCATGTATTGTTGGTAGTAGCTGCTATAGTAGTGATTCACGCCATCGATGGGAACTTAATCATGCCAAAAGTGGTGGGTTCCAAAGTGAAGCTCAACTCCTTAGTGGTGATCTTAGGTCTGGTTATAGGCGAGATGACTTGGGGTATATCGGGTATGTTACTTACGATACCAGTATTAGCCATTATGAAAATCGTTTTTGACCGTGTTCAAGACTTGAGACCGTGGGGATTCTTATTGGGTGAAGAGGAAAATGAAACGCCTTTGTTCAATAAAACCATTACTAAAATCTTTAAAAATCAAGAAAAAACGAGTGATGATGATAGCGATATAGCGGACGACATCAAAGACGATAAATAACCTAACTACGGCACAAGGTTTTAGTGAAAAACCGAGGGCAGTATTGCTTTTACGTCTAAATGGCTTTGTTCCGTGTTTTTTAAAACAGATAAGGAGTATTGGTTTGTCGAACAACCCAATCACCGCAGACTTTTTTCTGTAAGCTCCAATCTGTAACGGTATCTGGGGGCAGTTGTAGTCCGCGCTCCATTGCGGCACGTTCGTAAAACTGTTTTCGGGTTTGGTTATAAGGAGCTACTAAATTATAAATAGCGTTCTGCTCATCTTTTTCTTGAATTAACAATTGTGTCGTCAGCGCAATAACATCGTTTAGATGAACCATATTAACACTTAAATCCGGATTTTCGAATTCGGATTTTTGCGTTAGAAACGTAACGGGATGTCTATTTGGTCCAAACAAACCGCCCAGTCTCAGTATGGTCGTTTTCAAAGAACTCTGATCGAGTAATAGTTTTTCTGCCAACACGATCTGCTGACCGCTTTCTGACTCGGCAGCGGTTGGAGTCGTTTCCGTTATTAAGGCAGCTTGACATCCGTAGACAGAAGTAGAACTGGTTAAAAAAACTCGCTTTACAGCGCTTTGTTGGATAAAGGGAAGTAACTGTTCGATTTGCAAGTGATAGGCCAGATTAGCGTGCTTAAAACGCGGAGGAATAGCAATGATTAGGATTTCGCTGTTATCTAAAAAAGCATGCAGTTCCGCCTGATCTGTGGAAGGATCGTCTAAGTTGATTAGAAAAGGGGTGATTCCCGAATCTTTGAATACCGACAATTTTGTTGAGCTGGTCGTAGAACCTTTTACAAGATGTCCCAAGCTTATTAAATGTTGCGCTAAAGGCATGCCTAACCAGCCGCACCCCAAAATACTAATCGTACTTTTTAGTGTTTTTAGCGTTTGCAGTTCATACCACAACTGATCTGAGGTATTGGGAATTAAAGTGAATTGGTTCTTGAGTAAAACGCGTTGTGAGGCAAAATTCTCCAAGGCAGTACGTGCTAGTATCTTGTGGTAGCCTGTTTTTTGTAAATATTCCACCAGCAAACGGACAACCTCAGAGGCATATCCGTTACCCCAAAAATCCCTTCCTAGCGAATAACCGATTTCGGCAGTGCCCAAATCTTTAGGGGTATAGACAACGGTACCCATAAGTTTCGCTGTCTCGAGATTGACGATCGCCCATCTAAAAGTAGTGCGGGTTTCGATATCTATCCGAGCGCGTTCTATCGTTTGTACAGCGTCTTCTAAAGTTAGAAGTGGAGCTGTTTGCCGAAACTTCATCGCTTCCTTATCCGAATAAATTAGAAAGAGATCAGTGCTATCTTCGGTATTTAATTCGCGAATTAAAATTCTTTCGGACTGGATTTTCATAAAGTAGAGGTTTTTTTTCAACAGGTAAAAGTAAAGATAATTCTGTGAACCTATAAAATATTAGATCAGTATTGAAGTTTAACGCCGACTTAATATCGGTTTATATAAAATGGAGTAAATTTGAATTATGAGAAAATTAGTTTTATCGCTGTTGTCGATCACTGTGATTTTGGGATCTTCATCGGCTTTTGCTCAGAGTGAAAACGAGCAAATTGTAGTTGCGAATCGAAAAAATGACGAACAGCAACAGAAAAAGCCTTATTTAATATTGATTTCTGCAGATGGATTTCGTCATGATTATATTGAAAAACACCAAGCGAGTTTTTTGAGTGAATTGAGTCGAAGTGGAGTTAGAGCGGAGGCATTAATCCCGTCTTTTCCGTCGGTAACCTTTCCGAATCACTATACCATAGTGACGGGTTTGTATCCATCGCATCACGGATTGGTAGGTAACAATATGTACGATCCTAAAATAGAAGAACGTTATTCTTTGCGCAATGCAAAAGCGGTGTTGGATCCCGCTTGGTACGGAGGAACTCCGATTTGGGCTTTGGCAGAACAGCAGAAAATGTTGACGGCTTGTTACTATTGGCCGGGATCAGAAGCGGCTATTCAAGGGGTTTTACCAACGTATTATTATCCGTATTCGGAAAAAATACACATCGACAAACGCATTGAAGAAGTTGTGAAATGGTTGCGACTACCCGAAGCGGATAGGCCCCATTTGATCACGTTCTATTTTCCAGAAGTCGATCACGCCGGACATACCTACGGACCTGATGCTCCAGAAACCAAAGCTGCGGTGCAATACATCGATGCATCTGTAAAAAGTTTGGTCAAAGCGGTAGGGCAAACAGGGATTGCGGTCAATTATATGTTTGTGGCAGATCACGGAATGACTGCTATTAATCAAGAGCAATTGTTAAAACTGCCTATGGAAGTCAATCCGGAAGAAATGGTTGTGGTAAGTGGCGGGGTCTATATGAGTTTATTTGTAAAAGATGCCGATAAAATTCAACAAACCTATCAGGAGATCCTAGCTGCTAAAGCACCACACTATCAAGTATACCTGAAAACAGAAGTACCTGAAAAATATCATTTTGGGGCTAAAGATGACTATTTTGGAAGAATTGGAGATATCGTGCTTATTGCTGATAGTCCGTATTACTTCTCGAATCACAAAGCAAGCCCGGGAGCTCATGGATACGATCCTTATCAATATCCAGATATGAATGCTACCTTTATGGCTTGGGGACCACAAATCAAACCCAATACTCGCGTTGAAAAATTCGAGAATATCCACATCTATCCGTTGATGACCACGTTGTTGGATTTAAACCATAACAACAAGATTGACGGTGATGACCGCATGGTTAAGCAGATTTTAAAATAAAAAAATCACCAATGAAAAAGCCTCCTCTTCATATAGAAGAGGAGGCTTTTTTTATTTTCTGATTACCAGTAGACAATATTCGTGATCGATATTCATATATCCCTGATCGTAAACAAAATAATAGGTAGTTCCCGATTTGGTTTGATAAATACTGGTGAATAATTGAAAATCAAATCCCTGTTGTAATAATTTTGAAGTCAGGATTTTGGTTTTACCATCTTCATTGAGTAAACATAGAATGCGGTAGTTTTTGCGCAATTGATTGTTGGTGTTTCGCATTAAGTTATTGGAGTCCTTATTGATTTTGTTGTTATAAGAATTCCGACAGCTGTCGTTACAAAACTTTTTATCTTCTCGGCCTACTAATTTTGTTTCACATTCTAAGCAAGTTCTCATGTCACCTTGATTTTACTTCAGTTTTTTAGTCTCATACAAATCGGTTCTTCGATCCTTTTTAATTTGAACACTACCGTGTTCATGCAGTTCTTTCAACAGGTTTACGTCCACATCTACGATAAGGGTCATCTCTGTATTGGGTGTCGCTTCGGCTTTAATTCCATTGGTTGGGAAAGCGAAGTCTGACGGTGTGAAAACCGCCGCCTGCGCAAATTGTATATCCATGTTGTTGACCTTCGGTAAATTCCCTACACAACCGGCTATGGCTACATAACATTCGTTTTCGATGGCTCTGGCTTGTGCGCAACTTCTAACGCGCGTATATCCGTTTTGTGTATCCGTTAAAAACGGAACAAAGAGAATATCCATTCCTTGATCGGCTAATAAGCGCGATAGTTCAGGAAATTCTACATCATAACAAATGATGATTCCAATTTTCCCACAGTCGGTATCAAAAGTTTGAATTTTCGAACCGCCTTGCATTCCCCAATAATGTACTTCGTTGGGGGTAATATGGATTTTGGAATACATCTCGTAAGTACCGTCTCGTTTACATAAGAATCCGACATTATATAGGGTCCCATCAATCATATACGGCATACTTCCCGTGATTATATTGATGTTGTATGAAATGGCAAACTCCTGAAACTTTTTGCGAATCGCATCGGTAAATCGAGCCAATTCTCTGATGGCTTCGGCTTCGGATAAGTGATTGTAATCCGCCATCAATGGAGCGGTAAATAACTCGGGAAACATAGCGAAATCACTCTCGTAATCGGCTACGGCATTGATGAAAAACTCGGCTTGATCAAAAAATTCTTCCAAATCGTTGAGCAAACGCATTTGCCATTGGATCAATCCCAATCGGACCACACTTTTTTTGGTGTTGATTAACTGTTGTGTCTTCTCATAGAAAATATTGTTCCATTCTAGTAACACGGCGTATTCTTTCGAGTCTTTATCGCCTTCGAGATAATTGCGCATCAGACGAACCACGTGAAAGTCGTTGCTTAATTGGAAGGACATCACCGGATCGTGTATTTCTTTGGCGCGTACTTTATCTAAATACTGCTTAGGCGTGAGTTCTTTGGAAAACTTTAAATAATTCGGAATTCTTCCTGCAAATACGATCGACTTTAAATTTAATTGCTCGCAAATTTCTTTTCGGGCATCATATAAACGACGGCCCAAACGCAAACCGCGGTATTTCGGATGAATAAAAACATCGATTCCATAGAGTACATCACCGTCTGGATTATGTGTGGAGAAGGTAGAGTTTCCGGTTATGGATTCATAAGTGTGGTTAGACATGGCAACACTTTCATCGACAATCAAGGATAGCGCTGAACCCACCACGATATCATCGACCAACACCACCAACTGACCTTCTGGGAAGGTTGCTAATAAAGCCTCGATCTCATCCTTAATCCAATAGGAGTCCTCCATGCCTTCATAAGATTCCATCATCGATTTTTTGAGTTCCAAATAATCTTCGACTTGAAGGTTTCTAAGTTCTACTTTATTGATCGCTGCTTCCATTGTTTTTTTTCTTTTAAAGGTAATAAAAATCCATTTGCAAACGCTTACAAGCAGTTACATTCGACTGTAAATGTTTTTTAAACGGTTAGTAATTTTCAAAATAAGTGATTTGTAGGACAAAAACAAAGATGTTTAATTTAAATTTTTTAAAATTATGAGTACAATAAGAAACAGCGTAAGGCTAATTGGAAGATTGGGTAGAGACCCGGAAGTAAAGGAATTCGAAAGTGGAAAAAAGGTCGCTCGATTTAGTCTGGCCACTTCTGATATTTATTACGACGATCAAAGTAATCGAGTAGAGCAAACTCAGTGGCATTTGGTAGCAGCTTGGGGGAAATTGGCTGGTACTGTAGAGCAGTTCTTGCACAAGGGGCAGGAGATTGCATTGGAAGGCAAATTGGTTTATCGCGAATACGAGAACAAAGAGGGCATCAAGAAGCATGTGACAGAAATTGTTATTTCGGAGTTGTTGATGTTGGGAGGTAAGCCGTGATTTGTGTTGAATTTAGGGTCGGGGCAAGATCTGGCCCTAAATTATAACCGTTAAAGAGAGAGAAAAAAGGGTATTTATATCCTACGCTACCGTGCGCGTCTTCTCGCGTGGTCTGTACTATATACAAAAACTCTCACTCATGGTGGGAGTTTTTGTTTACAAAGGTGGTTTATCGATAAAAGTAGGTCTTCTGATTATGTCAAAATAGAATTAGGTTTCTTTGTATATTAAGTGCGGTTTAAAAGTGGAATTTTAGTATATTAAATTTTGCCACACGAAAGGATTGACTCCGTCGAATTCCATTTCGTGCGGCAGCGGGGGAGTAGAGTGTTATATGAACAATAAAGAGAACTAATAATGATGCAATTAATAGGAGGGGCGTTGTGTATTATTGTGAGTAGCATATATTTACTCTATTTAAAAAAAAGAGACTTAAGTGAGAGTGATTTATGGGATAAGTCTACTGTTTTTAAAGGTTATATTGGAGGTGTTGGAATATTCATTATTGGTGTAATATTGATGTATAGATTTTTCGCATAGGATTATACCCCCGCTAGCGCACGAGTATTAAAAATACCCGGATACGCTACCGCGCGAGTCCTCTTGCGTGGTCTATGTTATATACTAAAATCCCAATATGATTGAGAGTTTTGTGTTTACTAAGACAGTATATAGATAAATGTAGATCTTCTGATTATGTCAAAACAGATTAGGTTTCTTCGTATATTACTACTCTTTTGATGAAAATGAATTGATGTAGTTAGTTTTTCCACACGAAAGGATTGACTCTGTCGAATTTTATTTCGTGCGGCAGCGGGGGGGGTAAATTTAAAATAATAATAAAATGAAATTTAATGATTTTTATTGGCATGATGCCATAATAAAAAATATTCAAATTGATAGAAATAATCCTGGAAATGATGATTCTATTTTGTTTGAAGTAGAATGGCCTGAAGATAATGAAAGAGGCCTTCTAGTTTTTGAAGACGTTTATTGGACTTCGATGAATTTAAATTTTGGGATAATAGCAGATGAATCTATTTTGGATGTGACTCAGTTAGATAAAAAAAACGAAGATTTAGTCAATTTCTATTCGAAATGGAAGGGAGTTATGAATGAAGTGCAGTTGAATACCTATAAAATTGAATTAAACTCAACGGGAGGTGAGATAAAAATCATTGCAAAATCATTTAGAATAGACAAGTAGTTGTTGCCGCCCGCTGGTGCGCGAGTATTAAAAATGTCCGGATACGCTACCGCACGAGTCCGCTCGCGTGGTCTATAATAAACACAAAACTCTCAATCATGTTGAGAGTTTTGTGTTTGCTAAGGCGGTTTATCGATAAAAGTATGTGTTTCAAGTTTGGTAAAATAGATCAGGTTTCTTCGTATATTACTATTCTTTTGATGAAAATGCATTGATATTGTTAGTTTTGCCACACGAAAGTATTGACTCTGTCGAATTTCATTTCGTGCGACAGCGGGGGGTAGGTGGGCTTGCTACTCAAAAAGGTAGTGTTCTTGGAATAATTCAGTATTTTTCTAGTGCATTTAGTCTGTATGGAAATGATAATACTGATTCATCAAGTGAATAGGTTAAACATACTTATAAAAGTTATCATACCAGAATAATACCTTATACAAATTTGCCTTATGGTGTAGTTCCTACATTGAAAGATACTGTTTTATCAAAAGACAAAGTTAATGATGTAGATTGGAGTAGGTTAAGTACGAGAGATTCGTTAAGTAGGTTAAATGAAGCTAAAAGATTGAATGCTAAATATAATTTAAATTAAAATGAGAATATTAATTTTAACGTTGTTAATGTTATGCGTTTCTTGTAAAAAAGAAAAAAAGAATACAGATCTCTTTGACAAATATAAAGGCATTCAACTTACAGAAACACGATCAGAATCTTTAGAGAATAATATAAAATATTCTTTAGAATTTCCAGACACTTTAAAAGTGAATCAAGCATATGATGCTGTATTTGAATTCGAAAGTGATTTTGATACTATTGTAGCACCGATGGTTGTGGATTCTATTAAATTTCGAACAATTACGTTATATTATTATAATCCAGTGAGAATAGGTGTCAGAAATAAAGAAAGTGACTTAGTCCTAAGGGATTCTATTTTGATTCCTAATAAAAAATTCACCTTAGGAAATGTGAAGTTTACAGAAAAAGGGAAATATTTGTTTTTGGCGTTAATTGAAGATGAAATTATGTATAATTTTTACAATGCTGAGGGGATAAGAGATTCTGTTCATTTTAATAGGAAAATTCAAGAAGTTAAAAAAGAAGTGGTTGTAATTGAGTAGTTTAAGCCTCTGCTCCATCTGCCCCGCTACCGCGCGAGTCCTCTCGCGTGGTTTATAATAAACACAAAACGCTCAATCATGTTGAGCGTTTTGTGTTTACAAAGGCTGTTTATCGATAAAAGTAGTTCTTCCAACTTTGTCAAAATAGAGTGAGGTTTTTTGTACATAATTTGCGTTTTAAGACAGGAATATATGTATATTGATTTGCCACACGAAAGGATTGACTCTGTCGAATTTTATTTGGAGTGGAGGCAGAGTTTTTTAAGTACCACACGAAAGGATTCGTGCGGTAGCGGGGGTGATCAGTAGTTAATCTAAATTCATAAGATATGATGGGAATAAAATTTATGAATATAAGATTCATAATAATCGTATTTCTTACTAGTACAGTTACGTTCGGGCAGGTCAATGGTGAACATTTAGAAACATCAGAACGATTAGTATTGAACAATCTTAATAATCATCTTATTGAAATAGTTGAACTAGTATGTTCTGAAAATAAAGAAATTTAGCAAAATACTATCCTTATACTCAATGTTGACATAAACCCTCGTAAAATAAAAGTGACTATACTTGAAAAAGATTTGTTGAAATGGTACTCTAAGGAGAAGTATAGAAAAATAAAAGGAGTCTGTAATATAAATGATAGAGAAATATTAGTTTATGGAGAAGGTTATAACTATTATTTTAAAAAGACAGAAAATAAGGTTGATGTAAGTGGTTTAAGTTTTGGGGAAGGCGAAGAAGCTAATAAAAAAGCTTCAAAACCTATGTTTAGACCAATAATCGACCCAATAGTTTGGGTGTTTTTCGTTGATGTTGATGGATTTGAATTGGAGAGAAAAGATGTTCTAAATCCATTTTAATTTTTGAGTAATATTTAGATGTCTTAATAAACACAATAACACCGATTTCTATCATTCGAAATTGTATCAATATATTATGAGAAGCTAAAAAAAACAAAAGATGAGAGACATAGTTATAGTTTTAATAGTATCTCTGTTTTGTTGGATTTTTTATTTTTACGAGAGGAAAAGGGAAGCACAGAAAATCTCCGATAGTTAATTAAAAGGGTATTATTGGTAGTTAAACTTTAAAGTGTTGATAATGGCGATTGTGTGCAGTATAGTTGCTTGTTATCTTTTAGTTATTTATTTTTAAGGAACAATAGAAAGATAATTAGTATTGTTTTTGTAAATCTTCCACGGATACACGCAAAATGTTTACCGCTATGTTTAATTCTTAACTAAGAAGAAGTGAAAAATTATGAGTAATGTTCGAAAACGTAGCCTAGTGTATTTGATAAGTTTTTTGGTTATTCTACTTTTAGTGACATTTATCTTGACTAATCATTATAAGAAAAAAGAATTCGCGCAAGAAATATATTTTATTGTAGAGAAAGTGGAAGTAAGCCCTGCTCTTCGATGCTTTTATTACAACGAAGAGGGTGATAAGTTATTATTGAATAGTTATACTTTTTATGCTCCGTCAGAAATTGAGAAAGGTGACATAATAACAAAAAAAACTAATTCGAATCAAATTGTAATTTATAGTAAAAATAGTTTGGGAGTAGATGAAATAAAAAGAGTTATAGATATTAAATAGATTTTGTAATATATAATATCTCGCGAGTCCTCTCGCTTGGTCTATAGTAAACAAAAAACACTCAATCCTGTTGTGGGTTTTATGTTTGCATAGACAGTTTATCTATAAAAGTAGGTCTTCTGACTTAGGCAAGATAGAATTGGGTTTCTTTGTATATTAATTGCGGTTTAAAAGTAGAATTTTAGTACATTAAATTTTGCCACACGAAAGGATTCGTGCGGCAGCGGGGGTAGGGTATGCTTTTGCAGTTTTTGGCTCTCAACTTAAGAAGAAATAATTAATGAAAAAAAAAGTGTTTGTAACTATTGTATTAGGAGTATTGTTATTTGTAATAATAAATACTTACAGTAATTCAAGAAAAGAATTTTTAATAAGTTATAATTTTGAGATTAGTAAGATAGTGGCTTCTCCAACCAAAAGTGTAGCTGTATACAAAGGTGAAGAGAAGGTCTATCTTTGGAATTTTTCAATTCGAGAGAATGATGATATAAGGATAGGAGATGTCCTTGTAAAGGGTAGTTGTTCAGAATATTTATTTATTTATTTATAGAGTAAATGAAAGAGGATATAAAAAAAAGTATTTAAAAATAAAAGCTAATGGAATCTTTCCATACAGGTGGTTTTGTCATTAAATTTAATAACCTCCGCTACCGCACGAATATTTAACTACCGGGCTACGCTACCGCGCGAGTCCTCCCATAAATCCGCAACTCTATAGCAGAAGTTGATATTTTATCATTTAGAACTACTAAGGATGAAGAAAAGTAGCTTAA
>NZ_JALJZV010000002.1 GCF_024171535.1 Flavobacterium sp. HSC-61S13 | reverse complement strand
GCTGATACGCTGATACGCTGATACGCTGATACGCTGATACGCTGATACGCTGATACGCTGATACGCTGATACGCTGATACGCTGATACGCTGATGGGCGTATGTGCGAATGGGCATATAGGCTTTAGATGCAGATACGCTGATGTGCCTGTACTTGAGTGTGCGTATTCGCATATGTGCAAATGGGCATATAGGCAAATGGACACATAGGCGTATATGAATTACTTAAAATCCATAACACCAGCTTTGATTTCCGTATTGATAAAATTTTCTTCAGGGGGTATTGGGCAAGAATATTTATGATTGTATACACAGTATGGGTTGTATGCCAAGTTAAAATTTAAGGTAATTTCATCTGTAGTTGGAATTTCGAGATCCAAATAGCGGCCACCGCCGTAGCTGCTGACTCCAGATGTTAAATCGGTAAAGGGAAGAAATAAACTGTTTTTATAGTCTGGCTTTTGGATGAGTTCTAGATTTTGGAATACGCTAAGTGTAAATGAAGTGCCATTTAATTCAAAATGCAGGTCACCATATTTTTTATAAATTGGTTTTCTTGCTGTAGTGGTGGGCATTTCGAACGGCTGTGTATCTGGAGTTCGCGTTAATTTAGCTTGGACAACAAAATTTTCATCAATCGGAAAAAAGGCTAAACCTGTGAATTTTTTGATGGCGTCTTTGGGCAATGGACTTGTCTTGGGATCTTTAAACTCTTTATTTAAGTTTTTTTGGAAATCGATAGTCATATCGATAGCCGATTTATTTTGTGCACAAGCTACGGTTAAAAAAAGCAGGTAAAATAAAACTGAAAGACGTTTCATGATTCTAGGTGAGTTTAAATTAAACAAGCCTCCGGAGAGGCTTGTTACAAATATAGGTATTTTGTTTCTGGATGTAGTCTTATTTGATATGAGCGCGTAACATCCAAGCTTGTTTTTCATGTAGCATCATTATTCCGGTAACGAAATCGCTAGTTCCGAAATCCAGTTCTTCTTCGATGGTATTGATGTTTTCTCTAATGTGTTTAATGATGGTGTCGTGATCATTAAGCAAGTCCTTGATAAAGCTTAAGCTATCATTTCCGCCTTTGCGGGCTTCTGTCAAATGCGTTAAAGCTAGATATTCTTTAAGCGTTGCTGGTGCATAGTGACCTATTTGACGAATGCGTTCAGCAACTTCGTCAATCACGGTTTCCAGTTCGGTATATTGGCTTTCAAAGAAGAGATGCATCGCATGAAAGTCGGCTCCTTCCACATTCCAATGAGCATTTCTAGTTTTGGTATATAGTATAAATTCGTCGGCTAATATCGCAGACAAAAATTCAGCGGTTTTTTCTCTTGATCCAGCTTTAATTCCAATTAATGTTTTCATATAAATCTGTTTTTAGTTAATAACTTTCGGTATAAAGTAAAGTTACGAAATAAAAGAGAGAACTCATAGGATTGAAATATTAATGTTTTCAGAAAAATATTTAATATTAACTATTTAAAGGGGTTGTAGTAGAAAGGTTTGGAAACCGTTTGAGATGTGTTATAAATAAAAAAGGCTCCGTCGCATGCGACGGAGCCTAGAAATCCTCTGTTAAAAAGATTTTTATTTTTTCCCTAAAGCGTCGTTTATTCCCGCTTTAGCATCTGCTTTGGCGTCTTTGACAGCATCTTTGGTGTTTTTAGCGGCTTCGTTTAAGTCGGCCTTCACGTCTTTAGCGGCGTCTTTGATATTGTTTCCAGCATCGTTGATGCTTTCCTTAAGATCATGACCTGCTTCAGATGCTTTTGTTTTTGCTTCTTCCCAAGTGCTTTTAGCGTCGTTAATTGCCTTTTGAGCAGCCTCTTCTGCTTTTTTGTCACCTTTTACTTTAGCTTCTTCTAAAGCTTTTTCAGCTTCTTTAAGTTTTGCTTCAGAATCATTTTTCAATTGCTCCCATTCATTTTTAGCGTCGATCTCGTCAACAGTAGTCTGGTCAGTAGTAATTACGGTTTCAGTACCGTCTTCATTGATTACTGCTGCCTTGTCTTGTTTACAAGAAGTTACTGTGATTAGGGCAAGTGCGGCAACGGATAACATTAATTTTTTCATAGTTTTCAAGTTTTATTAATACTCAAAGCTACAAAAAAGAAATTATATAATGACAACATAATTGTTTTTTATTAAAAAATTAAGACTTATATTGTGTATTTATGTCAATTTTACCGAGGTGATTATGATAATAATAATCAAAAAACGGATGAAATTCTGCTAATATTTCAATGGGCCGTGATAGTTAATATACTTTACAATGGTATTTTTACGTCTATTGATGTATCCAGATGAATTAGAAGCCTTAAATTTTCTTGGATTAGGAAGAATTGCTGCGATTCCTGCTGCCTCATATTTGGTTAGATTACTAGCACTCTTCTTGTACCAGTATTGTGATGCCGCTTCGGCTCCATATACACCATCGCCCATTTCAATACTGTTTAAATATACTTCCATGATGCGTTCCTTGCTCCAAAGCAATTCTATGAGTACCGTGAAATACACTTCTAGCCCCTTTCTCAAATAGCTTCTTCCTTGCCATAGGAAAACGTTTTTGGCTGTTTGTTGAGAGATTGTACTGCCTCCGCGTATCTTTTTACCTTTTTGATTGCTTTTAAATGCTTTTTCAATAGCTTTTAGATCAAATCCGTTGTGTTTGAGAAAATTGCCGTCTTCACTGACAATCACTGCTTTTTGTAAATTGGGGCTGATTTTGTCAATAGAAACCCAGTCGTGGGACATCTTAACTTCTTTGCCGTTAGTTTTTTGCTCAATCGCTCTGATAAACATCAGCGGAGTAAATGGGACAGGTACAAATTTAAAAATCAATACGACTAATAGGGTTGATCCGAAAAACCAGAGTAGTAATTTAAATAGGATACGAAGTGCTTTTTTGATCATGGTGACAGAGCTATATGAAGTGCGAAATTACAAAAAAAACAATAGCAAAGGCAGGTCATTTTTAGTTGTTAAGTAGGCATAAAAAAAGCGAAAAAACATCAGTTTTTTCGCTTTATTTATTCTTTCGGGAAAAGTGTTACTCAACTGTTTCCTCTGTTTCAGACGTTTTTTTGCTTTTTACCAATTTCAAAATGATTGGCAACGTAGTCACAGCAACTAAGAATAAGATGATGTATTCAATATAATCTTTTAGATTCACTCCGTAACTTTCAAGTAGAAATTTTTGCAAATAATGACCGGCAAAGATTAGAGTAGTAGCCCATAAGAAAGAACTAACAATGTTGTAAAACATAAATTTTTTAAAATCCATATGAACGATTCCCGCGATAATAGGTGCAAAAGTTCTTACGATAGGTAGGAATCTTGCGAATATAATTGCACGACCACCGTGTCTTTCGAAGAAAACTTTAGATTCGTATAAGTATTTCTTTTTAAAGATAAAATTGTCTTTTTTGGTATAGAGGTAGTTACCGCTTTTAGATCCAAACCAGTATCCAAACATATTTCCTAATATCCCTGCGAGAGCGACTAAAGTCGATAATAAAGCGACATTGGTAAAATCGCTTTCGATGGTGAAAAGTTCTTGCATTAAGGCGGAACTGTATATTCCCGCTAAAAACAATAAACTATCTCCCGGTAAAAAGAAACCTGCAAACAATCCAGTTTCTGCGAATACTATAAACAGTACTACATAGATACCGATATGATGGCCGGCTATTTCGAGGTTGATGTAAAACTCAGGATTAATAAGTTGTGAAATGTGAAATTCGTTCATTATGTATTAGTTGTTTGTAGGTTTTCTTCGCGTTTTGATTCCCATTTATCTATTGCTGCGGTGGACAGACCATTTCCAAGTACGTTGGTCATGCTTCTAGCCATGTCACAAAAGTGATCGATAGGTAGAATTAGAGCGATACCTTCAGGAGGTATTCCAAACATAGAACAAGTAGCAACAATTACAATTAAGGAGGCTCTAGGTACTCCTGCTACTCCTTTACTGGTTAGCATTAGTACCAAAAGCATGGTTAATTGCTTTTCAATAGGCATGTGGATATCGTAGATTTGGGCAATAAATAAACTGGCAAATGTCATGTACATCATACTACCATCTAGATTAAAAGAATAACCAAGAGGTAAGGTAAAGGATACGATTTTTGGTGAACAACCAAAAGCTTCGAGCTCTTCCACCATTTTTGGAAATACCGCCTCACTACTGGTGGTTGAAAAGGCAATTAAAATAGGTGTTTTTAGTCGTTGTAGCAATTCCCAAAGGCGTTTGCCTAAAAGGAGGTAGCCAACAGTTAATAAGACCAGCCACAATACGGCTATACCGGCCATAAAGGCTAATAAGTAGTGTGCATATAAGGTAAATACTTCAAAACCATAATTGGCAACAGCGGAGGCAACAGCACCCAAAACACCTAGTGGAGCAACCCACATGATGTATCCTACCATTTTTAAGACAACTTTGGACGTTTTGTCCAAAAAAGTAATGATCTGATCTCCTTCTTTGCCTAAAGTGGATAAGGCAACGCCGAAAAAGATCGAAAATATGACAATCTGTAAAATCTCATTGTGTGCAAAAGATTCAAACACACTACGCGGGACAACATGATTGATAAATACTTCAAGAGAGAAGGCTGATGTTTGATTGATTAAATCCGCTGCTGAACTGGTTTCTGCTAGAGAGATGTTTGTGCTTTCTCCTGGTGCAAACCAATTGACTAAGGCCATTCCAATCAATAACGATACTAAGGATGCCGTGATAAACCAAGTCATAGCTTTGGCTCCAACTCGCCCTACCATCTTCATATCACCCATTTTAGCAATACCGACCACTAGAGTACAAAACACCAATGGAGCAATGATCATCTGAACCAAACGAATGAAAATGGTTCCTAGAAGTTTTATGTTTTGCGAAAAACTCGGGATCGATTCAGGATATTGATAATGCACTAAGCCGCCAAGACTAACTCCAATTATAAGAGCTATAATGATGGCTAGAAATAATTTGTTATTACTGTTTTTCACTGGATCTATTTTAAGTGCGTGAAAATAGACCTTTTTTTTTATTTTTTGTCTTTATATCCAGTTAAAAAATCTAAAGAACTACCAAATGAACCTTTTTTTGAGCAGGGTTTTAATTGTTTATTGCGTTTTTTGTGTGAAATCGATATTGAAAATGAACTTTTTATGAAATCTACTGCAGTTTTTTGTAGAAAACGAGCTGCTGTGATTCCTTTATACGATATAATCGAGCTACTCCCTTCTAAAAACAAATCGCAGTTGGATCAAAACATAAAATTGGAGGGGTTTCATTTAATTTTAGTAATTTTAGCGCATACAAAAAACAATAAGAATGAAAAGAATTATTCTGTTAACCCTCAGTTTGATGAGTATAACCGCTTTTTCACAAGAGGTTATGACCAAAGAGTTGCTGTGGAAGTTAGGAAGAGTTAGCCCTGTAGGAGTTACTAAAGACGGGAAAAATTTGATCTATAAAGTAGGTCGAACTGAAATGGATGAGAATAAAATCAATTCCAAAATTTATCAAATTCCAATTGACGGAGGTACGCCTAAAGAAATTGCGGATTACAAGGGTTTAATCGTCGATAAAAACATTTCCCCTGATGGTAAAATGCTGCTTTCTGATCAGGCGGTAAAAGTCAACAAAGTATTGGGTAAGGATTTATATCCGACCATGGGAAAATCAGACGTTTATGTTTTTGATGCCTTAGATTACAGACATTGGGATACTTGGAACGACGGTACTCATAATCACGTTTTTATTTCTGAAATAGCTCAGCCGGAAAAAACAATTGATTTATTGAAAGATGAACCGTATGATTCTCCGCAGAAACCTTTTGGAGGAGACGAAGATTACATCTGGTCACCCGATGGAAAAAAAGTAGTGTATGTTTCTAAAAAGAAATTTGGAACTGACTATGCCATGAGTACAAATACCGATTTGTATGAATATGATTTGGAAACCAAACAAACCAAAAATATTACAGAAGCGAATAAGGGATATGATACACATCCTACTTATTCGCCAAATGGTGATTTAACGTGGCTTCAAATGAAAAGAGACGGATACGAAGCGGATAAAAATGATATCATCGTTCGATTTAAAGGTATGGATATGAACCTTACTGCAAATTGGGATGGCACAGTTGACAGTTATCAGTGGGCACCAGATGGTAAAAAAATCTATTTTATAGCAGCTGTAGATGGGACTGTGCAACTTTTTGAAGTTAACTTTCCTGGAATGACTCGTATTGCTATTCAGGTACGTCAGGTTACCGATGGGAATTTTGATGTAACTGGTATCGTAGGTTTTGCAGCTGGAAAAGTTTTATTGACTCGTACGGATTTTAATCATGCAACGGAAATATATGCTTATGACTTAAAAAAGGCTTCTTGGAATCAGGTAACTAAAGTCAATAACGACCTATATGCTAAAGTGACCATGAGTAAGTCAGAAAAGCGTTATGTGACGACTACAGATGGAAAAAAGATGTTGGTTTGGGTAGTGTATCCTCCGAATTTTGACCCAAATAAAAAATATCCTACCTTATTGTATTGTCAAGGTGGACCGCAATCTGCTCTGACACAATTCTATTCATTCCGTTGGAATTTCCAATTGATGGCTGCTGAGGGTTATATCGTAGTGGCTCCAAACCGTCGTGGAATGCCAGGACATGGAGTGGCTTGGAACGAAGCAATTAGTAAAGATTGGGGAGGTAAGCCCATGGAGGACTATTTGAACGCTATCGATGATGTGGCGAAAGAAAAATATGTAGACAAAGCGCGTCTTGGTGCGGTTGGAGCGAGTTATGGAGGGTATTCTATTTTCTATTTGGCGGGTATTCATAATAACCGTTTTAAAACCTTTATCTCTCATTGTGGTGTTTTCAACTTAGAGAGTATGTATGGAACTACCGAGGAAGTGTTTTTTCCAACCTGGGATACAGGGGGAGCATATTGGGAGAAAGACAATGTTGATGCCCAAAAAGCGATGAAAGACTTTAACCCGATTAAAAATGTTAGCAAGTGGAATACTCCAATCTTAGTGATTCAAGGAGGAAAAGACTATCGTGTTCCGATTGGACAAGGACAGGAAGCTTTTCAAGCGGCACAGTTGCTCGGTGTGAAAAGTAGATTTGTTTACTTTCCAGAAGAAAACCATTGGGTTACTAAACCTCAAAACGCTCAAGTTTGGCAAGGTGAATTTTTCCGTTGGTTAAAAGAGACTTTATAATTAAAAGAGAATTGATATACAGAAGGGCTGTCTCAACATATAGAGACAGCCTTTTTTTTATTCGTTTTTTTTAAAAATGGAGAGCAATACAACAATGCTTAGAATGCTGGAAACCAAAATTCCCAGTAAGCCCAAGGTGGGAATTCCCCATAGGTAAGGAGGTCGATTAGCCATGATAAGCAAGGCGGTAGCTACGCAGAATCCCGCGATAAGTACCGTAAAGGCAAGGCGGTTTAAGGCTGTAGCGATGGCTTTGTTGGCTGAACTTAGGTCTTTATTTTGCTGATTAACTACAATTTTTCCTTCATTGATTTGTTGCAACAACAAATTGAGGTTTTCCGGTAGCTCCCCTAAACCTTCACTGAGATTTCTAAGTGCTTTGGTGCTCTTGTTAAAGAGTTCTTTTGGGCTCCATCGTCGTAAAAATATCTTTTTTATATACGGTTTAATGCTTTGTATTAAATTCATACTCGGATCCAGATCACGTCCAATTCCCTCAATTAATACGATGCCCCTAACGAGTAAATAGGTGTATTCGGGCATCAGAATCTCGTTGTTGTTTAGGATGGTTGTAAACTTTTTTAAAATCGACTTAATATCAATGTTTTCTAAGGAATCGGTGTCTAGTATGTCAAAGAGTTCATGAATTTGCCGTTCGAGTTTTTGTTCGTCATCAAGTTTTATTTCAACGGCCATTTTCTTTAACGTTCTAATCAATCGTTTGGCGTCTTTTGCGATAAAGTTGATGATGAAATCCTCGAGTAGCTCTTTGTCTTTGGGAATCATTTTACCCATCGATCCAAAATCGATAAAAGCGAGTGAGCCGTTGGGCATCACAAATAAATTCCCGGGATGTGGGTCAGCATGGAAGAAACCGTGCTCCAAAACTTGAGTCATATACACGTCAAGCCCTTTTTGAGCGATATCTTTTAAAACGAGCCCTTGAGACAGCAGTTTGTCTTTGTCCGTTATTTTAGTGCCCTCAATAAAGTCCATGCACAATACATTATCGTTGGAGAATTCGCGATGCGGTAAAACGGGATGGACTTTAGCGTTGTTTTTAAAGTTTTGAGCAAATTGCTCCATATTGCTCATCTCATTTAGAAAAGACATTTCTTCGTGAATCGATTTCTCAAAGGAGGCAACCACATGATTTAGATTCAGTTTTTTAAAGGTTTCGCTCGATGCGACTAGCAGTCGGGCTATGTCTTTTATAATCAATAAGTCCGAAGTGGTTTTTTCTTTAATTCCCGGGCGTTTGATCTTTAATATAACCGCTTTATTATTGGATAAAACCGCTTTATAAACTTGAGAAATCGAAGCTGTTGCCAAAGGAGTTTTGTCAATTTCAAGGAAATGATCATCGGGATCGATGCCGATTTCAGATCTTAAAATTTCCTTTATGTCAAGCTCCATCGGAGCTACGTTGTCTTGGAGTTTCTTCAATTCGACGATCAGTTCAGGAGGTAATAAATCCTCTCTATTGCTAAAAGTTTGACCGAGTTTGATGTAGGTCGGGCCTAAGTCCTCCAGTACCATACGGATCCTTTCATAGACGTTATAGTTCGATACGCCTTCTAATGCGGCGGAGTCTATCTCTTTTGTTGTAGGTTTTTTGAGTTTGGTTTGTATCAGTAACTCATTAAAACCATACTTAGACAGTATAGCGATTAGTTCGGCTGTTCTCAAGATCTTTTTCTTTTGATTTTCCATAGATACGTAGAAGTTGGTATATAAATATACTGATAAACCCTTTGGTTGTGGTACGATTTGAGTTAAACTTTATTTAAGGAAGTCTACTTGGGGGGAACTAAGAGTACGGAAACATCTCAAAGAAATAAATTCAAAAGTTGTATTTCGGCTGTGAGATTCCTTGGAATAAGTTGTAATAAAGTCGATTTTTTGGAATGATTTTTTATCTTTACCACTTATAAAAATATCAGATATGTTTACATTTAGAATTAAACCTTTAGTGCTAGCAGTAATGTTAGGTATTGGAGTTTCTACTAGCTATGCTCAAGATCGTTTGGTTAACTCCTTAAAGGTTAATGCTAGTGAGAAGAGCAAGGAATTATTTCAATTTACAGATGTTGTTAATATTGAAAATACATCTATAAAAAACCAAGGGTCTTCGGGTACGTGTTGGAGTTATTCCGCCAATTCATTTTTGGAGTCAGAAATGATGAGAATGGGGAAACGTCCGGTTGAAATATCTCAGATTTACTCGGCTCGTAACGCTTACGTTGAAAAGGGAAAAATGTATGTGAAGATGCAAGGAGCAGTAACACTAGGTGATGGTGGTGCCTTTCATGATGTCATCAATATGTATAAAAAATACGGGGCTGTACCACAGTCGGTTTATACCGGATTAAACTACGGAACTGCAAATAATAAGTTTGCCGAGATGGCTGCAGTGATGGAAGGTGTTTTAAAAGCAGTGGTGTCGAATCCGAACGGAAAACTGACTCCAAACTGGCAAAAAGCATATACTTCTGTAATTGATGCTTATTTGGGTACTCCACCAGAGAGTTTTGAGTTTGAAGGTAAAAAATACACACCAAAGACCTTTGCTAGCGAGGTAATTGGTATTAATGCAGACGATTATATCGAGATTAGTTCATTAACGGATTACCCTTTATATTCAAAATTCACTTTATTAGTGCCGGACAACTGGTCTTTTGATCAGGTTTACAATGTGAAGATGGACGAATTGACGGACGTGGTTGACTACGCGGTTAAAAACGGATTTACGGTAGCTTGGGCTGGAGACGTTAGTGAGAAGTCTTTTAGCTGGAAAAACGGGGTAGCTTTCGTACCTGAAAAGGAATTTGAAGACATGACGGCTGAGGAAAAGGCGGATATGTTTAATGGACCTAAGAAGGAAGCTAAAGTAACGCCAGAAATGCGTCAAATAGCTTTTGATAATTATTCGACTACCGATGACCACGGTATGCATATAGTTGGATTGACTAAAGATCAAACCGGCAGAGAATATTATATTGTAAAGAATTCTTGGGGAGTGAGTAATGACTATAAAGGATATTTATATATGACAAAAGAATATGTGAAATATAAAACCACTGCAATTATGGTACATAAAAAAGGAATTCCGACAGCTTTAGCAAAAAAGATGGATTTATAAGCATATTTCAATAAATGGAATGAAAAAGGGTAGTATAAGATATACTGCCCTTTTTTTTGGTTAATGTTTTAATTAAAAGGTTACCTATTTTGATAATATTTCTTATTTTTGAAAGAAACACTATGGATAAAGTACAGATAGGGGTTGGCAAAATGATTGAGACAATTTTAATAAGCTTACCAAAAATTGCTGTCGGATTAGCGATTTTAGCTGTAGGGAGTTTTGCGATTAAATGGATTTTAAGATTTATAAAGCTGCGCTTTGAAAAAAGGAATGTCGATATTTCTTTACGAGGTTTTTTGATTTCCATTTTCAGATTCGCCCTTTATGCCTTATTGTTGATTACAGTAGCTTCGACTATGGGCATCCAAACGACCTCTTTTGTAGCGGTATTTGGGGCAGCCGGATTAGCAGTTGGTTTAGCGCTTCAAGGCAGTTTGTCTAATTTGGCAGGGGGAGTGTTGATTTTGATCTTTAAACCGTTTAAAGTAGGTGATTATATATCTAACCCAGCGGGAACTGCAGGAACCGTGGAGCGAATAGATATATTGTATACCTCGTTGCGAACTGCTGATGGAATTAGTGTTTATAGTCCGAATGGAACTTTAGCTAATTCTGTGATTTCTAATTTTACTAATATTACACAGCGCCGTTTTGACTTTACAATCGGAATTTCTTACGACGCGAATATTAAGGAAGCTAGAGAGTTGATGATGGAGGTGCTGATGAAAGATGGTAGAGTGCTCTCTGCGCCTAAACCGGATATCTTTGTGAAGGGATTAGGGGAAAGTTCTGTGGATATGACCGTACGCGGTTGGACTGCACCTGCGGATTACTGGCAAGTATTCTATGAAATTCAAGAAAAATTAAAAGTTGCTTTGGATCAACATAAAATTGAAATACCTTTTCCACAAAGGGATTTGCATATTGTGAAAGGGAATTTGGAATAAAAAAAAGACTGTCTCCTAAGACAGTCTTTTTTTTATTCCATTACGTAATCTTTATAGATCTCGGCGATTTCTTCAAACTGTTTTAAAAGTTCTAAAGGATCGTCAGTGGTTACTAATTTTTGACGGTGTGGTTTAAAGCTGTGAATGCCTTTAAAATAGTTGGTGTAGTGGCGGCGCATTTCTACGATGCCCAAGCGTTCACCTTTCCACTCCATAGACCAGATGAGGTGGTTTTTAGCTGCCTCTAAGCGATCTTCTACGGTTGGCGGAGCGAGTACCTCACCGGTATTAAAAAAATGTTTGATTTCATTAAAAATCCAAGGATAGCCAATCGCAGCTCGTCCGATCATCATGCCGTCCAACCCAAATTTGTCTCTGTATTCTAGAGCCTTTTGCGGGCTGTCAATATCGCCATTTCCAAAAATGGGAATGGTAATACGGGGATTGTTTTTAATTCGTTCTATATGACTCCAATCGGAATGACCTTTATACATTTGTGCACGAGTACGCGCATGGACCGTTAGAGCTTGTACCCCGATATCCTGAAGGCGTTCGGCAACTTCATCGATATTGATGCTGTCTTCGTCCCAGCCCAATCTGGTTTTAACCGTGACGGGTAAGTGTGTGCTTTTGATCACCGCCTTAGTTAGGCGAACCATCAAGTCTATATCTTTTAAAACACCGGCACCGGCACCTTTACAGACAACTTTTTTTACCGGACAACCAAAGTTGATGTCAACCAAATCGGGTTGAACAGCCTCAACAATCTTTGCTGATAGCGCCATGGCTTCCTCATCGCCTCCGAAAATTTGTATTCCCACAGGGCGTTCGTAATCAAAAATATCCAATTTCATTCTACTCTTCATCGCATCGCGAATCAGACCTTCTGATGAAATAAATTCAGAATACATCAAATCAGCACCGTGCATCTTACACAATCTGCGGAAGGGCGGGTCGCTCACATCTTCCATAGGAGCTAAAAGCAAAGGATAATCCGGAAGTTCGATGTTGCCTATTTTAATCATGGTCACTCAATTTGATGCAAAAGTACAATTTTTTTTATAGCTTAGGTTGCTTTAATAAAAGACAGCAGTGGACGATGTATTTCAATTAATTGTAGTAGCTTTATGACTAGCGCTGGAATGAAATATTTGATTTTAGTCAAGATATAATCATTGGGTAATCAGAAAAATAGCGGGAGCTTTAGGGTGTTGTACTGTTAAAGATTATTTCTGTTGAGGTTCGGATTCGCCGGAAGTCAAGGGTATAGACTTGGAAGACTTAGTAATTTCAGCGGATTAACATTACAAAAACAATTAACTATGAAAAAGAAATCACAACTTTTAATTTTGACCATAATTTTAGCGGTGTCTTCAGCAGTAGCTGCGCAAGAGAAAAGCAAAACCGAGATGTTTCCAAAAGCAAAGGAGGGGTTTAAGCAAGTGGTGATTAACTTGCCTAAAATTAAAAAGGAGGAGAATAATTACAAAATTGAACTTTTCGTCGGTAAGATTGCCAGCACGGATAGCTGTAATAGTTATTCCCTAATCGGAGAGTTAACAGATCACAACCTAGAGGGCTGGGGATATACTTATTACAACTTTGATTCGGAAGGTCGTATTCTTAAAACCTTAATGATGTGTCCCGACGACACTAAAGTCAATACATTTGTACATGATCAGGGTACTTTTATGCGATACAATAGTAACCTGCCTATAGTGGTTTATGTTGCAGACGGTTTGGAAGTCCGATACAAAGTATGGAAGACTGATGGCAAGTGGATGAATAAAGAAGTGAAAAGTAAAAAATAATCTAAAGCTCGTTTTTACGAGCTTTTTTGATGGAAGAGTAATGGATAGACGGGTTTATTTCCGTAGATTTAACTTCCCAAAAGCCCTAGAAATTTATGAAATCTCCTAAATTTGAAAGTAGTCCATTCCGAATTGTCATTTCTTTCCATAAGTTAGTTCATGCCATAGAATTGGCTATTCAGAGCAATGATAATCCCTATTTGACCACCTATTATCAAGAGCTTTTGGATAGGGTGAATGAACACCCGGAAGTGGTTTCAGGAATGTATAGCGACCAAGAGGTATTGGATAACAGAATATTGATTGAAGAACTGGTATCGGGGCTTTTTCCTAAAGCATTGTCCAATAATGAGATCAAAGCGATATCCTTGCCCTTTCAAAATTTGACGTTTAATTATAGCGAACGATTTAAAAAAATTTTGGCGGAGGCAGGAGAGGGATTTGATTTTGCGATCCGTGGTTTTGAACAACATGAGTATTATGTTATGTGTTGTTGCATCATCTTAAATTATTATTACCACACGGATTTTGATGTTTCAAGACCCTATTTTTTTGATATCCCAGATCGCAAGGGTATTATGAAACATTATAGGATGTTTCACAATGCGGACTTTATTGAGATAATACCTACTGAAAAAGCAACGCCAATCAGTTTAGAAGACATCAACCTTTTAAAAGATAATTATAATGATTTGGCCTTATGGCAAGAAAAATTTCCACAGGAAAGCTGGGAGATTAAGGGATTTGGTATTCTGAGTTTGGTAGACGTTACTATTGAAAATGCTTTGTCGAGTTTAAAAGGGAATTTGTTGAAATCAGAATTGGAACGCTACAGTCTAAAAGATGAATTGCAACGAATTTTTAGTTCGATATTTAAAATAGGTAATCTTCAAATTGGTTTTACCCCTTTTCTTGAAGCAGAACGCATTATAATCGGCACCAATGCCATCGTTGGGTTTTCAAACTTTTCATTACGGCCGAATTCTACGGATTTAATACTGTCTGAGGAGGTGGTGAAAGTTTTGTTTGTAGACATGGAATATTTCAGTATTTCCGATATGAATGTTTTTACGGCAAGACCTGGTAATCAGGAAATGGGTGAATACTTATTGTCGTTAAATATCGGAAGCTGTATTTTAGCTCCTATTGTTGTCGGCGATAAAATGGAAGGAATTATTGAGATTATGTCGCCAGATAAAAGAGCCTTACACAGCGTTAATGCGCGAAAACTAGATAGTGTGATGCCCATTATACTGGATACTTTTGAACGGGTCAACGCAGATATAGAAAATCAAGTGGAGGCAATTATTCAAAAAGAGTACACCACCATTCATCCTAGTGTTTATTGGAAATTCCTTCAAGAGGCACGTAAAGCGTATTTCGAGTCCATAGGACAGCGTAAATTCAGTTATAACGATATTGTTTTTGAAAAGGTGTATCCGCTTTTTGGACAAACGGATATAAAAGGGTCAACGGATTTGAGAAATGAAGCAGTGCTATTGGATTTAAAAGAACAGGTTTCTGAATTGCTTTCATTATTAAAAAGCACGGAATCTCAGGACAATTTCTTGCTGTTTGAACAACGTGTATTTGAATTGGAACGCTTTGGAAATCTGTTGGATAAAAAACTAATCTCAGGTACGGAGCAACAAATCGAAGAATACATAGTTAAAGAAATTCATCCGTTGTTAAAGCGTATTTTTTGGAATGAAAGTCAAAGTGCAAAATTGGAGAACTATTTTGCTCAGATTGAGCCCGATTCACAGACCTATTACCAAAAGAGAAAATTGTTTGATGCTACTGTGGCGGAAGTCAATAAAAAACTTTCCGCTTTTTTAGACAGTAATCAGGAGAAAGCTCAGCTGATTTTTCCACATTATTACGAAAGGTTTAGAAGTGATGGCGTCGATCATAATATGTACATAGGTGCTTCGATCAATCCAAAGAAAACATTTGATTTAATTTATCTACATAATTTAAGGTTATGGCAATTGCAGGTAATGTGCGAAATGGTATACGACCACGAAAAACACAAGACGATTGCTCCATTTGATATTCAACTGACTTCATTGATTTTAATTTATGATACAGCAGTAGCCATCCGTTTTCGAATGGATGAAAAGCGTTTTGATATTGATGGGTCCTATCATTCTCGTTATGAGGTAATCAAAAAACGACTAGATAAATCGCGGGTGAGTAATTCGCAGGAGCGCATAGTTCAGCCCAATAAAATTACGATCGTTTATATGAATCCGCTTGATCGAGCAGAATATTTAAAATACCTGCAATACCTTCAATTTAAAGGTGTTTTATTAGGAGATATCGAGGAAATAAGTATCGAGAATCTTCAGGGAATATCCGGCTTAAATGCCTTACGAGTGGAGATTAATACACAGCAAGCTCCGACTGCAGGAACCTTTCAATACGATAACTTGATGAAAGAATTTCTTAAAACTCAATTCCAATAAAAGCCAAAACAAAGGATACTACCGAAGCGATAATACCAACCATAAAAATATTATAGGTAATGCGAAGCAGTTTGTATTTGCGGTTTAATACCAAACCTAAATAATACAAATCTTGAATAAGAGAATTGTATAAATAGTCTCTGTCTTTCATCACTTCATTGATAGCCCAAGTGTATTCCTCTAAGGGCATTTTATGAAAGTTTCCGAAAAACAATAAATTCACTTTCTGCTTCTCGATATCTGCTCTTGTGAATGTGCCTGAAGTCACTTTGGGTTTCGTTGATAGTATAGCAAAAATTATGGTAGCCACACTCGAAATGAGCAACACAAACGTAGGAATGATCAAATGTGCGTTTTTTGCGCTGTCGAGCTTTGGAATTAAAGTGGACAGGCAAATAGAAATGATAATAGCATTGACGGAAAGTAAGATATTGGCTTTGCTATCGGCTATGTCGCTTAGTCGGGTATGATTGTTTAAGGTAACGCGAAATAGCGTATCTATACCTCTTTCAGGACGTTCTGCCTTTGCTGCTTTACGTTGTTTTTTTAGAAGTTTTGCTTGAGCTTCGTCTTGGCTGTTGTCGGTTTTTAAGTTTTCGATTTGTTGGTCTATTTTTAAAAGGTTTTGCTCTTTAATCGGTTGCCAGTTTTTTTTGGCGTAATCGCTATAATAGCGATGCTTGTTTAACATCATGTCTTTATTGCCCAGGGCCCATTCCAAATCGGTATAGTCCTTATTGAAACAATTTTTAAATTCCGTACGCAATAAACAACAAATACTGCTGTAATTGGGGTCGCCAAAGTGTGAAAAATCAGCATCCTTTAAATAACCTTCTAGTTGGTTTTTGGGTTCGATTAAATACTGAGTTGCTAAGATTAACTCGCAAATGCGCTGTATGCCTTCTTCAGGATAGGATTCTTTTTGTAAAAATTCAGTGACAATTTTTGCACTTTCTTCTTCGTGTTTTTCGCAATTTATACTATATCCAATGTCGTGAAACCATGCGGCAATAAGCAAGTGTTCCGCATCGATATCGGAGATGTTTTCTGCTGCAATCAGCTCTTTAATAGCGTTGACAACACGCACGGTGTGCGAAAAATTGTGATACGAATGTTGCTGATATAACTTATCTTTGTATAAATTGGAGATGAATTCTTCAGCTTTTTGCAAGACTGTCATAATTGTCAAATTTACGAACTTTAAACTTATGAAAATATTCTATTATATCATTCCAGTTTTGCTGAAATATCGTGTATTTAATGTTTTTTTAGTCCTATTGCTATTCGCATCCTGTGCGACAATTAAAAATCAATATGGAAGTGCGGTTGCAGAACCTATTCAATCTAGCGTTGTCGATACTGTAAATATAGCTCATACATTTTATCTCATTGGTGATGCAGGTAATGCGGATGAGGTAGAGTCTAAACGCGCATTAGAGTTATTTAGTATGCGATTAAATCAAGCGAGTAAAGAAAGTACGTTGATTTTTTTGGGAGACAATATTTATCCACGTGGAATGCCTGCGTTAGATGCGCCGGATCGAAAATTAGCCGAGCAGAAAATCGATGAACAAATCACCTTAGCAAAAGAGTTTAAAGGCAAAACCGTTTTTATAAATGGTAACCACGATTGGTATAATGGATATGAAGGGGTTTTGCAACAAGCGACTTATGTCACCGAGAAACTAGCCGATAAAAAAGCATTTTTACCGCGCAAAAGCTGTGGTTTTGAGCGTTTAAAAATATCTGATGAGGTAGTTTTATTGGTCATTGATAGCGAATGGTTTTTGCAAGACTGGGACAAACATCCCAAGATCAATGAAAATTGTACCATAAAAACCAGAGAAGACTTTTTTGAGGAATTGCGCAGTGAACTGAACAAGAATCAAAATAAAACCATTGTTATTGCCATGCATCATCCCGTGTATAGCAACGGGTCTCATGGTGGGTATTTTTCAGCAAAAAAACATTTGTTTCCCTATAAAAATATTCCTGCACCAGTTTTAGGTAGCGCGATCAATTATTTGAGAAAAGTTTCAGGGGGCAGTCCGCAAGAAATTCAGAACAAGCGTTATAGCGAATTGGCAGATCGAGTGCGTACTTTGGTTCAAGGGCAGGATAATATTATTATAGTGTCTGGACACGAACACACGCAACAATATATTGAAAAAGACGGAGTCAAGCAAGTTATCAGTGGTGCAGGTTCTAAGCAAGAGGAAGCGCGGGCTATACAACCGATAAGCTTTTCGTCAGGTAAGTTGGGTTATGCTACTTTACAGGTCCTAAAGGACGGAGCGTCGAATATACATTTTTATGCCGTAGAAGGTGGTACAGAGCAATTGGTATTCAGTCGACAAATCATCAGTCCTTTAAAAGAGCAGCAATTCGTGTTTTCGAACGAAAAACCGAAATTTTTTGCGGCAGCTATTTATCCCAAATCGTGGACTAAAAAACGCGGCTTTTACACTTATTTATGGGGAGATCATTACCGCAAGTATTACGGAGTTGATATTGAAGCACCGACACTGTATTTGGAAGATATTCACGGTGGTTTAAAACCAAAAATTTCTGGAGGAGGAAACCAATCCTTATCGTTGCGATTGATGTCGGGAGACGGCAAAGAGTACGTGATGCGTGGTGTTAAAAAAAGCGCCTCACGTTTTGTTCAATCGGCCGTTTTTAAAGATCAATATGTGGAGGAATCGATAAAGGGAACTTTTGCTGAACGATTTATTTATGATTTTTATACGACAGCCCATCCTTTTACTCCGTTTATTATTGGCGATTTATCGGATTATCTAGGAATTTATCATACCAACCCCGAGTTGTATTACATACCGAAGCAACCCGCTTTAGGTAGGTATAACGCGGTTTATGGCGACGAATTATATATGATAGAAGAGCGTCCTACTGATGGGCATGAGGAGGAAGAGTCTTTTGGAAATGCCCAAGTCATTGTTAGCACGGATGACGTGATGAATAATTTAAGAAAAGACGAAAAGTATAAAATCGATGATACAGCCTATTTAAAAGCTCGTTTGTTTGATATGTTGATAGGGGATTGGGATAGACATGCAGATCAATGGCGCTGGGCAGAATTTAAAGAAACAGCAGCAGTCCTATATAAACCGATTCCTAGAGATCGCGATCAAGCCTTTGCAAAAATTGATGGGGCTTTGTTATCGCTTATTAAAAAACTACCGCCTTTAAGGCATATGCAGAGTTTTAAAGAGGAATTTCCAGCGCCGAGATGGATCAATAAAACGGCCTTCCCGATGGATGTTGATTTTTTAAAGAATAAAACAGAAGAGGACTGGGTGAATCAGGCTAAAGAAATTGAAAATACCTTGACCGATAGTAATATCGAGGCAAGTTTTTCTAAATTACCGAAGGAAGTACAGGATGAGGAGATGAGACGCATTATCGAGACTTTAAAGATCCGAAGAGCCGGTTTGGCTGATTTTGCTCGAAAATATTATCGCGCATTGGCAGAGACTGCAATTGTAAGAGGAACGGATAAGAAAGATCGATTTGTCATTACAAGATTAGCAAATGGAAGGGTCCATTTGGAGCAGTATCGCAATAAAAAAACGGGGGAAGAGAAATTTTTTGAGAGAACTTATACTCCAGATGAAACCAAGGAGCTTTGGGTTTATGGCTTAGATGATCAGGATGAATTTCAGGTGTTGGGTGAGGGTGCTGCAAAGATTAAAATTAGATTAATTGGAGGGCAGAATCACGATCTATTTAAAATAGAAAATAACAGGCAATTGATCGTCTACGACTATAAAACGAAAGAAAATACGGTGGAATCGGATTTAAAAGTTCGGACGGTTTATAGCGATCGATACGATTTAAATAATTACGATTATCGCAAGGTGCCATTAAACGTAAATATGCTGTTGCCCAATGTGGGATATAATCCCGATGACGGTGTGAAAATAGGGTTGAATTATTCTTCGGTTAGAAATAATTTCGTGCAAGATCCGTTTACGACCAAACATACTTTTAAAGCCAATTATTCCTTTGAGACTCAAGGTGTTGATGGAGCGTATAAAGGCTTTTTTGCCAATGCAAGTAATTCGTGGATGTTTGCTATAGAGGCTAAGGCGACCAGCCCTAATTTCTCGCAAAACTTTTATGGTTTTGGCAATGAAACCCATTATTTTGACGAAGAAAAAGGAGATGACTACAAGCGGGTGCGTATTGAATCGTATCAGATCAAACCCGCTTACCGTTACGAAGGTGACTTAGGAGGCAATTTTGAAATCGCAGCGAGTTTTGAGGTCTTAAAAGTAGCGCAAACCTCCGGTCGTTTTGTGTCAGAATCCGTTGAGATTTCCCCAGAAGTGTTTCGTTTTCAACAGTATTTAGGAGCTCAGATTAATTATGATTATGAGCGGTATAATTCCAAATCAAAACCGACTTTAGGGTTTGGTTTTCATTGGGAATCCGGTTGGAAATATAATATAGACAACAGCGATAAGCAATTTGGTTTTATCAATACAAGCCTAAATTTTAATGTCCCGATTGATCGATTAGAACGTTTTGTATGGGCTTCCAAATTTAAATACAAAGCGCGAATTGAGGATAATTTTGATTTTTATCATGCAGCGACTTTAGGGGGTAATGACGAATTACGAGGTTTTAGACCGGAGCGCTTTACGGGTAAACAAGCTTTTGTACACAGTTCCGATATACGATGGAATATAGGAGCGGTCAACGGAGGTCTGGTTCCTATGCAATATGGAATGTTAGTTGGTTTTGATTATGGTAGGGTGTGGAATCCGGGGGAGTCATCCAATAAATGGCACAACTCCTACGGCCTTGGATTTTGGGTCAATGCCATCGAATCACTGACGCTTCAAACGTCTTATTTTAAAAGTGAAGACGGTGGACGATTTGTATTTGGTTTAGGATTTGGTTTTTAGGTCTGCGATAGTTACGCGATATACTTGACCGCCTGTTTTCTTTTTGGCCTCATCCGACAAGAGAAGTGTCTGATTGTTTTCAAAGAGAATCGATTCTTTTTGAGTAAGCTCTTTTAAATCATAGGACGATATGTTTCCTGAGAGTATACCGTCTTTTTTAAAGTTCTCGATTAGCCAGACTTTACCCTGTGTCAATAGGGCGATTGTTTTTAAGTCAGGGCTAATTGCTGCGCTAGTCACAGCGCATTTTTGGTAGATGCCGCAGGTTTTAAATTCGCCGATTAACTGTGCTGCATGACGGCCTACTCGATTCGGGATTTTATAAACCAAAGAAGTTCCGTCAAAACCTTTGCTTCTGTTTTTGGTGAAAACATAAAACGAATCACCCAATACAAAAAAGGCTTCTGCATCATACAATAAATGGGTCTTTTTGGGAGGAAATTGCTGTTGTTCTGGATAGTAAAATTCGATTTCTGTAGCGGTAACTTCTGTCTTGCTTTTTAAATCAGTGGCGTCGATCTTAAGTATTTTAAGATTTTGACGATCGTTGTCGTTATTGCCAAAGTCTCCGATGTATAAATTGTCGTGTTCATCGTAAGTTAAGTCCTCCCAATCATTATTTTGTGCGTTGGTGATTTGAACTGTTTTTTGAAGTTTTCCGTGTGGATCTAAAGCGTAAATTTCATTTTTATTGCCGCTGTCTTCAACTACCCATAATAAATTATTGCGGTCTAAATGCATACCTGATACCTCTTTTAAATCTTTTGGGAAAGGGTATAGGATTTCGGTTACGTCTGCTTTTTGAGCACAACTACTAGCGAAAACCAGCACAGTTAGAAGCAATTGGAGAAATTTCATAATATTCATTATTGAATTAGATAGGTTAAAGATACAGTTTTTTAGACAATAGGTGTTTGTAACTGTTGGTTGTACTTACATGGACTATGTAGTTGAGGGCCTTTACAGCAGTGAATGTTAGAAAATTTATAATTACAACGGGAAGAGGACGTTGCTTTTCTGCTGAGATACGGGCGTACAGATTAAAAAATATAAAAAAAGATTCAAACTTTAAACTATATTTGCACCATATACTATAGTTAGGGCATTATTTGCGGCAAACTATACAAAAATAAACAACAATTGCGCGATGATTACTACGATAAAAAGTAGGTTTTTTTGATCTCCGCGCAGTGGAACCAACAGATATTGAACGACGATGAAGAACATAAGAAACTTTTGTATTATTGCCCATATCGACCACGGTAAAAGTACCTTGGCAGATAGACTTTTGGACGCTACCCAGACTGTTACGTCAAGAGAGAAGCAAGCCCAATTATTGGATAATATGGATTTGGAGCGAGAGCGTGGTATAACCATCAAGTCTCATGCCATCCAGATGGAATATATGTATAAGGGAGAAAACTATATTCTTAACTTGATAGATACTCCGGGACACGTAGATTTCTCTTATGAAGTATCGCGTTCGATTGCAGCCTGTGAGGGGGCTTTATTGATTGTTGATGCAGCACAAAGTATACAAGCTCAAACCATATCCAATTTGTATTTGGCATTGGAGAATGATCTTGAAATCATTCCGGTCTTAAACAAGATTGATTTACCAAGTGCAAACCCTGAAGAAGTAAGTGATGATATCGTGGAACTTTTAGGGTGTGATTACGAAGATATTATTCCAGCTTCTGGAAAAACAGGACTGGGAGTTGAAGATATTTTAGCAGCAATTATCGAGCGAATTCCTCCTCCAAAAGGAGATCCTGAGGAGCCGTTACAAGCCTTGATTTTTGACTCGGTTTACAATCCATTCCGTGGAATTGAAGTTATTTTCCGCGTGATTAATGGTTCTATTTCAAAAGGGCAAAAAATCAAGTTCATGGCTACTGGTAATGAATATTTCGCCGATGAAATTGGAACCCTAAAATTAAACCAAACCCCAAAACAGAAAATCTCTACAGGAGATGTTGGGTATTTGATATCTGGAATAAAAGAGGCTAAAGAGGTAAAAGTAGGGGATACACTTACCGATGCTAAAACGCCAACTCAAAATATGATTGCCGGTTTTGAAAACGTAAAACCAATGGTATTTGCTGGAATTTATCCGGTAGATACGGAGGACTACGAGGAGTTGAGAAACTCTATGGAGAAACTACAGTTAAACGATGCTTCCTTGGTTTTTGCCGCAGAGAGTTCTGCAGCATTGGGCTTTGGTTTCCGTTGTGGATTCTTGGGAATGCTACATATGGAAATCATCCAAGAACGTTTGGAAAGAGAATTTAATATGACGGTGATTACTACAGTACCCAACGTTTCGTATTTGGCTTATACCAAGAAAAATCCAGATACACCGTTAATCGTCAACAACCCATCAGACTTACCTGAACCTTCTAAATTAGAGCGTGTAGAGGAGCCTTATATCAAGGCGACGATCATTACCAAATCGGATTTCGTAGGTCAAGTAATGAGTTTGTGTATCGAGAAACGGGGATTGATCACCAATCAGAATTATTTGACGCCGGAGCGTGTGGAGTTGTCTTTTGATATGCCATTAGCTGAGATCGTTTTTGACTTCTACGATCGTCTAAAAACCGTATCCAAGGGCTATGCTTCTTTTGATTATGCTCCTATAGGAATGCGTACCTCTAAATTGGTAAAAGTCGATGTGTTGTTAAACGCACATATTGTAGATGCACTTTCTGCATTAATACACGAAGACAACGCACACCATATCGGTAAAAAGATGTGTGAGAAACTAAAAGAATTGATTCCACGTCAGCAGTTTGATATTCCAATTCAAGCGGCAATTGGAGTTAAAGTAATTGCTCGTGAGACGGTAAAAGCTTTGCGTAAAGACGTAACGGCTAAATGTTACGGGGGGGATATCTCTCGTAAACGTAAATTACTTGAAAAACAAAAAGCAGGTAAGAAACGTATGCGTCAAGTAGGAAACGTAGAGATTCCTCAAGAAGCATTTATGGCAGTTTTAAAATTAAACGATTAATTAATAGTTTTGTTTGTGCTCAGTGGTGCAGACGAAGTATTTCTATATAAAAACTCCTTATAAAATAGAAAAGCCAGAAGCATTTGCTTCTGGCTTTTTTTATGGCTTGATCTTTCAGTAGGATTATATAAAAAAACCCTGTTTTTACCAGGATAAAAACAGGGGGTAATAAAAGTCATTTAAGCTGGTGTTCTTATGTAATTTCTTTTCCTACAACATCTAATCACTGATTACTGATTACGGATCACTGATTACTTTAAAGTTGAAGGGCAAACGAATTCGGTCGTTTTTAAATCGGTTTGTTTGATCGAAGCAAAACCTCCGATAACATCAATCATGTTGTGATAACCTCTTGCTTTTAAAATCGACGCAGCGATCAAAGAACGGTAACCGCCAGCACAATGTATGTAAAAAGGTTGATCTGTTGGGAAATCGGCTAAATGTTCGTTTAAAACATCTAAGGGGATGTGGTTAACAACTTCCAAATGCGATGCTTCAAATTCGCCGGGTTTGCGGACGTCAAAGACATTCAATTCTTCTTGGTGCATTTTATTGGCAAACTCTTCCGCGCTGATTTGATCTACCGTATCAATTTCCAGACCTGATTTCTTCCAAGCATCAAAGCCTCCTTTAAGAAATCCTAGAGAATTATCATAACCAACTCTTGACAAGCGGACAATAGTTTCTTCTTCACGTCCTTCTGGGGCTACGATAACTATAGGTTGTTGTATGTCGGTAATTAGTGCACCTACCCATGGGGCAAACTGTCCGTCAATACCGATAAAAATGGAACCTGGAATATGTCCTTGAGCAAAATCAGAAACCGAACGAACATCTAAAATTAGGGCTGTGTTTTCATCAGCTACCAATTGGAAAGCTGCTGGATCTAAAGCTTGATTTTCTCGAATGATTTTCTCAACATCCTCGTAGCCTTCTTTGTTGAGTTTAACATTCAACGGAAAATAACTAGGAGGAGGTAGTAAGCCGTCGGTGACTTCTGCAATAAATTCCGCTTCCGTCATATCGGCGCGCAAAGCGTAATTGGTTTGTTTCTGTTCGCCTAAATTTCCGATGGTTTCCTTGCTTAAGTTTTTTCCGCATGCCGATCCAGCTCCATGAGCAGGATATACGATTACGTGGTCACCCAAGGTCATGATTTTGTTTCTTAAACTGTGAAAAAGCGTCCCTGCGAGTTCTTCTTGGGTCATACTTGTTGCCTTTTGAGCCAGGTCAGGGCGTCCCACGTCACCTAAAAACAAAGTGTCTCCACTAAAGATAGCGTGATCATGTCCATTTTCATCCTTAAGTAAGTAAGTCGTACTTTCCATAGTATGTCCAGGCGTGTGCAACGCTGTTAGCGTAATTTTTCCCAATTTGAAAACCTCTCCATCTGTCGCAATATGTGCTTCAAAGGTAGGACTAGCTGTAGGTCCATAAATAATTGGAGCCCCAGTTTTTTGTGCCAGGGTCACATGTCCACTAACGAAATCTGCGTGGAAATGGGTCTCGAAAATATATTTTATTTTAGCACCGCTAGCCGTGGCTTTATCAATGTATTGTTGTACTTCGCGAAGTGGGTCTATAATGGCTACTTCTCCTTCACTTTCTATATAGTAGGCTCCTTGAGCCAAACATCCTGTGTAAATTTGTTCTATTTTCATTTTTCAATATTATTTTAAATTAAGGATGGCTGAAAGGAGTCAGATACACGTGGCATTTTTAGCAAAAGCACGGTTAAGGTGATTTCAGGTCCTTATGGTTAACTGATGTAAAATTACAAAGCTTTTGAATCATTTGCAGTAACCTGAGTTACACACGGGGAATTAAAAGCGTGATGTGTTACTTTTCTGAATGTAAGAGTTCTATGTTTTTGCGATTCAATCGAATCAGGCCGTCATTCTCAAAACTCTTGAGCAGTCTCGAGATGACCACACGCGAGGTATTGAGTTCGTAAGCGATTTCCTGATGGGTGTTGTTGATGATTGTGCTGTTGTTTATTTTTGCTTTTTCTTGCAAATGGCTCAATAAGCGATCATCCATTTTCATAAAAGCTAAATTATCCACTGCGACCAACATCTCTGACAAACGGTTGTTGTAACTGTTCAATACAAAATTGCGCCAACTGCGATATTTGCCCATCCATTCTTCCATTTTTGAAACGGGTACCATCGCTAGGGAACCGGAAGTTTCTGCGATAGCACGAATCTCGCTGCGTTTTTCTCCCAAACTACAAATGAGCGTAAAGGCACAGGTATCTCCCTTTTCAATAAAGTACAACAACAATTCACCCTCATCTTTATCTTCGCGCATAATTTTGATAGCGCCATGTAATAATAGCGGCATTTTCTTGATGTATTCGCCAATTTCAATCAATTTATCGCCTTCCTCAAAATCGTAAATAGTCGATATTTCGATTAACTCTTCAATCAAAGCATCTTCAAAAACAGCACCATAAGCTTCTCGTATCACGTGATTCATAAAAAAGGTATAAGCAAATTAATAGAGGCTAAAAATAGCGTTATTTTATCCATCTTACAAACCTGTAGGCAGAATATTGGCAAAATCAAAGCTGATTTTGGCAATGCCTTCGGCCCAGGCTGTCCGCTTTATCTTTCGCTCACTGCGTTTCGCAAAAGGATATCGCTTCCATCCTTATTGCGTATTCCAGTGAGCCTATGCGATAGGCTAATGAGGAAGTTTATTTTGAATCAGGCCGTAAATCCAGGTGCCTAATAAGGCGCCAATAATGGCAATAGCGATTGGAAAAAATCCAGCTCCTAGCAATACAAACATCGGTCCCGGGCATGCACCTCCAAGCGCCCAGCCCAATCCGAATATAGTTCCGCCAACCACATAACGAACAAAGCCTTTTTTCTTGTCTTGAAAAACAATTGGATTTCCCGTCACATCCTTGATGTTTTTTCTTTTGATGATTTGCACAGCTGCTACGGCTATGACCAAAGCGGAACCAATGATTCCATACATGTGAAACGAATCAAATTGAAACATTTCATAAATGCGAAACCACGAGGAAGCTCCAGATTTAAACATGGCTATTCCAAAGAAAATACCAAGTATTAAGTAAATTAATTTTTTCATTTATAGTGTTTTATAGATTTAAAAAATAAAAGGGAAGATCAGGTGTACCATGATAAGTCCTCCTGCAAAGAATCCGATTACAGCATATAACGATGGTAATTGAAAATTACTCAAACCGGATATGGCATGTCCGGATGTACAACCGCCAGCATAGCGAGATCCGAAACCAACCAGTAGACCCGCTAACAATAATAACAGTATTTGCTTAGGTGATTCGAATGCTGTTACACCAAATAATTCAGTTGGTATGTATGCTTGACCTGCGCTATTAAAGCCTAAATCATGCAGTTTAGTAATAGTGGTTTCGCTTAAAGGAGTTACCACTTCTGGTAAACTCAAATAGTGATAGGAAATAAAACCACCAGCGATGGTTCCTACTAAAAAGAGTAAATTCCAAGATTGTGCCTTCCAATCAAAGCAGAAGAACTCACAGTTTTTTCCAGCACCAGCCATCGAACATAGTGTGCGTAAATTCGATGAAAAACCAAAGGACTTTCCTAAGTAAAGTAAGCTAATCAAAGTAATCGCAATCATGGGGCCTCCCACATACCAAGGCCAGGGTTCTAAAATGGCATTCATAGTTATATATTTAAAAAACAAAGTAACGCATAAAAAAAAGCGTCAACGGTAACATTTGCTACAAAGCACTATAAAAAGCGCTTTTGTAACAATTGTTACTGCAGATCCAGCTTGAAGGGCTTAGTTTTGAAAAACTTAATGAAATCAATATTTATTTCGGATATTGATTAAAATTACAAAAATGAAAAAAATACTAGTATTCAGTATCTTATTGATGTTGATAGGCCCCGTAAAGGCACAAGAAAAACTACCAAGGCACCGAGTGGTTTTTCAGATGACCAGTTCCACTATTGAGGAACAAAAGGGATTGATCAATAATGTAAACAATTTGCTTAATCTTTGGAAAGAAGATGTGGTGATACATGTGGTGATACACGGGCCAGGAATAAGTCTAGTGCAGTCGGAAAAAACAACGCTCCAATCCGAATTGTACTTATTAGTAGAAAAAGGGGTCGTTTTTCAAGTCTGTGAGAATACCCTAAAGCAAAAGGGTATTGCTAAAGAAGCTATAATAGGTAAGATGCAGTATGTACCTTCTGGAATTGCAGAAATCATTCAGAAGCAAGAACAAGGATGGAGTTATATTAAGAGTAATTTTTAAAACAAAACCATGAAAGATCGAAGGAGTTTTATAAAAGCAATGGGAGTAATGGGCTTGGGGACTGCTGTATTGCCAACTGTAAGTTTCGCCAATGCGGACAATGCTACGACTGATAAATTAAAAACTGAATCCGAATTAGACAAGGATAAGGGAGTAGAAAAAATTAGTATTTTCCAAACGACTGATGTGCATTGTCAACTTCACCCTCATGATGAATTGTTTTGGGAAAACGATGCAGCTGTTTATCGTAAAACTGGGGGATATGCCTATTTGGCTGGTATGCTCAAGGAGTTGAGAAAGGAAAGTCCCAATAATTTTACTTTGGATACCGGTGATATGTTTCAAGGTAGTGAATTGGCTGTCCAGACCACAGGAAAAGCCTTTGTTCCGATTTTGAATCAGATGAATTATAATCTTTTTTTACCGGGAAATTGGGAGGTAGTCTACGGTAAAAAAAATATGCAACAATTGATGGGAGCTTTAAATGCGCCTAAAATATGTAGCAATATGTACCACGATTTAAAAAATGGTCAGCGTGGGGAGTTGATTTTTCAACCGTATCATATTTGGCATACAGCAGGAGTGAAAATTGGCTTTTTAGGTTATACGGATCCCTTGGTGCCTTTACGGCAATCGCCCATGTATAGCGACGGTATAGTCTATACTGAGCCAGCTGAAAACTTAGCTCATTATGTCGATGTATTGAGAAATCAAGAGCAATGTGCCTATGTGATTATGATTGCTCATTTGGGTTTGTCACAACAGATTGCGTTGGCAAACAATCCAGTTTGTCAAGGTGTTGATTATATTTTTGGAGGCGACACCCATGAACGGGTTCGAAAACCAATCGTTTGTAAATACGCAAAAGTAGTAGAGCCGGGAGCATTTGGTTCCTTTATTGGTAAGCTTGATTTGTACGTGGAAAATGGAAAAGTAATTCGTGATGATTATGAATTGCTAGAAGTAACCGCTGCTAAAATTACCCCAGATAGTGCCGTTGAAAAGTTGGTGACTTCGGTCGAAAAGCCTTATGCTGAAAGCATTAATAAGATTGTCGGTTACAGTACAATACCCTTATATCGCTATTTTGTTGTCGAAAATCCCATTGATACTTTGGTATTACAAGCCTTACATGCTAAGCATCCTGAGGTAGATGTGGTTTTATCCAACGGATTTCGTTTTTGTCCGCCTAATATCACTCGAGATCACACGGGTAATATACCAATAACCAATGGTTTTATATTTGATATGCTACCAGTAGATTCAACGATTAGAATCGGAAAGGTGTCGGGATTACAAATTCAAAATTGGCTCGAAAAAGAATTAAACAATGTATTTGCCGCTGATGCAGTTCAACGATTCGGAGGATGGATGGTTAAATTTAAAGGCATGGAGGTGACCTTCGAAGCTTTTCAATCTCATGGAAAACGAATTAAAACAGTTGTTATAGGCGGATTGCCATTGGATGTGCAAAAAAACTATAAAATTTTGGCTTGTGAACGAGAGGGAGATCCCGATGATATGTTGTGCCGTATGAGAAACGTTCGCGAAGCATTTAATACGGAATCCACTTTGCACGATGCGCTGTTGGCTTATTTAAAAACAAATAGTCCGGTAACGCCTACACCTCCAAAGGCGGCGGTTATTTTAGATGGACCAGACACCTTATTATCGCAGGTAACAGGAGTGGATTATACCTTTGTTTAGGCTTAAAAACGAGAATCTCGCTGGTGTTTAAAAATTTTAAAAACTAACGAGATTCTCTGGTTTCTTATGTGTTTTACCTTAACTTTGATAGGCAATTTATAAGCATAAGGAAGTAATGAGAATAAAAGTATCGGATTTTTGTAAAATAGTGTCTGCTAGTTTTTTAGGAGAAGCAACGGAATTGGTATTCACCCACGTATCTATCGACAGTAGGTCTTTACAAAATAACGAGCAAACCCTATTTTTTGCTTTAGATGGGAAGCATCATGACGGGCATCAATTTATAAGTGATTTAGTCCAAAAAGGAGTTGTGAATTTTGTGGTTTCTAAAGTACCTGCATCTCCTATAGTTAATGTATCTTATTTTATAGTATCCAATACCTTAGTGGCTTTTCAGGAATATGCAGCTTACTATCGCAGCCAATTCGCTTTTCCGGTAATTGGAATTACAGGGAGTCGGGGCAAAACAGTAGTCAAGGAGTGGTTGAATTTTTTAATCAATCCGGATTATAACGTAATCAAAAGCCCGAAGAGTTATAATTCTCAAGTTGGGGTTCCCTTATCTGTTTTGGGGATCGATCACAAACACAATTTCGGAATCTTTGAAGCGGGTATTTCCACTGTAAATGAAATGCGCGTTCTAGAGAAAATCATTCAACCGACTATCGGAATATTGACTTCTATTGGGACAGATCACGACGAAGGTTTTGTCGATCAGGATGAGAAGTTAAATGAGAAATTTAAACTGTTTGTCCATGCCGATACCATAATTTTAGAAGAGGACCTCGCTCCGTTGCTAGCTGATGAAAATCGTAAAAAAGTTTTTTCATGGAGTTTTACCAGCAATACTGCCGATGTTTTATTTAGTAAAACCAACAGAGGCCAACTGCTCGTTAAAACTTCTCGAAGTGAATTTGAGGTAGGTGTTCCATTTGACGATTCGGTATCTTTATCCAATATGGCTTGTTGTATAACAACACTTTTATATTTGAAATACGACCAAACTGTTATAGCCGAGCGTATGTCTAAACTGTATCGCGTCGAAATGCGATTACAGGTTAAAAATGGTGTTCATCAATGTACTTTAATTGACGACAGTTATAGTGCCGACTTTCAGTCGCTGAAAATCGCCTTGGATTTTTTGGAAAAACACAAAACCCAACCAACTAAAACAGTTATACTCTCTGACATTTTTCAAAGTGGTTTGCCTGAGGAGGAATTATATCAGCAAGTACACGTTTTGTTGGAATCCAATAAAATTAATCGCGTTATAGGAATAGGTCCGGCGATATCTAAATACTTAGCGGGATTAAAGAATTTTTATGGCTACGTCAGTACGGATGCCTTTTTACAGAAGTTTTCCATGGACGATTTCCAACAAGAAACGATTTTGGTTAAAGGGGCTCGTGGCTTTCACTTTGAGAAGATCTGCAGTTTATTGGAAGAAAAAACACATGAGACCGTTTTGGAAATAAATTTAAATGCTGTTCGACACAATTTGAACTTTTATAGGTCCAAATTGAAGCCGACAACCAAAGTCATGGTTATGGTCAAGGCTTTTGGTTATGGCAACGGCAGTTTTGAAATTGCCAAACTGCTTGCACATGATAAAATAGATTATTTAGGAGTGGCTTTTGCCGATGAGGGGATCGCTTTGAGAAAGGCGGGAATTCAATTGCCTATTATAGTAATGAATCCTGAAATAAGTGCGTTCTCAGCTATGATTGCTTATGACTTAGAACCCGAAATATATTCATTAAAGGAATTGCGAACTTTTTTGGCATTTGCTCAAGAAAAGAATGCCTACCAATACCCGATTCATCTAAAGTTGGATACGGGTATGCATCGATTGGGATTTATATCAAAAGATATAGAAGAATTGATAAGTATTTTAAAACCGACAAATGTGTTGGAGGTTAAAACCATATTTTCTCATTTGTCATCTAGTGATGTTGAAGAATATAGAGACTTTACCTTACAACAGATTGCTGACTTTAAAATACAGAGTAAGCGAATTTCGGAGGGATTACAAATTAGTCCGATTAGGCATATTTTAAATACCTCGGGAATTTATAATTTTCCGGAACATCAAATGGAGATGGTTCGTTTGGGGATTGGATTGTACGGTGTAGGAAATGATGCTGTAGAAACTGCACAACTCGAACACGTCAGTACTTTAAAAACGGTGATCTTACAAATAAGAACGGTAGATGATGGGGAAAGTGTCGGATATGGACGAAAATTCAGATCCAAAGGTTTGACTAGAATAGCGACTATTCCGATTGGTTATGCCGATGGAATTCCGAGGGCTTGGGGCAATGAAAAAGGTTATGTATATATTAAGGAGTGTAAGGCCGTTATTATTGGTTCGATTTGTATGGACATGATGATGGTGGATGTGTCTGGAATGGATTGCGAAGAAGGCGATGAGGTGATTATTTTCGGCAAGGAAATTCCTGTTACCGAGTTGGCTACAAAATTGGGGACCATTCCGTATGAAATTATGACTAGCATTTCGCAAAGGGTTAAGCGAATTTTCTATCAAGAATAAACTTTTTTTAAGAAATTATTTACTATTGAAATGAAAATTTATTACTTTAGCGTAAATTAAAACACATAAAGGTATGGGATTCGTAAAAGAGTTTAAAGAGTTTGCTGTTAAAGGAAATGTAATGGACTTGGCAGTAGGGGTAATAATCGGTGGTGCTTTTGGGAAAATTATTGACAGTGTTGTTAATGATTTGATAATGCCTTTAGTATCGGGAATTATCGGTACACCGGATTTTAGTAATATCTATTATGTGTTGAAGGGGACGGTTCCTGAAGGCGCTGCGTTGAAAGATGCAAGAGCTGTAGAAGGGGCGGTTATTTTTGCGTATGGTAACTTTATTACGGTATTGATTAGCTTTTTATTGTTGGCTTTAGTGGTATTTTTCTTAGTCAAGGGTATCAACCAATTGAAGAAGAAAGAAGATGCCGCGCCAGCAGCACCAGCGGGTCCGTCTCAAGAACAGTTGCTTGCGGAGATTAGAGATTTGTTGAAGAAATAGAACTTTCGGGATTGATTAAATAAAAAAGACCTTGCGCACAAGATTGCGTAAGGTCTTTTTTTTTGATCAAAATTATTATATAGTATTGGGGTATTATTAATGTTTTTTTTAGCGATGGTAGCGGTATAAATTACGAAAGTAAAATAGGCTGTCAGCGCTTTTAAATGTTAAGATTTAACTTCTCTATAATAGAAAAAAACTATAAAAAAAAATAACACAAAATTAGCATATATGGATTTTTTGTTATTTGTTTGTTAAACAATTTAAAAATAATAAAACATGAGGAAAATTGTACTCAATTTCTTTCTAGTGTTGTTGACCCTTTTGACTGTTCAAGAGGCGTATTCACAGGGAAGAAAGGTTACAGGTAAGGTTGTTTCAGCGGCAGATGGTTTACCTCTCCCAGGAGCAAGCGTTCTAATTAAAGGCACTCAAGATGGTGTCAGTGCAGATTTAGACGGTAATTATTCAATTACAGTCAAAGATGGAAATGCCATTCTGGTATTCGGATTTATGGGGTATAAATCCTCAGAAGTCAAATTGCAAGGCAGAAGTGTAGTTAATGCTTCATTGGCTGAATTGTCAGAAGAATTAGGAGCAATTCAAATTGTTACTACAGGATACGAAAAAGTTAATAAAAGAACTTTTACAGGTGCTGCTAGTAGAATATCAGAAAAAGAATTAAAAGTTGAAGGAGTACCTGATGTAAGTCGTATGATTGAAGGTAAGGCTGCGGGTGTTAACGTTCAGAACGTTACAGGTAGTTTTGGTGCGGCTCCTAAAATTACGGTTCGTGGTTCTTCATCTATTATGGGAGATACAAAACCATTATGGGTTATTGATGGTGTAGTTCAGGAAGATATTGTTAATGTTAGTTTCGAGGATTTAGCTTCTGGAAACTCAGAGACATTGTTGAGTTCTGCTATCGCTGGATTAAATAGTAGTGATGTTTTGAGTATCGAGATTCTTAAAGATGCTTCTGCAACTTCAATTTATGGTTCACGTGCAATGAATGGTGTGGTTGTTATCACGACAAAATCTGGACGTAGAGAAACTCCTTTAAGTGTTACTTACTCTATGGAAAATACTGTGAGAACGGTTCCTACTTATGCACAGTTTGATATCTTAGATTCTCAAGGAAATATGAGTATTTTACAAGAGCTAGATAAAAAAGGTTATTTGGGAATGCCTTCATCTACGCAAGGTAGATATGGAGGGGTTTATACAAAAATGTATCAAGCTATTGATAACAATACGTTGTTAAATACTCAAGCTTCAAAAAATAAGTTTTTACAACCTTATGAAAAAGCAAATACGGATTGGTTTAAATTATTATTTAGACCTTCAATAACTCAGAATCACTCCTTAAGTTTTTCAGGGGGGGGTAAGAATAATTCATATTTTGCTTCGGTAGGTTATTATACAGATCCGGGATGGACTTTGGCAGATGAGGTTCACCGTTTGACGATGAATTTAAAATCTACATTCTATGTAAATGATAAATTGACCATTGCTTTATCTTCTATGGCTTCGGTTCGTGATCAAAAAGCACCGGGAAGTTATGATAGTGAAAAGGATGTGGTGAATGGAGGTACTTCACGTAATTTCGATTTAAATCCATTTAGTTATGCATTAAACACAAGTAGAACACTTCGTGCTTACGATCAAAATGGTAACTTAGAGTATAATAGAATGAACTGGGCACCATTTAATATCCTTGAGGAATTGGATAATAATATGATGAATATTGATGTGAAAGACATCAAGTTTCAAATTGATGCTGAATATAAAATTTTGCCAAAAGTTACTTATAATTTAAGTGCTTCAGCGCGTTATGCGGATACACGAAGAACTCATGATATTTATGAGCAATCTAACGTAGTCGGAGCATATAACGCTAATGAAACTCCTATTGTTACTAAAGCTAATATTTTCTTGTATACGGATCCAAATAATCCTAGCGCGACTAAAGTTCCTGTTTTGACAGAAGGAGGTATAAGAAGAAAATTCAGTAATGATCTATTGTCTTATAATGTTAGAAATAGTATTTCTTACAGTCAAACATTTAATGATATTCATGAGGTAGATGTATTTGCAGGGACAGAATTGAGATATGTTGATAGAGAAAGTAATAGCTCAACTGATTATGGAGTGATGTTTGATCGCGGGATGATTTTAAATACTGATCCTAGAATTTTACAGAAAGTGATTAATGAAGGAGGGACTCTTGCTAGCTATTTTGAAGAAAGAGAGAGAACAATTGGTTACTTTGGAAAAATCTCTTATACTTACGATAGACGTTATACCGTTTCTGGTACAGGTCGTTATGATGGGTCAAATAGACAGGGATTAGGAGGTTCTAATCGTTGGTTGCCAACATGGACAGCATCAGGTAAATGGAATGTGTCTGAAGAGAAATTTTTGCAAGATTCTGAAACGATTAGTAATTTGAGTTTTAGAGGTTCTTATGGGTTAACTGCTACTGCAGGTCCGGCTACGAATTCATTAGCTATTTATAAGAGTTATATTACTGATAGAGAATTGCAAGAAGACAGAGAAGTAGGTTTGTCTATCGAAGATCTTCAAAATGCGGATTTAACTTGGGAAAAACAACATGAGGCGAATATAGGTATGGACTTAGGTTTATTCCATAACAGACTTCAAATTGTAGCTGATGTGTACCAGAGAAAAGCTTTTGATTTGATTGATGTTGTTACAACGTCTGGTATTGGTGGTCAAAAAACTAAGTTGGGTAACAATGCGGATATGACTACAAAAGGTGTGGAGCTAAGTTTGACGACACGTAATATAGTTGGAGATCAGTTTTCTTGGTCCACAACGATTAATGCATCGTATTACAATCAAGAAATTACATCTCTTCAAAATAAACCTACTGCTTATGAATTGGTGTCTGGTTTTGGAGGAAATGTTGTTGGACGTCCTAGAAATGCACTTTATTCATACCAGTTTACTGGTTTAACAGATCAAGGTTTACCTACGTATATTCAAGCAGATGGTGAAACTGATAATATTGCTGGAGCTTATTTCCAGGATAGACAAAACATTACAGGTTATTTGAAATATGAAGGTGCTATTGAGCCTAATAAATCTTTAGGTTTATCGAATACTTTTAATTTCAATAATTGGTCATTAAATATCTTTGTTGTAGCATCAGGGGGTAATAAAATTAGGTTAAATCCTAGTTACTCTTCTTCTTATGGTGACTTGGATGTATTTACTAAAGATTTTGAGAATCGATGGATGGTTCCTGGAGATGAGAAGATAACTAATATCCCAGTTATAGCAGATAAAATGATGCAAACGAATTACACGGAGAATGCTTTAAGTGTTGCTTACAATACTTATAATTACTCTGATCAACGTGTTGCAGATGGTGGATTTGTTAGATTGAAAAACATTTCTTTAGGTTATGAATTTCCTGACCATTTCAAGAAAAATTTAGGATTTTCTGCTTTTTCTTTAAAATTGATGGCAACAAATCCTTGGTTAATTTATTCTGATAAAAAATTAAGAGGTCAAGATCCGGAGTTCTTTAGAACGGGTGGTGTTGCTATGCCTATAACTAGTCAATATACCTTAACGCTTAACGTAGCATTATAATAATATAGATGATGAAAAAAATTAAAATTTTTGCTTGCGTATTGACAATGGTTGGTTTTGCAAGTTGTGATGATTATTTGTCAGAAGTGCCAGATAATCGTACTTTGATCGATTCGGAAGATAAAGTGTCTGAATTGTTAGTTGGTGCCTATCCGATGTCATGTCCTTATACATTTTTAGAGGCGATGTCTGATAATACAACAGATAATATGAATACCTCTTTGGGTAGTCAAGAGAATACTTTATATTATACTTGGGAACTTGGGAAATTAGTGAATACTGATTCTCCGTCAGGATATTGGGATGCTTGTTATGGTGCGATTGCATATGCTAATCAAGCTCTAGAGGCTATCGATGCTTTAGAGGATACTCCAAGGTTGAGGTTGTTGAAATCGGAAGCTCTATTGAGTAGAGCCTATGCTCATTTCATGTTAGTAAATGTTTGGGCTAAGAATTATGACCCAAATACTGCTTCATCTGATCTAGGTGTTCCTTACGTTAAAGCTGTTGAAAGTAGTTTAATTGTTAACTATACTAGAAATACTGTTCAAGAAGTTTATGATCTAATTGAAGCGGATTTATTAGAGGGCTTAAAAAATGCAGGGGAAAGAACTGATAAAAACGCTAAACCTAAATATCATTTTGGTTTAGCTGCTGGTAAAGCTTTTGCAGCTCGTTTCTATTTGACGAAAGGAGAATTTGATAAAGTGTTGGAATATTCGTCAGATTTAGGTTCAAAACCGAGAATTATTAGAGACTGGAAATTCGAAAGCAAAATTGCGTCTGTAGAAGAACAAACTCGTGATTATAGTGGAGTTCAAAGAGAAACGAATTTATTGGTTTCTACGGTTCCTTCTGCATATATGAGAACGTTTATGTTTGACAGATATTCCTCTACATCTTTGTCCTTTAATGAAATTATGGGTAGAGCAACTAATCCTTTGGGTAAGAAATTCTACTATGATGCTCCATTAAATGTCGGGAATAGAGACAATGCTTTGGCTCCAAAGGTGAATGAGTATTTTAAAACTACTAATCCAACTGCAGGTACTGGTTTCGCTTTCTATAGAGTTATTTTATTTAGCAATGATGAATTGTATCTTAATAGAATTGAAGCTTTAGTGATGACTAATAGATTAGACGAGGCTTTATCTGAGTTAGAGTACTTTATAGGAACTAGAACTGATGGGTATGTTGCTGGTACTGATAAACTAACTAAAGCAATGATCATGAGTAAATATGGAACTGCTTCAAGTGAGTTTTCTCCATTTTATTCTATGACAGATGAGCAAGCTGCTTTTGTTAAAGCAATTGCAGAAGCTAAAAGAAGAGATTTAATTCACGAGGGTAACAGATGGTTTGATATAAAGAGATTTAATTTAGTTGTAAATCACAAAATGGGATTGTCTACTGAGGTTTTAGTTAAAGATGATTTACGTAGAGTGATGCAAATTCCTGACCACGTTGTTGCTGCAGGATTGAAACCAAATGTTAGATAATAATAAATAGTATATTATGAAAAAATATAATTTTGTTAAAAAATTCTTGATTGTTGGGGTAGTTGCTACTGTTTTTGCTTCTTGTCAAAAGGAAGATTCACTTGGTGAAAGTAGATTAGATACTAACGAGGAATTTAGAACTGAGTTGGATCAATGGTTATTTGATGAATTTACAGCAGAGAATAAATTCAATATTAATGTGTCTTATAAATGGGATCCAACTAAAGCAGATAATAGCCGATGGTTATACCCTGCAGATCCTATTAAAGTAAAGCCAGCTATGAATGTTGTTCGTAAAATTTGGATTGATTCCTATAACGAACTTGGTGGAGAATCTTTTGTAAGAAATATCTCTCCTAAAGAAATCCATTTAATTGGTAGTCCTAACATGAATAAGGAAGGTACTCAAACTCTTGGATTAGCTGATCAGGGAAATAGAATAGTATTGTTTATTATCAACTCTTTAAATATTACTAATGCTAGTCAAGTTAAAAATTTTGTACATACAATTCAACATGAGTATATCCATATTCTAAATCAGAAAAATCAATATAACATTGAGAAGTATGCTGCAATAACGCGATCAGGCTACAATTCGAACTGGCAAAATTACAATGATATTGAGTCAAGAGAGGAAGGTTTTATTTCTGCTTATTCTAGATCAAATGCAGATGAAGATTTTGCTGAAATGGCCGCTGCTATGTTGGTGGATATCAATGCGTATAATGCAATTATTGATAACGTAAAAAGCGCAGAGAGTAAAAAAGCATTAAAAGAAAAAGAAGCAATCATTGTTGACTACTTTAAGCGTTCTTTTAAAATTGATTTCTATGAGCTTTGTGCGATCACAGATAGAAAGACTAAGGAAGTAATTGCTGGTAATTTCAATTAATTTAATTAAAATATATATGAAATTTAATTTTTTAAAAAGTGGACTATTAGCTTTAGCTTTAAGTACTACTTTAATAGGTTGTACAGATAACGATCCTGATATGTTGTTTGATAAAAATCCGGATAGCCGTCTTGAAGAAAAACGTGCTGAGCTTCAGGAAACTTTATTGGATTCTGAATATGGATGGAAGGTTGTTTATTTTACAGACAATAGTTTGTTAGGTGGATTTACTCATCTTATTAAGTTTGAAGAAGGGTTTAAAGTCTCAATGGCTTCCGATTTTAACAATGATACATCAGTGTATAATAGTGAGTATGCTTTAGAGTTAGGAAGTACAATGAGTTTGGTTTTCAATACTTATAATAGAGTACATCTATTATCAGATAATAGTAATTTTCCTATTCCACAGTTGAGAGGAAAAGGCTATTTGGGTGATTTCCAATGGCTGTATTATGGAAAGTCTAATGACGGTATAGATTTTCAAAGCAATCGCCAACACGTGCCAATTAGATTTGAAAAAGCAAATGAAGAAGATTGGGGCTCATTGGCTGGAAACTTCGTAACGATTAGTCGCTTTGGAAGGATGAAGAAGCTTTCCTTGCAAGAATCTGGTAATGTGAAGTCATACAATGTTACTTATGGTACAAGAACTCGTTTTGCAGGAATTTTGTCTGCAGATAAAACTGAATCTGTAAATGAGAATCTAGGTGTTGGTGTCGGATTTAATCATAGCAGTATTGTTATTAGTCCTTCTATAGAGTTGGATGGTATGGAATATACTGTTTTTAACTATATGAGCGATTCAGATAGTTTTGCCAGTGAAGACGGTAAAGTAATTTTTAGTAAATAATTTACTGCTTTAAAGGATTTTAATTTATTTAAAAGAGGGCCACTCCATTCATTTGGAGTAGCCCTTTTTTTATTTTAACGTTTTCAATGTTCTGTTTGGAAGAGAGGATGAATTGTACTTTTAGGATCATTGACCTGTCTTAATTCGCAGTGATCGTCCTTGTTCTGGTTTCCATAGTTTTAATGCCGGTTCTTAGTCCCAGTAAGTATCAATAAGAAACCGTGGTCGTTATGTGTATATTATATCTAAAAAAATAGCATTAAGCTTGGATCTGCAGTGATTTTAGTTGTAGTAAAGGGTTATGCATTCTAAGGAGATATCATTAATAAGCGAAATTAAAAGTATTGAAGTGCCGCGAATTTTAATGGGCTTAGTGCCGCTTGTTAGTTCAGTTTTATTATTTACTTGTTTTAAATATACTGTAAGTTCAACGACTATGTTGTATTAAATTTTGGTTAATATTTAAGAATATAGTAAGTTTTTGTTCTATATTGTATTTATTAATAATTAAAATTATTTATTATGACAAAAATTTTAAATTTAGGATTAGCCGTTGTAGGTATCTCATTGGCAACTTTCGCATCTTCAGGGATGATGAATGCAAATGGGACAGTATATGAATCACCTTGTACAGATGGAGGTAGTTATGCTTGTACTATTATGGATATTGGAAACGGTCAATTTAAAGTGCTTAGATGGGGGACTCTAAAGCCTCCTATTAAGTTTGATCCTTGGATTGATCGTCCTATAGATATATACGTTCCAATTAAGAAGGGTGATCTTCATTTAGATCATGCTGTAGGAGGAGAAGAAGGTCTGATTTACGTGCGATAGGTCATCAGATTCACAGTTGCATTCTGCAGATAGTAATGTTAATTATTAAACGTAGACCATATGTTGTGTTTTTTAATCCCTGATAGATATATTAGTAGGACGTTTTAGATTTAGAATGGCAATTACACCATAATTGAAAAGGCTAGTACGCTATTGTTGAAAATAGTGAACTAGCTTTTTTGTAATAGAAAGTTTTTATTAATCTATAATTCTGCTCGCTGTTATTTTCTCATCATCTTCTTAGCTATTTTAATGTACCAAGTACAAGTTCTTCTATAGGGACATACAGTATCACTTAGGTGTAATATTTTATTAATTCGATCTGATTACTAGGGAGGATTTATGCATCTAGTATACTTCTATATTTTTTTCTTCTCTATAATGGGGTATATTCAAGTGATAGGGATTCTATAGAAGGTTTGTTTTAAAGTTAGTAAGTTGTTTATGAGTTTATAATGTTTTCTGTGTTGTATACAGATTTAGTAACTTCATGATGGATTTAGATCGGCAGTGGTATTTGCTTGTTCCATTGGGTTTGAGCGCTATTTCTTAACATTTATTTGTTAAAATTATCTTAAATGAAATTTTTGGCATTTGTTTTTTGTCTATTTTTAAGAATATTAACTATTAAATTATATTTATTATGACAAAAATTTTTAATTTAGGTTTAGCTGTTGTTGGTGTTTCATTGGCAACATTTGCTTCTTCGAATGTGATGAATGCCAATAGCAGGGTAGTTTCATTGCCTTGCTATGAAACAGGGAAAGATGTTTGTTCTTATAGAACTTTTCCAGGTGTACCCTCTGTCGAAATTTTACGTTGGGGAACTATAAAAATGCTGGAACCTATAACACCTCTTCCTCCACTTGTACCAGGTGCGCCTACTGGTCCATACACTCCTCATATTCCTTTTGATACTGATCGTAGTTATCATTTGAATGATATGATCGAGAGTAATACGATCTTTAGCGTGACTCCGTAATACTTTCTAGGAGTCAAAGTTTATTCTAATTGAAGCGTTTTTATTTGAAAATTTATTAGATCAATATGATTTATAAAGTTGAAAAGCGGTATTTATTAGAATATAGTATCAATATAAAAAGACTAATCATTCTGTTGTTAACAGCAAAAGTGATTAGTCTTTTATTCTATTTAAAAAATGAAAAAGAAATATTTTACAGTCATAGTATCTTCGTTTTTAATTATCTTCTTTTCGTATACTGCGGCAAATAAATTCCTGAATTTAGACGACTTTAAGTTCAATTTGATAAAAACAGGACTTTTTAAAGATGATATCTTGCCTTTAGTTGCTTATGCCGCTATTGGTATGGAGTTACTGTGTGTCGCGTTATTGATATGGCGCCGTAAATTAGGAATGACGATTTCTCTCGTTATGATGATTTTATTTACTATTTACATCATTTATTTACAACTTTCAGGGCGTTATGAGGTTTGTGGTTGCGGAGGTATTTTAAATGGTTTGAAGTACGAGTATCATCTTATAATTAATATGATTATTATAGCATTAATTACCTTGGTTAAATTGGAGAAGAATGAAAATACTAAATAATAGATTTTGGTTAGTAATTATTGGCTTTTCTATATTGGCGATTGTCTTAAAATCGTTGCCTTCTTTGGATAAGAAAGAGTATTATTTTGATCGAACGATAGAAAAGAATATCCTGGATGTTTTGCCTGTTTATGGGGTTGATGCAGAAAAAGGCAGCTTTCTAAGTGCTGCTTCACAAGGTGATGTTTTGCAAATAGATCGTGTAGCCAAAAATATTGAGATTATAAGTCGACAACAACGCGAAAAGTTCCCAATTCCCTTTGATTACGAAAATCTTGTGGATGTAAGAAATGATACTTTGGTTTTTTCGAATTTTAATAGTTGGATAGTGTATGAACCTATAACTAATTATGTAGAAAAAATAGAGTTGAAAGATGTTATATTGTTCAATACATTTTTATTAGATGATTATGGACAGTTTCTTTTCTTTGGTGAGTATAAGCTGAACGATCTAATACAAACCGGTTTTTTTACATACAACCGGAAAACTAAACAAGTACAAATGGTGCATGTTTTTGAGGAGAAAAAGGAACGTGATTTAAAAAATAAATTAGCATTCAAAGGTGGTTTTTCCTCGAACTCCGATTATATATTGTTTAGTTGTGAACTCGTATCTAAAGTCTTTGTGTTTGATGCTAAAGCTTTTTATTTAGGGACTGTTAATACCTTGGACAAAGTGCCTTTTCCGAAAATTCAAGACCACGATGGGGTGTATACCTATAGTAACGAGGGCACTGCGTATTCTAATAAAGGTTCTTTTGCAGTTGGGGATACACTTTTTGTTTTATCCGCTAATACTAAAGAACCCTATCTATTAGCTGATCTTTATTCGCTATCAAATCAGAAATATCTATACAGCCAAAAAGTTGATGGAACCGGATTTGTAAATCAACACATTGATGTCATAAACCAAAAAGATGATCAATTGTTTTTTTATATGTTCGATCGGTCGTTGCGTATCTTTGCGATAAAATCCCAGCAATAAAGGACAACTGTTCGGTTTTAATATTAAATCGGAAAGCATATACCAATAAAAAAGCCACTCTTTATCGGAGTGGCTTTTTTATTGGTACAAATTGGATAAGTTAATATCTATAGTATTCTGGCTTATATGGACCTTCAGTTGTTACGCCGATATATTCAGCTTGCTCAGTAGATAAAACTTCGAGTTCCACTCCAATTTTATTCAAATGCAAACGAGCTACTTTCTCATCTAAGTATTTAGGTAGCATATATACGTCATTCTCGTATTGATCGCTGTTTTTCCACAATTCGATTTGTGCCAAGGTTTGGTTGGTAAACGAATTCGACATAACAAACGATGGGTGTCCTGTGGCGCAACCTAGGTTCACCAAACGTCCTTCCGCTAAAATGATGATATCTGTACCGTTGATGGTATATTTGTCAACCTGAGGCTTAATTTCAACCTTAGACGCTCCGTGATTGGTATTTAACCAAGCGATGTCTATCTCATTGTCGAAGTGACCGATATTACATACTACAGTTTTGTCTTTCATCTTTTCAAAATGACGACCCACTACGATATCTTTATTTCCTGTTGTTGTGATGATGATATCAGCATTGCCGATAACAGTATCCAGTTTTTTAACTTCAAAACCGTCCATTGCCGCTTGTAGAGCACAGATAGGGTCGATTTCAGTTACCGTAACTATGGATCCTGCTCCTCTAAATGAAGCAGCAGTACCTTTACCCACATCTCCATAACCGCAAACGATGACGCGTTTTCCGGCTAACATCAAATCGGTAGCACGACGAATGGCATCTACAGCTGATTCCTTACAGCCGTATTTATTGTCAAATTTCGATTTCGTAACCGAATCGTTAACGTTAATAGCTGGCATCGGTAAAGTTCCGTTTTTAACTCTTTCGTACAAACGGTGAACGCCAGTTGTAGTTTCTTCAGAAAGTCCTTTAATTCCATCAACTAATTCAGGAAAACGATCAATAACCATATTGGTTAAATCTCCACCGTCATCCAAAATCATGTTTAACGGTTTTCTGTCTTCTCCAAAGAACAAGGTTTGTTCAATACACCAATCAAAATCAACCTCGTTTAGGCCTTTCCAAGCATAAACTTGTATGCCAGCTGCTGCAATGGCAGCCGCTGCTTGATCCTGTGTAGAGAATATATTACAAGAACTCCAAGTTACTTCGGCACCTAGAGCTACTAAAGTTTCGATCAAAACAGCAGTTTGAATAGTCATGTGCAAACAACCCGCAATTCTTGCTCCTTTTAGCGGTTGCTCGTTATGATATTCTTGTCTAAGAGCCATTAATCCGGGCATTTCAGCCTCGGCCAATTCAATTTCTTTTCTTCCCCAAGAAGCCAAAGAAATGTCTTTTACTTTGTATGCCACAAACGGCGGTATTTTTGTGCTCATCTGTTGTATATTTGTATTTACAAAAATTTTATACAAACTTACGGAATTCCTTTTTAAAAAAAGTAGTGCGAATCTTAATTCGACGTTAACGAGTTTTCGAGGTTTTTAGTTGTCAATGCTTTAACTCATCCGAGATGCCATTAGAAAAAACAATACAAGTAAACACCCATACACAGGTGTTGGTCTGGAAAATTACCGAAAGTTTTGAATCGTTACAGCGCGGGCTTGCTTTGAGTCAAAATAGCGCAGAAAGACTTCAAAATATGAAATCGATCAGTCATCAATGTGGTTTTTTGAGTATTCGACATTTGTTGTTCGAAGCAGGATATCAAGACGCGGATTTGACCTATGATGAAAATGGAAGGCCACATCTTAACGACGGAAAGTTTATCTCCATTACACATTCTTTCTCGTACTCAGCCATCATAGTCAGTTCACATAACGTGGGTATTGATATCGAGATGCAGCGCGAAAAAATTATACGAATTGCAGATAAATTTACCAATTTGAAAGAACAGGCTTTGTTAGTGGATCCGATCGATAGCAAAGTGAAACAGCTCACTATAATTTGGGGTGCCAAAGAAGCGATGTACAAGATGTGTAATTCCCGAAGTTTGAGTTTTAAAGATAATATGAATGTGGAAGCGTTTGATTTGATTGATGAATGTGGTAGATGCGAAGTCAGCTCAGAAAGCTTCTCGAAGTCATTTTATTTTTATTTTTTCGAGATAGAAAATTTTATATTGGTTTATACCTTATTGTAATGGGCACTAAACCTGAATTAACCAAAAATATTTATTAGTATCTTCGCTTAGTAAAACGTTAAAAATTAAAAAAATGGAAACAAATATCCTCGTTGCTCACGCTACTGATTCGGAAAGAGCTACATTTTACAGAAAAACATATACCCACTTAGCATTGGGGGTTTTGGCATTTATCATAATAGAGAGCCTGTTGCTCAAGATTGATCCTTTGGTAGAGTTTATGCTCAGTATGACACAAGGTTATCTTTGGTTGGTTTTGCTCGGTGGTTTTATGGGAATTACTTGGGTCGCTCAAAAAATGGCTTATAAAAGTGTTAGTCCATCACAGCAGTATTTAGGTTTTGGTTTATATATATTAGCCCAAGCCTTATTATTTGTACCGTTAATCTATGTCGCCATCTACTATTCAGGCGGTAATATGACCTTAATCAATCAAGCGGCTATATTGACAGGGGGCTTGTTTTTGGGTTTGACAGCTGTAGTCTTTTTGACTAAAACGGATTTCTCGTTTTTGCGATCCATACTAACTATGGGCTTCTTTGTTGCAATGGGTTTGATCGTAGCAGGTATGATTTTTGGTTTTGATTTGGGACTGTGGTTCTCTGGAGCAATGATTCTATTGGCATCAGGCTCGATCTTATATTCTACTTATAATATTAAGAATGAATACGGTACCGAGCAGTATGTACCCGCAGCCTTATCCTTATTTGCTTCTCTGATGTTGCTTTTTTGGTATATTTTGAGATTGTTAATGAGTAGAAACTAACAGACTGTTTTAAAAATCTATAAACCGTATTTCTTGAATACGGTTTTTTATTATAAATAAGAATGATTGACTTTTTTTTTGATGCCTATAAAGATACTTCTTGGACTCATATAGCCTTGGAATTTGTCGTATTTGTCTTTGGAATCTTAAGCGTGTGGTACGCTGGGAAACAGAATATCTGGGTATATCCAACGGGATTGATCGCAACGGTCATCGCGGTGTATTTATTATTTCTTGCAAGCTATTTGGGAGAGGTGGTTTTAAATGCTTATTATTCTATAATGAGTATATACGGTTGGTATAACTGGTCTAAATTAAGCGGTACTCAAGAAGTTCTGAAAATTTCGAGAACGAATAACAGAGAAAAAAGGATTGGGTTTCTCATCTTCGTTGTGACTATTTTGATTGTATACGCAGTCTATCGTGTTTTTGACTATGAGATACGCACGGAAAATTATATCGATATATTAACATCGGGTATCTTTTTTACAGGGATGTATTATATGGCATTAAAAAAGATAGAAAACTGGACCCTATGGATTATCGGCGACATTATCTCGATTCCTCTCTATGCTTATAGGGGATTGGGAATGCTTTCTTTGCAATTTGTTATCTTTACGGCCTTAGCGATTAAAGCTTATATCCAATGGCATCGCGAATTGGAAAACGAAAAATTAAAAAATAGTCTAAGTGAATAAAGAAAAATTACTGTCGGAACTTCAGTTTAAAGCCATTCGAAGCGGAGGGGCAGGGGGACAGCATGTTAATAAAGTTTCTTCCAAAGTGGTACTTACTTGGGATTTATCTAAAACAGTAGCCTTTTCAGAAGAGCAAATTGGGCGGTTGGAATCCATGTTGCGTAACCGACTGTCAAAAGAGGCTGTATTGCAGTTAGAATGCGACGCTACTCGCAGTCAAATTCGAAATAAAGATGGAGCAATAGAACGTTTTTTCTCCATATTAGAAACGGCCTTAATTAGAGAAAAACCGCGAAGAGCTACTAAAGTGTCTAGATCTGTGATTCGAAAACGCAAAGACAACAAACAACAGCTTTCTCTTAAAAAAGCCATGCGTAGAAGACCCGATTTTGATTAAAGTTCAGAATACATCCATATAAGACAAAACAGGAAGTATTATGCCGCTATTTAGGAATTCTTTCTAGTGAAAAAATTGGTGTTTTAAAGAATAACCAATACTTTTGCCTTGTCTCAAAGGGGTGCCAAATAAGGCTGAGATTATACCCATAGAACCTGGGCGGATAATGCCGCCAAGGGAAAAAGAGTTTGACGTACTGTTGAACTCGCGGAATACGATATGTAATTATTAATCATAAATAATTGCCCCTTTTATTTGTAAAAAATATTTTTTTACGAATGAAAACAAAGTTTTTTTATCCCTGGCTTACAGCGGCACTTTTAGCTTCAATTTCCGGAATTGCACAAGAAAAAGTAGTTGTAGATTCTACTAAAGTAACCGCTTTAGATGAAATTTTGGTCGCTTCCATTCGCGTGGACGACAAAACTCCGATCGCTTACAGCAATTTGTCGAAGAAAGAATTGGCCAAGAGAAATCTGGGTCAAGATATCCCTTCCCTGATGAACTTTATGCCGTCTGTTGTGATGACTACCGATGCTGGTAATGGCGTTGGTTACTCAAGTATACGAGTTCGTGGAAGTGATGCAACTCGAGTAAATGTAACTTTAAACGGAATTCCTTACAATGACGGGGAATCTCAAGGAACTTTTTGGGTTAATATGCCTGATTTTACGTCGTCCATTCAAAATCTTCAATTGCAACGCGGTGTCGGGACGTCGACAAATGGATCTGCTGCTTTCGGAGCCAGTTTGAATTTATTGACCGACTCGTATTCCTATAAGAGTAACGGAGAGATTTCCAATTCGTTCGGCAGTTACAATACCCGTAAACACACCGTCAAATTTAGTACGGGGCTGATGAATGATCATTTTGAAATAGCGGGTCGTTTGTCCAATATTCATTCAGATGGATATATAGATCGTGCTACTTCCGATTTAAAATCTTATTTCTTACAGGGAACCTATCTCGGTAAAACTACTTTAATCAAAGCCTTGGCATTTGGAGGAAGTCAAAAAACGTATCAGGCTTGGAATGGTTTAGAAGATCCAGACAAATTGGAAAATCATCGTCGTTTTAATACTTCAGGAGTATATTATGACGATCAAGGAACTATGAGGTTTTACGATAATGAAACAGACAACTACAAGCAGGATCACTTTCAGTTGCATTGGAACGAGCGTTGGTCATCTAGGTGGACGAGCAATATGGCACTTCATTATACCATAGGGGAAGGCTATTATGAAAACTATAAAGTCAATGGTAAGTTTGCGGAATATGGACTAAGCCCAATCATCGTAGATGGAAAAGAAGTGAAGAAATCGGATATTATCCGTCAAAAGTGGCTGGAAAATGATTTCTATGGTTTTACGTTTTCAGCAAACTATAAAACAGACCGATTAGATGTAATTATCGGTGGAGCTGCAAACAAGTATGAGGGTGAGCATTACGGAACGATATTGTGGATCAAGCAGCCGGTGAAATATGAATATAACCAAAAGTATTACGATGATAACGCGCTAAAAACAGATCTTAACTCCTATGTTAAAGCCACGTATCAAGTAACGAATAAATGGAGTTTATTTGGAGATGTGCAGTTTAGAAAAGTACAATATAAAGCCAATGGAGTGGAAACGGGAAATGTCAACGACAGCTTTGACTTCTTCAACCCCAAGGCAGGTATTACTTACCAAGTAAACGAACAAAATCAAGGATATTTTTCCTATGCTAGAGCGAATAGAGAACCCAATAGAAATGATTATAAAGATGGAAATCCCAAACCCGAAAAGTTAAATGATTTTGAGTTGGGATGGAGATACCGTTCACCAATAGCGACAATAAATGTCAATGCTTACTATATGCGTTATAAAGATCAATTGGTTTTAACAGGTGCTTTAAATGATGTAGGTGCTCCGATCAGAGAAAATAGTGGCGATAGTTATCGCCTTGGATTGGAGGTTGATGCCACGGTACGTTTACAGGAAAAGATATATTGGAATCCGAGCGTGACTTTGAGTAAAAATAGAAATATTGATTTTCACACAGAGTGGAATGGTGAATTAGTTAATTTAGGAAATACGAATATTGCGTTTTCTCCTAGTTTTATTGGATCAAACGTACTGACTTATGTGCCGATTAAAGGAATGAATATCTCTTGGTTGGCTAAGTTTGTTGGTGAGCAATATATGGGTAATGTCGATATGGAAAAATCTAAATTGGATGCGTACTTTGTCAATGATATCAGCATGACTTATGAATTTCCGGTTAAGGGCTGGTTTCAGTCCGTGGGATTCTCTGTTTTGGCTAACAATATTTTTGATGTCAAATACCTTTCTAATGGATTTTACTATACCTATGATGAAGTAGCTAATGAAACGGTAAGCACTCAAGAGGGTGCGGGATATTATCCGCAGGCAACCTTTAATATATTGGCGGGAGTAACGTTGAAATTCTAAAAAAACAAAATGAGCGGACAGACCTTGGTCTGTCTACTCATTTTATTCAGCGCTATCAGCGTTAAAGTAATTGGAATCACTAATTATAGATTTTTAAAACATCCCCACCTATAAGATCTATTCGATATTGTTTTAACTGATACTGCGCACCATCAGCAAGGCCTGTAAACAGAAGGTATTTATAACCATCACAGCTACATTCGGCAGACACTCCTTTAAGATCCATGATCGAACAATCTCTTAATTCATGATTGGGGCAAGCTAGGTCGTATGCTTTATAGCCACTTCCCGAGTTGAAAATAATAAGTCCACGAACACCAAGACCTTCACCAAAAATACGCACCGAAGTTGATGGGTGCTTTAAATTGCTGTATTGAGGAAGGTTTAAATTAATATTCGTTGAAAAGGGATAATCGGGTAAATAAGGGTTTTGATTACTAAAACTATCTTTGGAACAGCCTAAAAATGAAATAGTAATAATAAATAATAGAAAAAGCTTTTTCATGATTAAAGAATTTGGAAAACAAATTTAATTATTTAACTTTGACAAAAATGATACAGTTAGTAAATAATTAAATATATCGATTAAATAATATCTTCATAGAAAGAAATCCCGTTTCGATGGGATTTTTTCTATTTTATAAACCATGTAAATTATGAGTAAAATTTCGTATTATACTGCTGAGGGTTTGAAAAAACTAAGAGATGAGATTGAGCAGTTAAAGAGTGTGGAGCGTCCAAAAGCGTCGCAAGCAATTGCGGATGCCAGAGACAAAGGAGATTTATCGGAGAATGCAGAGTATGATGCAGCTAAGGAAGCGCAAGGTTTATTAGAACTTAAAATTTCTAAATTGGAAGAGGTTAATGCCAATGCGCGACTTATCGATGAATCACAATTGGATGTTACTAAGGCTTTGGTCCTTTCAACCGTTAAGATAAAAAATCAATTAAACGGTATGGAGATGACTTATACTTTGGTGGCGGAAAGTGAAGCGGATTTGAAGGCAGGGAAGATTTCGGTAACGTCTCCAATTGGAAGGGGTTTACTTGGAAAAACTGTTGGAGAAGTTGCAGAAATTCAGGTTCCTAATGGGATCATGAAATTTGAGGTTTTGGAAATCAGTAGAGATTAAATAACTTTATAATATTCAAGAGATATGAGTTCTATATTCACAAAAATTATCAGCGGAGAAATTCCGGCTTACAAAGTGGCAGAAGACGACCAGTTTTTAGCATTTTTGGATATTAATCCCAATGCAAAAGGTCATACCCTTTGTATTCCCAAAAAAGAAGTCAACAAGATTTTTGATATGGAGGAAGACAACTATCTTGAATTGATGAAGTTTTCTCGAAAAGTTGCCCAAGCAATAGAACGAACTGTTCCGTGTAAACGTATCGGAATGGCGGTAGTGGGGCTAGAAGTTCCACATGTTCACGTACATCTGATTCCATTGCAAGATATGGAGGATATGCGTTTTGTTAGAAAAACTACTTTATCGGAAATAGAATTTGATGCCTTAGCTAAGGCAATTCAGAAAAATATGTAAGTATAGCTGGTATGAAACCAGTTCAGAGCCGCAGATAATTAAATGTTATTTGCGGTTTTTTGTTTTTTGTACACGATGCAAATCGTGGTTCCTTTACCAATTTCGGAATGAGTTACTTTTATAACGCCATTGTGGTAGGATTCTACTATCCGTTTAGTTAGCGACAGTCCAAGTCCCCATCCTCGTTTTTTGGTGGTGTAGCCCGGTTCAAAAATCCTCTTAAATTGTTTTTTAGCGATCCCTTTACCCGTGTCTTTAATCTGGATTCGGATTGATTTTTCATTGTCATCAATAATGATATCGACGGCTCCTTTTCCTTTCATAGCATCGATTGCGTTTTTTATTAAGTTTTCGATGGTCCAACTGTGTAAGATGGGATTCATCGGCATCAGCAGTGGATAATCCGGTGCGTTAAACGAAAAAATAATTTGTTTAGAAACGCGCGAACGCAAATAGTCAAAGGTTTTTTTGGTCTCTTCAATGGTATCGCGTAATTCCAAAACGGGTTCCGAACCGATTTTAGAAAACCGCTCTGCGATGGTTTGCAGTCGATAAACATCCTTTTCAATTTCACTGACCGTTTCCTCATTGACCTCGTCGAGTTTCATAATCTCAACCCAGCCGAGTAAGGAGGATAAGGGTGTTCCAATTTGATGAGCTGTTTCCTTGGCCATTCCTGCCCATAGTCTGTTTTGCGTAGCCATTTTACTGGCGCGATAAAAACTAAAAATCATCGCTGAGAAAAACAAAAAAATCAAAATTAGCGCGCCGGGATAATATTTTAGTTTGGTCAATAAGGAGGAGTTTCCGTAATACAAGTACTGCTTATTGTTGTCGAATTCGACGACTATGGGGCTGTTTTGGGATTTGAGTTTGTTTAAAAAATCTTTAGTCTTCTCTGGATTATTCATAATGTGATCTTCGACATTGACCATATTGATAATACTGTCTTGATCGGTCGTTTGAATAATGGGAATCGTATTGTTGGTATTTAAGATTTGAAGGGGTAATCCCAAATCGGTATCGTTGAGGTCAGCTTTGTTTAAGGTTTGTGAAGCGCTAGCCCAGATTTCCATCTTTAAGCGTTCTTCGTCTTTAAAAGTTTGAAAGAAGGTATAGGTGTTCCACAGTATAAGGACCAAAGCACTAAAGGCAGTCAAGATAATTAGCCAGCGCCAAGTATTGTTTTTGGTTTTAAAAAACATAGAGATCAATTTGTGTTTAAATGTAATAAAAATTAACTGCTTCAAAGCGAAACTTTTCATTTTGACGGTAAAACTTCGTTATTGCGATGCTATTCTAAAAGCTTTTTGTTATTTTTACATACCTAAATATAAAATAGCAGCGTTGTTCATGAAAACCATTGATCCTAAAGATATTACCACTGTTCAGTTACAAGCCTATATGCAAAGTGCTATTGGGCCGCGTCCCATTGCCTTGGCGAGTACAATCGATGCGGACGGCAATCCAAATTTGTCGCCTTTTTCGTTTTTTAATATGTTTAGTGCGAACCCTCCGATATTGGTTTTTTCGCCATCAAGACGGGTACGTGACAATACTTTAAAACATACTTTGTTTAATGTTCAAGCGACACAGCAAGTAGTGATTAATGTGGTGAACTATGAGATGGTGCAGCAGACCTCGCTGAGTAGTACAGAATATAAGGATGGTGTCAATGAGTTTGAGAAGGCTGGATTTACCATGTTGAAATCCGACTTAGTAAGTCCTTTTAGGGTTGCAGAAAGTCCGGTTCAATTTGAATGTATCGTTAATGAGGTGATCGGTTTAGGCGATCAAGGAGGTGCCGGTAACTTAGTGATTTGCGAGGTTGTTAAAATGCATATCAATGAAGCGGTTTTAAATGAGCAAGGAGCTATTCAGCAGGATAAAATGGACTTGGTGGCTCGAATGGGAGGGAATTGGTATACCCGGGCTAATGATGGGTTGTTTGAAGTAGAAAAACCTTTGACGACCTTGGGTATTGGCGTTGATGCCATTCCTGAAGTAGTTAGAAAAAGTCCTATCTTTAGCGGTAATGATTTGGGGATACTCGGCAATGTTGAGGAATTACCTAGCCCAGAAGCGGTAAAAGCTTTTGTTTCTGAAAATTTGGAATTGCAAGAACTGTTGCAGCATCCAGATGAAAACAAGAAATTGGAAAAAGCAAAAGAATATTTAATTGAAAATAATGTAACTTTGGCGTGGAAAACAATTTTAGCTCAAAAGTAGTTTTTCACAAATCAATATAACGCGATAAAATTTAATACGATGGAAGTTTTAGGAAGAATTAAAGTAATCAACCAACCACAGCAAGTGAGTCAGTCTTTTAAAAAGAGAGAGTTGGTAGTAACAACAGACGAACAATATCCACAGCATATCATGATTGAGTTTACTCAAGATCGTTGTGATTTATTAAATGCATTCCAAGTAGGAGAACCCGTTAAAGTATCGATTAACCTTAGAGGTAGAGAGTGGACAAATCCACAGGGAGAAACCAAATATTTCAACTCAATCCAAGGATGGAGAATTGAAAAAGCTGTTGCAGAGCAACCGGCTGGTATGGCAACACCTCCTTCTATGCCTTCTGAGCAATTTGAATCGGCTCCGAAATTTAATGAAGAAGAACACGACGATTTACCGTTCTAAAAATAAAAAGAGGCTGTCTCCAAAGGGGACAGCCTTTGTTTTTTTACCACAGCTCCTCGGCTTACTGATCACTGATTACTGATCACTGATTACTGATTACTGATCACTGATTACTGATCACGATTCTCGACTAACGATGTATATAATCAACAATAACCTTTTTTTTCCCGAAGTCACGCAAACCCATGAATCAGGAATTATTGCTCTGGGAGGAGATTTATCAACCGAGCGTCTCTTATTGGCGTATCAGTCGGGTATCTTTCCGTGGTTTGAAGATGGGGAGCCTATTACTTGGTGGGCTCCAGATCCGCGTATGGTCTTGTTTTTAGACGAACTCAAAGTGTCGAAAAGCATGCGCAACATTCTCAATAGAAATACTTTTAGAGTGACTTTTAATCGGGAATTTCGTCAGGTGATCAATCATTGTCAAAAAGTCAAGAGAGAAGGGCAAAACGGCACCTGGATTACCGACGATATGATTGAGGCCTATTGCGAATTACACAGGCAAAATCGAGCCAAATCGGTTGAGGTTTGGCAAGAAGACCAATTGGTGGGCGGCTTGTATGGAGTTGACTTGGGTCATATCTTTTGCGGAGAAAGCATGTTTTCTTTGGTGGCTAATGCCAGTAAAGTAGCCTTTATCGCATTGGTGCAGTACTTACAACAGCATCAATATCAACTTCTCGATTGTCAGGTTTATAACGATCATTTGGACAGTTTGGGTGCGCGCGAAATTCCGCGAATTCAGTTTATGCAGATACTTAAAAATTAAAAAATGGCGTTTAAATTAGTTTCAGTGAAAGAGGTCAGGGAGTGTTTTCCTTTTCTATTGGAATTGGAAGGTTTTGATCTGTATGACGATTGGTCAGAGGACGATGCTTTGTTGGTAGCTGAAGAAGATGTTGAACTGCAGGGGCATCTCCAATTGGATATTTTTGAAGAACAGGGGAGGTTGGATATACTTAAGCTATTAAAATTAAAAATTTCAAAAGACAACCGCATACAGGGATTAGTAATTCTAGGTAATCTTAAGGTTTCGGGCTGTATGATTAATGCCGAGGGTGATTATGGACCCTTTGTTTATATACAAGGCAATGTGTGGTGCCAGAGCGTACTGTTGGGCGGTGCTTATGTTGAAGTTCTTGGCGATATCACTGCAGAAGAAGTAGTGATGACCGATTATAATCATGGTTTTTTAAATGTTGAAGGTGTTGTTTGTGCTCCAATTTTTATAGTTGAAGACCATTATACTCAGTTTGGGCAAAGAGAAAATCTATTGTTTTATTACAACAGTAGGACGGTGGATGATCATCCTGTAGAAAACGATTGTTATGAAGATGAAGAAACCGAAGAATGGCTGTGTTCGCCGGTTTTGACGCAGTATTTGGACAACTATTTAACCACGGATTTCGAGGAATTAAAACGCGATTTAAGTCACGGTGAGTGGGTGCTTTTCGAGGGTGTGGTCACTATTGATGGAGCTGCTAAAAGAATAGAGAAAGGTTATGATTATTGGAGTGCTAAAGTAGCACTTCACTTTCGCGATCTCAAAAGGGTTCCGGAGTATCTTATCGATGAAAAAATGTGTTGGCTGGCTTTAAATAGCAGTTATGCCGCTTTGGATTTTGTGCCGCTTCAATATGTTACTTACGACTTATGCTTGGAGTTGATTGAAAAAAACGGTTATGCCTTAGGGGTGATTCCCGAAGAATTAATCACTTTGGAACTCTGTGAATTGGCGGCAAAAAAGGGAACGTCGCTGATGTATATACCCAATCAATTTTTTTCGGAAAGCTTGATTTTAAGTGTGATGAGTCATGCAAAGTTTGAACCCAATATCTTAGACGTTCCAGAAGTGTTTGTTACAAAAAGTCTGCTGGTGTCTTATGTCAAATTGGGTAAAGGACTGTATTTGGACAAAATCTGTAAAAAAGTCCAACTGAGTAAACAGGATATTCTATTTAAAGTTGTTGATGATTCGGTGGATTGGTTGCCAACGATTTTCAGCTACCACTGTAGCAAAGAGCTTATCGCCTATGCTAAAGAGCGCTATGCCCATGGAGCTGAAGCGGCGGTGTTAAACAAGTATCTCGAGGATTTTAAAGAGAAATTACTGCGTTATATTAATTAAGATATACCTTGTGCTTTCTTTTTCGTCAAGGCATCAACAACTACAGCAATGGCACCATCTCCGGTAACATTACATGCAGTACCAAAACTATCCATAGCGATATATAGTGAAATCATTAAGGCTTGACTTTCGTCGTTAAAACCGAGCATTTTTGCGATAATTCCAATCGCGGCCATAATGGCTCCTCCAGGCACCCCTGGTGCAGCAACCATAGCGATTCCCAGCATACAGATAAACCCAGCAAATGCGCCAAATTCAATCGGTTGGCCTTGTAATAGCATTAAAGCGATAGCGCAAGCGACGATTTTTAAAGTACTTCCTGCCAAATGAATGTTTGCAGCTAAGGGGATTACAAAACCGGCTATTTTTTCAGATACGCCATTTTTAAGGGTTTGTTGTAAGGTAACCGGTATTGTAGCTGCTGATGATTGGGTGCCCAATGCTGTGAAATATGCGGGCATCATCGTAATCAGTAATCGGAACGGGTTTTTACGTGCTATAAAACCAGCGATGCTGAATTGAATAATCAGTAGTAGTATGTGCAAGGCAAAAATGACTCCGATGATTTTTACAAAAACTTGTATGATGGAGAAGACCTGTCCAGTATAAGACATGTTTAAAAATATTCCAAAGATAAATACCGGAAGTAAGGGGATGATTACTTTATTGATAACGCTGGTGATGATGACTAAAAAGTCGTCAAAAGCGTTTTCTAGAGTAGAATTATTTAATTTTGAAATACCTATGCCGATTATAAAGGCTAATACCAAAGCGCTCATCACATCCATAATGGGTGTAAACTCAATGGTAAAATAAGGTGCTAAATCCGAAACTTTATCGGCTATATTCAACTGTTGGGTTTGTGTGGCTAGCAGCTCGGGAAAAATATTCACACTGGCAAAGTAGGTTGTGAATCCGGCAAAGAGTGTAGAGCCATAAGCTATGGCAACGGTCAGCACTAGAAGACCTCCGGCTCCTTTACCTAATTTTCCGATTGCGGGCACTACAAGTCCTAAGATGATCAATGGAATGGTGAAGGAAAGAAATGAGCTAAAAATGGCATTAAAACTCGCGAAAACACGACCTATAGCTTCGGGAGTAAAAAGTCCAAAGACAATTCCTAAGGTTATGGCTATGATAATTTGGAAAAGGATGTTTTTGCTTAAGTTTTTCATGGGAGCTTGTTTAGGATTCAAAAATAGCCTTTTATAATTAATAGTTAGTTGAATAGTCGTTTTAACTGATAAAATATATTACTGATAGTATTTAAAGGGTATAATTCTAAAAAGATCTTATTATATCAGTTGTTTTGCCGTTTTTAACAATTATTTTTGTCTTTTTTTTAATTTGAAATCTTTTTTTTATCAAAAAAAAACAAATATTATTTATTTTTTTTGATAATTTATCCGTTTGTTTGTGTAATTGAAGTTTAAAATTTTTTTTTATGAAAAAACTTATAGTTTTTGTGTTTTTTGCAGTATTTTTTTCCGCTTTTGGTCAAAATGCAATACTTGTTTTTGATTATGATGAGTCTGGGAATCAAATTTTCAGAGGATTTAGAGAAGAAAATACTGAAAATTCGACTTTTTCGCTACTTAAAGAAGATGGTGTTAGTGTGGTGAATTCGAATATTATGTTAAATAACGCTATAGTTACGGCTGGTTCATTAGGTTTTACATACTATCCTAATCCGGTGAAAGATTTGTTTACAATCAATTGGCCTACTCCGGATATTATCGTTGACAACATTAGAATCTATACGACGTCGGGACAATTTGTACAGTCGGCTAACCAATTAAAAGGTAAACAACAAGTGCAATTGGACTTTTCGAATTTGCCTATAGGATGGTATCGAGTAGTATGCATTTACAACGATAATCAAGAGGTTCAATTTCAAGTTATTAAAAAGTAGATAATTTTATGAAACATTTTTACGCAATTATTTTTTTACTATTATTTGTCACGATGGGTTATGGTCAAATCACCGGCCCATATACACCTGCTGATGTTGAGTTAAATTTGATTACTAAGACTATAGGTGAATTAAATGTAACTACAAGTGGGGCGGCCATATATCAGGTTTCTATCGAGGTTCCCCAGGGAGTTACTGGTATAGAGCCCGAATTAAAACTCGTGTATAATAGTCAGGCCAATGGAGGTAAAGCCGGGTTAGGTTGGGACATGTCAGGTGTTTCTCAAATCAGTAGAATTAGTGCTACAAAATACCACGATGGTTTTATTCGTCCAGTAGATTTCAGTACTACTGATCGGTTTGCTTTGGATGGTCAACGATTGATTTTAAAATCTGGCATATATGGAGGGGATGGAGCGGAATATGAAACCGAGTTTTATTCCAATCTTAAGATTAGTTCCCATGGTGTTTCTCCTTATGGGGTAAATTTTGGGCCTAAATATTTTAAGGTAATGCATCCAGACGGATCTACGGCGCTTTATGGGTTTGGCGATAATTCTAGATCAAAAATGAATTTCGGAATCACCTCTTGGATTAATAGCTCAAATGTCGGAATGTTCTATAAGTATATCACCTCTGGTGATATGTTGTTAATTTCGAAAATTGAATATGTAAGTAGAACATTTTTTATTAATCAGGTACTTCCTACAGAGACAGTTGAACAAACTGCGGGAGATATACCTAATACTACTATGACAGGGGAGGCTAATGGTCTTTCTTTTCCTAACATTAGACTTTATGAAAATGAAATTGTATTTGAATATATTGACAAGATATCTCCCGAGATTTCTTATACTGGCGGTCATCGATTTTCTAACGATAAGACTTTGAGTTCTATTCAAGTTAAGAGTCAAGGAAAAATATTTAAAAAATACGATTTAGATTTTAAGGAAACATTACTGGGACAGTTACAATTGGTCGCAATATCCTCTTTTAGTGGAGTAAATTTAGTTCCTTCAGCACCTTTGAAGTTTCAGTACCCTACAAGTTATGAAGGTCAGTTTTCCTTGGAAGAAGTTAAAACAAACGCGCCAGCTTATGTTCAAAGAAATACACATACGGCGGTTACCGGTGATTTTAACGGAGATGGGAAGTTGGATTACATTCTAAATGGTGAAGGAAGTTATTCTGTCTTTTTAACTAAAGATAACGACAACGAATTAAATATTGGGATATCAAAGAATGAAAGTGTTAGAAAAATACTTCCTGCGGTATTCCTAGATTCCAATCAAAAAGTACTACCTAACGAAGGATGGATCTCGGTAAATTATGCTACTGGCAAGTTTGATATGAATTCTTTAGGGAGTAACTATATCAATAAGGAGTATTCCAAAACGCATTTGTTTCCGAATTTTAAGATCGACAAGCGTACGACACAATGTTATGCCGACGAGTTTTTTGATATTCCAAAGGAAGTGTTAAGTGGTGACTTTGATGGGGATGGCTTGACGGATCTGATAGTCATAGAAGAAAGTTTTAAGTATACCTATATGACGTGTCGGCCTGGCTATCCTGCAGATAGCCATCAAACAAGTACTTATTCGGGCGGAAACACGTATTTTATTGATATGAACAGAAATAAAATAAGCGATTTTGTTAAAAATACCGGTAGATTAATAGGCTTGAAGATTGGAGATAAGGTGGTATCAGCAGATTTTAATGGTGATGGTAAAACGGATATTCTAGTTTATGGAAATGGTGTTGCCAGTTTGTATGGTTTAAATGATGATTACTCCTTGCAGCGTTTATGGTTTGTGACAGATAGCGATATTAAAGCAACAAGCGATTTTCTTCTAGGGGATTATAATGGCGATGGTAAGATGGATTTTCTTTTAATTGACGATTATACCTATTACCACTTCTTTTATAGTACGGGTGCATCTTTTAGTAAGAGTTCAGAAACACTACTTGTCAATTATAGTCGACCTGGGAAGAATGTAATACAAGGTTATTATGATTACTCAGCCATCTACAGTGTAGATATTAATAATGATGGTAAAACGGATTTAGTAGTAGCAGACTTTACATATAAAGATAATACTATGTATAATGTAAGTAAGGGAGGGCAGGTAAATACAATAAGTTTATATAAAAATAAAGGAGGATATTTCCAGAAGATTCATGGTTATTTACCAAAATCAGCAATAACTACGATAAGTGATCCTAACGTGTATAGGCAGTTTAATCCTCTTAGTGTATTATTAAACCCCAAGGATAATACGGAAGCTTTTCAGCTAGCGTTTATCTCCAATGATAAAATATTTAAGTATAATTATAATTTTAACGCGTTGGATGAAAGGCAGTTAATTAGTATTAAGGATGGGGATAATATTTCAGAGCATATTTCTTACGCAAAATATGGTGTTAATCCGAATAGTGATAATATGGCAATGATGCCTCATTTTATGAGATATCCATTTACATCCGTGCAGTATCCGAACGTAGAATTAAATACATTACCAAATATATCTGTTGTTAGTGGTATTACTACCAATGATGGATTGAAGAAATTTTTCTCATATGCTAGTCCGGTAGTAAATATGCAGGGGTTGGGTTTCCTTGGATTCCATGCCACTGTAAATACAAGCTGGTTTAGTAAGCCAGAAGATGTGATTAAAAATGTGAAAGAATTTGATCTGAATCTGCGAGGCAGTGTAGTAAAAGATTTTTCTATTTTGGGTAGTAGGTGGTTGAATTTTACCACTATGGTAATTCCAACAGTTGCGAATAATATGGAGTTGCCCGATCATCAGTATGATTTAATGGTGAACTATACTTATGCGTCAGATCTTTCATCAACCAAGGTTTTTAAACTTCGAAATACAGTTAAAAAAACCACTAATTATTTCCAAGGGACCTCTACGGTAGTAACCAATTTGTACAATTCATTTAATGATGTAGTTAAAAAGAAAACGGTATTTAATACACGGAAGGACGATGGTACTGAAGTCTTGAATAAAACGGAGAATGTTGCTACTGTTTTTGAGAATAGTGCAAATGATGCGCCTTACTACAGAAGTAGGGTTAAGAGCCAAACGGAGACCCATAGTTTAGTAGGTTCTCCCGGTTATGCGGGAAGGGTTTCTTATACTTATAACGATAAGGGTTTAGTTTCGCAGTTTAGACGGGAAAGTGGTAACAGTTTTGTAAGAGAACCAGGACCTATTATTCCGTTTGATGTGAATGAACCTACTTCTTCGCTGGCATTTCCTCCAGTGGGTGGGTTTGTGGAAATTGTATTGGGCGACGGAAAGGTGATCGATGAAAATAGTTTATATGATGATAGTGGGAATCTTATTCAAAAGAGTACTATTGCCACAGATATGGTGGAGAGGGTTACTAAATACAAATACGATGCTTCGGGGCGTTTCTTAGTTGAGAGTACTGATATTGAGGGATTGGTTAGTAGGTTTAAATATGATACAGCTACAGGAAATTTGTTGGAGGAAACAAATTCATTGGGCTTGGTTACTTCATATGTGTACAATAGTTTTAGGTTGCCGACGAAGATTACCGATTATTTAAATAAATCTACTGCGATTTCTTATGTAAAACAGTCTGAAATTCTTACTGTTACATCAACTGATGAACAGGGAGGTATTAGTGGGGAAAAATACGATAAGTACGGAAATAAGATAGAGTCTTTCGGTGTAAATAACTCAGGTGTGTTTATTCGCAAGTTCTACAAATTTAATAAGTACAAACAATTGATAAGTGAAAGTGACCCGGCTATCGAAGAGAGTTCAGCCTTGTGGAGTACTACGGACTACGATATATATGGTAGAGTCAATAAGATTGTAGATAGTAAAGGAAAAAAGACAGAATTTACGTACGACAAATTGCGTACTATAAAAACCGATGGATTGACTACCAAAACTAGTATCAGAAATACTCAGGGTAAGGTAGTTTCTCTTCATGACTTATCCGATGAAAGTCCGATTTTATTTAGTTATTACTCTAATGGTAACGAAAAGAGTAGTTCTTTTGGAGGAACTACAATCAATTTGGAGCAGGATTCGTGGGGAAGAAAAACGAAAACAACTGATCCAGATGCAGGAATTTATACATATAAGTACAATGCTTTGGGGGAGTTAATACAAGAAGTAACGCCAAAAGGTGTTACAGATTTTACTTTTGATAATAACGGTAAGCTCATTCAGAAAGGTATAATAGGTGCTCATACTAATGTTGCTACAACATACAATTACAATAGTTTAACCAAACTGTTGACATCTACTCAGTCGCTTATAAATGGGGAGCAATTTTTATATAACTATGAATACGATGATTTTAATCGGTTATATAAAACTACTGAAAATGCGCCTTTGGTAACTTATGAGAAAGAATTTACTTTTGACGAGTTTGGACGTGAAGATACAGAGAAAATAAAGGCGGTTGCCTATGGTGTGTCTTCGGAAAAGATTATAAAAAACACCTACAAAAATGGTCATCATTATAAAATAACAGATTTGCAAACGGGTGTGGATTTAATCGTTAAGGAATCGAGAAATGAACGTGGGCAGCTCAAGCAATATGTGTTGGGTAATGGAATTAGGGTAACAAATTCTTATGATGCTTTTGGATATTGGTTGTCGAGTACCCATCGAGGGGGCATGTTTATACCAGTGCGACAGTTTGTAAATACTTTTGATGTGGTTAGAGGGAATCTGACTTCTAGGAGTTATCAAAGTATATTAAATGGGGCTACTGTTCCTGCAGAAAGCTTTACCTATGATAATTACGACAGATTGACTTCGTTTACAGATTTGGAGCAAGTTCAGCACAATCAAACTTACGATAAGCGGGGGCGCATTACTGGAAATGAACTGGGTACTTTTGCTTATAAAAACTCAAATTTATATCAACTGGCTGAAATCGAATTGTCGGACAAAGCTTTGGATTATTACAGACTTAGGCCGAAGCAACAAATAGAATTCAATGCGTTTAAGAGTCCAGTGTCGATTGTAGAGGTAGGGGGGGAATCGGTTTATTTCGATTACAACAGTTTTAACCAGCGTTCAACGATGTATTATGGGGATAATTCTAATGTAAAAACCACGAGTCCATTGAGAAGGCACTATTCTCATGATGGATCGATTGAGGTTACCTATAAGTTAGCTGATGCGTCTGTGGACTTCTTGTTTTATTTAGGGGGAGATGCTTATACTGCTATGGCTATAGCTAAAGGAGTAGGGGTTCAGCCAATTTATTATTTACACAGGGATTTTTTAGGTAGCATCATAAAAATAACGAATTCAAATGGTGAATTAGTGGAGTCACGTAGGTTTGATCCTTGGGGAAATATAAGTACAGTTACTGATGGACAAGGAAATGTCTTGACTAAATTAACGTTTATTGAGCGTGGATATACTGGACATGAACATTTGCAAGGTGTGAAGCTTATAAACATGAATAGACGTTTGTATGATCCTGTTTTACGACGCTTTTTGTCGCCAGATAATTTTGTGCAAGATCCAAGTAATTCGCAGAATTATAATAGATATAGTTATGCATATCAGAATCCATTTAAGTATACAGACGAAAGTGGAGAGATTTTTGGAACTATAATTTCCGGTGCTATGGATCTTGTATTTAACGTGTTGGAGCATGGAGTTAATGTACATCATTATGATTGGAGTGTAACCGAAAGGGCTTGGCAAATAGATAGAGGATTGTTTACCGGTAATTTTGGTCAGATTCTCAATAAATGGACTTGGGGACTTGCTAACACTGCTATTGGGAATTTCGTAGGACATGTTCTAAACTTTGGTGGTTATGTAAATAATGTTACGCATCTAGATGGTGCGGTAGCTTTAGGTGGAGTTTGGAAAAGTGGGGCTTTTACAGTCGGACAATATATTTTTGGCCCACAAAATTTTACTGCCGACTGGAAGGATCATCTTTTTGTGCACGAATATGGTCATTATTTGCAGTCACAGAAGTTTGGGCCGTTTTATTTAAGCGCAGTTGCTTTTCCAAGTGTGCGTGACCATGTGAGAGAGGAAGGTCGTCATGGGACACGTTGGTATGAGGCTATGGCTAGTAGTTTAGGAGGAAAGTACTTTGATAAGAAGTACGGATCTGGAGCGAAAGGTTATGTTGAGGATAGTGAAGATTTTTTCAATTTAAATGCATTCAAGAAAGAGAATGTAAATACTAAATATAAAAATCCAAGAAACGAAGGTAATAATAACAGTGGGCACGGTTTTAACTATCGATATCATTTTTCAGATTTCCTTTATATGTTCTTTTAATATTTTTTATTTGTGTGTGAGTATGTTGCGCTGTATTGATTATCGGGTTCTGTTTATCGATCGTGTTGTGCATTAGTGCTAAGTTGAAAATACTATGTGGAATGTTGTTAAAAATTGAGTTTGTATAATTCAGAGGTGATGCGGATATTACCCAAAAAATGAAAGCGAAAAGTCAGCATTGAGAATTGGGACTTTTCGTAAGTAATACTATAAAGTCATAGCTAATACAGCATTTCAGTTGTGTTTATAAGTAAGCAGAAAGGTTTGGCTTTTAATAGTCAAGCCTTTTTGTTTATATGTTTTTTTATAATTCTATATTAGTCGTCTGTTTTGTTTGAGAATTTATGCGGAGTTGGCGAATTATAGACAAAAAAAGCCCTTAATCGCGAGATTAAGGGCTTTGATATAAATAGGCAGACTTTGGATTATCCTAAAGCAGCTCTTTTGAATCCAGTGATAACAAGACTAGGATCAACCGTTTTGATATAAGCAGCAACGCTCATAGAACCGTCTTTGATATAATCTTGGTTAACTAAAGTATTGTCTTTGTAGAAACGTTGAATTTTTCCTTTAGAGATGTTTTCCAACATCGCTTCTGGTTTTCCTTCAGCTCTCAATTGCTCTTTAGCAATTTCGATTTCTTTGTCAATGATAGCTTGATCAACACCAGCTTCGTTTAAAGCGATTGGGTTCATCGCAGCAGCTTGCATAGCTACGTTTCTTGCAGCTTCTTCAGCTCCTTCTACATTAGCGGAAAGGGAAACGATAGTAGCGATTTTATTTCCAGCGTGGATGTAAGATCCAACGAAAGTACCTTCTAATCTTTCGAATACAGTAATTTCAATTTTTTCTCCGATAACTCCAGTTTGCTCGATCAATTTGTCAGCAACAGTCATACCACCAAAGTCAGAAGCCAAAAAGTCTTCTTTTGTATGGAAAGCCAAAGCGTGGTTAGCTAAATCAGTAGCCAACTTTACAAATCCTTCGTTTTTACCTACGAAATCAGTCTCACAACCTAAAGTGATAACAACACCCGCAGTTTTATCTGCATTTACAATAGCGATAGAAGCACCTTCTGTAGATTCTCTATCTGCTCTGTTTGCAGCAACTTTTTGTCCTTTTTTACGTAAGTTTTCAATTGCTAAATCGAAATCTCCGTCAGCTTCAACTAACGCTTTTTTACAGTCCATCATTCCGGCACCTGTAATTTGTCTCAGCTTGTTTACATCTGCAGCAGTAATATTTGCCATTTTAAAGTCTTGTGTTATGTGTTAATAAAAAAAGTCGTTATGGATAGTTGTCTACAAAAGTATACATCCATCAGCATAACGACTTTATGATACTGTTAAATTATTATTCTTCAGTAGAATTAGCTACTTCTGGAGCTGGAGCCGCTACAACTGGTTGATCGTCTTTTTCTGTTTTTCTTTCAGAATGACCTTCAATAATTGCACTGGTTACTAAAGATAAAATTTTATCGATTGATTTAGAAGCATCATCATTTGCTGGGATTACATAGTCAACTTGACGTGGGTCAGAGTTGGTATCAACCATAGCGAAAATTGGAATGTTTAATTTCTGAGCTTCTTTAATTGCGATGTGTTCAGCTTTGATATCTACAACGAAAAGAGCAGCTGGTAGACGAGTCATGTCAGCAATTGAACCTAAGTTTTTCTCTAATTTCGCACGTAAACGATCAACTTGTAAGCGCTCTTTCTTAGAAAGAGTTAAGAATGTACCGTCTTTCTTCATTCTATCGATAGAAGCCATTTTCTTAACAGCTTTACGAATAGTAACAAAGTTAGTCAACATACCACCTGGCCATCTTTCAGTGATGTAAGGCATGTTTGCTGCAGCTGCTTTCTCAGCTACGATGTCTTTTGCTTGTTTTTTGGTAGCTACGAATAGTATTTTTCTACCTGATGCTACAATCTTTTTCAAAGCTTCATTAGCTTCTTCGATTTTTGCAGCTGTTTTATATAGATTGATAATGTGAATACCATTACGCTCCATATAGATGTAAGGAGCCATGTTTGGATCCCACTTTCTAGTCATGTGTCCGAAATGAACACCTGCCTCTAGTAATTCTTTAACTTCTACTTTGTTTGCCATTTTGTAATAGTTTACGTTCTTGTGTATTAGCAATGATTCGGTAGCGATTGTCTCGGTCTGAACCATTTAGATGCTAAACTAATTCCTACCGCAGCAGGAGAGCAACAAAAACTTAGATTTTTTAATAATAAATAAAAATTAACGTTTAGAGAACTGGAATTTCTTACGCGCTTTCTTCTGACCGAATTTCTTACGCTCAACCATTCTTGGATCACGAGTCAATAAACCTTCTGGTTTCAAGATAGATCTGTTTTCTACATCAACTTCACACATTGCTCTTGCAATTGCCATACGTACAGCTTCTGCTTGACCAGTAGTTCCTCCTCCGTAAACATTAACTTTTACGTCAAAGTTCTCTGCATTATCTGTCAAAGACATCGGTTGCATTACTTTGTATTGTAAAGTAGCTGTTGGAAAGTAAGTTGCAAATTCTTTTTTGTTTACTGTGATTTTTCCTGTTCCTTCTGAAACATATACACGAGCAACAGCGGTTTTTCTTCTACCGATTTTGTGAATAACTCCCATTACTTAAGATCGTTTAAATTAACGGTTTTAGGTTGTTGCGCATCGTGTTTATGTGCTGTACCTACATTTACGTTTAAATTACGGAATAATTGTGCTCCTAATTTGTTTTTAGGCAACATTCCTTTGATTGCTTTTTCAACCAATAATGCAGGGTTCTTCTGTTGCATTACTTTAGCTGTCAATACTCTTTGTCCTCCTGGGTATCCAGTGTGACGGATGTATTGTTTTTCTTCCAATTTGTTTCCAGTCAAATTGATTTTTTCTGCATTGATAACGATTACGTTATCTCCACAGTCCACGTGTGGTGTAAAACTTGGCTTGTATTTACCTCTCAATAGCATAGCTACTTTTGAAGCAAAACGACCTAAGTTGTGACCTTCAGCATCTACAATGATCCACTCTTTTTGAGTAGTAGCTTTGTTTGCTGATACTGTCTTGTAGCTTAAATTGTTCACAAATAAATTATTTTAATTAAACATTCCATTCCCAATAAAGGGAGTGCAAAAGTACAACTATTTATTTATTATACAATACAACTGTTTATTTTTTGAGCCCAAATTGAGCAGTTTATTGAAAATGAAACTATTAATCGGGTTTTTGAAGTGGAATCTGTATAAATTTTCTTTCTGACTTTTGAATTTATTTGCGGTTTCAATTGTTGTGGAATGGAGAACTCTATAGTAATCTCATGTTTTTTGAAGTGTTACTTAGGAGGTATGGGTGTTCTATAAGTAGTTCATAACTGAGGTGGTGTTAATTTGTTGTGTCGTTTTAAAATATTTTAGATAATCAATTATTGTTCAACATCTAAATACTTTAAATTTTGCATACACAGCAGTTGGGTTAAAGTTGTTTTTTTAACATTTATTCTTGGTTGTTTCATTTATTTTTATGATTATTAACATATTAAAATTTTTATTATGAAGTATTTTATTTTTATTAGTTTGATTTCCTTGGTATTGGCTTCCTGTGATACTGACCATACCATACCATAGATAGTGAGGCCGTTGAGAATCGAATAATACTGCAAGAACCCCCTGTGACGCAATTTCCGGAGTTGCAAGCGTATTATGATCGCGGAGGAGATAAATTTGGTTGTGAGGGAAACAATGGTAATTGTTTGCCAACCATAATTATTACAGTACCAGCATATCAAAGCGCTATAGACCGCTTGTTTGATGTAGTCTTACATCAAGACCTACAATTCGTAAGGGAATACATCCTCAGGGATAAAGAAACTTTGCTAAGGTTGTTAGATTTAAAAATGGTAGACGCAGTACTTGATGGTCAGTTGTATTTAAGTGTTCGAAAAAACAGAGAAACACAGATTGATTATTTGTTTTTTAATTCAGCTAAAAGCGAGGAAATAGTTTTGGTATATCCTTTTAAAAAACAATTATTTTAATGTAGCGGCTGTCTGGTTTTGGCTAGACAGCCTTTTAAATATGGTTTTTTATGTATAAAACAGTAAGTGTTGTTTTTCTATTTATTTTAACGGTTAGTTGCGGAAAGTCTGAAGATAAATGGTTGCCATCTCGATCGGTGGTTTTTGATATTGGATTTGTGAACCAAGGAAAATTTAGTGGTATCCTATATGATAGCGAAAGTAAAGAGAACCTATTCTATTTTGCGGATCCTATTTCGGATAGAATTATAAAGTTTTATGACAATCGGGGTAATTTAAACGATTCAGTAAGTCTTGTCGCTGCTGTGGCAGAGATACAAGTAGTAGACGGTATCTCAGTTATATCCAAAGATTCGATAGTCTTGTTAAATAAACGTGCGAACCAGTTGCAGGTATTGGATAGGGGTGGGAATACTTGGTATCGCCTAGATTTAAATCAATTTTCTTTCGATACAGGTGCTATTTATCATTTTTCATCTTCCATTAGTGGAAATTTTGTTTTGGAAGGCAATAGTTTGTTGTTGCACCCGATATGGTATGGAAATCCGCAAGATATCAAAGAGAATAAGGTGCCGAGAGAAGGCTATGAAAGTGCGAAATATTATTACACTCATTTTGTCCACAGTCCTCATTTGATTAAAATTGAAGATGTTTTTTCTCCATCGCCTAAGGCGATTTATGGGTTGGATGATTTTTATTGGAATATGGAAAACAAAGTTGCGGCTTATATAGATGGGTGTTTTAGTACCTATAAGAAAGGGAAGGTTTTTGTTTTTTCGTGTTTTTCTCCAAATTTGTTTTGTGTAAATCCAATAAATCTACAAATCATCGAAGAGATACGGATTGTCGAAGATGCTCAAGCGGTTGCATTGCCCGCTCCTTTGGCGCAAACTATCGATAGTGATGTTCTAAATTTCGAATTGCAACATAAAAGCATAGTTGGGGATTTTGGTTATAGTTCCAAAAATAAAAAATATATACTGATACAAACTATTGATATTTCTAAAAACAAGGAAAAGGACTACCGTCCTTTTAAGGTTTCGGTATTGGATGAGAAATTTAAAATTGAAAAAGTAGTTGTTTTCGACGAAGGAAAATATTTGTGGTATAGTTCGTTTATTGCGGACGATGGAGTTTATATTTTAAAAAAGGTAGAAGATGAAAAAAGTAATTTTGGCATTAAAAAATACGACTTTTTTGAGCTATAAAGGTGTGATGATTTGCTTGCTCAGTTTCTTCTGGGGCTGTTCTGGCAGCGGCAATTCGGAATTTGAGCAATTGGCAGATTCTTTAAAACGGGAGTATGGTATTCAATTAGATAGTCAGATACAGCGAATATTGGTTTTGACAGAAGAAGATTGTCCAAGCTGTAATCGTTATTTCGCTAAAGCGGTGATTAAATATGTCGATGATCCTCATTCTATTATAATTGCAAATGCCAGTGGTTCAAGAGTAGATATTACTGCGTTAATTCAGGCAGAGAAGGCGGTTAACAATGTTTATGTTGCGAGAACGTATAATAAACAGAATTCATTTGTTAATAAAACCAAAGTGATATACTTAGAGCACAATAAGATTGATACGGTGGTCACTATTAATGCTCGGGAACTAGAGCGTCAATTTAAATATATTTTTGAGAATTGAATTGTTTTGCGGTTTTAATAAAAAAGTGCATTTCTACAAATGCACTTTTTTATTAAATCAATATCAATGGGCTTCAAGCCAGTTGTCACCAGTTCCGAGGTCTACTACCAAGGGAACCTCGAGAACAAAGGCATTTTCCATTTCACTCTTAATCATGGTTTTTAAGTTTTCGAGTTCCTCTTTATGAGCATCAAATACAAGCTCATCGTGTACTTGTAACAACATTTTTGACTTCCAATTTTCGTTGATCAACCTTTTGTGGATCGCTATCATTGCAATTTTGATGATGTCGGCAGCGCTTCCTTGGATTGGGGCATTAACGGCATTTCGCTCTGCCGCTCCACGAACGATGGCATTCTGTGAGTTGATGTCTTTTAAATAACGTCTGCGACCAGAGATTGTCTGTACATAACCGTGGTCACGTGCAAAGTCGATTTGCGTTTGTATGTATTTCTTTAACTCGGGGTAAGTAGCATAATAGGCATCGATCAATTCTTTGCTCTCTGCTCTGGAAAGCGAAGTTTGATTGCTTAGTCCAAAAGCGGATACTCCATAGATGATTCCGAAGTTGACCGTTTTCGCATGGCTACGTTGTTCTTTGGTAACCTCTTCCAAAGGAACCCCAAACACTTTAGCTGCAGTAGAACGGTGAATATCTTCCCCTTTTTTAAAGGATTCCATCATGTTGGGCTCTTGACTCAAGGCTGCGATGATGCGCAATTCTATTTGAGAATAATCGGCAGCGAGTAAGACGTAATTTTCATCTCTCGCTACAAAGGCTTTTCTGATCTGTCTACCGCGCTCCGTGCGTATAGGAATGTTTTGTAGGTTGGGATTATTAGAGCTCAAACGTCCCGTTGCCGCTACCGTTTGCATATAGTCTGTGTGTATTCTCTTTGTTGTAGGGTCTACCTGATTCGGTAAGGCATCTACATAAGTGTTTTGCAATTTAATTAATTGACGCCACTCCAAGATGTCTTTAACGATTTGATTGTCATCGGCTAAGTAACTTAAAACTTCTTCGCCAGTAGCGTATTGACCTGTTTTGGTTTTTTTAGGTTTGCTTCCTCCAATCTTTAATCGATCAAATAAAACCTCTCCCAATTGCTTTGGAGAAGCCAAATTAAATTGTTCACCAGCCTGTTCATAGATTCCCTTTTCTAAATCCTTAATGTCGTTATCGAGACTTTTTGATAGCGATTTTAAAAAATCGACATCCACTCGGATACCTTCTTGTTCCATAGCAGCCAATACCGGCACCAACGGCACCTCGATGGTTTCAAAAAGTTTTTTTGTTTCAGATTCAATCAATTGTTGGTCGAAAAAAGCTTCCAATTGAAAAGTGATATCGGCATCTTCGCCGGCGTATTCTTTGACCAATTGCAAATCGATTTCGCGCATGGTTTTTTGATTTTTACCTTTTTTGCCAATCAATTCTTCAATCGATTGCGGAGAATAGCCCAAGTAGGTTTCTGCTAGTATATCCATATTATGACGCATATCTGGGTTAATCAGATAATGCGCGATCATCGTATCGAAAATAGGGCCTCGAACTGCTAATTCGTAGCGGGCTAGTATTTTTATGTCGTATTTTAAGTTTTGTCCAATCTTTATAATCGATTCAGATTCAAAGAAGGGGCGGAACTGTGCTGCCAAGGCCTTAGCCTCTTCTTGGTCTTCGGGAAAAGGTACGTAAAACGCACTTCCTTTTTCATATGAGAAGGCGATACCGACCAATTCCGCATGAAGTGCATCTAATCCCGTTGTTTCAGTATCAAAACATACTTTCGGTTGTTCTAATAGGTTTTCTATAAACATTTTAACCGCCATGTTACCCTGAATAATTTGGTAAAAGTGTGGCGTATCTTGTAGGGTTTTATAAGGACTTGATGAAGCGGGAGAGTCGGAAGACTCGTTGCTGCCGAACAGATCAAATTGATCGTCTGTCGATAAAGCTGAGTTTGTTTTTGTCGGGACAACTGTAGTTGTTGCTTCGGGATTAAACAATTTGTCGAATTGTTCTTTCATACGTCGAAATTCCAATTCGATAAATAGGGCGTCGGTTTTTTCCACATCTGGTTTATCCAATTCAAAATCCTTTTCATTGAAAGTTACCGGGCAGTCCAATAAAATAGTCGCCAAGGTTTTGGAAAGAATTCCCTTGTCTTTATTGGCTTCGATGTTTTCTTTCATCTTGCCTTTAAGCTCGTGGGTGTTTGCAAGTAAGTTTTCCATACTGCCGTATTGCTGTAGGAATTTTTTTGCGGTTTTCTCTCCAACACCTGGTAGACCTGGAATATTATCGACAGCATCGCCCATCATTCCCAAATAATCGATGACCTGTAAGGGGTTTTCAACTTCGAACTTAGCCTGAACTTCTGGTATTCCCCATATTTCTATACCGTTGCCCATTCTAGCGGGTTTGTACATAAAAATGTTCTCAGAAACCAATTGAGCAAAATCCTTATCTGGAGTAACCATGAATACCTGATATCCTTCTTTTTCTGCTTGCTTGGCTAGAGTTCCAATTAAATCATCGGCCTCACAGCCTTCCACTTCCATAATGGGAATGTGCATGGCTTCTAGAAGTTGCTTGATATAAGGTATAGCTATTTTGATGGCTTCTGGTGTTGCTTGTCGATTGGCTTTGTATTCAGGAAACATCTCCGTTCTCACTGTACTTCCACCTTTATCAAAGGCTACAGCTAAATGATCGGGTTTTTCTCTTCGTATCACGTCGATCAATGAATTCATAAAACCCAACACAGCCGAAGTGTCCAAGCCTTTAGAGTTTATTCGTGGATTTTTGATAAAAGCATAATAACCTCTGAAAATAAGGGCGTAGGCATCGAGTAGAAAAAGACGTTTTTGTGGTTCCATAACCTAAAAAGGGTTTTGTTATATTATTTTTCAAAAATACAAACTTAAAAGCAAACGGCGATGACCTTTTTGGGAAACATCGAGGGTATTGAATCGGGTAGATGCCGTGTGGATTTATAGTGTTTATAGAAATAGAATTCGCAAAGCGTGTTTGTAATGCTTCAATTAAGATCAGAAAAGTTGGATAAAAGGAGATAAATAACAGTCTTAAAGAGTGATAATTAATGTTAAATACTGTATGGAGTGTTTTTAAACGAGTATTTTTGTAAGCTTATCTACATTCGATATTTATGCGTTGGATTATCCTTATACTGTTTCTTGTCCTTTTAGAATTTTATTCCTACCAAGCCTTAAGTAATCTGACGAAGAATCGATGGATAATTATTGCTTATGCCTTATTTACTTTAGTGGCAATTGGAATGATTGCATATGGTTTTTTGAGTTTTGACCGATCGGTCGGACAAAATAAAACCTTGATGATGGCTATTGCTTTGGTCTTGCTCTTGTATATGCCCAAATTGGTGGTTACCATTTTTTTATTCGTAGAAGATGCTGCGCGATTAATCATCGGAGTGTGTAACTATTTTGTATCAGCAACTCAAATTGAGGGTGAATTTTTACCTGAAAGAAGAAAATTCGTAACACAAGTGGCTTTAGGAGTAGCGGCAATTCCTTTTTTATCGATTATTCATGGTATAGCTATCGGTAGGTATAAGTTTAGAGTAATCAAACAAACAGTCTTTTTTGACGATTTACCCGAAGCTTTTGACGGTTTTACCTTTACACAGATTTCCGATATTCACTGTGGTAGTTTCGACGACAAAGAAAAAATTCAGCACGCCATTGATGTGATCAATGATCAAGAGTCCGATTTGTTGTTGTTTACGGGAGATTTAGTCAACAGTTTAGCGAATGAAATGGATCCTTGGTTAGATACATTTAAGGGAATTCGCGCACATAAATATGGTAAATTTTCTGTTTTAGGGAATCATGATTATGGCGAATATGTCGAATGGGATACAGCGGCTCAAAAAGAAAACAATTTTAAGGAAATAAAAGATTTGCACCCGAAGATGGGTTTTAATTTGTTGTTGAATGAAAAGGTGTGGATTGAAAAGGACGGACAGCGTATAGCTATTGTAGGAGTTGAGAATTGGGGAGTTAAATTTAAAAAAGTAGGTGATCTAAATAAAGCAACTACTGGTGTTGCTGCTGAAGATTTTAAAATCTTATTATCCCATGATCCTTCGCATTGGGATGCGGAAGTAGTAAGCCATCCTAAAAACGTTCAATTGATGCTAGCGGGACATACGCATGGTGCGCAATTTGGTATCGAAATACCGGGAATAATAAAGTGGAGTCCTATACAGTATGTCTATAAACAATGGGCGGGATTGTATCAAACCATGGGTCGTTATTTATATGTAAATAGAGGTTTTGGGTACCATGCTTATCCGGGTCGAGTAGGGATCTGGCCGGAGATTACAGTTTTTGAACTTAAACGCAGAAAAAACTAGTTCAATTCCCAAAAAATCGTATTTTTGTTTAGAGGGCCTAGTGAATTGATATGTTTAATGAACTAAATAAATGTTTATGTCAAAATTTGGAGAATTAATTAGTGCAAATGTACCCGTTCTAATTTATTTTTACGCACAATGGAATGAAGGTTCCAAATCGATGCAGCCCGTGATTCATGATGTTGCGGCGGCTATGGGTGATCAATTGCGAGTGATAAAAATCGATGTAGAGAAAAACAAAGATTTATCGGATGCCTTGAGAATCAAAAATGTGCCTACCATGATGATTTATCGCAATGGAGCTATGGTTTGGAGACAAACTGGTACTATTGAAGCCAATGCGCTAATTACCATTTCGAAAGCCTTATAACAGCTCAAATTGATATCCTTCTTTAAGGAGATATTCAATAGCCTTTGGCAAGGCATGTTTTAAATTTTGCGAAGCTTTCCAGCTGTCGTGGAACAATATAATACTACCTGATCGGGTGTGCTTTACAACGTTCTGTAAACACTGTTCCGGTGACGTTTTTGCGTCATAATCTTTACTCAACACCGTCCACATAACTATTTTGTAATTTTTCTTTAGCAATACTTTAGCTTGGGAAGTTTTTATTTTTCCATACGGGGGTCTAAATAAGTGCTGCGAAGCTTTCGTGTGTTTCTCTATTTTTTTTGTGCATAGCAGGACCTCTTCAATATATTTTGACGTTTCGGTCTTCCAGCCGTTGATGTGATGTTGGGTGTGGTTGCCAATTTGATGTTGGGCAGCAATGATTTTCCGAAAGATTTCAGGATGTTTTTCGATGTTGTCACCGATGCAAAAAAAGGTGGCTTTGATTTGATAAAAATCAAGTAGGTCGAGAACCCATTCCGTAATCTCGGGTATGGGGCCGTCATCGAAGCTAAGGTAGATCTTTTTATCCGTATTGGCTACAGCCCACAATTGTTTGGGAAATAGCAACGGTATTAAAAAAGGGATTTTTGCAAACATTTTTTTATAAAGATAAAAAAAAAGAGCGGTTTGATTAGATCAAACCGCTCGATTATTGATAGTAGAAAGGGGAATTATTTTACTCCACCACCTACTGCTTTGTACAATTGTACTATAGCATTTAATTTGCTAAATTGTGTATTGATCAAATTGAGTTGAGCAGCTAAAGTGTTTTCTTTAGCAGTCAAAACTTCTAAGTAATTTGCCATACCGTTGTTTTGCAATTCTTCGGAGTATTCAGCTGCTAGGCTATAAGCTTCAACCTCTTTCGTTTTTAAACCAATTTTCTCATCCATAGCTTGGTACGTGTAAAGCGCGTCAGAAACTTCTTTACTGGCATTTAGCATGGCTTTTTTATAATTTAAAAACGCGATTTCTTGATTGGCTTGACTCACTTGATGTTGGGTGCGGATTTGTCTTCCGTTGATCAGCGGTTGAGTTAATCCTCCTATGATATTAGCAAATAAAGAATTGGTGTTGAACAATTCATCAAATTTAATACTTTGTAAACCACCAGTAGCGGTTAACTTAAAGGAAGGATAGAAATTACTACGCGCAACATTGGTCATTTCAAAGGCATTCATTAAACCATATTCTGCTGCTAGTACATCCGGACGATTACTTAATAATTGCATCGGAACTCCTACAGTTAAATCACTATTTAATTTTTGTTCCGCTAAAGTAGAACGCTTAATGCTTTCTGGATTGTCAGCCAATAAGATACTAAAAGTGTTTTCCATCAACTTGATATTGTTGTTGATGTCTAACAATTGAGACCTTGTATTGAGTAATAAAGCTTCGTTTTGTTTAACAGCCACTTCAGTCACTTGTCCAGCTTCTTTTAAAGCAATAATCGTTTCTAAACTTTTCTCTCTGTTTAAAATGGTTTCCTTGGTGATGCGTTGTTGTTCATCAAGAGATAAGAGTTGGTAATAAGTAGAAGCAATGGTAGCGATTAATTGCGTTTTTACTGCTTGATGAGCCGCTACGGTTTGTAGATAACTCGCGCCAAAGGCTCTTTTATTACTTCTGATTTTCCCCCATATATCGGCTTCCCAAGAAAAATTTCCTGTGATGTCATACTGGTCTACTTTTACTCGGTCACCATTGGAAAACAAGGCACCCAATTGGGTGTTTTTTGAAGGAACAGAGTGAGTATAGTTGGCTCCTAGGCTTAAAGTAGGTAAATACCCCATTTTTCCTTGTTTAAAATAGGCATTGGCAGCTTCGATGTTTTGCATGGCCACGCGAATGTCTAAGTTTGTATCAAGACCTTTATCAATATATTGAATTAATATAGGGTCGCTAAACAAATCCCTCCATGGCACATTGGCCATGGAAAGACTGTCTGAGTTGAGACGATCTGTTCTGTAATTTTGCTCGTTAATAACTTCAGGTCGCTCGTAGGTTTTGGCTACAAAACACGATTGGACACTAAGCGCTACTATGGCTACAGGGATGATTCTATATAAAGTGTTTTTTCTCATTTTGAATTCACTAATTATGTTTTTCTTCAAATTTCATAGGTTTAACTTTCTCTTGAAGCCACTGGAATATTACATAGAGTACAGGGATTACAAAAACTCCAAGTATAGTACCAATCAATAATCCAAAAACAGCACCCGTTCCGATAGAACGGTTTCCGCTTGCTCCAACTCCAGAGGCGAGTACCAAAGGCATCAAACCGAGGATAAAGGCAAACGAAGTCATCAAAATTGGACGTAAACGGGCTTTGGCTCCATTAATAGCAGATTCTGCAATAGTTTCTCCATGTCGACGCCTTTGAACCGCAAACTCCACAATAAGAATCGCGTTTTTAGCTAGCAATCCGACCAGCATAATCAGTGCAATTTGGAAATAGATATTGTTCTCTAATCCGGCGAGTTTTTGAGCGAGAAATGCACCCATAATACCCGTTGGTAGTGATAATATAATGGCAAACGGCAATAAGTAACTTTCGTATTGAGCAGATAGAATAAAGTAAACAAACACGATACACAAGATGAAAATCAACATGGTTTGTGAACCGGCGTTGATCTCCTCACGAGATAAACCGGTAAAGTCTACGCCGTAGCTGGATGATAAGGTGTTTTTAGATACTTCTTGTACAGCGTGAATCGCATCTCCAGAACTGTATCCTGGATTTGGCGCTCCAGAAATATTAGCCGAGGTAAACAAGTTATAACGGTTTACCGACTGTGGTCCGTATACGCGTTTTAAGGTGACAAACTGAGTAACAGGTGTCATGTTTCCATTACTGGTACGAACAAAAATTTCATTTAAGCTATTCACGTCAGTTCTACTCTCAGGCAATGCTTGAATCATTACACGGTATTGTTTTCCAAAACGCGTAAAGTCAGCGGCGTATATACCACCAATGTATCCTTGTAAAGCGGAGAATATATCACTAACAGCAACACCAGATTCTTTGGCTCTTGGGATGTTTAGATCAATTTCATATTGTGCGAAATTGGTGTTAAATGAAGTTTGAGCATACATAATCTCTGGGCGCTTCATCAATTCGCCTAAATAATTTTTGGCAATCACGTCGAAATCATTTAGACTTCCCCCTGATTTATCTAATAATTTTAACTCAAAACCAGATGACATACCAAAACCTGGTATACTCGGTGGCTGGAAGAAAATCATTTTTGCATCGGGAAACTGCATAGCTGCTAAGCCAAACAACTTACCAATAACTACATCGGTAGCCATCTCTTTAGACTTTCTCTCTTTAAAAGATTTCATCTTGATCAAGCCCATACCGTAGTTAGATCCAGCACCAGAAATAATACTGTTTCCAGTAATTACCGTTACCGTTTCAACACCTGGAATTTGGGCAGCCGCTTTTTCGAATTTCTTTTGCAATTCGTAAACACGGTCACTTGATGCTCCAGCTGGTAATTCTACGTTGGCTAAGATAAATCCACGGTCTTCATTAGGTACAAATCCAGAAGGCATGGTTTTGTTGGCATAAAATGTTATACCCAAACAAGCTATTAAGATCGCGAAAGTGATCCATTTGTGTTTTAAAAGGAACTTAAATCCATTTCCGTATCTGTTGGTCAACGAAGTAAATGCCGTGTTAAACGCAAAGAAGAAGCGACTTACGAAGTTTCTTTTCTGATGATCACTCGAGTGACCTTGTTTTAGGAACATCGCACAAAGTGCTGGACTCAAAGTCAAGGCGTTTACAGCCGAGATGATAATTGCCACGATTAATGTGATACCAAATTGTTTGTAGAAAACACCAGTAGGACCTGTAATAAAGGTTACCGGTATAAATACCGCAGCCATTACTAGGGTAATCGATACAATCGCTCCTGAAATCTCACCCATGGCTTCGTGGGTTGCTGTACGAGCATCTTGCTTGGTTTCTTCCATTTTGGCATGCACTGCCTCGACGACGACGATGGCATCATCGACGACAATTCCAATCGCAAGTACCAACGCAAACAACGTCAATAAGTTTAATGAGAATCCAAACAGATTCAAGAAGAAAAACGTACCCACAATAGATACTGGAACGGCAATCAATGGAATTAAGGTTGATCTAAAATCTTGTAAGAAGATATAAACCACGATAAAAACCAAGATAAATGCTTCAATTAAAGTACTAACTACTTTACTGATAGAGGCATCTAAAAATTCATTGGTATCAAAGTTGATCATGTAATGAACACCTTTAGGCAATGATTTACTGATTTTTTCGAGCTCTATTTTTAAGTTTTTATTAATTTCCTGTGCATTTGATCCTGGGGTTTGATAGATGGCCATCGCGATAGCATCATTACCCGATAACTCAGATGAACCAGCATAAGACTGTGCGCCTAATTCTATTTTAGCGACATCTTTAAGGCGTAAAACCTGACCGTTGTTTAAGGATTTAATAACGATGTCTTCGTATTGACTTTCGGTTTTGTATTTACCGCTATATTTGATAACGTACTGAAAAGCTTGACCGGAGTTTTCTCCTAACTGACCAGCAGCCGCTTCCAAACTCTGTTCGTTTAGTGCTGCATTGATATCAGCGGGAACCAATCCGTAATTGGCCATTTTAGTTGGATCCAACCAAACGCGCATCGAGTAGTTTCTAGCACCAAAAATCGTTGCATCTCCAACACCACTAACCCTTTTTAATTCAGGAACTACGTTGATGTTCATGTAGTTTTGAATATAAGTTGCGTCGTAGGCTTTGTCGGTAGAGTAGAAGGATACGAACATCAAAGCACTGGTTTGTTGCTTTTGTGTTGTAACTCCCGAACGCGTTACCTCTGATGGTAACAAAGGCGTTGCTCTGGAAACCCTATTTTGAACGTTTACGGCTGCGATATCTGGATCCACCCCTTGTTTAAAGAGAACTTGGATCGATACACTACCGTCGTTACTAGCTGTTGAGGTAATATAATCCATTCCCTCAACCCCGTTGACTTGCTCTTCAATAGGGATAATAACACTTTGCATAACCGTCTCGGCATTGGCTCCAGGGTAACTGGCATTGATCTGCACAGTTGGTGGAGCAATATCGGGGTATTGTGTTACTGGTAGGATAGTTAATCCTAGTATCCCTAGTATTACGATGATGATCGAAATAACTGTAGATAATACAGGTCTTTCTATAAAGGTTTTAAGCATTTCTTAGAATTTTGGTTTAATTGAATTAACGATAGTGTCAAAATTAACGGGTTGTGGTGCTATCGCAGTTCCGGTTCTTAATGAACCAATTCCAGATACAACAATTTTGTCGCCTTTTTTCAATCCATCCTCAACAATAGCCAAACGGTCTACGCGATTGTGAACGGTGATTTTGGTAGAATAAGCCGTATCGTTTTCAACTTTATAAACGTATACTAAGCCTTGTTGTTCAAACGTAGCGGATTCAGGTACTACCAAGGCATCGGTATAGGTTTTTGGAATACGGATAAAACCGCTATTTCCATTGTTTAATAGACCAGCTTTGTTGGAGAATACCACTCTAAATTGGATAGTTCCAGTCTGTGGATCAATCTGTCCTGTGGCAGCTTCGATTTTTCCCTTTTCGCTATAAACAGCATCATTGGCTAAAACTAAGTCTACTAGGGGTAAATTGTTTAGCTTCTCCTTAACTGTTTTTCCTTCTGTACTATTCAAGAAATTAAAGTACTCTTTCTCGTTCATAGAAAAATAGGCATAAACTTCGCTAATATCAGAAACCGTAGTTAGTGGCACTGCATCCGATGGGCCTACTAAACTTCCTAATCTAAAAGGAAGACTACCGACAACTCCTGATACAGGACTTTTTATAATCGAATAATCGATATCTGCAACCACACCACCGTAATTAGCCTTAGCTTGTGCTAATTGGCTTTTTGCAACAGCTAAGTTTGCTTTAGCAGTTTCTAACTGAACTGGGCTAATAATGTTTTTTTCCACTAGAGGAATTAACTTATTAACCTCAACTTGTGCTGCACTAACGCTTGCTTCAGCAGAAAGAATGCCTGATTTAGCTGCATTAGCAGATTGATTCAATGTATTGGTTTCCAATCTAAATAAAGGTTGCCCTTTAGTAACAATCTGACCTTCATCTACATAAAGTTCTTGGATATAACCCGAAATTTTTGCACGGACATTATTGTTGATTTTCCCTTGAATATTTGCTGGAAAAGATTGATATCCTACTACTGTTCTTGTCGGAACATCAACGACTCCATAGGGCATTGTAGGAGGACCCTGCTGCGCTTGCTTTTGGCTACATGAGGTAACAGTAAGTGCTACTGCAGTAATTAGGAACGTGTTGATCAAATGTTTCATAATGTTATAATGATTGTTAATTTGAATTTTTTAATTTTTCAATAGTATTGGTTAGTTCATGGGTAGATTTTTCTAAGTGCTCAATGTAAATGCCCATTTTCATTTGACATGGTTTGGTTTCTGACGTTTTAGTCGCTTTGTATTCTTGTAGGCGATAGGCCAGATTTTTTTCTTTAACTAAGATGTCTCGTATAGTATTTAAACGTATGGTTAAATAGTCTGGATTAACGCGGAAATATCTTTTGCGCTCATCGATCTTATTAAAATGTTCGACATGTGCGTTGTTTACTAAGGCATTTAAGCTACTAGAAACAGAACTTTTGCTCGCGTTTAGCTTTTCGACGATCTCATCAAATGTGATTCCCTCTCGATCGCTGCTGAGCATCAGGTATGTATATATCTTTGCGGTTAAGGGCGAATAATTATACATGGTTTCATGATGGGCGCAGTAATCTTGGAAAAATTCTATTAATTCCTTTTCATACTTCATCTTTCAAAATTTTGTACAAAAGTACAGTTAGTTCGGTAAAAACAAAACCAATCGAACTTAAAGTTTTCTTAATTTAGTTGAAGCTTTGTTGGGGTTTGGGTTAAAATGGGTTGCAATTCTTCATTCGATTATTTTTTTGCTTTTTTAACGGATTGATTTTTAGCGGTTAATTTGATTTGTTGTCTGAAATTGAAAAAAATCTTTAAAAAGGTTTGTTTAAAATTTAAAAATAGCGTTATATTTGCACCCACATTAATGCGGAAGTAGCTCAGTTGGTAGAGCTCCAGCCTTCCAAGCTGGTTGTCGCGAGTTCGAGCCTCGTCTTCCGCTCCAAAACTGGATGAAAGTTTTAAAAGATCATCATATTGCGGAAGTAGCTCAGTTGGTAGAGCTCCAGCCTTCCAAGCTGGTTGTCGCGAGTTCGAGCCTCGTCTTCCGCTCCAAAACTAGATGAAAGTTTTAAAAGATCATCACCTGCGGAAGTAGCTCAGTTGGTAGAGCTCCAGCCTTCCAAGCTGGTTGTCGCGAGTTCGAGCCTCGTCTTCCGCTCTGCAGTTAAAGCCTCATCTTTTAGATGAGGCTTTTTTTTTACCTTTATTTGTCAAAGAGCAATATGTTATGCTTTACTTTTTATGCGGTATTATACAAATGCTGAAAAACCAGTAATGCTTCGCCCAACAATTAAAGAGTTGATTTCCTTAGTTCCTTCATAGGAATAAATCGCTTCTGCATCTGCTAGGAATCGGGCGACATTGTGCTCTAGTAATATTCCATTGCCTCCCATGACCTCTCTGGCTTTAGAAACTATATCTCGAGTTCTCAGGCTGCAGAAAACTTTAGCCAAAGAAGCGTGTTCGTCTTTTAATAAGTCTTGATCTTGTAATTGAGAGAGTCGAAATACCAAGGTTTGCATGGCGGTTAAATTGGATAGCATTTCAACCAGATGGTTTTGGATTAACTGGAAAGAAGCAATTGGTTTTCCAAATTGTTTTCTTTTTCGGGTGTAATCTAAGGCGTTTTCATAAGCCCCTCTTGCACAGCCAACAGCCATCCAGGCTACGCCAGCACGCGTTTTTTGAAGTACTTTAGCGGTATCCTTAAACGAGTTTGCATTTTGAAGTCGATCTTTTTCCTCAACGAGACAATCGCTTAAGGTGATAAGCCCATTTTGAACAATTCTCAATGCCATTTTTCCCTTAATTTTTTCAACTTGAAATCCGGGATTGTCTTTTTTTACAAGAAAACCCTTGACTTGATTATCGTCTACATCGCGAGCCCATATGATGATTATATCGGCGAAAGTAGCATTGCCAATCCATTTTTTTTGACCGTTTAAAATCCAGCCATTTGCTGTCTTTTTTGCTGTAGTAGTTAGTCCTCCAGCAACCCCAGATCCAACATCGGGTTCCGTTAGTCCAAAGGCACCAATGGTTTTCATTTGTTGCATTTTAGGTAGCCACTCCGCTTTTTGAGCGTCCGAGCCGCAATAGTAAATGGAGCCCATAGCTAGCCCGCTTTGAACGCCAAAAAAAGTAGCGATAGAGGTGTCGATCCGCGCCATTTCACTGGCGATAATACCTTCCATTAACGACGATCTGCCTGCGCAACCATAGCCGTCAAAAGTCAATCCGCAAACGTTTAATTCAGCGAGCTTAGGGATGATTTCCATCGGAAACTCGTCGTGTAGCCAATAGTCGTTGACGAGCGGTTGGATTTCGTCTTCCATAAAAGCGCGTACTTTTAATTGTAGTAAGCGGTCTTCTGCGGATAACTTTTGGTCCATTTTATAAAAATCGGCGTCTATAGGAGGCAGTTCCTTCGTTTTGTTTTGGCTGGATAGCATTTTTGATAAGCCCTTTAATTGGGTCTCGTCCATCTGAGATACGGAATTGACGATTTCTGATAAATCAACCTTCTCAGATAAAGATGCTAGTTTTTCCAAATCTATAGCACGAAGTAAATTAACCGTATTTCGAATTTTCTTAAACATAGTAAATGACTTGGTTGATATTTCATGTTTAAGGTACGTAAAATCCAAAAGCAAACTTATAAAAATAGGATATATTTAACTATTATTTTACGAAAAGCTAATTTTAGGCTATAAAAACCGCTAATTAATATAAGGTTTGTTTTAAAATAGATTTAAAACAAACCTTTTTTTAGTGTGGAAAACCTTTTTTTAATTTAGATGAGAGAGCAAACTGTCGGTTTCGATTTCTTGTGGAATTTGATTTTTTCTGAATATTCTCGCTGTTAGTGCTCCTCTTAAGGTAATGCGATCACCTTGAACTTCAATCCAACTTCCCTCTCTTAATCCGATTACAGGTTGTGAGTTAAATTGATGAAATTCATGAATGCGGGTTTCGCGAGTTTCCCCCATGTGTTTGGAATCGGGATCGGGATCCAAGTAATGTGGGTTAATGTTAAAGGGGACCAATCCCAATGTTTGAAAGGAGGGAGGGTAAATGATCGGCATATCATTGGTGGTTTCCATAGTCAGTCCACAGATGTTACTACCGGCACTGGTTCCTAAATAGGGGGTTCCCGATTTTACAGTTTCAATGAGTGTTTGCATAAGACCGTGGTCATAGAGTTGTTTGACCAATAAAAAAGTATTGCCGCCACCAGTAAAAATGGCTTCTGCCTCCTTTAAACCAAGCAGTGGATCTTTAAATTCATGCAGGCCTTTAACATCGATTCCGATTTTGGAAAAGGCTAATTGTACTTTTGCGGTATAATCCTCGTGTGAAATACCACTAGGTCTTGCAAATGGGATAAAAACTAAGGTTTTGACTTGCTTGAAAAACGTTTTTAATTCCGGTAATAAATATTCCAAATAAGCACCATCGTGTAAGGTAGAGGTGCTAGCTATGATTATTTTTTTCATCGATAGTACTTTTTATAATGATAAACAGTCGTTATTGTTCGGATTAGATGGGATTGTGATAAACTCAATAAATACAATAATAAAATAATTGGTATCGAAGTCAAAAGTACAATTAATGAATTGTTTATCCAATCTCAGAGGGTATTATTGAATTGTTTGTAAATTCACATTTAACATAAGTTTACCCATGTATAATTTAAAGATGTGGAATATTCGGATAAATTTACCGTCAAATTATAACTGATTATTTAAATGAGGGGTATTCTTTGTTTGTTTTTATTTTTTTCTATAGCTGGATTTTCTCAAGAAAGGGAATGGTTGCAAGGTAAAATTGTATCTCGCTCAAAATTGCTAAGTGGAATTTATGTAGCCAATGTCAATACTGGTGAATCTGTATTAACGGGTAAGGGCGGTTATTTTGAATTAATGGGACGGGAAAATGATACCTTGATGTTTTCGGGATCCTTATTTATTGGGTATCGAAGAGCTTTAGATGAAATTGATATGAAGAAAGAAATGATTTTTATTCCTTTAGAGGAGAACGATCTTTCCTATCAATTAAGTGAAATCATGATTTATAAAGTTAGTGCCGAATCCTTGGGTATAGTGCCGAAAGGAAGGAAAAAACTTACTCCAGCTGAGCGTCGCCTATATACTGCAAATTCAGGTGGGGGATTAATTCCTATTGACATGATCGTCAATGCTATTACTGGAAGAACAAAAATGCTTAAGAAAGCACTGGAATATGAGAAAGGGGAGATGCGCAAAGAGAAATTACTGCGAATCTTTGACGAAAAATTCATAGTGGATAATTTTGGTATTCCGGCGGCTTATGTTCAAGGGTTTGTATACAATGCTGTTGCCGATCCTGAAGTGGTATCTATTTTAAATGATAAAGTGGGTTCGAAAGGCGCTTTGCAGATGCGATTAGGTGTTTTAGCGATGAGTTTTAATGAGATGATTCAAGAAAAAGATCAACGAACGAAAGCTGTAAAATAGTTTTTTAAAGTTTATACAAAGGTTTTCGTCTATATTTAAGATATAAATTTATAAATCTTTGTAGCTTTGTAGTCTACGAAAAATAAAAATTTTCAATTATGTTTGGAATTGGAGGGGGTGAGATATTCTTTATCATACTAGTGATTTTAATGTTGTTTGGATCTGATAAGGTACCTGAGATGGCTAGGACTTTTGGAAAAGCAATGTCTCAATTAAAAAATGCGACAAACGACATCAAAAGCGAAATTAAGAAAAGCGCTGAAGAGTCCGGTATCGCAGATGATATAAGAGAGACCTTAAATATAGATATCGATCCTGCATTGGATATCAAAAATGAAATTAACAAGGCGAAAGAAGATATAGAAAATATCACTGGACCCATAAAAAGACAGTTGTAATTTGGATACATTAATTCAATTAGATAAGCAATTATTGGTCTTTTTAAATAGCTTTGGATCAGAAACTTTTGACCCTTTTTGGTTATTTATTACAAAACAACTCAATTGGATACCGTTTTTTCTGATTGTTATGTATTATTTGTATAAAAAATTGGGTTTAAAAAAGCTGGGCATCACCATATTGTTTTTGGCGTTTCTGATTTTGTGTACCGATCAATTTACTAATTTAGTAAAGTATAACGTGCAACGATTGCGACCCTGCAATGATTTGCAGATCAATGAGATCATCAGAGTGGTAAAGTGTAGTAATACCTATAGCTTTTTTTCAGGACATGCATCCAATTCTACAGCGACCATGTTGTTTTTGTTTTTGATATTGAAGAGATTTTATAAGTATGCGTTTCTAGTGTTTATCTTTCCATTAGTGTTTGCTTACAGTAGGATTTATTTATCATTGCATTTCCCAGGTGATATACTTGTGGGATATATGGCGGGGATAGTAATGGGAACACTCTGTTATAAGTTGTACCAATTTGCAGAAAAGAAATATAACTTTTAGTTTATAATAATTATAATAATAAAAAGGGTTGTGTCCATAGATACAACCCTTTTTGTTTTTATTTAATTGTACTTATAAAACGCGAGTTACCGTTATACCATCTCTAATAGGTAGTAATACGGTTTCGACTCTGGGATCGTTCTTTAGTAATTTATTGTAATTATCGATGATAACAGTACTTTTGTCATTGGGTTCAATGGGTTCGAGTACTTTGCCTGACCACAGTACATTGTCTGATAGAATGATTCCGCCTGCGTTCATTCTCGGTACAATTAGTTCAAAATAATTGCAGTAATTCGGCTTGTCGGCATCTATAAAAACCAAGTCAAACTTTTGATTCAGTGTCGGTATGATATCAATAGCGCTGCCCAAATGTTGAGTGATCTGTTTGGAATAGGGCGATAAATCAAAATATTTTCTTTGAAGATCAAGTAATTCTTCATTAATATCGATGGTATCTAAGGTGCCTTTAGCACGAAGTCCTTCTGCTAAACAAAGGGTAGAATAACCGGTGTAGGTCCCAATCTCTAAAATGTGATTGGGCGAAATTATTTTGGATAAAATGCTTAAAAATCGACCTTGAAAATGCCCGCTTAGCATTCTTGGTCTCAATACTTTTTGATGCGTTTCTTTGCTGAGTTGTGCTAGTAATTCGGGTTCATCTTCCGAATGTTGTAAGACATAGTTCTCTAACTGTGGAGATATAAAATGCATTTAGACTGGATTAGGATATTACTTTAGGACACAAAGATAAATAAAGTTTCTAGTAAATGTCAATGGGACAATCAGTCAATGTGTTAATCCGCGAATCAACGAATTGGCAAATAATATAAATATTTAAAACTAAAAATCTTTACCTTTGCGCCATGCAAGTGGAAAAAAAAGATATCAGATCTCTAACTAAGGAACAACTTCGTGAGTTCTTTGTGAGTCAGGGAGATAAGTCCTTTCGTGGAAATCAAGTATATGAATGGTTATGGAGTAAAGGGGCTCACGGTTTTGAAGACATGAGTAACCTTTCCAAGGAAAGTCGTCAAATGTTGGAAACGCATTTTGTGATTAATCATATTAATGTCGATCAAAGACAACAGAGTTCAGACGGAACGGTTAAGAATGCTGTTCGATTACACGACGGTTTAATCGTTGAGTCGGTACTGATTCCAACCAATACGCGTACTACGGCTTGTGTGTCGAGCCAAGTGGGGTGTAGTTTGGATTGTACTTTCTGTGCAACGGCTCAGTTGAAGCGAATGAGAAATCTAAATCCCGATGAGATTTATGATCAGGTGTTAGCGATCGATCAAGAAAGCCGCCAGCTTTTTGGTAGACCGCTTTCCAATATTGTATTTATGGGGATGGGAGAGCCTTTGATGAACTATAACAACGTTCAAAAAGCCATAGAGAAAATTACTTCTAGCGAAGGAATGGGCATGTCGCCAAAACGAATCACCGTTTCTACTTCGGGTATTCCCAAAATGATCAAGAAATTAGCTGATGATGAGGTTAAATTCAAATTAGCGGTTTCGCTACATTCTGCAATTGATGAGATTCGTGCGGATATCATGCCGTTTGCTAAAAACTTCCCGCTACAAGAACTGCGTGAGAGCTTAGAGTATTGGTACTCTAAGACTCGAAGCCGAGTTACTTATGAGTACGTGGTTTGGAAAGGAATTAATGACGACAAAAAATCTATTGATGCCTTGGTTAAATTCTGTAAGTATGTGCCTTGTAAAGTCAATCTTATCGAATACAATCCCATTGATGACGGTAAATTCCAACAAGCTGATTCCAGTGCTATAGACAATTATATTCGAACTCTTGAGCGCAATGATATTGTGGCTAAGGTACGTAGAAGTAGAGGTAAAGATATCGATGCAGCTTGTGGACAATTGGCTAATAAATCTTAAGTTTTAAGTAATTTTAAGAAAGCAGCAACCTTGTTTTAAAAACCGATATTTAATAATTAAATGTTTTTAAAAGTTCTGTTTACTCTTTAAAAATTGTATTTTTGACTACGATGAATATAGTAGAGCAAATAAAACAGCCGATTTTAAATGAAATGGAACTTTTTGAAAAGAAGTTTCATAAGTCTATGGCGTCTAAAGTCGCCTTACTCAATAGAATCACTTATTATATAGTTAACCGAAAGGGGAAACAGATGCGACCTATGTTTGTTTTCCTGACAGCTAAAATGGTAGCTGAAGAGGTTAATGAACGCACTTATCGTGGAGCTTCGGTAATTGAACTGATTCACACCGCTACTTTGGTGCACGATGATGTTGTGGACGACAGCAACAAACGCAGAGGATTTTTCTCACTAAATGCTTTGTGGAAAAATAAAATCGCCGTTTTAGTAGGAGATTATTTACTGTCGAAAGGCTTACTCTTATCTATTGACAATAATGATTTTGATTTATTGAAAATCATCTCTGTGGCTGTTAGAGAGATGAGTGAAGGAGAGTTATTGCAAATTGAGAAGGCACGCCGATTAGATATTACCGAAGAGGTTTATTACGAGATTATTCGTCAGAAAACGGCCACGCTTATCGCTGCCTGTTGTTCTTTAGGAGCTGCCTCTGTTTTGCCAGATCATTCTGAATATATTGAAAAGATGCGTAAATTCGGAGAATTAATTGGTATGGCTTTTCAGATTAAAGATGATCTATTCGATTATACCGACGGACCCATTGGCAAACCAACCGGGATCGATATCAAAGAACAGAAAATGACCTTGCCGCTGATTTACGCTCTAAATCACTCCGATAAAAAAGAAAAGCGCTGGTTGATCAATTCGGTGAAAAATCACAATAAAGACAAAAAACGCGTGCGTGAAGTCATCGACTTTGTAAAGCAAAAAGATGGACTGATTTACGCGGAACAAAAAATGATTGCTTTTCAAAAAGAAGCACTTCAATTATTGGAACCTTTTCCAAATTCTTCGTATAAAGAGGCTTTAATCCTGATGGTTAATTATGTAATTGAACGTAAAAAATAAGTGTATTTTTTTTGCAAGCACTTATATAAGTTTATTTACCTAACAACAATTTGCTTCACTGCTTTTTAAGCAGAAAAATTCCCACCTTAAATTCCGACACATACCAGCCTAATTTAGGAAAATCTAACTAAGAGTACAAGTTGTTCAATAATTGCTTACTGTCAAAAAAAACACGTATTTGTAGAAACAGCAGTACAATTAAGGAATTGGACTTCGATAGATTATTTAAACATAGGGTCTTTGGATTTGGAGTGTTTTATCGATACGGTCCAACTGCTTATCCCGGATTGAAAGATAATATGGCTTTAAAATTAGCTTTTAATTTTAGTGTAAAATAATATTTGAAAAAGAATCCAATCTCGATACAACCTTTTTGCATAGTTCTACGTCTATATAATAGAAGCAACCTATATTTTGAAAGTAATACCGTTAGTAAATAATCCCCTGGAATTAATTGCTCTTCTAAAGAAGCAAGAGCGGAAGGCGCAAAGTGAGGTATATCAGCTTTATGCGCCCAAGATGCTCAGTATATGTCGTCGGTATATACGCGATAGTCATAAGGCCGAGCATGTTATGGTAGGAGCTTTTGTTAAGGTTTTTCAACAGATATCTAGTTTTGAGAATAAAGGGAGTTTTGAAGGTTGGATTCGGCGTATTATGGTCCATGAATCACTGTCCTTCTTAAGAAGTGAAAAAGCGGTATTTTTTATAGAAGAGGTACAATTCCATGAAGTGCAAGCAGAAGAAGAGGTTTATGATACAGATTTTACTCTCGAAGAACTAGAAGGTTTTATTGATCAATTACCTATAGGTGTACGTACGGTTTTTAATCTTTTTGTCATTGAAGAGCATAAACATGCAGAGATTGCCAAGATGCTCGGAATTCAAGAAGGAACTTCAAAATCGCAATTGGCACATGCTCGGAAAATATTACAAAAGCAATTGTTGACTAAAAATAAGGGAACATGGAGAAATGGAGCAAAATAGAAAAAAGCATTAAAGAAAAGTTTGATAATCGTGTTGTGGAGCCGCATGCGGATCTTTGGAAGAGTCTTGAAGATAAATTAAATGATTCGGACTATAAGAACAGCCAAAAGGGAAAATCTTCTTGGTTTATGATAGCAGCAAGTGTATTGATGTTGTTAGGTGGAACTTATTTCTTTTTGTTTTCTACTAGTGATAAGATGAGTACAGTGGGATTAGAGCAACTGCAGGGTAATCCACAAGAGCAGACGGTTCAACAAAATCGCATAGAGAAAAAGGAAAGTATCAAAACGATAACCGAAGCGCAAAAAATCCCCATGCAATCTGTGGCTGTTAGTAAACCTTCTGTAGAAAAAACGCAAAGTAGTCCCGAATCACGAGTTGATAAACGTCGCGAAGACCAGTGGCACGACTTGAAAAGCGAGAAAGCTGCAGAAAAACTATACGATTTAGATCAAGTCGCACTATCTATACTCGATAAGACCAATACGAAGAGTTTTAGTGTCGATCCCAAAAGTTTGCTTAGCGAAGTTGAGGGTGAATTAAAGGTCGAGTACAGAGCAACTGTTTTTGAACAGATAAAGCGAAACCTAAAGGAGGCACGAACCAATTTTGCCAATAGAAACTATGAAAAAACAACGTCCTATTAGAACTATAAAATTGATATTATGAAAAACAAAAACTTTTATCTGATGCTTGTTGGTTGTTTGTTTTTTACAACCGTGCAGGCGCAAGAAGAAAAATTTGAGGTACAGGTTCAGCAAGTCTCTCAGAACATTGAAACAATTACTCGAGAAGAGAAGCGTGTACTTAAAGAAAAAATAGATCAAATCAACGATCAGTTATTGACAAACCGAATTTCATACGATGAAGCTCAAGAGGCTAAGGCTAAAGTGGCAGCCCTGCATGCTCAGAATATTGAGGATAGAATTAATCAGGAGAAAAAAACACTCGACCAACTAGTTAAGGAAAAAGTAAGCTTAGGTTTGTCGCAAACGGACTCAAGTATGTTTAGAGATACGTTGTCAAATGATAGAGCGGTTGATGATCTTGCTAGGTATAAATGTGGAATAAATATAAATATGCCAAGACCGTGGAAGCGAACGACTACTCAGTTGGTGTTTGCTATGGGACTTAATAATTTAGTTACTGAAGGGGCGGTAGCTCATTCTGATTTCAGGTATTTGGGGTCACATTTCTACGAAATAGGATGGACGTATAAAAGCAGATTATTTAAAGATGATAATTTAATGCATTTAAAATATGGGATATCGATGATGTATAATAATCTGAGGCCAACGGATAATCGTTATTTTATAAAAGATGGTAAACAAACTCATTTAGAGATTTACGATAAAAACCTTAAGGAGTCGCGACTGAGAAGTTTGAATTTAGTTGTACCCGTTCATTTGGAGTTTGATTTTTCGCCTACGGTGTTAAGTGCAGATGGTGTTCGGAGAATAGTTCGCAACAAAAAGGGTTTTCACATGGGAATTGGGGGATATGCTGGTTTTAATATTAAAACCAAACAGATTTTAAAATATAATGAAGATGGAGAAAAACATAAGATAAAGAACAAGAATGACCTTCGCACCAACGATTTTGTATATGGTGCTAGTGCCTATGTAGGCTATCGTGCTTTTAGTTTGTATTCTAAGTACGATATCAGTCCACTTTTTAAATCAAACAACATCGACCAAAACAATATTTCACTGGGTATTCGAGCCGATTTTAATTGATTGTATTATTAGTATAAAAAGACAGCAGTAGCTGTCTTTTTACTTTTGTATTTACCTCGTATCTTTGTCTACATTAAAAAAGAAACTAAGATGATTTCAAAAAGCACAATTGATACCGTTTTTGATGTTGCTCGAGTAGAGGAAGTGATTGGCGATTTTGTAAGTTTAAAAAAATCAGGAACGAACTATAAAGGATTGAGTCCCTTTGTCAGTGAGAAAACGCCATCGTTTATGGTGTCTCCTGTCAAACAAATTTGGAAGGATTTTAGTTCGGGTAAGGGCGGGAATGCAGTAGCTTTTTTAATGGAACACGAGCATTTTAGTTATCCAGAAGCAATCCGTTATTTGGCGCGGAAGTACAATATAGAAATTGAGGAAACCCAACAAACCGATGATGAAAAGGAACAACTGAATGAGAAGGAAAGTATGTTCTTGGTTTCTGAATATGCCAAAAAATACTTCCATCAGACTTTAACAGAATCAGAAGAGGGGAAAGCTATAGGTCTTAGTTATTTTAAGGAAAGAGGGTTTACTACAGATACTATTGAGCGATTCAATTTGGGGTATTCTCCAGATGCTTGGGATGCCTTTACCAATGATGCCTTAGCAAAAGGATATCAACTCGAATACTTAGATAAAACCGGGCTAACCATTGTTAAGGATGATAAGAAATTTGACCGTTTTAAAGGACGTGTAATGTTTCCTATTCAAAGTATGTCTGGTCGGGTTTTGGGATTTGGTGGAAGGATATTGACCAATGATAAAAAGGCCGCAAAATACCTCAATTCACCGGAAAGTGATATTTACCATAAAAGTAAAGTTTTGTATGGTATTTTTCATGCGAAGCAGGAGATTGCCAAACAAGACAATTGTTTTTTAGTAGAGGGATATACGGATGTAATTCAGATGTATCAGTCGGGTATCCACAATGTCGTTTCTTCTTCGGGTACTGCATTGACAGCCGACCAAATTCGTTTGATCAATCGACTAACCAAAAATATTACCGTACTATTTGATGGGGATGCCGCAGGGCTTCGCGCTTCGATCCGAGGTATAGATTTGATTCTAGAGGCGGGGATGAATGTGCGGGTGTGTTCTTTTCCGCAAGGGGAGGATCCCGATAGTTTTGCAAGGAAAAATTCCTTAGATGAGTTGCAGAGGTATTTTGAGCAAAATGCCAAGGATTTTATTCGTTTTAAAGCATCTATGTTAATGGATGAGGCTAAAGACGATCCAATCAAAAAGGCGGAGTTGATTCGAGATATGGTTAACAGCATCTCTAAGATACCCGATGTGATTAAGCAGGAGGTATACGTTCAAGAATGTTCCAGAATTATGGATATTTCTGAAGAAGTATTGTTTAGTACTTTGGCACAAATAGGTAAGAAAGAAGTAGCTGATGCTAATAAGAAATTTGTAGAAGAGAAGAAAGAACTCGAGGTTGTTCGAGATATAGAAGAGACCACAGAGAAAGTGGATATACTGCATTTTTTAGAACGCAAAATAATTGAAATACTGTTGTTGTATGGTCAACATGAAGAGGAATTCACAGATGTATTGTTACAGACCAATGACGACGATGAAATTGTAGAAGTAAACCACAAAGAAAAATATAAGGTATATGAACGGGTATATTTGAGTTTGCAAGAAGATGAGGTGGAGTTAACCAATCCTTTGTTTCAAAAGATCTATACCGATATTATGGACTTCTATCACAGCAATCCAGAATGGAATTTAGAGGGTTATATCATGCGCTTGGAGCCGGATTTAGCACAAGAAGTTACTGGAATTATCATGGAAGAAGAGCGCGATGTGCTGCATCGATGGGAAGAGCAGAATATTTTTGTAAAGATGAAAGATGAAAGTATTGAACAGTATGTTTCTGAGAATATTTTGACCTTGCGTTTGTTTTTGGTAAATACGATCATTAATGAATTAAAGGAATCGCTGGTCGGTGGTGGAGATATCGATTATTCAGAGACTTTGCTGATGGTTATGGATTACTCAAAATTAACACATAGCTTCTCGGAGAAACTCGGACAGGTTACTTCGAGGTACCGTTAGATGATACCAATTAGCAGGGCTTTCTGAACGAGTTCTAAGGTATTGTTGGCTTCAAGTTTGGAAAGCAGTCGGAGTTTATAAGTACTGATTGTTTTTTCGTTGAGATCGAGTTTGGTGCCAATCTCCTTATTTTTCATTCCTTGGGCTAACATCTTTAGAACTTCGAGTTCCCGGGTAGACAAAATTTTAACTACGGGAGTGTAGGTGTGGTGGTGCTGTCCTTGATGAAGCAAAGCCTCGATATGTGATTCTAAATACTGTAAGCTCTCATTTTTTTCTACATATAAATCTACTCCAAACTTTAATAAAACGGTTTCAAAATAGGAGGATTGTTTGTTGGTAAATACGACGATTTTAGAACTAGGAGCTAACTCGCGGATGATGTGTATATCTTTTAAGTTATGAAACTCCGCTATATTGATGTCTAGTATGATGATATCGTAAGCTAAAGTGGATAAGGCAGTTTTTAACTCTGAAAAACTCATGACTTCCTCGGTCAAGGTAAAATGCACACTCTTTTCAAAATGTGTTCGAAGCCCAAGGATACATACTGGCTGACTATCAGCTACAATTATTGTTGGCATAACTGAATTTTTGTAAGTAATTTATCAAAAATACTAAAAATTAAGCAGATAATCAGCGTATAAGTTGGGTTATTTTTTTAGTTTTTCGGGTATAATACATACCGGAATCGGGTTTATTTTGTGTTGGTTGATGCGATTTAGTCGTTCGTAGATGTCAAAAACCTCTTTATCTCTTCCGGTTAGATCGCTCGAAGTTAGTCCTTGGTCCTTGTTGTACATGGCTTTTTCGAGTTCGTCATAGTTTGCTCCTAACTGATCTTCGTCGCTCCGGTCGTCGCCAAACAGCCCGTCAGTTGGTTTGGCTTGTACGATACTAGACGGGACATTTAAGTGAACTCCAAGTGCGCGAACTTCCGACTTTAAAAGGTCTGCAATAGGGCTTAAATCGACTCCGCCATCACCGTATTTGGTAAAAAAGCCAACGCCAAAATCTTCTATCTTGTTTCCTGTACCAACCACTAGGGAGTGATTTATTCCTGCGAAATAATACAGTGTGGTCATTCGCAAGCGAGCTCGGGTATTGGCAAGAGTTAGGCGTAATGTTTCTGTGGAAGCGTTTTCCTGAGGTACCGCCTTTTGGAAAAGATCAAAGGTCTCCGTCAAATCAGCTAGGGCAGTGTGGGTGTTTTTGAAATTATTTTTTAAAAAATTCAGCTGCTCTTGACCTCGAGATACTTGGCTCGGCGCCTGATGTATAGGCATTTCAATACATAATGTAGGAAGTCCGGTCATCGCGCACAACGTAGAAGTAACCGCAGAATCTATCCCACCCGAAATACCAATCACGAATCCTTTAACACCCGCTTCCTCAGCATAGTTTTTTAACCAGAGTACAATATGTTCAGTAACCGCCTTAGCATTAAAAATTGGAGTTTTCATTTGGAAAGAGATCAATAATTAAGATTCTATATTATATTTGTATATAAATACTAAAAAGTAACTTCACCAAGAATATGATGTGTTTTTCCAAATTTACTAAAATTAATTATCTATTAGCGGGCTTACTGGGCTTTTTTCTGATCTCTTGTTCTGATAAAAAAGCTTCTGATGCTTCCGATGCTGGTATCGCCACCGATTTTAAGATAGAGCGCTTTGATCAATTGTTTTACGAGACACCACAAGCTGATTTTCCTGCCTTGAAAAAGCAATTTCCGTTTCTGTTTCCATCCCAATTTGATGACCAGTTTTGGATGGATAAAAAGAATGATACTTTGTTTGCCGAATTACATGATGAGGTGCAAAAGAAATTTAAGAACTTAGATCCATTGAGTGCGGGTTTGACGAATTTATTTCAACGAATTAAATTTTATTATCCCGAGGAAAATACCAAACGCGTCATTACGTTGATTTCTGAAGTTGATATCGAGTCCAAAGCGATCTATGCAGATTCTTTGGTTTTGATTTCTTTGGATACCTATTTGGGTAAAGATCACCGCTTCTATCAAGGTTTTCCCGAGTATTTACGGGCAGAATTTGAACCGAATCAAATTTTACCCGACGTTGCAAATGCCTTTGTAACGACTAAAATAGCCCCTCTAACTAGTAAAACCCTGCTTGGAAATATGATCTACCAAGGAAAGCTTTTATATGCTAAGGAGATGTTGTTGCCTGACGTTTCCCCTGCGGTCATTATGATGTATACCGATGAGCAGATGAAATGGTGTGAATCGAATGAGTCGCAAATGTGGAGTTATTTTGTAAGTGAAAAATTGATGTTTAGTACGGATTATAAATTGCAAACCCGTTTTATACATCCGAGCCCTTTCTCCAAATATTATTTAGATATTGATTCAGAATCTCCAGGAAGAACAGGAGCGTGGTTAGGTTGGCAGATTGTTCGTGCTTATATGAAGAATAATGACGTAACTTTGCAAACTCTTTTGCAAAAAGATACAAAAGAAATTTTTGACGAATCTCGATATAAACCAAAAAAGTAAAATGAGCGCAAAACATACTTCTGAAATTAATATTCAGGTAGAATTAGATGAAAATAAAGTTCCTGAAAAATTGAATTGGTCCGCTAAGGATGGAGGAATTAATCAGGCAGTTGCTAAAGCGATGTTGCTGTCTGTTTGGGATAGCAATACGCAAGAAACCCTTCGGATCGATCTTTGGACAAAAGATATGCCGGTAGATGAGATGAAGCAGTTCTTTCATCAAACCTTAGTGGCGATGGCGGATACTTTTGAAAGAGCGACTGATGAGGATAAGATGGCCGCAACTATGAGAGATTTTTGCGACTATTTTGCTGAAAAGCTGGAATTGACAAAATAAAAAACAGGCGTGTACTACGTGCTAGTTGATTTAGTATAGCTTCTTACCTCTGTACGTAGTAAAATAGCACTGATAATAAAAAAGAGACTCCTAGGAGTCTCTTTTTTATTAATTACCGTTTTTAAACAGTTCGTGATTTATTTCGTCTATATACTGTAGCACATCTTCTTTTCCTAAACCATCTGCGGCAGAGGTGATAAAGTATTGTGGCATCTCTGCCCAATTGTTTGCCAATATCGATTTTGTATATGCAGCTATATGTTGCTGTACCTTTGTTTTTCCAATCTTATCTGCCTTGGTAAAAATAATAGCAAATGGAATTTCGCTTTCCCCAAGATAGTTTATAAATTCTAAATCGATGTTTTGTGCATCATGACGGATGTCGATCAGTACAAAAGCAGCGATTAGTTGTTCTCTTCTTTCAAAATAGTCCGTGATAAAACGTTGGAAAGTCTGTTTGGTTTTTTTAGAAACCTTGGCATAACCATATCCTGGTAGATCGACTAAAAACCAATTGGAATTGATTTTAAAGTGATTGATCAACTGCGTTTTTCCCGGTTTACTAGATGTTTTTGCTAAATGCTTTTGATTGGTAAGCATGTTGATTAAAGATGACTTACCTACATTGGATCTGCCGATAAAAGCGTATTCCGGTAACATTTCTTTAGGACATTTAGTAACATCTGAATTGCTTATGATAAATTCTGCTGTATTTATTTTCATGCTCAGATTATATGTTGCGGCTTTTTAACCAATTTAAAAATATTTCATTGAATTCATTGGGACACTCCATCATGGCGGCATGGCCACACTTATCGATCCAAAATAAATCGGAATCCGGAAGCAGTTCATGAAACTCTATCGCCACTTCTGGCGGAGTAACTTGGTCGTTTTTACCCCAGATTAAACAAGTCGGAATATTTATCTTTGGCAAGTCCTTCGACATATTATGACGAATGGCGCTTTTAGCAATTGTCAGGGTTTTGATCAATTTGATTCGATCGTTTACCGTTGCAAATACATCGTCAACCAATTCTTTTGTAGCAATCTCTGGATCGTAAAAAACGTCTTGAGCTTTCTTTTTGATGTATTCGTAATCACCGCGTTTGGGATAACTATCTCCCATAGCACTTTCATACAGACCAGAGCTTCCTGTTAAAACTAATGCTTTAACTTTTTCTGGATACATCTTGGCATGATACAATGCAATATGCCCTCCTAGTGAATTACCCATTAGGATGACTTCGGTATAACCTTTGTACGTAATGAATTCTTTTACAAATTTCGCAAAAGCCTTTACGTTGGTTTTTAAAATGTTATTTGTATATAAGGGTAGTTCTGGAATGACTACTTTATAACCTGCGCTTGGGAAAAAATTGCTCACTCCGTCGAAGTTACTCAATCCTCCCATCAAACCGTGAAGTATAATTATAGGGATACCTTCTCCTACCTCATAATAACGGTATTTACTTTCTTCTTTTAAAGTTCGCTCCATGTATAAGTTTATGCGATTTTTAAATCCATACAAATATATAACTTTATAATTTACAATTTTTGATAATTGGTAAAAATGAAAAAAAGAAACACAATTACAACGCAAATACAGTGGTTTTTCGCTGTTTTGATTCCTTTAAAACAGCTTTTTTTTTACGAATTTATTGATTTTTAAAGGGGCTAAACAATGGGGTATTAAGCTTTTTTTAAGATTTATAAATTCTGCTTTGTCTGTTGTTAATGAGTTGATTAGCCTTGGAGGGGGTGTAAAATCGTTAAAGTGGAAAAACTTATCAACAAAGTGGGGAAAAGTGGTAAAAGGTGGTAAAAAAATACCTACATTTGCTATTAAATCAAATCAATTCAACTTTTGACTTCAATCATAGGGACATATGAGTGTAAAATAGATGCCAAAGGACGGGTGTCGGTTCCTGCTTCATTAAAGAAGCAGTTGCCTGCTATAGCCGATGGTTTTGTGTTAAAGCGCTCAGTGTTTGAACCTTGTTTGGAGTTGTGGCCTATGGGTGAGTGGAATTTGATGATGGCAAAAATCAATGGACTTAACCGATTTGTAAAGAAGAATAATGACTTTATTCGGAAGTTTATGGCTGGTGTGAAAATGGTCGAAATTGACGATGCTGGACGGTTATTGGTGTCAAAAGACCTGGTTGAGTTTGCGAAAATATCGAAAGACCTGGTTTTATCCTCAAAAGTGAATATCATTGAAATATGGGATAAAAACTTGTATGAGGCGGCATTAAATAGTGATGATTTTGATTTTGGAGCATTGGCAGAAGAAGTAATGGGTAATATGAATTTAGATGAGTAACGAGAGCGAGTACCATAATCCGGTTTTATTAAAAGAAAGTGTAGATGGTTTGGCAATTAAGCCTGATGGTGTCTATGTAGATGTGACTTTTGGTGGCGGTGGTCATTCGAAAGAAATCTTGAGCAGATTGGGAGAAAACGGGAAGCTGTTTGCTTTTGATCAGGATACCGATGCTTTAAAAAACGCGCTTGACGACAGTCGATTTACTTTGATCAATCAGAATTTTCGCTTCATAAAAAGATACCTGCGTTTTTATGGTATTAAGGAGGTAGATGGGATTTTGGGCGATTTGGGTGTTTCTTCTCATCAATTTGATGTGGCTGAACGCGGTTTTTCAACGCGTTTTGAAGCGGAGTTGGATATGCGTATGAATCAGACTGGTGGTATTACCGCATTTAATGTGGTTAATGAATATACGGAAGCAGAGGTAAAAAGAGTCTTGGCTGAGTATGGAGAGTTGACTAATGCGGCAGCCATGGCAAGTGTCATTGCCGAAGCGAGAAAGGATAATCCAATTAAAAATTCAGAACAGCTTAAAGAAATTTTGGCTCGTTTTTTACCGAATCACAAAAGCCATAAAATTTTGGCACAGATATATCAAGCGATTCGCATAGAGGTTAATCAGGAGATAGATGTTTTAAAAGAGATGTTGGAGGAGAGTGAAGCGCTTTTAAAACCCGGAGGAAGGTTGAGCATTATTTCCTATCACTCCTTGGAAGATCGATTGGTAAAACGCTTTATGAAAAACGGCATGTTTGAGGGAGAGCCAGAAAAAGATTTTTATGGCCGTTTTGAAGTTCCGTTAAAGCAATTGGGGAAGTTAATCGTTCCCTCAGCAGAAGAAATTAGAATAAATAATAGAGCAAGATCTGCAAAATTGAGAATCGCAGAGAAAAAACAATAAGGCAACAGATGAAGTTAAGTGTATACAATATAATAAGAGCCAAGTATCTGATCGACGAAAGTTCGATGAAAAACTGGCTTTTTATTATTTATCTCATTGTATTGTCTTTGTTTATGATTGCGAATATTCACTACTACGAAAGTAAAAATTTTCGAATAGCGGAATTAAATCACGAAGTTAAGGAGTTGCGGTCTGAATTTGTGGATACTCGATCAGAACTGATGGAGTTAAAAATGGAGTCAACTGTATCTGGGAAAATGGAAGAAAAAGGAATTTTTCCTTCCGAGGTTCCTCCTCAAAAGATTAAAGTAGTTCAAGAAGAAAAAAAAGGAATATTTAAGATATGGCAGTAGATAATAAAAATATCTATATGAATATATACCTGGTTTCCTTAGTCATGGTGCTAATGGTGATTGGGATAGTATATCGACTGATAAATATTCAGTATGTGGAAGGGGATGAATTGCGTCAAAAAGCCAAAGATAATACCGTTAAAAAAGAAGATATTCCTGCCAATCGCGGGAATATTTATTCTTCTGACGGAAGCTTATTAGCGACATCAATTCCGAATTATACCATTCGTTTTGATGCGATCGCTTCCAAACAGGAAGATTTTGAGAAAAATATAAAACCCTTGTCGGATTCTTTGTCTGTGATGATGGGTAAGCCATCGAGTTATTTTGAAGTATTGTTGAGAACGGGTCGAGCAAATAAAAACCGTTATGTGTTTATAACGCGCGGTTTGAGTTATACCCAATATATGCGAATCAAAGGGTTTCCATTATTCAGTATGGGAGCGAACAGAGGAGGGATGATCACCGAGCAGAAGACAATTCGGGAGCATCCTATCGGAAAAATTGCGCAGCGAACCATTGGGTATGAGCGAATCAACGACGATAAAACCATCACGCGTGTTGGGATTGAAGGAGCTTTTTCGCAGTATTTAAGTGGTACAGACGGTCATCGTATGATGCAGAGAATGTCGCGCAGCCATTACAAGCCGATCAATGATGAAAATGAAGTAGAGCCTAAAGACGGTAAAGACGTGGTGTCCACTATTGATGTTTATATACAAGATATAGCGCATCATGCTTTATTGAAACAGTTGGAATACTATGAAGCTGATCACGGTTGTGTCATCGTCATGGAAACGGCTACGGGGGCTATTAAAGCGATCTCTAATTTAGGAAGATCGGATACGGGAAATTATTACGAAACGGTTAATTATGCTGTGGTAGAAAAACACGAACCGGGATCGACATTTAAGTTGGCGAGTTTGTTGGCTTTACTACAAGATAAAAAAGCGGATACTTCGTCGGTCTATGATACCCATGAGGGGGCTGTCAGCTTTTATAGACGACAAGTGCGTGACTCTAAAAGGGGAGGTTATGGTAAAATTTCCTTAGGTCGCGGTATAGAAGTGTCTTCTAATACGGTAATTACTCAGGCTGTTAATGAAGCCTATAAAGACAATCCGCGTCAGTTCACCAATTATTTGCATAAAATAGGCATGGATAGGCCTTTGGGGATTGCGTTAAAAGGAGAAGGAGTTCCATATATACCAAAACCGGGAACCAAAGGATGGAGCGGGATAGCATTGCCTTGGATGGCATTTGGTTACGGACTTTCCGTAACGCCTTTGCAAACCTTGACCTTGTATAATGCGGTGGCTAATAATGGTGAAATGGTTAAGCCGATATTTGTTTCGGAAGTTCGAGAATTTAATAAACCCATTGAGGTTTTTGAAAAACAAGTGATTAATCCGCAGATAGCGTCTCCTGAGGTAATTGCTAAAGTACAAGCGGTATTGGGCAATGTAGTAAAGAAGGGAACTGGGCGAAAATTATATTCTCCAAATTTCTCAATGGCGGGAAAAACGGGTACGGCTCAGGTGAATTATGGTGGTGGTAAAGGTAAGGATATGTATTATGCCTCATCTTTCGCAGGATATTTTCCAGCAGTTAACCCTAAATATTCCTGTATAGTAGTAATTCATAAGCCAAATCGCGCTAAGAGTTATTACGGAGCGGATGTGGCAGGACCAGTATTTAAGAGAATTGCGCAAAAGATTTTTACGGATGTGCCTTCTACTAAGGAAATAAGAAATATTGATGGGGTAATCAAAGCTCAGGCTGACGATTACAACAGTTATTATACGGAAGCTCAGAAAAACACCTCCATCATGCCGAATGTAAAGGGGATGTACGTGATGGATGCGATTCCTTTATTGGAAAATATGGGACTAAAAGTAGTCTCAAAGGGAGTTGGAAGAGTGAAAAAACAATCTATTGTTGAAGGGCAAGTGATAGAGAAAAATCAAACCATAGTATTAGAATTATCGTGAAGCAATTAAAAGACATATTGTATAAGGTAGCTATCGAATCTGTTTCGGGTACCACATTTATGGATATAGACCACTTGACTTTTGACTCTCGAGAAGTGACAGAAACAGCTGTTTTTATCGCAATCAAGGGAACGCAGGTTGACGGGCATGATTTTATTTCAAAAGCTATTGAGGGTGGTGCTTGTGCTATTTTATGTGAAGTTGTTCCGGATCATTTGGTATCTGGGGTGACTTATGTTCAAGTCTTGGATACGCATTTAGCAGTGGCGCAAATGGCCGATAATTTTTATGACCATCCTTCAACCAAATTAAAATTAGTAGGGGTTACGGGTACTAACGGAAAAACTACTGTAGCATCTTTGTTGTACAAACTCTTTACGAACTTAGGTTATCAGGTAGGTTTGTTGTCAACAGTCAAAGTGACGGTGGGACAAGATGATTTTGTAGCGAGTCATACCACCCCAGATTCCATTTCAATTAATCGTTGGTTGAATCAAATGGTAGAGCAAGGCTGTGAATATTGTTTTATGGAGGTGAGTTCGCATGGTATTGTTCAAAAGAGAACCAGTGCGCTTCATTTTCAGGGTGGTGTTTTTACGAATCTTTCGCACGACCATTTGGATTATCACAAAACTTTTGCAGAATATCGCGATGCGAAAAAAACATTTTTTGATCAATTACCGCAGACGGCTTTTGCAATAACCAATCAAGATGATAAAAACGGGCCAATAATGGTTCAGAATACCAAGGCAAAGCTAAAAACGTATGCTTTAAAATCGATGGCTGATTACCGTGCTACTATCTTGGAAAGTCAGTTTTCAGGAATGTTGATGCGCATTAATAACAAAGAGATTTGGGTGCAATTGATCGGTGATTTCAATGCCTATAATTTATTAGCAGTTTACGCGGCTGCGACGGAACTGGGGGTTTCTGAACAGGAGGCTTTAGTTGAAATCAGCAAGTTGCAAAGTGTTGCTGGGCGATTCCAATATATCGTAGTCAATCAGATTACGGCTATAGTGGATTATGCGCATACGCCCGATGCGTTAGAGAACGTGATTAAAACCATTAATTCTATTCGTACCTACAATGAAACCTTGATCACGGTTGTAGGGTGTGGAGGTAATAGAGATAAAAGTAAAAGACCTGTGATGGCTCATATTGCCACAGAGGAAAGTAATAAAGTGATTTTAACCTCAGACAATCCACGTTTTGAAGAGCCTTATGAGATTCTTCGAGAAATGGAGCAAGGGGTAGAACCACAGAATCAAAAGAAAGTTGTAGTCATTGAAGACCGTAGGCAAGCGATTAAAAGCGCGTGTCAGTTGGCTCAAGGGGGTGATATTATTTTGATAGCAGGTAAGGGGCATGAGACTTATCAAGAGATTCAGGGAGTTCGTTCGGATTTTAATGATCTTTTGATTGTGAAAGAATATCTAGAACAATTAAGTAAATAATAAAGTATGCTGTATTATCTGTTTCAATATTTAGACCAGTTTTTCAAAATTCCAGGAACAGGAGTTTTTCAATACATCACCTTTCGTTCTGGAATGGCGATTATTTTCTCGTTGTTGATTTCCATCATCTATGGAAAGCGTATAATTAATTTTTTACACAAACAACAGATTGGCGAAACAGTAAGAGAATTGGGCTTAGAAGGGCAAAAAGAGAAATCGGGTACACCGACAATGGGGGGAGTGATTATCATCATATCCACTTTGATTCCTGTTTTATTGTTTGCAAGGTTGGATAATGTTTACGTGATACTGTTGATCGTTACGACTATTTGGATGGGAGCCATCGGTTTCCTAGACGATTATATTAAAGTATTTAAAAAAGATAAAGAAGGATTAAAAGGACGTTTTAAGGTTATTGGACAAATAGGGTTGGGCTTGTTGGTTGGATCGGTTTTGTATTTCCACCCGAGTGTAACTGTACGTGAGATGCCTACAAACGTAGCGGTACATGCAGAGGTGAGTAAGTATGATGTGAAATCGACGGCTACAACGATTCCTTTTTTAAAGAATAATGAATTTGACTACGGCAAAGTATTGGCGTGGTTGGGTGATGGTTATAAAAAATACGCTTGGTTGATATTCATTCCAATCGTGATCTTTATTGTTACTGCCGTTTCCAATGGTGCGAATCTTACCGATGGTATTGATGGGCTCGCCGCAGGGACATCGGCTATATCCGTGCTGGTTTTGGGAATATTTGCCTTTATTTCTGGTAACGTCATTTTTTCGAACTACCTCAATATTATGTATATACCCAACTCCGGAGAAATGACGGTGTTTATAGCCGCATTTGTCGGCGCACTCGTCGGTTTTCTGTGGTACAATACTTTTCCTGCTCAGGTTTTCATGGGTGATACAGGAAGTTTGACTATCGGTGGAATCATTGCTGTTTTGGCTATAGCTGTTAGAAAAGAATTGTTGATTCCCGTTTTATGTGGAGTCTTTTTAGCAGAGAATTTGTCTGTGGTACTACAGGTAGCTTATTTTAAATATACCAAACGAAAATTTGGAGAGGGAAGGCGGATTTTCTTGATGGCGCCTTTACACCATCATTTTCAAAAGAAGGGATATCATGAAAGTAAAATTGTAACTCGTTTTTGGATTATTGCGATTTTACTAGGCATATTTTGTTTGGTTTCATTAAAACTGAGATAAGATGAAAAGAGTAGTCATTTTGGGAGGTGGAGAAAGTGGTGTTGGTACTGCTTTGTTAGCAGTTCAGCAGGGTTTCGAAGTTTTTCTGTCCGATTTCGGTAAGATAGCAGAAAAATATCGAGCGATTCTAGATCAACATCAGATTAATTGGGAAGATCAGCAGCATACGGAAGCATTGATTTTATCGGCAGATGTAGTTGTAAAAAGTCCAGGTATACCTGATAAAGCGGCTATAATAGTAAAAATAAAAGAAAACGGAATCGCAATAATATCTGAAATAGAATTTGCATTTCCATATTCGAAACAACCAACAATCGCTATCACGGGTAGTAATGGGAAAACCACGACAACCATGTTAACGGCGCACCTTTTAAAGAGGGGTGGATTAGATGCCGTTGTCGCGGGAAATATTGGGGACAGTTTTGCTAAGCAAATAGCAGAAGATCCGAATAAAATATATGTGCTGGAGTTGAGTAGTTTTCAGTTGGATGGGATAGAGACGTATCGACCCCATATAGCGGTAATAACCAACTTAAGTCCGGATCATCTAGATCGATATCACTATAATTATGAGGAGTATATCGATGCGAAATTCCGCATTACGATGAACCAGACAGAAGAAGATTACTTGATTTATGATGCTGATGATGTTGAAATTAAAAAGTGGTTGGCAAACCACGTGATAAGAGCAAAGAAAATACCGTTTTCTTTGGTCGATAAACAGTTAGAAGGCGCTTATGTAAGCGATGAAAATATAATAGCGAACAGCAACAACGAACAACTAATTATGGCGATAAACGATATTTCTTTAGAAGGTAAACATAATGTAAAGAATGCTATGGCAGCAACTACAGTAGCGCAATTGATGAGAATACGAAAACAAACAATCAGAGAAAGTTTGTCGGATTTTCAGGCGGTAGAACATCGTTTAGAAAAAGTGCTTAAAATCAAAAATGTACAATACATTAATGATTCTAAGGCAACCAATATCAATGCTACATTTTATGCTTTAGAGAGTATGAAAACACCAACGGTTTGGATTCTTGGCGGTGTGGATAAAGGGAATGATTATGATGAATTGATGCCATTGGTTCGCGAAAAAGTTAAAAGCATTGTTTGTTTGGGAGTGGATAATGAAAAAATAAAAGCAGCTTACAGAAATGTGGTAGACGTTTTCGTTGAAACTACAAGCATGGATGAGGCTGTTAAAATTGCGGCAAAGTTATCAGAAGATGGGGATACGGTTTTATTGTCGCCAGCTTGCGCTAGTTTCGATTTGTTTACCAGTTATGAAGACCGCGGTAATCAATTTAAACAAGCCGTACATAATTTATAATTAACAAAGTATGATGAAGGAAATTCTCTCACATTTAAAAGGTGATAAGATCATTTGGGCATTAGTTTTTCTATTGGCCATGTTTTCTTTTATGCCTGTTTTTAGTGCGAGTACCAATCTTGTCTATACCGTAGGAGCAGGAACGACAACAGCGGGTTATTTGTTTAAACATTTAGTCCACTTGTCGATCGGGATGTGTGCCTTGTATTTTGTGCATAAAATGCCTTACCATCGTTTTCGGGCAATCTCCTTTTTTGCTATGATCTTTGTGATTATACTGTTATTGTTGACTGCATTTCAGGGCAAAACTATTGGAGGTGCGAATGCGAATAGGTGGGTTAACATACCCTTTGTCAACGTCAGTATACAGACTTCGTCTGTTGCTTCGGTGGTATTAATGGTCTATGTGGCACAGTATTTGGCCAATTTCGAGAAAAAAGTGGTGACCTTTAAGTCGTCGTTAATTTGGCTGTGGTTACCGGTATTTATAGTGGTAGGACTGATTTTACCTTCGAATTTATCGACTGCGGCTTTGATTTTTGTCATGGTTTGTATGTTGGTTTATGTTGGGCGATATCCGATCAAATACTTAGCCATTATATGCGCTACGGGACTTGTTGCCTTGATGATGTTTTTCTTGGTTGCAAAGGCTTTTCCGTCGGTGATGCCCAATCGGGTAGATACGTGGTTGAGTCGTATCGATCGATTTACTGCTGCAGATCATGAGAATGTAGATGTCTATCAGATTGAGAATGCTAAAATTGCGATTGCCACAGGAGGAATCGGTGGTTTAGGACCGGGTAAAAGTGTGCAGAAAAACTTTTTACCGCAATCTTCTTCGGATTTTATCTATGCGATTATTGTAGAGGAATACGGTATGATAGGGGGATTTGCAATACTATTTGCCTATCTGTGTTTGTTCTTTAGATTTTTAAGGGCTTCACATAAAGCGCCTACTATGTTTGGGAAATTGTTGGTCGTTGGATTGGGTTTTTACATCATATTCCAAGCGTTGATCAATATGGGAGTAGCCGTAGAGCTATTGCCTACTACAGGACAAACATTGCCTTTAGTCAGTAGTGGAGGAACCTCGATTTGGATGACTTGTATTTCTTTGGGCATTATTTTAAGTGTGACTAAGAAGGAAGAAGAAATCAAATTGGAAGAATTGGAAAAAGAAGAAAAAGAAAAAGCCTTACAGGAGCTTTTACTAAAACATATGAAAGAACAACAACTCGCTTTGGCAGACATGGGGGACAATCTAGAAGACGGGAATCCAATGAATGCTGTGAGGAATAAATAAAATATTAAAGACAAATGCAAGAGAATCCTAGATTTATCATTAGCGGCGGTGGGACAGGTGGACACATCTATCCCGCTATTGCTATTGCTAACGAACTCAAGACTCGTTTTCCCATGGCGGAAATTTTATTTGTTGGAGCGAAAGACAAAATGGAAATGCAAAAAGTTCCCGCGGCGGGTTATCCGATTGAGGGGCTTTGGATTTCGGGAATACAAAGAAAGCTAACAGCAGATAATTTGATGTTTCCGGTAAAATTTTTATCGAGTTTAGTTCGATCACGAAAAATCATTAAGGCTTTTAAGCCTGATGTGGTTATTGGGACTGGGGGATTTGCTAGTGGGGCAGTCGTAAAGGTTGCAGCTTCTATGGGGATTCCTACAGTAATTCAAGAGCAAAATTCATATCCGGGGATTACCAATAAAATGTTATCCCATAAAGCTAAGAAAATCTGTGTGGCCTACGATGGTTTGGAGCGTTTTTTTGACGCCAATAAACTGATTAAAACGGGAAACCCTGTACGTCAGGATTTGTTGGAAATTGATTCTAAGCGAGAAGAAGCCTTAGGTTATTTTAAACTAAATCCGGCTAAAAAAACCGTATTGGTTTTGGGAGGAAGTTTGGGAGCGAGGCGAATCAATCAGTTGATTGAAGAGCAATTACCAAAACTGAAACACGAACACTTGCAGGTGATCTGGCAATGTGGTAAATTTTATAAAGACGAGTACCAGCGCTTTGATTCAAAAGAGGTACGTGTATTGGATTTTATAGATCGCATGGATTTGGTATTTGCCGCGGCGGATATTATTATCTCTCGTGCTGGAGCTTCATCCGTATCGGAATTGAGTATAGTGGGTAAGCCTGTTGTATTTATTCCTTCTCCGAATGTTGCCGAGGACCATCAGACAAAAAATGCTCAAAGTATTGTTTCAAAAAATGGTGCAATAATGATCGCTGAGCGTGATTTGGAGGAATCGTTTGACCTGAGGTTTTATGAATTGTTGCATGATGAATCTCATCGTGCTCAGCTGTCAAAAAACATAAAAAAAGTGGCTTTACCCAATGCGACAAAAGACATTGTAGATCAAATTGTCAAATATATACAATAGAGAAATGGATATCAATAAGATTAAGAGCGTATATTTTATAGGAATCGGAGGAATCGGAATGAGTGCTCTTGCTCGATATTTTAAGAATATAGGTAAACGGGTTGCGGGTTATGACAAAACTCCAACTCAACTTACGGATGAATTGATTGAGGCGGGTATCAATATTCATTTTACTGATGATATCGCACAAATTGGTGATGACTATCGCGATGCAGCAACGACCTTAGTGGTGGTTACGCCAGCAGTGCCTAAAGCGCATTTGGAGTGGAATTATTTTATAGATAACAATTTTACAATACAGAAAAGAGCAGAGGTCTTGGGAATTATCACCAAAGATACCTATTGCTTTGCTGTTGCGGGAACGCATGGTAAAACCACAACGTCGAGTATATTGGGGCATATATTGTATCAAAGTGGCTTGGATGTTACGGCTTTTTTGGGTGGTATAGTAGAAAACTATCAAACCAATTTGATTGGGGATGGGAAAACGGTAACGGTGGTAGAGGCTGATGAATTTGACCGTTCATTTTTAAAATTATATCCAGACATGGCTTGTATCACATCTACAGATGCAGATCATTTAGATATTTTTGGAACACAGGAAGAAATGTTGGTCTCATTTCAAGATTTTGCAGATAAGATTAGTGATAAAAACAACTTCTTTAGAACGCCTCAGGTGAATTTAGAGGGGAGAACGGTTGCTGTTTTAGGAGATGCGGATTTTGAAGCGAGAAATATACGAATTACAGATGGGTGGTATCTGTTTGATATCAAAACCCCAAATGAGATTATAGTGGATGTTCGTTTTGCCTTACCGGGGCATCACAATATTTCCAATGCTTTATTGGCTTTTGCGATGGCTTATACCTATGGTGTGGCTGTGGATAAGATCAAGGCGGCTTTGGAGAGCTTTGAAGGAGTGAGAAGACGTTTTTCGTATAGGGTGAGAACTGCGGAAATGGTTTATATCGATGATTATGCGCATCATCCAACTGAAATAAATGCCGTTTTTCAGGCGGTTTCAGAATTATATGTTGGGCGTAAGGTATTAGCGATTTTTCAGCCTCATTTATACAGTAGAACACGTGATTTTATGGATGATTTTGCTAAGAGTTTATCGCAATTTGAGCAAGTAGCATTGTTGGATATTTATCCGGCTAGGGAGTTGCCTATGGACGGGATCACATCAGCTGTCTTATTGGATAAAATTACGGCAAATCATAAAACTTTGGTAGCTAAAGATCACTTAATCGACTTTATTTTAAATGCCGATGCTGATGTTATTGTGACTATTGGTGCCGGAGATATTGGAGAAGAAGTAACTAAAATAAAACAGGCAATTGAAGAAAAATTAAAAAGTAAATAATAGTTAAAAATAAGTGGTTTTGATAAAGTTTTTTAAGAAAATAAAATGGAATGATATTCGCATTTGGCTCGTCTTTTTTGCGATGATTTTCTTGTTTTCGTTTTCGAATAAGCGGAATGAAGCCAGAGAATTGGGGCGTATTGAGGTGAGATTTCTCGATAATAAGGGCTTTTTTGTAACTACAGAAGTGGTTAATAACTTGTTGATACAATATTTTCCAAGGACTTCTAAAATTCAGAAATCTATATTAGATTTGAATAGGTTAGAGCTTGAACTGTCTAAGCATGATATGATTGCCGAGGCTCAAGTTTACACAACAGTTGATGGGGTTTTAATGGCCGATGTTGTTCAGAAGGTAGCTATAGCCCGAGTCAATTCGGATAGGGGGTCTCATTACCTTGATACTAAGGGGGATGATATGCCGATGTCGGAGAGTTTTTCTGCCCGAGTTCCCGTAATTGACGGCGTGGTGAATAATGCAAATAGGGCGAATATAACCCGAGTTTTAAGTGCCATAAGCGAAGATGATTTTTTAAAAACCAGTATAACAGGAATTGTTATTCAACCGGATCAGACGTTGATCTTGAAGAATAGAAACCACGATTTTGATATTTTGTTTGGGAGATGTGATGAAGTAGAACGCAAATTTGCCAATTACAAGGCTTTTCTGCATTATGCAAAAAACGACACCCTGATCGATAGTTATAAAACGATAAATCTCAGATTTACCCAGCAAGTAGTGTGTACCAAATTTTAGAATATGAAAAAAGATAATATAGCGGTAGGATTAGATATTGGAACGACGAAAATCGTTGCCATGATAGGAAAGAAAAACGAGTATGGTAAACTCGAAATCCTAGGACTTGGAAAAGCGAAAAGTTTAGGAGTAAAAAGAGGTGTGGTAAACAACATTACGCAGACCATTCAATCGATTCAGAATGCCGTTGCAGAAGCAGAAGCTTCTTCCGGTTATAAAATAAAGAATGTTGTTGTCGGTATTGCTGGACAGCATATTCGCAGTATACAGCATAGTGATTATATCAGTCGTTCCAATCCTGACGAAGTGATTGGCGATAAAGATATCGAAATGCTGATTAGTCAAGTGTCGAAATTGAGTATGCTTCCTGGGGAAGAGATTATTCATGTTTTACCACAGGAATTTAAAATCGATGGGGAAGCTGGTATAAAAGAACCTATTGGTATGTATGGCGCTCGTTTGGAAGCTACTTTTCATGTAGTTGTGGGTCAGGCGGCATTGATAAAAAATGCGGGTAGATGTATTAAGGATGCTGGACTAGAATTGTCTGGGATTACTTTGGAGCCTTTGGCCTCTGCGGAAGCCGTTTTGAGTCAAGAAGAAAAAGAGGCGGGTGTAGCACTGATTGATATCGGAGGTGGTACTACCGACTTGGCTATTTTTAAAGATGGGATTATTCGTCATACAGCAGTTGTTCCTTTTGGAGGGAATGTGATTACTGAAGATATAAAAGAAGGTTGTTCGATTATTGAAAAACAAGCAGAGTTGTTAAAAACGAAGTTTGGATCGGCATGGCCGGGTGAAAATAAAGATAATGAAATCGTTTCTATTCCGGGTTTAAGAGGAAAGGAACCGAAAGAAATATCGTTAAAAAACTTGTCAAAAATTATTCATGCCCGTGTAGAAGAAATTATACAATTGGTATTTGCGGAAATTAAGACCTATGGTTATGAAAACCCTAGAAAAAAATTAATCGCAGGAATTGTTTTAACAGGAGGTGGTTCTGAATTGAAGCACATCAAACAATTAGTAGAGTATATTACGGGTATAGATACTCGAATAGGGTATCCAAATGAGCATTTGGCAGGCGATTCAGAGAAAGAGATTTCGAGCCCGTTATTTGCAACTGCTGTAGGTTTAGTCATGGAAAGCGAAAAGAACCAAACACAAGGTGCGGTTTCGATGCAAGAATTTGATCAAACTAAAAAGCAACACAATCCGATGCAGTTTAGAGAAACAGAACGTGTAGAGCGTGTGGTTGATTACCAAGAAGTACATTTGGAGTCGCCTGTTGTTGACGAGCCTGTTGCTACAAAGGAGCAAGTGAAGCCTAAAAAAGAAGTGGAGACAGTTTCGACTGCAGACAAATTCAAAAATGGATTTTTGTTTCATTTCTATAATAAGATTAAAGAATTTATTGATAAGTCAGAATAAAAACGATACGTATGGAGAATACAGATTTTGAAAGTATAAAGTTTGATTTACCTAAAAATCAATCAAACGTAATTAAAGTAATTGGAGTAGGTGGAGGCGGAAGCAACGCCATTAATCACATGTTTAAGCAGGGGATTAAAGGAGTTGATTTCGTGGTCTGTAATACCGATTCACAGGCGTTGCAAAACAGTACCGTTCCCAACAAGATTCAATTGGGGATTAATCTGACTGAAGGTTTAGGTGCAGGTGCCAATCCAGAAGTTGGACAACAATCCGCTTTAGAAAGTATCGAGGAAATTGAAAAGATGTTGGATGTAAATACCAAGATGGTTTTCATTACTGCAGGTATGGGTGGAGGAACTGGAACAGGTGCTGCCCCAGTGATTGCACAATTATCTAAAGAGAGAAACATTCTTACGGTAGGTATTGTTACGATTCCTTTCCAATTTGAAGGTAAAGTTCGTCAGGAACAAGCTTTAAAAGGAGTGGAGCGCTTGCGTAAAAACGTCGATTCACTGATCGTTATCAATAATAATAAATTAAGAGAGGTTTATGGTAACCTGGGGTTTAAAGCCGGGTTCTCTAAGGCGGATGAAGTTTTGGCAACAGCCTCTAGAGGTATTGCTGAAGTAATTACGCATCACTATACGCAAAACATCGATTTAAAAGATGCTAAGACCGTCTTATCAGATAGTGGTACGGCAATAATGGGATCGGCAATTGCATCTGGGGAAACTCGTGCAAAAGACGCTATCGTCGAAGCATTGGATTCGCCATTGTTGAACGACAATAAAATTACCGGTGCTAAAAACGTCTTGTTGTTGATTGTTTCAGGAACTAATGAAATCACTATTGATGAAATTGGAGAAATCAATGATCACATTCAAACAGAAGCCGGTCATAATGCGAATATCATTATGGGGGTTGGTGAAGATGAATCCTTAGGAGAGTCTGTAGCCGTTACTATTATTGCTACGGGTTTTAATGTGGAGCAACAAAAGGTGATAGTAAATTCTGCTGAAGACAGAGTGATTGTTCACGCGTTGGAGGAGGAGCAAAAAGTAGTCAGAGATTTGTCTCAGAAAAACTTGCCTTCGTTTAATTTCTCTACTCCGGAAGAGCCTTTGACAAATCAAGTAGTTGCAGAGGTTTCTGAAGAAAAAGTTGTTTTTGGTTTAGATGATAATCAAAGTCCGATTGATTCCAATGATCAAGGCGGTTTTGAGGTTGAAAAAAAAACAATAGCGGAAGTTAATGTCCCAGAAAATGAACCGTCAGATTTAGATGTGTTTTTTGAGATAGTTACTCCAGCTGCGCCAGTAGTATCTACGCCAGATGACAGTAATAATAGAGGGGTTCGCGATATAAGAGATATGCATGTAGTGGAGCCTGAGTTCGTGATTTTTAAAAAATCGGAACCGGTTATCCGCGATAAATTTGAGTTTGAATTTGATGTGCCGAAACAGCAAATCATCGAAGAAGAGCCGGTTTTATTTCATTTTGCAGAAGAAGTAAATCAAATTCAGGTTAACGAAGCCAAACATATTATTTCTTCGTTATCCTCTGAACAACGTTCGCAGATTATTACCAAAGCGCCTGAAGACGTAGTTCGTTACTCTTTGGAGGACTATATGGAAATTGAGAACGAACTGTTGAATTCCAAAAATAAAAAGCCAGTAGTAGAAGAAGTAGAAGAAACGTTTTCTTTTAGTATTCGCACGGCAGAAGAATTGATTCCTATGGATACGAACGACTACGAAGATATTTCTCCAGTAGAAATGTCTATCGAGGAAATGTTGAGAAACCGTACGGAAGAACGCAAGAAAAAAATGAAGGATTTCAATTACAAATTTAACAACGCCAATACGCAGTTAAACGATTTGGAAAAGGAACCGGCATACAAGCGAATGGGAATTGACTTAAATGCACCATCTAGAGAGGGTTCTCAGTCGAGAATGTCTTTGGGGACGGATAGCAATAACGATTCACAATTGCGCTCAAACAATTCTTTTTTACATGACAACGTAGATTAGTTAAAATTATAAATTATACTAATAACCCGATAAAAGGCTTCCTTTCTTCGGGTTATTTTTTTATATTTGCCCAACAAAAAAGCACCGAATTATGAGTTTACAAGCAAAAATCATGGACGCTATGAAAAGCGCAATGAAAGCAAAAGATACCGTTGCCCTTGAGTCATTAAGAGCAATTAAATCAGAATTGTTATTAGCTCAGACTCAATCAGGAGCTAAAGAAGAATTATCAGCAGATGAGGAAATTAAGATTCTTCAGAAGTTGGTAAAACAGAGAAAAGATAGTGCTGCTATTTTTACCGAACAAGGTAGAGCTGACTTGGCAGAACCGGAAATCGCACAGGCAGCTGTTATCGAGCAGTTTTTGCCAGAACAGTTATCTGATGAGGAAGTTAGACAAATGATTGCTAAAATCATTGCGGAAGGCGGATTTGCAGGTATGGGATCTATGGGTCAAGTAATGGCAATGGTTACTAAGGAGGTTGCAGGAAGAGCAGATGGTAAAACAATCTCAACTTTGGTAAAACAACTTTTAACCAAATAAAAATAATAATGACTGCGTAGTTCAATTGGATAGAATATCAGATTTCGGCTCTGAGGGTTGGGGGTTCGAACCCCTCCGCGGTCACAAAAAAGGTTAAAACAAAGCGAGTGCTTGCAATTGATTGTAAGTACTCGCTTTATTCTTTTTAGGAGGTTTGGTAAAAAAAGACTGCCTGTTAGGACAGTCTCTTTTCGCTCATTTATGAGTTTTTCTCTTCTGACATTTTGGTGTATTCCGCTATTAGATAGCTTAAATGCTCCCATTTAATTGATTTGTACGGGAATTTTTGTAGGAATTCTTCATTGTCCCCAAAAAGGAAGTTGTAGTTTTCTTCAAATTCTCCTTTTTTAAGCCAGATTACTTCATCGCCTTTCTTTACGTAATATGATTTAGTGACTCCTCCACCGATTTTAGGTCCTCCACCAAAGCTAACAGAGGTTGTTTCACTAGCCATTGGATCAGCATATACTTCAATTTGGCTACTGAAGCTTGGATTGATTAATTGCATCAAGAACTCTTTTTCAGTTTTCTTGTTTTTTAAGGAAGCCTTGATGTTTTTTACATAGACTTCATTTGGATTGGTTGATTTATTTAAGCTTTTACTTCCCCAGTTTCTAGTGTTGCCAAAATAGTTTGCCACTTTTGCTCCCTTGGCCATTCCAGTAATAGGTAAATACATTTCTTCGATTTCATCGGCTTGGTACTCTATTTTTTTACCGGAAGCATCTTTCATTTTGATGGAAGTAATTTGACCCTTTTTTCGATCTATTCCAGAAACAGGACCCTCTTTTTTGGTTCCATCTTTAAGAAGTAGGGTTGAATTCTTTTTAGAACTGACACCGACGAACATTTCGTCGAATAGTTCATCATCCATCATTTTTAACTGTTCTTTTGTGAACTTTACTTTTTCTTGTGCATGTGTTGGTGCACTGATCAATGTTGCAGCTCCTAAAAAGCCAAAAAGTACTAATTTTTTCATAAAATATAAATTTTGTCTAAAATAACATTAATATGTGATTAATTGGATTTTTGTAAAAGATATATGTGTGTATTTGTAGATTTGCTGTTGATAGTTTGTAAAATTGTTTTTTTGCTTAAGGTGATTTTGAGTTTGCTATATAAAAAAATAGGGATCCTGCTTGTTGGGTACATTCTTTTAAATTAATAATGCAAGCATTTTTAAAATGGAACAATCAATTAAGCTTCGTTAGCTTTTAGAATTTCAAGTGAAAGGATGTATATCGACTGGTGGCAATCATATTTAAGAAGACTAATCTTTTAATTGATTCTTCTGAGAAAGTGTTTGTGTCTTGCGTCTATATATGCTGTTAAATCAATATTATTTATTACTTTTGATTTTTTATTTAAAATCCTAAAATTTCACAAAATGAAGAGAATTACTTATTTAATTGCCAGTTTATTGTTACTGACTTTGGTGAATTGCCAATCTGACGATGCGAATAAGGAAGAAGCGGAGGTGATACAGTACCTAAAAAACGAGTGGATAGCTACTGAGCAAGGAATTGGAGGAGGGGAATTGTCATCATTGAGTAAAGTGGATGAGTCTGATGTAAAATTCCGACCGATGGATGAAAGTAGGTACTTAAAAATAGGAATGAATAGTGATAATATATTTTATTTTATTCATGCTATTAAACCAGAAGGAGACAAAAGTGCTATGCCAGTCGAAATCAAATTTGGGTGTTTGCAGTATTCGGATCCGATTTTTAGTGGGATGTTTTATTCTCAGATAAAATTAGCTGAGGAAGATCAACAGCCTTTTATGGTAAAAATCTTCGATCAGCAAACGATTATGGTTGTATTTGCCAAAAAGCTTTCGCATGAAATTCCTGGACACGCGAATTATAAATTCTCTTATTATAAGTTTAAGAAAATTGGAGCTTGGGATGAAAATACCAATTACAGATCAATTTTTAAGGGTTTCGGTTTTCCTGAAGAATGGTTAGATGAAATGGTTGGTGATAATTTTGAAAAAGAGGTGTCTGGTGGAGCTTGTTTTTCAAATCGTTAAGTTGAAAGCAATACAGTATTAGATGTATATTTCTGGTGCGGCAGGAATTATTACGATGACCTTAACGCCTAATATTTTACAAGACGGTCAAGCAATATTTACTGGATTAACTGCCGTTGCATTTATCTTTGTACTGGGCTTTTTAATAAGCAAGGGGTTTAATAGTATATAATATGGTCTTTAATTCTGTTGTTACTGAGTTTAATAGTTTAATAGTTATGCCTTCAATCTTGATTGAATCTTTTAAAAACCCACTATTTGGACTGGTGAGTTTAGTGTAGACGAGTATTTAATTGGCTGCGATGATCTATTTGTTTGTAATACCAACTGGCAATAGTGGTAGGCGAGTTTTAGAGTGTGAATATTTTTCTTTACTTCTAACAAGTGGTCGTTTATATTTTGTGAATTCTCAATAGTACATTTTGTTACATTCAGATATGTCTAGTGGTTGGTAAACGGTGTTAAAGATGAACTAAAGGTGATTTCTTTTCAGCGGGTTTTTGAAATTCCAAGAAACTATTTACAATTTCAAAAACTGTATGAGTTCTCGGGCGGCGGCTCTACCAGCGCGATTCGCCCCAACTGTGGAAGCAGAGGGACCATAACCCGTTAAGTGAATTCGGGGATCATCAGCTACTTGTGTTGCTAGCTTTCCGGTCATTTTAATGCCGTTATTATCATTGAATAAGTTCAGAGGAGCTAAGTGGTCTAAGGAATGCTTAAATCCGGTATTCCAAAAAATAACATCGGCATTCACGGTGCTTCCATCTGCCCATTTAACGCCGGTTGGAGTAATCTCTTCAAACATGGGTTTGTAGTCCAAAATGCCCTTCTTTAACAATTGCTCGAGGGTTGGTGTAAACGGTAGCCCAGTTACCGAGACTACTGAAACTGGAGGCAAACCTTCGCGTACCCTTTTTTCGACCATCGCAACAGCTTCGCGGCCCTGTTCTGGGGTGAAATCATAATTTCTAAAGTCAGGAGGTCGCCGTACTACCCAAGTGGTTTGGGTTACTGCTGAAATTTCACCCAATAGTTGTATGGCTGAGATCCCTCCGCCAACTACAATGACGTGTTTCCCTATAAATTCTTCGGCATTTTTATACTCTCCCGTATGTAGTTGTCGACCATTAAATTTTTCCCATCCTTTATATCGTGGACAGTTTGGTGTTTTCCAAGTTCCACTGGCATTTATAATTCCTCTTGCACTGAATTGTGTGCTGTTGGTGCGTAGCAGAAATCGGCCGTTGCTTTCAGTAACTTCTATAACGCGCACGGGGCGTATGATAGGAAGTTCGAAGAATTTCTCGTATTGTTCATAATATTTTGGGATAGCGATATTGGCTTGTAGTTGTTTATCGATGCTGTTTACGGCATCAGCAAAACCCATTCCGGGTAAGTCGTGTATTCCATTTACGTTGCTCAAGGTCAGGGAATCCCATCGGTGCTGCCAAGCACCACCTGGACCAAACTCATCATCTAATACCACGAAACCCTTGCCGGGCGCGATGCCTTGTTTTTGTAAATGATATGCCGCTGATAATCCAGCTTGTCCAGCACCTATCACTACAATATCTACTTTGTAAAATGGCTGTAGACGACTTGTAGTGGCGACGTCGTTAGTATCTATAAGGGGTTTCATGTTATGATGGGTTTAGTATGAGCTTGTTTATGAAGTGACTTTATTGCTGTTGGGCTAACTTCTTAAATATACAAGTTATGATTTTTTCGGTAAAAATTAAAGTTTTATTGTACGTTAATTGAACTCCTCGAAAACGAGAATTTTTGTCAAGTTGTTTTAGGTTATGAAGCATCCTTGTTGGTTTTAAGCTAAAAGAACCTAAAGGTCTGTATTTTAAATTGTCAAGCTTTAATAGTTGTTTGATGCTTTACTGACAAATTACATTTTGGGTAGAGTCTGATATCATAGCGAACGCTCTTCGATAGCTGTGGTAATGTCATTCGTTTATATGCTTTAATTAAAGTTTGTATGCTAATTCGAATTACGATCGGTCAGAATTCAGGTGTTTTTTACTCAGAAAAGTAACGAAATAGAGAGTGATACTTGAGTAGTAATGAAAGATATGTGGCTTAAGAGAAGTTTTTTGTAAGAGCTAATTTAAAAAATATTGTTTTTTTTATAAATTTTATAAATTTTTTAAAAAATATTTAATGCTATGACGGTGGGTTTTATAGGTACATTTCGAGGGAATCGTAAATTAAATTACAGCACAGAATTTGACTATTGCTAATTCCGTATTATGGGGGTTTGTGTAGTTCACTAAAAAAACAAGCTGATTTGAAATTTTAAGCAAGACTACTTTTTTCATATTGATTATCGATTTATAATACACTTTTTAAAATTTTGTATTCAAAAATAAAATCGAAAATGTTTTTTTAATAAAAGTGCGTTATTGTATTGATGCTTTGTTTTTTGAGAGGGTAATTTTTGTTACTTATGACTTTTTGCGAATAAAAAAATGGACAAAATATATCCCTAATGGCAGTTAAAAATGAATTTTTTTATAAAGTTTTTTTTAATTTATGATAAAAGTCATGTTTTTTAGTTGTTTCGCCCTTTACATTTGTCCTATCAATTTCAAACTATTAATCATGAAACAACGCATTCCTGTATCAACGATTATGACTGCAAATGTTATTAAGTTGAATTTGACCGATAGCTTAACCAAGGCAGAAAGTCTTTTTAAAAAATATAAGATTAGGCATGTTCCTGTTGTTTCGGGAAATAAGATCATAGGGATGTTGAGTTATACAGATCTTTTACGTGTTAGTTTAGCAGATAGTGCGGGGGAATTTGATGAAGACATTGATGTGACTGTATATAATATGTTTAGCATAGAGCAGGTAATGGCCAAAAATTTGGTTACTATCCAGGCTGATGCGAATATCAAAGAAGCAGTGGAGATTTTATCAAAAGAAGAATTCCGTGCTTTGCCGGTTATGGAGGGAGATTTGTTGGTTGGGATTTTAACGACGACAGATTTGTTGAAATATTTATTAAAACAGTATGATTAACAAGGGGTCATCGTTAATAGTATTGAATGGTTTGATTGTATGCGATATTAAAGAATGATTACTATAAGAGTAGCTTAAAACACAATGTAAATTTGTTATGAAAAAGAAAGTTTTGTCTTGTGGTTTGTGAGTTTAGCCATAAGATGTATTTTGTTGTTTTGAAAAAAAGGACAGTCTGAAAAGACTGTCCTTTTTGTTTTTATTTTAAATACAGTGGCTTTACTGATAATGAAAACCACTGTATTTAAAGAAATATATGCTAATTCTAAGAGATGTATTGGTTTAATCTCTTACGTATTGACAGCAGCCGTGTAACGCATCATAATCTTTTTGTTCTGCCTTATATGCCTCGGTATCGTGTCCGATGTTTGCGATAGCTTTTTGTACTTTCTTAGAGTCGGTTTTATTCTCATTGATCAAAAGCTCTAATTTCTGGGTTTCGCTTGACCATACTGCTGAACGCACACCTTTAACGGCAAAGGCCGCTTTTTCAATTCGTTTTTTACACATCTCACAATTGCCTTTTACCGTTATGGATTGCTTGGCATTTTTATTGGCTTTTTCTTGTGCGAAACCACTAAGGCTAAATAAAGCCATGAATGTAGCTAAAAGTATATTTTTCATAATAAAAGGGGTTTTAAAAATTATTCTAATTTATATCTTAATCCGGCATAATACATTTGTCCAAATATTGGGGCATAGGTGATTGAACTATCAAAGTCTTTGCCAAATGGGTCGTTGGCGCCTAAAATCACGCGTCCTTGTCTGTAGTTACCAATGTTCTCACCGCCAGCATAAACTTCAAAGCGCGTACTAAAGACCTTCGTAACTTGTGCATTCATGGTGGAGAACGGGTTGGAATACTTAGGTAATCTGTTTTGTGGTAAATTGTCAGCTGTGTTGGGTAGGCGTTGTTTACCCATCCAATTATAAGTGAAATCAAATTTCCAGTTACCTTGATTTTGGTTTAATTCTGTTTCAAACTCTAAATTGGCAAAAAAACGATGTTTCGCTTGTAGGGGGCGTTCTTGTTTTCCCGCTTTATAATCGGTTTGTATGTCGTAATATTTATAGGCTGCTCTCAAGTTAAAACTACGAGCCAGATTGTAATTGACATCCAATTGTAAGCTGTTGGCATAGGAGCTTCCTTCAAGGTTATAGAAATTGACTTGGTGGGAACTTTGATCGATATCTACGATGATTTGATTTTCAAAATCAGTTCTATAGAAATCTACCGTTACATCACCTTTTCTGTCAAATAGGTTGAATCCCTGCGAAAGACTTAAACCATAGTTCCAAGCGATTTCTGGATCTAAGCCATAAATATTTCCACCTGCATTAGTGATTAAAAATTCGCGATTACTGGCAAATAAATTTTGATTTTCGGCAAAAATATTGGCCAATCGTTTCCCTCTACCTGCCGATAGACGGACAACTGCCTCTTCCCATGGATTGTATCTCAAGTGAAATCGGGGAGTAAAAAACGCGCCCATTCTATTGTGTACGTCAAAACGTAGGCCGGTTACAAAGCTAAAGTTTTCTGTATTGTCATACGTATATTCGAAAAACGTACCTACTGAGTTGTCGATTCTGTTGTAGCTTGTCGCTACAGGAAGCGCTAATTCTTCGTCGTATTTATCTAAAGTAAAACTAACACCCGTAGAAAATTTATTTAGGGTGTTGTTGATAATGGAGCTGAAAATTAAATTAGAATAGATACTGTTGTGCTTAATGTCGTATTGATTAAGTCCGAAATAGGAGTCTTGTTTGTGATAGTTGTAAGACATTTGTAATCCGACACTTTGAAACGGCATTTCGGGAAATACATAGCCAAGTTTGGACGAAATATCGAATTTCTCTGTATTGACTTCGGATCCCCAGTAATTTTTTGCAAACTTGTCGGTGATGCTGGTGATTCGGTGTTTGCTTTTGTCGTACTTAAATTCTCCGGACTGTTTGTTGTCCTTCATGTAGCGCCAAGTTAAAAAACTGATCCAGCCTTTTTCGAGATTGGTGTATTGCCAACGATTCATCACGTTGATTTGATCTCCTAATGGATTGTCTAGAAAACCATCATGATTCATGTCGTTTTTGGTTTTTCTTGCATTTCCGTGAAGAAATAGCGAGGTACTCCATTTGTCGGACACCTTTTTATTAGCGTGTACATTGGCTTCAAACCTTCCTTCTGAGGACCCGTAGAGGTTGATGAACATGGGGATATCGTTCATCGGTTTGATCAGTTCGGTATTGATTTGTCCCGAAATACTTTCAAAGCCGTTAACAACACTCCCGGCGCCTTTGGTTACTTGTATGCTTTCGACCCAAGTGCCCGGAGTAAATGTCAAGCCATAAGCTTGAGATGCTCCTCGGACAGACGGGATGTTTTCTTCAGCAATGAGGATATAGGGGCTACTCAATCCCAACATTTTGATCTGCTTGGTACCGGTAATGGCATCTGAGAAGTTGACATCAATGGCCGGATTGGTTTCAAAAGCTTCTGAAATATTACAACAAGCCGCTTTTAATAGTTCCCCACTATTCATAGTGATGGTATTCGAGGTTCCTTTAATAGAGCGCTGAGTGTTGCGCTGTTTGGTGTTGACGATCACTTCTGCTAATTGAGTGTCTAGTTCTAATTTGATTTTTAGTTCCTTCGCTGAATCCAGGTTGATCAGTTGATCTTTATATCCTACAAAACTAATCTTTAGTTGTTGATTGCTGTTTGGATGTGGTAATGTAAAATGTCCTTTCTCATCTGTGGTAGTGCCAATTGACGTGTTTACCCAATATACAGAAGCGCTCCATATCGGTTGATTGTTTTCGTCAACTACTCTTCCAGTTATTTGTTCCTGTGCCCATAAGGTTGGGGCAACGGCACATAATAATACGGTAATAATGTGTTTCATTGAAATTTAATATTAATGTGAATTTAAATCGCTTGTGGCAACAAAAAAATAGACATTGATATTAGGCGTAGAAAATATACTGACAATATAATTTAAAGAGCGGTGGAGCGTGTGAATCACAGTAGAAAAGCAATTCCATCGGCAACTCCTCTTGTGGAATGTAGGCTAATGAATCTAGAGAGTTCCATGAAGCAGGAAGGATAAAGTGATCCCATTGAACCAAAAAAGTTTTGACTAGATTCTTATCTGTAGGTTGCTGAGTGACTACATCGTCTTTACAGCAATCGTTTTTCTTTTTGACTTCTGGGATGGAACAACAAGAATCCTCGGAGCCCATTTTACATGACGAATCCTCGTGATGCTTGGTGTAGGCTAACGAAATTTTTTCAATATTGCCACGACAAGAATGGATATTATATGCCAGCCCTATATTGGAGAACAATAGGGAAAACAGGAATAAATACGAGATCCATTTTTTGTTATACATACTACAAAAATATTAAATATTTCGGTTTTACCTTGTTAAAAATGAATTAATTTATTCTTTTGGAGGTTTTGGAATGATTTTGATACATAAATCCGGCTAAAAATAAAAGTAAAAAAACCGGTTGAATGATTAAACGACGAACGTAAAACAGCAACATATTGTCCGGTTGCTGAAAAGCAAATAAGAACAAGCTGAAAAGGGTCAGCAGAATAATTAATAAAATCAAGTACATCCATGCGCTAAATCGAATCAGGGATCGATCATATAGACATAAATAGATGATGCCAAGCGAGATTATGCTATTGATGCTGTATCTGAATATATAAGAAATCAATAGTTTAATGGGATTGAGATCTGGTAGAGGGAGTTTTTGGAAATCGCTTTTGAAATACAATAAGAAAGGATCATAGAACAAATGGGTTTCGTAGAATCGAACTAGTGCTAACAATGCGATGCAAAGTAGGGTTCCTAAGATGCGAATGAACAACAATGGAAAGTTCTTTTTCATTTCTTCGAGAATTTAAAAATCCATGCCAACCAAAGTAGTAATACCAATCCGTATATAAGTAGCGGAAAGACAATGTCGTGTAAGAGTTGTTGTTGTTCTGGGTAGTGGTATAACGCCCAGATAAACCAATCAATTCTAAGGATATTCAAAACATAGAGGGTGAAACTACCAATGATGATGTAAGCGCTGGTTTTAAGCCATGAGGATGAAAAAGCGATAATAAATGAAGTAAAAAGTAAAAGTACACTGATGCTGTTGCATCCTTCGATGATCCGAGCAACAAATTGGTCATTAAATAATACTTTATATGCTGCTTCGGAGTTGCTTTTAATGATTTCAACATTTTGGTTGAATAGTCTGGAAGTGCGCACAACTTGGGTCGAAACCATCTTGGTTATGCCGTCTATTTCGTTGGCCTGTAAATCAAATTTTGAGAGGTAGGCTTTGTAGGCTAAGGTAAGCGCGATATATGAGCCGAAAAATTTCGTGATGAATAATAGAAACGGTTGGTATTGCTTCATAAAAACGCGGGTTGTTTTTTAACAAAAATAGGTATTTTATGGAATCGATTTCTAATATATTTGTAAATAAAAAGACATGGACTACGAAGCGCTGAAAATAAAGGTTTACGATATTGTTAATCACGGAACTTGGTTGTGTGAAGATAAATTATTGAGAATTTGTCATTTGCTGCACGACACTATAGATTATTACGATTGGGTTGGCTATTATTTTGCAAACCAGGAACGCCAAGAATTGGTGTTGGGTCCCTATGCAGGAGAAGCGACCGATCATACGGTTATTCCTTTTGGAAAGGGGATATGTGGACAAGTTGCTGTTTCTAACAAAACCTTTTTAGTAGAAGATGTCACGGCGCAAGACAATTATATTTCTTGTAATATTCATGTGAAAGCAGAAATTGTGGTTCCGTTGTTTGTCGAAGGAAGAAATATCGGACAAATTGATATTGATTCCAATGTGCGAGGGGCTTTTACTGCCGACGATCAAAAGTTCTTGGAAGAGATTAATGCCATGGTTTCTGTATTGTTTATATAGATTAAGAAAGGTTTTGAGCTTCAGTGAAATACGGTGACTTTAAGAGTTGATAAAAAAATGGAAATTCTGTTAGTTAAATGTCAAAAATAAATTTACCTTTGCCCATTGAATTGTAATCAATATAATTCACTACATAATAATCATTTAAATAATATTGGCATGTATTTAACAAAAGAAACTAAAGAGGAGCTCTTTACAAAACACGGAGGTAATGCAAAGAATACTGGTTCTTCAGAAGGACAAATTGCTTTGTTTACATTCAGAATTTCACATCTAACGGAACACTTGAAAAAAAATCGTCATGATTATAATACAGAGCGTTCTCTAGTTTTATTAGTAGGAAAGAGAAGAAGACTTCTTGATTACTTAAAGAAAACGGAGATCAATAGATATCGTGAGATCATTAAAGAATTGGGTATTAGAAAATAGTCAATATAGAAGAGGTGCCTGCGCGCCTCTTTTTATTTTTTACCTTCCGCGTTAAAAAAAGTTTGGTTTTTCATTGGGTCATTATAACTACACACACAACAACACACACACAACACCCACTCTGTCTTATTTGGAGAAGACGAGAAACCCTTTGTTTAATAAAGAATTAATTATTTATGATTCCTAAGGTTACTAAAGAAATTATCGATCTTGGAGATGGTAGAACCATTTCGATCGAAACAGGAAAATTAGCAAAACAGGCAGATGGATCTGTAGTAGTACAAATGGGTAATGCCATGTTACTTGCTACTGTAGTATCAGCAAGAAAAGCAAGCCCAGGTATTGATTTCCTACCATTAACGGTAGACTATCGTGAAAAATTTGCAGCCGCAGGACGTTTTCCTGGTGGATTTTTCAAACGTGAAGCACGTCCAAGTGATAGTGAAGTACTTACTATGAGATTGGTTGATAGGGTTTTGCGTCCATTGTTCCCGAGTGATTATCACGCGGAAACACAAGTGATGATTCAATTGATGTCACACGACGAAAGTGTTATGCCTGATGCATTAGCTGGTTTAGCTGCTTCGGCTGCTTTGGCTTTGTCAGACATTCCTTTCTCTACATTAATTTCTGAAGTTCGTGTTGCACGCATAGATGGAAATTTAATCATCAATCCTAGTAGAGAACAATTAGAGCAATCTGACATCGATATGATGATTGGAGCATCTAAAGACTCTATTGCTATGGTTGAAGGAGAAATGAAAGAGATCTCTGAAGCAGAAATGGTGGAAGCTATTAAATTTGCTCACGAAGCGATCAAAATTCAAATTGAAGCTCAAGAACGTGTAGTTGCTGCTTTTGGTAAAAAAGAAGTCAGAACTTACGAAGAAGAAAAACAAGATGAGGCTATCTTTGAAAAAGTTAAAGCCGCGTCTTACGACAAAATTTATGCTGTTGCCAAACAAGGTACAGCAAAACAAGAGCGTACCGCTGCATTTGAAGCTATCAAAGAAGAGGTTAAAGCTTTGTTTACTGAAGAAGAATTAGCTGAAAATGGAGACTTGGTTTCTAAATATTTTCACAAAACAAATAAAGAAGCTGTTCGTAACGTAACCTTGGATTTGGGAACGCGTTTGGATGGAAGAAAAACGACTGAAATCAGACCAATCTGGGCGGAAGTAGATTATTTGCCTTCTGTTCACGGATCGGCATTGTTTACACGTGGGGAAACTCAAGCTTTGGCTACGGCTACTTTAGGTACATCTAGAGAAGCTAACCAAATTGATGCACCTTCTCAACAAGGAGAAGAGCGTTTTTACCTACACTATAATTTCCCTCCTTTCTCAACTGGTGAAGCAAAACCATTAAGAGGAACGTCTAGAAGAGAGGTAGGTCATGGAAACTTGGCACAACGTGCTTTGAAAAACATGATTCCATTGGACTGTCCATATACAATTCGTGTGGTGTCAGAAGTATTAGAATCTAATGGTTCTTCTTCGATGGCTACCGTATGTGCTGGTACATTAGCGTTAATGGATGCGGGTATTCAAATGATCAAACCGGTTTCTGGTATTGCGATGGGATTGATTACGGATGGAGAGCGTTTTGCTGTATTGTCTGATATTCTTGGTGATGAAGATCACTTAGGAGATATGGACTTTAAGGTAACCGGTACTGCTGATGGAATCACTGCTTGTCAAATGGATATCAAAATCAAAGGATTGGCTTATAACATTATGGAGGCAGCTTTGGCTCAAGCTCGTGATGGTCGTTTGCATATCCTTGGTAAAATAACTGATGTTTTAGCAGCTCCAAAAGAAGATGTTAAAGCGTATGCTCCTAAAATTATTACTAGAACAATTCCTGGAAACTTCATTGGAGCCTTAATCGGACCTGGTGGAAAAGTGATCCAAGAGTTGCAAAAAGCTACTGGAACAACCATCGTTATTAACGAAGTGGATGAACAGGGAGTTATTGAAATCTTAGGTACTGATCCAGAGGGAATCAAAGCGGTATTAGCAAAAATTCAATCGATCACTTTTAAACCACAATTGGGTGAAAGTTATACAGTAAAGGTAATCAAAATGTTGGATTTCGGAGCTGTGGTTGAATATGCGCAAGCACCAGGAAATGAAGTGTTGCTTCACGTTTCAGAATTGGCTTGGGAAAGAACAGAAAATGTATCTGACGTTGTGAAAATGGGAGATGTATTTGAAGTGAAATACCTAGGAGTTGATCCGAAAACAAGAAAAGAAAAAGTATCTAGAAAGGCTTTAATGCCTAGACCTCCACGAGAGGACAAACCTAGAGAAGAGAAAAAGGATGCTCCAACTGATAAGAAAGAGTAATCAAAATAGAAAAGGCCGCGAATTTCGCGGCCTTTTTCATTTTTAAAAGAACCGTTGTCCTTTGGTTTTTATTTGTAAATACAATGGATAATTAGGATTTGTTGTTGAAATATGATTTTTCAATTACTGTCATTATTTAAGGGAATTCTTTCCTGTTTTCTCAATGATTACTTTTTTTGATACAAGAAAAGTTGTTTTTATGACGGTAACTTGTTGTTTGTTAGTGCATTGGTTTTTAAAAAATTTGCGAAAGAGGCTTTTTTTTTCTATATTTGATAATGTGCTACAGTTGGCAGTGCATCTTAACTGTTTTTTTTGCATAATGCTAACCGTTTTTTTGAGAGAATTGAACTCAATTCATCAAGAAGACTTTTGTCTTGATTTCATTTAGAGTCAAGCTGTTATTTTCAAAACTATTTAGTAAACTCAAAATTTGATCCAGTCGTTTTTCGGTTGGAGCATATATAATGATGGTCGTTTTTTAACTGCTTTAGTAAGTTTTTTGCTAAGAACTGTACAGGGAGAATTATAAGGGGTGCTGGAAGTGGATCAGTTGTAATATAATGTAGTTCAAAGGCGAAGATACTTAAAAGTTGGATTAATCAGAAAGCATAGGATGTGATGATAGGGTAAGTGTGTAGACTGGGTGAGATGAGTCAAACGCCTTGGATGTGAGAATAAGATTATAGTATAGACTGTTATCTAAAGGCGGCTTATATATCGTTAAAAGGATGAGATGGAAAATAAAGCATAATAAATTTATTTCAAACTATTGATTTTTAGGTATTTATGCTTTTTTAGGCAATATTTTTTACCAAAAATGATTAATATACAAAAAACTTGTAACATTTAGATCCTGATAAGCGTATAATATAGACAGGACAGGATAATAATACAAACAGAATTAACACGATATACAATGAGACAACTTAAAATTACCAAACAGGTTACCAATAGAGAGACAGCTTCGTTGGATAAATACTTGCAAGAAATTGGTAAAGTAGATTTGATTACTGCGGATGAAGAAGTGGAATTGGCACAAAAGATAAAGGCTGGTGATCAACGAGCTTTAGAGAAATTGACCAAAGCGAATTTAAGATTTGTCGTATCGGTAGCAAAGCAGTATCAGAATCAAGGATTGACACTTCCCGATTTGATTAATGAAGGAAATTTAGGATTAATTAAGGCAGCTCAACGTTTCGATGAAACTCGTGGATTCAAATTTATATCTTATGCTGTTTGGTGGATTAGACAATCTATTCTTTCTGCTTTGGCGGAACAGTCTAGAATCGTTAGGTTACCATTGAATAAAATTGGTTCTATCAATAAAATTAACAAGATGTATGCTTTGTTGGAGCAATCCAATGAGCGCCCACCTTCTGCAGAAGAGATTGCAAAGGAATTGGACATGACTGTGAATGATGTTAAAGAGAGTATGAAAAACTCTGGACGTCACTTATCGATGGATGCTCCTTTGGTGGAGGGTGAGGATTCTAACCTGTATGACGTTTTGCGTTCTGGTGAATCTCCAAATCCGGATAGAGAATTGATTCATGAATCTCTTCGTACAGAAATCGAAAGAGCCTTGGAAACTTTGACACCTCGTGAAGCAGACGTTGTTCGTTTGTATTTTGGATTGGGAGACCAACATCCAATGACTTTAGAGGAGATTGGTGAGACTTTTGACCTGACTCGTGAAAGAGTTCGTCAGATTAAAGAAAAGGCTATAAGAAGGCTTAAACACACTTCGAGAAGTAAGATTTTAAAAACGTATTTAGGTTAATATAAAAGCGGCATCCATTGGATGCCGCTTTTTTTTAGTTTAAAGGGTATTTTGGGAGAGATAATAGGGAAGGTGTTAATAGGGTGAACTCAGTTTTTTAGAATGTCGTATATTTGTACAAACACAACAACAGTTTATGAAAAACACTTTAATTGCGCCATCTATTTTGGCGGCAGACTTTGCGAATTTGCAACGCGATATTGAAATGGTAAACGAAAGTCAAGCTGATTGGTTTCATATCGATATCATGGATGGCGTTTTTGTGCCGAATATTTCCTTTGGTATGCCCGTTTTGGAGGCTATTGCCAGACATGCGAAGAAAACCATAGATGTGCATTTGATGATTGTAGATCCAGATAGATATATCACGACTTTTAAAAATCTGGGAGCAGATGTTTTAACGGTACACTATGAGGCTTGCACACATTTGCACCGAACACTCCAAGCTATTAAAGCTACGGGCATGCAGGCGGGTGTGGCTTTAAATCCGCATACTCCTGTCGCTGTTTTGGAAGAGGTGATACAAGACATTGATTTGGTTTGTATCATGAGCGTAAATCCAGGATTTGGGGGGCAAAGTTTTATCGAAAATACTTATGAAAAGGTTCGTAAATTAAAAGCCTTGATCGAATCAAAGGGAGCTTCTACAAAGATTGAAATTGATGGAGGAGTAACCGACAAAAATGCTAGTCAGTTAGCTGCAGCCGGAGCGGATGTTTTGGTGGCGGGTAGTTTTGTGTTTGGATCGGTAGCGCCTTTAGAGACAATTTCCAATCTAAAATCACAATTGTCCTAGTTTAGTTAGGTCAACAACATAAAATGAAAAAAGGGATTGTCTTATACTAAGACAATCCCTTTTTTCATTCTAGTGTTTTAAGCTTAATTCCCTTTGGCCATTTACTAGTGACTAATTACTGCTTACAAAAAAAGCGGCTTTGAAAAAGCCGCTTTTTTATAGATTATATAAGGATATTACATCATCCCTGGCATACCGCCTCCCATTGGCATACCGCCTCCGTTTTCATCTTTAATTTCTACTAAAGCACATTCAGTAGTTAAGATCATACCGGAAACTGAAGCTGCATTTTCCAAAGCTACACGGGTAACTTTTTTAGGATCGATAATTCCCGCAACGAGCATATCAACATATTCGTTTGTTTTGGCATTATATCCGAAGTTACCAGTGCCTTCTAATACTTTTGCAACAACAACTGAGCCTTCTAGACCAGCGTTTTCAACAATAGTTCTCAAAGGTGATTCGATAGCTCTTGCAACGATCTGAACTCCGGTTTCTTCATCTGCAGAGATGGTTTGTACTTGCGCTAATACGGATTTAGCTCTTAATAGGGCAACACCTCCACCAGCAACAATTCCTTCTTCTACGGCAGCTCTAGTAGCGTGTAATGCATCGTCAACGCGATCTTTCTTTTCCTTCATTTCCACTTCAGATGCCGCTCCAACATAAAGAACTGCTACACCTCCGGCTAATTTAGCCAAACGCTCTTGTAATTTTTCTTTATCATAGTCAGAAGTAGTTGTTTCCATCTGAGCTTTGATTTGATTGACTCTATTTTTGATTAGTTCTGCTTGTCCTGCACCACTAACAATCGTAGTATTGTCTTTGTCGATGTTAACTCTTTTACAAGTTCCCAACATGTCTAAAGTCGTGTTTTCTAGAGTGTATCCTTGCTCTTCAGCGATGACAACTCCTCCAGTTAGAATGGCGATGTCCTCTAACATGGCTTTTCTTCTGTCTCCAAAACCAGGAGCTTTTACAGCTGCGATTTTTAGAGCTCCTCTTAATTTGTTCACAACTAAAGTCGACAAAGCTTCGCCATCAACGTCTTCAGCAATAATTAAAAGGGGTTTTCCAGATTGAGCAACTGGTTCTAATATCGGTAAAAGTTCTTTTAATGAAGAAACTTTTTTATCGTATAACAAGATATATGGGTCATCGAGTTCTACTTCCATTTTTTCCGAGTTAGTCACGAAATATGGAGATAGATATCCTCTGTCGAATTGCATACCTTCTACAACGTCAACATAAGTTTCCGTTCCCTTAGCTTCTTCAACGGTGATAACACCCTCTTTTCCTACTTTTTGAAAAGCTTGAGCGATTAATTCGCCAATTACATCATCATTGTTTGCAGAGATGGATGCGATCTGTTTTATCTTTTCCATAGAACTGCCTACTTCTTGAGCTTGTTGACCTAATTCGGCAACAATAGCTTCAACGGCTTTGTCTATTCCGCGTTTCAAATCCATTGGATTTGCACCTGCGGCAACGTTTTTTAAACCTTCTTTAACGATAGCTTGAGCTAGAACAGTAGCAGTAGTAGTACCGTCACCAGCTAAATCATTGGTTTTTGAGGCAACTTCCTTAACCATTTGAGCACCCATGTTTTCAAGGGTGTCGGCCAATTCAATTTCTTTTGCTACAGATACACCATCCTTGGTAACCGTTGGTGCTCCAAACGATTTTCCTATGATGACATTTCTTCCTTTTGGTCCTAATGTTACTTTTACAGCATTGGCCAAGGCGTCAACACCGCGTTTTAGACCGTCACGTGCTTCAATTTCAAATTTAATATCTTTTGCCATTTTCTTTCGTTTTTGTTTTTGAATTCTTTTTGATTAACTCTTTTTTAGACAATTGCTAAAATGTCATCCTCACGCATAATTAGATAGTCTTTACCATCCAATTTTAGTTCGGTACCTGCGTATTTTCCATAAAGAACTGTATCACCTACATTAACTGTCATTTCGTGATCTTTTGTACCATTTCCTACTGCCACAACTGTACCTCTTTGTGGTTTTTCTTTAGCAGTATCGGGGATAAAAATTCCTGAGGCTGTTTTGGTTTCAGCTGGTAAAGGTTCTATTAGAACACGATCCGAAAGGGGTTTAATGTTTAATGCCATAATTACTTATTTTTATGAAGTTAATATTATAATATCTCCAAGGTTGAATTTTCATAAACTGTGCCAAAGGCCAAACCTGACATTTTATAAAAAAAAAATGCCAGCTTGTCAGAGCTGGCATGGTATATTGTATAGAAAAGCTTCTTAGTTTTTAGGAGCTTCTTGTTCTGCTGGTGTAGTAGTGTTAGCTTCAGGTGTTGCAACTGCTGCTGGAGTTTGTACTGCTCCTTCTGTTGGCTTAGCTGTAGCGGGTGTAGTAACAGGTGTAGTAGATATCGCGCTCTCATCTAAAATTTTAGAATCTCCGCCAAAACCACCTGTAAAACTTAATCCAGATAATAAAATCAATACGATTAATAATCCGCCAAGTGCCCAAGTACTTTTGTCCAAAAAGTTATTTGTGTTCTTTACACCACCAACAACTGTTGATCCACCGAAAGAAGAGTCCAAACCTCCTCCTTTAGGATTTTGTACCATGATAACTACGATTAGTAATAAACAAACAATTGCGATTAATACTAAAAATATTGTAAATGTGTTCATTGTTTTTTAATTATTATATTGTTGTAAAGACTTTATATCTAATATTTGGTCTGCAAAGAAACTACTTTTTTCTGGATATTTCAAAATTAAAATCTCATAAGCTTGTATCGCTTTTTGATATTTTTTCTGTTCCAGATAAATTTTTGCCAAGGTTTCGGTCATAATATAACTGTTGTCTTGGTTGGAAACCTCAATATTTGCGGGAGTTATAACGGAATTCTTCACTGCTACAATCTTTGGATTCGACTCGATGAATTTGTTAATTAATTCTTGTTTTTTTTGTTTTTCAGGGTCATTAATTTGCTCTTTTGGGGGCTCTTCCCGAGCAATTGTACCCGTTTTTGCCAATTGTAGCCATTCTTGAAACGAATATTTTTCATCAGATCCAAACGATAAAGGCTTGCCAATTTCGAGCTTTTCTTCTAATTCCTCTACGACCTCCATAGTAGCAATAGGATGAATGGAAGGTGGGACTTCTGGGGCTTCTGCTTCTGTTTGGATAATGGTTTTTAGTAACGATGCTACCAAAGGAGTTGTCTTTGGCGACTCAGCGGTTGCGGTCGCTTTCGCCTCTATAGGATCTTGCTCTTGCGGTAGGGCTAGATCAAGGGGTTTGTATCCGACAAATTGATCGGACACAATAAAATCAAAAAGAACATCCCGATCTGTGGTATAAGCAGCCGTTTTTTTCAGTTCTGAATTGTAACGAAAACTCTTTTGGGTATAAAGACCTTTTAGTACTAGCACTTTAATCGATTGAAAATAGGGAAATTCTCGTGCGATTTCTTCTAATTGCACAGTCTTCTCTGGATCCATCTTTTCAGGATGATGTAGTAAGTTATGTAGTTCAATTGTGTTCAAAATACCGGGTTTTAGTTACCATTTCGCAAGTGATGCATTAAATACATCTTGAGTTATACGCTCGTAAATTTCTTCTAAAGCTGTTGTCAGTTTGGCTCCTACCAATTGCTCATTACCGGGAAAATCAACAAAGTGAGAAAAACGTTTTTCAAAATCATCTTCCGGTGTTTTTTTGTTGATAAAACGTACATTAATTGAAATGTATAATCGGTTTTGAGCGGCTCTTTGATCGGCAGTTGCCGTCATCGGAGAAATCCTAAAATCAACTATTTCTCCTTCGTATATGAGATCAGCTCCATTATTGGTCAAACTCAAATTCGTTTGATTTTGAATGAGATCTTGTAAGGCTAAGGTAAAAGTTCTTTCAATACCGGGCTCAACAAAGGCAGCGGTATTTTGAAAATAATTTACCTGAAAGGTTTTGGCATCGATTTTTCCAGTTCCGGTAAAGTTATAATATTTGCAACTGCTTAGTAGGGTACAACAACACAGTAATAGAAATAGGCTTTTTATTTTCATGGTTACGGTTTTATAAATCGTATTGTTTTATTTTTCTATATAATGTCCTTTCGGAAATTCCAAGCTCATCTGCAGCTGCTTTTCGCTTACCGTGATTGCGTTCGAGGGCTTTTTTAATCAATTCAATTTCTTTCTCATCGAGGCGTAAGGTTTCTTCTTCTTCGACGGTTTCGGCTAAAAGATAATGTTCATCTTCATCTTCAAGCTCGTTGAAACTGTCTTCTTTATTGTGTTTTTCCAAGGGCAACATCTGAACATGCTGCTCTGACGGATAAGTGCTAGGACTGTTGGTTTGTGGCTCCTCATGTTGTCCATAGATGCGTTGAATCAAGTTTTTATTGGTTTCTTGTACCTTAACAGCACTATCGTTTTTCATCAACTCTAAAGTCAGTTTTTTAAGGTCGTTTAAGTCGTTTTTCATGTCGAAAAGAACCTTATAAAGAATTTCGCGTTCGTTGCTAAATTCTCCCTCCGTTTTTTTTCCGCCAACGATACTCGGTAATTGATTCTTGTGATTGGTTGGTAGATATCCTTGCAAAACAGCAAGAGTGATGACTCTTTCTGTTTCCAAAACGGAGATTTGTTCAGCGACGTTTCTCAATTGACGGATGTTTCCATCCCAACGAAAACGGATCAAATACTGAGCAGCCTGTTCGTCTAATCGAATCGGAGGCATTTTGTATTTATGCGCAAAATCGGCAGCAAACTTCCGAAACAAGAGATGAATATCATCTCCGCGCTCTCTTAAGGGGGGCAGTAGTATTTCAACAGTACTTAAACGATAGTATAAATCTTCTCTGAATTTTCCTTTTTCTATCGCTTCGACCATCTTGACGTTGGTTGCAGCGATAATGCGGATATCGGTTTTTTGAACTTTAGAAGATCCTACTTTTATGAATTCACCGTTTTCTAATACACGCAACAAGCGAACCTGAGTTGTCAAGGGAAGTTCACCGACTTCATCTAAGAAAATAGTACCCCCATCAGCAACTTCAAAATATCCCTCTCTCGTTCCTATGGCACCGGTAAAAGCGCCTTTCTCATGACCGAATAATTCACTGTCTATAGTGCCTTCTGGAATTGCTCCACAGTTTACAGCTATATATTTTCCGTGTTTTCGATGCGATAAAGCATGAATAATTTTCGGAATACTCTCTTTTCCTACACCGCTCTCCCCTGTGACTAAAACCGAAATATCCGTTGGGGCAACTTGAATCGCTTTTTCAATGGCCCGATTCAATTTGGGATCGTTTCCGATAATTTCAAAGCGTTGTTTTATGGCTTGTATGCTTTCCATGAGTGTGTAGTATAAGAAAGTTAGTAATTATTAATGGGTATTATTGCATAATCGAACTGTATTCTACAGCCTCACCGATCAGTGTGGCAGAGGTACAGTCGTTTATTTTTACCATAACGAATTCTCCTACTTGGTACTGTTCTTTAGGGAAAACAACCGTCGTGTTTTGCGAATTTCTTCCTGACCAATGCGCATCGGATTTTTTAGAGGATTTCTCTATTAATACTTCGACAGTTTGACCAATAAAACGAGCGGTTCTAGTTAAACTGATTTCTTGTTGTAAGTCGACGATCTCTTGAAGACGTCTTTTCTTAACTTCCTCTGGAATGTCGTCTTCTAATTTACGAGCGGCCAATGTACCCGGTCTTTCAGAATAAGCAAACATATAACCGAAATCATAATTGACATATTTTAACAAGCTCAAGGTATCTTGATGGTCTTCTTCTGTTTCGGTAGGGAATCCGGTAATAATATCGTGTGAGATGGAACAATCCTCGATGATCTCGTGGATTCTATCGATCAATTTCATGTATTCTTCTCGAGTGTGTTGACGATTCATCTCTTTTAAGATTCTCGTACTACCCGATTGAACAGGCAAGTGAATGTAATTGCATACATTATGGTGTTTCGCAATCACGTGAAAAACCTCTTCGTGCATATCTTGGGGATTGGAAGTGGAGAATCGGAAACGGATTTTTGGATAAGCCACTGCACACATTTCTAGTAGTTGAGCAAAATCAACTGCTGTAGCCTTTTGCATTTCGCTGGCTTTGACAAAGTCCTTTTTTAGACCACCACCGTACCACAGAAAACTATCTACATTTTGTCCTAATAGCGTAACCTCTTTAAAACCTCGCTCAGATAAATCCGCTATTTCTTCCAAAATACTTTGTGGATCTCTACTGCGTTCGCGGCCTCTAGTAAAAGGAACCACACAGAAAGTACACATATTGTCACACCCTCTTGTGATAGAAACAAAAGCGGTTACACCATTACTGAGTAAACGAACCGGTGAAATGTCGCCATAGGTCTCGTCTTTAGATAAAATTACATTAATAGCATCGCGACCTTCTTCAACTTCTTTTAATAAATTGGGTAAATCTTTGTAGGCATCTGGTCCTACAACCATATCTACTATTTTCTCTTCCTCTAAGAATTGATTCTTTAAACGTTCTGCCATACAGCCTAAAACGCCTACTTTCATTCCGGGGTTGATTTTCTTTACGGCATTGTATTTCTCAAGGCGTTTTCGAACCGTCTGCTCTGCCTTGTCTCGAATAGAACAAGTGTTTACCAAGACCAAATCAGCCTCTTCTAAAATTTGAGTGGTATTAAAGCCTTCATTGGCAAGTATAGACGCTACAATTTCACTGTCTGAAAAATTCATAGCACATCCATAACTCTCAATAAAAAGTTTCTTAGTATTTCCTGCTTTATGTTCTAAAACAAGGGAAGTTCCTTGCTTAGTTTCCTCAATTACCTTTTCCATATCTTACTCTAAAGGGGGTCAAAATCTAGGAGCAAAGATACTACATAATAATGTATTCTGACAAGTTGACAGCTTTACATTTAACATTTTTGTTGTAAGCAATAGGGGTAAATTACAGTTAACTAAGAAAATTGGATTCCATAAATTATAGAGAGAAGCTAAAATTATACTTTTTATAAAGAATGCAGGGACTTTTTATTTTTCGGTTAATTTTAAGGGTTTTGAAGCGGTAAAAAACGGAGAATTATAGCGATTTATTGCTGTACAAACTGTATTAAAAATATTTTTAAAATTTGTAAAAACGCTATATTTAAAAAATTCGCATACTTTTGCTCCATAAAATAGTGAAAAATGGCAAAGAATTTAGTGATAGTGGAGTCCCCTGCGAAAGCGAAAACCATAGAAAAGTTTTTGGGTAAAGATTTTCAAGTTGAATCCAGTTATGGACATATTGCTGACCTTCCGTCTAAAGAAATAGGAGTAGATATCGAAAATGGATTTAAACCCAAATATGAAGTCTCTCCAGATAAAAAGGCGGTGGTTAAGAAACTGAAAGATCTTTCTAAAAAAGCAGAAATGGTTTGGTTGGCTTCTGATGAGGATCGTGAGGGTGAGGCTATTGCTTGGCATTTAGCAGAAGAATTAAATTTGACAGAAGAGAAAACGAAACGAATTGTATTTCATGAGATTACCAAAACCGCCATTCATAAGGCGATTGAAAATCCACGAAAGATCGATTACAATCTGGTTAATGCACAGCAAGCCCGACGGGTTCTAGATCGTTTAGTGGGTTATGAATTATCTCCTGTTTTGTGGAAAAAAGTTAAAGGAGGACTTTCAGCAGGACGGGTACAATCCGTTTCTGTACGATTAATAGTAGAACGCGAAAGAGAGATTAATAATTTTAATGCGGAAGCATCTTTTAGTATTACTGCAGAATTTTCTAATGAAGCGGGTAAAACATTAAAAGCTAAACTGCCTAAAAATTTTACTACCTTAAAGGAAGCACAAGATTTTTTAAATAAAAATATTGGAGCTAAATATAAAGTGGCTGACTTAGAAACCAAACCGGCCAAAAAGTCTCCAGCTGCACCCTTTACAACATCGACACTTCAGCAAGAAGCCGCTAGGAAATTGCATTATACCGTTGGTCAAACCATGATGTTGGCTCAACGCCTGTATGAAAGCGGATTGATCACCTATATGAGAACGGACAGTGTGAATTTGTCGCAAGATGCGATGAAAGCAGCGGCGGCCGAAATCACAAAATCTTATGGAGCGGAATACAGCAAGCCACAAACATATATCACCAAAAGTAAAGGAGCTCAAGAGGCTCACGAGGCTATTCGTCCCACGGATATGTCTTTGCACCATGCCAATATTGACAGAGATCAAGCGCGTTTATATGACTTGATCTGGAAACGTACCTTGGCTTCACAAATGAGCGATGCGCGTTTAGAGCGAACTGTAGTGAAAATTGAATCCAATCAATATAAAGAGCTTTTTAGTGCTACAGGTGAGGTCTTGTTGTTTGAAGGGTTCTTAAAAGTATATTTAGAAGGACATGATGATGAAGAGGAAGAGGTAGAAGGTATTTTGCCTGCTTTAAAAATCAATGAGGTCCTACTCAATAATTATATTACGGCTACACAGCGTTTTTCTAGACCAGCGTCTCGTTATACAGAGGCTTCGTTGGTTAAAAAACTAGAAGAGTTGGGTATAGGAAGACCGTCAACATATGCACCGACAATCTCTACGATTATCGCCAGAACCTATGTCGAAAAGGGTATTTCTGAAGGAAAAGAAAGACCTTACCAAATGTTGGTGTTAAAAAACGGGACTGTTACTTCTTCTGATTTAATTGAAAAAGTGGGTTCTGAAAAGGGAAAACTATTGCCAACCGATATCGGAATTATCGTCAATGATTTCTTGGTGAAGAACTTTGGGACTATTTTAGACTATAATTTTACGGCGAAGGTAGAGCAAGATTTTGATGAAATTGCGGCCGGAAATGAAGACTGGGCCATGATGATGCAAGATTTTTATAATCATTTTCATCCAATAGTACGTGATGTAGAGGAAAACGCAGAACGCGAATCAGGTGAACGTATATTGGGAACCGATCCGCAATCTGGGAAACCGGTTTTGGTTCGTTTAGGTAAATTCGGACCGATTGCGCAAATCGGTGATGCCGATGATGAGCAAAAGCAATTCGCTAGTTTAAAACCCGATCAAAATATTGGAACAATTACCTTAGAGGAGGCATTGACCTTGTTTTTATTGCCTAAGATGTTAGGGGAGTATAAAGGTGAAGAAGTTGAAGTGAATAACGGTCGTTTTGGGCCTTATGTGCGTCACGGTGCGGTGTTTATCTCATTGCCTAGGGGAGAGGATCCTTTAGATGTGAGTTTGGAGCGTGCCACGGAATTGATCAAAGAAAAAGAAGTAGCTGATGCGCCCATTGCGACTTATCAGGATTTACCTGTACAAAAAGGGGTGGGGCGTTTTGGACCGTACTTAAAGTGGTACGGACTTTTTATCAATGTAAATAAGAAATACGATTTTGACAATCTGTCTAAATCAGATATAGAAGAATTGATTTCTGACAAAATCCAGAAGGATATCGACAAGGTTGTTCACGATTGGAAAGAAGAGGGAATTCGAGTAGAAAAAGCCCGATGGGGACGTTCTGTGATCCTAAAAGGCAAGTTGAAAATTGAATTGAGCAAAGAGGTCGATGCTGCTGCCTTGACATTAGAGGAAGTTCAAGAAATGATAGAGAAAAAGGCTCCTGCTAAAAAAACAGCGGCAAAGAAAACAGTTGCTAAAAAGGCTACAGCCAAAAAAGCACCGGCAAAGAAGACAACAACTAAAAAATAAGCATCATGACTTTTGAGTTTTTAAGACCCTTAAGCGATGATTTTTTACAATTCATCGATGGATTATCCAGACAAGCACTCGGAAAAAAAGTAAGTTTTTTTTCGGGTGGGACATTTGAATCGTTTTCAAATTATCAAATCGCAATAATCGGTGTATTGGATAACCGTGGTCAAAGCGATGGTAATGATTGGTCGGAGATCGCGGAGGTAAGAAAAGCATTCTATTCGCTTTTTCCGGGCAACTGGACGGCTAAGATGATCGATTTCGGTGATGTATTACCCGGGGAAAATTTAGAAGACACTTATTTTGTGTTGAAAAATTTGATTGCCGAGTTGATCCGTCATAAAATAGTACCGATAGTAATTGGTGGATCTCAAGATTTGACCTATCCGATGTATCGCGCTTACGATCAATTAGAACAAATGGTCAATTTGGTTTGTATTGATAATAAATTGGATTTGGTCAAAGAGGATAGTTTTCCGGCTGAATCTTTTTTATCCCGAATCATCATGGAGGCTCCGAATAATTTATTTAATTATTCCAATTTGGGTTATCAAACCTATTTTAATTCGCAGGAAGAAATCGATTTGATCGATAAATTGTATTTTGAAGCGTACCGAGTTGGAGAAATTGCTAATGACAGTAAATTGTCCGAACCCGTATTGCGAGATGCCGATCTGGTCAGTATCGATATGACGGCTGTAAAATCTGCCGATTCTGGTAATTTCGACTATTTTAATCCCAATGGATTTGACGGACGCGAAATTTGTGCCCTATCGCGTTATTCTGGTTTGAGCGATCGCGTAAGTTCTTTTGGTGTTTTTAATCATAATAATTCTATTGGAGAAGCGTTATTAGTAGCACAGATCCTGTGGTATTTTGTCGAAGGTTTCAACTTTAGAGCGAATGAATATCCGTTTGTAAGTAAAGAAAGTTACTTTAAATACATCGTTCCGCTGGTCGATGAAGACGATTTAATCTTTTTTAAGAGTGATAAAACAGAGAGATGGTGGATTGAAGTGTCTTTTGGGGGAACTGTTAATGATTCTATAAAAAGAAAGTCACTCTTACCATGTAGCTACGAAGATTATCTATTAGCCACTGCACAGCAAGTGCCTGAGCGTTGGTGGAAAGCGATTAAAAAGAGTTTTCTTTAACAAAAGAAGCCGAAAAGAATTAAATGTTAAATATAAATTAATTTTTTTTCCGATTTTCGTTGTGTAATTAAAAATAAATAAATAGGTTTACGCCTTTGAAATATTAAAATATTATAAACCCAAAAATATATGAAGAAGTTCATTACACTAACAGCAGTTGTATCAATGTTATTCAGTTGTGGTTCTGGCGATAGAGGTGAGCTATTAGGTGGAGTACAAGGTAGACAGTGGAAAACAGAGAAGCCTCATGGTATGGCTTTGATTCCAGGAGGTACCTTTACGATGGGGAAATCTAGCGAAGATTTCTTAAACACTCAAGATGCCCCTACGAAATCTGTTACAGTTGGTTCATTTTATATGGATGAAACGGAAATCACGAATAATCAGTATCGAAAATTTGTTGAATGGGTAAAAGATTCGGTAGTTAGAACACGATTGGCAATTTTTGCTGATGAGATGGGAATGGCTAAAGGATCAGGAGGAATTGGTGAATACGCTTTCTTGGAAGAAGGTGATCCAGAAAACCAAACTCCATACGAAAAGTATATGTATGATAATTACTATAGCATGTCTATGGATGATGATTTATACGCAGGCAGAAAATTGAACAAAAAGGCGAGATTGCCAATCGGTTCAAAAAAATATCCAGATGAATATTTTGTTGAGGTAATGGATTCACTTTATTTACCAGCTAGCGAATCTTTCAATGGATTAAAAACTTTTGATGTATCGAAACTTTCATTCAAATATTCTTATATGGATATTGATGCGGCGGTTAGAGATAAAAGTACGAATCTAAGAGAGAAGAGAAGTAAACACATGAAGTCGGAAACGATTTTAATTTATCCAGATACTACACGTTGGATTAAAGAATTTCAGTTTTCTTACAACGAGCCTATGCACAACGATTATTTTTGGCATGCGGCTTATGGAGAATATCCTGTTGTTGGAGTAAGCTGGCATCAAGCTAAAGCATTCTGTGCTTGGAGAACTTTATATAAAAATTCTCATTTAAAAGCCAGAAGAGAATCTCATCAAGTTAATGCTTACCGTTTGCCAATGGAAGCAGAGTGGGAGTATGCAGCAAGAGGTGGTTTAGAATCTGCGATGTATCCATGGGGAGGTCCTTATACGACGGATGAGAAAGCTTGTTTCTTAGCGAACTTTAAGCCGACAAGAACAAATTATGCAGCCGATGGAGCTTTGTATACAGCTGAGGCGAGATCATACCTACCGAATGGTTATAACTTATACAATATGGCTGGTAACGTGTCTGAATGGACAAGTTCATCTTATGACCCAGCTTCATATGATTTCGTGTCTTCGTTAAAGCCAAGAGAAAGAGGTTCATCTAACCCTTTAAAAGTTGTTAGAGGTGGTTCATGGAGAGATCCTGCTTATTTCTTACAAGTGAGTACGAGAGATTCTGAATTTGCGGATACTGCAAGAAGCTATATCGGCTTCCGTACGGTTCAAACCTATTCGGGTCCAAACGTTGTTGATGCACCAAAAGGAGCTAGATAAGAAAAAATTGAAAAACCAATAAACCAATAAAAAACTATTAACTAACTAAATTAATTACACAAATTATGGCGATACCTAAAAAAGTGATGAACTTCTGCTACGGGATGGGGGCAGCGGTCGTAATTCTCGGAGCTTTATTCAAAATTACTCATATGGAATTTGGCCCTTTAAATGGAAATAATATGTTGACCATTGGACTTGTAGTAGAGGCATTGATTTTTGCGATCTCAGCTTTCGAACCGGTAGATGATGAATTGGATTGGTCAAAAGTATATCCAGAATTAAAAGGTGGTGAAGCTAAATCAGTGCAAGTTGCTGGTTTCGGTGGAACAGGTTTTGGTGGTGTTGCTACACAAGAAGAAGGGATGCTTTCTCAAAAATTAGATCAACTTTTAAAAGATGCTAAGATTGATGGGGAACTGATGAATAGTTTAAATAAAAGCATTAGAAACTTTGAGGCTGCGGCTAAGGAAATTGCTCCTACCGTAGATACTATGGCTTCTACTAGAAAATATGCTGACGAAATGTCTTTGGCATCTACTCAATTGGAATCTTTAAATGGGATGTATAAAATCCAATTGGAAAGCGCCTCTAGAAATGCAGAAATCAATAACGAAGTAGCTGAAAACAACATGAAGTTAAAAGAGCAAATGCAATCTTTAACATCAAATTTAGCATCATTAAATACCGTTTATGGTGGAATGCTTTCTGCTATGGGAGGTGGATCAAGAAATGCTAATTAGTATTTTTATTATTAATTTAAACTAATTAGAGAAAAATGGCAGGAGGAAAACAAACCCCTAGGCAGAAAATGATCAACTTGATGTATTTGGTTTTCATCGCAATGATGGCGCTAAGTATTTCACCTGAGGTCTTATCCGCTTTTGGGATGATGAACGAAAAATTTGAATTTGCAAATAAAGCCGTTGAAGATAGTAATGAAACCCTATTACAAGCTTTAGATATAAAAGCGTCAGATGATCCTACAAGATATGCTGATCCAAGTAAAAGAGCTAAGGCTATTGATGCAATTTCAAGAAATTTTTACAATTACATTGAAGCTTTAAAATCATCGATAAAAGAACCAGTTAAGAAAAAAGAAGACGGGGGATTGCCTTATGAGGCGATGGATAAAGGGGAAGTAGTGGATTCGGAGTGGTTCGTAGGTGATAAGTATTCTCAAAAAGGAGAAGAAATTGTCGCTACAATCACCAAGTATAAAGCAGATATCAGACAAGCTGTTGGTAGTGATGTGAAATATTTGCCTATTTTACAAGATTTAGACAGCCGCTTTGATTTAAAAGACGTAAAGGATAGTGAAAAAGTGGTTAAACCTTACTTGAACTATCATTTTCAAAAATTCCCGGCTGTAGCTTCCTTGACAAAGTTAACTGCTATGCAGAACGATGTTAGAATCATAGAAAATGAATTGATCAATGCTTTTATGGGCCACACTTTAACACAAGCGGCTTCCATGAAAAATTATAAAGCTATTGTGATTTCAGAAAAATCAGCTTATTTTGCAGGCGAAAGCTTTAAAGGTAAAGTGGTTTTAGGTCGTTATGACAAATCAACGGTTCCTACGAAGGTGGTTGTTAATGGATCGCAAATCAACCTTTCTAGTGCTTTGGAAGACGGACAAGTTAATTTGTCTTTCGGTACGGGTAATGTTGGTGAACATAAAATTACAGGAACGTTCTCATTTATGGAAGATGGAAAAGAAATTCCAATTCCAATCGATGGAAACTATGTAGTGGTACCTAAACCAAACTCAGCTACTATTTCTGCTGATAAAATGAACGTAGTGTATAGAGGAGTTTCCAATCCGATGACTATTTCATTTGCAGGAATCTCTGCTGATAAGGTTACGGCTTCTGCGCCAGGATTAAGAAAAGGAGCAAAAGCAGATCAGTATATTATGAACCCGGGTGCCGGAAGAGAAGTAGTAATTAACGTTACGGGTACTTTACCTGACGGTCAGAAGGTTTCTGATAGAAAAACATTTAGAATTAAAGGAATACCGGCTCCAAGAGGAACTGTTCGTGGTGAATATTCGGCTAAAGGACCAAAATCTAACTTAGAAATTGTTAGTATCGGTGCCAAATTAGAAGACTTTGATTTCGATCTTAATTTAACTGTTACAGGATTTGTTCTACAAGTTCCAGGACAACCATCTGTTGTTGTTCAAGGAAATCGTATGAATGATAGAGCTAGATCTGCTATTCAAAAAGCTAGAGCGGGTGATGTAGTAGTGATTTCGGATATTAAAGTTCGTCTAGAAGGATCAAGTGATTATATGTTGCCGAAATCGGCACCTTGTACATTCGAGATTAATTAATTTCGATAATATAAAAAGAAAATAAATACAATATGAACTGGAAAAAATTATCATCATTCGTCGCATTTTGTGCGATCTCTGTAACTGGTTACGGACAGGCGAACTTGCTTAACGCAAGATCGGCTGAAGAAATTGGATTGAAAACTTTTGCAGATATTATTGTGGACAGCGAAGGCCCAATTCCTTACGGATATGTCTCTGACCGCGATATTTTATTTGGAAAAAAGGTATGGGAAGTAATCTCTTTAGATGAGAAAATGAATCTACCTTACTATTATCCGGTTGATGAATCTGCAATGCCGGGACGTAAATCCATGTATGAAGTTTTAATCGATGGTATCAAATCTGGTGAAATTACAGAAGTTTATGATGGTAGTGATTTCACAAAAAAACGTACTTTAAAGGATTTAGAAACTTCCTTTACAAAGATTGATACTATGGATGCTGGACGTGAATACTACAATGCTGGAGAGCGCATTCCTGACGAGTATATCGTTAAGGAAGAGCTAAAAGCACGTCACGTTAAGGAATATCACATTGTTGGAATGTGGTATTTCGATAGAACTCAAGGGGAATTGAAATACCGTTTGTTAGGTATTTGTCCAGTGGTTCCAGATATTTATACCATGGGATCTGAAAAAGAAAATTACGTGGAATTGTTCTGGGTGTTTTTCCCAGATGCAAGAAATGTTCTACATAGAAACTATGCGTTCAATGAGAAGAATCCAATGCGTTCAATCAATTTTGATCATATGTTGAATTCTCGTAGATTTAGTGCTAGCATCTATAAAACAGATAATATGTTTGGTGACCGTCGTATCGATGATTATGTCAAAGACAACTCTATGCAACAGTTACTTGAAGCAGAAAGAATCAAAGAATCGATTAGAAACCTTGAAGATGATATGTGGAATTACTAATTTTACAAATCAATAGTATAATTAAACTCTTATCTTATAGATAAGAGTTTTTTATTTTTTAAATATACCGCTATGTTAGACTATATAATTGTTGGTTCGGGCCTTGCTGGAATTAGTTTTGCCGAAACCGTTTTACAAAAAGATAAAACGATTTTGGTTGTGGATAGTGAACAACGTTCGTCCTCGCTTGTGGCTGGGGGGATGTATAATCCTGTGGTACTTAAACGATTTACTGAAGTATGGAAAGTTCGAGAACAATTGGATATTGCTTATCCTTTTTTTAAGTCTCTAGAAGACAAACTTCAAGTAACTTTAGATCATAAATTACCGCTTCTAAGACGATTTAGCTCAGTGGAAGAGCAGAACAATTGGTTTGAAGCGTCGGATAAACCCAATTTAAGCACTTATCTGTCTTCTCAACTGATCAAAAATGTGAATCAAGGTGTACACGCGCCATTTTCATTTGGTGAGGTTTTTGAAACCGGTTATGTCGATACGGCGCTTTTGATTGAAAAGTATAGATCTTATTTGAAGAGTAGTAAGCAATATCTTTGTGAAGATTTTGATTTTACGGAGTTGACTTATAATTCCGATTTTGTTACTTATAAAGGTATAAAGGCCAAAAACATTGTTTTTGCTGAAGGCTATGGTATGTTGGCTAACCCGTTTTTTAGAGACTTGCCTTTAGACGGCACAAAAGGAGAGTTGTTAATCGTTCGAATACCTCAATTGAAATTTGATGAAATTTTAAAAGCTGGTGTTTTTCTAATACCTATTGGCAATGATTTGTATAAAGTCGGTGCTACTTATGATTGGGAAGATAAAACGGATGCTGTTTCAGAAAAGGGGAAAGAAGAATTGTTGGAAGGATTAAAGAGTGTGATCAATTTGGAATTTGAAATTGTCGAGCATATAGCTGGAGTACGACCTACGGTTAAAGATCGCCGCCCTTTGGTGGGACACGCTAGAGAAAGTTCCAGAATTCATGTTTTGAACGGCTTGGGAACGAGAGGCGTGCTTCTAGGACCTTTTTTAGCCAGAGAATTATATCAAAATATAGAACAGGGGGTGCCTCTGGATGTGAATATTTCTATTGAACGTTTTTATAAAAAAAAGCTATAGAAAGTAATGTATTGATATTCGTAAATTTAGAGTAATTTTGCACCGCTTAATTTTTTTATAAAAAGAAGCCAAATAATATAATTGCTTACTTGATAAGCTTCTAATTGAAAATATAATACATGTTAAATATACATAATCTATCTGTTTCTTTTTCGGGAACGTATTTGTTTGAAAACGTAACTTTCCGCTTAGGAGCTGGAGATAGAGTGGGATTGGTGGGGAAAAATGGTGCGGGAAAATCGACCATGCTAAAAATTTTATCAAGAGAGATTGAGCCTGACACGGGAAGTATTGCTACGGAAAAGGAACTTTCGATCGGTTTCCTAAAACAAGATATCGATTTTGTTTTGGGGCGTACTGTTCTGGAAGAGGCGTATCAAGCTTTTGTAGATATTAAAATTGTCGAAAACCAGTTAGAAGTGGTTAACGAGCAATTAGTGACTAGAACGGATTATGAGTCGGAATCCTATTCAGAATTGATTGAGGAATTGAGCGATTTAACCCATCGATTTGAAATTATCGGTGGATACAACTATATAGGAGAAACGGAAAAAGTTTTATTGGGATTGGGATTCCGTAGAGAAGACTTTGATAAATTGACGGATACTTTTTCTGGAGGATGGAGAATGCGTATTGAATTGGCTAAATTGTTATTGCAGAATAATGACGTGCTTTTGCTGGATGAGCCAACGAATCACTTAGATATTGAAAGTATCATTTGGCTGGAGCAATTTTTACGTAGTTACCCTGGAGCAGTTGCGATTGTTTCTCACGATAAAATGTTTTTGGACAACGTGACTAACCGTACTATCGAAATCTCATTAGGTAAAATATACGATTTTAATAAACCGTATTCTGAGTATTTAGAATTGCGTCAGGAATTGCGTGAAAAACAACTAGCGACACAAAAGAATCAAGCCAAAAAGATTGAGGAGACTGAAAAATTAATCGAGAAATTTAGAGCAAAAGCTTCTAAAGCTTCGATGGCCCAGTCGTTGATTAAGAAGTTGGACAAAGTGGAGCGTATTGAAGTTGATGAGGATGATAATTCTGTGATGAATATATCTTTTCCTGTCAGTGTTATTCCTGGAAGAGTCGTTTTGGAGATTGAAGAAGTTACCAAACGTTTTGGTGATAAAACCGTTTTTAAAGACATCTCTTTATTGGTTGAGCGCGGTTCTAAAATTGCGTTTGTTGGACAGAATGGTCAAGGTAAATCTACTTTGATTAAAGCAATTGTCGACGAGTTTGAATACGACGGAAATATCAAATTAGGGCATAACGTTCAAATCGGTTATTTTGCTCAGAATCAAGCCGACCATTTGGATGGTGAGATGACTTTGTTGGATACGATGTTGGAAGCAGCAACGGATTCTAATCGCGCTAAGGTTAGAGATATGTTGGGATCTTTCTTGTTTAGAGGAGATGTTGTTGAGAAGAAAGTTAAAGTGCTTTCAGGAGGAGAACGAAACCGATTGGCTTTGTGTAAAATGCTTTTACAGCCTATTAACGTATTGTTGATGGATGAGCCAACGAATCACTTGGACATCAAGTCTAAAAACGTACTGAAGACGGCTTTAAAGAACTTTGAAGGAACTTTGATACTGGTTTCCCATGATAGAGATTTTCTTCAGGGAATGTCTAATTTGGTCTATGAATTCAAAGATCAGGCGATTCGTGAATATTTGGGGGATATCAATTATTTCCTAGAACAACGTAACTTGCAGAATATGCGAGAGGTTGAAAAGAAAGTTGCCGCGCCTAAAGCTTCTCGAAAAGTGGAGAAGGTGGTTGAAGTAATTTCTTATGAAGATCAAAAAAAACAAAAGGCACTGCAAAATAGATTGAGTAAAATTGAAAGTCAGGTTCAAGAATTAGAGAAGAAAATTCAAAAGGACGATGCGAAACTGGCGGTTGATTATGAAAAGTTGATGCAGAATGAATCGTTCTTTAAAGACTACGAATCTAAAAAGAAAGATTTAGATACTTTAATGGAGGATTGGGAGCTGGTTCAAGAAGAGCTAGAGACCTTAAAATAATACGAAAAGCTGTCCTTAGGGCAGCTTTTTTTGGTTTTATGCAATTGGTATTATTAAGAGGATTGTTGTCTTTTTGGTGTTTGTGATGTAAATCTTCTTATTGGAGATGGTGCTTTTTCTCTTCTGAATAGGAGCATTCAAAGGAGTTTTGTAAATTCTTTTTGCAGAATTCTTTTTTTTAAGGTAAAAGCGTGTAACGAATCGTAGGGATGTTTTACTTACTGTGTAAATAATAGATATTTAAAACAAACGAATATGAGAAAAATGATGACTTTTGCTGTGATGGTAGCCATGTGTTTTGCTGCAGTTAGTTTTGCGCAAACAAAAAAAATTGATGAAAAAATGAATAGCGTCCTTTGGGAGATTTCTGGAAACGGATTGAAGGAGTCGTCTTTTGTGTTAGGAACTTTTCACATGATGTGTGAAAAAGATTTTCAAATTAAGCCCAAAGTATTCGGCGCTCTAAAAAAGGTTCAAAAGGTGGTTTTCGAAATCGACTATAGTAATCCGAAAGAAATTGTGGAAATGCAAAAAATGATGTTGTCAGAGAAGAAATTGAGTGAACAGCTTTCGGTCGACGATGCCAATGAGCTAAATGAAATTCTGAAAGCTTACGGAACAACTTTGGAAGCTGTGGATGATTATAGTGTTCAGGCCCTATATTCTATTTTGGGAATGAAGGTGATTCCTTGCCCACAAGAAGAGATACGGATGTATGAAATTGAATTACTGAAAATTGCGTTAAAAGAGGGTAAGGCTGTTGGAGGGTTAGAGAAGGTCGTAGATCAACTTGCATTTTTGGGAAAATCGTATGACTTAAAAGAAGCGATGAGGCAATTAAAGCTTGGGCAGGCATATGAAGAGCTTTCTAAAGAAATGATTAAGGGATATATAAATGAAGATTTAGTAGTATTGGATAAATTGATAAAGGATGTTCGGTTTATGAGTGTAGATCAAGAAAGATGGATGCTTACAGAGCGTAATATACAGTGGGTGGATAAGGATATGCCTGAAATGATGAGTGCGGGAAGTGTTTTGTTTGGCGTGGGAAGTGGTCATTTGATGGGTGATAATGGAGTTGTTGCGTTGCTAAGAGAGCGGGGGTATACGGTAAAGCCGGTTTATTAATAAAATTATTATAGGTGGATAATTCAAAAGAAAAAGAATTTTTGGCTCAGATAGAATCTCATAAGGGCATATTGCACAAAGTGGCTCGTATGTACATGGATAACTTGGAGGATCGCGAAGATTTGCATCAGGAGATTATTATTCAATTGTGGAAGTCTTATGCTAACTTTAAAGGAGACAGTGCTTTTTCTACCTGGATGTATCGCGTAGCGATTAATACGGCGATTACCTATTTCAAAAAGGATAAACGAAGAAATGATCGTTTTTCTAGCGAAAAAGTGCGAGAACCGGTTAGCGAAAATTATGATCCCCTAAAAGATCGGCAATTAGAGGTTTTTTATCTGGCAGTACAACAATTAAATCAGGTTGAAAAAGCCTTGATATTCTATTTTATGGAAGGACTTTCACATCGGGATATTGGATTGCAACTGGGAATCAGTGAAGGGAATGCTCGAGTAAAGCTAGCGAGAACAAAAGATCAATTACAAAATATTATAAAAAAATCAAATTATGAACTTGGATAACTTTAAATCTGCATGGAATGCGGAAAATACAGACGATGTACAAATTCCGAGGCAGTTACAGCAATTGAGAAAGGCGCAACATCCCTTGGAGGGGCTAAAGCGTAACATGAGACTAGAAACCTATGTTCAGTCGGTTGCTATAATAATATTAGGATTTTCCCCTCAAATATTTCATATACATCCTTCGCTTTATATGATCTACTATGTAGCCTATGTGATGTTGGTGGTGTTTTCGGGCTATTATTTTTTCGGTTTCCGACAATTTTATCAGCAAATCAGTAATTACGGAGCTGGGACTAAAGATGGATTGATGGAGATTTATTTCGAACTTCGTTTGAATATAGAACGATACCATTCTTTTGGTTTCCTTTTGTTGCCATTTGCGTTAGTTTGGATTGGTGTACTTATTCAAAGTCGAAACTTAGCTCAGGGCAAAAGTATGATGACCATAGCTGTTGGTGATCAGTTTACGTTGGTAATTTGGGTATTAATTATGACGCTACTTATAGTTGTGGCCATTCAAGTATGGACTAATTTCTATTATGGAAAATATGTCAAACAATTGAAAACGGTATTAGACGAGTTAAAAGAAGAGAATTAAAGTACTTGGTGATCTGCAAAGTCTAAGTTTTAAGCATAAAAAAACCACTCTGAAAAGAGTGGTTACTTAGTAGCGGGAACAGGACTCGAACCTGTGACCTTCGGGTTATGAGCCCGACGAGCTGCCTACTGCTCTATCCCGCGATGTTTGAGGTGCAAATGTATTGCAATTTTTTGAATTATCAAAATTTATTTTCAGATTTTATTCTTAAGAGCGTTTTGATAAAAATATCCTTTTTTATGAGGAGTAACTTAGTAGCGGGAACAGGACTCGAACCTGTGACCTTCGGGTTATGAGCCCGACGAGCTGCCTACTGCTCTATCCCGCGATTTTGTAGTGCAAATGTACAACGTTTTTTGTATTAAAAAAGAATTTAAAGCTCTTTATTTTTTATTTTCTCTATTTGATTGATATAGCTACCTTTGTCAACGTAAATAAATAACATATGACACATAAAGCAGGCTTTGTAAATATTATTGGTAATCCGAATGTCGGAAAATCCACTCTAATGAATGCCTTCGTAGGAGAGCGTTTGTCTATCATCACTTCGAAAGCACAAACCACCAGACATAGGATTCTAGGTATTGTTAATGGAGAAGATTTTCAAATCATGTTTTCGGATACTCCAGGAATCATTAAGCCCGCTTATGATTTACAAAAATCGATGATGGATTTTGTGAAGTCGGCTTTTGAAGATGCGGATATCTTATTGTACATGGTGGAGATCGGAGAAAAGGAACTTAAAGATGAAGCTTTTTTTAAGAGAATAACCAACTCGTCTATACCGGTATTGTTATTGCTTAATAAAATTGACTTATCGAATCAAGAGCAATTAGTAGAACAGGTAGCTCTTTGGCAAGAGAAGGTGCCCAATGCAGAGATCTTTCCGATCTCGGCCTTGGAGAAATTCAATGTAACTGAAGTTTTTGAACGCATTATTCAATTGCTGCCAGAATCACCAGCTTATTATCCAAAGGATGCCTTAACGGACAAACCGGAGCGTTTCTTTGTCAATGAAATTATACGTGAGAAAATCTTATTGTGTTACGATAAGGAAATTCCTTATTCGGTAGAGATTGAAACGGAGGAGTTCTTAGAAGATGAAGAAATTATTCGAATTAGAGCGTTGATTATGGTAGAACGCGATAGTCAAAAGGGAATTATTATTGGACATAAAGGGGCTGCAATAAAAAAAGTGGGAATTATGGCAAGAGAGCAATTAGAAAAGTTCTTTGGCAAGCAAGTTCACATTGAACTCTTTGTAAAAGTGAATAAAGATTGGAGAAATAGTGCGTTCCAATTGCGTCGTTTTGGGTACAATCAAAAATAACAAAAGCGTTACTTTTTTTGATTTATTAGAGTATTATTGAGTTTATTCACAATTGAAAAATAAAAATAAACGAAATCTCGCGTCGAAATAGTACCTTTGCAAAATATTTATAGGAGTTATGAACAATATAGTAGCCATAGTTGGGAGACCAAATGTAGGAAAATCCACCTTTTTTAATCGATTGATTCAAAGAAGAGAAGCCATTGTGGATTCGGTGAGTGGAGTTACACGTGATAGAAATTACGGCAAAAGTGAATGGAATGGAAAAGAGTTTTCTGTAATAGATACTGGGGGATATATAAAAGGATCGGATGATGTTTTTGAAGCAGAAATCAGACGTCAGGTAGAATTGGCGATTGATGAAGCTGATGCAATTATCTTTATGGTAGATGTCGAAGAGGGGATTACTCCTATGGACGCAGAAGTAGCAAAATTGCTTAGAAAAGTTACTAAACCCATTTTTCTAGCGGTAAATAAGGTAGATAACGGACAAAGAGAAAAAGATGCTTACGAATTCTATAACTTAGGATTAGGGGAGTATTTTACTATTGCTGGAATGACGGGAAGTGGAACGGGAGATTTATTAGATGCCTTGGTAATTGCTTTACCAGACAATCCTATAGTCGAAGAAGTTACCTTGCCTCGTTTTGCTGTAGTTGGAAGACCAAATGCAGGAAAATCTAGTTTTATCAATGCATTAATTGGAGAAGATCGATATATCGTTACGGATATAGCAGGTACTACAAGAGATGCTATTGATACGAGATACAACCGTTTTGGATTTGAATTTAACTTAGTAGATACGGCTGGAATCAGACGTAAAGCGAAAGTTAAAGAAGATTTGGAATTTTATTCTGTAATGCGTTCAGTTCGTGCTATCGAACACAGTGATGTTTGTATCTTAATCGTTGATGCTACTCGTGGCTTCGAAGGACAGGATCAAAGTATTTTCTGGTTGGCAGAGAAGAATAGAAAGGGAATCGTTATTTTGATCAATAAGTGGGATTTGGTTGAGAAAGAAACCATGACTACCGTACAATTCGAAAAAGATATTCGCGAGAAAATTGCGCCTTTTACTGATGTGCCAATTATTTTTACCTCTACAATTACCAAACAGAGGTTATTGAAAGCTTTGGAAACGGCAGTAAACGTTTTTGAAACGCGTAAAAGAAGAATAGCTACCTCTAAGTTTAATGAAACAATGTTGCCAATTATTGAGCAAACACCGCCACCTGCGCTTAAAGGGAAATATGTGAAAATTAAATATTGTATGCAATTACCGACTGCAACGCCTCAGTTTGTGTTTTTTGCTAATTTGCCTCAATATGTTAAGGATCCTTACAAGCGATTTATCGAAAATAAACTTCGTGAGATCTATGATTTTAACGGGGTTCCGATAGATTTGTATTTCAGACAAAAATAATTTTTATATAATTAAAAAAATGCGGTTATTGTTTACTCAATTAAACCGCATTTTTTTTTGCTCCAAAATGAAACAAATAATACTTTTTTTGGCGTTGATGATAGCAGGGCTAAGTCACGCACAAAGTACTTTAGAGTTAAAAGGAAATGTACTCGATGAGAATAAAAAACCCATCGAAGCAGCAACTGTTTTTCTTTCCGTTTTAAAAGACTCTACATTAATCGACTATACGGTAACCAACCTAAAGGGAGGATTTAATCTAAAGGTAAAGAAGCAAACACGTCCTGTTTTTTTAAAGATTTCCATGTTGGGTTATACCGATTATGTTAAGCAATTGAGTGAACTAAATGCAAACTTAGATTTAGCTGAAATTCAAATAAAGAGTATAACTACTGATTTGGACGAATTGGTGATTATTACCGATATACCGCCAATCCGAATAAAAAAAGATACCGTTGAGTTTAATGCTACTTCATTTAAAGTGCGTCCTGATGCCAATGTAGAAGAATTGCTCAAACAATTACCTGGAGTAGAAATCGATGCGGATAAGAAGATCACTGTAAATGGTAAAGAGGTCAATCAAATTCTCGTAAATGGAAAACCGTTTTTTGACGAAGATGGAAAAATTGCCTTGCAGAATTTACCAGCTGAAATCATCAATAAAATACAGGTTTCCGATACTAAAACCAAGAAAGAAGAGTTTACAAAAAAAGCGTCGAGTTCCAATAATGTCAGTATCAATCTGACGATTGACGAGGATAAAAACAAGGGTTTTTTCGGTAAGTTTATGGGAGGATATGGGTCTGATAAACGTTACGAGGGCAGTGCTATAGCAAATTATTTTAAGGGCAAGCAAAAGATCAGTGTATTAGCCTCCTCGAATAATATCAATGCTTCCGGATTCTCAATGGATGAAGTATTTGATAATATGGGAGGCGGAAGAAGCAGAACGGGTAGTTATGGCGCTTCAGGCTCTGGAGGAGGTGGAATCACACAATCCAATATGCTAGGAGTTAATTATTCTGACGAGTTTATAAAAGATTTAAGTACATCAGGTAGCTACTTTTACAATTCGAGTGATAGTGAAAATAAAAATCGATCTACCCGCATCAATCTGTTGCCTTCCGGGCAATTTACAACCTATGCAAATGCAGTGTCGAATCAAAATAGTGAGTCTCATAATGGGAATTTCTCCGTGGAGTATAAAATTGATTCTACAGCAACCTTGTTTATAGCTCCAAAAATCACAAAGTCATTTCGTGCTTCTCGGTCGAGTGCTGATGAGTATGCTGAAGATCAATTGGGTAACCGTTTAAATGAAAGCAAATCTACATCCTACAGTTCCTCGAATGGAATCAATTTTTCCAATCAAATTCGCTATACCAAAAATCTAAAAAGGCAAGGGCAGTATTTTACTGTTGCATTAACGAATCAAAATACCGTTGACGATGGACAGACGCGTAACGAATCAGAAACAAAGTTTTTTCAAGAAACGGATAAAGATGATTTTAGAAAACAATACAATGTTAGCCGAACTACAGCAGATAACTACGGCTTGGCTTTAGAATTTTCACAACCTATAGTTGATTCCTTGTCTTTAGAGTTTAGTTTGGGGTATGATTGGGTTAAGGGGGGGCAAGAAGATCAGGTTTTTGACTTTAATGAGATCACTCAGGGATATGATCGTCTTAATACAGATTTGACGAATTATTATGATACACAAATAAAAACAATCAGACCAACTACAGCTATTCAAATTGCAAAATCAAAATTCACTTTGAATTTAACCCCTGGATTAGCGATTACGCAATACGATGTTAATGCCATTTATAAAGAGGAGGATATTAATTTTTCGAAAAAATATATTTTACCTGTTATGAACGCTTTTCTAAACTATCGTTTTAATAAAGCTTTGGCTTTTTGGGGATCTTATCAGTATAATGTTCAAATGCCTAATGCAAGAGCGGTTCTCGATTTTGAAGATGTGTCAAACCCGTTAAACACCATTGTAGGGAATCCAGATTTAAGCCCAAATAAATCTCATAGTACGTTTTTGAGTTTTAGAAATTATGATTTTGCAAGTCGATCGGGTTATAGTGTTTATGCGGGAGGAAGTTATTTTGATAACCAGAACGTGACCTCGTCAATTTACGATGAAAACAGAAAACGCACAACTACTTATCGGGAACTGTCAGGTGCCTATTCGTATTGGATTGGGGGTAACTGGAATAAATCCTATACCATTGATGAACACAAAATTCGTTATGGACTTGATGTGCGATATTCTTTGAACAACAGCAAGGGGTTTACCGATGGTGAATTGTACGAAGCACTGTCAAACTCCGTTTCTCCTAGAGTATATCTGAGTTGGGATTATGGAGACTTCCTGTCGATTATGCCATCGTATAATTATTCTTCTAACCGAACAAAGTACGATAATTACGCTGTAGAATCGGCAACCACTTTCTCGCATCGCGTCAATGTACAAGCTACAACCTATTGGCCTGATAATTGGGTTTTTGGCAATGATTTTGGGTATACTTATAATTCGAATATTGCGCCTGGATTTAAAAGAGATTTTTATCTGTGGAATACCAGTTTGTCCTATGCTTTCTTTGACAAAAAGTTTATGGCAAAGGTAAAGGTCTATGATGTATTAAATCAAAATATCAGTTCGACCAGAACGATAGATCCGACGATGATTATTGATTCGGAAAACACGGTATTAAAGCGTTATGTGATGTTTTCGTTGACTTATAAAATTGATCAATTTGGAGGAAAACAAACAAAAAGTGAGCGTCCGAATAGAGGTGGAAAAGGTAGGGGCGGTTCCTCGAATATGAGGGTTCGCAGTTACTAAGTTGATAACTAAAATACGAGATAAGATAAAATAAAAAAGCTGCGACGATTCCTAGGAATCGCCGCAGCTTTTTTATGTACTCCTTGTTTTTACCAGCTTCCGCCAGCACCTCCACCGGAAAATCCGCCGCCGCCGAATCCACCACCGATTCCGCCGCCATCAAATCCGCCGCCACTTCCGCCGCCGCCAAATCCACCGCGACCTAGGCTGCTCAGTATGATCATTTCTCCTAAGCTCGGTCCGGAAAATTGACCGCCGTTTCCACCTCTGCCGTTTTTGCCGCCCCCTTTTCTACTGAATATAAATAGTAGAAATACCACTGCAATGATGATTAGTATAATGGTACCCATGCTCTCCCCGTTGTCGGGGTTAGCTTGTCGAGTTCCTTTGTATTTGCCTTTTAGTATTTCAATTACAGCATCAGTTCCCTTGTCTAAACCCTGGTAGTAATTGCCCGTTTTAAATTCGGGGATGATAATGTCTCGAATCATTTGGCCAACTACGCCTGCTGTTAATCTGTCTTCAACGCCGTAGCCCGGAGCAATATGTATCTTGCGCTCGTTTAGTGCTAATAGGATCAGTATGCCATTGTCTTCTTTCTCTTTTCCCAAACCCCACTTTTGAGCCCAGGTGGTGGTTAGTACGGCAATATCCTCTCCTTTTAATGAGGGAATTGTAACAATAACCATTTGTGAAGAGGTTGAGTCAGAATAATGAATTAACTTCCTTTCAAGAGTGCCTTTTTCAGAGGGACTTAAAATTTTAGCATAATCAAATACGGTGGTTTGCTCTGCTGATTTCTTAGGCTTTTCGGGTATCGTATATTGACTATATCCAAGAGTGCTGATTAAAACAATAATAATAACTAGGCTTCTTTGATAAGCTTTTTGAAAAAAATTTTTCATTTATCCTTTTGATATTTCATTTGGAAGTTCGTTGATGTCATCTTTTTGATAGGGAAAAAAAGCTTTGAGTTTTTCACCTGATCTAAGAATACCTTCAATTAATCCGGTTTTAAAGTCCGAGATTTTAAAATGATGGATTACCGTATCTTTTATACAGTCCCAAAAATCAGCCTCGACTTTTTTATGGATTCCTTCGTCACCAATGATGACGAAGGATTTGTCTTCTACAGCTAAATAGAATAGTACGCCGTTTCTCTCTGCTGTTTTATCCATGTTTAAATCATAGAAAACTTCTTTCGCTCGGTCAAACGCGGGTAGGTCGGTATGCCCTTCTAGGTGTACTCGAATTTCTCCCGAAGTATTTTCTTCGGCTTTAATAATCGCTTGGACTATCTCTGCTTCGTCAGCATCGGAAAAAAAATCTTCTACTAGTGCCATGTTTATCTTTAAATTAAAATTTAACTTCTACCGGTTTCTCAGCACCAGCAACGGCTTCGAAGTACGCTTTTTCGCTAAATCCGAAGATACCTGCGAAAATTTTATTTGGAAAACTGTTCACGTGAGTATTGTATACTTTCACATTTTCATTAAAACGGGTTCTCGCTGTAAGAATTTGATTTTCTGTACTAGCCAATTCATCCTGTAACTTCAAGAAATTTTGATTGGCCTTTAGATCAGGATATCTTTCTACACTAACTAACAATCTAGAAAGGGCAGAAGAAACACCACTTTGAGCTTGGTTGAATTCTTTTAATTGTTCTGGAGTGATGTTAGATGGATCAATAACCGTTTTGGTTGCTTCAGAACGTGCTTTAATAACGCTTTCTAAAGTGCTTTTTTCAAAATCAGCAGCACCTTTGACAGTGTTGACCAAGTTTCCGATTAAATCATTTCTTCTTTGATAGGCTGTTTCAACATTTCCCCAACTCTCTCTAATGTTTTCATTAAGGGTTACGGCAGTGTTGTTGATGTTTTTTGCCCAGCTGTAAAGACCAATTACGATGACAGCAATAATAATTACGGGGATAAGCCACTTTTTCATAGGAAGTTTGTTTTTTTTGTTAAAGTTCGTTTTTAATATGGATCAAAGTTGATTTAATTGCTTCTAATTTACGAATAATTTCGAAAGTGTCGAGAGATTTTTTCGGTTTAGCCTTGATGTACTCTTTGGCGCCATCTAAAGTAAAGCCGCGCTCTTTGACCAAATGAAAGATCAGGCGTAAATTTTTTACATCTTCAGGCGTAAACATGCGATTGCCTTTGGCGTTTTTTTTGGGTTTGAGAACATCAAATTCCTTTTCCCAAAAGCGCAAAAGTGAGGTGTTTACGTCAAACGCTTTGGCTAATTCGCCTATGCTGTAATATCGTTTTTCGGGTAAATCTATATGCATTAGTCTAAAGATTGATTTTCATGATTAGCTGCTTGTGAAAGTAACTCGAACTCCTTAGCAGAAATAGAGCCATAGTAGAAGTTAAGAGGATTCATAACCTCATTATTATAATGTACTTCGTAATGTAAATGTGGGGCTTCGCTTCGGCCGGTATTGCCGACATAGCCAATTAAATCGCCTCTTTTAATTTTTTGACCAGCCTTGACATTGTATTTGCTTAAATGGGCATAACGCGTCAGGTAACCAAAACCGTGTTTGATTTCGATTAGATTACCGTAGCCAGACAATTGATTATTCGCGCGAATAACCTCTCCGTCACCAGTTGCATATACTGGAGTTCCGGGCTTAGAAGAAAAATCCATTCCTTCATGAAACTTGCGGATCTTGGTAAAGGGGTCGGTTCGATAACCAAAACCAGAGGCAACTCGGGTCATATCTTCGGTTTTTATCGGTTGAATAGCCGGAATAGCGGCCAATAGTTTTTCTTTCCCTTTGGCTAAATTAATAATGTCATCCAAAGAGCGCGATTGTATAGCGGTTTGTTTTAAGATGCGATCTACTTTTTTTGTCGTACTCTTTACCAGTTCTGAATTGTTAAACCCCTCGAGGTCTTTATATCGATTGTATCCTCCAAATCCGGAACGTCTTTGTTCACTTGGAATAGGAGTAGTGTTGAAATAGGATCTATAGATGTAATTGTCTCGAACCTCCAATTCATTAAGCACTTGCTCGATTAAATCGATCTTTCGATTTAATATGGCGTAATTGGTTTTGAAGTTTTCGATTTCTCGAGCCTGCATTTTATCCCTCGGTGTTTCAAAGATGGAGGTATTCAATAAAATGATTAATCCCAACAAACCGAACATCGCTGATGAGAATATGAATAGCAAAATAAACCCAATTTGCTTGCGCTTTTTGGGTTGTACTTTTTGATAGGCTAGTTTTTCGGAATCGTAATAATATTTTACCTTAGACATATATTAAAAAATGCTATTTTTGCATGTTAAAGTACCTTGTATTTCATGCTTGCGAGTCGATTAGATAACAAATGTAAAAAATGTTTTGATGATAGTATTTCTATTTAGCCATTTTAATACTAGTTTAATATCTAATACGCTCAAAAGTATTTAAAAAAGCCAATAAATCTGGATTTGATAGGAGCTAAATTATTTAATAATAAAAAATCACCGGTTTCAATCTTTGGAATCACTCTGGAGTGTGGTAGTAAATAACTGTAATCAAGAGTTTTTCATGAGAAACCTTAAACAAAAAATATAAACGCGATATGCAATCACAAGAAATTCGTCAAAAGTTTTTAAGTTTTTTTGAGGAACGCGGACATCTTATTGTTCCGTCGGCACCGATTGTCTTAAAAGATGATCCGACCTTAATGTTCAATAATTCTGGAATGGCCCAGTTTAAAGAATATTTTTTAGGAAATGCCATACCGAAAAGCAACAGAATTGCCGATACACAGAAATGTCTTCGTGTTTCTGGAAAACATAATGACTTAGAAGAAGTTGGGATTGATACCTATCATCATACGATGTTTGAAATGCTGGGTAACTGGAGTTTTGGAGATTATTTTAAGAAAGACGCCATTCATTGGGCTTGGGAATTATTAACGGAGGTTTATAAAATTCCTAAAGACATCCTGTATGTAACCGTTTTTGAAGGAAGTGTAGAAGAGAATGTGCCTTTTGATCAAGAAGCCTACGATATCTGGAAATCCTTAATCGCTGAGGATAGAATTTTGTTGGGTAATAAAAAAGATAATTTTTGGGAAATGGGAGAGCAAGGTCCGTGTGGTCCGTGTTCTGAAATTCATGTTGATATTCGTTCTCTAGAAGAAAAAGCCTTGATATCTGGTAAGGAATTAGTTAATGCTGATCATCCGCAGGTTGTAGAGATTTGGAATAACGTATTTATGGAGTTTAACCGTAAAGCAGACGGCTCCTTGGAAAAACTGCCTGCACAACACGTAGATACCGGTATGGGATTCGAACGTTTATGTATGGTTTTGCAAGGTGTACAATCCAATTATGATACCGATGTTTTTAGTCCATTAATTGCGAAAATATCTGAGTTGACTCAGGGGAAATATACCATTAAGGCTAAGGATGATGAGGAAGAGAAAATAAATATTGCCATTAGAGTTATAGCTGATCACGTTCGAGCGGTTGCTTTTGCTATAGCAGACGGGCAATTGCCGTCTAATAATGGAGCGGGATATGTGATTCGTCGTATTTTACGTCGTGCAATTCGTTATGCGTTTACCTTTCTGAATAAAAAAGAGCCTTTTATTTACCAATTAGTAGAGGTTTTGAGCTCGCAAATGGGAAGTGTATTTCCGGAAATCACAGCTCAAAAGGGATTGGTTATGAATGTAATTAAAGAAGAGGAAGCCTCTTTCTTGAGAACCTTAGATCAGGGTTTACATTTGTTGGATCAAGTTATTGCTCAATCGGAATCTAGCGTGATTTCTGGAGCGAAAGCCTTTGAATTGTATGATACATTTGGTTTTCCGATAGATTTAACTGCTTTGATATTGAGAGAGCGTGGGTTGGAATTGGATGAGGCTGGTTTTGATTTGGCGATGAGTCAACAGAAAAGTCGCTCGAGAGCTGCATCTGAAGTTTCAACGGACGATTGGACGGTTTTGATTCCTGGAAACATAGAAACCTTTGTCGGTTACGATTTGTTGAATAATGAGGTAAAAATTACTCGTTTTAGAAAGGTAGATAGTAAAAAAGACGGAAAGTTATTTCAATTGGTTTTGGATAAAACGCCGTTCTATCCAGAAGGAGGAGGACAGGTTGGAGATCGAGGCTTTTTGATTTCAGCTAATGAAACCATTGAGATTATCGATACAAAAAAAGAAAATAATTTAATTCTTCACTTCGCCAAAGAACTACCTGAGAATTTAACGGGAAGCTTTACAGCACAAGTTAATGAGGAAACGAGAAGACAAAGTGCGAGCAACCACTCTGCAACCCATTTATTGCATCAGGCTTTGAGAACAATTTTGGGAACGCATGTGGAGCAGAAGGGATCTTTGGTTTCTCCAAATTACCTGCGCTTTGACTTTTCTCATTTCGCAAAATTGACTGAGGAGGAGTTAAAGGCGGTTGAAGATTTTGTCAATGATAGAATCCAAGATCAATTGCCTTTAGTAGAACGCAGAAGTATTCCTTTTGCCCAAGCTATTGAAGAAGGCGCTATGGCTTTGTTTGGAGAAAAATATGGTGATGAAGTTCGTGCCATTCGTTTTGGAACGAGTATGGAACTTTGTGGAGGAATCCACGTTCAGAATACGGCTGATATTTGGCAATTTAAAATCATAAGTGAAGGTGCTGTTGCAGCGGGAATTCGTAGAATTGAGGCGATTACTAACCAAGCTGTAAGAACTTTTTATAAAGACCAAGAAGATACCTTGAGAGAGGTGAAAAACATACTTAAAAACCCGCAAGACACTTTAAAGGCGGTTGTTTCCTTACAAGATGACAATGCCAAGCTAAAAAAACAATTGGAGCAGTTGTTGCGTGAAAAAGCGAAAGGACTAAAAGGAGAATTGTCTTCAGAAATTCAAACGATTAACGATATTCAGTTTTTGGCTAAACAAGTTGATTTGGATGCCAATGGTGCGAAGGATTTGGCTTATGAATTAGGTTCAGATAAAACCAATTTATTTTTGGTTCTTGCAACAGTTACAGAGGGGAAACCTATGTTGACTTGTTATATATCTAAGGAATTAGCTACTGAAAAGGGATTAAATGCTGGACAAGTGGTTCGGGAGTTAGGAAAGTACATCCAAGGTGGTGGTGGTGGACAAGCGTTCTTCGCAACGGCTGGAGGTAAAAACCCTGATGGAATCGCAGAGGCATTGTCTAAGGCTATTGAATATGTGAAATAAATAAAAAAGATTCTCGAAAGAGAATCTTTTTTTTATCCTACTAATAAATTTTATTAATGTAATGTAATTCTAGACATGGAATTTTATACGAAGATCCCCCTTACTGATTATCAAAGCAAGATTAATTATGATTCAAAGATTATTTCTTTGGGTTCGTGCTTTGCGGTTAATATGGCGCAAAAATTTAAAGAGTTCCAGTTTCAAGTGACCTCAAATCCTTTTGGGATACTATTTCATCCAGTGGCGATGGAAAAAATTTTGCAATATGTAGTATCGGATTATGTTTTTACTGAAAAGGATGTTTTTTGTATAGATGGAGTTTGGAGTTGTTTTGATGCACACTCGGATTTGAATCAATTAGATCAATCGGACTGTGTAGATCATTTGAATGCTGCGCTGCAAACCTTGAAATTCGAAATACAACAAGCGTCTCACTTGATTACAACTTTAGGGACAGCTTGGGTGTATCAATTTAAAGAGACAGGTAGTTTGGTTTCTAACTGTCATAAAATTCCTCAAGGACAATTTAATAAGAAAATGTTGAGTTATGACGAGGTTTTAAAGTCATTGCAAAATATTTCTGCTTTGATACTGTCTTTGAATCCTAAAATTAATATGATTTATACCATTTCACCAGTGCGGCATATTAAAGATGGTTTTGTTGAAAACCAAAGAAGTAAGGCGGTTTTAGTGGCTGCTTTACACCAGTTTTTAGAAGGCAAAACGGGTCAAGAATGCTACTTTCCAGCCTATGAAATTATGATGGATGAACTGAGAGATTATCGCTTTTACGGATCGGATATGCTGCATCCAAGTGCTGTTGCTATTGATTATATTTGGGACAAGTGGGCTCATACGATATTTGATCCAAGCGTCTTTGCGATTATGAAAAAAGTGGATGAAGTGCAAAAGGGATTGAATCATCGAGCTTTTAATCCAGCATCTGAAAAACACGGCATATTTCTTGACAAGCTAGTAGGGAAGATCGATGATTTGTTGGATGAGTTTCCTTTTATGAGTTTTAGATAAATTGGAGTTGTATTATATTGTTTGTGTAAGTTTAAGGGGGGTAAGACTAAAAGTTTTGTTGTTAAATTAATAGCTACGTACTATGAAAAGTTTATTAAAAATATTTTTTGTGTTGTTCATGATGTTCACGGGAGCGATGATCTATCGCTATTTTGATCATAAAGCAGACGATGCTAAAATGGAATATAATTCCGATTTGATTCAAAATCAGTTTAAAAACGTTAGCAAGTTGATTGTCACCGAAGCTAAGTTCTCACAAGTGATGACCTATGAGGATCAGCAAAAATATATGATGGATTTGTTGTCGTTTAAGAAAAAAGCAGTGGTGATTATTAACGCGGATGCTACGGTATCTTATGATATGAGCCAAATTGAATACGACATTGATGAAGCAAATAAAATCGTTAGAATTACGAAATTACCTAATGAAGAAATCAAACTTTATCCTGAAATCAAACTTTATGATGTTGAGCAAAGTAAATTTAATCCATTTGTAGGGGAGGATTACAACAAGATTAATGCAAAGGTTAAAGAAGATTTGCTTCGAAAAATAGAAAAGTCAACGCTAAAGACCAATGCTCAGAATCGCTTAATTACGGAATTGTCTAAAATTTTGATCGTGACGCAGTCGTTAGGATGGAAATTGGAGTATCAAGACACTGTAATAGAGTCCGAATTAGATTTGAATCAGCAATTGAAACTGTGATTTTATTGCCGATTATGGTGAGTGAAGCCTGATAGTCGAGCAAAAGATCACCGCGATTAATATTTTGAATTACGAGTAGCTATATATATGTAATAAACAGGGCTGTTTCACCGAATGAAACAGCCCTGTTTGTTTTTGATTGTTAGTTGTTGTTAACCAGCTCCATGCCGTTGTTGATTAAAAGAGCTATTTCAGGTCTTTGAACGGCCAATTGATTTAACCGTTGTTTAGTTTTGTCGACTAACTCTTTATTTCCTTGAAGCGTGTTAAGTTCTAGTAGTTCTAGAGTCAGCAGCCAATCTGTAGGATGATTTTGAATTAATTGATTTAATATGGCTTGGGAATCGATTTTTGAATCGGATTCTCTAGCTGTTCTTACCTGTTGGTATAAGTTTTCTAGTGCTATTTTAATCGGTGTTCGATCTGATTTTATGGTTTTCGATGAGGGAACATGTGTAATCAAATCGAAGCTGTTGTAATCTGCAGGACCTGAATAAGCTGAAATGATATTGGTGCCTACTGCCATATCGTAAACACCCCATTCCGGTTTGAATAGGATTTGGTCTTGATATTTGACAGTACAGTTCTTAAAGCTAATTAAGATGATTTTTCCATGTAAGTTTCTCATTCCCGTGATGATTTCACCGGAAACAGTTACGCCTCCATCGAATTCTAAACGAATGTTCTGTCCTTCGGAAATGGAATAGGCATTCAAATCTTTTGGACTCATGTCTTCAATGGCCAAATTGACGCCTTTTAGGGTTCCTAGTGCAGTACCATAGCCAGAGGCATGGTATTCCGTACCGTGTCCGACCAATTCTTTTTCGCGGTACGCAAGTGCGGTAGGGCCCTCTGCTTGTATGTATATCGGTTTTCCTTGAAATTCGATAACGTTGGTGAATTTACCGGAAATTTGAATTCCTGTAGCGAGTTCAATCGTTCCTATGGCATTGGATTCGATTAATTTCTGAGCACCTTCAAGTCCGCCTTTTCGGATTCCCATATTGTTGGCGAATTCTTCTAATACCATACTTAAATATGCGAAATCTGGAGTGACAAACAATTGTGGTTGCGGTTTGGTGATGTCGAAGTTTTGCTGAGCTGCATCAATGTTATAAGGTAGTTTTTGGACAGCATCAGTCATGCACCAAGCGCTTTCACCAATTGATGAAAGTAAACCTGCGCCGTAAATTTTTGGGTTTTCTAGAGTTCCAACTAGTCCATATTCAACCGTCCACCAATGTAGATTTCGAATTTGAGCCATCTCAGATAATTTACCCATATTGCGTTGGAGTTCATCAACCCTTTTCTCTACATTTTCTATAGCAGCAGGATCTGCATCCTCAGCTTCTTTTAAGATAGATAACAGGCGTATGGCTTCATACATTTCGTAATCCCGTGCCGAGGAGATTGCTTTACAACCGATTTCACCGAACCTTCTTAGGTATTCAGCATATTCTGGATTCGCAATAATAGGAGCATGTCCAGCTCCTTCATGAATGATATCCGGAGCGGGGGTGTATTCAATATGTTCTAACTGGCGAATGTCGGAGGCAATAACCAAAACCTTATAGGCTTGAAATTCCATAAACGCATTAGGAGGTATAAAACCATCGACTGCTACTGCTGCCCAGCCAATTTCTTTTAAAATACGATTCATTCCATACATATTCGGAATATCATCAATAGAAATTCCAGTTTGCTTTAAGCCTTCGAGATAGGAGGAATGAGCGACCTTGCTTAGATAACTCACGTTTTTGCGCATCACATATCGCCATACTGCCTGATTTATGGCGGTATATTCATCATAGTGCTGTGGTTTTATGAATTGTTTAAGATGTTCTGGAAGTCTGTTGATTAAGGGATTGCTTTCGTATTCTTGCGTTTTCATCCTATACTAAGGTTTATATATGTATTATTGGTAAATATAATAAAATTTAATTACACATCATTTAAAGGCTTGTTATTGTTTTGTCAATAGGAGTGCAAACAGGTTTTAACGTAAAATTGAAAAAAAATTAACGTGAATATTTTTTTAGTTTGAATTTATTTATATCTTGCGCCAGATTAACTATTTTAAAATTAACAATTATGAAAAAATTATTTATGTTTTTGGCGGTAGCAGGATTGGCTACTTTTGGAACAGCATGTAGCAGTAGTGATGATAATACACCACCACCACCACCAGAGGGAGGGCAATTGACTTTGTCTGCTAGTAAGACTACGTTAGAAATTAATGAAAAAGTAACATTTGCAGTAAAATTAGATGGTAAAGCTGTTTCAGATGCAGAAATTGTTATTGACGGAACGAAAATTTCTGGATATGAGACTTCTTTTGCAGCTGCAAAAACTTACAAAGTAGTAGCTAGAAAAGCTGGATCTAAAGATAGCAGCGAATTAACAATTACGGTTAAAGAAAAAGCTGCTGCAATTAAGTCAATCACCCTTACTTCTAATGCAGGAACTGCTCCTGTATATGGACAAGTAGTAGCCTTTACTGTTAAAGGAGATACTGGTGCTGATGTAACTGGTACTTCAGCTATAAAAGTAAATGGTGTTGCTATTACTGGTAATACTTATACTTTAAAAGCAGGAAATACCAAAGTTGTAGCTACTTATGTAGTAGATGGTGTAACTTTGACTAGTAATGCATTGGATTTCAATGGTATTACTGAGCCAACTCTTGCTAATTACATCGAGTTCGATGGTGTTAAGTATGAAACTAACGAAGCTGTAGTTGTTTACGTTGGATCTCAGGCTTTTGGTGCTGATACAATCGATATCTGGAGAATTATTACAGTTAAGATGGATGCTTCTGGACAAAATATCGAAAATAGAATGGATTTCTCTGCGGCTTTTGTTAGACCTAACCCAGCTGTGAAAACATATCCATTTGACGGACAAGTATCTGTTGCTGCTTGGGCAGGTACTGGATTCATCTTGAATGGTGATGTAGACGCTGTTGAATCTCCTGTAACTAATGCATCTAAATTCGTAATCACTAACTTTGCTAAAAAAGTTGATAGTGAAGGTAATGAATATAGTGATAACAAAACTAAATTTGAATTTGAATTCACATTGCAAGATGGTAAAAAAGTAACTGGTGTTCATACAGGTGAAACTGCAATTATTCCAGAAGCACTTCCTGCAGCTAGATCTTTAAATGGTTCTACAAAAAGCTTTAACAAAACAGCTTTGAAATTCTCAAAAAATAAATAATTAAGTGATTTATAGCTAGTTTTTTTAGCTATATATAGTTAAAAAAAGAGGATTGCCATTTGGCAATCCTTTTTTTTGTTAGATATTTTTTAGATGACCTAATTACTGTATCGTCTTTCTTTTTGTATTAAGTATCTTAACTTTAGTCTTAACTGTTTTCGTAGGTTTAGATAATTATTGTGAGGTAATTTTGTTGTTGAATGCAAGTTCCGATTAGATTATTGTTCATTAAATAAATACCGATAGTCTATTTTAATTACGGGCTTTGGTTAATTAATGAAAGAATAATTACTGTATAAGCTTTTGTCTATAGAAGTAGAGTCTGTAAAAAAAAAATAGTCGTCTCACAATTGGAGGCGACTATTTTTTATGTGTTATAAATAACAAGGTTCAGGAAAGTATACAGCGCTTATGATTTATTTAGGCTCTGATGAATTTTTACACTTTAGTTTATTCAGATTTTATCTTTTAGGAGGAAAATCCTTTAAAACTTTTGTTACAAATTCATTGATTCGCGCTTCTTTTTTCTCTCTGTTTTTAGTGATATAACCAGTTCCTACACCTTGCCATACCAATTCTTTTCTTTTAGCGTCCAGTACGTCAATATACAAGTTTCCTTCGACGGATGTTGAAACGGTATTGTAGGTGGATCCCCAATATGGATTCCATCCCCAGCCATATCCCCAAGGAGAATAATAGCTGTTTTGAGTAATGTCCACACGCTGTTGCGCTTTTGTAAAGATATTTATTAAGATATCGGGATTAGCACTTTTGACCATTCCTTTCTTGGTTAATTCAGCGTCAATTGCATTGAGTATACGCTTTTTGTCCAAATCAGAAATCTCTGTTTTATCAATACCTTCTTTAAAGAAGGCATACGTTTTGTAATTGTTAAAATCCGTTTTGCTATCATAGTCTGAAGCAACTTGTACGGAGCTGCATCCTGTGATAAAAACTAAAGCCGCTAATGGTAAAAATTTTAAAATTTTCATGATTGACAAGAATTATTAGTTAATAGTGAGTTTATTATAACAAATTTTCGTCTACCAAATTAGGTAGCGTTACTCTTAAAAGAGGTTCCGCTTCCATAGCTCTTTGAATAGCAAAAACAGCCTCTTCATTTCGGGCCCAGCTTCTTCTGGCTATTCCGTTATTTACATCCCAGAATAGCATGGATTTTAAACGAGCCGATGCCTCTTTACTACCATCAAGAAGCATACCAAAACCACCGTTAATTACTTCTCCCCATCCAACACCACCTCCGTTGTGTATCGATACCCAAGTAGCGCCTCTAAAACTATCTCCAATTACGTTTTGGATAGCCATATCTGCAGTGAATTTAGATCCGTCATAAATGTTAGAGGTTTCTCTGTATGGTGAGTCTGTACCAGAAACATCATGATGGTCACGACCCAATACTACTGGCCCAATTTGGCCCGAAGCTATAGCCTGATTAAAGGCCTCGGCAATTTTAACACGGCCTTCTGCATCTGCATACAAGATACGTGCTTGGGAACCTACTACTAAATTATTGGCTTGAGCACCTTGGATCCAACGAATATTATCATCCATTTGTTGTTGAATTTCTTTAGGAGAGCTTTTTTTCATCTCTTCTAATACCGCTGAGGCGATTTGATCTGTTTTTAATAAATCCTCGGCTTTTCCTGAAGCACAAACCCAACGGAATGGGCCAAAACCGTAATCAAAACACATCGGACCCATGATGTCTTGTACGTAACTCGGGTATTTAAAATCAATACCGTTTGCAGCCATAACATCGGCACCCGCTCTAGAGGCTTCTAATAAGAACGCGTTTCCGTAATCGAAGAAATAGGTCCCTTTTGCGGTATGTTTATTGATTGAATTGGCTTGTCGTCTAAGAGATTCGTGAACTTGTTTTTTGAAATTCTCCGGATCATTGGCCATCATTTCGTTCGCTTGTTCAAAAGTGAGTCCGACTGGATAATAACCTCCTGCCCAAGGATTGTGGAGTGATGTCTGATCAGAACCCAAATCGATATAAACGTTTTCACTATCAAATTTTTCCCAGACATCTACGATATTACCATGATAGGCGATCGAAACGACTTCTTTGTTTTCTTTTGCCTTTTTAACTCGGGTTACTAAAGCATCTAAATCAGTAGCTACCTCATCCACCCATGCTTGAGAATGACGGACATCGACCGCTTTGGCATTGACTTCTGCGCACACTGTTATACAGCCAGCGATATTTCCCGCTTTGGGTTGCGCGCCACTCATACCCCCTAAACCGGAGGTTACAAATAGTTTTCCTGCTAGTCCTTCGCCTTGCTTTGAAATCTTACGTCCGCCGTTTAAAACCGTAATTGTAGTTCCGTGAACAATTCCCTGTGGTCCGATATACATATAACTTCCAGCAGTCATTTGTCCGTATTGGGATACGCCTAAAGCATTGAATTTTTCCCAATCATCCGGCTTGGAGTAGTTTGGGATCATCATACCGTTGGTTACTACGACACGTGGTGCGTTTTTGTGGGAAGGAAACAGACCCATGGGATGACCCGAGTACATCGCTAAAGTTTGCTCATCCGTCATCTCTGACAAATATTTCATCGTTAACAGGTATTGCGCCCAATTCTGAAAAACAGCGCCATTTCCACCATAAGTAATTAGCTCATGAGGATGTTGAGCTACGGCGTAATCCAGGTTGTTTTGAATCATTAGCATGATCGACCTTGCTTGTAACGAATTTCCTGGATACTCTTCTATTGGACGTGCATATATTTTATAATCTGGACGAAAACGATACATATATATACGACCGTATTGTTCAAGTTCATGTTTAAATTCTTCCAAAAGCTCGGCATGATGTTCTGGCTTAAAATAACGTAAAGCATTTTTTAAGGCTAGTTTTTTTTCATCAGCACTGAGTATTTCTTTCCTTTTTGGAGCGTGATTTATAGAATAATCATAAGATTTTGGACTTGGTAATTCTGTTGGAATACCTAATTGAACCTGTTCTTTAAAATTCATGTTTTAAAAATTTTGGATAATTGGATGTTTATTAGTCTAATAAGTAAATTAAAAGACTTTTTTTTCTTATTTTTATTGTTGTTTAAAGGTTTGATTTATAAAGTTATAGCGCCTTGATTAAAAGGAATATTCACCAGTTCACCTGTAAATCAAATCCCGTGAAATTAATATGATAATAAAAGTTTAAAATTATTGAATTTTACAGAAAAATGCTGTCAATTTGTATAAAATGTATTACAAGATATTAATTAAAGGAAATTGGGTGCCAAAAGGTTTTGTCGGAATCACGATTTACCCTTATATCATCTTTAAAAAAGAAGCTAGTAGAGAGGATGTAATCCTGATTGCTCATGAAAAAATTCATATCAAGCAACAATTGGAGTTATTGGTCATTTTTTTTTATATATGGTATGCCGTTGAATTTTTAATAAAGATAATACAATTAAAAGATAAGGGAAAGGCATATCGGGCAATTTCGTTTGAGCGTGAAGCTTATCAGCATCAGGCCGATTTGAATTATTTGGCGCATAGGAATTTTGCTTCCTTTTTAAAATATATATAATGTTTGAAGAAAAGTATATTCCCAATGATGTCGTAAGGCTTTCTTTTAAAAATGGGGTCAGTTTATCTGTAAAGAGGGAAGATTTATTGCATGCCGACATATCGGGGAATAAGTTCCGGAAATTAAAATATAATTTTATTCGCGCTAAAGAATTGGGGCTAGAAATTATAGTGACTTTCGGAGGAGCCTATTCCAATCACATAGCTGCAACAGCGGCGGCAGGAAAGGAATTTGGTTTTAAGACTATTGGTATTATTCGCGGAGAGGAATTAGCAAGTAAATTTCTTGAGAATCCAACCCTAAAGCGGGCACATGAAAATGGAATGATTTTTAAATTTGTAACTCGAGAGGAGTACAGACAAAAAACTACTGCCGAGTTTGTCAAAAAATTGGACAGTGAATTTGGAAATTATTATTTGATTCCGGAAGGGGGGACCAATATTTTGGCAATTCAAGGTTGTCAAGAAATTTTAAAAAAGCAAGACCAAGAGTTTGATTATATTTGTAGTGCCGTAGGAACTGGTGGTACCTTGGCTGGATTAATTAACGCGAGTGGAGTAAAACAGCAGGTATTGGGATTTCCTGCCCTAAAGGGCGACTTTCTAACGGAAGTAATAAACGGTTTCGTAGAAAAGCGAAATTGGGAGTTAATAGCGGATTATCATTTTGGAGGTTATGCAAAAACGACCAAAGAATTATTGGATTTTCTCTCGTCATTTTACGATAAAACCGGTATTTTATTAGACCCTATTTACACGGGTAAAATGATTTTTGGGATTATGGATTTAATAGAGAAATCGTATTTTCCTGCAGCGTCTAAAATACTAGCCATTCACACTGGAGGATTGCAAGGGTGGAATGCAAATTTTGAATCTAAATTAGTTATAGTATAAGTTATGTTTAAAAAAATATTTTTAGTAGTAATGCTCTCTTTTTTGGTAAGCTGTGGTTCTAGCAAAAGCAAAGGTAGTTTCACTAAGAAGAAAAAGCGGGAAACGGAATTGATCAATAAAGCTTCTTATCGGGCTCAATTGAACAAGAAACCCATTAAGCCAGCTAAGAATAGTCAAATAGAAACCTTGGAGGCTACTTCGCGTTTAAGCGTTACCAATGATATGATTCGCGAATATATTATGCGATATAAAGACATTGCAAAAAAGAATATGTCTGATCACGGTATTCCAGCAAGTATAACCTTAGCGCAAGGCGTATTGGAATCCGGATCCGGACAGGGAACATTAAGTCAAAAAGCCAATAACCATTTCGGTATAAAATGCCATCAAGGTTGGACTGGTGATTCGGTCAGACATGATGATGATGCACCAGAGGAATGTTTTAGAAAATATCTAAATGCTGAAGAATCATATCTGGATCATTCGATGTTTTTAACGAAGCGTGGTCGGTATGCAAAATTATTTGATCTTGACAAAGGAGATTACGTAGGCTGGGCAAAGGGACTGCGTGCAGCAGGTTATGCTACCGATCCCAAGTATCCGGAGAAGCTGATAAGCTTGATAGAACGTTATCAATTGTTTAACTTCGATCAAGAAGTCTTAGGTGGTAATTATGTACCGGTAGTAATCAGCCCAAGTATACCGAGCTCAACTTACAATGTTTATAAAGTAACAGGAGGCGATACCTTGTTTTCGATTTCAAAGCGATACAATGTGACTGTTGCGGAACTACAGAAATTAAATAATTTATCCGATAATACCATTTCGGTGGGACAAATCTTAAAAATAAAATAATGTTATATCAAAGAAGTAGTCAACTATTTGCAGAGGCAGAAAAAGTAATTCCAGGAGGTGTCAATTCTCCAGTAAGAGCATTCAAATCCGTAGGAGGAACTCCGATTTTTGTTAAAAAAGCAATAGGGGCATATTTATATGATGAGGACGGTAATAAATTAATCGATTATATCAATTCATGGGGACCTATGATTTTAGGTCATGCTTACGAACCGGTAGTCAATGCAATCATCGAGAAAGCAAAGCTGGGAACTTCGTTTGGAATGCCGACCGAAATAGAAACGAAAATTGCCGAATTAGCGGTATCTATGGTACCTAATATCGATAAAATCCGATTTGTAAATTCTGGTACAGAAGCCTGTATGAGTGCTATTCGCTTAGCTCGAGGTTTTACCAATAGAGAGAAAATCATAAAATTCAAGGGTTGTTATCACGGACATTCGGATTCATTTTTAATTGAAGCCGGTAGTGGAGCAGTTACTTTTGGATCTCCAAACAGCCCTGGAGTAACGGTAGGGACGGCGAAAGACACCTTACTGGCCAATTACAACGATCTAGAAAGTGTAAAACAACTTTTTGAATCCAATCAAAATGAAATCGCCGCGTTGATCATTGAGCCTGTTGCAGGAAATATGGGTTGTGTTCCTCCGAAGAAAGGCTTTTTAGAAGCCTTGAGGTTGCTTTGTACCCAACACGGTACCTTGTTGATATTTGACGAAGTAATGACCGGATTTCGACTTGCACGTGGCGGAGCACAAGAGTTGTTAGGAATAGCCGCTGATATCGTTACTTTTGGAAAAGTCATCGGAGGTGGACTACCTGTTGGTGCTTTTGCTGCACGTCAAGAAATTATGGATTACTTAGCACCAATAGGTCCTGTTTACCAAGCTGGAACACTATCTGGGAATCCATTGGCTATGGCTGCAGGATTGACCATGTTGCAAGCCATTGAAAGTGATTTAGAATTATATACGCGCCTAGAGCAGAAAACAGCCTATCTAGAAGCAGGTATGAGAAAAGTATTAGCTGAGAATAATGTCGCTCATTCCATCAATAGAGTGGGATCTATGATTTCAGTGTTTTTTGACAACAAGCCGGTTTTTGATTTTGAGTCAGCTGGATATGGTGATAATGATACATTTAAGAAGTTCTTTCACAGATTGTTAAAACAAGGAGTCTATATCGCACCTTCAGCCTACGAAACTTGGTTTATCACGGATGCATTGACTTACGATGATTTGGATTTTACAATAAATGCCGTAAATGCCGTTTTTCAATTAGAGCGTTAGTCTTTAAAATAAGTCTCACACAAAATCTTATAAAATAAAAAAACTGCTAGAAGGCATTTCTTCTAGCAGTTTTTTTTATTAAGGCAATCTCCCTGTAAATTCTCGATCGCTCAGCGTTTTCATAAACGCTATTAAATCGAGTTTTTCGTATTCACTCAGGGGTATTCTATTGCCATTATCTTTAAAAATTGGATCGAGATTGCTCGAGTTCAAGACGCCTCGATCAAAATAGTCCAACACCTCTTTTAGCGTAGCAAACTGTCCGAAACTTCCGTAGGGTGCCGTGTATTCTACATTGCGCAAAGAAGGTACGCGAAAACTCATATAATCGGTGGCGATTCCTGTAACCCTAGCGCGTCCCGCCTCATTGGTGTCTGTATTTACGGGAAAACCAATGTTTCTAAAGCTTTGGTCGGTAAATAGTTCGGTGCTGTGACAACTCACGCACTTTTGTTGAAAAACTTGGTAGCCGCGACTTTCACTTTGGGTAAAACGTTCTCCACTATTTTTTTTGACCCGATCGTATTTGCTGTTCGCCGAAATTAAGGTATATTGATATTGGGCTAAACTGAGATAAATACCCGTTGCATTGATATTTTGGTCACCAAATGCTTTTTGGAACAATTCCTTGTATTCCTTGTCATCTTGAATTTTATGGATGACTTCAACTATAGAGGAATTCATCTCCTCATGAGTGATAATGGGAACCAAAACTTGATTTTCGAGCTGTAGTTTACTACCGTCCCAATTATAAAAATTTAAAAAGGCTAAATTTTGTAATGGCGGTACGTTGCGAAGACCAATTCTTTGATAGATGCCAACAGCTTGGGAATGGGTATCGGAAAAAGCATTGGTTTTGAGATGGCAACTACTGCATGAAATACTATTGTCTGCGCTAAACCTTTTTTCATTGAAAAGTTTTTGTCCCAGTTCAACGCCAAATTGTGTAGGTCTGTTATTGCGTGCGGCAGGGTTCATTTTTGGAAATCCTTCAGGTATCGTTAGTACAATCTCGGGATTGTCAAACGAGATTGGCTCATAATCGTCATTTCTACACGAAGCTATTAGCAATAGCATAAAAAGCAATCCTAATCTTTTTTTCATTCCTAATGGATGTCTTTCAAATTAATTGTAATGAAGCGTCGTCTGAGCTAAAAGATCAGACGACGCACTTTTAAATTTAATTTTCGACCTTTATTATCGAAAATATACCGGTTAAATCACTACTGCCATTCCCTCCTAAATTATCTACAAATAGAACCATTTGGTTGGCTGTATGAATGTTTGGAGTGGCGTTAGCATCCATACCCGTCCCTGTTTTTAAGGTAATGGTATTGGTTTTTCCGCTCAACAATTTGTCGAAGTCTGCCTTGATTGCTATTTCTGGAGCCTTAGCACCTACAGTGGCATGTATTGGAAGATCGAGGACGATGTCTCTATAGGAGTCAACGCCCTGGGTATAACTGCCTTCTTCTCCTTCGATGGTGCTTCCCGTGTGAATAGATAAGGTTTTTTTATCGGTATCATAAAAACCTTCTATTTTGGTAAAGCGGTATCCCGTTCCCCATTCCCACATCATTTCGGTGTCGTTGGCTCCTGCTGTGGCGTAGAAATTCGGGAACTTTACTTGATTTAGTACATTCAAGTCCTTTTTTACACCCAACCCAAATTTTAGTTGTTTATAATCGCCAGAAGGGATGTTGTTTAGTGTGTAGTTTAGTGTGATAGGCTTAGATTGATCAACAACAGCAGCTCCTTTATCTAGATCATTGATGTTGTAAGGGATTTCCGTCCCATCTGCTTTGACCAAGCGAATATTACTGATGACATACTTTAATTCGGAAAATTGATGTAGTTGCCCAGCTGCTGAGGTGTTTACAGTAGCTTGATGCGATGCAGCATCTCCAAGTACAATGGCAAGGTCTTTAAAAGTATTGTTAAAAGACAAAGTCACGTTGTTGGCAACCGGACTGCTATCATCACTTTGACAAGAGACAAAGAATAGGGCTATTGATGCAGCTATAAGATATGTTTTTATATTTTTCATTTTTTTGAATTGTTATAAGTTATAAATTGAATTTTAATGAGGTAAAAATGTTGCGTCCGACTCTGGGGATATTTCCCCAATCCGCATAAGTACTATAGTACTTATTAAATAAATTTTCGACGCCAATTTGGGCTACAACGTTTTTGTTTTTAATTTGAAATCGGTAGTCCGTTGAAAAATTCCAGATGCTATAAGACGGTGTTTGATCTTCGCCGTATTCGGGACTATAGTTGAGTTGTTCAAAATCGCCGTTTACCGATGTTTGAAACCCGAATTCTCGATACTGAAAATGCAGAGAAGTTTGATAGCTCAAAGGACGAATAAAAGGCAGGTTTCCCTTTTTGTCATCTTGTCCGCGCGCATACGTCAGAGTTCCGTTCCAATGCAAATCTTTAAGAATGTGATAACCGGTGTTTAGTGAAAAATTGAATAAAGTAGCCCGGTCTAGGGAAGTGTATCCCTTTACTCCAACAGATTGGTAGTTCATTGGACTACCCAAACTCAACACCCGACCAATGATGTAGTTTTCAATATAGAAATAGTTGACTTTGGCTTGGATATTCAATTTTCCGCTACTAAAACCGACACTTGCATTGGCTTCATAAGAAATTTCGTTTTTTAAATTGGGATTCCCAATATAGTCGTAACGATCAAAGCTGTTATATATATAATAACCATAAGCTTCAGAAACAGTAGGAGCTCGATGTCCGTAACCGCTACCGATAGAAAAGCGAAATTTGTTGTAATTGTAATGGTATTTGGCATATAGACTCGGCAAAAAACGAGTCTTTTCTTGAGGGGCACCTGGATAAAAAATCCAATTAAACTCAACATATTTGGAATGATTGTGATTAACACCTACGGAACCTCCAAATTCGAGTTGACTATCTTCTGAAAACTCCCAAGTATTTGTGCTGGCGATACTGGCATAAGTTGTACTGACCCAAGGCCAGCTGTAAGCAAACATAGTTCGTTCACTGCGATCTTGCGGATACATGCGCATTTCGGCTATCGATAAATTGTGATAGGCATTCAGTTGTACTTCGGAACGATAGCGATCGCCTTGTAGGTCTACTCTAGAAACCAAACCATAAGTGGTGTTCCAACCGGGCATATCCATGTGTACCAAATTCTCAGGTCGTGTAGTATCATCCATATAATGTTCAATAGCATTAAAATACATTTTAGTGTCCCATGCTTTTATCAGACTTTCTTCAAACAATTGTTTGTAAGCAACAGAGGTAATAATTGCACGTGATAGCCATAAATCCATCGGCAGAGCGGGGTATCCAACATCTTTGGCAACATCGAATATGGCGTCGACTCTTAGAGCCGATAGGGTACTAGTTTTATAAGCCAAGCCCAAAGAAGTATTCATCTTTTTGTATTGTGAATGTGCAACCTCGTGCTTATTCCCATCTTTGTAGTTGTCGGCTTTTCGATATGAGATACTTCCATCTGCCACAAATTTCTCACTGGAGTACGATAGATTCGCCAAGTTTAAAAACTGCTTGTTGTTGAATTCCAATCCCGTTTGATAAGCGCCATGCCATTTTTTTTCTAGTCCAAAGGCAGTGCTTCTTCTTTTTAAGTCAATACTTCCAGCTATGGTTGCACCTTGTAGGCTCCCTTCTTGTCCCGATTTTATAGCTATCTCAGATAAATTATTTTGCTCAACATACGAGGTGATCGGATCCATTTTGTCAGTGCATGCTCCGAAAATGTGCATCCCGTCAATAGTAATACTCGAGCGCTCGCTACTCATATTATTGAGCAAAGGTTCCCAGGCATAAGCACCTCTTTTTATGAAGCTAATTTGATCCGAAGAGGCCAGAAATTCATCAACTGATACCGCCATTTTCATTTGGGTCTCGATTTTCTTTTTTGCCAAAACAACTAAATCGATATTTTCTAAAGCGGTAACCGTATCGGTTTCAATAGGCTTGTTTTGAGCATGAACTGTTATTCCCAAAAAAAATAACGCTAGGGTAAGTAGTTTCCTATTCATTAGAATAAAATATCAATATGGAGTTCACTTTTCGCACCTTCAACACCCGGAGTGAAATCCGTTGAAACCGGTGTTCCTTGTATAATCTTACCGTTTTGATCGAGCAGCATCAAATTCAGGGTCCAATTTCCAGTCATGGTGTAATTGACCATGCCGTAATACCATCCATCTGTAGCTTGTTTTAAATCCTGATTGTTCGGTGATGAATGATTGCCCATCGAGGGCTCTGGCATTCTGGGGTCCAATTTCAAAATATAATTTTGAGCTTCTGAATAGGATTCCGAGATTAAATCTGTTGCAATCCCAGAAGCATCACTTATTAAATCGGATTTATAGATGCCTGCAATTAGCTGATTTTCTGATACTTTTGGCTTCTGTGGCGCCTTTAATGCAATAATATATTGTATGCCATCCTTGCCTGTAAAGGCGGTCATATTTAAGTTTTTATTCACCTGCTTATGAATGACAGCATCTTGGATAACCGTAAAGGTTTGATCTTTGTCGTTAAAGACGAGTCGTAACGTCCAGTTGTCGACATTGCTCTCACTGGAAAATACTGCATATCCAGTATAGTATTGATCCACGTTATTATAAATCCAACGTGAACTGTGTGGATACGAAACCTTACTGGTATTTGCTTGAGTTAAAACAGGTAATAACAGAGGGTCAGCGCGAACTAATGCTTCGTTAGTTACCGTATTGGTAAGCTTGATTCGGATTTCATTATACCCCTTATAAAGGGTTCCGTTTAAAGCTAAAATATCAATTTTATAAATACCCTTAGTAGTGGAAATCACGTCTTTAAAGTCGTGATATTCGGGGACTATTGTATTTATTTCATCTTCATAGTCCGTTTTATCTAGGGTACAAGAGCTCAAGGCAAACAGCAAAGCGATTGCAAAAAGGGTATAGCATTTCATGACTTTCAGTAGGTTTTAAATCTTCGTTGAGCACAGAGTACTTAATTCGTTTTTGTTCGTTTTGTCGGTGTTGAGATCGGAAAAATACGCCTACAACAAATGGGATAGCCCAGCTGATGTGCTACCGTGAAGACAACAATGCTATAGACGCTTTTTTACAACGGTAAAAGTTCTAGCAGTCGTTGTGAATTATCGGGTTGCGAATTTCTTTAGAATTCAACGAGACAAAATCGAAAAGATCAGGATAGGTCAATGCCGCCAAGTAGCCAAATAGATGCTTTAGCCAATGCTTTATAAGGCTTGGAAAACTAATCCTGTAAACTAGGGATATAGGGGGGGTCTAAAAACGAAACTTGCGAAGGAAAATTGATAAATGCATGCGTATGAAAAAAGCGGTTCTAAGATGTTTTTTGCCTCAAAGTCAAGAGGGAGTTTCCATACAATTTCTGCGTAGTATGTCAGGTTTTTTTCAAGTGAAAACGAGTGATACTTATCCTTGTTATTGTCCGCTTCAACGGTTTTTGCAAGCTCTTTTTTTAAATGACATTTACCATTACACGCCATTTCTGGTTGGTCTTTATTAACACAGAGTTCGTTTTTGATATAGTCATAAAACACCACATATTCCAGAGCCGGTAGTACCGGTCTAAACAGTATAAATAGAGATAATATGAGGGTTGCTTTTTTCACAGTGTAAAGGTCTATCGTTTTTTTTTAAGCGCCAAGTTTAAGATTGTTTGTATTAAATAATGGATTGATTAAGTAAGTTAATGTTCTTTAAAATATTTAAACAGTATGTATCTGTTGTCAATACTTCTACGATTTGTTTTGTACTGTTCTTTAAATAGTTTAATATAGATTTTTAGATAAGTTAAAAAAGCAGTATCTTAAAAGGTTGTATACCGCCTTTTTAACTTTACTTCGTTTCATTTCTTGATGCTACTTTTATTCATCATTTTTTTTGCGGTATTTTTCGGGAGTGAGATCTGTGCCTTTTTTAAAAAAAGTAATAAAATAAGAGGCATGTTCAAATCCCAATTCATAGGCAATTTCGCTGATGGATAAGTTGGTGTAATGCAATAAGCGTTGGGCCTCTAGAATGAGCTGTTTTCGGATCAGATCTCCAGAGGTTTGTCCAAGGGTCTTTTTGCAGATTTTATTTAAGTAATTGGTGCTTAGATTTAGCATTTCCGCATAGTCTGAAGGCATTTTACAAGTCTTGAAGTTTTTGGCGATCAGCTTTTGAAACAGTTCTATTTTCTCTCGTGCGGGATTGCTAGTTTGTGCTGTTTTTAAAGGGCCGTGAATGCGCTCTAGTTCGATTAGTAAAATATTCAAATAGGAGCGTAGTGCATTGATAGAAACCTTGTGGGCGTTATTAAATTCAGTGTGCATAAAAGACAATAAGGTACTGAGATAATCGGAATGATCTTTTAGTACCGGTATTGTACTGGGCATTTCTCCATTAAAAAAGGAGAATTGATGGAGAATGTTATTGTTGTATCTCAATGAAAAAAAGTCTTCGGTAAAGCAAATGATTTTTCCCTGAGCCTCGCTGTTTATAATTAATTCGGTAATACAATTGGGTTTTGTGATGATTACTTGCGCATCAGTGATTTGTTTTCTGTTGTTGTCAATAACCACGTCTCCTTTACCCTTCTCGATAACCAAGAGGGTGTAAAAGCTGCTTTGATGTGGAAATTCCAAAAGAGGATATTTTTTTAATAATCCATCGATGGGGCCAATAAAGAAATCACGCGCATCATCAAATAAACCAATATGGCATACCGGCAAGCGGTGTGATTGCATAATAGGTGGTTTTTAATTTATACTCGGCTTATTCTAACAAATAACTAAGCGAGTTCAGGAGGCTGAAATAAAGAAAAGACCAAGTTTGAAATGATGAATTTTGAATAATATTTCGGATAGATTCTGGGTGCTATAAACACTTTGGCAACAGCTATCTGATAGGGGATGCTTTGATAAAAAAGGGGTTGTACCTCTTTTAATTTGATGATAGGAAGTTCTTGTTTTTTGTCGGAATCGGCGGAGAGTTCTTGTTGAAGATAACAAGATCCATTACATACGGGGATGGTGTCAAATCTGTTGATACATACGTTTTTAGCGATGTAGTCGCGATTGATATAGAATGCGGTTATGATCCAAAAACTTGAAGTATTTTGATATATAAATGAGAGGAGTAATATGGTAAAAATACTTTTCTTCACCTAATTGGATTTTTCTTGGAGTAAAATTACAATTTCTTTTATTAATCGATCGACATCTGCGGAATTAGTTCCATCGTAAACACCTCGCAGGTGGCGGTTCTTATCGACTAAGATAAAAGCACCGCTGTGAGCATATCCTCCGGGAGCATTTACGTTTTCGTAGGCCTGCGAAAAATATCCTTTCTCGGCTAATTGATAGATATCCTTTTTCTCACCGTGTAAAAAGTGCCATTTTTTGGAATCAACGCCTAATTGATCAGAATAAGCTTTGAGCACTGGAATCGAATCATTTTCGGGATCGATGGTATGAGAAACAAAAAGCACCGCTGCATTGTCCTTAAAAACGTCGTAGACCCGTTTGAGCTGTTGATTCATAATCGGGCAGATGGTCGGGCATTTTAGAAAAATAAAATCAGCAATGTAAATCTTATTTTTAAAAGAGTCGTTGTTAATAGTGATGCGGTCTTGATTGGTCAACGAAAAATCGGGAACTTTAAAATAGTTGATGACTTTAGTTTGACTTTTCGATACCTCTTCAGTGTGATTGCCCAAATAAGGAAGTTTTTCCGAATTACTTGAACAGGAAATAAAAACAATAAAAATCGAAAAGAACAGTATAGCCTTCATTGTGGGTAAAAAGAATCATTGGTTGGTGATCATCCAGTGCGTTTGATTTTGGCATGGAGTTGTTCGGCGTAAATTTACGAACTTTGTGTGGCAAAAAATTTTAAAAATTGAGGATATATATGAAATAAAAAAGCCCGTTTTGGTTTCTCAAAACAGGCTTTTTCTATAATATTTAGGCTTGATAAACAACTTTTTTAACGTCATCCTCGGTAATCACGGTAGTCAAATGATGTTGGGCTAATGATTTCATGGCCTTGTCCCATTTTTTTCCGCTTAAACCCGATTGTTCTTTTAGGTCGCTCAAAGCTAGCTTATTTTCATTTTTTACAAGTATAGCAACAATTTCCTTCTCCTCATCGCTTAATTCGATACTCGGAGTGGTTTTCTCCAAACGCATTTGTGGGAAGAAAAGAACTTCTTGTATCGATGGGTTATTCGTTAGAAACATAATCAAACGATCCATTCCGATTCCCAAACCAGAAGTTGGTGGCATACCGTATTCCAAAGCTCTAAGGAAGTCTTGATCGATGAACATGGCTTCGTCATCGCCGCGTTCCGACAAGGCCATTTGTGATTCAAAACGCTCTCTTTGATCGATAGGATCGTTTAGCTCTGAATAGGCATTGGCTACTTCTTTTCCACAAACCATCAACTCAAAACGCTCGGTCAATTCTGGATTATCACGATGAACTTTCGTTAAAGGAGACATTTCTATAGGATAGTCGGTGATAAAAGTGGGTTGAATATAGTTGCCTTCACATTTTTCTCCAAAAATCTCGTCGATTAATTTTCCTTTACCCATAGTCTCATTAACTGGTATACCCATGGATAAGGCAGCAACTCTAATCTCATCTTCTGATTTACCAGTGATGTCAAAACCTGTGAATTCTTTAATAGAATCAGCCATGGTAACACGTTTAAAAGGCGCTTTAAAGTTGATTTTATGATCTCCAAATACAGTTTCTGTATTTCCGTTTACTGCAAGGGCACAATGTTCTAAGAGATTTTCAGTAAAATTCATCATCCAATTGTAGTCTTTGTAGGCTACGTAGATCTCCATTACTGTAAATTCTGGATTATGGGTTCTGTCCATCCCTTCATTTCTAAAGTTTTTGGAAAATTCATATACCCCGTCAAAACCACCTACAATCAATCGTTTTAAATACAGTTCGTTGGCAATTCTCATATATAGAGGCATGTCCAAAGAATTGTGATGCGTAATAAACGGACGTGCCGCAGCGCCTCCAGGAATCGGTTGTAAGACAGGTGTTTCGACCTCCATATAGCCAGCTTGATTAAAATATTCACGCATAGCGTTGAATAATTTTGTTCTTTTGACAAAAGTCTCTTTGATGATTGGGTTTACGACCAAATCTACATAGCGCATTCTATAACGCAATTCAGGATCGGTAAAAGCATCAAAAATTTGACCGTCCGCATCTGTTTTTGGCAACGGTAATGGACGTAGTGACTTACTCAATAGCGTCAGTTTTTTTGCGCGTAGCGTTTTTTCTCCAACTTGAGTAACGAACAGCTCTCCTTCAATACCGATAATATCGCCTAGATCAATCAGTTTTTTAAAAACCTCATTGTAAAGTGTTTTGTCCTCTCCAGTACAGATTTCATCTCTATTGATGTAAACCTGAATACGGCCTTCGCTATCTTGAATCTCAGCAAAAGAAGCTTTACCTTGGATACGAGAAGACATTAAACGACCAGCTACAACAACCTTCTTCCCTTCTTCGAAATCAGCTTTGATTTGCTTGGATGTATGATCAACAGCAAATAGGTTAGCGGGATAAGGATTGATGCCGAGCTCTTTTAATTTGCTCAACTTTTCTCTTCGAATGATTTCTTGTTCTGAAAGTTGCATAATAGTCTATTTATATAATGGCGACAAATATAGTTATAATTTGATATGGCGACAATTGTAATGTCACAAATGCAAGGTTTTTAGCTAAAAAATATAATAAAAGTACACAGCATTTTGGTCAACTTTCTTCGAGATGATATTTGCGTAACATAAAATATAATCCAGCTGTTTTTTTTAAAAATATTTTGAAGCGATTGAGAAGGTTGCTCTAAAAAAATACCGTACTTTGTAAAAGTATAAATGGAGTTATTTAGAATAGAATTAATTTTTTGAAAAGAAGTTTTTTATGGGATTTTGGCGAGTTATTTTAGCGATTTTTCTTCCCCCGTTAGCTGTCTTGGATAAGGGATGTGGTTCTGTGATCATAGTGGGGATTCTGACGATCTTTGGTTGGGTACCTGGTGTAATTGCAGCATTGATTATTCTGAATAATCCAAAAAGATAATAGCATAAGATGAATAAACAGGTAAGGTTGATCGATCTCGGACATCGTGATTATAAAGATACTTGGGCATATCAAGAAGAATTGTTTCAAGGTATAATAGATACTAAAATCTCAAATAGACGAGAGGAGAAAAATAGCCCGACAGAGAATTTTTTCTTGTTCGTAGAACATCCTCATGTGTATACCTTGGGAAAAAGTGGTGATTTTGACAATTTGCTTTTAAATGAAAAACAATTGGAAGAAAAAGGAGCTACTTTTTATAAAATCAATCGAGGTGGTGATATTACCTATCACGGACCAGGTCAAGTAGTAGGTTACCCTATTTTGGATTTAGAAAACTTTTTTAGTGACATCCATAAGTATCTTAGACTTTTAGAAGAGTCGATGATATTGACCCTAAAAGACTACGGTATTGAATCTGGTAGAAGTGAAGGTGAAACGGGTGTTTGGCTAGGTGTTGGAACTCCATTTGCAAGGAAAATATGCGCTTTGGGTGTACGGGCTTCTCGATGGGTGACCATGCATGGATTTGCTCTAAATGTCAATTCAGATTTGGGTTTTTTTGACAACATTATTCCTTGTGGAATTCGAGGAAAAGGGGTGACTTCATTAAACGTAGAACTAGGAGTAGATAAGGTTGATGAGGAAGAAGTAAAACGTAAGATAGTTCATTACTTTTCGATTTTGTTCGAAGCGGAGATCGTTAGTTGAAATCAAATAGGAGCGAAAATTACTTGAGTTAATATTATTATAAGTTACAAAAATAAACGCAGACTTCCTAGTATGGAAGCTGCGTTTATTTGTTTAGTATGTTTTGCTTATTTGATGTCTAAGCGCAGTTGTTCAGGCAATAATCGAAAGCTGGTTCGATGATATTTGCAGGGGCCAAAGGCCCTGATTGCATCACGATGTTCTTTGGTTGGATATCCCTTGTTTTTTTTCCAGTTATACATGGGGAATTCTTCGTGAATCTGGTTCATATAATCATCTCTATAAGTTTTGGCTAAGACAGATGCGGCGGCGATGCTTAAATATTTCATGTCACCTTTTATGATACACTGAAAAGGAATTTCATTAATAGGGTAAAAACGATTGCCGTCTATTATGATAAACTCAGGTATGGGCTGCAGTTGGGTTACCGAAAGTTGCATGGCTTTTATCGATGCGTTTAAGATATTGATTTCATCAATAACAGCTTCGTTTAAGTGATTGACGCTAAAACATAAGGCTTCCCTTTCTATGATTTCTCGTAAAGAATACCGAAGTTTCTCGGTGATTTTTTTAGAGTCATTGAGTTGTTCTTGTTGGAAATCAAAAGGTAAAATAACAGCGGCAGCCGTTACAGGACCAGCTATACATCCCCTGCCGGCCTCATCCGTTCCCGCTTCAAGTAACTTTCCCGAAAAGTTTGATAGTAACATTTTGAATCTAATTTAGACTTGATTACATTTAGACTGTAAAAATAACAAAACATTTAAACATATAGACAATGAAGTATCTGTCGTTTATAAATATAGTATGCTTCGGTTTACTACTTGTCTGCTGTCATGATGCTGTGGGACAAAATAATTCGTTGCGTAAAAGCATAGTTGAAGGATATAATGCAGCGCATATACAGACTTTAATTCAGACTTATAAAAGAGAAAAATTGACTGACTCTATCGGTGGCAGAGCCTTATGGACTGGAAATAGGCAACGAATAGAAATCGATGCTTTGGGGAATCAGCTGTATTATAAGACGACCAATCAAATCTCGGCTAGCACTGCTCGGGTTAACGAGTTAAATTCAGGAGGTGTCACGGGATTAGATTTGAATGGTGAAGGCATGATTGTAGGGATGTGGGATGCGGGAATTCCCAAATACGATCATGAGGATTTAATGGGTAAGATTACGATAAAAGACGATAGTAATTATACTAATATTACCAGACATGCTACTCATGTCAGTGGAACACTAGTGGCAAGTGGCGTAAATGAGCCGGAAGGGCGAGGTTTGATTCCCAATGCACATTTGTGGGTTAGTAATTGGACGGATGATTTAGAGGAAATGATCAAATTAGCTGGGCAAGGGTTGTTGGTGTCCAATCATTCCTATGGATTGGATCCAGAGAAATTACCAGAATATTATTTTGGTGCTTATACCAAAACTACTCAGGCAGTTGATGCAATGACCTATAATATGAAATATTATCAACCGGTTGTCGCCGCTGGTAACGATAGGAACAAATATTCGGAGTATAATCCTAAAAAAGAAGGGCGTGATTTATTAACAGCTATGGCGGTATCGAAAAATGCCGTCGTTGTTGCGGCTGTAACTCCGGTAGTAAATTATCACGAAGCACAAGATGTTTTGATGACTAATTTTAGTAATTGGGGGCCTACTGATGACTTTAGAGTTAAACCGGATATTTCAGCTCAGGGAGTTAATGTGCTTTCTACTGTGGATACTAGCACTACGGATTATGACGTTTTGAGTGGTACTTCGATGGCAGCCCCTGCGGTTTCGTCGGTTTTTAGCTTGTGGCAACAATATTATGGAAGACGACATAATTATACCAAAGCTTTGACCTCTGCGAGTATTCGTGGAATCATGGCTCATACGGCCGATGAGGCGGGGTTATTTCCTGGGCCGGATTATCAGTTTGGTTGGGGGTTGATCAATGCAAGGCGTGGTGTTGACTTTATAAGAGAATCCATAGAAGGTGATTTTAGCTTTTTGGAGGAAACAATTTTAGCACAAGGCGAAGAAGATACTTATCAAGTAAAGTTAAATACTTCAAAGGATAAATTGGTAATCACCTTGGCGTGGACGGATAAGGAAGGTGTGGAGAAGCTTGGGAAAATTGATGATTCGACGCCGGATTTGGTTAACGATCTAAATGTTTTAGTACAAAAAGGTAGTATATTATATTATCCATGGCGTCTAAAAAAGGATCAGAATGATCCTGTGGCGGAGCGCGGAATTAATGATGTAGATAATATTGAGAAGATAGAAATTCCAAATGCAGAAGCAGGAGAATATACCATAAAGGTGTCGCATTCAAAGAAATTATTTTTAGGAGAGCAAGATTATTCGATTTTGATTTCTGGAATGGATAGTGTTAGCCAAGATATTGCCAAATTTAGCAAGCGAGCGCGAGTATGGCCTAACCCCGCTTCTGATTATTTGAGTATGAGTTTAGGTGAGGGTGATATGAATGGTGGGAGCGTAAATATTTACGATTTAAATGGAAAGAATGTACTCCAAATCGACGCTCTAGAAACAAATCGTAACCAAGTAAGTAAAATTGATATATCTATGTTAAAAACTGGGGTATATGTTGTTTCGTTCAAAAAAGGAGGGACTAAAGAGGTTTTTAAAGTGATTAAGTTATAAAAAAGTAGCAATCTAATGATATGGTGACCATGGAATAAGTACTGAAGCGTTGTTAATGAGATGGGAGTTGCTCGTCTAAAAGTACTTAATATAGAGAGTGCTATACATTACATCGCGGTCATTATCAAGACGGGTTTAATAGTGGTAAAATTAATTTAGAAGCGACTTGCACTTATGCATAGTCGCTTTTTTTAGCTGTAGAATGTATTTTGTAATGAAAATTTTACTCTAAGAGTGGGAGCTTTTTTATAAAATAAGATTTTCGTCTTATGCTTTTAGTAACTTGCTACTACGAGATTTAAATAATAGTGATTGAACGTTTTTAAGAATATAATAAGATAGGTGTTGATAGCGGTCCTCCAGAAACAGTTTGCTGCTTTTGGAGGACTTTTTTGTATAATAAGTTGTTCAACTGTGAGCTAGTTGAATGTTAAAAAAGGATTTGTTGTTTTAATTTTGTGTAGATAAAAATTGAGGTTAATTGGTAAATGTGTTGTTTTATACGGTTATTTATTATATACTTGTTTGTATTTTTTAATTTATATTATATATTGTTTGTTAATAAAGTTTAATTTTAGTTTTATGAAAAAAATTATTTTAGTATTTATGTTACCTTTCTTTTTTGCTTGTAGTACGGACGACAGTGCTGTTGATGACATCAAAACAGTTAACGAAAGTAAAAGTATAATAAAGGAAGAAGTGGTAGATGGAGATTGTTTTGAATGTCCAGATATTAAGGACTTTTATACGCATTTTGAATATTATAAACAGCTGCATGAAGGGTCTTTTATAATTAAGAACTTCCATTTGCAGGCTTATCCTTCTGTATCGCTGGAATCCTCTCACGCGAGTTTTACGTTTAAATACAATCCTGTTACTAATGACGTCACGATTAGTAATGTTCTGGCGACGGTACAACATAGTTCTGTCAATAGTTTTGTAATTACAGGGAAGCAGCGAGTAGTAATTACAAATAAAATTGTTTTATATGATAAAGAAGCTAAAAGATTTCATGTAGGTGTTTACTTTGATGTAGTGAGAACTATATATGATAAGGGTAAAGGCGAATACAATGATTATCCTGTTACTTATAAGGGTGCAGGTTATTTTAATTATAATTTAAGACTGGAAGATTTTTTAGATATGCAAACGTTTGAAAAGAAATAATTACCAAAAAAGTATTAGTAGTTATTGTTATTACAAGGTTTTTAAATTTTGATAAATTTTGCAATTAATTAATCTTGCACATTTGTTTTATAAATGTGCATTTATAAAGAGTTTTTCGAATCTTCGGAAAACTCTTTTTTGTTGTTACTAATTCGGATGGGGATGTAGTCGTAAAATAATTGTGTTCACTACAATTGGAACGTCTTAAAAATGTTTGTAAAATCAAAGTTTAAGATGTAAATAGCTTTGTTTTTATATTGATTTCAGTAATAGGTGAGCGTGCGAAATATTTGACACTAATAGTAGAAAAGTATGTAAATAGTTTTATTTCTGATTAAAAGAGTATTTAGTTTGATATTCGTATTTATGTTTTGATTTCAATAGTGATTTTTACTTTTCTTAAAGGTTCGGTTGTTAATATTTGGTGCTTTTTAAGGTAATTTTTGTTTATAGTGTATTTGAATTATATGGGAGTTAAGTGCTTAAGAGGATTACTTAAAGTAAAAATTATTCTACAATGCTTAAAATTGATATATCTATGTTAAAATCGGGAGTCTCTTTCATAATATTTAAAAAAGCTGATGTTAAAGATGTTTTTACTGTGATTAAATTATAAAAAGACAAGCGATTTACACCGTAATTATAGTGTAAATGATTGATTATTGAGGTGATTCGTATGTTAAAAATATATTATCTAACAAAATTTTAGTAAGTTTGTTAGACTAACTAATTCAATTCAATAATGAAATCGAAGTTTAAATGGATTTTAACGCTACTAGTAATGGCGTTTTCTGTGCAATTGTCGGTTGCGCAGGAAAAAACTCTTACGGGAGTTGTTTCTGAGTCTGGGTTTCCTTTACCCGGGGTTTCAGTAGTGATAAAAGGCACACAGACAGGTACCCAAACGGATCTTGATGGGAAGTATTCCATCAAGGCGAAGCAAGGGGATGTTTTGGTGTTCTCTTTTATCGGACAAAAAGATGTGACTAAAGCTGTAGGAGCTTCAAACGTTGTTAACGTTTCAATGGTGGAAGACGCAGCAGTTTTAGAGGAAGTGATGATTGTAGGTTACGGTACGGCGACTAAACAGTCGTTTACTGGATCTGCATCTCAAGTTGATTCTAAGAGAATAGAATCAAAGAATGTATCGAATGCAGTTCAGGCTTTAGCCGGAGAAGCTGCTGGGGTACGTATTATTACAGAAACAGGACAGCCTGGAGCAGAACCAACAGTTCGTATCCGTGGATTTGGATCGGTAAATGGAAACAGAAGTCCTTTATATGTAGTTGACGGTGTTCCTTTCTTTGGAAGTGTTAGTTCTATTAATCCTGCGGATATCGAGTCCATGTCAGTTTTAAAAGATGCTTCTGCTACAGCTATTTACGGTTCTCGTGGAGCTAATGGGGTAGTTTTGATTAATACTAAAACTGGTAGAGGACAAGATTCTTATATCGAGGTCGAAACTAAAACTGGTATTAACTGGAGAAACCTAGCTCGTTATGATGTAATCGAATCTCCTGAAGAATATATCGGTTATGCATGGGAATCATTGCGTAATGAAGGACAGTATTTCAGAGGAATGGACAGACAAGCAGCTAATACATTTGCAGGTCAAAATCTTTTTAATGCTAGATACGCAATCTCTCCTGCATATAATATGTGGAATGTTGCTAATGGAAGTGAATTAATTGATCCTACAACTGGAAAAGTTTTACCAGGGGTAACTAGAAAATACAGCCCTGAAAACTGGGGTGACGCTGCTTTTAAGTCTTCTCGTAGAATGGAAGCAAATTTAAAAATGGGTGGATCTTCTGAAAACACTTCTTATTTTACTTCATTGGGGTATTTAAAGGATGAAGGATATTCGATAAACTCTGATTATGAGAGAATCAGTGCTCGTTTAAATTTGGTGCACAAACCTAAAGATTGGTTAGAAGCAAAAATGAACTTCGGTTATGCGCACTCGGTGAGTAACAACGCAGGACAAAGTGAGGATTCAGGTAGTATTTTCTGGTTTACTGATAATATTCCTTCTATTTATCCTTTGTATACACGTGATGCGAACGGTAACAGAATTAGTGAACCACATTACGGTGGTTATTTATTTGATTATGGAACACAGCAACGTGGATTTGGTGCTTTGACCAATGCAGTTGCTGATGCTACTTTTGGTAAAGACAGAAATACCAAAGATGAAATAAATGCTAATACTTCATTTACTGTAAATATTGCTGATGGCTTGACGTTCGAGACTAGTATCGGTGGACAATATTATAATAATACAAGAGATTTATTAGGTAATAGATTTTATGGATCTTCAACATCTCAAGGTGGGTCGATTTATAAGACTAAAACAGAGGTTTTCACGTATAACTTCTTAAAAATGTTGCGTTACAAAAAAGCTTTTGGAGCTCACGGTTTTGAGGCTATGGTTGCACATGAGAACAATTATTACGAGAGAAGAGTTATGACGGCAGGTCAATATGATTTGGCGGATCCACGTTCTACAGAATTAAACAATGGTGCGATGATGACGCCTGCTTCAGGATGGAAAGATCAAAATGCTATTGAAAGTTTTTTCGGACAAGTAAAATACGACTATGCTGGAAAATATTTTGTTGATTTCGTTGCACGTCGTGATGGTTCTTCTAAATTTAAGAATGAAAAATGGGGTAATTTCGCATCTATCGGTGCTGCTTGGTTGATTTCTAAAGAAGGTTTTATGGAAAACCAAAACGTATTCTCTCATTTAAAAGTAAAAGCGAGTTACGGTACTACAGGAGATCAAACTTCATTTGTTAGCATTGATGGATTAAATGTACAAGCTTTTCATCCAGGTGAAAACCTTTGGGAAATTTCTAACTACGGAGGATCATTAGCTATTTATGAAAATAAAGTTGGAAACCCTGACTTGACATGGGAGAAGTCTAAAATGTTCCAAACAGGTATCGAAATGGGCTTAGGTAAATATTTAGACATTTCTGTTGATTATTATTTAAAGAATACAGATGACTTAATTTTTGATCGCCGTGTTGGACCATCTGTTGGTTTTGCGTTGATGACAGTAAATGATGGATCTTTAAGAAATGAAGGTGTCGAATTTAATGTTACAGGACATTTGTTGAAAACTAAAGATGCTTTTATAGATTTGACATTTAATGGCGAAACTATGAAAAATAAAATGACCAAGATGCCGATTGATCCAACAACTGGAAAGCAAAAACCAATTGATATTGATGGTAACTTTGGTAGAGCCGTAGGACATTCTATCGGGGATTTCTATATGCGTGAATGGGCTGGAGTAGATCCTGAAACAGGAGTTGGACAATGGTATACCTATACGTATAAAGATGCAAGCGGTACTGTGACTAATGTTACATCTATGCATGATTTCTTAAGCGAGAATCCAGAAATGGAAGGTCAATTAACCAAAGAAAAAACAGCTAATTATGGTCAGGCAACTCAAGTATTTGTAGGTAAATCTGCGATTCCTAAAGTTAGAGGAGCTTTTATGTTAAATGGTGGTTACAGAGGATGGGAATTGAGTGTTCAGATGTTGTATAGCCTTGGAGGTTATGCTTATGACGGTGCTTATGCTAGATTGATGAATAACGATGCAGCGGGTGGTAACAACTGGCACTCTGATATTCAAGGTAGATGGCAAAATCCTGGTGACATCACAGATGTACCAAGATTGTCAAATGAAAGAGATCCAAATGTATCTTCTGCTTCAACACGTTTTCTAACAAAATCTGATTATTTGAGTATCAATAACATCAGATTAGGTTATAACGTGCCTTCAAATTTTATAAAACAAATGGGACTTGCAGAATTAAGCTTCTTCGTATCGGGTGATAACTTAGCGTTATTTACAAAAAGAGACGGTTTCAATCCTGCAGGAAATGAATTTGGAACTTCAGATATGTACCAATACACGCCGCTTTCTACAATAACAGGTGGTGTAAAAGTGAAGTTTTAATTTTAAAAAATTAAGAAATTATGAAAAAAATAATAATGATAGCATTGGGAGCTGGATTGTTTCTAAGTGCTTGTTCTAAAGATTTTCTAGAGTTGGATTCTTCTAGATTTATATCTAAAGACGATATAGATAGAATTACTGAAACGTCACCTCACTTGTCTATAGCTACCTTAAATGGTTTATATGCCTACAATGTAAAGCAAGGTGCTGGTGGTACAACAAGACACGACGATTTCGGACAGAAGGGGTATGATATCTATACCGATATGTTAACCGGAGATATGAATTTAAATAGTGCCATTTACGGATGGTACCGTGATTTAGCCAATCTAACCGCTACTTCTAACTATGCCAACTTGACCAATTACGGGCCTTGGAGATTTTATTATTATATGATTCGTGGAACTAATAACGTGATAGATGCTACTGGCGGAAACACGATAGTTCCTGAAGATAATACTGAAAAGGTTGTAATAGCTCAAGCAAAAGCATTACGTGCTTATATGTACTACAACTTGATGAATTTGTATACGAAAGGATATGATGCAAACGAAAAGATCCTACCTATTTATACAGAGCCGGTTTTGGTGAACATGCCAGCAAAAACTACTCAAGAAGTTTTTGACCTAATGATTAAAGATTTAACAGAGTCGATTTCATTATTTGAGGGAGCTGGTGCAACTAGCGGATCTAATGTGAATTTAAGCGTTGCTAAAGGTTTCTTGGCTTATGTATATGCTGCTAAAGGGAGTAATGATGCGCTAGTTAAGGCAAAAGAATTGACAGAGGATGTGATGAGGTCATATACTTTAGCTACTAAAGAACAACTTCTTGGAGGTTTTAATTCAGTATCATCTAATCCTAACTGGATATGGTCTGCTGATTTGGGAGTAGAAAACAATTTGGACTTAGTGTCATGGTGGGGTCAAGTGGATATTTTTACTTACAGTTATGCTTCTGTTGGAGATACCAAAGGGATGCCAAAAGAATTGTATGATGCCATTCCTGATACGGACGTGCGTAAAGCGCAGTTTTCAAATAAGGACATAACAGATAGTAAAGGTGATATTGATAATTTTGGAGAATCAGCTTATTTACCTGTAGGTAAATTTTATGATCCAAAAAGAATTTTCCAAGGTCAACGTCTAATTACGACCGATTATGTTTTTATGAGAGTTGAAGAAATGTATTTGTTAAATGCAGAAGTTTCAGCTAGATTAGGGCAAGACGGTCAAGCAATTGACGCGTTGACTAAATTGATGGAAATTAGACGTACTGATATATCCTATTTAGCTGGTCTAGGTGGACAGGCGCTTAAAGATGAGATCATGCTTCAAACTCGTATTGAATTATGGGGTGAAGGAAAAGTTTATGCTGCGTTTAAACGTAATAAAGGTTCAGTAACTTATGGTTCTAACCATTTGTTCTTTGCTAACCAAACTTTTAGATATGATGATCCTCGTGTGACTTTATTAGTGCCACAAGCAGAGATCTTAAATAATCCTGTTTATAATAAGTAATCTAAGTTATATGATTATAAAAAGCCATCTTCGGATGGCTTTTTTTATTTTATTCAAAAATAAAATTACCTTTGTCCAAATGAATCTTTTTATGCGAAAGTACTTTAGTATTGTATTGGTTTTAGTGTCCTTAAATATGTTTGCTCAAATCAAACAAAGGTCGTCGGTTCTTGATAATGGAAATCGATTATCTACAGAGCAGAATCAAATGAATAGCAATAAAGATGATAAAGGGTTCGACGATAAAAAGTCTGTCGCCAAAGATTCAGTTGCACCTATAGCAGATTATAAAATCATTTCTTTTCAGAACGATACTATTTCGGTCGATACCACTTTAAGTCTTAAGAAGTATTATGCGATGAATTATCTGCGTAAAGATGAATTCGGATTGTTGCCGTTTGCCAACGAGGGACAGACGTATAATGTGTTAAATTATGGGGGACGCAAAAATAATGTCTTACCAAGTATGGGATTTACGGCTAAACAGTTCAATTATTTACAAGTAGAAGATATAAATTATTACTCGGCACCTACTCCATATACCGATTTGTTTTACCGTTCGGTAAGTAAACAAGGGCAAATTTTAGATGCTTTTGTTACATTAAATACCAGTGAAAATCTGAATTTTTTTGTCGGTTATAAAGGAATGCGTTCGCTGGGAAAATACATCAATCAATTGTCTTCGACTGGAAATTTTAAATTGGGATCCAGCTATATTTCTGACAACAAACGTTATTTTTTACGCACTCATTTGGTTGTACAAGACATCATGAATCAGGAAAATGGCGGTATCACTGATCTGGCTAATTTCGAAAGTAGTGAAGCGCCTTATGATAAACGCGATCAGCTCAATGTATACTTTCGCGATGTTGAAACCATGTTAAAGGGAAAGCGCCTATTTGTCAATCATCAATACCAATTGAACTCATCAAAATCAAATGGGATTTTGTTAACTCATGAATTCATTTATGAAGATAAGTTTTTCAACTACTCCCAGCCAGCTGCAAATGCAGGAGGTATAGTTGGCGAACCGCTTCGATTTGGAGATTACTTTAAATCAGAGATTGACAATAAAACGCGATATTTTCAATTAAATAATAAAGTCGGTGCTGCTTATCAATCGGAGTTATTAGGCCGATTCGAATTTTTTACCGAATTCTTGAAATACAATTACAGCTATAGAAGCATTGCTATTATTGACGATAAGTTGATTCCAAATCGCCTTGAAAAGAACATTACTTTAGTTGGAGGGAAATATACCTATCACAAAAACCAATGGAAAGGAACGCTTTTAGTTTCGAATTCGTTGGGGGATGATGATACAAGTAATATTGAAGCGGATTTACGATATCATTGGAACTCCCAAGTTCAGATTGATTTTGGTTTTCAAAAACTGAATAAAAATCCAGATTTGAATTATCAATTGTACCAAAGTGATTATGTGAATTACAATTGGTACAATGAATTTAACAATGAAAAAATCACGCAATTTACTGCTAGTGCTACAACACCTTGGTTAAATATTTCAGCTAAGTACGAGATCATCAATGATAAAATCTACTTTAGTAATACCGCGACAGCACTTAATGCTGAGGGTATGCCTAAGCAATTGTTCATCAAGCCGACACAATACGACGGAACGATCAATTATCTTTCGGTCCAGGCGAATAAGGATTTGCATATCGGTAAATGGGGGTTTGACAACACCATTTTATATCAAAAGGTAGATCAATCTAGCAATGTGCTAAACGTGCCAGAAATCGTATTGAGAAGCACGTTGTACTATACAGATGCTTTCTTTGATAAAGCATTGAAATTTCAAACAGGTGTAACGGTAAATTATTTTAGTAGCTATTACGGAAATGATTACAATCCTTTGATCGGGGATTTTTATGTGCAGGACCAACGTAAAATCGGTAACTACCCTGTAATTGATTATTTTATCAATTTAAAGGTTCGTACAGCTCGCATCTATTTAAAAGCAGAGCATTTCAATTCCTCGATGACCGGTTATAACTTCTATTCGGCACCGAACTATCCCTACCGTGATTTTATGATTCGTTTTGGATTGGTTTGGAATTTCTTTACCTAAACAACGTTTAAAATAATCGTGATTTTCAGTATACGGTTTTATTTTGAATGATCAATTGGAAAGGTTGGAGTCCTTATGCTTACAGGTAAAACTACTAGAATTATCAATTCTATAACAATAAGAACTACCGCAATCTCTATCTTTGTGGTGCTTTAGATTATTATTAAATCACTCAACATGAAATACGCAAAAAATATATTAGAGACTATTGGTAATACACCATTGGTTCAGTTAAATAAAGTAACAGAAGGCATTCCCGCCTTAGTCTTAGCGAAGGTAGAAACCTTTAATCCAGGGAATTCTATAAAAGACCGTATGGCGGTGAAAATGATCGCCGATGCTGAAGCTGATGGTCGCTTAAAACCGGGTGGTACTATCATCGAAGGAACTTCAGGTAATACAGGTATGGGATTGGCGCTAGCAGCCATAGTAAAGGGATATAAGCTCATCTGTGTAATCTCTGATAAGCAATCCAAAGAAAAGATGGATATACTCCGTGCTGTAGGTGCGGAAGTAGTGGTTTGTCCAACAGACGTAGAGCCGTCAGATCCCCGTTCATACTATTCAGTATCCAAAAGGCTGGCAGAAGAAACACCCAATGCTTGGTATGTCAATCAATACGATAACCCGTCGAATGCCTTGGCGCATTACGAGCAAACAGGTCCAGAGATTTGGGAGCAAACCGATGGGAAGATCACGCATTTTATTTCAGGGGTAGGTACTGGTGGGACTATTTCAGGTACAGCAAAATACTTAAAAGAAAAGAATCCGAACATTAAAATTTGGGGAATAGACACCTATGGATCGGTATTCAAAAAATATCATGAAACGGGGATCTTTGATGAAAATGAGGTGTATTCCTATGTAACGGAAGGAATCGGAGAAGACATACTTCCTAAAAATGTTGATTTTTCATTGATTGATGGATTTACTAAGGTTACCGACAAAGACGCAGCGGTCTATACGAGAAAAATAGCTTTGGAAGAAGGTATATTCGTTGGTAATTCTGCCGGTGCAGCAATCAAAGGTATGTTGCAATTGCAAGAGCATTTTAATGCAGACGATGTTGTCGTTGTTTTGTTTCACGATAGTGGAAGCCGTTATGTAGGTAAGATGTTTAACGACGATTGGATGCGTGCACAGGGTTATTTGGAAGAGAAAGTGGTATTAGCTAAAGATCTTATCGAATCTCATAAAGACAAACCCTTAGTCATAGTTCGTACGGAAGAATTGGTGTCTCACGCCATTTTGCGTATGCATAAATTCAATATCTCTCAAATACCGGTTATCGATATTAGTGGTTTTGTTGGTTCTGTTGACGAAACGGATTTATTTCAAAGTTACTTGATCAATAAAGATATCGCGGACAAGCCTATTCGCGAGGTGATGGGTAAGCCGTATCCGATAGTTGAGGAAGATACTCCGGTAGAGAAAGTGTCCCCGTTATTCCAAGAACATGCGGCAGTTTTGTTAAAGACAAAAGAGGGTAAATATAATATTATTACAAAACACGATGTAATCAATTCGATTCAATAACCGTGTTTTCTTAAATAAAAAAGCCCTAAGAATTTTAATTCTTAGGGCTTTTTCTATTTACTGATTACCTATCACTGATTACTCATGAGAACTCCCGATACATTCCAGGAGCTAAAACTACTTCCCTGCGAGGCTCCTTGGTCGATTCTAACTTGGATTTTATGTTTACCAGCGGCTAAATTGCCAAGGGGGATAGTCATTGGATAGGTCACTGTCCCGGGGCACCAATTTGATCGACTTAGATCAGAAGAGGACAAGCCGTTTTTGAAGTTTCCAGAAGCTGGATTCATCAAGCGGTACGAACCGCAATCTTCGCGCCAAGGAACTGTTGTATGGATGTGTTTTCCGTCGAGGAAAATTTTGTTTTCTTTGGGGTTAAACTCATCTCCGGATTCCCAGCTTCCATGACCGGTTGTAACATATCGCAATTGCACTTGATTAACGGGATTTTCCAAGTCAAATTCCACCACAAGACCCTTCTCTGCACTAAACATCGTCGCGTATTCCTGTCCGTCCATTTCTAAGGCATTTAGCGTATTGAATAGCGGCATGATAAAGGTGTTTTCCGCTGTATTTGATGCGCTGGGATGGATCGTGATATTCGCGTTGACGCTATGGCCGCCAGCATCATAATTTCCGATATACATACCGATATAGATTTCTCTGTCTTTTAGCAACGGTGCAAAGGCGGTAATCTCTTGTCTGTAGTGAGCAGTTGGGCTCCAGCTTTTATCTTTAATTTGGATATCGTTATACTTACCGATTCCAAAAGGTGTGAAAAAACGCATCAATTCTATGGGAGGATTGTAAAGTGGTGTGGCTAGGACGCCTTGATATTTTCGACCATTACCACCGGTGTATACTGGAAGTAAATCGATATTGTTTTTCAAAGCGTCTAAAAATGAAATGGTGTTGAAATTAGGTATGATAAATACACTAGCAGTTCGGTCGTAAGCATCGCCAAGGGAAGATTGTGTGACGTCTAGAAATAGTTGGCTTCCCGTTTTATAGTTGGGAATCTTGATTTTTCGAACGATAACCGTTCCTTTGGCATAGCGAAATATACTGTCGTTAGAGCTGGGATTTTTGGTATAGTTTATAGTCTCATTTTTAAAAATGGGAATGGTAATAAAACGGCTCAACCATATTTTTTGCTGATAGGTCAGCGCATCGAAAAGTGGAGTACTGTTTAGCTTAATATGGCTGTCGATATCGAACGGTATGCTTTTGTTGATTTTGGATGCAGTAATCTTATACTCTTTATTTCGAGTTATTTCTAAAACCATACCTAAAGACGATCCCAGAAAATTAGGCCCACCTTTCACGGGGATTTCGTTGGTAAACCACAATTCAATCGCATTGGAATTTACCGTTGCGGTTGCTTTTTTACACAAATAGCCCTGTATGCGTTTTGTTTGATTCGTTACCGTGTATTTCGCCGCATCATCGAGTTGGTTTTCGACGGTTCCCAGCCGCTCTCGTAGGTTTAATTGAGACAGGTTATAACGTTGTTTTTTGCTGTGGTCTATATAAAATTCTTCTAACGGAAAACTGCCCTGCCTTTTTTCAAATTCTTTTAATGTAGTCAATAAAGTTTGTTTTTCGTTGGCAATGACCAATATCGGATTTTCAAGGTCTATCGCTTTGCCATGATCAAAAGTTTGGTATTCTATGGTGTAGTTATGTGGTGATTTTTGGGCTACACAAGGCATAGTTAAAGCGCCCATAAAAAGCATGATAAGTAGAGAATAGTATTTCATGAAAGGGGGTAAAATTTGCAGATGCTTATAAAAAAGCATAAAAATATTAAATTTTTTTCAATATCTTAGATCGAGTTGATAATTAAGGAGTTATGAAGGAGGTCTTTTTACATTATATTTGGCAGTATAAATTGTTTGATTTTACGGATTTAGTAACCGAGCAAGGGGAGCGATTGCAGATTATTCGCTCAGGAGATTATACGCAACAGGCGGGGCCTGATTTCTTTAACAGCCTTGTTGTAATAGGTAGTCAGAAATGGGCGGGCAATATTGAGATACATATTAAAGCGTCGGATTGGTATTTGCATCACCATGAAAAAGATAAAAATTATAACAATGTTATTTTACATGTGGTTTGGGATTATGACATACCGGTATTGAGAAAAGATCAAAGCCCGATCCCCGTATTATTGCTGTCTAAGTATGTTGATCATCAATTATTAAAAAGATACGAGTTGTTGAGCCAACAAAAAAAATGGATTTACTGTGAAGATTTTATTGGCAAGATGGATGTTTTTAAACGCGATAAGTGGTTGGAAACTTTGTTTTTCGAGCGGATGGAACGCAAGGTGGCGCCAATCAAGAAGTTCATTGAGGAAACCAATGCTGATTGGGAAAGGGTATTCTTCTGTCAGATAGCAAAAGGCTTTGGGTTAAATGCCAATGGAACTATTTTTTTTAATATGGCTAAAAGTTTGCCCATCAGAGTTGTTCAGAAAGAACGTGTATCGCTTGTAAATCTTGAAGCTCTTTTTTTTGGCAAGACCAATATTATACACGCAGCTAATGAAGATACCTATAGTAAAAACCTTTGGCAGACCTGGAGTTTTTTATCTCAAAAATACGAACTTGTTCCTGCAGAATTAGGTCAGCTGAACTTTTTCAAATTGCGACCAGACAATTTTCCTACCGTTCGTTTGTCTCAATTGGCAAGTTTGTTAAACAAGCATTCCAGCTTGTTTGATGTTATCCTAAGCTGTAAGAAAAAGGAAGATTTCTATAGGGTTTTCGACGTCAAAACTACGGACTATTGGATGGAGCATTATGTAATAGACAAAAGGAGTCCTTCCAAAATTAAAAAAACCTCGACCGCTTTTATTGATCTGATAATTATCAATACCGTAATCCCGCTGACTTATGTTTACTATCAAAACAAAGGAGCGGATTGTTCTGAATTGATCTTAGATTTAATCAGTAGCTTAAAACCAGAAAGAAATAATATTATTGATTATTTTTCGCAACTCGGTCTGGGCATTGAAAATGCTTTTGATACACAGGCACTCTTGGAGCTTAAGAAGAATTACTGTGATGCTAAAAAGTGTTTGCATTGTGGAGTAGGTCGGGATTACTTGTATGCAGACCGTCAAATAGGAAAATTGTAAAATAAGGAATTAGGCAACGTAGAAGTTGCTTTCTTTTAATAAAGATCTATTTTAGGTAATTGGTAGGGTTCTCCACTTGAATGATGCTGTTTCAAAGGGGTTGTTGATTGACGTGATGGTGAAATTAAGTGCAATTTGGAATGATGTTTCGAATTTAGTTTCTTAAACACAGTAATTAATTACCTATATTTGTATATAAAGTAATGCGAGATGATTAATAATATTCGGTATTTTTTTGAAAAACACGGTTTTCGAGTTTCCTCTCGTTTAGCCGATCGCATAGGTATGCGTACCAACAGTGTGCGTTTCTTTTTCATCTACTTATCTTTTTTTACCTTAGGATTGGCATTTGCTATTTATCTTACTTTAGCATTTGTCGTTCGCATTAAAGATTTGATCTACACCAAGCGCAGTTCTGTTTTCGATTTGTAAAACAAACAACCATTAAATATTTTTCGTATATTTAACTCTCTTGATAAAACTAGCCGATGATCAAATAGGAGTTGTTAAAAAGTGAGTAAACAATGGAGATATACTATTCCCTATATAACACGCTCTCAGCGGGTGGGTATACTCGCGCTTTCAGTTTTGATTATGGCTTTTCAAATAGCTTATTTTGTTTTTTGGGATTGGAAGTATAAAAATCTTGTCCCAACCGTATTTGACCCTGCATGGGTAAATCAACAATTGATTTTAGATTCGATATCCTCCCTTTCGAATCAAAAAACTATATATCCCTTTAACCCCAATTTTATTTCAGACTATAAAGGTTACACCTTGGGTATGACTTTGAATGAAATTGACAAACTCCTTGCTTTTCGCGCTACAAATAGGTATGTGAATAGCGCATTAGAGTTTCAGCAGGTAACCGGAGTTTCGGATCGATGGTTGGATTCCATATCGGTTTATTTTAAGTTTCCCGAGAGGAAAACAGTGAAAAGGACACCGATTTCGGAGATAAGGGCTGCGGCCGCTTTGGAGGTTGTCGTTGGTGATATCAATAGAGCTACGCGAGAAGATCTGATGAAATTAAGAGGAATTGGAACTGTTTTTTCGGATCGTATTATTACAGAGCGCGATCGCTTAGGAGGCTTTGTGAAAATGAAGCAAATTGAATTTATTTGGGGACTTAGTGAGGAAAGTGTAAAGAATTTATATAAAAACTTTGATGTTTTAGAGGAAGTGGTGGTGGAGAAAATAAATATAAATACCGCTAGTCGAGCTGATATTGCAAAAATACCATATCTTAACTATCATATAGCTAGAAGTATAGTGATTTATAGGAGTGCTCAAGGGGATTTTGTAGATTTTAAAGAATTTGAAAATATTGTGGATTTTCCATTTGATAAATTGGAGATAATTAGCTTATATTTGGCTTTTTAAGAAATATAAATATCAGTACAATGAACTTCGATTATAATGAAACCCAAGCAATGATTGCACAGTCAATCAGAGACTTTGCTGAACAAAATATCCGTCCACATATAATGGAGTGGGATGAAGCGCAAATTTTCCCAGTAGATTTATTTAAAAAATTAGGTGAAATGGGCTTTATGGGTGTTTTAGTACCTGAAGAATTAGGCGGGTCTGGATTGGGATACCATGAATATATTACTATTGTAGAAGAGATATCTAAAGTGGATTCTTCTATTGGGCTTTCAGTAGCGGCACATAATTCTTTGTGTACTAATCATATTTTGACTTTTGGAAATGACGAGCAGAAAAAGAGATGGATTCCAAAATTAGCAACAGCAGAATGGATTGGTGCTTGGGGATTAACCGAACACAATACGGGGTCTGACGCTGGAGGAATGAATACTACGGCTGTAAAGGATGGCGATCATTGGGTAATCAATGGAGCGAAAAATTTTATTACACATGCTATTTCAGGAGATGTAGCAGTAGTTATTGTTAGAACTGGGGAGAAAGGAGATTCAAGAGGTATGACTGCTTTTGTTATTGAGAAAGGAACACCAGGTTTTTCAAGTGGACGAAAAGAGAATAAATTGGGAATGAGAGCTTCGGAAACCGCTGAATTGATTTTTGACAATTGTCGCGTATCAGACGACAATCGTTTAGGAGAAGTTGGAGAAGGATTTATCCAAGCGATGAAAATATTAGATGGTGGTCGTATTTCTATTGGAGCTTTATCTTTGGGAATTGCAAAAGGGGCTTATGAAGCAGCTTTAAAATATTCGAAAGAAAGACATCAGTTCGGTAAGCCAATTAGTTCATTCCAAGCGATTGCTTTTAAATTAGCGGATATGGCTACTGAAATCGAAGCTTCGGAATTGTTGTTGCACAAAGCAGCCTTTTTAAAGAACAATCACAAACCGATGACTAAGTTGGGTGCTATGGCAAAAATGTATGCTTCTGAGGTGTGTGTGAAAGTTTCTTCGGAGGCGATTCAGATTCATGGTGGATACGGGTATACTAAAGATTTCCCAGTAGAGAAGTTTTATAGAGATTCAAAATTATGTACGATCGGAGAAGGAACTACTGAAATTCAAAAATTAGTGATTTCAAGAGACGTATTAAAAGACTAAAACGGTATTCGAGTTTCGAAACTCGAAACTTTATAACAAAACAGGTGTTGTCTCAAAAGGACAATGCCTGTTTTTGTTTACAAGAGCTTTGTGGGCTATTGGTTTGCAGTGATTTTTGATAAAGAGCTGGCTTAGGAGGTCACGAAAATATTAGTCGTTAGATCCATCCATGTAAATATTGGAGATTCGTGGAATTCTATTTAAAAAAAATCATATTAAAAGAGGGAATTATCTATTTCTTTTTTAAGTTTACCTACTTTAATAAAAAAACAGCAGTTAAACCTAAATACTATTAATTATGAAAAAAATACTTGTATTTCTATGCTTATTGATATCAGTAGGTGCTTTCGCGCAGCGAAAAGCACCGGCTGTAAAAAAGCCCCGTCCCAATGTACAAAGAAAAGCACCACCTTTAGGTAAACCATCGATGGAAAAAGCTTTGGCACTTTGGAGTAAGGGGGATATTAAAAATGCCATGATGTTTTTTGAAAAGCTGTCAGAAGAAGATAAGAAAAATTGGATACCGGCTTATTATTTGGCTTTGTTGCAAACGACAAATTCGCTAGAAGTCACCAATTTCAAAGAAAAAATGGATCAAATTGACAAGTCTAGAGCGAGTATTGAAAATCATTTAGACGAAGGGCAAAATGCAGAGTGGTTGATTTTGTTGGCGATGAATTATGAATCGGAAGTAAAAATTGATCCCTTAGGTAAAAAAGCGCTCGCATTGACTATAATTGACTTATATGATCAAGCTTTGGAGTTGGAGCCGCAGAATCCGCGTGCACTATATGGTAAGGCGGCTTATCGTATTAGGGAAGCGAAGTATTTTGAAAAGGATAAAACACCTTATTGTTCCGATATTAAAAAGGCGATATCGGCATTCGATAAACAAAAATCAGATGTTCCCTTCTATCCTAAATGGGGGAGAGATCAGGCGGAGAAATTAGACGAGGATTGTTCTAAATAAAAAATCGAAATCGCGGTCTGGTATTGATTTGTTTTTCAGTCCGGTAAAGGCTTTATTGGTCAGTCTTGGCTTGGTGTAAAATGGATCATAGTAACGTTTATTTTCGATTTCTTTTGTAGGATAGTGGTTTGTTTTGACGAATTGATGTTTCTGTTTTAGCACGAGTGTCGAGTTGATGCATTCTTTGGTAGTTGACTTTTAGACGAGCTTTTTTTTAAAAATAGCGTGGTAGTTAAATAAAAAGTAATACCTTTGCACCCACATAAATGAAAGGAGGTGTATATACTATGTTAATCATTCCAATTAAAGACGGAGAAAATATCGATAGAGCGCTAAAGCGTTATAAACGTAAATTTGACAAGACTAAAACGTTGCGTCAATTAAGATCTCGTCAGGCGTTTTCGAAACCTTCGATCACCAAAAGAGCAAAAATGCAGAAAGCTGCTTACGTTCAAGGATTAAGAGATGCTGTAGAAATCTAGCCTTTTAATAATTGAATTAAATATAAACCGTTATGATAAAGTGTTTAACTTTGTTGTAACGGTTTTTTTGTGGCATAAAACGAAATGGAGTTCCAGGTTGTTGGGTTGTGTAAAAAAGCCTGTAAAAAATAAATAATGCGGTTCGATGAATGTAGATGTTCAAAAATATATCGATTATCTTGTAAAAGAGAAAAACTTTTCGCCGAAAACGGTTCAGGTTTATTCGGTGGATGTGCGGGAGTTTTTGTTGTTTGTTTCGACGCATATGGAGGTTTCTTATTTGGATGTGGAATACGATCATTTGAGGTTGTGGATAGTTGATCTTTCAGAACGCGGGTTGTCCAACAGTACCATCAATAGAAAAATCAGCGCTTTAAAATCTTTTTACGCCTTTATGTATCGACTGAAGTTGGTGGCTCAAAATCCATTGAAGTTACACAGTTCGTTGCGGGTGGAAAAAAAAATCCAAATTCCGTTTTCAATAGAGGAAGTTCGAGAGGTGTTGACCGGTATGGATCAGGCAGATCGGTTTGAGGCTGTCCGTGATCGAGTGATTGTTGAATTGCTCTATGCTTTGGGTTTGAGACGGGCAGAATTGTTGTCGTTGGAGGTGGGAGATTTGGATTTTTTTTCCAATGTTGTTCGCGTGACGGGCAAGCGCAATAAAGTGCGGTTAATTCCCTTGATGCCGGCTGTAAAGAAATTGCTCGTACAATATTTAGAATTGCGATCTGCTCTAGGGGTGGATCCTTCTTTGAAAGTGTTAATAATTTCGAAACATGGGAATAAAGTAGGGGAAACATTTGTGTATCGATTAATAAATAATTACTTTAGTCATGTGTCCTCAAAGGAGAAGAAAAGTCCGCACGTGTTGCGACATACATTTGCGACTCATTTGTTAAACAACGGAGCGGATATCAACGCAATTAAGGAATTGCTAGGGCATGCGAGTTTATCATCAACGCAAGTTTATGCTCATTCGAGTTTGGATCAGTTGAAGTTGGTTTATCAAAATGCGCATCCTCGGGCCAAAAAGGACAAATAGATTATTAATTGAAAAACCAAGAAATTATGAAAGTAAACATTCAAGCAGTTAATTTTAACGTCGATAGAAAGTTAGTGGATTTTATAAATGAACGTCTGACCAAGTTGGAGAAGTATTATGATAAGATAGTGACCTTTGATGTCTTTTTAAAGTTGGATAATAGTAATGAAAAGGAAAATAAATGTGTAGATGTTAAGGTTTTGGTACCTGGTGACGAGATGATTGTAAAAAAGACAGCCAAAACTTTTGAAGAAGCGGTGGACTTGTGTAAAGAATCTTTAGAGCGATTATTGCTTAAACGTAAAGAAAAGATAAATTCTCACCTATAAAGGGCAAAAAAAATTAAAAAAAGTTTTGTTTAACAAATAAAATATATACATTTGCAGTCCGTTAGAAATAGCGGGCTTTTTTTATTGAAGCCGCCGGTGTAGCTCAGCTGGCTAGAGCAGCTGATTTGTAATCAGCAGGTCGTGGGTTCGAGTCCCTCTACTGGCTCAATAGAATATTTGACATTTACGGGTTAGGGGAGATACTCAAGCGGCCAACGAGGACGGACTGTAAATCCGTTGGGAAACCTTCGCAGGTTCGAATCCTGCTCTCCCCACAATAAATAAGTAAAAAGCGTATGCCGGTGTAGCTCAGGGGTAGAGTGTTTCCTTGGTAAGGAAGAGGTCACGGGTTCAATTCCCGTCATTGGCTCAAGTTTTTTTATTAAATTTGAACACTAATTATATAACTAAGATTAAATTATTAAATCATGGCAAAGGAAAATTTTGATCGTTCGAAGCCGCACCTTAACATTGGTACAATCGGACACGTGGATCACGGAAAAACAACTTTGACTGCAGCTATTACTAAAGTATTATCTGATGCAGGTTATTCTGAAGCAAGAAGTTTCGATCAAATCGACAACGCTCCAGAGGAAAAAGAAAGAGGGATTACTATCAATACATCTCACGTAGAGTATGCTACAGCAAACCGTCACTATGCTCACGTTGACTGTCCAGGTCACGCGGATTATGTGAAAAACATGGTTACTGGTGCTGCTCAGATGGATGGTGCAATTCTTGTAGTTGCTTCGACTGATGGACCAATGCCGCAAACTCGTGAACACATCCTTTTAGGTCGCCAGGTTGGTATTCCTAGAATCGTTGTATTCATGAACAAAGTTGACATGGTTGACGATGCTGAATTATTAGAGTTAGTTGAGATGGAAATCAGAGATTTGTTGTCTTTCTACCAATATGACGGTGATAACGGACCAGTTATTCAAGGATCTGCTTTAGGAGCTTTAAATGGAGAGCCTAAATGGGTTGATACAGTACTACAATTGATGGCAGAAGTTGATCAATGGATCGAAGAGCCAATTCGTGATACTGAAAAACCATTCTTGATGCCAGTTGAAGATGTATTTACAATTACAGGACGTGGAACTGTTGCTACAGGTCGTATCGAAACTGGTATTGCTAATACAGGAGATCCTGTTGAAATCATTGGTATGGGTGCAGATAAATTGACTTCTACTGTAACAGGAGTTGAGATGTTCCGTAAAATCCTTGATAGAGGTGAAGCTGGAGATAACGTAGGTCTATTGTTGAGAGGTATTGACAAAAATGATATCCGTAGAGGTATGGTTATTGTTAAGCCAGGATCTGTTAAACCACACGCTAAATTCAAAGCAGAGGTTTATATCTTGAAAAAAGAAGAAGGTGGACGTCACACTCCATTCCACAATAACTACCGTCCACAATTCTACGTTCGTACAACGGATGTAACTGGAACTATCATGTTGCCAGAAGGAGTTGAGATGGTTATGCCTGGAGATAACTTAACAATTGATGTTCAATTATTGAGTCCAATTGCTTTGAGTTTAGGTCTTCGTTTTGCAATCCGTGAGGGTGGTAGAACTGTAGGAGCTGGTCAGGTAACTGAAATTCTAGACTAATTTATTAGTAAATATTTTTAAAAGTCAGTAGTTTTTAACTACTGACTTTTCTAACAAACGGGTGTAGTTCAAGGGTAGAATAGCGGTCTCCAAAACCGTTGATGGGGGTTCGAATCCCTCCACCCGTGCAAATAAAGTATACAATGAAAGTTATTAATTACATATCTGAAGCATTCAGAGAATTGAAATCCAATGTGACATGGTCGCCTTGGTCTGAAGTGCAGCGCTTGACAATTATTGTAGCTGTGTTTACAGTAATTTTTTCTTTAGCGACATGGGGCGTTGACTCTTCCTTTTCGGAATTGTTAGGTGTCTTTTATAACTGGGTTAAGAATTAAATCATAAGAGAATAGAGATATGACTGATAATAATGTCAAAAAATGGTATGTGGTTCGTGCGGTGAGTGGACAGGAAAACAAGGTTAAGAATTATATCGAAACCGAGATTTCTAGATTAGGAATGTCTGATTACCTTTCCCAAGTACTTGTTCCGACAGAAAAAGTTGTTCAAATTCGCGACGGAAAAAAAACTACTAAAGAGAGAGTTTATTTTCCTGGTTACATTATGGTTGAAGCGAATTTAACAGGAGAGGTTCCTCACGTGATTAAATCCATCACCGGAGTTATCGGTTTTTTGGGTGAAACCAAAGGGGGTGATCCAGTGCCGTTAAGAATAGCTGAAGTAAATAGAATGTTAGGGAAGGTAGATGAATTGTCCGTTAAGGCCGATACAGGTGCTATTCCTTATGTAGTTGGTGAAACTGTCAAAGTAATTGATGGTCCATTTAATGGTTTCAACGGTACGGTTGAAAACATCAACGAAGAAAAACGTAAACTCGAGGTTATGGTGAAGATTTTTGGAAGAAAAACACCACTGGAGTTGAGTTTTATGCAAGTAGAAAAAATATAATTGTTACATATTGTACGCATCTTTGCTTCCAATTGAAGATGTGCTAAATTTTTTGAAAAATGGCAAAAGAAATTAGTAAAGTAGTTAAACTACAAGTTAAGGGAGGTGCAGCGAATCCTTCGCCACCGGTTGGACCTGCTTTGGGGGCTGCTGGAGTTAACATCATGGAGTTCTGTAAGCAATTTAATGCTAGAACACAAGATAAACCAGGCAAGATATTACCAGTACAAATTACTGTGTATAAAGACAAATCTTTTGAATTTGTTGTTAAAACGCCACCTGCTGCTGTTCAATTATTAGAGGCTGCAAAAGCAAAATCCGGTTCTGGTGAACCAAACAGAAAAAAAGTAGCTAGTGTTACTTGGGAACAAGTTAAAGCTATCGCAGAAGACAAAATGCCAGATTTAAACGCATTTACGGTTGAATCAGCTATGTCAATGATAGCGGGTACTGCAAGATCTATGGGAATTTCTGTAACAGGGACTGCTCCTTTTTAATTGTAAAAGAAAAAAGAAATGGCAAAATTAACAAAAAAGCAAAAAGATGCAGCTTCTAAAATCGAGAAGAATAAAGCTTACTCTTTGAAAGATGCTTCGGCATTAGTAAAAGAAATCGCTTCTGCAAAGTTTGATGAATCAGTAGATATCTCTGTTCGTTTAGGAGTTGATCCTAGAAAAGCAAACCAAATGGTTCGTGGAGTTGTAACATTACCTCACGGAACTGGTAAAGATGTTCGCGTTTTAGCATTAGTTACTCCAGATAAGGAAGAAGAAGCTAAAGCTGCTGGTGCAGATTACGTTGGACTTGATGATTACCTACAAAAAATCAAAGACGGTTGGACAGATGTTGATGTGATCATCACTATGCCTGCTGTTATGGGTAAATTAGGACCATTAGGTAGAATTTTAGGGCCAAGAGGTTTAATGCCTAACCCTAAAACTGGAACGGTAACTATGGATGTTGCGAAAGCAGTTCAAGAAGTGAAAGCTGGTAAAATCGATTTTAAAGTTGACAAAACAGGTATCGTTCACGCGTCTATCGGTAAAGTGTCTTTCGAGGCAGAAAAACTTACTGAAAACGCTGCAGAATTGATCCAAACATTAATCAAATTAAAACCAACAGCAGCTAAAGGTACTTATATTAAGTCTATTCATATATCAAGTACTATGAGTCCTGCTATTGCTTTAGATCCGAAAGCAGTTTAATTGGTAGTTAAAAATTGTAAGCATGACTAGAGAACAAAAATCACTCGCGATTGAAGTTTTAACTGAGCAGTTAGCTGGAGCCAATATTTTATATATTGCAGATATTTCTGGACTAAATGCAGACGTTACTTCGAATCTACGAAGAGCTTGTTATAAAGCAAGTATCAAATTAGAAGTTGTTAAAAATACGTTGCTTGCAAAAGCAATGGAAGCTTCTGTAAATAATTACGAAGATTTACCTTCTGTGTTAAAAGGGAATAGTGCGATTATGATTGCTGAAGTAGCAAATGCTCCAGCGAAAATCATCAAAGATTTTAGAAAAAAATCTGCTAAACCACTTTTGAAAGGAGCTTATATCAACGAAGAAATCTATATCGGGGATAACCTATTGGATTCTTTGGTGGCTATCAAGTCAAGAGAAGAAGTTATTGGAGAAATCATTGGATTACTTCAGTCTCCTGCACAGAGAGTTATTTCAGCTCTTCAAAATCAATTTAAAGACGAAGTTGCTGCTGAAGAAGTTTCAGCTGAGTAATCATTCGTTTTGATTCTTATACAAGAACGCACTTAATAAATTATATTTTTACAAATCAAATTAAAAGATAGAAAAAATGGCAGATTTGAAACAATTCGCAGAACAATTGGTTAACCTTACAGTTAAAGAAGTTAACGAATTAGCAACTATATTAAAAGATGACTACGGTATTGAGCCAGCAGCAGCAGCAGTAATCGTTTCTGGAGGAGACGCAGCAGTAGTTGAAGAGCAAACTGAATTCACAGTTATCTTAAAAGAGGCTGGAGCTTCTAAATTAGCTGTTGTAAAAGCGGTTAAAGAATTAACAGGTCTTGGTCTTAAAGAAGCAAAAGATATCGTTGATTCAGTTCCTGCAAACATCAAAGAAGGAGTTTCTAAAGATGAAGCAGAAGGTCTTAAAAAATCATTGGAAGAAGCTGGAGCTGTTGTTGAGCTTAAGTAATCTAACCAACATGATATAACCAGGTTTAGGCCTTGAGAATTACTCTCAAAGGCCTAAACCATTTTGCGTATAAGCACTTTTCTACGCAATATTATTAAATTTTTTTAATCAAAATTTTGTCCATTGATGATTACAAATCAGACTGAAAGATTAAATTTTGCCTCGACTAAAAACATACCTGCGTATCCAGATTTCTTGGATATTCAAGTGAAATCTTTTAAGGATTTTTTTCAGTTAGAAACCAAATCTGAAGAAAGAGGCAATGAAGGTTTATACAATACCTTCATGGAAAATTTCCCTATTACTGATACAAGAAATCAGTTTGTATTGGAATTTCTTGATTACTTTGTAGACCCTCCCCGTTATACAATTGAAGAATGTATTGATAGAGGACTAACTTATAGTGTTCCTTTAAAAGCACGTTTAAAACTGTACTGTACTGACCCAGAACACGAAGATTTTGAAACTATTGTTCAAGATGTGTATCTAGGAACTATACCTTATATGACGCCGAGTGGTACCTTTGTAATCAATGGAGCAGAGCGTGTAGTGGTATCTCAATTACACCGTTCACCTGGTGTTTTCTTTGGTCAATCTTTCCATGCAAATGGTACAAAATTATATTCAGCTAGAGTAATCCCGTTCAAGGGATCTTGGATTGAGTTTGCTACCGATATCAATAGCGTGATGTACGCGTATATCGATAGAAAGAAAAAATTACCTGTTACAACTTTATTCCGTGCGATAGGTTTCGAAAGAGACAAGGACATCCTAGAGATTTTCGACCTTGCAGAGGAAATTAAAGTATCGAAAACAGGTCTAAAAAAATACATTGGACGAAGACTTGCTGCTCGTGTGTTAAACACTTGGCATGAAGATTTCGTTGATGAGGATACTGGTGAGGTTGTTTCTATTGAGAGAAATGAAATTATCTTAGACCGAGATACGGTGCTAGACAAAGATAATATCGAAGAAATCATAGATGCCAACGTCAAAACAGTGCTTTTACACAAAGAAGACGCGAATCAGGCAGATTATGCCATCATACATAATACCTTGCAAAAGGATCCTACGAACTCTGAAAAAGAGGCCGTAGAACATATTTACCGTCAGTTGAGAAACGCTGAACCGCCTGATGAAGAAACGGCTCGTGGTATCATTGACAAATTGTTTTTCTCCGATCAACGTTACAATCTAGGTGAAGTTGGTCGTTATAGAATGAACAAAAAATTAAACTTAGATACACCAATCGACAAACAAGTTTTAACAAAAGAGGATATCATCACTATTGTTAAATACTTAATCGAATTGATTAACTCTAAAGCGGAGATTGATGATATTGATCACTTGTCTAACCGTCGTGTTAGAACAGTAGGAGAACAATTGTCTGCGCAATTTGGTGTTGGTTTAGCTCGTATGGCAAGAACTATTCGTGAGCGTATGAACGTACGTGACAACGAGGTGTTTACGCCTATTGACTTGATCAATGCTAAGACCCTTTCATCGGTAATTAATTCTTTCTTTGGAACGAACCAGTTATCTCAATTCATGGATCAAACCAATCCACTAGCGGAAATTACGCATAAGCGTAGACTTTCTGCCCTTGGACCTGGTGGTCTTTCTCGTGAGAGAGCCGGATTTGAGGTACGTGACGTTCACTATACGCACTACGGTCGTTTATGTCCAATTGAAACTCCAGAGGGACCAAACATTGGTTTGATTTCGTCTTTGGCGGTATATGCTAAAGTGAATGGAATGGGCTTTATCGAAACTCCTTATAGAAAAGTAGTTGACGGTAAAGTAGATTTGGTTTCAGAACCGATTTACTTAAGCGCAGAAGAAGAAGAAGAAAAGATGATTGCTCAGGCAAACATCGAGATGACGGATGAAGGTACAGTAACTGCAGAACGCGTTATTGCAAGAGAAGAAGGAGATTTCCCAGTGGTAACACCTAAGGAAATTCATTATACAGACGTTGCACCAAACCAAATTGCTTCGATTTCAGCATCGTTGATTCCTTTCTTGGAACACGATGATGCCAACCGTGCTTTGATGGGATCTAACATGATGCGCCAAGCGGTGCCTTTATTAAGACCACAAGCGCCTATCGTTGGAACTGGATTGGAACGTCAAGTAGCGTCAGATTCTAGAGTTTTGATTAACGCGGAAGGTAATGGAGTTGTGGAATACGTAGATGCTCAAAAAATCATCATCAAGTACGATCGTACTGATGAAGATCGTTTGATCAGCTTCGATAGCGACGAAAAAACGTATAACTTAATCAAGTTTAGAAAAACCAATCAAAGCACAAGTATCAACTTAAAACCGATTGTTCGTAAGGGGGATCGCGTGACTAAAGGACAAGTACTTTGTGATGGTTATGCTACTGAAAAAGGAGAATTGGCGTTAGGTCGTAACTTGAAAGTGGCGTTTATGCCATGGAAAGGATACAACTTTGAGGATGCTATCGTAATCTCTGAAAAAGTGGTTCGCGATGATATCTTTACGTCTATTCACGTGGATGATTATACACTTGAGGTTAGAGATACTAAATTAGGTAACGAAGAGTTGACTAATGATATTCCTAACGTGAGTGAAGAAGCAACCAAAGACTTGGATGAAAACGGAATGATCCGTATTGGAGCAGAAGTGAAACCAGGTGATATCTTGATTGGTAAAATTACTCCTAAGGGAGAATCGGACCCAACTCCAGAGGAAAAACTTTTAAGAGCCATCTTTGGTGACAAAGCGGGTGATGTAAAAGATGCTTCTTTGAAAGCTTCACCATCTTTAAGAGGTGTGGTTTTAGATAAAAAATTGTTCGCAAGAGCAGTAAAAGATAAACGCAAACGTTCGAAAGATAAAGATGAATTGGCTGTACTTGAAACCAAGTTCGAAGTTAAATTCAACGAATTAAAAGAGCGTCTTGTTGAGAAATTATTCTTTATCGTAAACGGGAAAACATCGCAAGGTGTATTAAACGATTTAGGAGAAGAAATTTTGCCAAAAGGTAAAAAATATACTCAAAAGATGTTGTTTGCAGTGGAGGATTTCGCTCACTTGACTAAAGGGCAATGGACTACTGATGATCATACCAACGATATGATTACCGATTTGATCCATAACTATAAAATCAAGTTGAATGACCTTCAAGGGATGTTGAGAAGAGAAAAATTCATGATCACTGTTGGTGATGAACTTCCTTCAGGTATCCTTAAATTAGCTAAGGTTTATATCGCCAAAAAACGTAAGTTAAAAGTAGGTGATAAAATGGCGGGTCGTCACGGAAATAAAGGTATTGTTGCCAAAATTGTACGTGATGAAGACATGCCTTTCTTAGAAGATGGAACACCGGTTGATATCGTATTGAATCCGCTTGGAGTACCTTCTCGTATGAACATTGGACAGATTTATGAAACGGTACTTGGATGGGCTGGACAAAAATTGGGAAGAACATTTGCGACTCCTATTTTTGACGGTGCAAACTTGGATCAAATCAATGAATTTACTGATGAAGCGGGAATCCCAAGATTTGGACATACTTATCTATACGATGGTGGAACGGGAGAACGTTTTGACCAAAGAGCAACGGTGGGTGTAATTTATATGTTAAAATTAGGACACATGGTAGATGATAAGATGCACGCGCGTTCTATCGGACCATACTCTTTGATTACGCAACAGCCTTTAGGTGGTAAAGCGCAATTTGGAGGTCAACGTTTTGGAGAGATGGAGGTTTGGGCTTTGGAAGCTTACGGTGCATCTAGTACATTACGTGAAATATTGACGGTTAAATCGGATGACGTTATTGGTAGAGCGAAAACTTACGAGGCTATCGTAAAAGGAGAACCTATGCCAGAACCAGGACTTCCTGAATCATTCAATGTATTGATGCATGAATTGAAAGGTCTTGGATTAGACATCAGATTAGAAGAATAAACTAAGTAATGTGACAAGCAGTATACCTGTATACTGCTTGTTTTTTACAATACACTTTAACAAGTAAGTTTACCATGAATAAAAATAAAGAGAAAAATACCGTAAAAAGGTTCAATAAAATCTCAATTGGTCTGGCCTCTCCAGAGTCTATACTTGCAGAGTCTAGGGGTGAAGTTTTAAAACCTGAAACCATAAATTACCGTACACACAAACCGGAACGTGATGGTCTTTTCTGTGAACGTATCTTCGGTCCTGTTAAAGATTTTGAATGTGCTTGTGGTAAATACAAAAGAATCCGTTATAAAGGAATCGTTTGTGACCGTTGTGGGGTAGAAGTTACAGAGAAAAAAGTACGTAGAGATAGAGTTGGACACATTAACTTGGTTGTTCCAATTGCGCATATCTGGTATTTCCGTTCGCTTCCAAATAAAATAGGTTATATCCTTGGACTTCCGTCTAAGAAATTAGATATGATCATTTATTATGAGCGTTATGTAGTGATTCAAGCGGGTATCGCTAAAACTGCTGAAGGAGAATCATTAAAAAGACTGGACTTCCTAACTGAAGAAGAATATCTAAATATCTTAGATACCCTTCCGATGGAAAACCAATATTTAGACGATAATGATCCAAATAAATTCATCGCCAAAATGGGAGCTGAATGTATTATGGACTTATTAGCTCGTATTGACTTAGATCAATTATCTTATGATTTGCGTCATGCTGCTAATACAGAAACGTCTAAACAAAGAAAAACAGAAGCTTTAAAGAGACTTCAAGTTGTGGAAGCTTTCCGTGAATCGAACAATTCGCGTGAAAACCGTCCAGAATGGATGATACTTAAAGTGATCCCTGTTATTCCACCAGAACTTCGTCCTTTAGTGCCACTAGATGGAGGTCGTTTTGCAACTTCGGATTTGAATGATCTTTACCGTCGTGTAATCATCAGAAACAACCGTTTAAAACGTTTAATGGAGATCAAAGCTCCAGAAGTTATCTTACGTAATGAAAAACGTATGCTTCAAGAATCGGTAGATTCACTTTTTGACAATACCAGAAAATCTTCTGCTGTTAAAACGGAATCCAACCGTCCTTTGAAATCACTTTCGGATTCCTTAAAAGGAAAGCAAGGTCGTTTCCGTCAAAACTTATTAGGTAAACGTGTGGATTATTCTGCTCGTTCAGTAATTGTTGTTGGACCGGAATTGAAATTGTTCGAATGTGGATTGCCAAAAGATATGGCTGCTGAACTATACAAACCGTTTGTGATTCGTAAGTTGATCGAAAGAGGTATTGTGAAAACAGTAAAATCTGCAAAGAAAATTATAGACAAAAAAGAACCAGTAGTTTGGGATATTTTGGAAAACGTGATCAAAGGACATCCAGTTCTTTTAAACCGTGCTCCAACCCTTCACAGACTTGGAATTCAAGCATTCCAGCCTAAACTTATCGAAGGAAAAGCAATTCAGCTTCACCCGTTGGTATGTACGGCTTTTAATGCCGATTTCGATGGTGACCAGATGGCTGTGCATTTACCACTAGGTCCAGAAGCAATTTTGGAATCTCAGTTGTTAATGTTGGCTTCTCATAATATATTAAACCCTGCCAATGGAGCGCCTATTACGGTTCCATCTCAGGATATGGTTTTGGGGTTATACTACATGACTAAGGTCCGTAGATCAACTCCAGAAGAACCGGTTGCAGGTGAAGGAATGATTTTCTATTCCGCAGAAGAAGTAAATATCGCTAGAAACGAAGGAAAATTGGCGTTGAACGCGTCGGTTAAAGTTCGTGCAAAAGACTTTAATGCAGAAGGTGAATTGGTATACCAAATCATCGAAACTACTGCAGGAAGAGTTTTGTTTAATGAAGTAGTTCCTGAAAAAGCTGGTTTCATTAATGAGGTATTGACCAAAAAATCTCTTAGAGATATTATTGGTAGAATCTTAAATCAAACCGATGTTCCAACCACAGCGGCCTTCTTGGATGACATGAAGACCATGGGGTATAATTTCGCATTCAAGGGAGGTTTATCATTCAGTTTGGGTGATATTATGATTCCGGAGCGTAAACAAGAATTGATTGATGATGCGAACCAACAAGTAGCTGCTATTACGGTAAACTACAACATGGGTCTTATCACAAACAACGAACGTTACAACCAAGTAATTGATGTTTGGACTTCAACGAATGCCTTATTAACGGAGTTGGCAATGAAAAATATCCGTGAGGATAAACAAGGGTTCAACTCAGTATACATGATGCTTGATTCAGGAGCTAGGGGATCTAAAGAACAGATTCGTCAGCTTACAGGTATGCGTGGTTTGATGGCTAAACCTAAGAAATCTACAGCAGGTGGTGGAGAGATTATTGAAAACCCAATTCTTTCAAACTTTAAAGAAGGTTTGTCAATTTTGGAATACTTTATCTCTACTCACGGTGCGCGTAAAGGACTTGCGGATACGGCTTTGAAAACGGCTGATGCTGGATACTTAACACGTCGTCTTCACGATGTTGCCCAAGACGTTATTGTAAATACCGTTGACTGTGGTACATTAAGAGGAATTGAAGTGTCTGCACTTAAGAAAAACGAAGAGGTTGTTGAAACCTTGGCTGAAAGAATCTTAGGTCGTGTTGTTTTGGAAGATGTGGTTCATCCATTAACTTCTGAAGTAATTATTAAAGCAGGTAATGAAATTACGGAAGCTCACGCTAAAATCATCAATGCATCTCCAATCGAAAGAGTAGAGGTTCGTTCGCCATTGACGTGTGAAGCTACTAGTGGTATTTGTGCTAGATGTTACGGACGTAACTTAGCTACAGGTAGAATGACTCAGAAAGGTGAAGCTGTCGGAGTAGTTGCTGCACAGTCTATTGGAGAGCCAGGTACACAGTTAACCTTGAGAACTTTCCACGTTGGGGGTACTGCAGGTAATATTTCTGAAACTTCAAGCATCGTTACCAAATTTAAAGGTCGTTTAGACATGGAAGATTTGAGAACGGTTAAGAGTGAAGATGCTGACGGTAAAGTAGCTGATATTGTTATCTCTCGTTCAACAGAGTTGAAATTGGTAGATGAAAATACAGGTATCGTATTAAATACGCATAATATTCCTTACGGATCTACTATTTTCGTTAAAGACGGTCAAGTTGCCGATGAGGGAACGACAGTTTGTAAATGGGATCCATATAATGGGGTAATCGTTTCTGAATTTACTGGAAAAATTGCTTATGAAGATATCGAACAAGGACAAACGTTCATGGTTGAAATCGATGAGCAAACCGGTTTCCAAGAAAAAGTTATCTCGGAATCTAGAAATAAAAAATTAATCCCAACATTATTGATTTACGGTAATGATGGTGAATTGATTCGTTCGTACAACTTACCAGTAGGTTCCCACTTAATGGTAAATAACGGAGAAAAAATTAAAGCTGGTAAAGTTTTAGTTAAAATACCACGTCACTCTTCTAAAGCAGGGGATATTACAGGAGGTTTACCAAGAATTACCGAGTTGTTAGAAGCTCGTAATCCTTCGAATCCAGCGGTAGTGTCTGAAATTGATGGAGTGGTATCGTTTGGTAAAATCAAAAGAGGTAACCGCGAGATTGTTGTGGAGTCTAAATTAGGTGATGTTAAAAAATACCTAGTGAAACTTTCTAACCAAATCTTGGTTCAAGAAAATGACTTCGTGAAAGCCGGTATGGCACTTTCTGATGGAGCAATTACTCCTGATGATATCTTGAGAATTCAAGGACCGTCTGCTGTTCAACAGTATTTGGTTAACGAAATTCAAGAAGTATACCGTTTGCAAGGGGTGAAAATCAACGACAAACACTTTGAGGTAGTTATTCGTCAAATGATGCGTAAAGTTAGAATTCAAGATCCAGGTGATACCCTATTCTTAGAGGATCAATTGGCTCATGCTAGTGACTTTATTGTTGACAATGATAAATTGTACGGAATGAAAGTGGTTGAAGACTCTGGAGATTCTGTAAACTTAAAAGAAGGTCAGATTATTTCTACCAGAGAATTACGTGATGAGAACTCTTTATTGAGACGTGAAGATAAAAACTTAGTAGTTGCAAGAGATGTTATGCCTGCTACGGCTACGCCAATACTTCAGGGGATCACAAGAGCTTCTTTACAGACCAAATCGTTTATTTCTGCAGCTTCCTTCCAGGAAACTACTAAAGTGTTAAACGAAGCAGCTGTAGCTGGTAAGATCGATAGATTGACTGGATTGAAAGAAAACGTTATCGTAGGACATAGAATTCCTGCAGGAACGGGTATGAGAGAATACGAATCCATTTTAGTTAGCTCTATGGATGATGTAGAATTGAATAACGAAGCAGAAGATTTAAATTTCTAAAAACATGGATGCAAATCAACAACAAGGACAATTCAATATTGAATTGGATGAAAAAACCGCAGAGGGAACTTATTCCAACTTGGCGATTATCAATCATTCCAACACGGAATTTGTAGTAGATTTTATTAGTGTTATGCCGGGTGTTCCCAAAGCCAAAGTGAAGTCGAGAATTATCCTGACTCCACAACACGCTAAGAGATTACTTAAAGCATTAGAAGATAATATTCATAGATTTGAATTGGCTAATGGAGAAATTAAAGAAGTAGAACAAGTACCTATTCCTCTTAATTTCGGACCAACAGGTCAAGCTTAAAATCTGTTGTATAATTTGAAAAAGGCCGTTGCAAATTTAATTTTGCAACGGCCTTTTTATTTTTAATTCAATAAATTATCCAAAAATAGATCTCGCCGGAAAATTTGTACTTTATGATCGTACAAACACAAAATTCGGGCTGCCTCCCCATTTGGGATAGCGATTTTTTTTTTCGAGTAATTTTTCATCTTTCAGTATTTAACACTTCAAGGCTGAAATTGACAATTTTATCTTTTACTCATAACTATTTGATTTGTATGTTTTTATTGATTTACTGAAGGTGCTGTATTTGTTTTATCGCATATATAGTCGCAATAGGTAGTTATCAGGCGTTTTTTCACATGGATGTTCTATTATTGTGCACTGTGTTATCTATTAACAAAAGTCATTTGTTTACTTAAATTTAATTTCTGTATTATTAATTTCTTAATAATGTTAAAAAATAGTTTTTAATTTGTTTTATGACTAAAAAAAGTATTTTTATTTCTAGTGAAGTGTAAACTTAAAAATACTTATACAATGAAAAAAAATACTCTTTTATTTTTAAATGCATTTTTTTGGCTGGTCTGTTTGAATGGACAAGCACAAGATTATGTCACCTTACAGTTGAGTTCTGGTTTTAACGCAGATGTTATTGCCAATGGTGTAGGTCCTTCGATTGCCTCAACAACCCATAGGGTAGATACTGACAATTTCAGTTTTCTCAGTAGGGATTTTAAGGCAAATGCCAATTCCCCCGATGCAACTGTCGGATTGCCGACCAATGGTCTCATTACTGCAGCTAATATTTCTGGATTAAACTTTCAGATGCAACCTTATGATTTAAACAATTCTTTGCGAATAACTTCGTTGTATCAGTCAGATACACTGTTTTTATCATCACGGGTAAAGATGAAGAAGATGTACTTACTCACCACAGGAGGCAGTGCAGGAAATAGTCCAGCAGTCTTTACTGCCACGGTAAATTTTACTGATGGAACCTCTCAGATGGTAACTGGATTAAGAGTTGCTGATTGGTTTGGAGGAAGCTCTGCAGATATTGTGGTTTCTGGCGTAGGGAGAATCAATGTGACTAACGACCATATTGAAACCCCCTCTGGTAATCCAAAATTATTTAGCGTAGAAATTCCTCTTGACGTTGTAAACTATAACAAGGAAGCATCAGAAGTGGTGATCAGTAAAACGGCCAATTCTGGAGCAGTGTTAAATATTTTTGCTGTTAGTGCGTTAAAAACTCCCGATTGTTTGGAACCTTATACCATTACTGTTCAAAATGTGACGGCAACTGCGGCTACGGTAAATTGGCTAGATAACAATTTATTAGCAGCTGTGGGTTGTGAATATGAACTGCGTACCAGTGGTCTACCAGGCAGTGGAACTGTCGGGCTAGTGCAGACAGGAATAGTGCCTACTACGGCCTTAACGAAGGATTTTAACAATTTAGTGGCTTCAACCAAGTATATGCTGTATTTGAGGTATCAATGCAGCACAACGAGCATGAGTGAATGGACAACGGGTACTAAAATTAGAACAAGCTGTGTTTTTCCGGTTTTGACCTTATCTGCCTCGACTGTCTGCGGGCATAATTCCGCCACACTTATTGCAGGAGTTGCTAATGCCGATGTGCAGTGGTATGATCGCGAGATAGGTGGGAATATTATCGGTATAGGAGATACGGTAAACTCACCAATGATAAACAAGACAACTCGTTTTTGGGCGTCTATATTAACGGGAAATAGCATAGAAGCGCAAGTGGGGCGAATCCAGCCTGACCTGACCATCTATCACAGTGCTCTGGTCGATCATGGTATAGTGTTTAATACCGCACAAGATATAATATTGAAAAGTGTGGATATTTACCCAACGAGTTCAGGTACCTTGGATATTAAGATTGTTAATTCCTTAGATCAAGAAATCTATTCGACAGGAAATTTAACTATTACTTTTAATGATATAGATGGTGTGGTAACCATACCTTTGGACGCAGAGATTAGCACTGGAAATGGTTATCGTTTGTTGGTCAAATCATCTTCGGGATTACGACTATTATATGATGATGATGAGGATGTCGTCATTTCATATCCCTATCAGGAAACTAACGGTGTGGTGAGTATTCCAGACTCCTATAGGGGAGATAATGTCCAATACTTTTATTTTTATTTTTACAATCTTCAATTTGAAACGGGCTGTGTCTCTCCAAGGCAGGAAATTACCGTTCCAGTATTGCCAGCTCCTGATTTAAAATTGAACGCGACTACGCTGGTACTTTGTGAAGGTACAGGTACAGCTGGGCCAGTTACCATAGAAGAAGGTGGTAATTCTTATGATACGTATTCTTGGAGCCCGTCTGTAGGCGTAAGCGGAGATGCGACAAATGGTTGGATATTTGATAGTTATGCCAATCAAAAATATACACTGACTGCTTCGCAGTCAAGCGGGCAACAGTGCCAAGCTATTATAGAATTATATACTTTAATTATAAATGATTTTGAACCGACATATATTCCAAGTTCGGATCAACCTGCAGGCTGTGTTTCTGAAATAGTACCGCTAGAGGTGGTAGACCCTGATTTTGTCGTTAAACAAATAGGAGCGGATTCGCCTGCATACTTCGATTCTAGTTTGTCAGCATTTAACAATTATCGACGTTCTGCTCGTGTTCAAATTTTATTTACCGCGGAAGAACTTAGAAATTCGGGGCTTACTAAAGGACAACTAGGTTCGTTAGCCTTTGATATAACTACCCCAGGAGCTAGTAATGATAATGATAATTATACCGTAAAAATAGCACCTACTAATTTAAGTAAATATATTTATGTAGATTTTATAAGTGCTGATTTTACCACGGTATTTACCCCGAAAAAATATACCCATACGGATTCCGGCTGGCAAGAAATTCTTTTTGACACCAATTATGATTGGGATGGCCTATCCAATTTAATCGTCGAGATCGCACATGATGGTATGGACTCTTCGAGCAGTGCAAGGACCAATTATACCGAGACAGATGTTTATAGCGTAGTCTATGAGTTTAATGGAACTAATAAAGCAATATCTAGAAACAGATTTAATATCAAATTCAAGCAGGTTTTTCCAGTCCAAGTAAAATGGACTGCTACTGCAGGAAGTTTATTTTTAGATCAATCCGCGACGATTCCTTATCCAGCCGATACCCATGCTAAAAAGGTGTATTACAGAGCCGGTCAGATAGGAGTTACTGGGGTGACGGCTAATATAACCATGGATGTTTGTGAAAAAACAAAAATTTTTAATGTAAATGCCTTAGATCTTGCACAGGTGCAAATCGATGAAGCACAGGCTGTATGTCAACAAACGCCCATTTCGGAACTAGTAGCTGTAGGACAAAATTTGAAATGGTATAGATCGGCAGACAGAAGTACGCCTGTTCCAGAAACTCATCTATTGGAAGCTGGAGACTATTATGTGTCCCAAACAGTTGATGGTTGTGAATCAATTCCTAAAAAATTCACAGTAAGTCTGCTCGCTCAACCAGCTGCACCGCAGTATACCTCAAAAGTATATTGTGGAACGACTTTTTTAAATGATATAGCGGTGGTATATGATCCGAGCAATACCCTACAGTGGTATGACGCGGCTGATAATCTGATCAATACAAATATTGTAATGACTACGGGGACTTACTCCTTTTCGCAAAGTAACCAGAATTGTGAGTCGGTGCGAACCACAGTAGATATTGAAGTTAATTCAGTTCCAGTTGCGCCAACCTTCAATCCGGTGCCTATATGCGGAACAGTCGCAGTAGGAGATTTAGATCCACAACTTTTGCCTAATGCCGTTGCAAATTGGTATTTGGATCTGGACAGTACCCATGCTTTAGATGCTACTGAATTGATGACTAGTAGAACATATTATTTAAGTCAACGTCTAGCTGGATGTGAGTCGGCTCGAATTGCGGTCGCCATGATCGTTCATCCAGAAGTCACTGCACCAGTAGCGGCTGACCAATCTTTCTGCAGTATGGATGCGCGAGTTTCGGATTTGACTGTAAGTACAGATCCTGGTGCAACCGCGATTTGGTATGCATCGGCTCAAGGCGGAGTCGGGTTAGCTACAAATCAATTACTTCAAACAGGGACTTATTATGTGTCTCAGAAGAGCGGTGATTGTGAGTCTGAACGTATTGAGATCAGTGTGGTCCTAAGTCAAAGTCCTGCTACACCAATTATGGCTCCTGTGCTGATATGTGGTTCCGCTACTATAGCAGATTTAGCACCACAACTTGTGCCTGACGCCGTTGCCCATTGGTATTTGGATCTGGATAGTACTGTAGCATTGGATTCAACGGTGTCCTTGACTACCAAAACATATTATGTAAGTCAAAGCCTATTGGGATGCGAGTCGCCTCGCCTCGCCGTTGCGATTTCAGTTTTCCCTGAGGTAACTGAGCCTTTGGCAGTCAATCAAAGATTTTGTAATACAGCTGCTCAGATTGCTGATTTGGAAGTAATCGTTGATGCTAATGCTACCGCGATTTGGTATTCTTCTGCACAAGGAGGTACAGCCTTACCAGCAAACCAAGTATTGCAAACAGGACAGTATTACGTTACTCAGAAAGTAGGAGATTGTGAGTCACCTAGACTCAGTGTATTGGTTACCATTATCGATAATGCTACTGCGCCACAAGTCAATGCGCAACAATTCTGCGGCACTACCACTGTATCGCAATTGCACGTAGATGTACCGGGTGATAAAATTGCAAAATGGTATCGCGATCAAACTGGAGGCTCTGCTTTAAGTGATACCCTTGTAGTACAAACCGGCTTGTATTATGTGAGTCAGGTTATATTGGATTGTGAATCTCCAAGAACAGCAGTACAAATAACCGTCCATGATAAACCATTAGCACCGACTGGAAGCGATTTGCAGAAGTTTGTAAATAGCGCTACAGTCGCGGATTTAACTACAGATCAGGCCGATGTGATTTGGTTCGCATCACTAGCAAATGCACAAGAGAATAAAGACCGACTAGATGCTACTGTTCCTTTAGTTGATGGTCATGTTTATTATGGAGTACTCTTCAATACAAATCTATGTTGGGGCGATGCATTGGCGGTGACAGTAGAGATAACATTGGGTATCGATAGTTTTGATGTAATGCAATTGCATTATTACCCCAATCCGGTAGCTGATATATTGAGGGTCTCTTACAAAGAGGTTTTGACTAAAGTAGAAGTTTATTCTTTGAATGGACAGTTGTTGTTTACGGCCTATAATTCTGATAACGAGGCTTCTGTAGATATGAGCTATTTGGCTCAAGCAACCTATATTATTAAGGTTTATACAACGAAGGACTCACAGTCTTTCAAAATTATTAAGAAATAAATTCTCTGAATATCATTCCCGTTTTTCAGGGATTGTATAGCAGAAAGCGATAGAATTAAAAAGCTTCACTGCTGTGTTTTTTGGAGTTTTGATAAAGCGCCTCCTACTCATGTTCAAGAGTTAGGAGGTGTTTTGTTTATAGGTTAGCGTTGTGATGATGTATGTTGGAGAAAGGCTTATAGATGTTAGCTATAAATTCGTTGGTATAATTAGGGGCGTTTTAACGGATACAAATCGGAATTACCAGCTTTTATCGAGATAAAAACAAGCAGAAGCAATCAGAGTTTGTTATATTTGCTAGTACAAATTAATGGAATACCTAGAGATGAAGATTCAGAATATATGTTGTATTGGTGCGGGTTATGTTGGCGGACCAACGATGTCGGTTATTGCTCAAAAATGCCCAGACATCAAAATTACCGTAGTCGATGTTAATGAAGCGCGAATTGCGGCATGGAATAGTGAAGATCTAAATCAGTTGCCTATTTATGAGCCGGGATTAAGTGAGGTCGTTCGGGAAGCTCGAGGTAGAAATTTGTTTTTTTCAACCGATGTGGATGCTGCCATTGAAAATGCGGATATGATTTTTATTTCTGTCAACACTCCGACGAAGACTTATGGTCTAGGTAAGGGAATGGCTTCGGACTTAAAATACATAGAACTCTGTGCGAGGCAGATTGCAAGAGTTGCTACCACGGATAAGATTGTTGTTGAAAAATCGACTTTACCCGTACGTACGGCTACAGCTTTAAAGAATATCTTAGATAATACGGGAAACTCGGTACAGTTTCAAATTTTATCCAATCCCGAATTTTTAGCTGAAGGTACAGCCGTTGAGGACCTTTTCTTCCCCGATCGTGTATTGATTGGTGGCGAAGAAACGGCAAAAGGCGAAGAAGCAGTTCAAGCCTTGGTCGATATATACTCCAGATGGGTTCCCGCTGACAAAATCCTAACTACCAACGTGTGGTCTTCTGAACTGTCAAAATTAACGGCCAACGCTTTTTTAGCACAAAGGGTGTCATCGATTAATGCTATATCGGAACTTTGTGAGAAAACCGGAGCTGATGTTACTGAAGTGGCAAAAGCCATTGGAATGGATAGCCGAATTGGATCTGAATTTTTAAAGGCATCAGTTGGCTTCGGAGGATCTTGCTTTCAAAAAGACATATTAAATCTGGTGTATATTGCTAAAAGCTATGGTTTAAACGAAGTTGCGGATTATTGGGAACAAGTGATTATCATGAATAATCATCAACGCGAACGCTTTGCTCATCGAATTGTAAAAACCTTATACAATACGGTTTCGGATAAGAAGATTGCCTTCTTGGGATGGGCTTTTAAAAAGAATACCAACGACAGTAGAGAATCTGCGGCTATTTATATAGCAGACTATCTGTTGAATGAACAGGCGTTAATCCAAGTTTATGATCCGAAAGTATCGGATCAGCAAATGTATTCCGATCTCAACTATTTGAATACCCGTTCAGAGGACGAAAATCAACGATTTGTTCAAGTACATTCAACACCTTATCAAGCCTGTGAAAACGTTCATGCTATCGCAGTATTAACTGAATGGGAGGAATTCAATTCCTATGATTGGGAAAAGATTTACAATCAAATGCAGAAGCCTGCTTTTATATTTGATGGGCGAAATGTTTTGGATAAAGGAAAATTAGAAAAAATCGGTTTTATATATGGTGCCATTGGGCGATAAAGTCGAATCCAATGAGGTGGCATTTAGAAACATAATATCCTTTAAAAAAGGAGCTTATTTCGATGGAAAGAACACAACATATTTCAGAGAATCATAAAATCATCCAAATAAATTTTCTCATCTAAAAGGGATATACTATTTTTGCTACTTCACGGAAATTGTGAATACATAGAATCGGTATCAAAGGTGGTACATTTTGCGAGATTAAGATTGAAGATAGGAAAACTATTAATAACTGGTTTGTTGTAAAACAAACACTGACGAAGCTGCATCACTAACATAAGACCGTTGAAAAAAAACATTATTTATATATGAAAGAAATTACAAAAGAAGTTTATCTAAAGTGGTATGAAGACATGCTGTTTTGGAGAAAGTTTGAAGACAAACTAGCGGCTTTATACATTCAACAAAAAGTAAGAGGTTTTTTACATTTATATAATGGGCAAGAAGCGGTATTAGCGGGAGCTTTGCACGCTATGAATCCATCAAAAGATAAGATGATTACGGCTTATAGAAACCACGTTCAACCGATCGGTTTAGGAGTAGATCCTAAGCGTATTATGGCAGAATTGTTAGGTAAGGCTACAGGAACTTCCCAAGGTTTGGGAGGATCGATGCATATCTTTTCTAAAGAACATAATTTCTATGGAGGTCACGGTATTGTAGGAGCGCAAATTCCTGTAGGTGCTGGATTGGCTTTTGCTGATAAATATTTTAATACGGGTGGAGTTACCATGACCTACTTTGGGGATGGTGCCGCACGACAAGGTTCTTTGCACGAGGCTTTTAATATGGCGATGCTATGGAAATTACCGGTTGTTTTTATTGTTGAAAACAACGGTTATGCTATGGGAACGTCTGTAGAGCGTACGGCAAACCATACCGATATTTGGAAACTAGGTTTGGGTTATGAAATGCCATGTGGACCTGTTGACGGTATGAATCCAATTAAAGTGGCTGAAGCCATGTATGAAGCTATTGAAAGAGCTCGTCGTGGTGATGGACCAACCTTTTTGGAGATGAAAACATACCGATACAGAGGACATTCCATGTCTGATGCGCAAAATTACCGATCTAAAGAAGAAGTAGAAGAGTACAAAAAAATAGATCCAATTACTCAAGTGTTGGATATTATATTGGAGAACAACTACGCAACGACTTCAGAAATCGAAGTAATTGATCAAAGAGTTAAAGATTTAGTTGCCGAATGTGAAAAATTCGCAGAAGATTCTCCTTACCCAGATAAAAATGTGATGTATGACGTTGTTTACGAACAAGAGAATTATCCTTTTTTACCTCATAAACTATAATTGATATGGCAGAAGTAATTACAATGCCGCGTTTGAGCGATACCATGACCGATGGTGTTGTAGCAACGTGGTTAAAGAAAGTTGGTGATAAAATTTCGGAAGGAGACATTCTAGCGGAAATTGAAACCGATAAAGCAACCATGGAATTTGAATCGTTCTATTCGGGTACTTTATTGTATATCGGACTTCAAGAAGGCGAATCAGCTCCAGTTGACTCCCTTTTGGCCATTATTGGAAATGAAGGAGAAGATATCTCGGCTTTAATCAAAGGTGGGACTGCTGCTGAAGTTAAAGAAGAAGTGAAAGCAGCAGCAAATCAAGCGGAAACAAAACCAATCGAAAAAGAAGCTGCTCCAGCAAAAACTACAAGTTTACCGAAAGGCGTTACCATAGTTACCATGCCTCGTTTAAGCGATACCATGACAGATGGGACCGTAGCAACTTGGATTAAAAAGGTCGGTGATAAGGTGGAAGAAGGCGACATACTCGCAGAAATTGAAACCGATAAAGCAACGATGGAATTTGAATCATTCCAGTCGGGTACTTTATTGTATGTAGGAATTCAAGAAGGAGAATCTGCTCCAGTTGATAGCGTTTTGGCAATTATCGGACCAGAAGGAACCGATGTGGAAGCCGCTCTTGCGAGTGGTGCAACTGCAACGGAAGTAACTACAGCCGATACAGAACAAACCCAAGCTAAAGACGCTGTTGTAGAAAACAAAAAAGAAACAACAGTAACGAGTTCAACCGAAGTCTCAAACCAACAAGAAGGAAGGGTATTTGCTTCGCCTTTAGCTAGAAAAATTGCTAAGGATAAAGGAATTTCACTTCAAGATGTAAAAGGTTCAGGAGAGAGCGGTAGAATTGTTAAAAAAGATATAGAGAATTTTACAGCCGTTGCCAAACCAGCAGCAGCAACTCCTGATGCCAAATCAGCGAGTCCTGTCAAAGCATTTGTAGCAGCAGGTGAGATAGACAGAGAAGAGATTAAAAACTCTTCGATGAGAAAAACCATCGCTCGTCGTTTAGGAGAATCTAAATTCACGGCACCACATTATTACTTAACTATAGAAATTGATATGGATGACGCTATAACATCTCGCGGTGTTATCAATGCTTTGCCAGATACTAAAGTTTCGTTTAATGATATGGTAGTTAAAGCCTGTGCAATGGCTCTTAAAAAACATCCTCAAGTAAATTCTCAATGGAAAGAAGATGTTACAATAATTAATCACCATGTGAATATTGGTGTTGCTGTTGCCGTAGAAGATGGATTGGTAGTACCGGTATTGCCGTTTACAGATCAGTTGAGTTTAACTCAAATTGGATCAGCAGTTAGAGATTTGGCTGGTAAAGCGAAATCTAAAAAACTACAACCTTCAGAAATGGATGGAAGTACTTTTACTGTGTCTAATTTGGGCATGTTTGGAATAAAGGAATTTACTTCAATCATCAATCAACCCAATTCAGCTATTTTATCTGTAGGAGCGATAGTGGAAAAACCAGTAGTTAAAAACGGTCAAATTGTTGTTGGAAATACCATGACAGTTACTTTGGCTTGTGACCATAGAACAGTTGATGGTGCTACAGGAGCTCAGTTTTTACAAACACTACGCAGTTTTATCGAAAACCCAGTAACGATGTTAGCATAACAAAATAGAATACAAGTGCAAAAACCCGTTTTGGAATACAAACGGGTTTTTGCGTTTTTACCAAATATTTTTTTAGAATGAAGTATTTCTGTGTTATTTTAGCTCTTTGGATGCTGAGTTGTTCGTCGCCTAAAACAAGTCAATATGCTAGTGTTCATGATGAGCAGTTTGTGAAAACCTTGACTTACTTGGCTTCGGATCAGTTGCAGGGGAGGGAAGCAGGTACTTTAGGTAATGACAAAGCAGCAGACTATTTAGAAGATTTTTTAATTCTAAATCAAGTGGAGCCCTATTTTAGTTCCTACAGAGATACTTTGTCCAATTTTGAAAGTACAACTTCAAATATTGTGGGTTGGATTCCTGGAAGGGATGCAAAACTCAAAAAAGAATATTTTATAATTGGTGCGCATTACGATCATATCGGTATCGTAAAAGAAATAGGGCAGATAGATACCATTGCTAATGGAGCAAATGACAATGCCTCGGGGACTGCGGTTGTAACGGAGTTAATTCGCTATTTTGCAAAGGCAAAGTCCAACAAAAGGACTTTGATTTTTGTGTTCTTTACAGCAGAGGAAAAAGGACTTTTAGGAGCGTATCATTTTGCTGAAAAACTAAAAAGTGAACAAGCTCCTGTGGTAGCCATGTTGAATTTTGAAATGTTGGGCGTTCCGATGAATAGTGAATTTATCGCATATTTGACGGGTGCTAAATTATCCAATATGCAGGATAAGATGAATCAGTTTGCCAATAAAAAATTAATAGGAAGTAGACCGCATGTCTCCTTAGATAATTTGTTTAAGCAGTCAGATAACTATCCGTTTTATCAAAAATTTCAAATACCTGCTCATACGTTGAGTTCATTTGATTTTGAAAATTACAACTATTATCATCACGTTAAAGATGAGGTCGATCAGTTAGATTTAAATCATTTAAGCGGATTTATTAATGAAATAATTCCAGTTGTTGAACAACTAGTGAATAGTGATTCACGAGAAATAAAACTAAATTAAAAGGAATGAAAAATGTAATTATAACAGGTACCAGTAGAGGAATTGGATTGGAAATGGCCTTGCAGTTTGCTGCTCAAGGACATCAGGTCTTGGCAATTTCTAGAAACATACCGGTTGCCTTAACAGGAAAGGCTAATATTCATTGTTTGTCAGCGGATATAACCAAGGCTGTTGATTTAGAAATCGTCAATGATTATATTAAAAAATCGTGGACTCATGTGGATATATTGATCAATAACGCTGGGGCGATTATCAATAAATCTTTTGAAGACATCACCGCTGAAGAATTTGAATATGTGTATAAAGTGAATGTTTTTGCTGTAGCTTCTATTATTCAAATTTGTCTGCCTTATTTAAACAACGGAAGTCATGTGGTGACCATCAGTAGTATGGGTGGTGTTCAGGGCAGTATGAAGTTTCCGGGCTTGGCTGCCTATAGTTCGAGTAAAGGAGCTGTAATTACCTTGTCGGAATTATTGGCGGAGGAATATAAGGAATTGGGCATTTCCTTTAATGTAATTGCTTTGGGGGCGGTTCAGACCGAAATGTTAGACGAAGCTTTTCCAGGGTATTTAGCACCTGTTGAGCCTTTTGAAATGGCAGAGTATATTGTGGATTTCTCACAAAATGGAAATAAATATTTTAACGGAAAAGTACTTCAAGCATCGAGTACAACTCCATAAAGGGTACAACAAGTGGAAGAGGTATTAGCACCTTATTTACCGGAAAATGCCTTATTACCAGCTTTCAAATTAATTCAGACGCATCAAGTTCATTTGAAAATTGTTAAAGAGCGCACAACCAGACACGGAGATTATCGCAGAGGTATGGATGGGCGACATCAGATTACGATTAATGCCAATTTGAATAAATACCGATTTCTAATGACCTTGATTCATGAGATTGCGCATTTGGTGGCTATTGAGCAATACGGTCGTAATATTAAACCTCACGGAATCGAATGGAAAAAAACCTTCCAGCGTTTGATGGTGCCTTTTATTCATCCAGCGGTTTATCCCAGTCAGATGTTGCCTTTGTTAGCTAGGCATTTCAGAAATCCCGCGGCTAGTAGTGATACCGACGCGGCTTTATCGATTGCGCTAAAACAATTTGATACCAATAGAGCAGAGGTGTTTTTTATTTATGAAGTGCCGTTGGGGAGTCATTTTAGGATTTCAAACGGTAAAATCTTTAAAAGAGGTCCTTTGCGTGTTAAACGCTTTGAATGTTTGGAGGTGAGTTCGGGTAGAATGTATACATTTAAACCCAATGCGGAAGTAGAATTACTTTCGGATTATGTACTTAAAAAAAGATAAATTTATGAGCAGTAATTATTATGCTGTAGTGATGGCAGGTGGAGTAGGATCTCGGTTTTGGCCGGTGAGTACTCCGGAGTTTCCCAAGCAATTTCACGACATGTTAGGTACTGGAGAAACGTTAATTCAAAAAACGTTCTCGAGGTTATCTCAACTGATTCCCGTAGAGAATATTTTGATTTTGACCAATAAATCATATAAAGATATTGTCATGGAGCAATTGCCGTTTGTAGACCAAAATCAAGTGATTTTGGAACCGGATATGCGCAATACTGCACCCTGTATCTTATATGCAGCCATGAAGATTAAAGCCAAAAATCCCAATGCAGTAATGCTTGTTGCACCTAGTGATCACTGGATTGAAGATGAAGTGCAATTCGTGGCCAATCTGCAAAGAACTTTTGATATTTGCGAACGCGAAAATGTATTGATGACTTTAGGTATTTTACCGACGTTCCCAAACACGGGCTATGGTTATATCGAATTTGATAAATTGGATTCGAGCCAGGTCAAAAAGGTGGTGCAATTTAGAGAAAAACCCGATTATGTTACCGCGCGAAAATTTATTCAAAGCAGACATTTTCTATGGAACTCTGGAATTTTTATTTGGAGCGTTTCAGCTATTTTAGAAGCGTTTAGTAAATTCCAACCGGATATGATGTCACTTTTTGAGCGTGGAGAAGCTTACTACAATACCGATCAAGAAGAGCATTTTATCTTAGAGAACTATTCCAAGGCTGAGAATATTTCGATCGATTATGCAATTATGGAAAACGCGTCTAACGTATTTGTATTGCCAGCAACATTTGATTGGAATGATTTGGGTACCTGGGGATCCCTTTATGAAAAACTGCCTAAGGATGCAGGTGATAATGCTATCATTAATGCTCGAGCGGTAATGGATCATGCTACCAATAATATTGTTCGTACCGAAACGGATAAACTCGTGGTGATCGACGGACTACATGATTATATTGTTGTAGACGAAAAAGATGTGCTGTTGATTTATCCCAAAAAGAAGGAACAAGACATTAAGAAAATACTGTCCAAAACAGAACAACTTTTTCCAAAAACAAAAGATTAACTAAGAAACGAACTGAATTAACGGTTCGTTTCTTGTTTGTGGTGTCATCTATAGGGAACAGTTGTTTCTAATGGGGTTTAAGCGCAGATGATCGTGATGCCGACCTCTTTTTGCCTACGCCTCAAAAGTTGTTTAAAACACATTAAATAACGAGGGGTTGCGTGCAGTTAAGGTGTTTGGGTATCCAAAAATGTTTATCAATAGCTAATAAATAAAAAAGAGTACCCTTAGAAGGTACTCTCTCTTAAACTATTTTAAGAATTATAACTAACAGGCCTAAAAATACATAATTAATTTATAATTAGGGCGATATATTTTACTTTTTATTAGGTTCCATCTGCAAACTGACTCTTCGGATCTCTTTAAATAGCTCAGAAGAGTAGACAAAGTCGATGATGTCTTCGTTTTCAGTGCGTAGAATTTCTTTGTGTGTACCTGTCCATGCCAATACACCATCCTTTAAAAATACGATATTTTCGCCAATTTCCAAAACGGAATTCATATCGTGGGTATTGATGACTGTAGTGATTTGATATTCGTGTGTAATCTCTTGGATCAAGTTGTCAATAACGATAGCCGTTTTTGGATCTAAGCCCGAGTTGGGTTCGTCACAAAATAAATATTTCGGATTATTTACAATAGCCCTAGCAATGGCAACTCGTTTCTGCATACCTCCAGAAATTTCAGAGGGCAATTTTTTATTAGCACCTTCTAAGTTAACGCGATCGATAACTTCATTGGCACGCATCATGATCTCTTTAGTGGTCTTGGTCGTAAACATACGCAATGGAAAAGCGATGTTTTCCTCAACAGTCATCGAATCAAATAGAGCACTTCCCTGGAAAACCATACCGATTTCGGTTCTAAGCGTTCGTTTGTCATCTTTGCTGAGATCTGAGTATACCCGTCCATCAAAAATGATTTTTCCGGTATCTGGAATATGAACTCCCAAAAGGGTCTTAAGTAAAACGGTCTTACCTGATCCACTTTGGCCAATGATAAGATTGGTTTTTCCAGTTTCAAAAGTAGTACTAATTCCCTTTAAAACTTTTTGTCCGTCGAAGGATTTTTCAATATCTTGAACTTCTATCATTTGCTTAAAAGTAATTGTGTTAATACATAGTTGGTAAGAATGATTGCCACACTAGTCCATACAAAGGCAGTCGTACTCGCTTTACCAACTTCTAAGGCTCCACCACTCATATAATAACCGTAAAAGGAAGGAATAGTTCCTAATAAGAATCCAAAAAGAGCGGTTTTAATAAAAGCGTAAACGATATGAAAAGGAATAAATTCATCTTGTAATCCGGTAATAAACTCTTCAGAGCTAACAAAACCTCCGGCAACACCAGCAACCCATCCTCCTAATACACCTAAAAACATACTGATACCAATTACAAAAGGGTAGAGTGATAAGGCAACCAATTTAGGAAACACCAAATAGTTTAAGGAATTGATTCCCATAACCTCCAGAGCATCAATTTGCTCGGTAACTCGCATGGTTCCAATTGTTGAAGTGATAAAAGATCCCATTTTACCAGCCATGATGATGGATATAAAAGTAGGCGCAAATTCCAAAATTACCGATTGTCGAGTTGCGAAACCGATAAGGTATTTGGGGATTAGCGGATTGGTTAAGTTAAGGGCGGTTTGTATGGCTACTACACCACCGACAAAGAAGGAAAGAAAAGCGACGATTCCCAAAGAGCCGATGATTAACTCATCGATTTCCTTAAAGATTAATTCGCGCATAACACTCCATTTAGTCGGTCTGCTAAAAATATCTTTTAGCATAATGAAGTATTTCCCTATTTGAGTTAATATCTGTCGAATCATAGATTTAAAAATAATGGCTAAATTACCAATTACAATTGAGTTTCTGTATGCTGAACTAAAAAAATGACCTATATTAATTTAGATTTTATTTTTTTCCAACGATAGTTTCTAATAAAACGCCCTTGTTCATCCGTTACCAAATAAGGGACCTGTTGTTTTTTGGCTTGATAATAACCTTGAATATAATCAAAAAACAGCGAAGGTTTTTGTTTTTTGAGAGCTAATTTTAAAGCGGCGATAGCAGTTATTGCAATGCCGTATTGTAATCTGTAAAAAGCTTCACCTTGCTTATAACGCGCTGCTTTGTTATAGACAGCTCCAGTAGGTTTCAGATGTTTAACGTGTAAATGGGGTAAAGTGACGATTTTCCAATGGTAAAAACGACATAATAACTCATCAACCGTATCCCAACCCATGGCCGGTTTTAACCCGCCCATTTGTTCATAAAATGTTTTACGATAGGATTTAAAAGCTCCACGAATGTGATCTTTATCGGTTAAGTTTTCCAATACCCATCGGCCATTTTTTTCGATATAGGCAAATCCCCCAGCCATACCCACTGCTGCATCCTTCTCAAAAACAGCCATGATTTCTTCAAAATACCGAGTAGGTAAAATTAAATCGGCATCTAATTTTACAAGCACATCGTAAGAGGCATCCAATTGATTAAAGCCTTCTTGAAAGGCCTGTATGACTTTGCTTCCCGGTAAGTGTATGTTTTCAGACTGTTTGTGAATCAATTGAATCCAAGGATACCTCGCTTGAAATTCCAAGACTATAGCGGCGGTTTCATCGGTCGAGTTATCATCAACCACTACAACTTTATTCGGCAGTTTGGTTTGCTCGACTATGGACTGTAAAGTTTGCGCAATAAAAGCTTGTTCGTTATAGGCTGGTACGATAATGCAATACTCCATTATTTTATTTTTTCGGCATAAACCATATAATACCGGGGTGTGAATAAACGCAATAGCGGACGAATTCCCAATTTACTAACGGGATTGGTCCATTTCCGACGGTCTAAAATTTGATATCCAGACTTCTCTAATAACCAATCAAGTTGCCAACTTTCAAACTCGTGGTAATGACGGTCGCGTAGATCTGTCTTACTTTGGTAAGCTGGGCTAAACCAAAGTCTTAAAGGAACGGATAAAATAATTTTGTCCGCTCTACAGTTTTTTAAAACGGTGTACGGATTGAGTAAATGCTCAAATATTTCAAAGGCCGTCATTGCGGTATAGTTATTAGAAGTCAATGCTGAGAAGTCTTCATCCAGATCTTCTCCGAGTGTGTTGTGAACATCAAATCCCTTTGCTGTCATTAAATTGGACAGCGGATTAGCAACTCCCAAATCGAGGATCTGATCAGATTTAGAAAGGTGTTTTTCTATAAAGTCCAAAGTGATTTGGAAGCGTTTCGTAGGGTAAGTATTTTCGTACATATTAGTTTATAGAAAAGTTGAATGGACAAAGTTAAAAAAAATAGTCGTTTACCGTTTTTAGAAAGTATATTTGTATTTATATTCATATAAATCAATGGGTAAAAAAATTTCCACCAAACAAGCCGTGCTGTTTACCGTAATTAATTACGTAGGGGTATTGATTGGAATTGTTTCTACCATCTTGATCTACCCTAGAAATAAAGAGTTGTTGGGCATCATACGCTATGTTGAAGCCTGTACGCAAATCATGTTTCCCATTCTAGTTTTGGGAAGCACTCATGCCCTGATCAATTTCTACCCAAATCTCAACGCGAAGTTACAACAGAAATTGTTTGGCTTTAGTCTGGTTTCGATTTTTAAATTAGCCGTAGTGATGTTGGTTCTTTTGTGGATCAGTACAGCTTTTTCATGGTCTGAACCAATGGACTATATTTGGATGGCTTTTATCTTATCCATTTTTATGGCGTATATAGAATTGTTTCGAAGACAGGCAACCAACTTGCAGAAATTAGCGGTTCCTACTTTATACGAGAAAATTATTCCGAAAATTACCTTACCGATTTTGTTCCTATTGGTGATGTATAAAACCATAACCATAAATAGCGCCTTGTGGATTTATGTATTTACTTTTGGCTTTATTATGGTTTTAGTAGGCTACTATGTCTATAAAAATTACGCCTTTAGAATTCACAGACATTTTGATGATCTTTTTGCTGAGGTCAGCAAAAAACAATACTATTCCTATAGCTTATATTCGTTTGCGGGGAGTTTTGGTGCTTTTTTCGCCTTTAGAGTAGATTCACTAATGATTCCGAATTTTATCTCTTTTGAGGCTAATGGAACATACAATATCGGGGTGACTTTGGCTTCTGCTTTATCGATTCCTGCTACAGGCGTTTTTGCGTTATATGCACCAATAATCTCTGATTTTATTAAGAACAAGCAATGGCGCGAATTGAATGATAAGTATAAAGAGATTTCAAAAACTTTGTTTTTTATTGCGGCTTTACTCTATTCCTGTATAGTGGTAGGCATAGAACCTCTTTTTAAAATGATGCCTACTTATGATAATTTGGCAGCATCGATTCCCGTTATTTTGTTGTTGGGACTAAATGTGGTGATCAATATGTCGACAGGCTTTAATACGGAGATTATATCGTATTCCAAGTATTATAGATTTAATTTGATCTCGATCTTATCACTGATGGTGCTCAACGTAGCATTAAATCTTATTTTACTAACGCAAACGGACTTAGGGATACTTGGAGTGGCATATTCTTCCTTGGCATCGTTAGCGTTGTTTAATGCGGCAAAAACTTTTTACATCTATAAGACCATGCATTTATTGCCATTTGATTGGGATTTTCTTAAGATGATCGGAGTATTCGGACTTACTTTATTGGTGGTATATTCCTTGCCTTTTCTATATGTGGATTTTGTTGACTTTAGTGTGAAAGTGGTTTTGGTACTTATAATCAATACGGCCGTAATGTATTTTAGTTCTTGGTGCCCTCCAATCAAATATTGGATAAAACGGGTCATTGGAAACTAGTTGACTTTGTACAGTGGTAAATAAGCCCTAGTGAATAACTGATTTCTATGTGCAGTTATTCACTTGGACTGTTCTCTATATCATTTTTAAAATTGATATACCATGGCGTTGATATTCATACCTCCACCAACCGATGCAAATAGAATAACATCTCCTTTCTCAAATTGGTGATGAATCATTTCTTTACGCATGATCATATCAAATAGAGTAGGTAACGTGGCAACACTACTATTCCCTAACATATGGATACTCATGGGCATAATGTTTTCAGGCACTTCCTTGTCGTAAAGTTTGTAAAAACGCGAAACAATTGCTTCATCCATTTTTTCATTGGCTTGATGAATGATTATTTTTTTTAGTTGATCTATGGCTACACCGCTTTTGTCCAAACAATTCTTCATGGCTTGCGGTACTTGCTGTAAGGCAAATTCGTAGATTTTTCGACCGTGCATTTTTATATATCGCGTATCGGGATCTAGGTCTGGATTATAGGACTTTCCGAAAAACAGATAGAAGGCCTCTTCATAGGTAAAAGAACCCGTTTCATGCGCTAAAATTCCGCCTTCACTAGCATCAAATTCATAAATAGTTGCACCTGCTCCATCGGCGTAAATCATCGAATCTCTATCGTGGAGATCAATAACTCGAGAGAGCGTTTCGGCACCAATTACCAGACATCTTTTGGCAATTCCAGCATCTATAAATGCCTTTGCTTGTATAGATCCTTCGAGCCAACCCGGACAACCAAATAAAATGTCGTAAGCAACACAACGCGAATTTTTAATGCGCAGGTTGTGTTTAACCCGTGCAGCCAAAGTGGGTAACAAATCCGTCTGGATAGCTCCCTTTTTTACATCGCCAAAATTATGTGCAAAGATGATGTAGTCCAAAGTTTCTGGATCAATTTGTGCCGCTTCTAGGGCTTTTTGTGCCGCGTAAAAACCCATATCAGACGTCAATTTGTCGTCGTCGATATATCGCCTTTCTTCGATTCCCGTAATCTCTTGAAGTTTTCTGGCAATAACTTCGTTAGAATGTTTTAATACCGTTCCGTGTTCGTCCCGAAAATCGAATTTGTCAAAATCTTTATTAGTTACCGCGTTTTTAGGGACAAAACTTCCCGAACCAATTATCCTTACCCCCATGTTTCTCTGTTGAATTTTATTTGCTAACGCGTAAAATAGTACTTAATTATTGAAGGTTTATGAATTATTAAATCTTTCAATATATATAAAAGTAGTAATTAATTTCTAGTTAGTAATCAAAGACAATTATTATTTCTGCAGTCGGATTTATTAAATTTTATATAATATACAAAATCAATACTTAATACGCAGATTATTAGTTGTATGTAGCCGAAATAGCGTTTTTTGTTTTTCATTTTTACCGACTACAATTTTTTATATATTTCAAAGAAGCTGTTGTTTAGAGCGAATTTGCTGTTAATTATTGTTAGAAATATATTGTTAAAAAAACCACATTCCGCAGCTATATTTATTTAGATTGATTTAAAATAAAGTTAGTAAAAAATTATGTTATAAGAATTTTATCTAATAGTTTTGCATTATTAAAATTCAGTCTAAATAAATATAAAACAAATGAAAAAAATTAAATGGAGCGTTTTAGCAATGCTTTTAGCAGGAGTCATTACCACATCATGTGATAAAAGTGATGATAGTACACCAGTCAATCCCATCCAAAAAGGGGAGGAGCGATATGTCATTGCTGCAGTGCCGGTTGAATTTTCAGATACCGCCGATTATTTGTTAACCTCCGAGACTTTAGAGAGTGGTAGTATTACAACCTCGGGTAATGGGATTGAGCAAGATGGCTACCGCTATTATTTAACGGTTAAAAACAAGTTTTATAGTATGTTGTACGGACAAGGTGGACCTGGTGCTGTGACTACCTATAGTCTTAGTACAAACGGGAAACTGCAGAAAACCAATGATTTTGTGACAGAAACTGTACAAGTTATATCGGAAGTAGGCGGTGATATAATGTTGTGTAAAGTACCGCGTTCTGGTCAAACAGAAGCAAGATGGTTTAATATAGATACCAATAAGAACGAGATTGTAAATAGCGGTGCTATTGATATCGTTCAATTGGCCAATAATGGAGAAAGAGCACATTTTACCGGTTTTACTCTAGTTGGAAATAAGCTAGTAGCTCCGTATATGAGTATACGTGGTGTTGCAGGTGGTGATGTTTGGGGAACTTCTTACCCGAATACCAGTTGGGCAGCGGTCTATTCTTATCCGAGTATGACTTTGGAAAAAGTGATTACCGACAGCAGAACGAGTTATTTGGGCGGCTATTACCTCAACGGTTTGGCTCGTGTTGAAAATGGCGATGCTTACGGATTCTCTTCAGCCAATGTTAAAGGGGATCAAGATCAATTATTGACAACAAATCCTTCTGCGATTGTTAAAATAAGCGGAAAAACAGTTGATTTTGACAGCAGTTACTTCTTTAATTTAGAACAGGTTTCTGGTGGTGCTTATATCGTTGATTTTAAATACGCAGGAGAAGGAAATTTTATAGCTCGTATGATTGATGACAAAGGATCCAACAATGATGAAATCAAATTTGCGGCAATTAATGTGTACAATAAAACTTTTAAATGGGTAACTGGCTTGCCAAGCAATCTTAAGGACAGTGGTTTTGCAACTAAAGGTGATTATGCTCCAATGGACGGTAAAACCGTTTTTGTAGGTATCAATGCTCCTGAGGGATCTTTTGTATATAAATTTGATGCTGTTGCGGCAACTGCAACGAAAGGATTGAAAGTAGAAGGGGGTAGAATTACGGCTATCTCTAAAGTATCCGCGGAATAATTTATAAATTTTAAAAAAACAGAAACAACTCCATAGGGAGTTGTTTCTGTTTTTGGAATTCATATAAACTGATAAAAAAATTCAGCATGAAAAAACGGATAAATTGGATTGTTTTGGTGCTTATATTGGTTGTCCAAACGAATTTTGCCCAGCAATCTAAAAAGATTTCGGGTAAGGTCACCGATCAAGATGGGATTGCTATAGCTAAAGTTATGGTTGTTTTAAGAGAAACCAATAAATTTTCTGAAACCAATAGTAAGGGAGAGTATAGCTTTAATAATGTTAAGAATGGCGATTATACGCTGGATGTAAATGACATCGGTTTTGAAGTCTATTCTGAGAAAATCAGCCTAAAAGATGTTAGTATTGTCTTGGCTATTCGATTGGAAAGCAAAATAAGTACCTTGTCTGAAATAAATATCACAGCTAAAGATCAAATTCAACAAGTCAAAGAAAAAGCTTTTAACGTCGCAGTAATTGATGCCGTTAAGTTGCACAATACGACCATGGATATAGGGCATGCACTCAATAAGGTGTCGGGGATGCGTGTACGAGAAAGTGGAGGAGTGGGATCAACGATGAATTTTGCACTAAATGGCTACGGCGGAAATCAAATCAAGTTTTTCTTAGATGGAATTCCAATGGATAATTTTGGTTCAGCTTTTCAACTCAACAACATTCCTATTAATGTTGCCAAACGAATAGAGATTTACAAAGGTGTCGTTCCCGTTGGTCTCGGTTCAGATGCCTTAGGTGGCGCTATTAATATCATCACCAATAATTATAGTAAAACCAGTTTGGATATGTCGTATTCTTATGGTTCCTTTAATACGCACCGTTCTAATGTTAACTTTATTTATGCAACGGATAATGGTTTTTTTACTCAAATCAATGCCTTTCAAAATTTTTCCGATAATGATTATAAGGTCCAAGTCGATTTATACGATTTGAATTCGGGGAAACTGATTGAAAAGAATAAAAAGCTAAAGCGCTTCCACGATCAATATCACAACGAAACGTTTATTGGGCAAATTGGATTTATCAATAAAAGGTTTGCCGATAAGCTCGCCTTCGGAATTACATTGGGCCAAAGTTATAAGGAAATCCAAACCGGAGCACGGATGGAAACGATTTTTGGAGGGCTACATCATCGAGCAAATATCGTTATGCCAACCTTCGTGTATCAAAAGAAGAATTTAATACTCGACGGTTTAAATCTTAATGTCAATGCCAATTATAACTTGGGTACTGAGCAGAACATCGATACGCTGTATAGAAGATATGGATGGACCGGGGATTATATTGACTATCAATTGCAGAATAAGAAAAAGGGGGGAGAACGAGATTATTCGATGTATAAATACAAAAACAACAACGGAATGATCTCGTCTTCGTTAAATTACCAATGGAATGCAAATCACAGTATATCTTTGAGCAACACTATTAACCTGTTCAATAGAAAAGGCACTGATGAATTGTTTCCAGAAGCTCAGAAATACGAACAACCGGCAAAAACCACAAAAAATATTTCGGGCTTGGGATATCAATTTACTCCCAATACCACTTGGAGCGCTTCGGCATTTGTCAAGTATTACAATCAAGTGAATAAATACAGTCAATCCTATAATCCCAGTGGAAAATGGGGTGACATTGCTTATCAAGAGTTTGAAAAAAAGTATGACGAATACGGTTATGGTTTAACGGCATCGTATTTTATACACGACAATTTTCAAGTAAAGGCCTCTTTTGAAAAAGCAATAAGACTACCCGACAACAGTGAGATTTTCGGCGATATGATTAATATTATTGGCGACGTTAATTTACGACCAGAAACCAGTGAAAATTATAATCTGGGTTTTAATTATCAGCTGCCAATCAACGAAAACCGTTTGGTTTTCGATACGAATCTATTCTATCGGGACTCCAAGGACTTTATTAGACAAAAGTTGGACTTTAAAGAAAACTATCAAATGTCTGAAAATCTTGCTGCTGTAATTAATTATGGAATTGAAGCAGAATGGAGGTATCTGTACAAAGACAAGTTCGCTGTTGGAATCAATGGGACCTATCAGAGAATGTTGAATAATACTAAATATGTCGAAGGTGTTCAAAGTATAGTTTATAAAGATCGTTTGCCTAACGTACCCTATTTTTATGGAAACTTGGATGCCTCTTATACTCTTAAAGACCTATGGAATGATAAAGGTGACCATTTGACTTTGGGTTATTCGATGATGTACATTCATGAGTTTTATTTGCTTTGGCCTAGTCAAGGCGATAAAAACAACGGAAAACGATTGATTCCAGAACAGATTACTCATGATTTTATTGCGACTTATACCTTAGGTAAAAAAGAGAAATTTCAATTCACTTTTGAATGCCGCAATCTTTGGGATAAATTGGTATACGACAACTTTAGTTTGCAAAAACCCGGTAGGAGTTTTTCAGGAAAAGTTCGATACTTCTTTTAAGTGATTCGAAAAACTATTTTTATTTTAATAAAGAGGCTATCTCAAAAGGGTAGCCTCTTCGTTTTTACGATTATAATTAAACCGTTAAAACCAATCACATCATCCGTTTTTAAGTGAAAAATATGGCAAAAACAGTATTGCCTCGAATTAGGAGGTGGCCTCTTTTTGTACCTAGTTTGCTGTGTTTGACAAACGGCTGTTGCAATACCCACCGGTTCGTATAACACAAGAGTATTAGTGAGGTCTTTGTATGATATTTGTACTGTCTTTGTAAGTGATTTGTATGATTCTTATTAAATATTTAATATACCGGTTGTTTGATTGTGCTCTATTTGTATTGTATTTGTATAGTGTTTGTATCTTATTTGTAAAGTGCTGACTTTACGGCATTTTTTTAATCTTTAGCCAAAAAAAGCGAGGCCCAAAAACGGACCTCGCATAAGTAGTACAACTACAAAGACTCTGTGGTTGTATTATATTTTATAGGTAAAAGACAGGGTGGCAATTCGGCTGTCTAAGCTGTAATTTTTCCGAATGGTTGAGGTAGGCATCTGTGAAATAACTTCGTAGTTACGCGTTCTTAATACATCGGTTACCGACAGTTTTATACTGCCTTTTTCATTTAGAATTTGCTTGGATAAACCGAGCGTTAAATCAAAATAAGCGGCTCTTTCAAATAGTCCAATATTGGACTGGGCATGGTATTGACCGTTGGCCTCGGCTTGAAAACCCGTTGTGATTTGAAAGGCATTTTGTGAACTTATCGTAAAAGTAGCTTTGTTGGTATCTATCGGTAAATCTTTATAATCTCCGCGATAGCGGTTTTCAAAAACATTAAATAAATTACTCATCGACCACCAAGAGAAAAGCTTAACAGAGCTGGTGATGTTGATGCCATAGTTGTAGGATTTATCCAAGTTTTTCTGCGTAGATGCCGTGGTATTGGTTGCGGGGTCGTAATCAAATACTTCGGTCATGACGTCGTTGGTTTGGCTAAAATACAAAGAACTCATCAGCCAATTTCTCCAGCTGTATCCGAGTTCGACAGAATGTGTTATTTCTGGAATAAGATCGGAATTACCATACCAGTAATTAAAAGGATCATCGTAAAATCGAAACGGATTCAAATCAAAGTGGCTGGGACGATTAATTCGTTTGCTGTATGAACTGTGAAGTGAATTTTGCTCGTTCAATTGATATTTTAGCGATACACTAGGGAAGAATTTTATATAGTCATCGGTGTTGTTTTGTTTTAAAGTGCGCTGTTCCCCATCGATGGAGGTGTACTCCATACGTATACCGGTTTGAAATTGGAACTTAGTAGCGGCAAATTTATAATTGACATAACCCGCGTGAATTTGTTCTTTAAATACAAAGTGATTGGTGGCACTTGGGTCTATAATCCAACTTTCATTTTCTTGAAATTCGTAAGTAGACGGGTTGTCGTTTGATTTTATACTTGATTTCCAGCCGATTTCCATCGTATTTTTGATATTCCATGGAACAACCATATCAACGGTAGCATCCCAAACTTCTAAGGATGATGGGATCTTACCCCGTCTATCTCGCAACTCTACAGTCGATTCGGGGTCGATTTGCAGGTAGTTGGCCTGTTGAAGTTGGTTCGAATTAAAGGTGTTGTTCTTGTATTGAATGTCGAAATTCAATAGCGTACCTTTTTCATTAAATTGATGACGACCGTTGATACTATACGTAAGGTCATTCCAGAATTCTTTATTGTGATTACGGGTTAAAGCATCGGTTAATAATAAATGTGTTCCATTGTATAGGCTGTTTCTGCCGTGTACGCGATCTTGATACCGTCCGAGTTTTGCATCAACTAAAAAACCGATATTGGTTTTGCTGTTTAGGGCGTAGTCTGCACCAATTTTAAAATTGTTTGACGTTAGCGGCTCATCGGTAGTATTGTGCTGTAAAGTATGTCGCTCTAGGATCGAAGGTTGCGCTGGGTTGTAAAAATCTTGTTTGAACGTTTTGCGTTCTTCTTCTCCTCTAAAAGTGTAACTATAATCGCCAAAAACACTAAAACGGGCTTCGGAATAATTTAAACTAAACCCAGAATTGGTTCTGTTTTTTCGTCCGCGTCCGTAATTGGAAAATACCGTACCGCTTAGCCCTTCTAGTTGTGCCGTTTTTAAAACAATATTTACGATACCGGCATTACCAGCTGCATCGTATTTAGCCGACGGATTGGTGATTACTTCAATGTGTTTAACGGCACTCGAAGTGGTTGATTTTAATAGATTGGCCAAGTCTTTCTGCGAGAGGTAGGTCATCTTACCATTAATCATTACACTAACTCCGCTTTTGCCGCGTAGCGATATGTCGCCATCTTGTCCGACCACAACTCCGGGAGCACGGGCCAACAAATCGAGGACATTACTTCCTTCGGATAAAACACTGTTTTCAACATTAAAAATCATCTTATCGGATTTTTGACTAAACAGTGGCTGCTTTGCCGAAATAATGACCTCACCAAGTTGTGTAGTATGCAGGGCTACAATACTGTCTAATTGTGCTTCTGTTTGGCCGTAACCATAGGTCGTCAAAAGCGTTAAGGCAACTATAAATTTATTTTTCATGATGCTGCGTTCTAATTGGTTTTCTTTTTTTCTTTTTTCTACCCCACCAAACTAGAAATCCGGTGATGGGCAATGATGCACAAATAAGGCTGGATACAAAGGCTAAAATTTTACCGCCAAACCCGAGGATGCCACCAACATGTATGTCGTAATTGGCACCGACCACTTTTTCAGCCAGTGTCTGGTCTTGGTAGGGTCTGTTAAACAATAGATCCCCCGAATGTTCGTCAAATATTAATAAGTGATTGTCGTAATAGGTAAATGGGGAGTTCTTGATGTAAATACTTAAATTATCGTGATGGTGATCGCTTTGGGAATGATCCTCTAAGTCCAATCCGAAAGAAGCTGCATCGGGATAATAGTGGCGTACTTTTTCTATAATTTCTTCAATGGTTTGTGGTGTTTCTAATGATTCGGGTGCGGTGGTTTTATATTGATCAAAATTGGGATAATCTGCGGTCCCTCCAGAGAGCAACATATAAATGCCGGTAGTTAGAACACGAAATGACAAACATAAGCCTGTAAGGGCTACAATCATCGCAATAAGCGAGGTGTAAAAGCCGAGTATATTGTGTAAATCGTAGTTTTTTCGCTTCCAACCTTTGATGTTTTTCCAGCGGAACCAAATTCGCTGTTTGGTGGCCTTTTTATTTTTTGGCCACCACAATACAATACCTGTAATCAACATCAATGTGAAAATAATGGTAGCTATTCCTACTACTAAACTGCCAACACCGCCATTGAGCAACAGCGATCGATGTAAAATCATCGTAAAAAAGAAGAGGTTTTCTCGGATGTTATAAACGCCCAGAACTTCACCGGTATATTGATTTACATAGGCATTTTTGTAAATTAAATAGGTGTCGAAATAATTCCAACCCTTGCGATTGGTTTTGTGAAAACCAAATTGATAGGATTGATTTTTATCGATCGGTATAGTAACTTCGTCTGAAGATACTTCTTCTTGAACATAGGCATTAACGATACGTTGCAACTCCTGTACCGGTAGCGGTTTTTTATTTTCGATGTTTTGCTCGCCATGATAAATTACATGACGTCTGGTAAAATGCGTGATATCTTCATTAAAAACATAAATCGCACCCGTAATCGATACGATAAATACGATAATTCCGGAGAGTAAACCCAACCAGAGGTGAAGTTGACCCAATATTTTTTTTGCACGTTGTTTCCACGTGGGTTTTGATTTCCTCGACATGATGTAGTTGGTCTTAATTTGACGGATAACCTAAGGCTATAGCTTGACTTAAATAAGTTTGCGCTTTTTCTTTTTGATGGATCTGATGAAAATATTCGTATAGGGAATAATGGGCTTGTGGACTGTTTGGAAAGCTTTGGAGGTTTTGTTCGAGGTAGCCAAGAGCTTGTTCCACCTGGCCTGTGCGCATCAAATAACGAGCAACTTTCTCGATATAGATTTCCGTGGGAAGAAATGGAAAGTTCAAATCTTCGCTCAGTTTTTTGTAAGAATTTTTAATCAAGTCGGGCTGCGCAGCTACTGCCTTGATATTGATTTGATGGCCCTTAAAAACATAGCGCAAACCATCTAAATTGCCAATAATCGGTATGCTTCCGTGATCTTCATTTTCATATTGTTGAAATTGCCAGTTTAAATTTTGGAATTTACCGTTATCCAACAATGCTTTAAATTTTTTGTTGGATGTAAAATGATCGTTGAGTTCCGTATTATTAAACGGTTCTCCGGCTTGAGTTAGATAGAGCTTTCGCTTTAATAAGTCGGTTGTATCTCTTGCTTCAAATTGTTTTAAAACAAGCTGATTGTCATACCAAATGCTCGGATCGTGTACCAGGTAAGCATCAAACATTTTGGTGTGATGCAGCAGTATATTTAAAGCAGTAATACCACCAAAGGAATGACCGATTAGTATTTTATAGTTTTCAGTGCGGTAGTGACCATCCACCCATGGGAACAGTTCTTGTTGTATAAAAGAGATAAAAGCCTCATTGCCACCGGAGTTTTTAGTGTCTAGTTGTTTGGTTTTTTTATCGATTATAGGGGTGGGAGTTAAGTCTCGGGAGCGGTTGGTATTGACGATACCTACTACAATCATTTCAGGAACATAGGCATAGGGCCCCTGCGAAAGTTTTTCGATAAATCCCGTCAGATAGTGAAAATTAGTCTCGCTATCTAGTAAATAGATAACGGGATAGTCGGCCTTTTGAATCTTTGAATTTTGGTAGGATGGGGGAAGATAAATTTGTAGGCTTCGATTTTCATGGAGTATCTTGGACTGTAGTTCACGGGTTTCTCCAATCGCAATTTTATCTTGCGCACTAGTTAAATTGTGGGATAGTAAAAGTACAAGAAGCCAGTTAAAATAGGTTTTCTTAAGGGGGAACATGATGCTTTTATTTAGGGGGAAATGATTAATAAAGATGCAAATATAATCATTATTCATAATTAGTCTAAATAAAAGCAAAATAAAAACTAAAAAAATAAGGACCCCGATTAGAGGTCCTTATAAGTTATTTTGAAGTCGGTTTTCGACTAGTTTTCCATATATGCTTCGATAGGAGCACAAGAACAAACTAAGTTTCTATCTCCGTATGCGTCGTCAATACGACGAACACTAGGCCAGAATTTATTGTCTACTACGTGTTCTATTGGGTAGGCAGCCTTTTCTCTTGAATAAGGTAGATCCCAGTTATCAGCAGTTAGCAAAGCCAAAGTGTGCGGAGCGTTTTTCAATTCGTTTACCGGATTCTCTGCTGTTGCGTTGGCAATTTCTTTACGAATAGAAATCATCGCATCACAGAAACGGTCTAATTCCTCAACGCTTTCACTTTCTGTTGGTTCAATCATAAGTGTTCCAGCTACAGGGAAAGATACCGTTGGTGCATGGAAACCATAATCGATTAAACGCTTTGCGATATCGGTTACTTCAATGCCATTTTGTTTAAATGGACGACAGTCTACGATCATTTCGTGAGCGGCTCTTCCTTTTTCACCCGTATAAAGAATGTCGTAATGACCTTCTAAACGGGCTTTCATATAATTGGCATTTAAAATAGCTTGTTCTGTTACTTTTTTCAAACCGTCAGCACCTAACATCACGATATAACCGTAAGATATCAGGCAAACCAATGCCGAACCATAAGGAGCCGAAGAGATAGAAGTAATTGCATTTTCGCCTCCGGTTTTCACCAAAGGATTTGATGGTAAAAATTGAACTAAATGTGGTGCTACACAAATTGGTCCAACTCCTGGTCCACCTCCACCATGTGGAATAGCGAAAGTTTTATGTAAGTTTAAGTGACAAACGTCAGCTCCGATATTGGCTGGATTTGTCATGGCAACTTGGGCATTCATGTTGGCACCGTCCATATAAACTTGACCGCCATTTTGATGAATGATGTTTGTTATTTCGGTAATAGCACTTTCATAAACTCCATGAGTAGATGGGTAGGTTACCATTAAACAAGATAAATTGTCTTTGTGTAGTTCCGCTTTAGCTTTTAAATCTTCCACATCAATATTACCCTCTTCCGTAGTTTTAGTTACTACAACTTTCATTCCTGCCATCGCAGCAGAAGCTGGGTTGGTTCCGTGAGCAGAAGCTGGAATTAAAGCGATGTTTCTCTGGAAATCTCCATTGGCATGGTGGTAAGCACGGATGGCCATTAAACCGGCGTATTCTCCTTGTGCACCAGAATTTGGTTGTAAAGAGGTACCTGCAAATCCTGTAATCACATTCAATTGCTCTTCTAAAGCTTTTAACATGGTCATATAACCTTCTGCTTGGTCGGCAGGTGCAAACGGGTGAATGTTGTTCCACTGTGGATTGCTTAAAGGAAGCATCTCAGCTGCGGCATTCAACTTCATCGTACAAGAACCCAAAGAGATCATCGATTGATTTAAAGCCAAATCTTTGCGCTCTAATCTTTTGATATAACGCATTAATTGCGTTTCAGAATGGTGACTATTAAACACATCATGTTGTAAAAACGGTGTGTTTCTAGCTAGTCTTTCTGCAAAATGAACGCCAGTTTCGATTTCGGTGATCTTAAAGAAATCCTTATCCGCAACTTCCGCAAAAATCTCAACAATCGTATTGATGTCGCTTAGATTTGCCGTTTCGTTTAACGAGATCGAAAGCGTTTGTTCGTCGATATAATTAAAGTTGACACTGTAATGTTCTGCAATGGCACGAACTTTAGCAGAATTGGCTTCGATCAAAATCGTATCAAAGAAATCGCTGTTCTTTTGTTTAAAGCCTAATTTCTCTAAAGCTTTAGCAACGGTTACTGCTTTGGTGTGAACCTCATTGGCGATAAACTCCAATCCTTTAGGACCGTGGTAAACCGCATACATTCCCGCCATAACAGCCAATAATACTTGAGCTGTACAGATATTAGAAGTCGCTCTTTCGCGTTTGATATGTTGCTCTCTGGTTTGTAAAGCCATACGAAGTGCACGGTTTCCATCCGCATCTTGAGAAACCCCAATGATACGTCCTGGCATACTGCGTTTGTGCTCTTCCTTAGTTGCGAAGAATCCTGCATGAGGTCCTCCAAATCCTAGTGGAATACCAAAACGTTGTGTAGTTCCTACAACAACATCAGCACCCATTTCTCCAGGAGATTTTAAAGTTACTAAAGATAAAATATCTGCAGCAACCGCAACTTTAATGTCTTTGGATTTGGCAATATGGATAAAGTCTGTGTAATCATAAACTTGACCGTATTTACCTGGATATTGTAATATAGCTCCAAAATAAGCTTCTGAGAAATCAAAAGTTTCGTGATTACCAACTACTAATTCAATTCCAATTGGCGTTGAACGGGTTTGTAAAATCGAAAGCGTTTGAGGAAGTATAGCTTCTGAAACAAAAAATTTGTTTGCGTTGTTTTTCTTTTGGTCACGGGTTCTTACATCAAATAAAAGAGCCATAGCCTCTGCAGCTGCAGTTCCTTCATCCAATAGTGAAGCATTGGCAATTTCCATTCCCGATAATTCTATAACCGTAGTTTGAAAATTTAAAAGCGCTTCCAAACGACCTTGGGCAATCTCCGCTTGATATGGAGTATATGCGGTATACCATCCTGGATTTTCAAAAATATTTCTTTGAATAGCCGCAGGCACAACTGCTTCGTGATATCCCATTCCGATATAAGTACGAAACACCTTATTTTTATTACCCAATGCTTGAATATGAGCCAAATACTCATACTCTGTCATAGCAGGGTCTAATTGTAAGTCTTGTTTTAACCGAATATTGTCTGGGAAGGTTTCGTATATCAGTTGTTCTATGTTGTCAACTTGAACAGTTTTTAACATATGTTCCAAATCCGCCGGTCTTGGACCAATGTGTCTTAAAGCAAATGCATTTTTTTTCATTCTACTATTATAAAAGATAAGTTGTGTTTAAGCATACAAAAATAACCATAAATCCGATATTTTTACCGAATATAGAACCTAATTTTAAAAATGTACTTAAATTACAGCTTCATACAGAAGTCTCCCTATGAATAACTCATTCCGAACTGCTTTCAACCTCTACCTCAATGGGAGTGTACATGTTTCGTTGGCCGTGTTTTCACTGGTTCAAATGACGTTTTATTTTTGTGATATTCCATTTGACGCAGTCGTATCCGCTCTTGCTTTTTTTGGGACACTTTTTTCCTATAATTTTATTAAATATGCCGAAACGGTTTATAAGTTAAAAGGCGTGTTTTCAAAAAACATGAAAGCGATAATTGCGATGAGTCTCATTGCTTTGACGATTGCGGGTTTTAGTTTTTTTATGCTGCAATTTAATGCACAGCTCGTTACTTTAGGACTGTTGTTACTGTGCTTGTTATATGCCATACCGATCTATCCGAAAATTCCAAATTTACGAAATTGGGCAGGTATTAAAATCTATATTGTATCGTTTTGTTGGGCTGGTGTCACACTGATTGTACCGATAGTTAATGCCGGATTAGCATTGACACAGGATATTGGAATCAAGTTTTTGCAACGTTTCTTTTTGGTGTTGATCTTGATTTTGATCTTTGAAATCGTCGATTTGCAATTTGATGATAAAAAGTTAAAAACCGTACCTCAGACTTTGGGAATGGAAAAAACCAAAAGACTGATACTCTTATTGTTGATTCCATTTTATTTTTTAGAGTTTTTTAAACTGGGGTTTCAGTCTATACAAGCATGGAATAATTTGGTCATCGTAGCTTTGGTGTTATTTTTTACATGGAAGGCTTCGCCAAAACAAACCAAATATTTTACCCTCTTTTGGGTAGAAAGTGTTCCGATAGTTTGGTGGTTATTGGTAGTTGGCGAGAAATTTTTTAGCTAAGTCTAAAAAAGGTATATTTGTATTTCTAAAATAAATAATAAAATGATACAACTGGTTAATGAAATCCAAACTCAGGCAAATGTCGTTTATGTCCTGGGCACGGAACAAAATACACTTGAATTTCCTAATATGGAATGGCTTTCTACTTTTGTAGAAGAATTCTTAAAGTCAAAAAAAGAAAGTGATTTCGTTAAAATGAGCAATCAATATTTCTTTTTTGTAAAAGAAAACGCTGATTTAGAGAAAATGCGACTTGCTGGATATGCGATACGCACCCAATTGGATGTTAAAGCAGATAATTTAACTGTAGTCGGTAATACCGATGCCGTTCTAGCATTGACAGAAGGTATAGCTTTGTCAAACTATCAGTTTTTAAAATATTTCAAAGATGCAGCAGAGAAAACCTATGCCTTAAAACAGATTCAGTTAAAAGGTGCTTTTGACGCTAAAATAATCAGTGATTTAAACCACACTATTAAAGCGGTGTATTGGGCTAGAACGATGGTTAACGAGCCCGTTAGTTTTTTGACTGCGGAACAATTGGCCAAAGAAATTGAATTATTAGGTCAGGAAGCTCATTTCGACGTAAAGGTATTGGATAAGGCAAAAATTGAAGACCTGAAAATGGGTGGATTAATTGCTGTAAACAAGGGGTCGATTGATCCTCCGACTTTCACGATTATGGAATATAAACCAGTCAATGCTATCAATTCAAAACCGGTGGTTTTAGTTGGTAAAGGGGTGGTGTATGACACGGGAGGTTTGAGTTTAAAGCCGACACCGAGTTCTATGGATTTGATGAAATCGGATATGGGTGGTGCAGCTTGTATGGCGGGTACTATCTATGCGGCGGCTTTAAATAAAATGAATGTACATATCATCGGTTTGATTCCTGCAACGGATAATAGACCCGGTGGAAACGCTTACACACCTGGTGATGTAATTACCATGTATGACGGTACCACAGTAGAAGTTTTGAATACCGATGCTGAAGGACGTATGATTTTAGGTGATGCTATTGCCTATGCCAATCAATACGAGCCCGAATTGATTATTGATGCTGCAACACTTACTGGAGCAGCCTTAATGGTGGCGGGAGACCGTGCTTCGTGCCTTATGGGTAATGCAAGCGATGCCGTTTTAGCAGCTTTAGTAAAATCTGGATTTGCCGTACACGAACGTTTGGCTTTATTGCCTTTCTGGGATGATTACAAAGAACAAGTAAAGTCCTCCATTGCCGACTTAAAAAATATTGGTGGTCGTAATGCAGGAACCATTACTGCAGGTAAGTTTTTAGAGCATTTTGCTAAATATCCGTATGTTCATATCGATATTGCAGGACCTGCTTTTACAGAAGCTCCACAGAATTATAGAGGACATGGCGGAACCGGAACCGGAATTCGTACTTTAGTGCACTTCTTGGCTCAGTACAAAGGAGTTTAAACGGTTTTTTATCGAGAATTATATATGTAAAGCAGCCCTTTGGGGCTGCTTTTTTTGTTTATTAGCGAATGGGCGAATGGGCGCATTCGCGTATCAGCTTAATAAGTATCTTCGAATCAGGAGTAATTACTTGTTGTTTTTTGATTAAATTTGAAGTAAACGATTCAATTTTATGGAACTCTATTATACCTTTTCCGTTTTTATAGTATTGGCATCTTGGTTTGCCTATTTGAATTTGCGCTTTCTAAAATTACCCACAACTATTGGAATAATGGTTATTGCCGTGTTGGTATCCATAGGTATTCGACTGCTTGGCGATCAACTTTTTCCAGATGCAACTCGAGATTTTTTTAAGTTGATCAGCCAATTTGATTTTGACGAGGTGTTGATGGGCGCCATGTTGAATTTTTTGTTGTTTGCCGGTGCGTTACATATCAATATCGCCGATTTACGAGAACATCGGGTAGCTATTATGTTATACTCTACCGTCAGCGTCGTCTTATCCGCTTTTTTTATAGCGGCCATTTTGTTTTATATCTGTCCTTTATTTGGGGTCAGTATTCCGTTTATATATTGTTTGTTATTTGGAACACTTATTTCACCAACGGATCCTATAGTGGTCTTAAGTGTTTTAAAGCAGGTAAAAGTTCCCAAATCAATAGAGACAAAGATTACAGGAGAATCACTATTTAACGATGGGGTTGCCGTAGTTATGTTTGCCGTAGTATTGAAATTAGCGATCAGTGATGAGGTAAGCATTACTTTTTTGTCTGTATCTAAATTCTTTGCGCAAGAGGTTATTGGCGGGGTCTTGGTCGGATTGATACTGGGATATTCTGCATCTCATGTGATGAAAAAAATAGACGATTATAAAGTGACCGTATTGATTACATTAGCCTTGGTTATGGGTGGGTTTTTACTAACAAAAACCCTGCATGTGTCAAGTCCGCTTGCCATGGTCATTGCAGGACTCGTTATTGGCAATTACGGGAAAAAGGTGGCGATGAACGACGAAACTCAGGATTATCTCACGAAGTTTTGGGAGTTAATTGATGAAATTCTAAATGCTATTCTTTTTATGTTTATCGGATTTGAATTGTTGTTATTACCCGATATTGAAAAACATATCTGGTTGGCACTAATTACGATAATAGTTGTTTTATTCTCGAGGATGTTATCGATTTTAATTCCCTATAGAGTTTTTTCGAGAAATAGAATTTATACGAAGGGATCCTTAATTGTGTTGGTTTGGGGAGGGATTCGTGGTGGAGTTTCGATTGCTCTGGTATTATCGTTGCCTTATAACGAATACAAAGAAATGCTGTTGGAGATCACTTATATCGTGGTGTTGTTTTCGATTGTTGTACAAGGACTTTCCATTGGAAAGGTAGCCAAGGCAGTATTGAAAGATGAAAGTAATGAAAAGAGTCTCGAAGACGCTACCCCGAAATAGTGGAATTATAAACTTCTTGGGGATAATAATAGCCTGTATGTACGCTGCGGTACACGTGATAAATAGAAAAAATCCATACTTATTTGTATATGATAACCGATCCTAAAGAAAGTGGTTACTTATAAAAATAAATATGGATTATTAGTGCATTGGAGTGAGAATATATTGTAGATAGAAATTCTCTCCCGATAACTACTCAATGGATTCCATTTGAATTTGACCCATATACTCTATACCGTCTTTGATAAAGGGTTCTTTAACGATATTGATTTTCTTGATCTGCTCTGTGGAGAGTTTATCGAGTTCTGCCTTACTGACCAATTGATCATTTAAGATATAAGCGATTTTATCTTTAGATTTTCTTGGTTCACTGTTCTTTTTTTCGACTCTAGGCCTTTCTTGTGCAAATCCGAGCATAGGTAGTGCAAGTAGTGCTGTTAAAATTAATTTTTTCATACTGAGATGGTTAATGGGTTTATATTGATAAATTATTATCCAAAACAGTGCCAGTTTTCAACAGATTTTATTTTTACATTATTTTTTTTTATTCGGGGTCTAGGCTAAGGGAAATGTGTGGTATGGGCATAAGATAAATGGATTCTTTACTTTTAGGTTTGAAAAGCCGAGGTATTTTTACTAATTTGCTCCTTTAAAATCTCACCTTTTAAAAATGCACCCTATGTTTAGCTATGTTACAAGGAATAAAAGCGTTAGATGGCTGACGTTTGGTATAATTATTTTGTCTACTTCAGCAGTTTGTGCACAACAACAAGATCCAATCGTCGATGCTATCGTAAAAGAAGGCCAGCAAAACTCACAATTAGAGCAATATGCTTTTGAATTGATGGATGTTATTGGCCCTCGTTTAGTGGGAACACCTCAAATGAAGCAAGCTCATGATTGGGTGGTAGATCAATACCTCAAAATGGGGATAAATGCACGCAATGAGGAATATGGAGAATGGAGAGCATGGCAGAGAGGCGTGACGCAGGTGGAGATGACAGCGCCGCGTTTAAAATCTTTGGAAGCCATACAGTTGGCATGGAATCCTTCAACGGGTGATAAGGGTATAGAAGCCGAGGTCATTGTATTGCCTTTTGTCGATAATAGTATTGCCTTTCAAAAATGGCTACCCAATGCAAAAGGGAAAATTATACTGATATCGATGCTTCAGCCAACCGGTCGATCGGAAGAACAATGGAAGGAATATGCAACACCGGCCTCTTTGGCGAAAATACAAGACCTGAAAAAAAGTCAGACCGAGTCGTGGAATCAGCGAATCGCGAATACGGGTTATGACATAAAGACGCTGCCTAAAATATTGGAAGATGCAGGAGCAGTCGGTATAGTATCGTCCTTTTGGACGGGGATTATGGGAGCTAATCGTATCTTTGAAGCTTTTACAACAAAGATTCCTACCATTGATATCGCTTTGGAGGATTACGGAACCTTGTATCGTTTGGCGGAAAAGGGAATCAAGCCTAAGATCAAAATTAAGACAATTTCAAAAAACCTAGGTAAGACCAAAACATACAATACTATTGCGGAAATTAAGGGTACTGAAAAGCCTGACGAATATGTTGTTTTATCAGCCCACTTGGATAGTTGGGATGGAGGCACAGGAGCTACTGATAATGGAACGGGTATTATTGTTATGATGGAAGCCGCTCGGATATTAAAAAAAGTACTACCTCATAACAAACGAACTATTTTAATTGGAAATTGGGGAAGTGAAGAGCAAGGGCTAAACGGTTCTCGAGCATTTGTAGAAGATCATCCAGAGTTGCATGACAAAATTCAAGTCGTCTTTAATCAGGATAATGGAACGGGTAGAATAGTCAATTTAAACGGACAAGGATTTCTACATGCCTATGATTTCTTAGGAAAGTGGCTTTATGATGTACCAGATGATTACAAAAAAGATTTAAAATCGACATTTCCCGGATCACCATCGTCAGGTGGTTCTGATCACGTTTCTTTTGTAAGTGCAGACATACCTGCTTTTATGTTGGGAGCTTTGAGCTGGGGTTATGGAAACCACACTTGGCATACCAATAGAGATACCTATGATAAAATCGTATTTGATGAGGTTCGTAACAATGCGATTCTAATTGCAATATTGGCCTATAAAGCCAGTCAAGAAGAGGAGTTGGTATCGCGTCAAAAAATCAACTTGCCCAAGAGCAGCGATGGCAAGACTATAGAATGGCCTGCTCAAAAAAGTCCGAAAAGAACTGGAGGACTGAACAATTAGTTGTATTTATACTAGTTTCAAATTAGAAGAGATCGGCACGCAAGTGTCGGTCTTTTTGCTTTTATAACAAATGCGTAAAAAAGGTGTAACTTTGGATTTAATCTAATTTACAAATTAATTTTGAGTACAACAGCTAAGGGAGCACAGGTTCATATTAGATGTTCACAATGCGGAACCTTTAATGTGAATAGTGAAAATTGCGAAAATTGTGGTGCTTTGCTTTCCGTTGTCAAGCAACGTGAATTGGTGCGTCAAGAACAGTTTAAAGAAGTGCGGAAACGCGAAGCAGAAAAAGGACCTTCCAAAATAGAATTACAGATCAAGAAAATGCAAAACCACCGATTTTGGTTGGTTCGTGCTGTTTTTGAAGTGGTTTATATCGGTTGGGTTATTGCGATGGCGGTTGGCGGTTTTATCGCGTGGGTAATAGCGGCAATTGTAGCATGAGAATATTGTTAAACAGATATTTTTTAGGCTTGTTAGTCTTGGGGGCTTGTATATACTTCTTACAGAGGTTTGAGGTAGAACTGCCTACTTTTATTCAGAATTACGTCAATGACTTGTTGGTGATGCCTTTGGTTTTGTGGATTGTTTTGGCGGTATTAGTTCAGATAAAGGGAGCAGAGGCGCAACTTTCATGGATGACGGCTTGGTCTTTATTTGTTTATTACAGTGTTTTTTTTGAATACTATTTGCCCACAGTGAATATTCGATATACCTCCGACTTATACGATGTGTTTTGTTATTTTATAGGAACTATGGTCTTCATGTTTTTATACAAAAAAGGCTGTATCAAGATTTGAAACAGCCTTTTTTCGGTTTATTTGTGCGAATTGACGAGTTGCCTATAGTAATCCAGCTCTTTTTAATAAGGCTTCCGGATTAGGTTCTTGTCCTCTGAATTTTTTATAAAGGGTCATAGGGTGTTCGGTACCGCCTTTGGATAAAATATTTTCCTTGAATTTCAAGGCTATTTCACTATTGAAAATTCCGTGTTGTTTAAAGTATGCAAAAGCATCGGCATCGAGTACTTCGGCCCATTTATAACTGTAGTAACCCGATGAGTAGCCTCCTTGAAATATATGGGAAAAAGATGTGCTCATCGCATTTTCTGCTACGTCTGGATAGAGTTGCGTATCGGCGAATTGTTCGGTTTCAAAAGCTTTTAGATTTGTTATTTCAGTGGGGTCCTGACCGTGCCATGCCATATCTAATAGTCCAAAGCTTATTTGACGTAGTGTAGCCATTCCCTCTTGGAAACTAGCACTTTCTTTTATTTTTTCGATTAAGTCCATAGGTAGAACTTCTCCGGTTTTATAATGTTTGGCAAACAATTCCAAGGCTTCTTTTTCATAACACCAGTTTTCCATGATTTGACTTGGTAGCTCTACAAAATCCCAATACACATTTGTACCTGAAAGACTCGGATAAACCGTATCGGCAAGCATACCGTGTAGGGCATGACCAAATTCGTGAAATAGGGTAGTTACCTCATTAAAAGTTAATAGAGAAGGTTTAGTAGCTGTTGGTTTGGTAAAGTTGCAAACAATAGAGATATGCGGACGTTGATCCGATCCATTTAAAATGTACTGCGATTTAAAGGAAGTCATCCAAGCACCGTTGCGTTTGCTCTTTCTCGGGAAAAAGTCAGTATAGAAAATAGCGATTAAGCGGTTATTTGCATCAGTCACCTCAAAGGTTTGAACATCTTCATGATATTTTTCGATAGTAAAAACTTCTTTAAAGCGAAGTTGATACAAACGATGAGCTACTTCAAAAGCACCGTTTAAAACCTTTTCAAGTTGAAAGTAAGGTTTTAGAATTTCATCGTCTAGATTAAAACGTTGTTGTTTTAATTTTTCGGAATAATAGGCGCCATCCCATTTTTCCAAATGGTCAATCTGATCTAATTCACGGGCGAAATCAAGGAGTTCTGTAAATTCTTTTTTTGCGGCGGGTGCGGCTTTTTTCAACAGGTCGTTTAGGAACTCAAAAACCCGTGCTGGATTTTGTGCCATGCGCTCTTCCAATACAAAATGGGCATGGGTTTTATAACCCAACACATTGGCGCGTTCATGACGTAGTTTAGCGATCTTTAAGACGTTTTCTTCGTTGTTGAATTCATTGTTTTGAAAAGCTTTTCTACCGGCAGCTATAGCCAATTCTTTTCGTAATTTTCTATTGTCTGCATAGGTAACAAAAGGTAAATAACTCGGGAAGTCCAAAGTAAATATCCAGCCTTCTAAATTTTGAGATTCAGCCAATGAACGGGCTTCTTCAATGGCACCTTCTGGTAGTCCGGCCAAGTCGGCTTCGTTGGTTAAATGCAATTGGTAACTGTTCGTTTCGCTCAATACATTTTCGCCAAACTTTAACGACAATATTGAAAGGGAGCTGTCAATTTCGCGTAATCGGTTCTTTTGTTCTTCTTTTAACAAAGCACCATTGCGCACAAAACTCAAATAGTTTTTAGTCAAAAGCATGTCTTGCTCCGGTGTTAAGGTCAAAGTATCTTTGATATCGTAAACGGCTTTAACTCGTTTGAAAAGTCCTTCGTTTAAAGTGATGTCGTTTCCCAATGCCGAAAGTTTTGGTGCAATTTCCTGTGCAATCTCTTGTAATTCGTCACTGGTTTCAGCGGAATTCAGATTAAAGAAAATATTGGATATTCGATCCAATTCCATACCTGAAAAAGCTAATGCTTCCAAAGTGTTTTCAAATGTAGCGGCATCTTTATTAGCAGCAATATGGTCAATCTCTTGACGTGTCGCTACAATAGCTTTTTCAAAAGCGGGGAGGTAATCGGAGTTTTTTATTTGAGTAAACGGAGCGGTATCGTGAACCGTTTGAAATTTTGAATTTAATAAAGTCATTGTAAAGAAGATTTATAAAAACATAAAATTACGAATTTTTTCGGTGCTTTTGGATGGGAATAGGTAATATAACCAGAGTTACTGCGTGACGTGTGTGAAAATAAAAATGTTAAATATTTTGGTTGTTTATTCTGTGTTATTTATTTTTAGATAACTAATAATCAAAGGTCTATGGTGTTGTGGCGAGGTATGTTGATTTGCTTACTGATTTTACATTTAAAAAGATATTCGGTTCCGAGCCAAACAAAGAGCTGTTGACGTCTTTGCTCCATGCCGTTTTTAGAGGACAGAAGCACTTAAAAGAAGTGGTGTATGATAAAAATGAGTATGTGGGTGATTCTAAGGATATGGGGACGGTCATTTTTGATTTGACGTGTACGGCTAAAGATGGTTCTAAATATATCATTGAAGTACAACGAAGCAATCAATACAATTTAAAAAAGCGTATGTTGTATTATAGCAGCAGATTAATAGCAGATCAAGCGCCGAAGGAAGATAGGAAGAAGTGGAATTTTAGAATCCCACAAATATGCGTTGTAGCGATTATAGACGGTTTTGTAATATCAGATTCAAAATCGGGTCATGTGCATGATGTTTGCTTGTGTAATAAGGATAGCGGTGCTGTTTTTTATACGGGATTGGAATTCGTTTATTTGGAGTTAGATCTTTTCTTAAAGCGACCCGAGGACTTAGACGGAGATTTGGATCGGTGGTTGTATGTACTTAAGCATCTGTCCAAATTGAATCATCTACCAGATTTTTTGAATCATACGGTATTTGAAAGAGTATTTGATTTAGCGGAATTTACTAATTTAACCAAAGAAGAACAGTTTATGTATAATACAGAAGTAAAAAGAAGAAGAGATCAAGAGAATACAACGTATTATCAGATTAATGAAGCCAAGAAAAAAGCTAGAAAAGAAGCTAGAAAAGAAGTGAAAGAGGCTAGAAAAGAAGCAAAAGAAGATGGATTAGTAGCAAGAAGAGAAGGTAGAGCAGAAGGAAAGCTAGAAGGAAAGCTAGAAGTTAAAACGGAGATTGTACGAAATTTACTGAGTAAGTATGATTTTACAGACATGCAAATCTGCGATATAGCTGAGGTGACCTTGGATTTTGTGACGGAAGTGCGAAAGAACTTAGGAAACGAATAAAAGAAGAGGATATTGAAATTAAGCGTCGTGTAGAAAATGAAAATGCTCAAACGAAAAACTGATGAACTAAAGAGTTCGCGAAGTGGAATCATTATGAGGGTTCGCTTGTTGTAATAATTTATGGAGATAAAATAGTAATGGCTCAAAGACCATTACTATTTATCATAAACTTCCTAAGAATTTAATTTTGCAGCAGCGGCTAGCACCACGTCGCGTAATCCATCCTTGTATGTTATCATTTTATTTCTTAATGCCTCGTCTTGGCTTCCCAAAATTTGAACGGCTAATAAACCAGCATTTTTAGCACCATTTAAAGCTACAGTAGCTACAGGAACGCCACCAGGCATTTGTAAAATAGACAAAACACTATCCCATCCATCAATCGAATTACTCGATTTTACAGGAACGCCTATTACTGGTAGTGGAGACATTGATGCTACCATTCCCGGTAAATGTGCCGCGCCACCAGCGCCTGCAATGATGACATTAAAGCCTCTCAAATGTGCTTGAGATGAAAAGTCTACCAATTTTTCTGGTGTGCGGTGTGCAGATACGATATCTACCACTACCTCAATTCCAAATTCTTTAATGATGTCTATGGCATCTTGCATCACCGGCATATCCGAAATGCTTCCCATTACTACAGCTATTTTCATAATATTATATTTCTTTATTTCAAAGCTACTTTGGGCGTTTCCCTTCGGGTCGGGCTGTTCGCTATATCTTTGTTTTTGCTTGCGCTAAACCAAAGGATGTCGCTACTATCCCTAACGCAGTAGGTGTGTTAATTCAATATGCTTGTTAAACTACAAGCTGATGACCTCGATGGTTTCTTTTACGACCTGTGCAATTTTACGCGCCTCAACCATATCGGTATTGACGATAGTTACATGTCCCATTTTTCTAAACGGACGTGTTTCGCGCTTGCCATAAATATGGGGGGTAACGCCATCTATCTGAAGAATTTTCTCCATATTTTTATAATGAACATCACCTTGATATCCTTCGGCTCCTACTAAATTGACCATAATACCAGCGACCTTACTGTCGGTGTTTCCCAAAGGTAAGTTTAAGATGGCACGCAAGTGTTGCTCAAATTGAGAGGTGTAACTGGCTTCAATAGAATAATGTCCGGAATTATGCGGACGAGGTGCTACTTCATTGACCAAAATTTCATCGTCAGCGGTTTGAAACATTTCTACTGCTAAAAGTCCCACGTGATTGAATTTCTCTGAAACTTTTAGGGCAATAGCACGGGCTCTATCGGCTACTTCTGCATCAATTCGAGCCGGGCAAATTACATATTCGACTTGATTGGCTTCGGGATGAAATTCCATTTCAACCACTGGATAAGTTTTTATTTCACCAGCAGCGCTACGAGCAACGATAACGGCCAATTCGTTTTTAAACGGAATCATGACCTCCGCAATACATTCCACATTGGGCAATCCTTGCAAATCTACTAGCGATCGCACTACTTTAACACCATTGCCGTCGTAGCCAAACTGAGCGCACTTCCATACAAAGGGCATGGAGATTTGTTGGTCTTCAACTTGCTTTTGTAAATCTTCTAGGCGGTCAAATCGCGTGTATGGCGCTGTTGGAATTTGATGCAACGTATAAAAATCTTTTTGTTTACCTTTATGTTGTATTTGACGTAAAGTTTTTGGAGACGGATACACCAATAATCCTTCGCTTTCTAATTGATCTAAAGCATCCAAATTCACGTTTTCAATTTCGATAGTCAATACGGAAACTTTTTTTCCAAACTGATAAACCGTTTCATAATCCATCAAGTCTCCTTGGAAAAATTGATGTGCACCATATTGAGCTGGAGCTTCCGAACTCGGGTCTAAAATGAACGTAGCGATATCGAACTTACGAGCGTCAGCAAGCAACATTTTGCCCAGTTGTCCACCCCCTAAAATTCCCAATCTAAAATCAGAAGAAAAATAATTCATAGTATTGTCTGTTGTTGTGTGTTTTTGCAAAGATAATTTAAAATACTCATACCGTAAATGCCTAAAGCTGGTTTACTGCTTTTTCTATACAGAGCGGAAATGGCGGCGTACAAACTTTTCAGAACGTCTTTGGAACGAAGGTTTGCTGCTAGCGTACCTCTGATCTATAATCGATCGACTGATTTCAAGCAGTTCGGGATATGTTGCACTCAATTCGCTTAGAATATCTAAAGCATAACATTGAGTGGCGATCTTGGTTTCTGAAATCAGCCATTCCAAAGCGCAATCCATGATTAATTGTTCTTGAGGTGGCTTTAAGGTAAATTCAGAAGACGACACCAATAGGAAAGCGATTTTTGCCATGGGGCGTTTAGCGCTTTCGTGTTTGATACTGCTGAGGCATTGGCAAAAAGGGTCTATATGCGGGTGGAGTAACTGAGGTTGGTCGGCTATAACTAACTCGAGAATCCAACAGGCTTGGTGGTTGTTTGTAAAAGCGCTGTCCATAGCCATTTCAAATAGCATATCGACATAACCGGGTTCCGATAAAACCAGGTTTTTAAGTGCCGTTCTACTTTCTAATAAGGCAGAGCAAGATTCAAGTCGGCTGCGTAATAGTGATGCCATTCGTTTTGTAATAAAATTAAATACAGTACAAATAAAAAACATAAATCTGTAATTCTTTGCGTGGAATTTAAATTTTCGCTTCATATTTATTATATTTGCGAATTGAACAATTATGTCCCCATGGAAATCCAAGTTTTAGATAAAACCTTTGTGCCTTTTATTTCGGGTTCCGAAATTCAAGACCGATTAAAGGAACTGGCTCAGCAAATTCAAGCCGATATGCAAGGTGAAGTACCGGTGTTTATTGGTGTACTCAACGGTTCTTTTATGGTTGTTTCAGACTTGATGAAACATTATTCTGGAGCTTGCGAAATGAGTTTTATCAAAATGGCTTCGTATATTGGGACGCAATCGTCCAATCAGGTCAACCAATTATTGGGTTTGGATATCGATATTACCGATAGACGGATCATAGTGGTGGAGGATATAGTAGATACAGGTAATACGTTGGTAGCTTTAAAAGAGCTTTTTGAACAACACAGACCTAAGGAAATTAAAATATTTACGTTGTGTTTAAAACCGGAAGCGTATACCAAGTCAATTCCCTTGGATTACGTAGGTTTTGAAATTGCCAATAAATTTATTGTAGGTTATGGAATGGACTACGATAAACACGGGAGAAACATACCAGAAATATATCAAATTAAATAAAAACATACACGATACAAGAATATGATAACGATAGTTTTATTTGGAAAGCCCGGTGCAGGGAAAGGTACTCAAGCTGCTTTTTTAAAAGAAAAATATAATTTAATGCACATTTCTACAGGAGATGTGTTTCGTTTTAATTTAAAAAACAATACGCCACTAGGAGAAAAAGCCAAGACTTTTATCGACAATGGGGAGTTGGTTCCAGATGAAATCACTATCGATATGTTGCGTGATGAGGTAGAAAAAAATCAGGATTGCAATGGATTTTTATTTGATGGATTTCCAAGAACAATTAAACAGGCTGAGGCGTTAGATGAGTTGTTACTTTCTAAAGATTGGGATTTAACGGCTACGATTGCTCTTGAAGCTGATGACAATATTTTGGTGCAACGCATTTTAGAACGCGGAAAAACCAGTGGCCGTTCTGATGATCAAGATGAATTGAAAATCAGAAATCGCTACGCAGAGTATAACGAAAAAACGGCACCGTTAATCGATTATTACAAAGCTAAAAACAAATATCATGCTGTAAACGGTATTGGAACTATTGAAGAAATCACTCAGCGTTTAAGCCAAGTGATTGATCAGCTTTAGTGAAATTCAAATACCTTATTGCGATTACCCATACTTTTTTGCTGAAAATAAATTAAATTTGCAGTCGGAAACACAAGTTTAGTCCACTTGAAAAACGCTCTAAGAGATGTTACAACGGAACTATAATTAAAAATAATACAAGGAAAGATGACTGAAGGGAATTTTGTCGATTACGTAAAAATATATGTTGCTTCAGGTAAGGGAGGTAAAGGATCTACACATTTACACAGAGAGAAATTTATTGAAAAAGGAGGCCCAGATGGTGGTGATGGAGGAAGAGGAGGTCACGTTTATGTAGTAGGAAATGAAGGTTTGTGGACCTTGTTTCACCTCAAGTTTGCTCGTCATATCAAAGCCGGTCACGGTGGCGATGGTGGTGGATCTAGAAGTACCGGTTCTGACGGTCAAGACAGATATATTGAAGTGCCTTTGGGTACGGTAGTAAAAGACAAAGAAACCGGAGAAGTGCTGTTTGAAATAACGGATCACGGTGAAAAGAGAATTATCGCACAAGGAGGTAAAGGAGGTTTGGGTAACTGGCACTTTAGAAGTTCTACCAACCAAACGCCAAGATACTCTCAACCGGGTTTGCCATCAGAAGAAATGGATATCATTTTGGAATTAAAAGTTTTGGCAGATGTCGGATTAGTAGGTTTTCCTAATGCAGGAAAATCGACCTTGTTGTCTGTATTAACTTCGGCAAAACCAAAAATTGCGGATTATCCTTTTACCACTTTAAAACCCAATTTGGGAATTGTGGCCTATAGAGATTTTCAATCTTTTGTAATAGCTGATATACCTGGGATTATTGAGGGAGCAGCGGAAGGAAAAGGATTGGGACATTATTTTTTAAGACATATAGAACGAAATTCAACCTTATTGTTTTTAGTGCCTGCCGATGCGGAAGACATTAAAAAAGAATATGAGATCTTATTGGATGAGTTGAGGCGTTACAATCCAGAAATGTTAGATAAAGATAGGTTGTTGGTGGTTTCCAAATCAGATATGTTAGATGAGGAATTAAAAACCGAGCTTAAAGCGCAGTTGGATAACGAATTAAAAGGAGTGCCTTATATGTTTATCTCCTCTATAGCTCAACAAGGACTTACGGAGTTGAAAGATACTTTGTGGAAGATGTTAAATGCAGAAGTGAAATAATACAAAAAAAAGTCTTGCCCCCAGCAAGACTTTTTTTGTACATAAATTTTTGTTAAGACTGTAATATAATCTCTATTTCTTTTAATATTCCTCAAGCAAGGCTTTTCTACATTGGCGGAAAAACCTATCTTCGCGCTTATAACATACTATAATTAATTATGAAAAAAATTATTTTATTCTTAACCGTAGCTTTATTGGCACTTCCAGTTCAACTGAGAGCTAATGAAGGAATGTGGTTTTTGATGTTTATTGAACGTCTGAACCAACGAGATATGGAAAAGATGGGTCTTCAGTTAACTGCTGAAGAAATTTACAGCATCAATAACAGTTCTTTAAAAGATGCGATTGTTCAATTTGATGGAGGTTGTACTGCTGAGATCGTTTCTAGTCAAGGATTGGTTTTGACCAATCACCACTGTGGATATGATAAAATTGCAGAATTAGCTACACCACAAGATGATATTTTAACCAATGGATTTTGGGCAAAAACAAAAGCTGATGAGCGTAAGCCTAAAGCTTTATCGGTGCGTTTCTTTGTGAGAATGGACGATGTAAGTAAAAGAATTCTTTCTCAAGTAAATGATGCAATGTCTGAAGTTGAAAGAGAGAAAGTGATCAATCAAGAGATTGCAAAAATCCAAAAAGAAAATGATGAAGGTGGGAAATACACCGTTTCAGTAAAATCATTTTTTCAAGGTAATGAATATTATTATTTCGTATATCAAGATTATAACGATGTTCGTTTGGTAGGTACACCTCCAAACAGTATTGGTAAATTTGGTGGTGATACGGATAACTGGGAGTGGCCTCGTCACACTGGTGACTTTTCATTATTCCGCGTATACGCAGATAAAGATGGTAATCCGGCAGAATATTCTACGTCAAATGTACCCTTAAAACCAAAACACCATTTACCAGTTTCTGTAACGGGAATTAAAGAAGGTGATTTCTCTATGATTTTGGGTTATCCAGGTAGAACCAACCGTTGGATGCCGGCACAAGGTATCGAGCAAAATGTGAAATTTGCTTATCCAGCTTGGGTTGAAGGATCTAAATTGGGTATGGACGTGATGAAGAAATACATGGATCAAGATCCTGCAGTTCGTTTACATTATGCTTCTAAATACGCTGGTGTTGCCAATTACTGGAAAAACCGCCAAGGGATGATTGATGCTTTAGGTGAACACAAAACTGCTGCAACTAAAGATAAATCGGAAGCTGTATTTAATAAATGGGCAAATAAAAAAGAAAATAAAGCAAAATACGGAAACGTAGTGGCTAACATCAATGCTTATTACGCGGCTACCAATGAAAAAGCACGTCATGATAATTATTTGATGACCATATTGCGTACATCGGCTATGGCTGCGGCGCCTTATCGTTTAGCGAGTGCTTTTGAAAAATATGCTACATCAACTGAAGCAGTTCGTGCGGAAATGCTACCTAAATTAAAAGAAGTAGTTGAAGCTACTTATGGAGAGTTCTATGAACCATTAGAAAGAGAAATGTTGGGAGCGCAATTAAAACTGTACGCAACAAAATCTACTGGATATGAAATCGCACCGTATATTGCGGAACTAGGAAAAGCGAATAACAATGACTTTACTGCAGTTGTTAATAAAGCTTTTGATAGCAGTATTTTTGGTTCAAAAGCGAAAGCAGAAGCTTTCTTAGCTAAGCCAGATGCAGCAGCTTTGAAAAATGATGAGTTGGTGAAAATTTCAACAGCACTTTTAAATAAATATAGAGAGCAACCTGAAAACGTAGCCGCTTTGGAAAATGATTACCAAAAATCATATCGTTTATTGGTTGATGGAATTCGTAAATCAAATCCAAACGGGAAATACTACCCAGATGCTAATTCTACTTTGCGTTTGACTTATGGAAAGGTGATTGACCTTCCAAGAGGTAACAAGGTTAACGATGCTGATGAAAATTGGTATACTACTTTAAAAGGAACTATTGCGAAAAATATTCCTGGGGATGACGAGTTTGAAGTTCCACAGAAATTAATTGACCTTTACAATGCAAAAGATTATGGAATCTATGCTGATAAAAAAGGACATATGCCTGTAAACTTTTTAACAGACCATGATATTACTGGAGGAAACTCAGGTTCACCAGTATTGAATGCAAAAGGAGAACTAATTGGTTTAGCGTTTGATGGAAATATCGAGGCTATGGCTGGAGATGTTATTTATGATGCTAAATTGCAAAGAACAATCAACGTGGATATCCGTTACGTATTGTTTATTATCGACAAGTTTGCTGATGCCAAACACATTGTTGATGAAATGACTTTAGTGACCAAATAAATCACGATTACATAAAGTGTCAAAAGCCGTTCTATACAGAGCGGCTTTTGTCGTTTATAGGATTAACATATCGCATTTTTAGGACTGGCGCTATATTTAGAAAACGCTAATCTTGGGCTTGTTTAAATAAAATAGTACTTTTGTGCTCATATAAAATAATAATGAAAAAGTACGTCGGTTTACTTTTAGTACTGTTGGTTTTAAGTTGTTCTTCGAGTGATCAACCCGTTACCTCTTTTTATTATTGGAAAACTATTTTTAAGTTAACCACCATAGAAAAAGAGGTGCTTCAGGAAAATGGGGTTAGTAAATTGTATATGAGGTATTTCGATATCGCTTTGCGCGATAGTGCGCCGATTCCGCTTTCTCCGATTCGTTTTGAAGATAAGACCACTCCATTTCAAATTGTTCCCGTAATTTATATCAAAAATGAGGTTATGCTCGCTGAGCAAGTTGACGTAGTTCAATTGGCAGATCAAACTTTGAGCATGATTGGTAAAATCAATACAATTAATCATATTGAAATCGAAGAAGTTCAAATTGATTGTGACTGGACTTTAAAAAGCAAAGATCAATTTATGGCTTATATCGATGCGTTGCGTCAGAGGGCGAATTTAAAAATATCAGCCACTATACGTTTGCATCAAATCAAATATTATAAAGAAACGGGTGTGCCCAATGTTGATCACGGTGTGTTGATGTACTATAATATGGGGCAAATAGCCAGTGATGATCTTAATTCCATCTACGACGAGCAAATTGCAGCTCGATATATTAAAAGCCTTGCCAATTATCCTTTATCGCTCGATGTAGCTTTGCCTATTTTTGGTTGGGGAGTTCATATTCGCAATCAAAAAGTGATCGGATTGATTCCTAAAATAAATGAAGAGCAATTGTTGGCGACTGTAAAAACTACTTTAAAAAGTAAAAACCGTTTTGAGGTCAACGAGGATATTATCGCTTTTGGTACTTATTTTAAACAAGGCGATCAAGTCAAGATCGAATCCGTGTCCAAGGCGGATTTAAAAAAGATGGTTTCAACTATTAAAAAAAATCTTAAAACCGTTCCCAAGGAGATTATTTATTACGACTTGGATTCGATAAATTTAAAAAACTATTCTAATGAAAAAGAATTTTATAAAAAAGTTAGTAGCGGGTTTTAGTCTTTCAGCCTTGGTTTCTGCGGGTGTTATCTATGCTTGTGGAGGGGGGGATTATTGGGGCTATGATTACAGCTCTAGTTTTGCGCCGGAGGTCTATGCAGATCCGAGTTATCGCCCTTTGTTTTTTTCGAGTGAAGAGCAGTTCTACGGCATTGGGTATTTAGAAGATGGGATTGGACGTTTTAATACAAATATCACTCAAGATTGGAACGGCTATCTAAAAGGGGTAATGAGCGTTGAAGATATCAATTATTTGTTGCTGGATAAAAATGCCGGCGATGATATTAGTGATCTGTATACCTCCGTAGAGAAAAAGAAGAAAAATACGGTACGTCCAAGTGTAGATATCAAAGAGCCCAAAGTGAAAAACTTTATTAAGTTCCTCGCTGATGCAAAACGGGTGGAGGCATATTCAACGACCTCTTACAATTATTGGGAGTATGAAGAAACGGCGATACCTGTAGCCTCCAAAAGTATCGGTGTGGATTTAGAGAAAAAGTATCAGGGAATCTCGCGCGATGAATTTTTAAAAAACCGGTATTGGTTCCAAACGATGAAAGCTTATTTTTATGGTGAGGATAAAAATGATTTGATTCGATTTTTTGATGCGACCGCAGAGCAGCAACCTAAGAATTTATTGTATTACCGCGGTTTGGCTTATGTAGCTGGAGCGCATTATCGCGCTAAGGAATATGCGAAATCCAATTATTTATACAGTATAGTATTTGATAAAAGTCCAGAGTTGCGTACGGTTACGGCCTATAGTTTTAGACCGCAGCAGCAAGCGGATTTTGACCAATCCTTAAACTTGGCGAAAACGGCCGATGAAAAAGTAGCCTTATGGGCGATGTTGGGCTACTATACCAACGAGCGAAAAGCTATAGAGGAGATTTACAAGTTGAATCCCAATAGCGTGCATTTGGAGTTTTTATTAACCCGTTTGGTCAATATTGAAGAGAGTAAGTTGAATACCTATTATTCCGATTTAAAAGCGCCAAAGGCCTATCGTTCGGAACTCAAAAATAAATTGGATTCCAATGCTTTAAGCTTGGTAAAGAAAATAGCTAAGGAAGAGAAAACGACCAAGCCATATCTGTGGCATTTGGCCAATGGTTACTTGTCGATTTACAATCAAGAATATGATTTCGCTAAAAGGGAATTTGACTTGGTAGAAAAAACTGCTCCTAAGTCAGAACTGGCATCCAATCAGCTGCGTTTATTGCGTTTGATCAATCAATTGAGTGCAACGGACAAGATAGATAGTAAAACAGATAAAGGTCTAGTAGCGGAGCTTAGATGGTTAAATTTAACCGTACCGAGTCAAATGGTTGATGACGGGGTGTTTCGATATAGTTATGCTTTGGATTGGAGTAGAAAATATGTGGCTTCTTTATATGAAGCACAGAAAGATAAGGTGATGGCGGAATTGTTCTCACCGACGAAAGAATACTATTACAAAGCTGCGGATTTGGAAGCGATGAAAACCTTGATGCGCAAAGGGAGTTTAAACGAATGGGAAAAATTAGGAATGAGTATTTACCGCATTAAGTTGGAGGATATCAATGAATTTCAGGCCATTCAGTTAACCTATGCCAACCGCATTCCGGAAGCGATTTCGTTTATGGAACAGGTCGACAGTATTGCTGTATTACAAGGAAATCCTTTTAATGGAAAAATCAAAGATTGTAACGATTGCGATCATGTTGCGGTTCAGAAAGTCAAATACAGCAAATTGGATTTTTTAAAGAAAATGCAAGAGATGCAAGCGAATATCGCTGCGGGGAGAGATGTTTATAACAATGCTTTATTGTTGGGAAATGCGTTCTACAACTTAAGTTACTTTGGTAACGCACGCGTGTTCTATGACAATCCAATTGTGGACGAATATGGGAACTACATTTCAAAGCTTAACCAACAGCGTTTGCACAGCAATAAAAACGCAAATAGTTATTATCAAATGGCGCTAAAAGCGGCTACAAATGATGAACAACGTGCGCGCTGTACCTATATGATGACTAAATGTGAGCGAAATGCTTTCTATACCGATAAATATTATACCGACAATAATTATTACGGTTATCCTTCGGTAAATTTTATCGCGTTTAACGGTTATAAGCAATTGGAGGCAAAGTATTCGAATACCAATTTTTACAATGAAGTGATTAATGAATGTGGGTATTTTAGAAAGTATTTGGAAAACTAGTTAAAAGGCAAATTAATACAATCTGATCAGTAGAAAAATTTTATCACAAAAATAAAAGTGTAAATTTACCCATTGGAATTAATCTACAAAAAAAGAAAAAGATGCGAATACATTTTATCGCAATAGGTGGAAGTGCTATGCACAATTTGGCATTGGCTTTACACGCTAAAGGAGAGCAAGTGTCTGGTAGTGATGATGCTATTTTTGAACCTTCCAAGTCCCGATTGCAATCCAAAGGATTATTGCCTCAAGAGATGGGTTGGAATGCAGAAAAAATAACAACTGATATAGAGGCGGTTATTTTGGGTATGCACGCCAAGCCGGATAATCCAGAATTGCTTAAAGCACAAAAATTGGGATTGAAGATTTACTCCTATCCCGAGTTTATATACGAACATGCCAAACAAAAAACACGAGTGGTTATTGGCGGGTCACACGGTAAAACCACCATTACTTCCATGGTTCTTCACGTATTGAATTACCACGGTATTGCTGTAGATTACTTAGTGGGAGCTCAATTGGAAGGATTTGATCGTATGGTGCATCTGACTGAGGAAAACGACTTCATTCTTTTGGAAGGCGATGAGTATTTATCGTCACCGACAGATTTACGTCCGAAATTCCATTTATACCAGCCGAATATTGCTTTGATTAGTGGAATTGCTTGGGATCATATCAATGTTTTTCCAACTTTTGAGAACTATGTCGATCAATTTAGGATTTTTATAGATAAAATTACTAATGGTGGAATTTTGGTTTACAACGAAGAAGATCCCATTGTTGCTCAATTGGTAGAAGAAGCGGCCAAACCCATCCGAAAACTACCATACGGAACGCCAAAATATACCATTGAAAATGGAAAAACATTTTTAGAAACTCCCGAAGGCCCCATGCCTTTAGAAATTTTTGGAGCTCATAATTTGAGTAATCTGAATGGTGCGAAATGGATTTGTCAGAATATGGGGGTTGACGAAGAAGATTTTTATGAGGCCATTGGTTCTTTCAAAGGAGCTTCCAAAAGATTGGAGAAAATTGCCGAAAGCGATACGACTGTAATTTATAAAGACTTTGCACATTCACCGAGTAAGGTGATCGCTACAACCCAAGCGGTGAAGCAACAATTTCCAACTCGCAAATTGATTGCTTGTTTGGAATTACATACTTACAGCAGTTTAAATGCCGATTTCCTAAGTGAATACGAAGGAGCTTTAAATGCTGCAGACCAAGCAGTGGTGTTTTACTCCCCGGAGGCGGTTCAAATTAAACGATTGGATGCGATTTCAAATCAACAAATGGAACAGGCTTTTAAAAGAGAAGGATTAGTGACTTATACCGATTCTAACCAGTTTAAAAGTTTTGTAAGTCAGTTGGATTTAGACAATAGTGTATTGTTGTTTATGAGCTCCGGGAATTACGGAGGGATTGATTTAAATGAGTTGTTTAGCGGTATAAAATAAGCTGTCTTTGAGGTTTAGAATAGACAGGTTGAATTTCAATAAAAAGCCCTTGTGAAATTAATTTTGCAAGGGCTTTGTCATTGTGAACCCTATAAGGATTGTGATTTTTCTCCATTTTATACTTTGTCGATAGATGTTAAAAAATAAAAACGAACTTATAATGCACTAGGAATTGAAAGGCTTTTTATATATTAGTGTATATGTAATCAGTTAGTTATGGATATTTATAGTAGTACGTCAATAAAAACATGGGCCGAAGATGACAAGCCCCGAGAGAAGTTAATATTAAAGGGCAAGGCAGCATTGAGTGATGCAGAATTGTTAGCAATATTGTTGCGATCGGGAAATAAAGAAGAGAGTGCTGTTGATTTAAGTAAACGGATTTTAAATGAGTACGGTAATAAATTGAGTAATTTATCCAAACGAAGTTTAAAACAATTATTGCTTTTTAAAGGAATTGGTCAAGCTAAGGCCTTGTCGATAGTTGCGGCACTAGAATTGGGGCAACGACGGCAAATTGAAATCGGACAGTTATGTCCCAAAATAGAATCGAGTCGTATGGTTTTTGATTTGATGCAGCCGGTGATTGGTGCATTAAACTATGAGGAGTTTTGGATTTTGTTGCTCAACAACTCCAACAAGGTGATTCACCAACAGAAATTGAGTACAGGCGGAATCACGGGGACGGTAGTTGACGTTCGAATATTGTTTAAGATCGCCATAGAGCATCAGGCTATTGCAATGATACTATGTCACAATCACCCTTCGGGGCATTTAACACCGAGTGATACGGATATGCGTATTACTAAAAAGATCAAACAGGCCGGTTTGTTATTTGATATCATGGTATTAGATCACTTAATCGTTACGGAGAAGGCTTATTATAGCTTTGCCGATGAAAACCTTCTGTGAGGTTTGTGTGGGAGTGCGAATTTGATTAATTTTGACTTTTAAAAAAGACGAGATGCCTATAAAGTTTGAGAATAAAACCGATATTTTTTTTGATTTAGATCATACATTATGGGATTTTGAACGCAATTCTGCTATGGCCTTTAAAACGGTATTAGCACCTTATAAGGTTCCTTTCACTATCGAGGAGTTTTTGCATTTCTATGTAGGTATCAATGAAGATTATTGGGAGCGTTACAGCTTAAATCAGATCAGTCAATCCGAACTTCGCTTTGGTAGATTAAGCGATACTTTTAAAGCCCTGTCGTATACAGCGCCTTCGGTTTTTGTTGAAGACATCGCACAACAGTATATTGAGATGTTGCCACAATATAATCACTTGTATGATGGGACATTTGAGTTGCTAGACTATTTGCTACCACACTATAATCTTCATGTTATAACGAATGGTTTTCATGTGGTTCAAGAGCTTAAAATACGTAATTCGAAGCTCGATAATTATTTTAAAACCGTGACCAATTCCGAAATGGCGGGGGTCAAAAAACCGGATCCGAAGATTTTTAATTATGCATTAGATTTGGCAAAAACCACCGCTCAAGGCAGTGTTATGATTGGGGATAATCTAATAGCGGATATTGAAGGAGCTCAAAAAGCGGGAATTGACACTATTTATTTTAATGAGCACAAAAAAGCGGTTCGTCCAGAACTAGTCCAAGTGCATACTTTGACGCAAATCAAGCAATTACTCTAATTTTTTTGATACATTAGTATGCCTATTCGCCCATAAGTCTATCAGCATTTAAAGCCTATATGCACATGCGCACATACGCGAATACGCATACTCAAGTATAGGTACATCTGCATTTAAAGTCTATATGCCCATTCGCAGATACGCGAATTCGCACACCCAAGTATAGGCACAACTACGTATCAGCACCTAAAAGCCTATATGCACATACGCGAATTCGCACACTCAAGTATAGGCATATCTGTGTATTAGCATCTAAAGCCTATCTGCCCATTCGCAGATGCGCGTATCATCGTATCTGCGTATCCGCATATCTGCGTATAGACGTATCCGCTTAATATCGATACTTCAGTTGCCATCTGTTTTTCAAAAATTCGCGAGTTCCTTTTTCTCGGGCGTTATCTCCAGGTTCGTAGAAGGTAGTTCCGCTGATTTCTGTAGGTAGAAATTCCTGAGTAACGAAATTATTGGTGTAGTCGTGAGCATACTTATAGTCTTCTCCATATCCGAGTTCTTTCATCAATTTAGTTGGGGCATTGCGCAAGTGAATGGGGATGGGTAAGTCACCGGTTTGTTTAACGGTTTGTTGTGCTTTTGCTATGGCTAAATAAGTAGAATTGCTCTTTGGTGATGTGGCTAGATACACGGTGCATTGGCTCAAAAGAATTCTGCTCTCGGGGTTTCCTATAACCGATACGGCTTGGAAGATATTATTAGCCATAATCAAGGCTGTTGGATTGGCGTTCCCGATATCTTCGGAAGCTGAAATCAATAAACGTCGTGCGATAAACTTAACGTCTTCACCGCCTTCGATCATGCGAGCCAACCAATATAGCGCACCATTGGGGTCACTCCCGCGTATGGATTTGATAAAAGCGGAGATGATGTCGTAATGCTGTTCGCCTGTTTTGTCGTACAACACCGTGGTTTTTTGCACGATTTTCATCACCTTGTCATTGGTGATTTCGATGTCTTCAGCGTCTTGTGAGTTGACGATTAATTCAAAAGTATTCAGTAATTTTCTTCCATCTCCACCGGAAATTCGAAAGAGAGCTTCGGTTTCGGTTAAGGTAATTTTCTTTTTTTGGAGGATTACATCTTGACGAATGGCACGTTCTAATAGTGCTTGCAGATCGGCTTTGGTAAACGGATTTAAGGTGTATACTTGACAGCGCGATAAAAGTGCTGGAATCACCTCAAAACTAGGGTTTTCGGTGGTAGCGCCAATTAGGGTGATCCATCCTCGTTCGACAGCACCTAATAGGGAGTCTTGTTGTGATTTGCTGAAGCGATGAATCTCATCGATAAACAATATCGGATTTCGAGCGGTAAAAATGCCCGTATTTCGCTTGGCTTTTTCAATCACTTCTCTAACGTCTTTAACTCCTGCATTAATAGCACTTAACGCATAGAAGGGGCGATCGCTCACTTTGGCAATGATTTCTGCTAGAGTCGTTTTACCGGTGCCAGGAGTTCCCCAAAAGATGATTGAAGGGATGATTCCTCTTTTTATCTGTTGCGTAAGGGCTCCTGTTGGTCCAACTAAATGGTCTTGTCCAATGTACTGAGAGAGATCTTGTGGTCGAATGCGTTCTGCTAATGGAATTTGCATGGTTTTACACGTTTAGGCGGATGATTGAAAGACCTTAGATAGACGTAAAGCATGCTGCTTTTGCCCTGTTGTAAGGAAGAGGCAAGTTACGATTTAACCGTAAATTTATTTCGGTTTTACGGATATATTTAGTGGTATACAATCTTGATCTGCTTTAGAATGTTTATATTCGTCTCTCTATTTAAAAAAATGAACACAAAACATTTCCACTATCTACTGCAACTTTTGATACTGCCTTTGCTATTCGTATTAGTGATGTGGGGAATGTATTGGCTGGATTGGAATTATTTTTTGGAACTGTATGAATGGGGAATTTATCCGAGGTCGTTTCACGGTTTGATCGGAATAATAACTAGCCCTTTTATACATGGTAGTGTAAAACACTTATACAACAATTCCATTACGATTTTTGTTTTGTTGATTGCGCTGCAGTATTTTTATAAAACTCAAATGTGGCGGGTGTTGTTTTGGGGTGTTTTATTATCTGGGTTTGGAACGTGGTTAATAGGTCGGGAGAGTTACCATATTGGCGCGAGTGGATTGATTTATGTATTGGTTAGTTTTATGTTTTTTAAGGGTGTACAAACGCGTTATTATCGTTTGGTAGCACTGTCTATGACGGTAATAGTACTGTATGGGGGTATGTTTTGGTATATGTTTCCTGATATTGAAGAGGGAATCTCTTGGGAAGGGCATTTGAGTGGTTTTATCGCGGGCATTATTTTGTGTTATACTTTGGAAGTACCGGATTATAATCGAATCTATAAGTATGATTGGCAAAAGCCGGATTTTGATCCAGCAGCGGATCCTTTTATGAAGCATTTTGATGAAAATGGTAATTTCTCACCACCACCACCAGTACCACAAATTCCGGAAGAGGAAAAACAACCAGTAAGCGACACGTATTTCCAGTGTAATTATTCGGTGGTATATCATTTAAAAGAAAAAGAAAATGACGAGAATGAATTGTAGGGCGTTATTCGTGAGTCGTTGTTCGTGAGTCGTTGTTCGTGAGTCGTTGTTCGTGAGTCGTTGTTCGTGAGTCGTTGTTCGTGAGTCGTTGTTCGTGAGTCGATTTTCGATCAGATCACTGATTACCGATCACAAAAAAAAGGGGCTGTATCTTAATTCGATACAGCCCCTTTTCTTGAGTTTAAAAAATTATCTTCTTTGACGAATGGCTTCATAAAGAAATGCGCCACAGGCAACAGATACGTTTAGTGAAGCGATTGCGCTAGACATGGGTAGTTTAGCACTTTCATCTATTATTTTAAGGACAGAAGGGTTGATTCCGCGTTCTTCACTACCCATAACAATGGCTAAAGGCGTGTTTAATTCTACGTCATAAATTTCTTTTTCAGCTTTTTCGGTAGCGCCTATGGTTTTAACGCCTGAACTTTGCAGGTAAAAGATGGCATCTTTGATGTGATCTACTTTACAAATTGGAATATTAAAAACGGCCCCTGCGGAAGTTTTAACCGTATCTCCATTTACGGGAGCAGCTCCATTTTTAGAGATGATGATTCCATCGACACCACAACACGCAGCTGTACGGATAATGGCTCCAAAGTTACGAGCATCGGAAATTTGATCTAGAATCAAAAAGAGTGGATTCGGCTTGGCTTCTAAAACTCCTTCAATAAGAGGTTCTAGTCCAACAAAGCTAATCGGAGCAATTGATGCAACGGCGCCTTGGTGGTTTTTAGGAGTTAAACGATTGAGTTTTTCAACCGGTACGTATGAAAAGTTGATGTTGTTTTTTCTCAAAGATTTAAGCAAGTCACTCATTAGCTCTCCTTGAGCTTCTTTTTGAATAAAAACTTTATCGATGTCTTTTCCCGCTTCTACAGCTTCTAAAATGGCTCTAATACCAAATATTTGATTCTCTTTTTCCATAGTGCAAATATATAAAAAAAACCAACGCTGTAGTGGTGCTTTGTAAAAGGATAATTGGAATCGATTTGGGGTAATTACTCTCGAATTATTTTAGGGATTAAAATATGGAAGAGGCTGGTGGGGAGCTGGCCTCTTCCTGACAAAAATATCCTTGATACTAACTAATTCAATTCTTGTCCCAAAAGAGTTTAGTAGCCTGAGTATCTCCGCCAATGGCGGTAGCTGCCTGGGCGTTATTCGCTTTGTTTAGATTTCTTTCACGTACGGGATAAGTATATCTGTTGGGGATCGGCAGTCCTGTTGCAGCGGCTATATTGAGTTGAGGAGCGTCTAGTCTTCTATAGACGGTCCAGGCATCCAGGCCTTTATTGTATAAGGCAAGGTAGTATTGCAAGCCAATTTTTTGTTTCCAAGTTCCTTCTGCAGTTTGGTAATTGACGCTGGTTTGAGCTAAATATTCGTCAGCCTCCACAGGGGTATTGCCCCAAAATTCAAACGAAGCTCTAATAGCGGATTCGTAGAGGGATTCTGCGCTTTCGCTGGTGTTAATTCCCCTTTCACTAGCTTCAGCTAGCATAAACAATACTTCGGTATAGTCTAGCAGTGTTCCTGGGTAATTAGCCTGGTGTAGGGTGCTGGAGATTTGGGTGTGGTTGGCATAAGAGGTGGCGCTTCCATATTCGCCGCCTAGAAATATTCCATCACCTAAGTTTTGTCGAAAATATTTCGCTCGTCTAGGGTCGTTGAGTGTATTCATATAATCTACGATGGTGTTGGCTGCGACAAAATCGGTTCGACCGCTTTGCACCAGGTCTACCCATAAAGGATTGGTATTTGGAATTGCTCCTGGGTAATTTAAGGTAAAATTATCTGCTTGTGAGCTAAAAACGCCTGTTGCTATGGCGTTGTTAATTGTTGTGTGGGCTAAATCGGGGTCCACGTCTGCTAGGTTGAGCCCTAGTTTTAATTGTAAGGAAGCTCCGAATTTTTTCCATTTGGCAATATCTCCGTGATATATAATGTCTTCGCTTAAAAAGCCCTGTGCTGTAACATCGAGGTCGTTGGTTGCAGCAAGGGCTCTTTTTATCAAATCGTTATAAATGGTTTTGGCGTCATCGTATTTTGGAGCGGCTAATTCTGTTCCCATTAGTGCTTCAGTGTAGGGAATATCGCCAAAAGTATCGACTAGAGATTGCCATGCTTGAACTTGTAGTAATTCGACAATCGCTATTTGATTTTTTTTATTCAAATCCGTAGTTCCTATCTCGTCGGGAATGGTTCTTTTGGCATCTTCTAAGTCATAGAGTACTCTGGTGTTGAGTTCATTCCAGAAGCGGTCGTTAATAGCTCTGGTTTCTAGATCGTAATTGCTTTCTTGAGTATAGGTGGTTTCGTTCCAGTATTGCGCTACCAGCCTAAAGATGTTATTGTTGACATTGGTACTGTGTAGGCGTGCGATGTAGCTGGTTATGGCTGAGGTGACCAAATAATCTGATGGTACCTTTTCCGGTTTAACGTCGTCGTGATTTAAAGCGTCGTAATGTTCATTGGAACAGGAGGATAAAATGCTTAGAAGTAATAAGCTTAATAGTATTTTTTTCATCTTTTAGGGTATTAGAATTGAACTTTTAAACTGGCTCCTATCTCTCTAATAGTTGGATGGGCTCCAGATTGATAGCCTTGAATATTTCCAGAACTTAAACCGGCTTCAGGATCGGCGTAGGGGATGTTTTTGTGAATAATCCATAGATTTCTACCGATTGCGGCTATCGTCAGTTTTTTTATAAAGATATTCTCTATCAATTTTTGTGGAAAATCATAGGATAGGGTGACATTTCTTAATTTCACATAAGAAGCGTCGTAAACGTGTGCTTGCCTTGGTGCTGTGTTGCTAAGGTATCCCCACGGATTATTGGTCCCATCGCCTCGGTCGGCACGGATGCGTATATCATTGGGTGTTCCGTCTTCTTTGACTCCTTGGAGGATTACACCGCCGCCTTGTTCCAAACTATTTCGCACGGGATTCCCGAGGTCGTTTAATCCCGAGGTGAAATTGTCATAAAGTCCTGTTGTAAAACCGTAGTAGGTATCTAAAGAGAAAATACTTCCTCCTTTTTGCATATCAATCAAGAAACTTAAGTGGAGATTTTTATAGCTAATGGAATTTCTAATTCCACCATTCCAATCGGGGTTCATATTTCCGATAACAGTAGTTGTCGGGCTGTGTAGGTATTGTCCGTTTTGTCCGACAATGCGTTCACCGTTGTCGTGGTACACATAGCCGGTTCCGCGGATAACACCGTAGGGTTCTCCCGTTTGAGCTCCAATCGATATACCACCTTGAACGCTAGCGAGCTGTAAGTAGCCGCCGATACCGTCGGCTAGTGCTAAAACTTCGTTTCTATTGCGGGCAAAATTCAACCCGATTTTCCAATTAAAATTCGTTGTTCGAATAGGTGTAATATTAAGATTGGCTTCAAATCCTTTGTTGACCATATCACCTGCATTCATCCAAACAGCTAAGGCGCCAGTCGAACTCGATACATCTACAGGGGTAATCAAGTCTTTAGTCGTACGATTGTAGTAGGAGAGTTCCAGCGATAAGCGGTTGTTCCAGGTAGCCATTTCTGCTCCGAACTCATATTCATTCATCATTTCTGGTCGTAGCGCCTTATTGAGAAAAGTGTTGGGGTTTTTGGCGGAATAGGCATCGTCAAAAGAAGCATTTAAGGTGTAGGTATTGTGTAGATTAAATAAATCGGTATCGTTCCCTACTTGAGCGTAATTGGCTCGTAATTTTCCAAAATTGATAAAGGAACTATCGAATAACTCAGAGAATATAAAACTTCCCGAAACGGATGGGTACCAATAACGGTTTTGTACTTCGCTGGATAGTGTAGATGAACGGTCGGTTCTAATACTACCGTCCAAGTAGAGCAAGTGATATAGTCCGATACTGGCGCGAGCATATAGTCCATCCACCTTCTTTGTGCCTCTAAATTGCACGATATCGTCGGGAGTTAGGGGATTGATTGAATTGGCCAAGCTGTAGATTTCAGGGAGCTTTAGCCCGCCGTTGGTTTTTTGATTATTGCGATCGATTTGTTCAACTCTTAGGTTCCATCCTAAATTCGCATCCAGTGTAATGTCTTCATTGATGTCTTTTTTAACATTGACAATTAAGTCGTAGTTGTTTTCTGATACAGATTGCTTAAACAAGGTATATTCTCCGAAACTACCTGCGGAGCCTATAGCGGTTCGGCCCTCGCGTGTTTCGTCATAATTGTCAAAGGTATACCTACCGATGATATGGATCCACGGGTTCAAAGCATAGTTTAAATCGATGTTTCCAGTATAGCGATTTCTAGAATCGGTTTGGAAATTTTTGTATCGGGTAAAATAGAAGTTATCGGTATATATGGGTTTGGTATTTTCAGTATCATAGATGTTCCAGCTGGCATTGCTGTGATTGGTGGCGAAATAGGCTTCCTTTTGTTCCTTCATATCGACATTGGTTTGCCACCACTGGCGAAAACCTTGCATGGGATTAAGTCCGTCGTAACCCGTTCCAACTCTTCCTAATCCACTGGTGTTAGTATAGGTTATGGTTGCCGACGAGCGTAATTTTTCAGTAATTTGATGGCTTGCACTTAGATTAAGGCTGTTTCTTTTTAGTCGACTGTTTACGAGATTTCCTTCCGTGGTGTTGTTGGTGAGTCCCAAGCGATAGGAACTGTTGTCGGTGTTTCCGGAAATTGCTAGGGAGTTGACGTAGATTTGAGAGGTTCCCCAAACGGAATTGGGATCGTTTTTAGCAGCTACCCATGGGGTTGTTTTTCCATAAGTGGACATACCGGGAAAGAAGGCATTCCATTGATATACCATTAGATTAGGATCGAAGGCAGCGCCGAAAGATGCATCTTCCCCAAACTGTACCACATAATCTGGAATACCATTACCATTGATGTCTTCGCCGGTAAAATAAGGATTATTCGGGTTGGGATTTTCGTTAGGAGTTAAGGGGCGGTATCCCGCGCCATATTTCTTTTGGTATTTGGGTAGGGTTTGTTTGTCTGCGGTTCCGATCATGAGGGAGGAGTTGAACTCGACTGCGGTTCCTTTATTTTTATGGTCAGTTCCTTTTTTGGTTGTTATCATAATCACACCGTTTTGTCCTCTTGATCCATAAAGGGCTGTAGCAGCCGCACCTTTTAAAACGTTCAAGGTGGCTATGTCATCTGGATTGATATCTGAAGCAGCATTTCCATAATCATAACCCCCGCGACCCGTTGTTTGTGCAACGCTATTGTAAGTCTTGTTGTTGATGGGGATTCCGTCGATGACTACAAGGGCCTGGTTGTCTCCTGTCAACGAGCTAAAGCCTCGAATAATCATGTTACTCGAGCCGCCCATAGTTCCGGAGGACTTAATAGATAACCCTGCAATTTCGCCATATAAGGCATCGGCAAAGTTTCTTATAGGTGTTTCGGACAGGGTTTGTCCAGTGATTTGTTGGGTGGAATAGCCTAAGGATTTTTTCTCTCGAGTGATGCCTAGTGCGGTTACTACTACTCCTTCGAGTTCAACCACATCCTCTTCTAAGGTAACATCGAGTCTAGCAGTGGTGATTCTGTGTTCTTGAGTTTTCATTCCCAGGAAGCTAAATTCAATAAGGGCTCCGAGTTGGACTTTTAATATGTAGCTGCCATCTAAGTCGGTTTGAGTGGCAGTTTGTGATTGTTTGTTTTGTACTGTAACTCCAGGAAGAGGGAACCCATGGGGGTCTTTTACAGTTCCTGAAACGCTGATTTCTTGAGCCTGAATAGTTGTAATCGTGGTGAGTACAGCTATCCAGATATAAAACAATTCTTTTTTCATAATCTATGGGTTGTTTGAAAAGCATAGCGTAAAAAATGAGATCTTTTTGACTTTAAAACATGCTTTTAACGGTTTTTTTTATACATTTTTTATTGGGTAAGTCGTTTAAAATAGAAAGCGTTTTTATTTTTATTAAATATGTGATTTTAATTTGCGTTATAATTAAGTCAGATTTTAAAATAGGAGATAATATTCCGTGTAGCTACGGTTTGATGCGGCTAATTTTTAATATCTTTGTTAATTGTATTTGATTATCAGTTTTACCAATAGTCGGTGTTAGGCCCAAATTGAACGGTTAAGGGCTTAGTGGTTGACTGTTGTTTGTATGGTGCTCCTTGTGTTTTAAAGGAAAAGGGGGGCTTTGTGATGCGTGAAACACGCCTTAAAGAGTTGTAACTGATTATGATGGCGATCATAGGGGGGGGATGCCGGTGATTTAGGCTGTAATACCAAAATTTATGCGTTTTAGCTTTGTAAATTTTGTTAGAACTCTTTAAAATTTTGGCCTCTCGATTAGGGATCTTTTTGATTTCTGCTCATAGTTAGGTTTTTTGATTTATTAGTTAACTTTTGATGGGTTTAGTGAATTAAATCCAATTCTACATCGGTTTATATAAATATTCAGTACCAAATATAAACGATATTTCTCGATTAAAAAAAATAATATGCAAGAAAAATCGATTATAAAGCAAAATATATTGACTTATCTACGGTATAAGGGGCTTACGCTATATAAATTTTATAAGGATACAGGCATAACTCGGGGTGTTTTAACGCAAAATAACGGCATGAGCGAAGATAATACTACGAAATTTCTCGATTATTTTGCAGAGGTTAGTCCAGAATGGTTGCTTACGGGTAAGGGGCCGATGTTGAAAGGAGTTGTTGTTGATCAGTGTAGTGTTGTTGAAGAGTCGGATTCAACTGTTGGGATGCAATTGCGCTTTTTGCAAGAAAACAATGATTTATTGCGTGCTAAGGTATTGTTGTTGGAGGAGAATAGGTTGTTGTTGCTTCGTGAAATCACTCGTTTGGGTGGTGATATGGAAGTTGTTTTGAGTAAGGCAGAATGGTCTGTAAAGGCTTCGGATTAAGTCCGTTAAAACGCTGTCGAAAAAGTAATGTGTACTATAGAGTTTTTTAATTCTACTTCTTGTTTGCCGGTGTTTCCGTTGGCATAAATCAAATTTAATTTTCCGTTTTTAGTTAAGATTCCGAAACCAAAGCCGAAGGAATAGAGGTTTTCTTTTACGCTGGTGGTTTTATCTTCGATAAGTCCGTAGTCTAAAATGCTGTTAGCATATAGAGTGGGGGTAAGTTTATATCGATACTCTGTGCTCAAAGTTGAAAGGAAGTTGCCTTGAAGGCTGTTTTCTTGAAATCCCCTAATAGAATGGTGTCCGCCAAATCGCATCAGTTCATTGGTGATATAGTGTTTGCTGAATAATGAATACAGGTGAAGATGTAGGTAGAGGCTGTTGCGTTGGTTAAATTTAAAGTTGTTTACGGCATTGATTTCGATGAATTTTTGAGAATCGTCCGTGTCTTCAAGTGTTCTCTTTCCGGTACCTAGTCGGGCAAAAACAAGCATTTTTTCGGGAAATAAGATGTCGTCAGGGCTACGGCGTTTGTAGTCGTAGCTAACGGTGTAAAATCGGTTGTCGAAACTTTGTATCAGGCTGCTGTTTTCTGGTGTGGCGGAAGTGGTGGTTTGATAGCCGATGTATGCTTTGCTGAAATAGGATAAATAGTAGGCGAGGTTAAGATCTATTTTGGTGTTCTGGAAAGTGCTGTCTTGCTTGAAGATTTCTATTTTAGCTTTTATGCCTAATGGTGATTTAAACAGGTATGGGATTTCTGTTCCTAAATCAAAATTGGTTTGTTTGTTTCCATCATTTTTCCATTCTAGGTGAAATTCTTCACCGTAATTTATAATGTTTATCAGTTGCAGGTTTAAGTAGCCATTTAATTTTAGCTTGCCGTCTTCGTCATTGTTGAAGCCGATGATGCCGTCAAATTTACTGTTGTTGAAACGGTCTATATATAGGTATACTTTTGTGCTGTCTTTTGTAAAGAGTATTTCTGGTGTTTTGTTTTGTTTGATAAAAGGTAGGAGTTTGAGTTCGCGATCGATCTCTTCGACAAGGTTGTTGGTTAGGGTTTGGTTTTTTTTGTGCTTTAGGGTGTTTTGGATCAGTTGTTTTGGAATCTTTGATGTGGATAGGATTTCTATCTTGTCTAATTTTCGTCTTTTGTCTAAAGTGACTTGTAGTTGCGCTTGGAATTGCTTTGCATGTATGTGGTGGTTGATTAGCTTGATCGTGCTGGTTCCGTAGCCTAAATTTTCGAGTTTATTCGTTAGGTTTTGTAAGGTGGGTTGTGTTTGGTTGAAAGGAATGATTAGGGAGTCGTGTTTGAGTTCCAGTAATTTCTTTATTTCTGGATCTACGGCACTAAGTAGGATGTTGGTTTGTGTGATTTGTTGTTTGAGGTGGTAAGTAAAAACGATTTGTTCGGTGTTTTTTTGAATGAGTTGTTGTTTTTGAAGTGCGAGAAAGCCGAGTTGGTTGAGTTTTTCGTCGAGTTGGTTCAGGGTTTGGTTGATCGATTGGAAATTATCGTGTTTGGTTGGGTATCCGATGCTGTCGATGATGGTGGTTTCTGCAGGGCTTTGGCCTATTATTTTAAGTGTGCTGTTTTGTGCATATATAAATAAGGAGTGAAAAAACACGATTAATATTAAGATGATTTTTTTCAAGGCAAGGAAAGATTTGGTGTAAAGTAATGTAAAATAAATAAAAGCGACAACAGCTAAAAGAGATATTATTTTTCAATTCGATTGAAAATTAATGTTTTGAGTGTTGTATATAAAAAATAAACTTCATACATTTGCAACCCCGTATAAAGTGCGGAGTTAATAGATAGTAGATAATTATTAATAAACATTATGCCAACAATTCAACAATTAGTAAGAACAGGGAGAACCCAGATGACTAAGAAGAGTAAATCGGTTGCTTTGGATTCATGTCCTCAAAGAAGAGGGGTTTGTACGCGTGTTTATACCACTACACCAAAAAAACCAAACTCAGCAATGCGTAAAGTTGCAAGGGTTCGTTTAACAAATGGTAATGAGGTAAACGCTTATATTCCAGGAGAAGGACACAATCTACAAGAGCACTCGATAGTATTAGTTAGAGGTGGAAGAGTAAAAGATTTGCCAGGGGTTAGATATCACATCGTACGTGGAGCTCTTGATACTGCCGGAGTAAACGGTAGAACTCAAAGAAGATCTAAATACGGAGCGAAACGCCCTAAAGACAAAAAGTAATCGTTTAAAACGTTTAAGACAAAGACATGAGAAAAAGACAGGCTAAAAAAAGACCTCTTTTACCAGATCCTAAATTTAATGATCAATTAGTAACACGTTTTGTGAACAACTTGATGTGGGATGGTAAAAAATCGACTGCTTTTAAAGTATTTTATGATGCATTAGAGATCGTAGAAGAGAAAAAGCAAGATGAAGAAAAAACATCATTAGAAATTTGGAAAGACGCTTTAACTAACGTTATGCCGCACGTAGAAGTAAGATCTAGACGTGTTGGTGGAGCTACCTTCCAAATTCCAATGCAAATTCGTCCAGATAGAAAAATTTCTATGGCGATGAAATGGATGATTCTTTATGCGAGAAGAAGAAATGAGAAATCTATGGCTGGAAAGTTAGCCTCTGAAATTTTAGCTGGTGCTAAAGAAGAAGGAGCTGCTGTAAAGAAAAGAATGGATACTCATAAGATGGCTGAAGCGAACAAAGCATTCTCTCACTTTAGATTTTAATCCAAGAAAGATAATATAGATGGCTAGAGATTTATTATATACAAGAAATATTGGTATTGCTGCGCATATCGATGCAGGTAAAACTACTACTACAGAGCGTATTTTGTTCTATACAGGTAAGAACCATAAAATTGGAGAAACTCACGAAGGGTCTTCAACTATGGACTGGATGGAGCAAGAGGCTGAAAGAGGTATTACCATTACATCTGCGGCTACTACTTGTACTTGGGATTTCCCAACAAATCAAGGAGCTAAGTTGCCAGAATCTAAAGAGTATCACTTCAACATCATTGACACTCCAGGACACGTTGATTTTACCGTTGAGGTAAACCGTTCTTTGAGAGTTTTAGATGGTTTGGTTTTCTTATTTAGTGCTGTTGATGGTGTTGAGCCACAATCGGAAACTAACTGGAGATTAGCTGATAATTACAAGGTGCCTCGTATGGGGTTTGTAAACAAAATGGACCGTCAAGGTGCCAACTTCTTAAACGTGTGTAAGCAAGTTAGAGAAATGTTGAAATCTAACGCTGTGCCTATTGTTTTACCAATTGGAGAAGAAGCAGATTTTAGAGGTATTGTTGATTTGGTTAAGAACCGTGCTATTGTATGGCATGATGAGAACCATGGAACAACTTTTGATATCGTTGAGATTCCTGCGGATATGGTTGATGAAGTTCGTGAATACAGAGCTATGTTAATAGAGGCTGTTGCGGATTATGATGAAACCTTGATGGAGAAATTCTTCGAAGATGAAGATTCAATTACAGAAGAAGAGGTTCACGTTGCTTTGAGAAAAGCGGCTATCGATATGTCTATCATACCGATGGTTTGTGGTTCTTCATTCAAAAATAAAGGAGTACAGTTCTTATTGGATGCTGTTTGTAGATACTTACCTTCTCCAATGGATAAGGAAGGTATTGAAGGAATCAATCCTGATACAGAATTGCCAGTTGTTCGTAAACCATCTGCTACAGAGCCTTTCGCTGCTTTGGCATTCAAAATTGCTACGGATCCTTTCGTAGGAAGATTGGCTTTCTTCCGTGTTTATTCAGGAAGATTAGATGCAGGTTCTTATGTGTTCAATACGCGTTCTGGTAATAAAGAACGTATTTCTAGAGTGTACCAAATGCATGCTAATAAACAAAATCCTATCGATTATATCGAAGCAGGAGATATTGGAGCAGCGGTAGGGTTTAAAGACATCAAAACAGGGGATACTTTGTGTGATGAGAAAAACCCAATCATTTTGGAAAGTATGGACTTCCCAGATCCAGTTATCGGTATCGCTATTGAGCCTAAAACCAAAGCGGACGTTGATAGAATGGGTATGGCTTTAGCTAAATTGGCTGAAGAAGATCCTACGTTTACAGTTAAAACAGATAAAGCTTCTGGGCAAACAGTAATTTCAGGTATGGGTGAGCTTCACTTAGATGTACTTATCGATCGTATGAGACGTGAGTTCAAAGTAGAAGTAAACCAAGGTGAGCCTCAAGTAGAGTACAAAGAGTGTTTAACTCGTGCTGCTCAACACAGAGAGGTTTATAAAAAACAATCAGGTGGTCGTGGAAAATTTGCGGATATTGTATTTACAATTTCTCCTGCAGATGACGTAGACGGAAAACCATTTGTTGGTTTACAGTTTGTTAACGCTGTTAAAGGTGGTAACGTACCAAAAGAATATATTCCTTCTGTAGAAAAAGGTTTCAGAGAAGCTATGAAACAAGGGCCTTTGGCTGGTTTCGAAATGGACTCGATGAAAGTAACTTTAACGGATGGATCGTTTCACGCGGTGGATTCGGATGCTTTGTCTTTCGAATTGGCAGCTAAAATGGGATATAAAGAATCTGCAAAAGCTGCAGGGGCTGTTATTCTTGAGCCGATCATGAAATTAGAGGTATTAACTCCGGAAGAAAACATGGGTGATATTGTTGGGGATTTAAACCGTCGTCGCGGTCAGATCAACAACATGGACGATAGAGCAGGAGCGAAGGTTGTTAAAGCTAGTGTGCCACTTTCAGAGATGTTTGGGTACGTGACTACGCTTAGAACGTTATCTTCTGGTAGAGCGACTTCAACGATGGAGTTCTCTCACTATGCTGAAACACCTTCTAATATTTCAGAAGAAGTTATTAAAAAAGCTAAAGGAAACGCTTAATCTAAAAGAAAATGAGTCAGAAAATAAGAATAAAATTAAAATCTTACGATCATATGTTGGTTGATAAATCAGCTGAAAAGATCGTAAAAACTGTAAAAAGTACAGGAGCAGTGGTAACAGGACCAATTCCTTTGCCAACTCATAAAAAGATTTTCACTGTTTTGCGTTCTCCGCACGTAAACAAAAAAGCAAGAGAGCAATTTGAAGTAAGTTCTTACAAGAGATTGTTAGACATTTACTCTTCTTCTTCTAAAACTATCGATGCTCTAATGAAATTGGAGTTACCTAGTGGAGTAGAAGTTGAAATCAAAGTGTGATAAAACTCTTCCTTTAATAATACAATCAAGTACGGAGACTTGGGTTTCGGTACTTGATTTTTTAATAGAATTCAATAATTAATTAATTTAATATTTATGTCTGGGTTAATAGGTAAAAAAATCGGCATGACTAGTATATTCGACGAGAACGGGAAAAACATCCCTTGTACCGTAGTTGAAGTAGGTCCATGCGTAGTTACCCAAGTCAGAACCAATGAGGTTGACGGGTATGAAGCGTTACAACTTGGTTTCGATGACAAAAAAGACAAAAGCGCAATTAAAGCTGAGTTAGGTCACTTTAAAAAAGCGGGTACGTCTGCAAAAAGAAAAGTCATTGAGATTAAGGAGTTTGAAAGCGAGTATAAATTAGGTGATGTTATCACAGTAGATCTTTTTCAAGAAGGTGACTTTGTAGATGTTCAAGGTGTTTCTAAAGGTAAAGGTTTCCAAGGGGTTGTTAAACGTCATGGTTTCGGTGGAGTTGGTCAAGCAACACACGGTCAGCATAATCGTTTAAGAGCGCCAGGATCTATCGGTGCTTCTTCTTATCCTTCTAGAGTATTCAAAGGAATGCGTATGGCAGGAAGAATGGGAGGAGTAAATGTAACAATTCAAAACCTTAGAGTTTTAAAAGTAGTTGCTGAAAAGAACCTACTTGTTGTTAAAGGAGCAATTCCAGGGCACAATAACTCTTATGTAATCATTCAGAAGTAATGGAAGTAAAAGTTTTAGATATCACAGGAAAAGATACTGGAAGAAAAGTTGAACTTTTGGATTCAGTATTTGCAATCGAACCGAACAAACACGCAGTTTATCTTGATGTTAAACAATATTTAGCAAATCAAAGACAAGGTACACACAAAGCTAAAGAAAGAGCTGAAGTTGCGGGAAGTACACGTAAGATTAAAAAACAAAAAGGTACAGGTACCGCTCGTGCGGGAAGTATGAAAAACCCTTTATTCAAAGGAGGGGGAACCATCTTCGGACCAAGACCAAGAAGTTATTCTTTTAAACTTAATAAAAACTTGAAACGTTTAGCTAGAAAATCGGCATTCTCGATTAAAGCAAAAGAATCAAATTTAATTATCGTTGAAGATTTTAACTTTGAAACTCCACAAACTAAAAATTTCATCAATGTTTTGAATGCTTTAGGACTGGAAAATAAAAAATCTCTATTTGTGTTGGGTGATTCAAATAAAAATGTATATTTGTCCTCACGCAATTTAGAGAAGACTTCTGTTGTAATGAACTCAGAATTAAGTACTTACGCTATTTTAAATACGGTAAGTCTTGTTCTAACAGAAGGTTCTTTAGAGGGAATTGTTGAAAATTTAAGTAAATAATAGGAAGATGAGTATTTTAATTAAGCCTATCATTACCGAAAAAATCACAAAACAAGGAGAAATTTTCAATCGTTTTGGGTTCGTAGTGGACAAAAGAGCTAACAAAATTCAGATCAAAAATGCAGTGGAAGCTGCATATGGTGTGAGTGTTGTTGGAGTAAATACCCTTAACTACAGAGCAGACCGATCAGTTAAATTCACCAAAAGTGGAATGATTAACGGTAAAACTAATGCCTACAAGAAGGCAATAGTGCAAGTGAAAGAAGGAGAGACAATAGACTTTTATTCAAATATCTAATAAATAATGTCAGTTAGAAAATTAAAACCTATTACCCCAGGTCAGCGTTTTAGAGTTGTGAATAGTTTTGACGCTATTACAACTGATAAGCCGGAGCGTAGCTTGCTAGCACCGAAAAAAAACTCTGGAGGTAGAAATAGTCAAGGAAAAATGACCATGCGATATATCGGTGGTGGTCATAAACAAAGATACCGTATCATTGATTTCAAAAGAACTAAAGTGGGAATTCCTGCTTCAGTGAAATCAATTGAATATGATCCAAACCGTACGGCATTTATCGCGTTGATCGCGTATGCTGATGGTGCGAAATCTTACGTTATCGCCCAAAGTGGTATGAAAGTGGGACAGTCAGTGATGTCTGGACCAGATGCAGCTCCAGAAGTGGGGAATGCAATGCCTTTAAGTAAAATTCCTTTAGGAACTGTTATTTCTTGTATCGAGTTACGTCCTGGTCAAGGAGCAGTAATTGCTCGTTCTGCAGGAACTTTTGCTCAGTTAGTTGCAAGAGACGGTAGATATGCTACAATCAAAATGCCTTCAGGGGAAATTAGATTGATTCTTTTAGAATGTATGGCTACAGTTGGTGCAGTATCTAACCATGATCATCAATTGATCGTTTCTGGTAAAGCCGGTAGATCAAGATGGTTGGGTAGAAGACCAAGAACAAGACCAGTAGCGATGAACCCAGTTGATCACCCAATGGGTGGTGGTGAAGGACGCTCTTCAGGAGGTCACCCACGTTCTAGAAATGGAATTCCAGCTAAGGGGTACAGAACTCGTTCTAAAGTTAAGTCGAGTAATAAGTATATCGTAGAACGTAGAAAGAAATAAAAGATAAGACATGGCACGTTCATTAAAAAAAGGACCTTATGTTCACTTTAAGTTAGAGAAAAAAGTTCAAGATAATATTGAAAAGGGTAATAAAGGGGTTGTTAAGACTTGGTCTAGAGCTTCGATGATTACTCCGGATTTTGTTGGACAAACTATCGCAGTGCATAATGGTCGTCAATTTGTACCGGTTTACGTAACAGAAAACATGGTAGGACATAAATTAGGGGAATTTTCACCAACTAGATCTTTTAGAGGTCATGCGGGTGCGAAAAATAAAGGAAAAAAATAATAAGAAGCTATGGGAGTTCGTAAAAGAGAGAGAGCCGAGCAAATTAAAGAAGCTAAGAAAGATGTTGCTTTTGCAAAGCTGAATAATTGCCCTACTTCGCCTAGAAAGATGCGTTTAGTTGCAGATCTAGTTAGAGGACAAAAGGTAGAGAAAGCTCTTAATATATTAAGATTTAGTTCAAAAGAGGCTTCACGTAAATTGGAGAAACTACTTTTATCAGCAATCGCAAACTGGCAAGCTAAAAACAGCGAAGCTAATTTAGAAGAGGCAGGTTTGGTTGTGCAAGAAATAAGAGTAGATGGTGGTATGATGTTGAAAAGACTTCGTCCAGCTCCACAAGGTCGTGCGCACAGAATAAGAAAACGCTCAAATCACGTAACCGTGGTATTAGGAGCTAGTAATAACACACAAAGCAATTAATAAACAGTATGGGACAAAAAACTAACCCAATCGGGAATCGCCTTGGTATTATCAGGGGATGGGACTCAAACTGGTATGGTGGAAATGACTACGGTGATAAATTAGCCGAAGATCACAAGATCAGAAAGTATATCCATGCTCGTTTATCGAAAGCTAGTGTATCTAAAGTAATCATCGAGAGAACTTTGAAACTTGTAACCGTTACTATCACTACTGCTAGACCTGGTATCATTATCGGAAAAGGTGGACAAGAGGTAGACAAGTTGAAAGAAGAACTTAAGAAAATTACTGACAAAGAGGTTCAAATCAACATCTTTGAAATTAAAAGACCAGAGCTTGACGCGTACTTAGTTGCAACTAGTATCGCTCGTCAAATCGAAAACAGGATTTCTTATCGTCGTGCCATTAGAATGGCTATTGCTGCTGCGATTAGAATGAATGCTGAGGGAATCAAAGTTTTGATTTCAGGTCGTTTGAACGGAGCTGAAATGGCACGTTCAGAAATGTTCAAAGAAGGTAGAATTCCTCTATCAACTTTCAGAGCTGATATTGATTATGCACTTGCAGAAGCTCATACTACTTATGGTAGAATGGGAATCAAAGTGTGGATCATGAAAGGTGAAGTTTACGGTAAAAGAGATCTTTCTCCGTTAGTTGGAATGGACAAAAAACAGTCTAAATCAACAGGATCAGGAAAACCGGCTAAACCGAACCACCAACGCAAAAGAAAGTAATTTTAAACTAAAGAAAAATGTTACAGCCTAAAAGAACAAAATACCGTAAGGTACAGAAAGGTAAAATGAAAGGCATTTCTCAAAGAGGACATGAACTTTCAAATGGAATGTTTGGAATTAAATCTTTAGACTCATCATTTATAACTTCTCGACAAATCGAGGCGGCGCGTATCGCGGCTACTCGTTTTATGAAACGTGAAGGGCAATTATGGATCAAAATATTTCCAGACAAACCTATAACAAAGAAGCCTCTCGAAGTGCGTATGGGTAAAGGTAAAGGTGCAGTAGAATATTGGGTTGCTGTAGTGAAACCAGGAAGAATCATGTTTGAAGTAGGAGGAGTACCTCTTTCTGTTGCCAAAGAAGCTTTACGCTTGGCAGCTCAGAAGCTTCCTGTAAAAACTAAGTTTATCGTTGCTAGAGATTTCGAAGCATAATCTAAATTTATTATGAAACAATCAGAAATAGTGAATCTATCTGCAGCTGAGTTACAAGATGGACTTAGTCAGTTAAAGAAAACATATACCGACCTAAAATCAGCTCATGCGATTTCTCCTATAGAGAATCCTTTACAAATCAGATCTTTAAGAAGATCTATTGCTAGAGTATCAACTGAGCTAAGCAAAAGAGAGTTACAATAATTGTATTCTGCTGAAAGATGGAAAAAAGAAATTTAAGAAAAGAGAGAATAGGTGTTGTTACGAGTAACAAAATGGAGAAATCTATTGTAGTTGCGGAGACAAAGAGAGTAAAACACCCGTTATATGGTAAGTTCGTGTTAAAAACAAAGAAATACGTTGCGCACGACGAAACAAACGATTGTAACATTGGAGATACAGTAAAGATCATGGAAACTAGACCTTTAAGTAAATCAAAATGTTGGAGATTAGTTGAAATCATTGAAAGAGCGAAATAATTATGGTACAACAAGAATCAAGACTTAAAGTAGCAGATAACACGGGAGCAAAAGAAGTTTTGACTATCCGTGTACTTGGAGGAACGAAACGTCGTTATGCCTCTGTAGGTGATAAAATTGTAGTTTCAATTAAAGAAGCTACCCCTAACGCTAGCGTTAAAAAAGGGTCAGTTTCTACTGCAGTGGTTGTACGCACCAAAAAAGAAGTGAGAAGAGCCGATGGATCTTATATCAGATTTGATGACAACGCTTGTGTGTTGTTAAACGCGTCTGGTGAGATGAAGGGTACTCGTGTTTTTGGTCCTGTAGCAAGAGAACTTCGTGAAAGACAATTCATGAAAATTGTATCATTAGCACCTGAGGTGTTATAATTCGTTCGAAAGATGATAAAGCTAAAGATAAAAACAGGAGATACCGTTAGAGTAATTGCTGGAGACCATAAAGGTTCTGAAGGTACTGTTCTACGTGTATTACGTGAAAAAAACAAAGCTATTGTTGAAGGGGTGAATATTATTTCAAAACACGTGAAGCCTAGTGCTTCTAACCCTCAAGGTGGAATTGTGAAAAGAGAAGCTGCTATTCATATCTCAAACATCGCTTTAGTTGATACAAAAACTAAAGAAGTAACGAAAGTTACTTATAAAGTTGAAGGAGACAAGAAAGTAAGAGTTTCTAAAAAATCAAATCAAGTATTATAGTTATGGCTTATTTACCAAGACTTAAAGACGAATATAAGAACAGAGTAATCTCTGCGCTTACAGAAGAATTCGGATACAAAAATGTTATGCAAGTTCCAAAACTTGAAAAGATTGTTGTAAGCCGTGGCGTTGGTGCTGCTGTATCAGATAAGAAATTAGTTGATTATGCAGTAGAAGAATTAACAAAGATTACGGGCCAAAAAGCAGTAGCTACAATCTCTAAGAAAGACGTTGCGGCGTTTAAATTGAGAAAGGGTATGCCAATTGGAGCAAAAGTAACTTTGCGAGGAGAAAGAATGTATGAGTTTTTAGACCGTTTGGTTACTTCTGCATTACCACGTGTTAGAGATTTCGCTGGAATCAAATCTGATGGATTTGACGGAAGAGGAAACTACAACTTGGGGGTTACTGAGCAAATCATTTTCCCAGAAATCAACATCGATAAAGTAAACAAAATCGCTGGTTTTGATATCACTTTTGTAACTTCTGCTGAAACAGATAAAGAAGCCAAATCATTACTAGCTGAATTAGGACTACCTTTTAAAAAGAATTAAGTTATGGCTAAAGAATCAATGAAGGCCCGTGAGGTTAAAAGACAAGCATTAGTAGATAAATATGCAACTAAAAGACAAGCTCTTTTAGACGCTGGTGACTATGAAGGGTTACAAAAATTGCCTAAAAATGCTTCTCCAGTTCGTTTACACAACAGATGTAAATTAACAGGAAGACCTAGAGGGTATATGCGTCAATTCGGACTTTCCCGTGTCACTTTTCGTGAAATGGCAAATAATGGATTGATACCTGGAGTAAAAAAGGCAAGTTGGTAATTAAGATTAAAGGTAAATAAAATGTACACAGATCCAATAGCAGATTTTCTTACAAGAATTAGAAACGCAGTACGTGCAAATCATAAAGTGGTTGAAATACCTGCTTCTAAATTCAAAAGAGAAATCACAAAAATATTATTCGATCAAGGATATATCTTAAGCTATAAATTCGATGACAGTTCTGTACAAGGAACCATCAAAATAGCTTTAAAATACGATAAAGACACGAAAGAGTCTGTTATCAGAGATATCCAAAGAATTAGTAAACCAGGTTTGCGTAAATATGCCTCATCAGCAGATCTTCCTAGAATCTTAAATGGTTTGGGAATTGCAATTGTTTCTACATCAAAAGGTTTGATGACTGGAAAACAAGCCAAGCAATTGAATGTAGGTGGTGAAGTAGTTTGTTACGTATACTAATATAAAAGACTTAGAAATGTCAAGAATAGGTAAAAATCCAATAACAATCCCAGCTGGTGTAACTGTAACGGTTAACGAAGACGTGGTTGTTGTAAAAGGAAAATTAGGCGAACTTTCTCAGAAAATAGTAGATATTTCAGTTAAAGTAGAAGACGGACAAGTAATCGTTACGCGTGATTCAGACGCTAAAGATCTAAGATCTAAACACGGTTTATATAGAAGTTTAATCAACAACATGATTGTTGGTGTATCAGAAGGTTTTACAAAATCACTTGAATTAGTAGGGGTAGGTTACCGTGCATCTAATCAAGGTCAGAAACTGGATTTAGCATTAGGTTTTTCTCACAACATCCTTTTGGAAGTTGCTGCAGAAGTAACTGTTGAAACCATTTCAGAAAAAGGTAAAAACCCTATTATTAAATTAACTTCTTCTGACAAACAACTTGTAGGACAAGTTGCTGCAAAGATTCGTTCTTTCCGTAAACCAGAACCTTACAAAGGAAAAGGTGTGAAATTTGTCGGAGAAGAACTAAGAAGAAAAGCAGGTAAATCAGCTTAAAAATTAAGACTATGTCATTAACAAAATCTGAAAGAAGACAAAGAATTAAATTCAGAATCAGAAAGATTGTAAGCGGTACTGCTGCTAAACCAAGACTTTCTGTATTCAGAAGTAATAAAGAAATCTATGCGCAAGTAATAGATGACGTAAACGGAGTGACTCTAGCTTCAGCTTCTTCAAGAGAAGCCGGGATAACAAGAGGCACCAATATTGAAACTGCTGCATCTGTAGGTAAACTTATCGCAGAGAAGGCTTCTAAAGCAGGTGTAGATGTTATTTCTTTTGATAGAAATGGTTATTTATACCACGGACGTGTGAAATCATTGGCTGAAGGCGCTAGAGAAGCTGGCTTAAAATTCTAATTAGTTATGTATCAAAATTATAAAAACGTAGAATTTGTAAAACCAAGTGGTCTTGATTTAAAAGATCGTTTGGTTAGTGTAAACCGTGTTACTAAAGTAACTAAAGGAGGAAGAGCTTTCGGTTTTTCAGCTGTAGTTGTTGTAGGTGACGAAAACGGTGTAGTGGGTCATGGTTTAGGTAAATCTAAAGACGTTTCTGAAGCAATCGCGAAAGCGGTAGAAGATGCTAAGAAAAACTTGGTGAGAATTCCTCTAAACGGTCAAACTATTCCTCACGAACAAAAAGGGAAATTTAGTGGAGCACGTGTATTTTTAATTCCAGCATCTAAAGGTACAGGAGTTATTGCAGGTGGATCTGTTAGAGCCGTTGTTGAGTCAGTAGGAATTGGAGACGTTTTGTCGAAATCACAAGGTTCTTCTAATCCACACAATGTGGTAAAAGCAACTTTTGACGCTTTATTACGTCTAAGAAGTGCTTCTACGGTTGCAAAACAAAGAGGGATTTCATTGGACAAAGTATTTAAAGGTTAATTTTGAGAGATATGTCAAAAATTAAAGTAAAACAAGTAAGAAGCCAAATCAATTGTCCTTTGTCACAGAAGAGAACATTGGAGGCTTTAGGACTTCGTAAGTTAAACCAAGTAGTGGAACATGAAGCTACAGGTGCGATCTTAGGAATGGTAAATAAAGTTCAACACTTAGTTTCTGTAGAGGAAATTAAATAATTTTGTAAAGTATGAATTTAAGTAATTTACAACCAGCGAACGGTTCAACCCACAATCAAAACAAACGAGTTGGTCGTGGGGAAGGTTCAGGAAAAGGAGGAACTTCTACAAGAGGACACAAGGGAGCTAAATCGCGTTCTGGTTATTCTAAGAAAATCGGTTTTGAAGGAGGGCAAATGCCACTTCAAAGACGTGTACCTAAATACGGTTTCAAAAACATCAATAGAGTAGAGTACCAAGCTATCAATTTAGATAGATTGCAAATCTTAGTTGATAATGGAAGCGTTACAGATACAGTAGACTTCTCACTTTTAGTGGATCTAGGATTGACTTCTAAAAATGGTTTAGTAAAGATTTTAGGTGGTGGAGAACTTAAAGTTAAATTGAAAGTATCTGCCCATAAATTTTCAGCATCAGCTAAAGAAGCTATCGAAGCTGCTGGCGGTGAAGTTGTAACTTTATAAAATCTTAATAAACAGGATGAAGAAGTTTATAGAAACATTAGCCAGTATTTGGAAAATTGAAGAGCTAAAAAATAAAATTTTAGTAACTCTAGGATTGTTAGTTGTGTATCGTTTCGGTACACAAATAACACTTCCGGGTATTGATGCAACGAAATTACAAGCTTTGTCGGCGCAGACTGACCAAGGAATCGGTTGGTTGATCAATGTTTTTACAGGTGGTGCATTCTCGCAAGCATCTGTATTTGCATTAGGTATTATGCCTTATATTTCTGCTTCCATCGTCGTTCAGTTGATGGGAATCGCAGTACCTTATTTGCAGAAATTGCAAAGTGATGGGGAAAGTGGTAGAAAAAAGATGAACCAGATCACCCGATGGTTAACCATCGGTATTACCTTGTTGCAAGGGCCTAGTTATATCTATAACTTGTATTTACAATTACCACCAGATGCCTTTTTACTAGGTTTCAATTCTTTCTCATTCTTGTTTTCTTCTGTAATTATATTGGTTACCGGGACTGTCTTTGCAATGTGGTTAGGAGAGAAAATTACAGATAAAGGTATCGGAAATGGAATCTCTTTGTTGATTATGGTCGGAATTATTGCAAGACTACCAATGTCTTTCATTCAAGAATTCCAATCGAGAATCACCGATAACAACGGGGGTCCAATGGTGTTAGTTATTGAAGTAATTATTTGGTTATTAATTATTATTGCTTGTATTTTACTAACTCTCGCAGTTAGAAGAATTCCAGTTCAATATGCTAGAAGAAGCACATCAGGCGATTACGATCAAACGATGTTAGGAGGAAACCGTCAGTGGATTCCACTTAAACTTAACGCTTCTGGTGTTATGCCGATTATTTTTGCACAAGCAATCATGTTTATTCCAGCTGCAGTAGCCGGTTTATCAACATCAGATACTGCACAATCCATCAGTTCTACATTTCATAATGTATTCGGATGGCAGTATAATTTACTTTTTGCACTATTAATCATTATTTTTACTTACTTTTACACCGCAATTACAGTACCTACTAATAAAATGGCTGATGATTTGAAGAGAAGTGGTGGTTTTATACCGGGTATTCGCCCAGGTGGAGAGACTGCAGACTTCTTAGACAAAATTATGTCATTGATTACTTTTCCGGGTTCTCTATTTCTTGCATTGATTGCTGTGTTCCCTTCAATCGTCGTGAGTTTATTAGGAGTTCAACAAGGATGGGCAATGTTCTATGGCGGAACATCGCTATTAATTTTAGTAAGTGTTGCTATTGATACGATTCAACAAGTTAATGCATACCTTTTAAATAAGCAGTATGACGGGTTGATGACAAGTGGTAAAAATAGAAAAGCAACCGCTTAATTTTTTTATGGCAAAACAATCAGCAATAGAACAAGACGGAGCAATCATTGAAGCATTGTCAAATGCAATGTTCCGCGTGGAGTTAGAAAATGGACATATTGTAATTGCTCATATCTCCGGTAAAATGCGTATGCATTATATCAAATTACTTCCTGGTGACAGGGTAAAATTAGAAATGAGTCCTTACGACTTGACTAAAGCAAGAATTACTTATAGATATTAAAGGCTATTAAAAATGAAAGTAAGAACATCAGTCAAAAAAAGAAGTGCCGAGTGCATTATAGTGCGTAGAAAAGGAGTACTTTACGTGATTAATAAAAAGAATCCTAGATTTAAACAAAGACAAGGATAGTTATGGCAAGAATCGCAGGGGTAGACATACCTAAACACAAAAGAGGAATTATAGCTTTGACCTACATCTTCGGAATTGGAAGCAGCAGAGCTAAAGAAATCTTAGAGAAAGCTCAAGTTAGCGAAGATAAAAAAGTTCAAGATTGGAATGATGATGAGATCGGAGCAATCCGTGAAGCAGTATCTTACTTCAAAATTGAAGGTGAACTTCGTTCAGAAGTTTCATTAAACATCAAACGTTTAATGGATATCGGATGCTACAGAGGAATTCGTCATAGAACTGGACTTCCTTTAAGAGGTCAAAGAACTAAGAACAACTCTAGAACAAGAAAAGGTAAAAGAAAAACTGTTGCCAACAAGAAAAAAGCAACTAAATAATAAATAATATGGCTAAAGCGAATACAAAAAAACGTAAAGTGCTTGTTGAATCAACAGGTGAAGCTCATATTAATGCAACTTTTAATAACATCATCATCTCGTTAACTAACAAGAAAGGTGAAGTTATTTCATGGTCGTCTGCAGGTAAAATGGGTTTCAGAGGTTCTAAAAAGAATACTCCGTACGCTGCCCAAATGGCTGCTGAAGATTGTGGTAAAGTTGCTTTAGAGGCTGGATTAAAAAAGGTAAAAGTTTACGTTAAAGGTCCTGGAAATGGTAGAGAATCTGCTATCAGATCACTTCATAATAATGGAATCGAAGTAACCGAGATAATCGATATTACTCCAATTCCTCATAATGGATGTCGTCCTCCTAAGAGAAGAAGAGTTTAATTTTATAGTATAACCCAAAGGTAGGAATAGATTATCGGAGGATGAGACCTGAATTCATAATCCCTACCTTTTTTTAATTTTTTGAAATGGCAAGATATACTGGTCCAAAAACAAAGATTGCTCGTAAATTTGGCGAAGCAATATTCGGAGATGACAAATCTTTTGAAAAAAGAAATTACCCTCCTGGGCAACATGGTTTAGCAAAAAAAAGAGGTAAGAAATCTGAATATGCTATCCAGTTGATGGAGAAACAAAAAGCTAAATACACTTACGGTATTCTAGAGAAACAATTCAGAGGGCTTTTCCAAAAGGCTTCTGCTGCTCGTGGAGTAACTGGTGAGGTATTAATTCAATTATGTGAATCAAGATTAGACAACGTAGTCTTCAGAATGGGTATCGCTCCTTCTAGAAGAGCTTCACGTCAAATCGTTTCACACAGACATATCACTGTAAACGGTGAATTGGTAAACATTCCTTCTTACCAATTAAAACCAGGTGATAAAGTTGCAGTTCGTGAAAAATCAAAATCTCTAGATGCTATAGAACGTTCGTTATCTAATTCTAGCGCTGTTTATGAATGGATTACTTGGAATAATGAAACAAAAGAAGGAACATTTGTATCTGTTCCTCAAAGACTTCAGATTCCTGAAAACATCAAAGAACAGTTAATCGTAGAGTTGTACAACAAATAATAATTGACATTCAGTCGAAACAAATATGGCAATATTTAATTTTCAGAAGCCCGATAAAGTTATCATGATTGATTCGACCGATTTTAAAGGTAAGTTTGAATTCAGACCTTTGGAACCGGGATACGGATTGACAGTTGGTAATGCACTAAGAAGAGTTCTTCTTTCATCCCTTGAAGGATATGCAATTACATCAGTTCGTATTGAAGGTGTTGATCATGAGTTTTCTAGCATTCCAGGTGTAGTTGAAGACGTTACTGAAATTATTCTTAACCTTAAACAAGTACGTTTCAAACGTCAAATTGAGGATATCGATAACGAAGCCGTTACCATTAACTTTTCAGGTAAAGAACAATTAACCGCAGGTGATTTCCAAAAATACATCTCAGGTTTCCAAGTTCTTAACCCGGATTTAATTATCTGTAATGTAGATAGTAAAATTACCATTAACATGGAATTGACTATTGAAAAAGGAAGAGGTTATGTTCCTGCAGAAGAAAACAGAAAACCAAATGCACCAATAGGTACGATCTTTACTGATTCTATTTATACTCCAATTAAGAATGTTAAGTATACGATTGAAAACTATCGTGTTGAACAAAAAACCGATTATGAAAAATTGGTTTTTGATATCATCACTGATGGTTCCATTCATCCTAAAGACGCATTAACAGAAGCAGCAAAAACACTGATTCATCACTTTATGCTGTTCTCTGATGAAAGAATCACTTTAGAGGCCGATGAAATTGCTCAAACTGAATCATATGATGAGGAATCATTACATATGAGACAGCTTCTTAAAACAAAATTGGTAGATTTAGATCTTTCAGTTAGAGCATTAAATTGTTTAAAAGCGGCTGAAGTGGATACATTAGGAGATTTGGTTTCTTATAACAAAAACGACTTAATGAAGTTCAGAAACTTTGGTAAGAAATCTCTTACAGAATTGGAAGAGCTCGTAGCTGTTAAAGGATTGAACTTCGGTATGGATCTTTCCAAATATAAATTAGATAAAGAATAAACTAGACTTTTAGTCTAAATTCTAGAAAGCAATGAGACACGGAAAAAAAATAAATCACTTAAGCAGAAAAACCGCACATAGAAAATCTATGTTGGCGAATATGGCTTGTTCATTGATAGAGCACAAACGCATTAATACTACCGTAGCTAAAGCAAAAGCGCTTAAACAATTTATCGAGCCTTTGGTAACTAAATCAAAAACTGATGATACTCATAATCGTCGTGTAGTTTTTTCTTACCTAAGAGATAAAGATGCAGTAACTGAACTTTTCAGAGAAGTTGCTCAAAAAGTTGGAGATCGTCCAGGTGGATATACTCGTATTATCAAGTTGGGTAACCGTCTTGGAGATAACGCTGATATGGCTATGATCGAACTAGTAGATTTCAATGAAATCTATAACGGAGGAAAAAGAGAAGCTAAAAAAGCAACTACTCGTAGAGGTAGAGCTAAAAAAGTAGCTGACGTTACAACTCCAGAAGCAGAAGCTACAGAAACTTCTACTGAAACTAATGAATAATACTTACAATTATAAAATTGTAGTTATATAATATTCTTTTAAAAGGACACACTTTCGAGTTTGTCCTTTTTTTTAGACCTATTTTTTAATTTATTTATTTTACATTTGCCAACTATACAACACATCACAATGGAATATAATAAAAGAAATAGCGCTGTTCTACTCTTAAATGATGGAACAGTTTTTTATGGTAAATCAATCGGTATTGAGGGAACTACTTTTGGTGAAATCTGCTTTAATACGGGAATGACTGGGTATCAAGAAATCTTTACCGATCCTTCTTACTTCGGACAAATCATGTTATCGACCAATGCTCATATCGGGAATTACGGTGTCAATCCAAATGAAGTTGATTCTGATGGTATCAAAATTTCAGGTTTGGTTTGTAAAAACTTTAGTTTTACCAATTCCAGACCAAACTCTAATGCTACCTTACTGGAGTATCTTACCGAAAATAAATTAGTAGCGATCTCCGATGTTGATACACGTGCATTGGCTAGTTATATTCGTGATAATGGGGCAATGAATGCAGTTATTTCAACGGATGGTAAAACTGTGGAGGAATTGAAAGAACTTCTTAAAACAGTGCCATCTATGAATGGACTGGAGTTAGCTTCGAAAGTGTCTACTAAAGAACCTTATTTCTTCGGAAATCCTGACGCTACCTATAAAGTGTCTGCTTTGGATTTAGGGATCAAAACCAATATTCTTAGATGTCTGGCTGAAAGAGATTGTTATATCAAAGTATATCCATACAATACTCCATTTGAAGATCTGGCACTTTTTAATCCAGATGGATACTTTCTGTCTAATGGACCTGGTGATCCAGAGCCTTTGCATGAAGTTAAAAAAGTGGTAGCACAAACTATTGATTCGGGTATTCCTGTTTTTGGTATTTGTTTGGGTCATCAATTGATTGCATTGTCACAGGGAGTTTCTACCTATAAAATGTTTAATGGTCACCGTGGGATCAATCATCCAGTTATGAATGTATTGACCAATAGAGGGGAGATTACTTCTCAAAACCATGGTTTTGCAGTAAATAAAGAAGAGGTTGAAAATCATGCAACGCTAGAGATTACACATTTACATTTGAATGACCAGACTGTTGCTGGGATACGAGTAAAAGATAAAGATGTTTTCTCGGTACAGTATCATCCAGAAGCCAGTCCAGGTCCTCATGATTCGCATTATTTATTTGATCAATTTGTCACTAATATGAAAAATAAAAAAGACGCTAAATCTTAAATTGTATAGCGTTTTTTATAAATAAATAGGGCTCCCTTTTTTAGGGGGCCTTTTTTATTGAAACAGTTCGCGGTCTACTGTTTACCAATCACTGCAAATAGTCTTTTTTTGATGTGAATATGATTTTAAAATTGTAAATATTTCGTAAATTTGTAGAAATATGCTTTTTAAGTCTAACTATACAACACACACACAAAATTAATCATGAGTACAATAGTAAAAATTCATGCACGTCAAATTTTAGATTCCCGAGGAAATCCAACAGTAGAAGTAGATGTAGTCACAGAAAATGGTGTTTTAGGTAGAGCAGCGGTTCCTTCAGGAGCGTCTACTGGAGAACATGAAGCCGTTGAATTGCGCGATGGTGGGAAAGCCTTTATGGGTAAAGGAGTATTGAATGCCGTAGGGAATGTTAACGAGTATATCGCAGCAAACCTTGTTGGGATGAATGTTTTTGAACAAAATGCTATTGATCAATTGTTAATTGATTTAGATGGTACTCCAAACAAAGCTAATTTAGGAGCAAATGCTATTTTAGGTGTTTCATTAGCGGTTGCTAAAGCGGCAGCTAATGAATTGGGATTGCCTTTGTATCGTTATGTGGGTGGTGTTTCTGCAAATACACTTCCTGTTCCGATGATGAATATCATCAACGGTGGTTCTCATTCGGATGCGCCTATCGCTTTTCAGGAGTTTATGATTATACCGGTTAAAGCAGCCAATTTTTCTCAGGCTATGCAGATGGGAACAGAGATTTTTCATCATTTAAAAATGGTTTTAAAAGATCGAAACCTGAGCACAGCTGTTGGAGATGAAGGTGGATTTGCACCGACTTTAGAAGGCACAGAAGATGCTTTGGATTGTATTAAACAAGCTACGGAAGCGGCAGGTTATACTTTCGGTGGTGATATCAAGATTGCCTTGGATTGTGCGGCATCGGAGTTTTATGTAAATGGTAAATATGATTATACCAAGTTCGAAGGGGCTCAAGGGAAAATTCGTACATCGGAAGAACAAGCTGATTATTTAGCGCTTTTGACTGAACAGTATCCAATCATATCTATCGAAGACGGTATGCAGGAAGATGATTGGGCAGGATGGAAATATCTGACGGATAAAATAGGACATAAAGTACAATTGGTCGGAGATGATTTATTTGTTACTAACGTTCGTAGATTAAAAAGGGGAATTGATGAAAACATCGCGAATTCTATTTTGGTTAAGGTAAACCAAATTGGAACGTTAACGGAAACTATAGCAGCTGTAAACATGGCGCATAATGCTGGATATACTTCGGTAATGTCACATCGTTCTGGAGAAACTGAAGATAATACGATTGCTGATTTAGCGGTAGCTTTAAACTGTGGTCAAATTAAAACGGGATCGGCTTCGCGTTCTGATCGTATGTCTAAATACAACCAATTATTGAGAATTGAGGAAGAACTGGCTGAAGTAGCCTATTATCCGCAGGAAAAAGCATTTAAAATAAGATAATATATAATTCAAAGAGTAACTAAGAGGCCCGATAAAATGATTATCGGGTTTTTTAGATTCATTAAGTTTCAAACTTGGGTGGTAATAATTGGCAAAAACTCAAAATTTATGCACCTAAAAAACACATATGTTAAAAAAAAAGTTTTATTATTGCTTATATGTTACTTGGCGTGATAAAATTAGAAAGTGCTTAAAATTGTTGAGAAATTAAAAAGATAATAATTAATTAACTTGTAATAAATAAGATTATTTGTTATCTTTCCTTTTATAAATTACACCTAATTTATTAAATTCGCAATCAGCAAAATAAAAAATAAAAAACAATAATAATATGTCAAAAACTGCAATATTAGAGCTTGATGGCAAGAGATATGAGTTCCCCATTTTCGTCGGATCTGAAAATGAGGTAGCCATTGATGTTGAGAAACTTCGTGCTCTTACAGGAGCGATTACATTAGATCCGGGATTCAAAAACTCAGGATCTTGCAAAAGTGAGATTACTTATTTAGATGGAGAAGAAGGAATTTTAAGATATAGAGGATATTCAATAGAAGATTTGTCAGCCAATTCTAATTTTCTAGAGGTATCTTATTTGGTGATTTTTGGAGAATTACCTACAGCAAAACAACTCAAGGATTTTGAAACAGATATTAGAAAATACACTTTAGTAAATGAAGAGATGAAAGGGATCCTTGATGGATTTCCAAAACATGCTCACCCGATGGGAGTATTGTCTTCATTGACTAGTGCATTAACTGCTTTTAATCCAAAAGTAGTCAATGTAGAAAGTGAAAAAGATATGTACGATGCAGTATGTAAAACTATGGGTAAATTCCTAGTTATTGCTACTTGGACATATAGAAAAACCAAAGGATATCCTTTAAACTATTACGACAATACTAAGGGTTATGTGGATAACTTCATGCGTTTGATGTTTGAATTACCAACAGAGCCTTATGAAATTGATCCGGTTATAAAAAACGCGATTGATAAATTGTTTATTCTTCATGCAGAACACGAACAAAACTGTTCGACTTCTACGGTAAGAATGGTTGGATCATCACATGCGGGATTATTTGCTTCTATTTCAGCGGGTGTTTCTGCGCTATGGGGGCCACTTCACGGTGGAGCTAATCAAGCTGTATTGGAAATGTTGGAGGAAATCCAAAATGATGGTGGAGATGCTGAAAAGTATTTGGACAAAGCAAAAGACAAAAACGATCCTTTCCGTTTGATGGGATTCGGACATAGAGTTTATAAAAACTTCGATCCACGTGCTAGAATTATTAAAAAAGCCGCAGACGAAGTATTGGCAAAATTAGGTGTTGATGACCCGATTCTTGCGATTGCTAAAAAATTAGAGGAGAGAGCTTTGGAAGATGAATATTTCAAATCGAGAAGTTTATATCCAAATGTTGATTTCTATTCCGGTATTATTTATAGAGCCTTGGGAATTCCAACGGAGATGTTTACAGTGATGTTTGCTATCGGTCGTTTACCAGGTTGGATAGCGCAGTGGAAAGAAATGAGAGTAAACAAAGAGCCTATTGCAAGACCGCGTCAGGTATATGTAGGAGAAACTTTGCGTTCTTATAAAAAAATGGATGATCGTTAATCGATACTATTACTATAAAAAAAAGCCATCCATCGGATGGCTTTTTTTATGATTTACTGATACGAAAGCGAGTTTATGCCTTCGTTTTTTTATGAATTTTACAAGTTTTCAAAATTCCAATCTGATTACTCGTAACTAATTACGGTTTAATGTTTACCGATTCCCGAGTTCGATTTACTTTTCTTATCTTTGCTAAAACAAAATGTTATGCTGAAACTAAACGTACAAAACGAAACATCCAGACTGCGGACAGTGGTCCTTGGAATTGCAACGAGCAATGGACCCACACCCTCAGTAGATGAAGCCTATGATCCAAAATCATTAGAGCATATCATTGCAGGAACTTATCCTGTAGAAAAAGACATGATTGTCGAGATGGAAGCTTTTGCTAAAGTTTTTGAAAAATACGAAGTAGAGGTTTTCAGACCGGAATTAATTACGGATTACAACCAAATTTTCGCTAGAGATATCGGATTTGTTATTGAAGATAAATTCATCAAGGCGAATATACTACCTGATCGCGCTCGCGAATTAGAAGCTATTCAATATGTTATTGATCAAATAGATCCCCGAAACGTTATATCAGCACCCGAAGCATTTCATATGGAAGGTGGCGATGTGATGCCTTGGAATGATTATATATTTGTAGGTACTTATAAGGGTAGTGACTATAAAGACTACATCACTGCGAGAACGAATATGGAAGGCGTACAATTTATTAGAGATTTATTTCCCAATAAAATTGTCAAAGAATTTGACTTAGTAAAGTCGAAAATAGAGGCGAGAGACAATGCTTTGCATTTGGATTGTTGCTTTCAACCGGTTGGAAAAGACAAGGGAATCATCTATAAAAGTGGATTTAGAGAAGAAGCAGATTATATGTTTTTAGTCAATTTGTTTGGAAAGGAAAACCTGTTTCATATCGATAGAGAGGAGATGTATAACATGAATTCCAATGTGTTTTCAATATCGCCGGAGGTGGTGGTTTCAGAGCGCAACTTTACGCGTTTAAACAATTGGTTGCGCAGTAAAGGATTTACCGTAGAGGAGATTCCATATGCGGAAATTGCTAAGCAGGAAGGATTGTTACGTTGTTCCACTTTGCCGTTGATTAGAGATTAAGTTTAAAAGATATTTATAGATAATAACATGAGCCAAACGACCAATACCATATTGATGATACGCCCAGTAGCTTTTCGTATGAATGAGCAAACAGCTGTAAATAATTATTATCAAAAAGTTTTAGATCACACCACTCCGGCGACGGTAAATGCGAAAGCTCAGGCGGAATTTGATGCCTTTGTTGCGAAATTGCAAGCTGTTGGAGTAGAAGTCATCGTGGTAAACGATACTTTAAGCCCAGATACACCGGATAGCGTTTTCCCAAACAACTGGATTTCTTTCCACGATAGTGGGGACGTTGTTTTATATCCGATGTTTGCTGAAAATCGCAGATTAGAGCGCAGAGAAGACATATTAGATATTTTAGAAGAGAAGGGATATCCTACTAAAGACATCATGGATTATACATCTGCAGAAGAAGATGGTATCTTTTTGGAGGGAACGGGAAGTTTATTGATCGATCGCGAAAATGAAAAAGTGTACTGTGCTTTATCGCCTAGAGCTGATGAAGAATTGGTGATTGAATTTTGCGAAGATTTTGAAATGGATCCCGTAATTTTCGAAGCTTACCAAACCGTTAACGGGGAGCGTAAATTAATTTATCACACCAATGTGATGATGTGTTTGGCGGAAACTTTTGCGGTTATTTGTTCGGATTGTATTGACGACAAGCAAGAACGTAAAATCGTTTTAAAACACTTGAAAGAATCCGGTAAAGAAATCATCACCATTACGGAAGAACAGGTAAACTCCTTCGCTGGAAATATGTTGCAGGTAAGAGGGGCCAATGACGAGCGTTTCTTAGTGATGAGTACTTCGGCTTACCAATCTTTAACGGCGCAACAAATTAAAGCGATCGAAAAGCATTGTAAAATCATTCACAGCAGTTTAGATACGATCGAAGCCTGTGGTGGAGGTAGTGCGCGCTGTATGATGGCAGAGGTTTTCTTGCCTAAAAAATAGAGCAAATCATTTATATTTGTTAAAAGCGGTGCGCAAGCTACCGCTTTTTTTAGTGTTGATAAGTCGGTTAAAAATTATCGAGAAAATAACTATTTAAAACTAGTATAAATAAAATTAATACATATATTTGCAATTAAGAATAAGTCTAAATAAGAAGACCGAAATACTGTCTTTAGAATAAACTTTAAGAAGAACTATGTTTATTAAAAATATAATTGCCACTGGATTTTTGACTGTACTGGGATTACAGGTTCATGCACAACAAAAAGACAGTATTTCTACTATAAATAACCCTTTGGGGGAGATTGTTATTTCTGGACAGTTTAGTCCTCAATCGGTTAATAAGTCGATCTATAACGTTACTGTGATCAGCAGAGAGATGATTGATAGACAGGGTGGAAATAACCTGGCTGATGTCTTAAATCAAACTTTAAACATCAATATTATTCCCAACGCATCTACAGGAAAGTCTGGAGTTAAGCTTTTTGGTTTGGATTCTCAATACTTTAAAATCTTAGTCGATAACATTCCTTTAATCAACGAGGAAGGATTTGGAACGGGCTCTGATTTGACGCAGATCAATTTGGACGATATCGCTCAAATTGAAATTGTAGAAGGTGCTATGGGGGTTGATTACGGTGCCAATGCCGTTACGGGAATTATCAATATCATCACCAAAAAGAGTTCTCAATACAAATGGGAGATTACCCCAAGTATTCAAGAAGAGAGCATAGGTAATGAGTACAACTTAAAAGATAAAGGACGTCATATACAATCTATTAAAGTAGGTCGTAAATTTTCGGATAACTTATTCGCCAGTGTTAGTTATACACACAATGATTTTAAGGGGTTTTGGGACGACCGTCAGGGGGAATATCACGCTTTAAATGATAATAAAAGAGGTTATAGTTGGTTGCCAAAAAACCAACACAATGTCAAAGGGTTGTTAAACTATTATAACGACCATTATAGGGTTTACTATAAGTTTGAGTTTTTTGATGAAACGATGAAGGATTTCAATTCCATTGTACATCCTAACCCAAATTCGGCTACAGGTACGGCAGATCCTTATTCAGATGACGCTATTCACAATCCTAGACGATTTTTCCATTTATTAAATGCTTCTGGTAGGGTTCGAGATGCTTTTAATTTTGATGTTTCCTTATCTTATCAAAAACAAGAGACAACTGTTGACGCTTATAGATACAAAATATTATATGATGAGAAGTATAGCGAAAGGGAATTTGTGACAGAGAGCAGAAATGGTTATTATTCTAAGGGATTGTTTAGTAATTTTATTAACAACGACAAAATTGATTTTCAGGCGGGTTATGAAGTATCTCAACATGAAGGTTTTTCGTCCTCTCTCGGTTCTTTGTCTACAGAAAAAAAAGATGTAAGTAAAACCTTAGGGAGTTATGATTTCTTTGCTTCATCAGAGATCAATCTAACTAATCGCTTTTCGCTACGTCCAGGATATCGTGCTATGACTTCGAACCTGCTACCTACTCAACATGCAGCGAGTTTGACGGCTAAATATCTATTTAACCAAGGTTATGAATTGCGTGGACATTTAGGCATGTCTCCTAGGTTACCTAACTTTGAAGAATTATACACCTATATGGTTGATGTAAACCATAATATTCAAGGAAATGCAGATTTGAATCCCGAGAAAGCTTGGAATACCTCTTTGAATTTAAAAAAGAATTTTATAATCGAAGAGTCTTTTGAAATGGAAAATAATTTATCCATTCGTGCACTTGTAGTTAATGATTTGATTGATTTGATACAAATGGATGAATCTCCTAAAGACTATAAGTATGAAAATTTAGAAAAATATCAGAATTATAGTTTTACCTATAATAATAATATGCGTGTAGGTAATTTAACAGCTGGGCTTGGTTTTACATATGCAGGTATGATTAAAGAAATGCATAAAGCTCCAAAAGGTGCTACGGATAAAATGTTGTTTTCTGGACAACTAAATGCCAATCTAAGCTATTTGCTTCCACAAACCAATACGAGTTTTTCTGTGTTCTTCAAATATAATGGACCAGAGTATAAATTTACCACTGCGAGCTCTTCAATTCCCGTAGATCCTTCTAAGCCGTTAGTGTATGTTAAGGGGAAACAAAGTCCATATTCTTTGTTAGATTTTACTGTACGTCAACCTTTCTTGGATAAAAAGTTTACGGCTACCATTGGTGTGCGTAACCTATTAAATGTGAAGGAAACTAAAACAACAATTAGTTCTGGAGAAGCGCATTCAGCAGCTGCACCAACTCAGTTGTTAGCTTATGGAACCAGTGTATTTGTGAAAATTCAATACTTTTTAAATTTTAAATAAGATGATTAAGTTTTATAAAATAGCCGTTTTATTAATGATATTGGCGATTGGTTTATCTAGCTGTGAAAAAGATCATGAGGGACAAAAGCGAATTTTTGTCGTGGCATTTTCCGATCCATTTACGAGCTATTCCAATATTAGCGATCAACGTGAAATTGGATTGGTTTTTTCAAAGAAAGCAGAATTTGATGGAGTGGTTACTATTAAAGTAAGTGATGAAAATGCAGCATACGGTATTGATTATAGTACTTTACCTGTAATAAATAATACTAATGAATTTCAATTACCCATTAAGGCGGGTTCTCAGGGTACGGAATTTGTTTTTAAAAATCTGATTTATCCCTTTGATCGGGAAGATAAAACCATACAATTTGAAATTGTAAAGATTGAATATCCCGAAGTTTCTTTTATTCAAGGAAATTCGCGTACGATGATTTCATTTGCAGCTTCTTTAGGAGGGGTAATGGCTCCGGAAGTAGGTGGTGCTAGTCAGCCCTTTCAAGTTTATGTTGAGTTGAGTAGCGGCAACGAGAAAAAAGTTGCTAGGAGTTCTTGGGATTTAGCCTTCGCCAGCGGAGCCGATCGGGTGAAGTTAAATGGTTCGATCTATATGGCAGCCAAGAAATTGAATACCAATGATATTGATCAGGTTAGCCAAAGTCAAGTTAGTGGTTTCTTTACTCAAGTAGCTGTGGGAACTTTTGATCCTACCAATGAAAATTATGTCGATTCACCTACCGGTGATATTACAAAAACGGCCATAGCAGAGATTAAAGAGAATGATGCTGATAACGCAGTTTATTTGGTTAATTTGGGGTTTGAACCCGGAAAACTAGTAAACCCCTCTGGTGCAGACGTAGCAGGAGATCATAGAGGGTGGAAAAAAATAAGAATTTTAAAACGTGATAAGGGTTATTTATTGCAATACGCCAATTTAGATGATACCACCCATAAAGAAATTCTGATTGCCAAGAATCAAGCATATAATTTTAGTTTTTATTCTTTAAAAACAAATTCTGAAGTATCGGTAGAACCAACTAAAGAAAATTGGGATTTGAATTTTACGGTATTTACCAACATCATTGCTGGTAGTGGTTCCTATGGATATTCTGACTTTGTCAGCAATAATACACTTGGACAGGTAAAGGTTTATCCAGTTATCGTTTCAGCAGCTAATGAAAAAGAGCTAGTTGAAAAATTAAACTATACTTATAAAAATGCTCAAGTTGATCCAAGTAAATTCTCGAATGATCAAAGAATTATTGGAGCCGATTGGAGAGATGTATTTACGGGGCAAGCCTTTAAAGACCGATTCTTTGTCTTAAAAGATGGGAAGGGGAATTATTACAAAATTAGAATGTTATCAATGTTAAATGAAAATGGGCAAAGAGGTTACCCTAAATTTGAGTATGAATTGATGTTATAAATTGATAAAGAGCTATAAATATCGGCAAAGAGGATGTTTCGAATACTAGTCGAACTCGAGCCGATTTTAAAATAAAAGTGAAAGTACAAATAAGCTTATTATTTGTTGTTCATTGAGTTGTTAGTTTATTTTTGTTTAAGGACTCCGCCATGCGGAGTCCTTTGTTTTTATAAGGTATTTTGATTGTTAGCATCCCTCTGCGCTTGCTTCTACCCAAGCGAATGTGCTTGTAACAACAGTCCGGTAAGGGGATTATAGAAGCCGATAAACAACGGCAATTCTTAAAATAAAAATGTTAAAATTTTTATTATGTTTTTTTATTCGTGTTTTATTGTTAATATTTGATTAATAATAAACACAGTTTGCGAAATATGCAAATAAACAGATGAAATCGACCACCTTAATCCGGAAATATCCCGCCAAAAAGGGTAAGTATTTGTATTTTATCGCGGTATCGCTTTTGTTACCGCTAATCTACATATGGTTACTGAGTTTTCAATTTAGAGAATTGATTCCTTTTAGCGCCATCTGTTTCATTCCTTTTCTATTGCTATTTTGGATTTACTGTACAACTTCCTATCAAATTGTTGATCAACAGATCTTTTATCGCTCTGCTTTTTTAAGAGGGGACCTTGATATCCATACCATTACAGTTATCGAACTAATACAACGGCCAAATCAAGGAATTCGTCCGGCTTTAGCTTCCAAGGGAATGATCATTCACTATCAGGATAGTCAAACGGTATTTTTGGCGCCGAGACAGCCCAAGAAATTTTTAAAAAACATTTTAAAAATAAATAATAGTATTACTGTAATTAGGAAGTCACGCGCTTTGCAAAGCGAATAAACCCAACCTTCTACCCTAATCCTAATTGCTAAACCAACGATATGGACATACTGCAATCATTTGCCTCACGAAATTCAACTGCCATGGCAATAAAATAGTACCCAATAAGCGTTAAAACAATAAACCACTTCTACATGAAATTAAGAATAATTTTTTTATTGACCATTATTGGTTCTGCTTCTTGGGCTCAAAATAATACTGAAAATACCGCCACCCTAATTCATATGTGGGGTTTTTTAAAGTACAACCATCCGATGGTGGCTAGTGGTGTGTTGGATTGGGATTCAGAGTTTATTCAAAAACTAAATAAAATTGAACAAAGCCCAAATGATAAAGTGACCAATGAAATATATTTGGATTGGTTGAGCAAGCTTAAAACACCTGCGCCTTGTCTGAGTTGTCCCAATGTAAAAGTGAGCGATTATTCGGGCAATGCAGCTACGGATTGGAACAATCATGTTGCACTTAGCGCAGAAGTAAAAAGTCAATTGAACTACATCTTAGAAAACCGGAACATCGGTAAAAATTACTATGTTCAATTTCATCAAAAAACCAAACTACCGTTATTTAATAACGAACGAAAGATCACGGCTGATGGTTTGCCCAATTCGCAACAGCGGCTTTTAGCTTTAGCGCGATATTGGAATGCTATACAATATTTTTATCCGTACAAACATTTAATGTCTTCCGATTGGAATCGTGTTTTAGTGGAAACCATTCCGCTTGTCCAAGCGGCATCCACGGAACTAGAATTTCAAGCGGTTCTGGTTAAAATGAACAAAGAACTCGCTAATAGTAATGCCTTTGTTGCGTCGGAATTAATCTTTGAAAAAATTGGAAGAAAGAAAGTACCGTTCAAAATCGAGAATATTCAAGACCGTTGGACTGTAGTGAAGTATGAAAATGATTCCTTAGCCAAACTAGGCGCTTTGCAACTCGGTGATGTGATTGTTCAGATTGATGGAGCAACGGTTGATCAATGGGTTACAGACAAGGAAACTTGGATTTCAGCATCCAATACACCAAGTTTAAAAAGTTCGCTAGGTGCAACGTTACTAAACGGTGAAAGCGATACGGTAAATCTACAGCTAATGCGACAAGGTGTAATAGTCGACCTGACACAAAAACGATTTGCTATAGCGGATTATTATTGGGACAGCGAATCCGAACAAAATCAATTGGCTTGGAAAATTATTGATGATAAAACAATATGGTTGCGCGTCAAGGACTTAGGTTTTGATCAAGTCAATACCTTTCAGACCGTTGCTACATCCAAGCGTAATTTGATCTTGGATTTACGCGATTATAAGGTGCCATCGGGTTTTAAATTGGCGGAATTTTTGGTTCCTCGTTCCAAAGCATTTGCCCAGATGATAGAGCCGAACACTTCTTATGTGGGAAAATTCGATAAGGTTGTCCGAAAAAATGAAATCCCAGCGGTGAAAAAGTTTTTTACCGGGAATACGTATGTGTTGATTGACGAGAAAACCAGAGGGCAAGCGGAATTATTAAGCTTGTTGTTTAAAGGGAGCGATAGAATTACCTTGATAGGTAAGGGCACCTCAGGTACGGTCGGATATACAACCAAACTCGTTTTGCTAGGCAGTATCGATGTCTTCTTTACCGGAGTTGGAGTTCAAAATGCAGAGGGTGGAGAGGTGCAACAAAAGGGGATCCAACCAGATATAAACTTGGAGATTCCTTTTGCTGATGAAACCCAAATTGCCGCCGATATTCTGCAGGTGGTGCAAAAGCCATAAGGCATTCTCTGGAATTTTAATGAACGACTTAACCACACAACTAGAAACAACTTGGCTGATAGGGAGCACTTGTAATTTACAATACCTCTTTTTAGTGAGTAAGTCGTAACTGTCGATCGGGAAGTCTCGAATTCTATCAGATATAAAAAGCACTGATTTTGTAATTACAGGTCAAAATCAAATTTCTCATGGGTTTATGTCAAGTAGGCTATTCTATTCGATTTTGAAAACCTATTTTGTTTTCGGAATCATTAGTCGTTGATTGAAAAATAATTACAGTCTTTATAAGAGTTTATAAAGAGTATTCCTAAAATGTATTTTTTTTATTAAATAGCTTGCTTATTTTATTCTTCAAATTAGGAATAATGCTTTAAAAAGTTAAATTTACGTCGTTTTATATTAAAATTTGAAATGGAATAGGATATAAATGCTGGTTTTCTAGTAAATAATGTTATTTTTGTTTTTTTACAACATATCATCCTTTTAACCTAACTCATTTATATGCAGACAAAAAACTTTTTATGTAGGAATTTCAAAATTGACTTACCAATTTGGTCGATTTTATTCCCCATCCTAGCCTTATTTTTAATTAGTATTAAGGGATTTTTCCCAGATTCAAACTTGTTTTTGATCGCCTTAGGGTCCGTATTAATATGCGCTGTTTTAGCAGCGGTACACCATGCCGAGGTAGTTGCCCATAAGGTGGGAGAACCTTTCGGAACTATTATTTTAGCCTTGGCGATTACGGTTATTGAGGTTTCTCTAATCGTGTCGATTATGCTTTCAGAGGGTAACGATCAACCTTCCTATCTAGCAAGAGATACCGTGTTTGCTGCCATCATGATTATACTTACCGGAATTATTGGACTGTGTTTACTAGTTGGTGGTGTTCGCTTTCGCGAGCAGAACTTTATTAAACAAGGGGTTAGTACGGCCTTAATCACCTTGATTGCTATTGCTGTTCTTACCTTGGTTTTACCAAATTATACCACCACATTAGCCGGGAATAGTTATTCCAATAGCCAATTGATTTTTGTCGCTATTATATCACTGATCTTGTATGGAGGTTTTATTTCCGTACAAACGATCAGACACCGAAATTACTTTTTACCTGAAGAAACAGCTGCGACAACGGATTCTTCGGAGCTCCATGTTGCACCACCTAATACCATTACTACGGTTTTAGCCTTGGTATTGCTTTTAATCGCCTTAGTGGCTGTAGTATTGTTGTCTAAAACCTTATCGCCAACCATTGAAGCATTTGTTATAGAAATAGGGGCTCCAAAATCGTTAGTGGGGATTATTATTGCGACAGTGATTTTATTACCAGAAGGTCTAGCGGCATATAAAGCGGCACGAAAAGACCGTTTGCAAACCAGTCTTAATTTAGCATTGGGATCTGCCTTGGCATCCATTGGATTGACCATTCCTGCAGTAGCTGTAGTATCATATTTTACAGGGATGACCGTAGGTTTAGGTATTGATGCCAAATCAACCTTATTACTGGGATTGTCACTGTTCACGGTTTACTTATCCTTAAACTCGGGTCGAACCAATATTCAGCAGGGAATTGTGTTGTTGGTTTTGTTTGCGACCTACTTATTTACTACTGTAGTGCCTTAGTAAAATTACTGAGAAACAGTGTTAAAAACAGAAGAATAAAAATTAAAAACAGGCAGTATGCCTGTTTTTTTTATGTTTTTTTTTAAAAAAGTATCATGTAAAATTTATATATTACCTTTATACTTGATTTTTTTTTCACGTAGTTTTTTATAAACATTTAAAAACGAATTAACCATTATGAGTGAGGTACAACTCAAACTAGCAGAGGTTAAAGATTTATATAGTCAGCTTCAATTTTTAGAAGAGGATACACAAGTGTCTGATGAGGAAAAGATATTGATTTTTAATCAAAATCAACTCCTATCGGAACAGATACTCGTTGCCATAGAAGAGGTGTTGTCCAATGATGCAAAGCAGTTAGAAGCTTTGTTTTGGAAGGTTAAAATATTTAATGGACCCTATTTTAATGATGTTTCGGTGATGTTGAATACCACCGAACAAATTTTAGACAGTACAACAGATCGCGAACAAAAAGTAGAAGCATACGATTGGAAGGCTTGGATATACTCGGAGAAATTGGAAATGAAGGACCGCGCAATTGTAGCTTTAGAAGACAAATTAATCGAGATCTCCCAAGTTCAAAACAAGCGTTCCTTTCAAGATACTGAATTTGGAGATACCTATTATCGTTTAGCAACGATTTATGAACAGTTGGACAAGGAAGAAACCGCCGCAGATTATTATTTGCTGTCGCATCAACATACGCCAAATCATTTTTATCAAAGTTATCACGGCGGTAGGCTCTTGCTAAAGCAACACCGATTCGATGAGGCTTTTTTACTGCTAGATGCTTATAAATCGTACTATCCTGGCGAGGCTACCATCGTTTTTGCAAAAGAAATACAAGAATTATTTGATCGTGGTTTGTTACACAAACATTGGAATCTGTTTCGATTGTTTTTTAATATTGGAATGGAATTCTATACAGAATTTGGTGTCGCTACAGTAAAGGAATGGGGGCAGAAGTTTTTGCCTTTAATCCTAAACGAGATCGATCAAAATCCTTCGAATCAAATAGCCTGGAGAATGTACGGGAGTCATTATTTGTTGATTGAAAAAAACAGCAAAAAAGCCTATGAAGGTTATACACAGTATTATCACATCATACAAAAGATCTCGGATTCATTAGCCAGTACCTATATAGTGCTTTGTGAAAAACTAAAGATTTCTTTAGATCACTTTGATTATCCCATCGAATTAGATGGCTTAGATGGCTATGCCATACATGTAGCATTATTGGAAAAGGCTACAGATTTAGCCGAACACGGTGAAAATGAGAAAGCCATATATTTTTATGAGCTCTCCGAGTTTTATGGAAGGAAAGCTTATGTGGCCTATGATGATTATTTCACTCACGGTATCGGCTCTTCTAGTAATAATAGTCCTCATGAATTTGCCCTATTGTGCAATAATCTAGGAGTAGTCATTAAGACCTTGATCGAATTAAAGGTAGACGAAGAGTTGGATATGGATCAAGCAAAATTCGCTATTGCCCTACATAAAAGGGGGTATGAGTTAGCTCCATTTTGGGAAAACTTAGCCAGCGGAATTGCTGTTTGTAAACTTGCCAACGATTTCGAACAGTTGGAAGCTTTTTCAATACAGTTGCTAACTTATTATGAGACTTATTCCGTCTATTGGTTTAACGTGCAGTTAAATCGCTTAAGGGCATTTTTAAGTAAAGGTGATTTTGATCGGGCTGAAAGTTTCTATTATGAACTTAAAAACGGTTTTGAAGCCAGTGATGATGAAGATGAGGATAAAGTAAGTGAAATGATCGATATCGCATTGGAATTCATTACTTTCATCAGATATGAAAACAAGCAATATCAGAAAGCTATTGATTTGGCGAATGAATTTTTTGATACGCCTATTTACACTAAAATGCAGGAAGAGAAAGCTTTTTTGTATTGGTGGTATAATTTGGGGTGGGCTTATTACAAATTAGGTGAACTAGATACCGCACAGAAATACTTTCTTAAAATGAAGGAGGAGTATGGGGATACCGAGCAATTTCAGTCGGCTTTAAAAGACCTGCCCAGTGAATTTGATTTGGAATCGGGCAGTGTAAAGTCTAAAAAGATTAAAGATTTTTACAGACAGCGACAAGAAAAGGTTTTTGATTTTGCGATTACGGATAAAACTAAAAACCACGAAGCGCATTTGAAGCAAATTATCGACTTGTTCGTCGATCAGGAGGATCCCGAAGCAGAAGCTTGGATTGAAGAGAATATTCACGTGCATTTGATTGGAAAAACACAACGTGAAGCTCCCGATACGCAAACGTGGGATTCGATGTTGGATTTTTATTTCTTAGAACAGAATGTCACCATCCGTTTTAATTTGGTTGAATGGACGGAAACTAAAAAGGGTTTCTTTGGATTTGGAACTCAAGAAAAGAAACGCAGTAAGATGTATGTGTTGTTTTATCATTTTAAGGAAGATGAAGAACATATTTTGCCGATTGACTTTGATTTGGAATCGGAATATTATCAGAGAAAAGCACAATATTTGTGGAATCAATGGGCTACTAACGCACTTAATTTAAAAGAATAAAATGACTACAGTTGAATTATTAAATCGCAAAGGAGCGACCAAAGGTAATTTGATTCCGGATGCGGTTTTGCAAATGCTGAATCAAGGCGAGATTGAAACAGTCAATTTGATCGAATGGTCAGCTATAGATCACAAACAGTTGATTAATAATGTTTTTCCACAATTGGGATTAGGCGCAGAAGTGCCGCAATTGATAAATGTATTGGATGGTATAGATAAACCATCTGTGATGAAGTGCGTAGCTGCGGTAGGAAATTATTTATCGGCATACGGTATTAGAAACAACAATTCGGAGCAACTGTATTCCTTATTTAGTACGCATAAATCAGATTCTATACGCTGTTATGCCTGTTATATCATTGCTTTAAATAACGATTTAACCCTTGTAGAACGCTTGGAGCTCGCGAGGCCACTAATTGCCGATGCGAATTTTGGTGTGCGAGAAATTGTATGGATGGCATTGCGTCCAGAGTTGGTTAAGCAACTTGAAGAAATAATTGTCTATTTACAACGTTGGACAACAGATCCAGATGAGAGGATACGCAGGTTTATCACTGAAGTCACTCGTCCTAAAGGAGTTTGGACTCAAACGATAACTGCCTTAAAAAACAACCCTGAACTAGCATTGCCGCTTTTGGAAGCTTTAAAAAGCGATGAGTCTTTGTATGTTCAAAACAGTGTTGCTAATTGGCTCAATGATGCGAGTAAGTCGCAACCGGAATTCGTAAGCTCACTTTGCATGCGTTGGGCAAACGATTCGAATTCCAAGGCCACCCAATACATTGTAAAAAGAGCTATGCGTACCTTAAATAAGTAGGCTGCATTTTAACTTTTTTAGGTATATAAAATTCGTGTAAAGTCGAGTTTGTTGCCGTTTTGATATCTTTTAGAATTGGGGTTATAGATAAGGTTAATGCTGGGGTCGAGCAAGCTCAAATCCAAGAAATTTCGTACCTTTAAGTATTGAATAACTCAGCTTTTAATTTCATGAAAAGATATAAACCACTAGGAGATATTCCCGTTTCGGTTTTGGAACTGGCCGTAATCGGAGTAGATATCACCACTAAAGAAACTTTAAATAATAGTTTGAATTTGGCGCAACATGTTGAGGCCTTAGGGTATCGGCGTTTTTGGGTAGCCGAGCATCACAACATGCCTTATATAGCCAGTTCTGCCACGGCTGTTTTAATAGGGTATTTGGCTCAGGGAACCACTACTTTGCGCGTCGGTTCCGGAGGTATTATGTTGCCTAATCACGCGCCTTTAGTTATAGCGGAGCAATTCGGAACGCTCGAATCACTTTATCCAAATCGAATTGACTTGGGCTTGGGAAGAGCACCGGGTACCGATGGATTGACGGCTATGGCTTTACGACGTACTCACGATTTATCGGCCAACTACTTTCCAGAGCAAGTTGCGGAATTACAAGGTTTTTTCTCTAAAAATAATGCCGATGCGAAGGTACGTGCTTTTCCAGGTGACGGACTCGAAGTGCCGCTTTGGATTTTGGGATCGAGTACAGATAGCGCTCATTTAGCAGCAAAATTAGGATTGCCATATGCTTTTGCCAGTCACTTTGCGCCCGAACAAATTCAAATGGCATCGCAAATATATAAAAGTGAATTTCAGCCTTCGGACAAATGGGAGGAACCCTATTTCATGGCTTGTGTTAATGCCATGATTGCTGATACGGAAGAGGAAGCCAACCGATTAGCCACTTCTTTATACAATATGTTTTTGGGTATTATCCGTAACGATCGCAGACCGATGCAGAAACCCGTAGATTCTATGGATGGACTTTGGAGTGAACAGGAGGAAAATATGGTCTATCAAAAGTTGGCCTGTACTTTTATTGGTACCAAAGACAGTGTGAAACCCGATCTTCAAAGGTTTTGCGACGTTTTAGAAATCGATGAATTGATGATAACGAGCCCTATATATGATCATCAAGCACGATTAAAGAGTTTTAGCCTGTTTAAACAAGCGGTGTCTTAAGATTTGCGCAGATACGCAGATACGCCGATGTGCCTATACTTGAGTGTGCGTATTCGCGTATGTACGCATGTGCCTATAGGCTTTTAGTTGCTGATACGCCGATGTGCCTTTACTTGGGTGTGCGAATTCTCGTATCTGCGAATGTGCCTATAGGCTTTTAGGTGCTGATACGCAGAAGTTCCTATACTAGAGTATGCGTATTCGCGTATGTGCGCATGTACATATAGGCTTTAAATGCTGATACGTAGTTGTGCCTATACTTGGGTGTGCGTATTCGCGTATCTGCGAATGGGCACATAGACACATAAGCATCTTAGCCTACATTAGGGATTTTACCTGCTGCAATCAAAACTTGTGTGCCCAAAATAATTAGGGATAGTAAAGCAATTCCCGAAAAACTGATTTTCATACCCATTGATATTTTTTCATTAGCCTGCTTTTTGGCTTTAATCAGCATCCATACAGGTAAGATCAATGACAATACAACCAATGAAATAGAAGCATAACTCAAGGCGAGTATAAAGCCCTCTGGGTAAAATAAGGCAAAGCCCAATGCGGGTAAAAACGTTAGGGCTATGGCGGAATAGGAGTTGCTGATCCATCGGGTACTTTTGCCTAAATCCTTAATATAATCATATAGGGCGAGAGCCACACCGAGGAATGAAGTCAGTATAGCTGCTGCTGCAAATACATTGACGGCTATGTTGGTTACTCGAGCATTGGATATTTCTCTAATCGCCAGTATTAATCCTTCTAGGCCAACGTTAGTTTGTAAAATCGACATAAATATCCCGTTGTCAATACTTCCTAAAACGGACAATTCCCAAATTAAATAAATGACTAAAGGAATTAAACTTCCAACAATCATGACGAAACGCAATTGCTTGTAATCGCCTTTCAAGTAGTTCACCAAACTTGGGATGACCACATGAAATCCGAATGAAGTGAAAATAACCGGTACAGCGGAGAAAATCAAGGCGCGTTCAACGGGCAATGTCATGAGGTTTTCTATTTTTACAAACGGAAGTAATGCCACAATAACGATCACTAAAAAAATCAGCTTAATAGTAAAAATCCATTTGGTTGTAAAGTCGACTAATTTCGTACCTAACGATACGATACCACCAAATAAAAATGTAAATAACAAAGCCGATAGGGTCGGAGATAAAGTGATTCCGAGCCACAGCTTTAGATTGGTACTGATAATGGCTCCTCCACCTGTGATATAGGCAGAAATCAGGGCGTACATCAAAGTGAGCATACTCAAAGCGGTAATAAAGGATCCGGTTTTGCCTAAGTATTTCTTAGTGATGGTATTTAAACCGGCATCGTGCGGGTTGTATTTGTATATTTTCACAAAAAGCAAGGCGGTATAACACATCGCTAACCAGATTAAAAATAAAACGATACTGATACCACCGAAACCAACACCAGCTGATATGATTGGCATGGCAAGCATACCACCTCCGATGGCTGTTCCTGCTACGATTAAAATACTTCCAATAATTTTGCTACTCACGAGGATTAATTGTAATTTGATATGAATATTTGACTTATAAAAAATAAAGGTACTTTTTTTAAATTAAGAATGAAGTCTAAGCCTACTTAAAATAGAGAAATAATCAAATAGATTAGCCATTACAGGCTTAATAGTAGTTTTGCAGAGTGAATTTTAATAATTAAAATCAACCGAGTGTGAATAATAATAAATTACAGTTAGAGGCTGAATTGATATCAAAAAAAATTAACCCTACAGCCATGCGTATCTTAGTTTACGAATATTTAAAAACTCAAGCGGAGGCTGTGACTTTGGCTGATATTGAAAATAGTTTCGAGCAATCGGATCGTGTGACTCTTTATAGGACTTTAAAAACATTTGAACAAAAGGGGTTAATTCACAAAATAAGCACGGGTATAGGAACTCAATATGCTTTATGTGATGTGGATTGTTCTGAAGACAAACATCGAGATACTCACGTACATTTTATATGCAATCAATGTAAAAAAACGATTTGTTTAACCCACGTCCAGATTCCAAAGATTGTGATTCCTCCGGGCTTCCAGTTTGATGAATATGAGGTCCTTGCCAAGGGCATCTGTGAAGGATGTATGACAAATTCCAAGCCGATCTAATCCAGTGCAAATATAGATTTGGATTGAAGAGGTTAAGTCGGATAAAGTCTTAGGTCAATAGTAGCTGCCATTGCTTTGGTGGCGGTCTTTATTTTATTCAGTGCTTTAGGTTTATTACAAGGTGTTTCGACTGATGTGTTCTACTATTTTAACCGCGTGAATTCGGGAGTTTTCAATAAACCATTCATGAGTGTCTAGACCACCACAAACCACGCCTGCCAAATACAACTGTTCGATATTGGTTTCCATAGTTTCAGGATTGTAAACGGGGATTTTGCGATTATCATCGCTAAAGGCGATACCGATGCGTTCTAAGAATTCGATATTAGGACGATATCCTATCAAAGCCAGTACAAAATCATTCGCTATCGTTACGGAGGCTTCTGGTGTTTCGAGGATAACGGTCGTAGGGGTGACTTCCTTTAGTTGGCTATTGTAATATACTTGAATAGATCCCTCGGCTATTCGGTTTTCGATATCTGGACGCACCCAGTATTTTACATGACTGCCAATGGTTTGATCTCGGATCACTAAGCTTACTGATGCGCCTTTGCGATAGCACTCCAAAGCAGCATCAACCGATGAATTGCTCCCACCGACAACAACGACTTTTTGGCGAGCAAAATAATGAGGATCTTTATAATAGTGATTGACCTTAGGCAGATCTTCTCCGGGGATGTTCAATAAGTTTGGGATATCGTAAAAACCCGTTGCCACAATAACATGATGTGCCTGATACAGACTTTTAGTGGTTTGTATATTAAATGAATTCTCAATTTTGGATACAGTAAGAACCTCTTCAAAAAGGTTTACACGAACTGCTCTCGATTGAACGATACGTCTATAATACTCTAGAGCCTCATTGCGCTTAGGCCTATTTTCAGTACTGGTAAAAGGTATTTGATCGAGTTCTAGTAATTCAGATGACGAAAAAAACTGCATATGGATCGGGTAGTTGTATAGGGAATTAACCAGACAACCCTTTTCAAGAATTAAATAGTTTAGATTTTTTTTCTTGGCTTCTAGCGCACAAGCAATGCCAATTGGACCGGCTCCAATTATAATGATATCGTAAGGGATTTGCATAAATAGATTGTTGATTTAAAACCCTATAGAATCAAAAATCGTTCCCATAATACTTGTGTAGAAATTATTCAGCTGTGTATATATTGGATTAATCCGGCAGAATTTGTGGTATTTACAAGCTAAATTCCGAGATAAGGTTATATTTGTAAGCGGAACAATATTAATTATGGTGTAAAATCACGCTATAAATTGAATTTGCTGCAATACAAATTGGCTACAATACGCTAGTATTGAGGTATGCTGTATGGATAAAATAAATATAATGACTTAGATTGAAAAACAGCGTCTACTGTTTTTTTGAGGTGTCTATAAATACAATTTTAAATGAGATCAAAAAGGATTATCGATTCCATAACTATTGGATTTGCTCTATTTGCTATGTTTTTTGGCGCAGGGAATTTAATACTACCGCCTACATTGGGTTTAAACGCTGGTGAAAACTGGTTGGCTTCTATTTCAGGATTTAGTTTAACAGCGATTTTGGCCCCTTTTTTAGGGATTTTAGCCGTTTTGTTCTCTGGAGAAACCTTTACGGATTTGGGTTCGAGAATCAATAAGTACTTTGCCGTTATTTTGGCGATAGTAATCATGTTGAGTATTGGGCCATTGGTCGCTATTCCGCGTACTGCTGCAACGACATTTGAAGTGGGTGTTGTGGCGCTAGCTCCAAATTTTAGCCCGATTATTTCTTCTATTATTTTCTTTGCAATAACACTAGTATTGTCAATATCCCCTTCCAAAGTAGTCGATATCATCGGTAAGTTTTTAACCCCGTTGCTTTTAGTGTTGCTAAGTATCTTGGTGGTGGTTGGAATATGGAATCCTCTGAGTACCGATTTAGAGACGAGTACATCCTCTGGTCAAGCTTTTTTGGATGGATTCCGAGAGGGGTATCAAACCATGGACGTATTGGCTTCGGTAATTTTTGCGAGTATTATCATTTTGGCAGCAAAAGCGAAAGGATATGTGTCGGCTAGTGAAAAAACCAAGATTACGATGGCCGCGGGATTGATTGCTATGTTTTGTTTGCTGTTTATTTACGGGGGCTTAGTCTATTTGGGAGCAACTTCAGGCTATGATGCTACAGAAGAGTATAGACGTGCAGACTTGTTGTTGTATATCTCTCAACATGTTTTGGGCAAAAGCGGTACAGCGGCCTTGTCGTTGTGTATTGCCTTGGCTTGTTTGACGACGGCTATTGCATTAACCTGTGCCGTTGGAACCTTTTTTAGCGGTTTGACCAAAGGTAAATTGAGTTACAAAGTTGTGGTAATTGCAACTTGCGTGTCTTCAAGTATATTAGCTGTTAGGGGAGTAGATGAAATCATTGATTATGCATTTACGTTTTTAGCGGTTGTATATCCAATTACCTTAGCTATGGTGTTGTATGTGGTTTTATTTGGAAAAATAATTTTCCGTAGAGCGCCTTTTATCGGTGCTGTTGGTGCTACTACGGTTATTGCCTTGCTAGAATTCTCTGAGCGTTTTGGTTTTCAGAAAGAAAACATCGGTATTTTTAAATCCTGGATTCCTTTACATCAATATGAATTAGCTTGGGTAGTGCCATCGTTGATTTCCTTTGGTGTTTTCTATTTGGTAGATTTGTGGTTATTTCCGCAAGGAACTAAAAACGCCTAAAGATTATTGTAAAATACGGAATTCATGTTTTTTGTATCAAGGTACTACTCCCCGTTAAGGGGAGTAGATCTTCAGTATGGAGTATACTTAGTAAAGTTTTCACTAGGTAATGGACTTATAATACCATTTTTTGACCTTGGATAGGGAAAATAAAATCGAGTTGTAAGGGGTTGTTTTCGTGCAGTTCCTTTTTAATTATTTCGATTTGATCGCCACCAGGTTTTAAATGCGTAATAATTATTTTAAAATTTTTAAGTCGACCTTGTCCTGTGGATTTTTCCAATTTTATCAGTTCTTCAACTAATAGTTTAGGGGTTAAGTGACCGTATAGGGCAGTTTCTGGTTGCTTGTTGGGAAACGAAACCTCTATCATAATCGCTTTTAGTTTGTTTTCTTTAATCAGTGGCGCAATATGTTGCCACAGTATGGCTAAGTTCTCGGACTTCTCAATCCTGTCTGCACCGGTATCTCCTAAATATAAAATAGCCTCATCTGCGCTGTTTTGAACTAAAACGGCCGCGCTTTTACTAAAAGTGCCGTGGCTCAATTCAAATCCAGTAACGCGTAAGGAAGTATTTTCGACCTGTTGTAACTTATTTTTTTCTAATCGCTGATAACTGTATTTGTTCAATATAGGACTTTCCCCTTCATTAGCGAAGTTTGACCAAGAGGCGTTCGTGAAATAATTGTTTTTCAAAACGTCGATTACATAGGGGAACGCATAGATGTTTTTTTTGCTGTCTTCTGGTGAATTGATAATCAAACCCGATAAATGATCCAAATGACCATGGGAGATAAAATACCCTTTGATATAGGATTTTAAAACGGTTTCGTCAGTTACATCAAAAGTATTTTTGGAAATGGCTACACGAATACCAGCACGTATTGTACCGGCATCAAGGGATAGAAATTCGTTTTTGTCTTTTTCACCGATCAAATAAGCAGAGAGGTTGCTTTCATCTCCACCGCCATAAACTCCCAAAGGAATTAGGTCAAAAGATTGAGCCCAAAGTAAGTTTTGTGAACAAAGTAATAGTGTTAATAAAATCTTTCGCATGTTTTTTTTTCAAAGTTATTACAATTCAAGCAATTCTTACTGATGAGGTACTTATTTCTGTTTTAAATACAATTGCTGAGCCAAATACAAATAAGCGCGGTAGTCGTGATTGGTAAATGACTTTTCTGGGTCCTGAGGAAATAATTTGTAGTAACCTTCATCGGGAATCAATACGCGTATGGCTCCCGTTCGTACATAATTGTTGCTCGGAAAATACTGGGGTTCATGCAACTCGGGCAATTGTTTTTGAATTAATTTGAAAACATTTTTCCCCAATAATTTCTCCATTTTACGCTGACTTTTTTTGGTGGGTTTATCGATTTGATTGTAAAAATGCCGTAACACCAATTTTTTAGCCAGGCCTTGTTCTGCAATTAGACCTTGAATAAGAGGAAAGGGGTTGAGGGGATTGAAGTCTTGGGTGGTCTGTATGGAGAAGGGCATTTCTGGAACCCAGTCTAAGGGATTGACAACGCTAAAAGCCCAGCCATCTTGCGTTGATTTTTCAAATTCGTAGGCATAAAAGAGATTCCCCGGTTTGGGCGAAGCGGAGGCATAGGTCTTAAATTGAATGTCCTTCGCTAGCTTTCCACTTGTTTGAAACTGTCTTAATTCGGAGGTTATTAAAAAGCTAATCGGACCACCTTGGCTGTGTCCTGCGATATAAAAATCACGAATTCCCTGTTGATAACACGAATCGATTTTGGATTTTATATCGGGCAATAAAAAAGCGGTGCTGATCATCCAGCCTGCGTGCACAGCGGCATTCGGATCCGTTGAAAGCTGATACGGAAATTGAAGATCATTAGAAAGTGTTAATACACCAGATGCCGGTATCATCGCCTCATAAGTGTTAGATAACCAACTAAGCGAAGATTGTACCGAACCGCGTATCGTGATGGCGGCCTGATTTTTATCGTTTATCCATAAAGACCATTGATTGTCGAAGCCTATTTCCTTAGACTGATAAGCGAGTTTATATAAATCAGGTATTGGAACAATATCGGCAGTTTTGGACTCGTTTTTTTGAGCTAGCAAGCTGAGTAAATCGAAAAATTCCTTGGCATCAAAACCAGGAGTTATGTGTTGAGCACTAAGGAGATTGGTGCTCAATAGTAGGATAAGAAAATATTTTTTCATAGGTAAAACTTCATTACGTCAGATAAATATATGACAAAATCAACGTTTTTTAGGGGTATCACACAGAGATCTGTGGATAAATACAGCTGGTAGCTTATTTATATTAAACTATGTTTATTTGTAGTGTCAATTTCAGCAGTAAAACGGTATATTGTTTGTAAATAACATCAAATTATCACAATTAAATAAATAAAAACTACACATCCTGTGTTAAAAATAATATAAAACACAAAAGTGTAAAAATATTATTGTATATTTTGGCAGTTTTTACAGAAAAACTGTTTTATTTGTATAATAAAATTTAGTATAGAACTTACGGAATTATAATTTTTACTTGAGAATTATACAAGTTCCTTGCTAGCTGATTTTATTTATTAAAATGGTTTTATTAAGTATTCGTTCCCCAAACTGTTTTTTTGTGGAAGTTACATTTGAGGTCTTTTTATAAGATAAATGTTTTTAATTGAACTTCTTCGGACTGATTTGAAATAGCCATTCCATGTTTTTTTGTGCTGTTTTCTGTTTTTTGATCGAAAAAAACTAAAATAGATGTGACTTTTTGTGATTTAGGGGTCTAATAGAGAAGAATACCTATAAGATTTGTAATTGCTTTTTTTTAAAAACTGCTGTAAAAAATAATTGGTATATTTTTTGAATAATACATATAAGAGTGCACAATTTTACTAATCGTATAGGTGTTTTTAAAAAATTAGTTTGATTTTTTTTGTAGCAAGGTAAATACAGTTTTACGTTCAATTTAAAGCAAATAAAATTTATGGGTGTGAGGGCTTCGATTTTTATCAGGAGTTAGTGTTTAACACAAATTGAGAATACAAAATGCTAGATACAAATATTATTTTAAAAAGACTTAAATCGCTTTTAAATGTTAAAACTGACTTACAGTTGTCTAAAATTTTAAAAGTTAAACCCAATACTATTTCCTCTTGGAAAAAGAGAAACAGTATGCAATTTGAATCTGTTATTGATGTCTGTGAAGTGCATCATATAGATTTGAATGACTTGTTATATGGTGTAAATAAATTAAGACCGCAATATAATGCAGTAGAGGGAAAAGACAAAATCGGAGTTAGAATGATTACTTCTGATTTACAGTTTCAATATGTACTTGAGGCTAAAAAAATCCTACCCACCTTATACTCTTACCATTTTCCTTTTTGAGATCAATGTGAGGTGGCATTTCAGGTGATTAGTGAAAACATGACTCCAACGGTTCGTGTGAGTAGTTTTGTAATCTGTCAAAAGGCAAATATAGCCAACATGACAGAAGGTACAATCTATGTATTAGTGGATGACCACAAGGGAATATTTGTGCATCGCTTTAAAACCGTGCTCAATGATGACGAGTTGCTGTTTACAAACGATAACTCGTTTTTCAACGATAAGATTTATCGTAAGGACAGAATTGGCGAATTGTGGGAGGTTAAAGGAGCCTTTCTGGCTAATTTACCCTCCTTATAGAAGAGATAGATCAAAATTATTAAAAAAAGCTGAAACTGTTAATTTCAGCTTTTTTTGTAGCAAAGATTTCTTTGTTTTTCTGCAAATAGGATGGGGTTTGAAATTTGATGATTTTCATTTTTGGGGCATATAAAAATACTTTTGTGTATTTTTTGCTAATAAGTTTTTTAAAACGGATAATTGATTAAATTCGGTTCTTGTAAAAATTTGTTAAAATGAGGTTTATTTTTAGTGTTATAATAGGTGTATTTGGTTTATTCGTAGCTCAGGCACAATGTAAGGAAACCATTTCAGGTGACTTTCAGACGAAAGAATTTAGTACTCCATGTCCAGTTTACAATTTTGCGTTTCAAGGTGAAAAAACCAGTGACTGGATGTCGGCAAAAGGTCCTTTGGACATCCTAATGGTCGAAGCTGAAATTCTGCCGGTTAAGGATGATTTAGAAAAATATATAAAGGATTATGTTGGAGATGCCTTTTTTTCTAAAATGCAGTTTAAATCCGTTGATATCAGCAATTATGACAGTATTGTAAAATTTGACGGACGGTATCCTCCCGTAGATATGTATGCTTGTAAAGCCAAATATTTTTTTTATTACTATTACCTTCCCAGACCCGATATTAAATATTGTATCGGCATTGCAATCGACGACAATAAAAGAATAATTTCAGGATTTAATTTTCCCGATGCAGCGCATTATCTGCCTGAAGATCCTATACTCGATTACTGTAAAGTCATGGAGATTGTTAAACAAACCGGAACGAGTATCGAACCTATCGAGTCGGTTTCCTTTGATTTCGATGTCGAGAAACAACAGTTTCTTTGGTGGATTAAACAAAAGATTGTCCATCCAAAAGAAGGGAGGAACGAACGAAATGAAATCAGTATTGAGGCGGCAGATTCCAAACAAGTTGTCTCCTATATGAAAGTAATATTACTCGATGCTCATGGCAATCCCGTTAAAAAGAAAGAAGAGGAAATAAAGAAAACCCCTTTAAAAAAAATAAGAGCTATGCGATAAGGTGTTTTACGCGTAATTCGTGTAAAACCGAATAATCGTGTTTTCGAATATAGCACGCAGCAGTATTAGAACTTATTGTCCGAAGCGTTTGATTTCTATTTTTCGTTCTTTAACCTTTAAAATAAGCGGGTCAATAATCTGTGATTTACCTTTGCTGACAATAATAATTCGTGATTCTTCTTCGGTATATACGTTCTTCGGTAATTGCGAAATATCGATTTGAAGCTGATACGTCCCGATCGGTAAATAGGCGATAAATTCACCTTGATCATTGGTTTTAAAAGTGAAAATTTGACTTTGCTGGTTTGTGAGTGTTACGGCTAGACCGGATTTAATACCACTGACTTCATATTGGAGCTTAGCATCGTAAATATATTCAAATTTGCCTCGAATGTTTCCGGTTTCCTGTAGTGGTATTGCGAGTTCTGTGGACTTGGAAACCAAGTTTAAATCGTATTCTTTTGCCATCCAGTTTTTACCTTTAACCGATATATGGTAAGCTCCATAAGGTACAGCGCGGTATCTTACCATACCGTCTTTTTGGGCAACAAAAGCAGATTGGTTGATCATGATTATACGATCGACTGCGGGCTCGTCTCCTTCATCATAAACGCCATTGGTGTTGCGATCGTAATAACAAAAGATCTGTATGTTTCCTTTTTTTGTATTTGTCGTTGTAGCGCTGTTTGGCAAAGCTTGTGTAATCCCTGCTTGCAAAAAAGTATTATGAGTTTGGAACGATTTGTTTTGATAGTGGTATTGATTTAACGAAACAAAGAAGCTGGTTTTTTTAAAAGCTTTCCATTCTGTCATTCCTGCTAACATATAGCTTTTTCCTGAAAACGAATCATAATTATAAAGGCCGTTGAGTTGAATGGTCAAACGATCATTCCAGAATGATTTTCGATAACTTGGCATGACTGAAAAACGATTGATTTTTTCATCCGAGTCAAATGAATTATACAAACCCTCTGCCAACATAAAATTGCCCTCTTGAATAAAAGCACTTAGCTGAAAACCTTGATAGCTCCAGGATAATTGCGTTTTATGGATAAACTTGTTTTCCGTTGAAAACGGATACTGGGCGATACCTTGAAAAAGGGATAAAAATACCTGATGTTGATGGTTTTTACTGCTCCAACTTGCCGTTTCGTTGATGGAGGTCGATCGATAACTCAGATTTTGATAGGTTGAAGTATTTAAAGTCAGGTAGCGTCCATTTTCAAAATTGACTTGTGGAATAAAACTCAATCTAAATTGGGCGGGCAAAGAAAAATTAATCCCGAGTTCTGCTCTAAAATTTTCGGAATTGTTTTTGTAATATATTAATGGATCGATAAAGTCTGGATTGTAATTATAAAAATTTACACCGACCCACATCATACTTCGTTCAAAGTTTTTTGTGATGCGTTCATCTAACAGCAAAGCTCCTTTTCGAATTCCTGGATAATACCCACTACTGTAAAAATTAGTACTGCTAAAATGATAAGTACCCGTTTTACCTTGCAGGTTGGCGCCAATTGCTATGGAAGGTTTGTACGGTAGGTTGTAATTTGTGAGGGAGGCTCCCGTTAATCCTTGTCCAAATCTAAAGTCGTACTTCCAATTGGAATTTGCGGTCCAAACCAAGTTATTCATCAGCAAATAACTGTCAATACCATAACTTCTATCGAATATAAACGAACTGAACAAGGTTGTTTTTTCAGACAAGCTGAATTTGTTTTTAGCAAAACCGGCAATGCCTTGTGTGCTCCAAGGCGAGGTGCTGATCAGGTTGTATGATTTATCCATAAAACCCAATTGTAATTCCTTAGTTCGTTCGTCGTTTGCGGTATAAACTTTCACTCCTCGGCCCGATAGATTTATCTCAAGATCATTCTCTTGTAGGTTTCCCAGTTGTATGCCTTTTCCATTGGCTTCATACTGAATCCAGGTGTTGGTAAATAACGGCAGTTCTGACGTTTTATTCCATTGTGTACCATCTAGGCTAATAGCTAATTTTCCCTTGTTTAGTTGTATTTCGTTTTTGCCGTAAATGGAGTATGATGGATTATTTCCAGTAAGATCTCGTGCACTTAAAGTAATTTTATTGTCGTTCCAAAAGTCGTTGGAATATCCGTTGTTTGTCGGATTGATATAACGCCGATCTCCTGAGGCATTTTGTACGATAGTAATGGCATTACCGATAAAGTCATTGTTTTGATCTAAAGCGGCTACATTGACGGTGAAGTATTCCAAAGACATTAATTCCTGATCGATGATTTTGCTAAACCGCACTATAGTGTCTGAAAAGGGTTTTAGTTCTATTTCTTTGTTTAAGAGCGTGTTCTGAAATTGCATTTTCGGAAAAGACGCCGTTAATTTAATTTTTTCTATTTGATTCCCGTTGTTGTACACTCGAGTATTAACGCGGATGGAATCGCCGATTTGGCGCATCATCAATTGTGCGTCATCGGATAAGATGCGCAGCTGCCTTTTTGATGATATAGTAATTAGTGTCGTAGCACTTTGGATCACTTGGTTGTTTGAATCAAGTAACCTATAGGTTACGGATGAATTACCAGCTGCATGTAGTTTGTCTACCCAGATTTTTATCGGTAAAAACGAAGAAGCACCTGCCTCCAATGTGATGGATATTGGACCGGGATTTACACGGTTCAAATGGATATCAGAGTCGACGGTTAACGTCCCTGTAAAACGGGTGTCAGTAGTGTTCTTTAAGGAGGTAACCAACGATAATAAAGTTTCGTTTGAAGCGACGATTTCATTATCTGTTTTTAGGGTTATTCCACTTAAATTGGACGATTGCCCGCAGGTCAAGGCATAGATTCCAAAGAATAATACAGTCCATGCAATCTTAGAGGAGCGCGCTTTTAGCAGTGCAAACATAGGTGTTATTGTGGCGTTAATGTATAGATTAACGTAGTGCTATAAGTATCTGGCTTTACTTCTAAGAGGCGTTGATCTCTGGCTTTTGTCCAGTACTTTAAATCGAAATACCGTGCTTGCTTTGCAGCAGCAGGACTTTGGTAAAGTGTCTGGTAATAACTGCTTAATTCCAAGTTGCCCAATGTTCCACTTGTTTTGCTATCAATCAAAGAAAGTTGAATAACACTGATTGGAAGCTCGGACCTACTTGCGGTGAGTTGATTACTCGTCGAGCGAACTTGTATCGAATAGGGTGTCGAAGAAATCACTTTTAAGGCATTATTATATTGCACTTTTACACCGTTGACGTAGTCAGCTAGTGTATTGAATTCGAGAAAACTATTTCTGGAATTGATGGAGGTCTCTATGCTATAGGTGTTTTCTATCGGTGGATTGTCAGAAGGTACTATCTGCAAATTATAATTGTTGATGGTGCCCTGGTGTACAATTCCTCCAGCTGCATTTTTTAACGTGATGACACAATGGAAAGGGTAGGATTGCCAACTTTTTAATTCTTGTAAATAAGCTCCTCCCTGTATGATAATGTCATAAACAATTTTAATTTGGTTATAGGTGCCTGCAGGTGTTTTTAGTTTTAACGGAGAGTTCTGAATCAAATTGACATCAGATAACTGCATGATAATTGGATTCGGATCAGCTCCTATTGAAGTGATCGATGGTGTCACACCCTGAATACTGCCTTCTATATGATTGATGCGCATGGCGATTTTGTCAAAAGGAAATGTTTTGCCCTCCGAGTTTCTAATCGGACTGCTAACTCTAGCAGTCAGCGTCCAGTTTTCTAAATTGGAATTGCCATTCAAATTAACTTGCACCGTGGTCCAATTCGATGCTGTAACACCATTATAACTGTTAACACTGATATAACCATCAGAATAGGTGTTGATGTCGATCTGTGCTTGTACGCCAATTGTAAATAAAAAGTGGGAGAATATAATATACCACCCAACTTTAGTAGAAAAGCTGCTGTTATTCATGAGTAAAGCTTAATTCGGCCATTTTGATAGTTGCATTTTCACCATAATTCAACATCGAAGTAGCGATGTATTTCCCCTTTTCAAGTCCAGCTGGTAAGGTGATCACAACCTTTCTTTGATCTTTCGGAATGGTATAAAATACCGTATCGGGAAGACTTATTTTTTTTCCGGTTTCTTGATTGATTAATTCGCAAGTTAAGGTACCGTCGGCCCAGATATTTCCAGTGTTGTCAAAGTCTAATATAAGATTCTCTTTGTCGTAAGCAAAATTTTGAATTTCCAATTCGGGTAATCTCGCCCCAGGAAAACGCTGGTATATTTTAATACCCGTACGAACTGATACTTTAATATTGGTACCGTGTTCGTTAACGGCATCCTCGGGATTGATTTGAGTGATATACAGCATTGCTGTATGAACGGGAATGGTTGTGCTGAGATTGTTGGGAATCGAAACAATCAATTCCATCTCATAACTTTCGCCCGGTGCTAAGGAAAAAAAAGACTGCGGCGCTATCGAAATCCAGTTCGCACACGAATTGTCTCTCGTTCCAGCATCATAAATCACATTATTGCCCAACTCGTCATAACTCCAGTCGTTTAATGAAACGGCTAAGTCTAAACGCGAGGTTTTGCTCGGGTTGCTAACCAATACTTTTTTGCTTTCACTTTGCCCGACCGCTACCGTAAAATAGTTTCTTGGAGGACTTACCGACAAGCCCGACTGTGCGTATAGGTTGCTACAAATAATAAGCAATACCGCCAATATGGAAAACCTTTGAGATAAAATCATAAGACTAAGGTATAATAAAAAGAGCAATTAGAAATACTATTCCTAATTGCTCTTTTCTATAAATAATAACGGGATCTTTTATTATTGAGCTTCAATAGTATAAGTTACAGTAGTAGTATATACCGTTGGGCTTTCCACGTTGAAATATTTGTTAACATACTTTCCTCCACCTGCAGCGGCATAGTTGATGTTAAAACTTTTGTCGATTCCTCCAGTAGTATTCGTGATTAACGTCTTAGGCGTAGTGGATAAACTTACAGCACTTAAAGTAGAACCAGCAAGTGGTGTTGTTGTACTTAAAGTTGGTGTAATTACGATATCTGTTGCATCAATTTTTTCACTGATTCCAGTATGTGCACTACCTAAAGTTGGTGAAGCAGATTTTACTTTTACTGCAAAGCCACCGGTGCTATAAATACTGATGTGATCCACCTGATCTAATTTTACTCCGTTAGAATAATTTTCTTTCGTAGCGTAATTCAAATCAACGATTTTTTGTGCAGGGTTGATCAAAATAGTTTGAATTGGGCGCAAAGTAACTTTTAAAGTTACATCTTGTGCAAAAGCTTGATTATTAAAAGCTACTGTAGCTAATAATAGGCATAATAGAAGTGTTTTTTTCATTTTTTGTCGTTTTTATGTTGCTCCGTGGTGTGTGATTTGAAGCGATGCAAATGTAATGCGACTTTTTAAAAACGACTGATGAAAAAATACAATTAGAATATGATAAAAATCATTTTTTTTAAGGTGTTTTAAAAGTATTTAGCACGAAAATCCGAAGGAGATTCTTGGGTGTAATTCTTAAAAAAAGAACTAAAATTAGTCTCTTGACTGAAGCCCAATTCGATGCAAATCTCCTTAACGGACAGGTCTGTATTGACCAATAAAGTTTTAGATTTTTCGATCAAAATATCAATCAATAGGGACTTGGCTGTCTTTCCAAACACTTTTTCTGTAGCTTTATCTAAACTGCGTTTTGTGATGTTTAAACGATCGGCATAATAACCAACATTCTTTTCATCATTGATTTTTTCTAAGGCCATTTTTTTGAAATGGGTCGCTATTTTAAACTCAGAAATGGCATGGATCGGTTCTTGTATTGCGGTATCGTTTTTCTCTAAACCGTTTAATAAGATGCGTTCGACTATATTATGTGCAATATTTCTTTTAACCGGATTGACTAATGAAAGCTCTTCGGGATCCTGTAAATATCTAAAATAAGCGTTTTTAAAGACAGAGATTTTATCGATGAAATTTTCAGCAATATAGTATCTGTCATTATTCACAAATAGCGGGTTGTTTTCCAATTGGTGATTTTCTATCTCCGTACGACTATAAAAAATACTGTTGAATATCAGCAAATAAGCATGTTTGTTTTTCTTGTCTATAAAATGATGTAGTTGGTTTGGCCCAATAAATAAAAAATGATTCTCAGGAATGGTGATGAGGGTATTATTGATGACGTGATTATATACCTGTTTTCCCGTCCAAAATATCGAATAACACGGCCAACGTTGAGGTTGTACCACCTCGGGATATTTTGCTATTAACGTATCTAGACTTAACAAACAAATATTTTTTAACTGGCTGATAAATTCAGGATGGGGGATATGGATGGACATAGTTAAGCAAAACGCCGTTAATTGACGTTGTTAAGATTTTGTGATTATAAGGTATTTTCATGCAAATATATTTTATTTAAATGATATTTTGTTAAATCTGTATGTATTGGTAACGTTTTTTTTAAATATACCGTATGGTTTGTCAGGGTGTTAAGAACTGTTTTTTACAGTTAATTAGTCACTTAATTCTAAAATTGAGATAATTTTTAGTATTTTATTTCGAATTATACTCTTAAGTAGTATAAAATCCTAAAAAAAAACCTTAGACGTTTTAGGTCTAAGGTTTTTGTAAAAAAGGTACTTAATATTCCGATCTGCGTGGTTTCTTTTTCTTCTGAGATTGCTTATAAAACCAGAATGCGGCGATTACCACGGCTAAGACGATAAAATGAGGGATATAATCATCAATAGGTACTGGTGGTTCATCGGGTTCTCCGTTTGGATTACCCGGTTGTGCATAAGCGCTTAGAGTAGTAGCTATGACAATTGCAGGGAGCAGTAAGCTGTTTAGATATTTTTTCATATTTATTATTGGTTTTAAATGAATAGCTGTGGGTTGTTTATCGGGTCAATTTTTTAGTTAAGCCTTGCCGCGTTCTGCTGGTCTGGTTCTTGATTTTAAAACCCGTTGCTCGTCAGAGCAACGGGATAAAGTGACTCTAATTTTTTACTTTTTTGTATAAAGTTTGGTTCCCCATCGTTTGGAGTTTGATAAGCAGTATTTGCTGGTTGTTGATCACCGGTAAGACATAATTTTTAGCATCGATTTTTGTCGATTTAAACAGTCGTTTTCCCAGCATATCATAGACTTCGATATGTTGTATATCAAAACCAATACTCTCGATTTGGAAGACATCTCCTTTTTTATAGGCCAACCAATCGCTAACTTCTTTGTCTTTAGGTTGATCGATGGCGAGTTTCGGCGACGCGTACACAATCTCAAAACGCTGGTTAAACACACCACTTTCACTGCTAAAAGCGTAGTCGCCTAAAGTAAGGTCGTGTTCGGTATTCAATAGCTTATCCAATAAAATGATACGTTGATTTTGTTGGAACAATCCATCAACATGATTGATTTTTACACTGAAATTCCCTGCTTCAACAGCTTTAAATCCAAGAGCTACTTTGTCTGTATCGGTAAAAGGTAAGCCTTTACCTTGAATGACATAAGCGGTTTGGTCTTGATCAATCAAAGTGTATAGAGCCGTTCCTTCATGACCAAATAGCTTAGCGTCTTTTCCGTGGTCAAAAGCGCTAGAGGCACCATCGAGATAACCGACCAATATTTGGTTGTACAATTCTTTGGTTTTATCGTCCTTAAGGTCAATCCAATATCTGTGACGCTCTACAAAAGCGGGTTTCATCATCGCTCCGGCAGTATTCACACGCATGCTATTGTTGAATTCAATAGTGCTAGCTAGAGTCTCTAGTATAAAACCTTGTCCTTTTTGTACTATTCCTGTTGGAATCACACCATTACCAGAACTCGTTGAGCCGGTGCTGTTGTAGCTGGCATAATTATTCCCAGTATAAGCTCCGTTGACATACGGATAGGAATTGGTATAGAAATAGGCCGTCGCGTTATAATCGGTTACGATAGCAGATAAATCTAAGGCAGATGGATACGGATTACCAATAGAGGTAAAGTCTGCTGCATACGTGTTTACCGATATCGGTCCGTTGTTTAACACCCCTTTAAATTTCCCTGTATAACTTAACGCGTTTGGTAGGGAGTTGTAGTAGGTGTTTGGTGCTCTAAATAAATAACCATAACCCACTTCCATGGTTGAACTGCTGGAAAGCGTGCTGTTATCAATCGGAGATTGATTGACTAATTGAACGCTTCCTTTATAAGTAAAGATTCTATTCTTTACCGTTTCAGGTGAAAATCCAAATACATTTTGTCCACTTACAGGTGACGACCATAAAGTATAGTCTAACCATTTCATCGGTGTACTGTTGCTAATTACTGTTGCGATACCCGAATTGGCAACGTTTTCAATTTGCAATAAGTTGGCTTTGTCCTCGATAATCAAGTCAGCGCCTACTTCAATGTCTACGCGGTGATTAACGGTTAAGGTATGTCCAGATTTGATGGTAACCTTGGCTTTGTTTTCTACGGATATTGAACAAGCTGTTAAGTTTGCTGTAGAATTGAAATCAGCTTCGAAAACCGCTCTATATTGCAAGGAGTTTGGACTTCCATTACTCCATGCTGTGCCGTTCCATACTGTGGTCAGCGCATAGGAAGCGATGGTTATCTCCTTAACAGTTGTACATTCATTAGCATCTGTGATGGTCACGGTATACTGTCCAGCTGCTAGATTTGAGGCCGTGGCTTCAGAGCCACCACTAGGTGCCCAGAAATAGGTGTAACCCGGTGATCCTCCACTAACGAGTACGGTAGCCGAGCCGTTGGCTTCGCCCAGACAACTTACATCGACTTGTGATGCTGTAACCGTCAATGCACTGCGTTGAGATATATCGACACTGGTGCTAGTAGTACAACCTTTGTAGTCCGTAACAATTACTGTATAGGTAGCTGCTGTTAAGTCAGTGATGGTTGGTGTTGTAGCACCATTGGACCATAAGTAAGTATAAGGCGCTGTTCCTCCAATTGAGTTTACGGTCGCAGTACCTGTGGCTGTGCCATAACAAACGATGTCGGTTTGTGTCGTAGATGGAATTAACAGCGAAGGTTCTGTAATGGTAAATGATGTACTACGAGTACAACCCTTCGCATCAGTGATTTCCACCTCGTAAGTACCGGCACTTAGTCCTGTAGCCGTTGGTGTAGTCGCGTTATTTGACCATAAATAAGTATATGGAGTGGTTCCGCCAGTCATGGTAACCGTAGCCGATCCGTTTGATCCACCATAACAGCTCACATTAACTTGTTTTTCTAAAAGCGTTAAGGGTATAGAGCCTTCAATGGTAAAGCTTCTAGTGATACTACATAGATTGGAATCAGTTATAGTCACGGTATAATTACCTGCGGTGAGACCTGTCGCAGTAGCGGCAGTTCCGCCTGTAGGATACCAGGAATAGGTGTAAATTCCCGTTCCTCCTGTAGCAGTGACTGTAGCAGTTCCGTCAGACAGGGCATTGCAACTGACGTTAGTTTGCGAACTCGTCGCATCGAAAGTCTGGGGCTCTGTAATATTAAAACTTCTCGTGATTTGACAATTGTTGGCGTCCGTGATGGTTACTGTATAATTTCCAGCAGTTAATTCGGTCGCATTGGCGCTAGTTCCACCTGAAGGAGACCAGGAATAACTGTATGTTCCAGTTCCACCAGAAACACTTACGTTAGCTGATCCGGTTGCAGCACCAGCACAACTAATATTAACCTGACTTCCAGACGTAGCCAAAGGTGAAGGCTGCGTAATGGTCATGTTAACCGTGATAGAACATCCGCTTGCATCGGTAATCACTACATTGTAATCACCTGCAGTTAAATTAGAGATGCTTGGTGTGCTTGCGCCAGTATTCCATAAATAGGTATACGGAGCAGTACCACCACTAGGTGTTACAGCAGCAACGCCGTTGTTGTTTTCACTACAACTAACCATTGTTAAAGTCGAACTAGCCTCTAAAGGCGCTAGGGGTTGCTTTATAAGAAAGGAGGCCGTTTTTGTACATCCATTACCATCGGAAATGGTTACATGGTAGTTTCCTACATTCAAATTGGAAATTTTTGACGTGGTTGCTCCATTAGACCACTGGTAGCTATAAGGCAATCTACCTCCGCTAACCGATACTTCTGCAGTTCCGTTTGCCGCTGCATAGCAATTGATATTAGTGCTGGATTCGGTAACTAAAAGCGGCTCAGGTTCGGTGATGCTAACCGATTTAGTAGTTGTACAAGAATTACTATCCGTAATGGTTACGGTGTAAGTGCCTGCTCTCAGTCCTGTAGCTGTCTGTAGATTTCCTCCAACTGGAGCCCAAGAGTAACTATAAGGCGGTGTACCTCCGGTGACATTTATAGTTCCTGAACCGTTAGAACCTCCGTTGCAACTAACATTGGTGTGGGTTTCTGTTACTGCCAGGGCAGTTGGTTGGGTCAGCATTATGGTTTTGGTAACGGTACAGCTATTGAAATCGGTGATCTCGACACTGTATTGTCCTGCTGCTAGTCCAGAAATAGTTTGTGAGCTTGCGCCATTAGACCATAAATAGGTATATGGTGCTGTTCCTCCTGTTGGGGTTACTGATGCAATACCTGTAACTCCATTAAAACAAGCTAAATTGGTTTGACTAGTAGATGCATTTAAAACCGTAGGCTGCGTGATAGTGAAAGTTCTAGATATTTGACATCCATTGGCATCGGTTGCCGTTACGGTATGGAAACCAACAGTCAAACCTGTAGCGGTATCGCTAGTTGATGAGCTGTTGTTCCAAGTATAGGTGTAAGGGCTTATTCCTCCTGAAACTACAACGGTTGCCGTTCCGTTAGAACCACCATTACAACTTACGGGTCTAAAACTTCCGGTTGTTGTCATAGCGCTCAACGGCTGTGTTAGGGTAATAGTTGTAGTAGCTGTTCCGCCAATAGCATCAGTAACGATCACTGTATAGCTGCCCGAACCTAAACTGGATCTCGTAGCAGTTGTTGATGATCCGTCTAGCCATTGATAGGTGTATGGAGCAATTCCTCCAACAACGGTTGTAGTAAGAGCTCCTGTAAGCGTACCATGACACTGGATATGGGTTGGGTTTAGAGTAACTGCCAATGGAATAAGTGGGATTTGAAGCTCATAAGCGCCCAAGTCAATATTCGCCTCGCTCAAACGAGCAAAATTCCCTAAATCTCGATCGTTTTGCAGGTTACCACCGGCTGTTGTATAGTAAATATTATTACCCTTATCTCTAGCAGGGCTGGCCATTTTTAAACTAAAATCGTTGTTTGCCGCATTAGTAAACTGTGGGTCGACATTCCAATTGCCTGTGAGCACATTTTTTGTGATATTGTTAAGCGCTATAAAATTGACAGAAGTGTCTAATCCTGGCCCCGTGGTATTATCCCAAATGATGCTGTTGTAGATTTGAGTAGCCGGTACAGATGATGCCATCGTACCTTGAAAGGCTGTTGTACCTCCAGAGGTGTTTTTAGTGATCACCGTGTTGGTGATTACTGTGGTAGATGCGTTACTATTTAATACAGCATACAAACTGGATACCGTATTGTTATAGATCGCACTGTTGATGATATTAACAGTAGAAGTGTCAATAGAAAAACCTGCAATGTTAGTGGCAGTATTATTTCGAACCTTACCGTTCTTAAAGGTAAAGGAACTGTCCTTAATATAAGCTGCTGCTCCGGTTCCTTTGTTTTTTTCAAAGACGACGTCCAGGAGTTTCACATTGGAAAATACAGCATGCATTCCAGCTCCTGCAGTTCTAAAAATATTCCTTGTGTTTATTGCCACAGCTCCTGTTGTTCCAGTATTTCCTCCGCTAATGGTAAAGCCATCCATGGTAAAAGTGGAATTCACTGCAGTAACCACGTGATAGGTGTTTTCTGTATGATTATCAAAGCTTTCCGCAAGATCATTACCTAGTAAATCACCGCTCAATATCGTTTTATTACTATTCCAAATTCTGTCGTTTACCGTGTTTTCTGTTCCGACAAATCCTCCAAATAGGTTGATGTTGTTTTCAATGTAAAACGTTTGATCTCTAGAAGTAGTTGGCACGTTACTTAAGTCTAAGTCGGTTAATTTGTATTGGGGGAAATAGGTGCCTGCGGCAACCCAGATTTGAAGTGGATTTTGTGCAGTCCAAAGATTTTTGCTAGCATTATCTCGTGCCCATGCTAAGGCATCGGACAATTCCCCTATCGCATTATTCCAACTATCACCAGTACCGTTTGAACCTTTTTTTACAAACAGTACTTTATTGCTGTTCGGTGCAAAATTGAAGTCTTTTATGGAACGAATGCGGTAATTTCCCAAGTCACTGAAGTACAGCTGTGAGTTGGCATATAATAGCCCGCTTGGGCCCTTAAGGTTGGCCAGTTCTGGGGATCCATTATCTCCAGAAAAGCCTTTAGTTCCCGTACCGGCATAGGTGGTATGTACACCGCCGGCCGTAATTTTGCGAACAACGTGTTTTCCTCCTGCACTCACATAGATGTTGTTTAGCGGATCTACCGTTACTCCGTTACATCCTCCCAAACCGTTGCCAGTAATGTTGGTTGTACCGTCTCCAGCTACATTGGAAAGCTGACCGTTGTTCAAATTCACTTTGCGGATGCGTCTATTGCCCATGTCGGCTATGTAAAGATCCGTGTCTTTGATAAATAAAGCAGTAGGGGAATTTAACGCAGCGGTTGCTGCTTGATTGTCCGCAATGTTAAATCCCGCTATGCCTGTACCGACATAGGTTGTATGAATGCCTGTTGCAGTGATTTTCTGTATCGTATTTTTTTGACCGGTGCTGACATAGATATTTTGATTGCTGTCTACAGCTACTGAAACGCATCCACCGAGTCCATTAGTTGTGGTGTTTTCCGTGCCATCTCCGGCTACCGTAGTAATGATATTGGTTGCCAAATCAACTTTTCGAATGCGTCGATTGCCTTGGTCGGCAATATACAAGTTGTTATTCTGTATAGTAACACTTGATGGTGCATTAAGCGTGGCTGCATTAGCGAGCCCAGTATCACCACTATAACCGGCAATTCCTGTACCTGCAAATACCGTTTTTTGCTGAGTGGGAGTAATTTTTAAAATGACGTGGCTACCAGCCGTTGCCAAATAAAAATTCCCATCAGTGTCTTGGGTAATACTAGTTGCAGATCCTGTAGACTGATTGGTTATAGCGGTATTTCCATCACCCCAAACCGTATTGATTTTATACTGCGCTTGCAGTAGAAAAGGCAATAATAATCCTAAAATTAAATAGTATATTTTTTTCATAATCGATTAATTATAGGAGGGATAATATCCTTGTACGGCAATTATATAACTAAGTGCGATATAAGGTTGCAAGTTATTGATCGGTGTTCCGGAGGCAGGGGAACTAACCGTTTGCGGGCTTAGTGGTGTTGTAGGCATAGCGGTCGAATAACTCGCATCTACCTCGTTCAAATCAAGTGTTTTTCCTGTTGCCAAACTGTTTCCTGCTGCGATGTTGGTGTCTCCAGGACCGTTATATACTTTTAACGTGTGATTGTGATAGGGAAGGTTGGATTGAACTAGGGTGATGGTTTCTGTACCTTCAACCGAGCCTTTAACATAGGTGATTCCAGAAGAAGCATCTGTTCCTGAGCCTGTAGCAATACGCCCTCGTAAATCTGGTAAGGCAAAGGTTGTTTGTCCGTTGCCTCCATAAATAGTACCTAATAAGCTGAACAGCGCCTGGTTTTGAGCGATCGACAAAATCTGGCCGTTGCATTCGAGCCAACCTTTAGGGATAAAATTTATTGGGGAGATTTTAATCTCTCCGAGGATAGGATAATCTTGAGCTTGCGACATCCACGGACAACTGAAAAAAGCCAGTAGAGAGCATAGTGCGGGGAGTAGTATTTTTTTCATATTTAAAAAAATAAGGTAGTTATTTTAAATCGATTGCTATATTTTATGAGTTAATTCTTAGAGGGATATATGCCATTTAGAGCAATAATATAGGTTAACGTTAAAGACGGTTGGGTATTTGAAATGGGGGTGTTTCCACCGGCAATGGAAATGGTTAAGGGGTGGAGTTCCGCATTGGGGGGTTGCGTGGAAAACGGAAATTGTACCGAGTTCAAATCAAGTGATTGTGCGATTGCAATAACAGCTCCTGTAGCCGTATCAACATTACCTGTGCCACTATATATATTAAAATAATGAAAATGGGAGGGCAAATCATTTGCAGTAAGGGTAATAGTTCTAGCGCCAGTTGTAGTCCCAGGAAGATAGTTTTTAGTTAGACCCGGTCCTTGTCCTGTACCGACAGGAACATTTCCGTTCAGATTGGGCAAAGCAAAATTCGTTGTCCCATTACCGCCATAAGCATTACCAATGATGCTATACAGGGTCGAGTATTGGGCAATAGGCAAGATAGCTCCATTACAAAGTGCCCAACCAGCAGGAGCACTATGACCGTTAAATATTTTTATTTCTCCAATATAATTATCCTGAGCGAAGCCTTTTAAAGAACTTAATAAGAACAGCGATAAACTATATAATGCGAGGTGGAGTAGATTTTTTTTCATAAATATAGATGATGAGAAGTGAAGATTATGGATGACTTGGGTACACACCATATAGTGCAATGATATGTGTAATTCCGATAGAAGGCTGGGTGTTTTCCATAACTGAATTTCCACCAGCTGCTGAGATGCTTGAAGCATTGAGAAGCGTGTTTGGTGCATGGTTTGTGTAACCTTTGATCGTACTGTTTAAATCTAGGGTTCGGTTTCGGGCCAGTGCATTATTTTGTGCATTCACAACATTGCCGACAGCATCAGATATACTGATTAGATGCGAATGAGGGGGAAGATTGAAGGTATTTATAATAAAGCGCTCCGTGCCACCACTTTGTCCCAGTTGGTAATTGCTTAAGGTAGGACCTTGACCTCTTCCAATCACTACGCGGCCTCTTAAATCTGGAAGATTAAATGTATTTATTCCATCTCCGCCATAAGTCGTACCAAGTAGTGTATACAAAGCACTATTTTCTGAAATATCTAATGACTGACCATTACAAATAGCCCAATCAACCGGTGGGTAATTTCCTGCAAAAAGTCGAATTTCACCCAGCATTGGCTGCGCAAAACTTTTGATCGAAAAAGCTAAAAAGAGAAATAGTGTCCCTTTAAAGTGGAGGAGTAGTTTTTGTTTCATAAAGTGTAGAAGTGTTAATTGCGTTTTAGTCTGTATTTAGTGACGAGATGCATCAAATTTAGAACTTATTACTTTTTTTGAACCTATACTTTAGGCTAGTTTTTTATTTTTTGTGGGACAGTTTTTTTGTTAAATTGTTGTTTTTCAGTGAAGTGATTTTTCATTTGTCTACTTTTTATTACTAAAGTGTTCAGCTATTGTGAAGAAAAAAGAAATTTTAAAAATGATTTGGATGGACGGATATTTAAATTTATTTAAGTTAATTTTTAGAAGTTTTAATTCACTAAATTTGCATTGTTCGCATTTAGCGAGATTTTAACTAAAAAAGAAACCTATTGAGTTTTATTCGAACCCTAGTAACCACTGTATTAGTTTTGGCTCTTTCTTTTGTAGTAAATGCACAGGAGAAGGTCGAACAATTGGATCTTAGTTATTTTAATCAATTCAAGTTTGAAGAACTGAATAAGGAACAAAATACCTTCGAAGCGAAAGCATTGGAAAATGATTATTTTTGGATAAAATGTGTGATTCCTTCGGATTTACTAGGCAAATCGTTGACCTTGCAAATTTCCAGTATGTATTTTGACGAAATACTCCTCTACGCACAAAATGATAGTGGCGCTTTTAAACTCGTCGGACGTTCTGGAAACAACTTCCGCGACGTTCACGATAAGCCGACAAGGTTTAATCAAATTGAGTTTAGTACAGATTATCCGGTAATATTCCTGAAAAACAAAGTCAGCCGTTATGCAGGAGTTGATTTACAAATCAAGGAAACAGAGCAACTCTATCAAGATGAGCGTTGGGATTTTTTTAAACTCGGAGGGTATTACGGTTTAGCAGTCATGTCCGTGATTTTTAATTTGGTATTTTATGTCATTTTTAAGGACAAGCGATTTATCTCCTACTGCTTTTTACTAAGCTTTATTTTTTTACAGTTTTTATACGAAGATGGACTACTGATTTTTTTAACAACGAATAGCTGGATCCTCAAAAATTTCGTGGTACTTTTTTCTTGGTTAACCGCTGCGATGGCCTGTGTGTTTACCTACCATTTTTTAAATATCAAAGCCACAGATTCCTACTTTGTTAAAGTAGCGGGCATCTTAGTTGCGATTACTTTAGTCGTTACGCTTATCTATTTTTTTACAGATAACATCGTTTTTTTACTGTTGGCAAACGGTTTTAATGTTTTGGTGGCTTTATGGTGTTGTTATATAGGGATTAAGTTATTCAAAACAAATGTACTTGCTCGTTTTATGATCGCCACTTTGGGGATTGTATTACTGTTTGGTATAGGTTATAATTTACAGCAAATGTCGATTTCACCTATTTTTAATTTTTTCACCAGAGATACTTTTAGATTAGCTAGTGCCTTCGAAATCATAAGTATTAGTTTTGCAATTATTTACGATGTCAAAAAGATTAAAACTCAGAATTTTAATTATCGAAATGAAATCCAGAATTATGTCAAACAATTAGAAGTACTCAATTTTGAACAAATCGATTCTGGTTTAAAACCACCAAAGAGTATCTTTATAGACGGACAGTTCATGGATTCTGTTCTTGATAAACTCAAGCAAACCCATTTTTTAACTGAAAGAGAGTTACAGGTTTTGAAGTTTATTACAGATGGGTACTCCAACCAGCAGATCGCGGAAAAATTATTTGTATCGGTCAGTACGGTCAAATATCACGTGAGTAATTTGTATTTTAAATTAGAAATTAAAAACAGAAGTCAAGCGGTTAAATTCATGCATCAATATGCCAATCCTTCTTCCTGAAAATCCCTTCGTTAAGGGAGTTAAATGGCTGTAGTATCGATACGATCCCAAGCATAGAGATTGTGAGGCCAAATGATCCTAGATTGTTTTGGTCAGACTGTCGTTATTTCTCGAATAGTTTAGTGGTTTAAAAAATACGAACTGTCTTGGGTATCGATGTTCTTACAGTCCTGAATTACTACTAGGATACTGTATTATTCGGCAAATTTAATTCATTCTAAGGTTTTGTGATATTCGGAATAATGAAATGATAACCACATAAATCTAACTTTTTTTTTGTTTTATGCATTGATATTTGTCTTGATATTTATGAATTATAGAACTTGTTGTTTTTTTTATTTCGATAATTTAACCCAAATCAGGTTTTGTGTGCGTAACAATTGTAACGCTTTAGGGGTTTTAAAGTTTGTTTTATGTTCAAATAGCGGTTTTTGGCACATTTTAGTTAATTGAAACAAAGGGGATAACGGTAAAATTATAAAAATTTAATTTTAGTAATAGTAGGGGACATTGGCTTTTATGTTACAGTATAAGGTGTTCAATTACAGCGTTTTGTCGTTTTATTGGGTGGTACATTTATAAAGGTTCAGACTGTAACGCTTTTGTAACATCGGAATTATTTTAAAAGTACTGTACTGAAGTTTAGAAACTTGATTAAAAAGTAGGGATATATTAGACTTATGATTTTGTTGTGCTGGGAAATCCTGTTCACAAAGAGATCAATTCGTCAATGTTAACCTAATTTGCTTATTAATGAAAACCGTTCAAAATTATGTTGTTCCAATCATGGTCTGCATAGTGCTTATCGTGTCAAGTTTGTATTTTAAAAATCTCGATTTAACCCCTGAAAGTTTCTTTGGACTGATTTATGGCTCTTTTTTTTATTTACTTTGCCAACAATTTTTTATAGAAAAACAAGGTGTTAATTGGATCCTCTTTTATGGAGCTATTGGCTTGACTTATAGCATCAACTATTTGTTTGGCCTTAATCTTAGTGATGTTTTTTCTATAGTAATTGTCGTGTTTTACTCCTATCAGTTATTCAGGCAGTATAGAAGTTGTGCTAGTAAGGCCAATGCTGATATCTTTAAATACTTATTAAGCTTTAATGTAGTTGTTATAGGTTCATACAGTATATTGATCCTAGATTCTTATTTTAATTGGGGCATGGGAATTCCTATTTCTGTGTTGTTGTATGTGCTTTTACTTACTGCACTACTCTTGTTGATTGCCTCATCATTTTACCATACTTCTTCCGATCACAGTATTGCAGCATCGTCAGACTCAAGCAAGGAAAAAGAGTTTGAAGAGATTGTTGAAGTTTTACAAACACATTTTGAAAAATCGGAATGTTATTTAAACTGTAATTTGAGTATACAGCAACTAGCTGAGGTACTTAATCTATCGAGGATCGAGATTTCAAATGCGTTAAATCAAGGGTTAAAAGTTAATTTCTATCAATATATAGCTGCGTACCGAATCGAGTATGCAAAAAAACGAATCATCGAAAACGAGAATTACACTATTGAAGGACTTTCTATAGAATGCGGTTTCAATTCAAAAACATCTTTTAACAAACATTTTAAATCCAATGTCGGAAAAACTCCTTCGTCGTATAAATGTTTTAAAAACTTAGAACATGTATGATATAGTTTTTGAAATGATCTTGTTTATACTTTTCATTTCAGGGTTTTTAAACATTTTTCTGGTAAGCGTTATATCTAAACTAAATTACACTACCTCTATTTGGAACTCTATAAGTTTTTTTATAGTAGTTGTTGGATACAGCGGATTGATGATTTTGATGATGAGATTAAATATGAACTCATTTATCTTAAGGGGAGTGCCTTTCGCACTTTGGTTTTGCCCGTTATTTTTATTCGCTATTCGTGATGATTTTAAAAGATTTTATAAAATAAAGTTTTTGTATTTTATTCCTGCAATCTTTTTTATGAAATTATTTATTTTGATAAATTTAAATTTGTCGCATAATGAAATGCTCAAAAATGTCTATTTTATAATGCTTCATAGTACAACGGTTATCGTCATGGGTTGTCTCTTCTTTTATGGTTTTGTGTGTATCTTAAAAGGATTAATCGTCGATACAAAATTAAAGTATCTCGTTTTTCTAAGTATTTTATATTGGGTGGTGTATACCAGCTTTTTTGTTAGTTTTCTGATTTTAGATTTGGATTTTGAATTTGAGGCAACATGGTGGAATTTAATTTCATACCTCTTTTTATTGATTGTTGTTATCTTTTTGACCATTGAGAATATAAAACAGTTTAAGCAAAGTACCAATTACATCAAAAATAAAGAAATAGCCATTCCAGTTAAATATACGAAGTCAAAAAAAAATATAGATGATTTAAATAGTTATAAATATCATGTAGATAAATTATTACAGCAAGAAGTCTATTTAATACACGATTTGAATTTAGATGATTTGAGTCATCAACTCAAAATCCCTAAACATTATTTGACACAAGTTTTTAGTTTTCTCTACAAGTCCAATTTTAAACAAATCATCAACAGACATCGTATTCTATACGCAGCTAAGCTGATTAATGAAGATTGCAACAAGGAGCGTATCAACGATATCGCATATTCTAGCGGTTTCAATTCGAAAACATCCTTTTACAGGGCTTTCAAAAATGAATTTAATTGTACTCCATTAGAATTTAAAAAGAAAAATCCCGGGAACCTTCGTTAATTCAGTTTGTTTATTTAGATAGACGATATACCAAAAAAGCAGGAAAGCTCTAAGTGCTGTTCCTGCTTTTTTTGTTCATACACAATTGCGCCATATACTTTTCAGTATTTCATGTGGTTTTACGAATGTTTAGAAGTTTTAAATCAATCTTTTTTTAATACCAGCAAATAGGTTTGGCATTTTTCATCCAATTCTAGTCTATATATTATCAAAACTTCAAGGAAGAATTAGCATGAGTTTCTTGATCAAACAAACTTAATAAAAAAGCATTTTTCAGACTTTTTTATGCTGTCGAAAAATGCTGATAATTCATGGATAACATATTTGAATTTTTTTAATATCAATAAACTGAGCCAAATCAGATTCAATGCTGATTATTATTTACTGAAATATTTATATTACTGATTTTGTGGTAGTTGTGTTTATTTTATTGTGCTCTGAGCGTGTAGTTTCAAAAAATTGGAGGACACAACTCCCTGTTTTTTTGAGACTTTTTTTGTAAAAAATAAACACAAATTTGTTCTATTAATTGAGGTGTATACCCTGATGTATCATCGAAAATTTTTAAACAAATAGAACTTTTTATTATGAAATCGCCTTTGTCAAAAAGGTTGTTGGAAACAAACACCACTGTAGAAAAGTGATTCCATATGTCCTTAATGTAAAATAATATCTACAAATGAAAAAAAATCTACTCTCGATTGCTTTCTTAATGGGAGCAGGAGCAATGTATGCTCAGGTTGGTATTGGTACTACGGAACCAAATAAATCAACTCAATTAGAAATTGTATCAAAAGATCGAGGGGTATTAATCCCCCAGGTCGCTTTGAATGGAACCGGAGATGTAACCAGTATTAGCAACGGCAATGTGAATAGTTTGTTGGTATTTAATATTAATAAAGTAGGTGATGTTGTTCCTGGATATTATTATTGGATGGTGGACAGATGGGTACGCCTTCAATCTTCTGAAGATGTTGTTCCAACACCTTTTTCTCTAACGGCATTGAATTATGATCCAGTGACTAATACTTTAAGCTATACTAATGGTTTGGGGACAGTTATAGATTATATTTTGAAGAATACTACAAATACAAGCCTGACTTTTGCCAACGGAAATTTAAAATTGACGGATAGCTATGGAAATTCTGTAGATGTAGATATTTCATCGATAGATACCAACAATATAAACTCTAGTTTAGTGGTCGTTGGTAATGATTTGGTATTGACCGATAACAAAGGTATTCAGGTAAAAATCCCACTTAGTTCAATTGATAAGAACACAACGAATGCTTCTTTGGCTTTGACAAATGGTGATTTGATTTTGATCGATACAGACGGTAAAGCATTAAATGTAAACCTTTCTTCTATTGACACCAATACGACCAACAGTACTTTGACCGTTGCCGATGACAAATTGATTTTGACCGATAGTGATGGTAATATGGTAGACGTTTTGTTAAACACGATCGATACCAACAACATCAACGCGACTTTAGCTGTAGTGGGAACGAATTTAGTTTTGACGGACAACAAAGGAGTGGCGGTTCA
>NZ_JALJZV010000001.1 GCF_024171535.1 Flavobacterium sp. HSC-61S13 | reverse complement strand
CGCTGATACGCTGATACGCTGATACGCTGATACGCTGATACGCTGATACGCTGATACGCTGATACGCTGATACGCTGATACGCTGATACGCTGATGTGCAAATGGGCATATAGGCTTATAAAAAGATAAGTTGAAAGGCTGTTCCGTTTTTACGTTATAAAGCGAATTCGCGTATGTACAAATGGGCATATAGGCTTATAAAAAGATAAGTTGAAAGGCTGTTCCGTTTTTACGTTATAAAGCGAATTCGCGTATGTGCAAATGGGCATATAGGCTTATAAAAAGATAAGTTGAAAGGCTGTTCCGTTTTTACGTTATAAAGCGAATTCGCGTATGTACAAATGGGCATATAGGCTTATAAAAAGATAAGTTGAAAGGCTTTTCCGTTTTTACGTGATAAAGCGAATTCGCTGATGTACAAATGGGCATATAGGCTTATAAAAAGATAAGTTGAAAGGCTGTTCCGTTTTTACGTTATAAAGCGAATTCGCGTATGGACATATAGTCGTATAGGCAAAAAAACAAATAAATCTCATATTTATTTGTAACTTTGGGCGAACAATCTAATTAGTATCACTTAATACTATAGTTTCGTCTTTTAAGTGTTTTGGTTTACACAAAAACCTAAGCAAATAGGGCGTTATTTTATGACCTTAAGTAAAAAAAACAATATCTACTTATGAATAAAGAGATTAGAAATTTAGAGCCGAAAGAGCTTTGGAATAAATTTGCTGATTTGAATGCGGTACCGCGTCCATCAAAAAAAGAGGAACGCGTGATCGAATTCATGATGAATTTTGGAAAGCAGTTAGGATTAGAAACCATTAAAGATGAAGTAGGTAACGTAATTATAAAAAAAGCGGCTACTTCAGGAATGGAGGACAGAAAAACCATTGTTATGCAATCGCATTTGGATATGGTTCACCAGAAAAATAACGATACAGACTTCGATTTTGACACTCAAGGTATTGAAATGTATGTTGATGGAGATTGGGTTCGCGCTAAAGGAACTACACTTGGAGCTGATAACGGTTTAGGTGTAGCGACTATTATGGCTATCTTGGAAAGTACAACTATTCCCCATCCTGCATTAGAAGCTTTGTTTACGATAGATGAAGAAACCGGAATGACCGGAGCAATGGGATTAAAAGGTGGTGTATTAGATGGACAGATTCTATTGAATTTAGATACGGAAGAAGATGATGAAATCGATATCGGTTGTGCTGGTGGAATTGATGTAACTGCCACAGCAGAATACGATGAAGAAGCAGCGCCGGAAGGATCAGTTGGTTATACGATTACCGTTAAAGGTTTGGTAGGCGGACATTCCGGTATGGATATTCACAAGGGATTAGGTAACGCTAACAAAATCATGAACCGTTTACTTTTTGACGGATTCGATACTTTTGGACTGCAAATTGCCGAAATCAAAGGGGGAAGTTTACGTAACGCTATTCCAAGAGAAAGTGTAGCTAAAGTGATTATTGCTCAAGTATATGATGAAGCTTTTGTTTTTGATATGCAACAAATTGTTGAAGAAATCAAAACAGAATTCAAAACTACAGAACCGGATTTAGAAGTTGTTTTTGAGAAAATAGAAGATACTCCTAAGAAGGTGATGCCCTATATGGCACAATTTTTCTTTGTTAGAGCCATGTACACAGCACACAACGGTGTATATCGTATGAGTGCTGATTTTGATAATTTGGTTGAAACTTCAAACAATATTGCTAAAGTAGAAGTTGGAGCAGGTAAATTAGCAGTGAAATGTTTGACGCGTTCTTCTGTAGAAACTTCAAAATTAGATTTAGCGACTTCCTTACGTGCCGCTTTTGAGTTGATGGGTTGTGAAGTGGAATTCTCAGGTTCATACCCGGGATGGACACCAAATGCCAACTCAGAAATACTGGATGTATTAACGGATATCTACGAAAAACAAAACGGTTCAAAACCAGATGTTGTTGCGTGTCATGCTGGATTAGAGTGTGGTATATTGGGAACTAATTATCCAGATATGGATATGATTTCTTTTGGACCAACGATAAAAGGAGCGCATTCACCTGTTGAACGTGCTAGTATTTCTTCTGCACAGAAATATTGGAAATTTGTATTGGAAATATTAAAAAATATTCCGAAAAAATAATATAATCTTTGAGAACTATTATAACCGGAATTTATCGTCAAGATAGATTCCGGTTTTTTTGTTTTTTATCTTAAGGAAAAATTAAGTAAGATCATTCTCTTAAAACAATCAAAATTTGTATTTTAGACCATTGTTTTAAAAAGAAAGTATAAACGTACAACTATTATGAAAAAGAAATTACTAACCTTAGCATTAATCGGCGCCTTAGTCGTTAGCTGTGGTAAAAAAGAAGAAACCAAAGTAGAAGAGCTTTATCCAACAGAAGTAACTTCAGTATCAGAACAGAAAGTGAATCTGGATTACACCTTGGAGTGGACCGCTTTTAAAACTCCTAAAAAAGTCGGTGTAAAGGGAACTTTTGATAAAATTGAGCTTACTGACGTGAAAGAAGCGGCTACTTTAATAGAATCTTTAGAGGGGGCAAAATTCACTGTAGAGACACCAACAGTAAACAGTAAAGATCCTTTGAGAGATGATAAATTGAAAGCTGGTTTTTTTGCAAAAATGGCCGGAAATATCACGGGATCTTTCGGAGCATTTAAGGATGGAAAAGTTGCTGTTTCTATTACGATGAATGGTGTGACTAAAGAGAAGAGTTTTGCTTATGAAACTACAGACTCTAGTGTAAAGATAAACGGATCAATAGATATGATTGCTGACTTTACAGCTAATGCCGCTTTTGACTCCATTCACGAACTTTGTAAAGACTTACACGAAGGAAAAACATGGACAGATGTAGATATCGCAGTGGAAATTAAAAAATAAGATAAAATTGTCGATTTTAAAGAGAGGAACTTATTCGTAATGTTCCTCTTTTTTTATACCTTTGTATCCTGAAATTTAGATAATAGAAGATGTTAGATAGACTACAAATTATAAAGCAACGTTTTGATGAAATATCGGATTTGATTATTCAACCCGATGTTATTTCTGATCAAAAGCGTTACGTACAATTAAATAAAGAATACAAAGATTTAAAAGCGCTTGTTGAAAAACGAGACGAATACTTGACCCTAACAGCAAACATTGAAGAAGCTAACGAAATAATAGCCGACGGAAGTGATGCTGAAATGGTTGACATGGCCAAGATGCAATTAGACGAGGCAAAAAATCGCTTACCGGAATTGGAGGATGAGATAAAATTCTTATTGATTCCAAAGGATCCGGAAGATGCTAAAAACGTTATGGTTGAAATTCGTGCTGGAACTGGTGGAGATGAAGCCAGTATTTTTGCAGGAGATTTATTCCGTATGTATACGAAATACTGTGAGGGTAGAGGTTGGAGAACTTCGTTAGTAGACTCCAATGACGGAACTTCAGGAGGTTTCAAAGAGGTGATCTTTGAAGTTACTGGTGATGATGTTTATGGAACTTTAAAGTTTGAAGCAGGTGTACACCGGGTACAACGTGTGCCACAAACCGAAACTCAAGGACGTGTTCACACTTCTGCAGCAACGGTTATGGTGCTTCCGGAAGCGGAAGAGTTTGATGTTCAAATTGACATGAACGACGTGAGAATTGATTATTTCTGTTCTTCAGGTCCTGGTGGGCAATCGGTAAATACTACCAAATCTGCAGTTCGTATGACACACGTTCCTACTGGACTTGTTGCGCAATGTCAGGATGAGAAGTCTCAACATAAAAATAAAGACAAAGCTTTGACTGTTTTACGCTCTAGATTGTATGAAATGGAATTGGCGAAAAAACAAGAACAAGATGCGAAGAAACGAAATTCACAAGTAAGTAGTGGAGACCGTTCTGCAAAAATTAGAACTTATAATTATCCACAAGGTCGTGTAACTGATCACCGTATTGGTTTGACTCTGTATGATTTAGATGGGGTTATGAACGGGAATATTCATAAGGTTATCGAGGAGCTTCAATTGGTAAGCAACACCGAAAAACTGAAAGAAGAAGATGTTTATTAATCTCTGAGATAACAAATGATTCGCCACACTTACTTCGGTAATGTGTGGTTTTTTTTAAGGCTATTTTAAATAAAAAACCATGACTACACCACAATTAGTAGCGCAGATTCATCAGAAAAAATCATTTTTATGTATTGGTCTTGATGTCGATTTATCAAAAATCCCAACCCATCTTTTAGATTCGGAAGATCCGATCTTTGAGTTTAATAAAGCGATTATTGATGCTACTCATGATTTGGCAGTTGCCTATAAACCCAATATTGCTTTTTATGAGGCTTACGGGCTAAAAGGTTGGACTTCACTACAGAAAACCATCGATTATCTCAATGAAAATTATCCTGAATTATATACTATAGCCGACGCCAAACGCGGCGATATTGGCAACACAGCATCTATGTATGCGAAAGCTTTCTTTGAAGATTTGGGCTTTGATAGCGTTACGGTTGCCCCATATATGGGAAAAGATAGCGTAGAACCATTTTTAGCTTTTGAAGACAAACAGACGATACTACTAGCGTTAACCTCTAATGAAGGGGCTTTTGATTTTCAAACCCTAGAATGTCAAGGCAAACAAATGTATCAAATTGTCTTGGAGACATCGAAAAAATGGATTAATCATCACAACTTAATGTATGTGGTTGGAGCTACTAAACCGGAATACTTTGCTGAAATCAGAAATATTGTTCCAGATAGCTTTTTGTTAGTTCCAGGTGTGGGTGCACAAGGAGGGGATTTACACGCTGTTTGTCAACACGGATTGAATGCACAGGTTGGTTTGTTAATCAATTCATCCCGCGGGATTATTTTTGCTGGTAAAGAACTTGATTTTGCTGAACAAGCTCGAATTAAGGCACTGGAGATGCAACTGGAAATGAGCGAAATTTTACAGCAATATTTTAAATAATTCTACTATGGCTACTTTTTACGATCAGTTAGGACAGCAGCATCATTTTGACAAAACACCACAGCGCATAGTTTCATTGGTGCCTTCTCAGACAGAGCTGTTGTTTGATTTGGGATTGGAAGACAGTATAGTGGGGATTACCAAATTTTGCGTGCATCCGTACCACTTCAAGTCGACCAAGAAAAGTGTCGGGGGTACAAAGAAAGTGCATTTTGAAAAAATTAAACTTTTGCAACCCGATATTATCATTGCCAATAAAGAAGAAAACACACTTGAAATCGTGGAACAATTACGAGCCATTTGCCCTGTTTGGGTAACTGATGTGATCACCATAGAGGACAATGAAAAAATGATTTCAGATTTCGGTGTACTTTTCAATAAACGGACTGATGCCCAAAAGTGGAACGATAAAATTCGATTTGCGCAAAAGGATTTTATGAAATTTGTCAGCGATAAACCGATTCAGAAAGCAGCTTATTTTATATGGAGAGATCCTTATATGGCAGCGGGGGATGATACTTTTATCAATGAACTTTTAAAAATAAATCGATTTGAGAATATCTATGCCAATAAAGCAGGGCGGTATCCGGAAATTGAATTAAAGAAGATCCGATTAGAGGGTGATCCCGATTTGGTCTTTCTATCATCAGAACCCTATCCTTTTAAAGAAGAACACGCTTTTGAGATTGGTAGATGCACTCACCATGCAAAAACAGTATTCGTCGATGGAGAAATGTTTTCCTGGTATGGAACGCGTTTGTTGAGAGCCTTTGAATACTTTAAAATCCTACATCAACGTATAAACTAATAAAACCGAATAGTTTTTAGGCTATTCGGCTTTCTAGTTTCAATCAACCTAACTATTAGAAACTCAATTTTATTACCTGACAAAGGTCGGTATTATTGGGTTTTGTAGCGTTAGCTCGTTGTTATGTATATATTATCAAATCGGTAAAGAGTTTCTTATTTTTTAAGAAGTCCACCCAATTGATCTTGTAAGCTAAATACATCTTTTAAAAGTTGGGTGTCTCTAGACCCACCAATATTTGATCTAATATCTTTTTCTTCTACGGATATCATTTTGAAAACACCTGAAAGGGTTTGATTAGCTACATAGTCTGTCAAATCAGGATTAACCTTTTTAACTAGGGGCAAAGAATTGTAAGTACTTACAATACTGGTCCACACTTTATCAGCGCCAACATTTTCAAATGACGATTGTATAACTGGATTAAATTTGGAATAAAGGTTTTTAGACGTTGCCTTTTCAAGATATAGAGTTGCCGCGTCTTCTGATCCCAATAGGATGTTTTTTGCATCGTCAAATGTAATGTTCTTGACTGCATCTACAAAAATCGGTGTAGCTTCTTTGACTGCTTCTTCTGCAGCTCTGTTTAATACTTTTAAACCCTCATCAGCCAAACTAGACATACCCATTTTACGCAGTGTATTGTCGACTTTCTGCAATTCTTCAGGTAATAAGATTTTTACTAAATCATTTTTGTAAAAACCGTCTTTTTGAGTCAGTTTAACCACTTGCTTTTCAATACCACTTTCCAAGGCTTCTTTTAAACCAGCACCAATTTTATTTTGGTCCAAACTTGGGATAGTAGTTGGTTTTGATGCTGCAGCTTTACTTGTACTACTAGTTGTAGTGGTGGATTTTTTATTGATTTTATCCGAAATCTTACTGAGAATATTTGTTTTTTGTGCTACTGCTTCTGTAGTGCTTAAACAATTGACTGCAAACAAAATTAATAGGGAAGATAATACTGATTTTTTCATTAAATAATAATTGATTTATAGATGTTGAGCTGTCGCTTTATTCTTTATTGTAAGTACCTTGAATGCTAAAGGTCTCATCCCAGAAACTCTTTAATTCTTCTAAGTGCTCTTTTTCTTTAGTCGTAAGGTGTATTTTACCTTTACTGAACTGAATCAATAGGGTTCCCAATAGATCGGGATAGGCATCTTTTAAAGGAATCTCGATTTGATTATTATCCTTATTGTAAGTGCCATTAGCAGAAAACTCTGCTGTGCGTTCTTTGCCTGTCAAGACGATCTTTAACTCGAAATTATCTTTCTTAAGGTGTTTTAAATGCAAAACCTGATAGGGTTCACTAAGGGAATCACCTTTTACATAGGTTCCCGATAAACTATCTAATACGATTTGTTGTGCTCGTTCTAATAAATAGTCTTGAGCTAATTTTCCAATCACCTCTTTTCTGTCAGAGCCAACACGTGCGAGTAAACTTCCTTTTTTTATTTTATAAAACTCCTTACTGCCATCGAAATTTGCTTCAAAAACAGAGTCTTTTAATTTCCATGTACCGCTAAACTGTTGCGGAAATTCTGGTTTATCTTGGTAGTACACGGTTTTATTTAACGTACTATCAGCATGTATGGCCAATGAAGTTTCAATACCTGGGCAATCGGGACAAGGAATTACGCCTTCAAACCGGTTGCTAAATATGCTGTCCATAATTTCCGGTTGTATTACCGTGGGTAATTTTTTTTCTGGATCTTTTTTACAAGAAGCCAAGGTTAACATACTCAATACAACAATCAATAGGTTGCTTTTGTGAATCATATCCGAGTTAATTTTGAAATTCAATTGATGGCAAAAATAAGGCCATTTTTTCTTTATATTCTCATAGCATCATAAGAATGTGAAATATAAAGTAATTTAAGTAAAAAAAATTTATTTTCCCGGAAAACACCGGTATTATTTTGCGAAACAGCGGGCGGCTGTTTTTGGTTTTTAGCCATTTTGAAGGGATGGGGTTTAAGTGCGTTCAAACAAGGGAAAATTAAGAATAGGTACTTTTTTTATTGACTTGAAACATCAAAAACAAGCCCAAAAAAATAATATAAAAAAATACTGGCGAAAGAAGGCTCAAAAGACCTAATTAATTTGTTAATTTGTCAGCTATTAAAACGATTTTAAGCGTTTATTAAATTCGTTTTTAGTTTGTTGAAAAAAATCCAGAAACCTATTTTTGGGATCCATTAGAAATACCTATTTTTGCATATGCAACACAACGTACTTATTTTAGATTTCGGTTCGCAATACACACAGCTTATTGCCCGTAGAGTTCGCGAATTAAACATTTTTTGCGAAATATTACCTTACAACAATTTACCAGAGGATTTATCCACTTTTCATGCCGTAATACTTTCTGGAAGTCCATTTTCGGTTAGATCAGAGGAGGCCTTGCATCCAGACCTTACTAATATCAAGGGTAAATTACCTTTATTAGCGGTTTGTTATGGTGCTCAATACTTGGCTCACTTCCACGGTGGTGAAGTAGCTCCTTCGAGTACTAGAGAGTATGGTAGAGCCAATTTGAATTATATCAAAGAAAATGAAGCTTTATTAAAGGGAATTGAGCTAAATAGCCAAGTTTGGATGAGTCATAGTGATACGATCAAAACACTACCTACCAATGGTGTGCTTTTGGCAAGCACCAAAGACGTAGCCAATGCTGCTTATAAAATTGAAGGCGAGCAAACCTATGCCATTCAATTTCACCCAGAGGTATATCACTCTACTGATGGTGCACAATTGCTTAAAAACTTCTTAGTGGATATTGCTGGAGTAGCTCAAGATTTTACTCCAAAAGCATTTGTCGAAGATATTATCAGCGATTTGCGCGAAAAAATTAAAGATGATAAAGTGGTTTTAGCCCTTTCAGGTGGAGTTGATTCGACTGTTGCGGCAGTTCTATTGCACCGCGCTATTGGAAAAAACCTATATTGTATTTTTGTGAATAACGGTCTTTTGAGAAAGAATGAATTTCACAATGTACTAGAACAATATAAAGGTATGAATTTAAACGTTAAAGGAGTAGATGCTTCAGAACGTTTTTTAACTGCCTTAAAAGGATTGGAAGATCCGGAATTAAAAAGAAAAGCAATCGGTAAAGCCTTTATTGAAGTATTCGATGACGAAGCTAAATTGATTGAAGATGTTACTTGGTTAGCTCAGGGTACTATTTATCCTGATGTTATTGAATCGATTTCTGTTAAGGGTCCTTCTGCAACAATTAAGTCACACCATAATGTTGGTGGTTTACCTGACTTTATGAAATTGAAAATCGTTGAGCCTTTGAGAATGTTGTTCAAAGACGAGGTGAGAAGAGTTGGAGCTTCATTGGGTATAGATCCAGAGTTATTGGGTAGACATCCATTTCCAGGTCCAGGACTTTCGATTCGTATTTTAGGAGATATCACGGCAGAAAAAGTAAGCCTTCTTCAAGAGGTAGATGCTGTTTTTATCAATGGATTAAAAGAACACGGTCTGTATGATCAGGTATGGCAAGCAGGAGCAATCTTATTGCCTGTAAACAGTGTTGGAGTTATGGGAGATGAAAGAACTTATGAAAAAGTTGTAGCACTACGAGCTGTAGCATCTACCGATGGTATGACAGCGGATTGGGTTCACTTACCATACGAGTTTTTGATGGAGATTTCCAATCAAATTATCAATAAAGTAAAAGGGGTTAATCGCGTGGTATACGACATCAGTTCCAAGCCACCAGCCACTATAGAATGGGAATAAAGTAATATGGATTAAGTCGTTGTAAATTTTTTGCAGCGACTTATTCGCTTATAATATAAAAAAGAGATGAGAAAGAAATTTTTAAGTAGCCTTGCTATTCTGACATTGGCCAATGTTGTTAGTTTACATGCACAAACAGTAAATTTTAAGCAACACCGCGTTAATAAAGGAGAAACTGTAACGGAAATCGCTCAGCATTATAAGGTATCGGTACATGATATTTTAAAATACAATCCCGGAGCGGACAAGGGTGTTCAAGAAAATTCGGTATTATCCATACCGCTCATGTCAAGCGTTGAAAAAACGACCGGTTCAACAAAAAAACATCAGGTACAAAGCAAAGAGACCCTATATGGAATCTCTAAGCAGTATAAGACATCTATTGAAGAATTGTATCGCCTCAATCCTGTATTAAAAGAAAATGGACTTCAGACCGGGCAGACCATATATTTGGAAGCGCCGACCTATGAAGCCGTAAAAACAACAGCGCAAAGCATACCAGATACCTTGGTAGGATCGGCGGTGCAAGTGGTTAAAAACGGTAAAAATGGAAGTGTTAAGGAGATCGTTGTTGGACCTAAAGAAACCTTGTACGGTTTAGCAATTGAGCATCAAACTTCCATACAGCGACTTTATGAGCTAAATCCTCTTTTGGAAACCGTTGGTTTGATTGAGGGACATAAAATTGAAGTGCCCGTGAAGCAAGATCTTAAAGAAGTGGTTAAGGTAACCGATGTAAATACCACGGCTAAAGCTTCTTATAAAGATATTGTTGTGCAACCCAAAGAGACTTTATATAACTTAACTAAGGAATATGGTGTATCTGCGGAACAATTATTAGCATTAAATCCGGAATTAGGATATGGATTAAAGGTTGGGATGACTTTGAGAGTACCAAGTTCTGAAAAAACGAAAGAAGCGGTTGTTTCTGCTCCGACTAAGAAAACTACGAACTACGCCTCCAATCAATATAAAGATTTGACACGTTCGCTTGCTAAAAACAAGTCTAAGGAATTGGTTTTATTGTTGCCTTTTAATACACATAAAATTAATATGGCTACTGATAACATTCCGGAGAAATTAAAGAAGGACGGTTTTTTGAATATGACGCTAGATTTTTATGCAGGAGCGCTTATAGCTATTGATTCGGCTAAAAGTTTGGGTTTGCCTTTAAATGTCAAGATTTTTGATTCTAAAGAGTCGAGCAGCAGTTCTGATGTCGCGGCCCTGTTTTCAAAGGAAGATTTCAGTAAGACCGATGTAGTTATTGGACCCTTTTTTCAGAAAAACGTTACTCAGGCAGCATCTTTAATTAAAGACAAGGAAATAGTGCTGGTATCACCCTTATCTACGGAAAAGGGCAAGATGGGGGTTAATCTTGTGCAAACGATGCCCAATACAGATGACTTAAGAACTTATCTGATTGAGTATATGCTTAGTGAGCAAGGAAAAATTATTGCTGTAGTCGATGAAAAGAAAACTTCAACGAAAAGTTTCTTGCAAAAGAAGTATCCGAATATCAAAATTCTAAACGGTAGTGAAGCCTCAAAAATAGGCGAGTATTTAAGTACTACTACAAAGAATTTTGTCATACTCGATACCGGTAGTATACAAACTGCCTTAAGCACAACGAATGCGTTAATATCGAAGGTTTCTACACACGAGATTCAATTGGCGACTTTTGATAAGAATGAGGTTTTCGATTACAGTGAAATTTCTTTAAATACTTTGACCAAGCTTAAACTGCTTTATGCTTCTGTAACTAGAGAAAATGAAAGTGATAATGGAACTCGTTTTGCTAATACCTTTAAAAAGCAAAATAATATTTATCCAAATCGTTATGCTACTCGTGGTTTTGATGTTACATTTGATGTTATTACGCGAATGTTTCAAAACGAAGATTTTGGCGATGCCATTCAAAATTATACCACCCAACAAGTAGAGAATAAATTTGCTTATTCGTCTGAAAATGGGGGAATATATAATGAGGGTGGTGTATATTTGTTGTATTATGATGAAGATCTAACCGTAAAAATTGTAAAGTAATGTTATCTAAAGTCAAATATTTAGGAGATTTAAGAACGGAGTCTGTACATATTCGTTCTGGGCAAAGCATTATTTCCGATGCTCCAATTGATAATCAAGGACGTGGAGAAGCATTTTCTCCTACCGATATAGTAACCAATGCGGTAGCCAGTTGTATGTTTACCATAATGGGGATTAAAGCCAAGGCTATGGATTTGGATATATCCAATTCTACTGCTGCGGTATTTAAGGAAATGCGCGAAAATCCACGCATGATTTCCAAAGTAGGTATTGCATTTGAGATGATCGGGGTAGCTGCTGAAAAGGATCGTGTGATCTTGGAACGTGCCGCGATGACCTGTCCGGTATTTTTGAGCCTTCATTCTGATATTGAAAAAGATATACAATTTAATTGGAAGTGATGCTTCATACAAATAACCAACAATATTTAATAGAGCTTGCTCATACCAAAATGCCTTTCGGAAAATACGAAGGGCGTTTTCTTGTAGATTTACCTGAGTATTATATCGTGTGGTATCACAATAAAGGATTCCCCAAAGGAAAGCTGGGAGAGCAAATGCAATTGATTTATGAAATTAAATTAAACGGATTAGAATCCCTAATTAAGAATATCAAAAATAACTTTAAAAAATAAAGTTAATACGGTGCGACCTCAATAAAAACAGTCATATTAAAATCACAATTATTAGAAGTATAAGGCAAAAATTTGTACTTTTGCCAAGTTTTATTTTTAACAACTACAACACAACACTCGATGAAACAAACTAAATATATTTTTGTAACCGGCGGCGTTACGTCATCCTTAGGTAAAGGCATTATTGCTGCTTCCCTAGCTAAATTATTACAAGCTAGAGGATACGAATCAACCATACAAAAATTTGACCCCTATATCAATGTGGATCCAGGGACATTAAATCCTTATGAACACGGAGAATGTTTTGTAACCGATGATGGCGCTGAAACCGATTTGGATTTGGGGCATTACGAGCGTTTTTTAAATGTTCCGACTTCTCAAGCTAATAACGTTACAACGGGTAGAGTATATCTTTCTGTTATTGAAAAGGAGCGAAGAGGAGAGTTTTTAGGAAAAACGGTTCAGGTAGTTCCTCATATTACCAATGAGATTAAAGAGCGCATGTTGCTTTTGGGTAAAAGTGGAAAATACGATATCGTTATCACGGAGATTGGTGGTACCGTTGGAGATATTGAATCTTTACCATATATAGAATCAGTACGTCAATTATTGTGGGAGCTAGGCGATAATAATGCGATAGTAATACACTTGACTTTAGTACCTTATTTAGCTGCTGCAGGAGAGTTAAAAACCAAACCAACTCAGCATTCCGTTAAAACCTTAATGGAAAGTGGTATCAAAGCGGATATCTTGGTTTGCAGAACAGAACATGAACTTTCTACTGAAATTCGTCAGAAGTTGGCTGCTTTTTGCAATGTAAAACGCGAAGCGGTTATTCAATCTATCGATGCCTCAACGATCTATGAAGTTCCCAATCTTATGTTGGAAGAAGGATTAGATCGCGTTGCTTTGAAAAAATTGGATATGCCAGAGAAAGCAACACCGGATTTGGTACAATGGAATGAATTTTTACATAAACTAAAAAACCCACAACACACGGTAAACATCGGATTGGTAGGGAAATATGTAGAATTACAAGACAGTTATAAGTCCATTTTAGAAGCTTTTACTCATGCGGGTGCTGAAAATATCACCAAGGTTAATGTAATCAGTATTCATTCTGAATACCTAACTGCTAAAAATGCTGGGGATAAGTTAGCAAATTTAGACGGTATCTTAGTGGCTCCAGGATTTGGATCACGTGGTATTGAAGGGAAAATAGAAACGGTACGATATGCAAGAGAAAACAACATTCCTTTTTTAGGAATCTGTTTGGGAATGCAAATGGCTGTAATTGAATATGCTCGTAATGTGATGCATTATGAAAATGCTAATTCAACCGAAGTCAATACCAATACTACTTATCCGGTGATCACTTTTATGGAAGAGCAGAAAACCATCACGGATAAAGGTGGAACGATGCGTTTAGGTGGATGGGATTGTGAAATCAAAAATGACACAAAAGCTTTTGAAATCTATCAATCTAATTTAATCAACGAACGTCACCGTCACCGTTACGAATTCAACAACTATTATTTAAGTGAATTTGAAAAAGCCGGTTTAAAAGCTACTGGAATTAATCCTAAAACAGGATTGGTAGAAATTGTTGAATTGGAAAATCATCCTTTCTTTGTGGGAGTTCAATTCCACCCGGAATATAAAAGTACCGTAGCAAGTCCACATCCTTTATTTGTCGGATTTATTAAAGCGGCAGTAGCGCATAAAATTAAATAATAGCTCATAGACTTGCGCTATAATAGCAACACTGAACTCAGTATAAACGTTCAAAATATTTGAAATAAGCAATACCAAATAATGGAAGAAAAAAAAATAGATCGTAACAGCATAATAGGGTTTGTCATCATTGCGGCCCTATTGATCTGGATGATGTTTAACAACATCGGAAAAGAAAAAGAAGCGATCGTAAAAGACAACGAAAAAGCTCAACAAGAACAAGTTACTACAACGCAATCCAAACAAGTGGAATCGGCTATTGCAGCGCATCAAAGCACAGCAGATTCACTAGCATTAACCAAATTAAAAGCTTCTTTAGGTGCTTTTGCTTACAGCGCCACTTTACCAGCGGCTCAAGGTGGTGTTACTGAACTTAAAAATGATGTACTGACTCTTGTTGTCGATAACAAAGGTGGAGCGATCAAAGATATTAAGATCAACAACTTTAAAAGATTCAACAAACATTCTGATGAAATTGTTGAATTAATCAAAGACAACAACTCCAAGTTTAACTTAGAATTTCAAACTGCTGATAGCCGTATCTTAAATACAAGAGATTTGTATTTTGAGCCTCAGTTGTCTAAAGAAGGTGAAAATCAAGTTTTGACGATGCGTTTGAAATCTAGCGATAATCAGTTTTTAGAATATCGTTATGTATTAAAACCGGGTGAGTACATGATGGATTTTGCGATCCGTACGCAAGGTTTAAACCAAGTTGTAGACTTGTCTAAAAAACCAAACTTACAATGGGAGATCAAAACATATAGAAACGAGATGAGTGTTTCTTATGAAAACAGATATACCCAATTGGCTTATGAATATGAAGGAGGTAAAGACAATCACTTAAGTCCTACAAGCAAGTCGGATGATAAAACTGTAAAAGACGTTACTTATATCGCTTTTAAGCAACATTTCTTTACGTCGATTTTATTGACTAGAACACCGTTTTCTACTGTAGAGTTAAATTCCCAAAACTTGGTAAATGACGAGAAGATTGATACGGTATTCACCAAACATTTTGCGGCTAAATTGCCTTTGGATTATAAAAATGGTGAATTGAACTATGATATGAATTTATATTATGGTCCAACGGATTATAAGATCTTAAAATCATATGAAAGAAATTTAGATGAAATCGTTCCATTGGGTTGGGGGATTTTTGGATGGATCAACAGATACTTGTTCATTCCAGCATTTGGATTATTAAGTTCTTTCTTACCTCATGGTATTGCTATTATTATCTTCACTATTTTGGTGAGATTGTTTATGTCGCCAATTACTTATAAATCTTACTTGTCTCAAGCCAAGATGAAAGTAATTCGTCCGGAGGTGAATGAATTGAATGAAAAATTCAAAAATGATCCGATGAAAAAACAACAGGAAACCATGAAGTTGTATTCCAAAGCTGGAGTAAATCCTATGGCAGGATGTATACCGGCATTATTACAGATTCCGATATTCTATTCGTTGTTCCAGTTCTTCCCGTCGGCTTTTGATTTGCGTCAAAAGAGTTTCTTATGGGCAGATGATTTATCCTCTTTCGATGCAGTAGTACATTTGCCGTTTACGATTCCTTTTTATGGAAACCACATCAGTTTATTTCCTATTTTGGCATCGATTGCGATCTTCTTCTATATGAAGATGACTACAGGTGATCAACAAATGAGTGCGCCTCAACAAGAGGGGATGCCAGATATGAGTAAAATCATGAAAGTGATGATTTATATCTCTCCAATTATGATGTTGTTTTTCTTTAATAACTATGCATCTGGTTTGAGTTTGTATTATTTCATTTCCAACTCAATTACTATTGGAATTATGTATGTGATCAAAAATCACATTGTCAATGAAAATAAATTGAAAAACAAAATGGATGAGAATAAAAAGACCGATCGTCCACAAAGTAAATTCCAAAAGAAAATGCAACAGATGATGGAGCAAGCTCAGGAACAACAAAAAATAAAAGGTAAAAAGTAATATATTTTACAAGTTTAAAAAAACGGGATTGTCTTTAAGACAATCCCGTTTTTTATTAATTGAGTTTTAAAAGTATCTGATAAAGTTTATATATTATATCCTCTACAAGACGACAGTGCTAACATACTATTGAGCTACTGAAAAACAACTACCCGCAGGTGCCAGGTAATGACCGTGTAAAAATAAGTCACCAGTACCATTGTTATTACTACCGTTGTTTAATGTGGATACATATGTTGCATATAATTCATCACTTTTTATTTGAAACTCGGCTTCAGTAAAATATCCTGTGTAATCGTATACCATGACCATATTACTTGTTGGATTGTGATTCACAAAATATTGCGAGTAGACTTCAAAGCGATAGCATTTTTTAACAGCTACTTGATCTGTACTTTCGTTACTAGTGATCGTTTTAGTTTCCATCCTTTCGATGTTTCCTCCGAACATAGCTGTGGTACTTAGAGCGAAAAGGCTCATTGCAAAAAGTTTTTTCATAATTTAATTGGTTTTGTTAGCTTGTAAAATATTAATTTCAATAAATTTCAAAGTGCTTTTGTGTTAATTTACTACTCCAATACCGCAGTTTTCTGAGTGAACATCTAGGTAGCCAAATGTAAATAAATTTCCTTTGCCAGTTTTAGAGTCATAATCAGATATATATATACGCTCTAATTGACTACGTTTTATTAGGGCACCACTCTCTGTATATAAACCTGTTTCATTATACACAATTATACTATTAGAAGGAAAGTTGTTGACAAATACTTGTTGAGTGACTATAAATCTATAACAACTTAGAACTTTTTGTTGCTGTTCTGTTTTTTCTTCCGATGGGACAGAAGTTTTTGTATTATTTCTTTCTATGTTTCCTCCAAACATAGCTGTGGTACTTAGAGCGAAAAGGCTCATTGCAAAAAGTTTTTTCATAATTTCATTTATATGGTTAATAAATGAAATGTATTGACTTAATATTACTTAATAGCTTCATAAACAGCATATAGAGTTAAAGTTTCCATAAAAGAACATATTCGTTGATTTTCTTATCTACGCTATATTTATAGATTCGCTGTATGCCTTACTGAAGGTCGAACTATCGAGTATAGTTCGGTATTAAAAGTATAGCATTTACCCTTTAAGAAGCTTTAGTAGTTTTTTTTCGATGACCATAGCTTTTTTATCGAATTGAATCGTTCTCTCCTTACGGTTATAATAAAGCGTAATAAAAGATTGTGGTTTTCTTTGGAGTAACTTGTTTAATTGCATTGAAAACGTTTGCATGCGTTGATTTAGGTTGGAATCTACAATCGGGTCAACTATGTATAAAGGATAGGAATAATTTACTTTCTTTATGAGATTGAGGATTAAACTATCCTTATTAGTAATGCCGACAAAGTAACAATCGATCTGATCGTTATACTGTTCTTCCCAATGTTTGAAATTTTCAACGATGCTTTCTGCTGCGGCGCAATTGGGAATCCAGTATTGCACCACACTTGCCGGTTTATTACCATTGATAAGCTTTTCAGCTAATTGATCTGCTGTAAGCGTGATAATTGTTGATTGCGAATAGGCAGTGCTATTGAAAAACAGCAGCATGGCGGTAATTGATATGATTTTTGCTTGCATAGTAAAGTCTTTTTTCCAGTTGTCTAGTTATAGGGTATATATAATAGGTAAGCTAAAGTATAACTTCTTAACTTACTTATTATAAAGTACCAGAGTATTTATTTGGATGATATATTAAACTTTTAACAAAATTGATTTTAATAATGTAGTGCAGTGTAACGAGCAACAACTTGTATAAATTAAAACTATGTTGCCATTCAGAACAAGTATCATTAAGTCTATCTCTGACAATTAAAATTCGTATTTTTGCAAATAATTTTTAGTAGATTTTTATATGATGATATTTTATAACGTTTGTGTTGATGAGAAAGACACAAAATAGCATAGGCATATCATATAAATAAACAATAAAAAATCCGAGATATGAAAAGAGTAGTTGTAGGTCTTTCCGGAGGAGTAGATTCTAGTGTAGCAGCCTATCTGTTGAAAGAACAAGGATATGAGGTGATCGGATTATTCATGAAAAACTGGCATGATGATACCGTGACTATTTCAAACGAATGTCCTTGGTTGGAAGATAGTAATGATGCTTTAATGGTGGCAGAGAAATTGGGGATTCCGTTTCAGACTGTTGATTTAAGCGAACAATATAAAGAGCGTATCGTTGACTATATGTTTAAGGAATACGAGATGGGTAGAACTCCTAATCCGGACGTTTTATGTAATCGCGAGATCAAATTCGATGTATTTATGAAAATTGCATTGAGTTTGGGAGCTGATTATGTAGCGACGGGACATTATTGTCGTAAGGGTACTCTGGACATTACCGATGTTGATGGGCAACAAAAAGAAGCCTACCAGTTGTTGGCAGGTGTCGATCCGAATAAAGATCAATCGTATTTTTTGTGTCAATTGTCTCAAGAGCAATTGGCTAAATCACTGTTTCCAATAGGGGAACTCTTAAAATCAGAAGTACGTGAAATAGCGACCAAAATGAATTTGGTTACGGCTGATAAAAAGGATTCTCAGGGATTGTGTTTTATTGGAAAAGTTCGTTTACCTGAATTTTTACAACAACAGCTTAAGCCCAAAGATGGTTTGATCTATGAAATTGACAAAAAAAGTAGTTTATACGATGAAGTACCACAAGTGTATCCTACTTTTCAAGAACAATTAGAAGCGGAATCCCGTTCGATTGTGTACAAACCCGAAATGGGAAAAGTAGTTGGAAAACATCAGGGGGCACATTATTTTACTACTGGACAACGTAAGGGATTGAATGTAGGAGGTACAGCAGAGGCTTTATTTATCATTGCCACAGACGTAAAAGAGAATGCGATCTATACAGGTCAAGGACATGATCATCCGGGATTATTTCATCAAAGTTTGTTTGTACAAGCTGATGAAGTACATTGGATAAGAGAAGATTTAAGGTTGAAAAATGGCGAAAGTAAAGAGATCTATGCAAGGATTCGTTACCGTCAACCGTTGCAGAAAGCCACCTTATATATGTTTGAAGAAGGTATGTATGTACGTTTTGACGAACCTCAATCTGCAATAACTGAAGGACAATTCGTATCTTGGCATTTGGAAGACGAGCTAATCGGCTCCGGAGTAATTTCAAAAAAATAATTTATGAGCAATCAAATAACAAAACTTTTTGGTATCCAATATCCTATTATTCAAGGTGGAATGATCTGGAATTCTGGATACAAATTAGCTAGTGCAGTGAGTAATGCTGGTGGTTTAGGACTTATAGGCGCTGGATCGATGTATCCGGAAGTTTTGCGAGAGCATATCCAGAAATGTCAAAAAGCAACAGACAAACCCTTTGGAGTTAATGTACCGATGTTGTATCCGAACATCACTGAGATCATGGATATATTGGTTGAGGAAGGAGTGAAAATTGTTTTTACCTCTGCGGGTAATCCGAAGACGTGGACGACGTTTTTAAAGGAACATGGTATCACAGTTGTACATGTGGTGAGTTCATCAAAATTTGCCCTAAAAGCACAGGAAGCAGGGGTTGATGCTGTAGTTGCTGAAGGCTTTGAAGCCGGAGGCCACAACGGTCGTGAAGAAACCACTACGTTGACCTTAATCCCGATGGTAAAAGAAAAAATTAGCATTCCTTTAATTGCTGCAGGAGGTATAGCTTCAGGGCAGGGAATTTTAGCAGCCTTGACATTGGGAGCAGATGGAGTTCAAATGGGAACTCGATTTGCGGCGTCTGTTGAAAGTTCCGCACACGATAACTTTAAAGATTTACTCTTAGAAGTTGGGGAAGGGGATACCTTGGTAACTTTAAAAGAATTAGCACCGGTTCGACTGATCAAAAACGAATTTTATAAAGGACTGGCAGAATTGTATAAAAGCTGCCCAACGGTTGAGCAACTTCAAACTTATTTGGGGAGAGCCCGCGCTAAAAAAGGGATGTTTGAAGGTGATTTGATAGAAGGGGAATTGGAAATTGGCCAGATTGCCGGAATTATTCATCAAATCGATACGGTAGAAAACATTTTTAAGAATTTGATTATGGAATTTGAAACCGCTAAAAATCAAGTAGCACAAATTAAGTTTTAAATATAAGAGATCGTCGATAAGCCAATTGCGTGCAACATCGCTTATTGACTCTCATCTGATGTATAATAAATAAAAAGGAGCTGTTTCATAATTTGAAACAGCTCCTTTTTTTATAAATCTCAATCTCACTAAGCCATTAACTTGACCAGTGATTACTGATTACTTCAACAACCCTCTAGCTTTTAACATCGGTTCTATAGAAGGTTCTTTTCCTCTAAAGTTTCTGTATAAATCGGCTAATTCAACGGAGTTTCCTCTAGATAATATTTGTTCTCTAAAGATTTGACCGTTTCCACGAGTCATCCCTCCGCGTTCTTCCATCCAGCGGTAGGCATCATGATCCAGCATTTCCGCCCATAAATAGGCATAATATCCTGCCGCATATCCTCCAGAAAAGATATGACTGAAATAAGAAGAGCGGTATCTTGGAGGAACCTGTGGTAAATTAAGACCTCTGTCGATTAAAGAGTGACTTTCAAACTGATTGACATCCTTGATCGAAGCATCTGCAGCTAAGGTGTGCCATGCAAGATCCAAAGAGGTTGCGCCCAACATTTCTGTCATGGCATATCCCTTATTAAAGCTCATGGCATTAAGCATCTTTTGTACCAGTTCATTTGGCATTACTTCACCAGTTTTATAGTGAATCGCATAGTTTTTTAGCACTTGAGGAACTACGGCAAAATGCTCGTGAAACTGTGATGGAAATTCTACAAAATCACGGGAAACATTGGTCCCAGATAAAGTAGGGTATTTTTGATCAGCAAAAAATCCGTGTAAAGCATGTCCAAATTCATGAAACATGGTCGTAACATCATCAAAACTGATTAATGCCGGTTGCCCATCCGCCGGTTTGGTGAAATTGGATACATTATAGATGACAGGCTTGGTATTTAATAATTTTGATTGGCCTACTATATTACTCATCCACGCACCACCGCGCTTGGAATCTCTCTTGTAAAAGTCCGCATAGAACAGTCCAATAGACGATTTATCTTCATTAAACAATTCGTAAACCTGTACATCTTTATTCCAAACAGGCAGGTCAGTACGTTCTTTGAAAGTAATACCATACAGTTGTTCAGCCATATAGAAAACCCCTTTTTTCAATACGGTATTGATCTCAAAATACGGTTTGGTCTCGTTTTCATCGATATTGTATTTTTCTTTACGGATTTTTTCAGCATAGAAATCCCAATCTGCCGCGGATAGTTCGAAAGAATTGGCTTCCGTGTGAATTAAGTTTTGAATTTCTGTAGCTTCTGTTTTAGCAATCTCTACTGCTGCAGGAATCAATTGTTCTAACAAATGATTTACCTCTTCCGGAGTTTTGGCCATTTGATCGTTTAGACTCCAAGCAGCATAGTTTGGATATCCGAGTAATTTTGCTTTTTCAGCTCTTTTTTTGACGATTTCCAAAATCGCACTACGCGTATCGTTGGCATCATTTTTTTCTGCTCTGGTCCATGAAGCGTGAAACAATTTATCTCTGGACTCTTTACTTGACAAACTGATTAAATCCGGTTGTTGTGTAGTGTTGATAAGACTGATCAGGTAAGTTCCGTCTTTTTGTAAGTAAGATGCCAAGGTGTTTTCATCCAAACCATCGAGTTCTTCCTTCTTAAAAGTAACACCACCTGCTTTGGTTGCAGCTAAAAGTTGATTGGAAAACTTGGTATTCAAGGTCGCAATCTCGCCATTAATCGCTTTAAGTAGCTCTTTATTCTCGTTGGATAAATTGGCCCCAGCTAAAACAAAGGCCTCATAATAATGATTTAAAAGTCGTAGATCTTCGCCTTGTAATTGTAAAGTAGCTTTTTGATCAAAGATTGTTTTAATACGCTCAAATAAAGCTTGATTTAAATAGATCGCATCGTTGTGAGCTGCAAAATTCTTTGATAATTCTTCTTCTACTTTTTGTAACTCTTCATTGGTATCTGCACCGGTCAATAATCCAAAAACGTTATTTACTCTTGACAATAACTGGCCTGTTTTTTCCAATTCTACCAAGGTATTTTCGAAAGTAGGTTTTTCTTTATTAGCCGTAATTTGGTCAATTTCTTCTAATTGTTGGCGCATACCTTCCAATATAGCAGGCTTAAAGTCTTGATTTTTGATCTTGCCAAAATCCGCAGTTTGATAAGCCAAAGTACTTGGCGCATAAAATGGATTCTGTTCACTCCAATCAGCAGTATCAGATTTCTTACCGCAAGATACGGTTAGCAAACTCGAACTAACAAGAACTCCTAAAAGAGCTTTTTTATTAAACATATTGTTGTTTTTTTTTGATTCGACCTAAAAGTAATAAGATTTTTTGAAGAATAGAACTCTTTTGTCTTTATATGCTCAAAATGTAATCATTTTTTTTTGTTAGTGTTTTTTAAAAGCATTATTTTTATAAAATTACATAGAGTCTTTAATTAAATAGCATTTCAAAGATGAGTTATTATAAAATCGAAAATTTAGAACAGTATTTTAAACATTATAAAAAGTCCGTTCGCGAACCTAGAAAATTTTGGGGAAAAATAGCTGAAGAGAATTTTGTTTGGTACCAAGCCTGGGATAAAGTATTTGAGTTCGATATGGTAGAAGCCGATTTTAAATGGTTTACGAATGCAAAATTAAATATTACGAAGAACTGTATTGACCGTCATTTGGCCAAAAGAGGTGAGAAGACCGCTATTATTTTTGAGCCTAATGACCCTAATGAAGCAGCACAACACATTACCTATAATGAGTTATACAATCGCGTAACTAAAATGGCTAATGTATTGCAAAGTCAGGGAATTAAAAAAGGCGATCGGGTTTGTATTTACCTTCCGATGATACCGGAATTGGCCGTAAGTATGTTGGCTTGCGCACGTATTGGAGCCATTCATAGTGTTATTTTCGCTGGTTTTTCATCGTCTGCTGTTACAAAGCGCGTTAATGATGCGACGTGTAAATTGGTTATTACCTCCGATGGAAATTTTAGAGGAAATAAAATTATCCCTGTAAAACCGCTAATTGACGAAGCCCTTGAGGAATGTCCTTCCGTTGAAAAGGTTTTAGTCGTTCAGCGTACTAATACCGAAGTAAATATGAAAGAGGGTCGTGATTTGTGGTTAGCTCCTCTATTAGAAGAAGCCATACCGAATCATGTTGCGGTGGTAATGGATGCAGAGGATCCTCTATTTATCTTATACACATCAGGTTCAACGGGTCAACCTAAAGGTATGGTTCACACTACAGCAGGTTATATGGTGCAAACAGCCTATTCCTTTAAAAATATTTTTGACCATCAAGAAAGCGATATTTTCTGGTGTACAGCCGATATCGGTTGGATTACGGGACACTCTTATATACTCTATGGACCGTTGCTTAACGGTGCTACTACAGTACTTTTTGAAGGTATACCATCATATCCTAATTACAGTCGTTTTTGGGATACTATTGATAAATACAAAATTACACAATTCTATACAGCACCTACGGCTATTCGTTCGTTGATGACACAGGATTACAGTTATGTAAACAATCACGATTTATCGAGTTTACGCGTAATCGGATCGGTTGGAGAACCTATAAACGAAGAGGCATGGCACTGGTATAACGATCATGTTGGAAAGAAAAAGTGTCCTATAGTAGATACGTGGTGGCAAACAGAAACCGGAAGTATTTTAATATCGGCTTTGCCTTTTATTACACCAACAAAACCGACCTATGCAACTTTGCCCTTACCGGGAATTCAAGCGGTTTTGATGGATGATAAAAGAAATGAAATAGAAGACAATCAAGTAGATGGTAATCTGTGTATCAAATTTCCTTGGCCGTCGATGGCCCGAACGATATGGGGCGACCATCAACGTTATATAGATACGTATTTCACCCAATTTCCTGGAAAGTACTTTACGGGAGATGGTGCTTTAAGAGATGAAGTCGGTTATTATAGAATTACGGGTAGAACTGATGATGTGGTGATTGTATCTGGACATAATTTAGGAACCGCTCCTATAGAAGATGCGATTAACGAACATCCAGCAGTAGCCGAAAGTGCTGTTGTCGGATTCCCACACGATATCAAAGGACAAGCGTTATATGGCTTTATTACCCTAAAAGTACAAGGAGAATACCGAGATAGAGAAAACTTAACCAAAGAGATTAATAATTATATATCCAGTCATATTGGCGCTATCGCCAAATTGGATAAGTTGGTTTTTGTGGAAAGTTTACCAAAAACGCGCTCAGGTAAAATTATGCGTAGAATATTACGATCGATTGCTAAAGGGGATACCAATAATTTTGGTGATATTTCTACTTTGATCAATCCAGAAAGCATTGAACAAATCATAACCTTGGTAAACAAGTAGTTATATATATAAGGTGTTAAAAAGGGTAGGGGGACTTGATTTTCCTATCCTTTTTTATTTTAAATACTGTGAGGTTGCAATTAAGGAAATGGCGACTATAGCGAGGATTAAACCCAAAATATTTTTGCGCGATAAACGTTCCTTAAATCCAATGACACCAATTAGTGTACCCAGTATAATAACCCCGAAGTTCATCATGGCAAATACCGTAGTTGGATTGTCTGAGAATAAGGTATGAGCTTTTAAATAAAAGTAAATATTGAGAAAGTTTAGAACGCCCAATGGGAGGCCATAATACAGATTTTTAACACTCAGTTGATTTCTCTTGGTCAAAATCTGATAGGCATTGATCAATATCGAAACTAATAAAGAACAAGCAAATACAAAAAATAATGAGGTGGTATATGGTAGTGTAGTATACAGAGCAATTTGCTTGAAAAAAACATCAATAACGCCAAATCCTAGAAATACAAATAGTGGAAATATATAGGAGTTTTTATTGTTTTGAGTGGAAAGATCTTTTTTATTTAAGGTAAAATAGATCGCCAATAAACCAAAACCAAGTCCGATGTATTTTAAAGTCGTAATCTGTTCTTGAAAAATCAATATAGCAGCCACTATGGGTATCACCAAAGATAATCTTTGAGCGATATCGGTTTTAATAATTCCAACGCGATTGACAGAATGAAATAAAATCACAAAGATCGTCGGTAACAACAAACTCAGCGGAATTAAGACCGGCCAAGGTAAATCTGAAGGCATAGTGTTCAAATTGATTGGAAACAAATTATAACACAAAACCAAAGCAATCAAATAATTGACGCTGACCATTTGAAATATATTGGTGCCTTTATTTTTGGATATTTTTAAAAGCACGCCAACAGTGACACTGCAAAAAATGCTTAAAAGTAAATAGATCATGTACAAGATTGTTGAAGTCTGTAAAAGTACAGAAACTTGACTAAGTAAAAAGAAATTTTAAAAGAAGATCATCGACAATTTCATCGCAACATTTTAGAGTAGTATCACATCTAGATTACACTATATAAATATGAATTTATTTATAGAAGGATGTTAGCAAGTTAAAGAGATGCTAGAAATGTATTTTACAATTTTACATATCCTATTTTACATAATATATATTATAGTTCAAATATAGAAGTAGTATAAGAACCTTCAAAAAAGGCTTTGTAACTATGCTATTCAGTATTATAAAGCCTCGTGTTACGATATTTAGGTTACTTAGTATTTTAAAAAGGCGTTATTTGCAAATTAAGTGAAAACAATTGCAAATACGGCCGTATTTAAAATTTAGTATGCCTTTATATGAAACTTATCATAGCGAATTGATCGATAGTCTCATAGGTATCTACATGGATCAATATGGAATTTAAAAACCTTTATAAGTTGCTAAATTCGTTACCATCAAGTGCTGATATATCTTGCTGATCATTTGCACGATATCGATTTAGCAAACTTCGTGATCAAATCATATTGAGTACTACTTAATTACGCACTAACTACAATTTTTCTTTGATTTTCTATTTTACATAATACTAGCGCTTTCCGCTGTGGTTGAAAAAGTTTACTCTTCGCTTTAGATGGTAAACGGTGTTAAATCAAAGAATTATGTTTTGTTTTTAATTTTTATTTTCTATTATTATACTTTAAAATTACAAAGTCAATCTAGTTTTTAGAGGCAGTAATTCAAAATTAACGATCTACTATTCGTTTTTAATGGCTTCTAGTCCTCTCCTTAAATGGTTAAGTAAGTTACGGTACGGGTTCAGCAATACAGGTGTAGCGGCTTATTTGACAACTAATAAACGGCTAAAAACACGTATTAATATGAATTCCGCAACAGAAAAAATCACAACAAATACTCGGATAATTAAGAATTTGCTGACTAAATATGTCGATAGTTTTAGAGCATTTAAAGAACTGATTAATAATGCTATTCAAGCAAATGCTAAAAATATTGATATTACCATCGTTTATAACGATTCGTTGACGGTCAAGTCGGGTATTGAAAAACTTAGTATACAAGATGACGGATGTGGTGTTCCTTATTCAGAAATCAAGAAGCGAATTCTTCAAATCGCAACCAATGTCAAAAAAAGCGGTCAAGGTATTGGAAGGTTTAGCTCGTTTCAGATTGGAGAATTAATGAAAATTGAAACCGTAGCTTTTGATTCTCGGAACCAACAATATAGTAAAACCCGCTTAGCTATTGACACAGCAACATTAGATGATATAGAACTTGAAAAGACAGCGGTTAAAATCGACTATGATTATTCTGAAACAACCCGGAATACGACTTATTATAAAGTTGAGATAGAAAATTTACATCACAATAAACAAAAACGGGTTGCGAAAAAAAACCTGTTGATAGCATCCTTTAACAAAGATCAAATTGCTGCCGCCATTTTTGAACATTATCCGTTTGAAATATTTAATGAAAAGATCAATTTTACTGTCAACGGACGAAAAATAGATAAAAATGAATTTGTCTTAGAAGAGCCTAAATATAAAAAAGTCACGTATTCCAATATAAATCAGCAGGTTTTCGATTTGAATTTTCACTTCTATAAAATCAAAACCTCCCTAAATAAGGTCAAAGTATTTCTACAAGCAGAGAATGCCGGCATCAAATCGGTTGCTTATGAGTTTACCTACTCTTCTGATTGGTATACACCGGATTTGGGTACTTGGTTCGTTTATATCGATTCGAATTTGTTCGATTCAGACTTGTTTAGAAACATTGATTTGGAAAACCTGGGTGAAGAGGAAACTAAAAAATTAAAGAGCGTGATAAAAGAAACCATCAACGACTTTTTTAAGACAAGGAATAAAAAATTTGAAAATTTTATAAACCGACTTGAAAACGATCAGTACTATCCCTTTAAAAACGAAAAACCGGCTACCAATTCTCAAGAGATTGTTTTTAAGAAAATCGCTTATTTAATTGAAGAAAAGCATCAAATCGTAGAGAGTGATGACCAAATTAGAACTTTTTTATTTCCACTTTTAAATAAAGCTATTGCCGATGGGAATATTGAATATATTTTTAATAAAGTTTTAAAGCTGTCTGATGAAAATCTCGATAAATTTCACAGTCTTTTACAAAAAACTGACCTGGAAAATGTAGTTCATTTTGCTAGTAAAGTAGCTGCTAAGAATGAATTTCTTAGTTTTCTTCATGAAATCATCTATGGCAGTATTGCATCGTATGTAAAAGAGCGCAGTCAGCTACATAAAATCGTAGAAAATGAATTGTGGTTATTTGGGGAGCACTATAATGAAACACCACATTTATGGTCCGATCGTAGAATAGGCTCGATTTTAAGTGATTTAACTAACCGGTTTCTGCATTATGAGCCTACGGCGGACGAAAACAATCTAATTGAAAATACAGAAGGCTTAAACAATATAACCGATTTGTTTTTCTTAAACGAAAAGATCAACGACTATGGCGAACGAGAAATTATGGTGGTAGAATTAAAATCACCTAAATGTGCTATAGGTAAAAAAGAACTCAACCAAATCGATGCTTACGCCTTTACTTTGGAGGACTATGGCGCTTTACCAACAGAAAAAGTAAAGTACAAGCTTTATTTAATTTCTTCACATCTTAGTAAGTTTGCCAAGTCCAAAGTGAAGTCTAGTAGACAGAAATACCCTGATCAACCGTTTCTATACGATCGTAAAACTGAAAAAAACATTGAAGTCTATGTTGTGGAATGGTCCGAAATCATTGAACTGTGTAAACGTAAATTAAAATACCTTTCCCTTCAATTGGATATCAAAGACAGATCGGTAAAAGATAAATTTGAACAAGAGTATGGTACTTTAATGGATCCAAGAATAAAAACGCAGTTGCGACAAATAAAATAGCAGCTCCTACTTCATTTTGCGTACTGTAATGAGGTACTAAAAAAAACGGTAATTCAAGCCTACCCTAGCCTCAATTTTAACCCCCTTTAGTTCATGAGTGTTATCTGTATTTGAAAAAAAATTAAGGCCGCTGTTGGTCTGTAGTGAATGCATCTTTAAAACTACCCAAACTTTAATAATACTTAAAATGTAACTTAAATTCATATTGAGAATATATAGCTATGATTTTTTTAATTTATAGTAAATCTGTGCTTATATTTCTATAAATAAATGTTGTAGACTAAAAAAAAAGGAAATTAACAATAAAATTATACCAATAAGATTAGTAATCAAATTAGAAAAGATTATTTTTGCAATCCGAAATGATTTTTTAATTTAAAGATATTACAGTGGAAAACTCCCATGCACAAAAATTAATCAAGAAAGTTCAGTCAGATTTAATTGCTAACGGACTTGTTGTAGAAGATTTTGTTACCGACTTAAAAAAATTAAGAGAATTTGCGCTCTTAGAAGAAAATCCTATATTGGTAAAAGCAATTCGTTTGACATACGAACACGTCTTGGCGAATGGAGCATTTTTAATTGATATTCCGTCAGATGAACCTATAGATGAGGAAAATCCAATTGAAGCAGAGCAGGTCCCTGTAACGGAAAATAACATGGAAAGTTTGCAGTATATTCTATCCTTATTTACGGATTTGAACAACAAACATAACATCGCAGATTTAAAAGAATACAACTTGAAACTTCAAGAGGCATAAATTCTTAAAGCAATCATAAATTATAGAGGCTCAGGACATTTCCTGAGCCTTTTTTTTTAAATATCTCCAATTTTATACTTTTTTAAATGTATTTTAGTACGCTAAACATTTAACCTTATAAAATCACCCCTTTTCATGTTGAAGATTTTTAAAATTATCGCTTTTTTAGAAGGAGTTTCCCTTTTAGCTTTATTTTTTATTGCCATGCCAATGAAGTACTTTATGGATAAACCAGAATTGGTTGGACCCGTTGGAATGGCACACGGACTGTTGTTTATTGGCTACATCGTGATGGCTACAGTACTTAAATTTGAAGAAAAATGGAGTTGGTCAAAATACTTTTTGATCTGTATCGCTTCTATCATTCCATTTGGAACTTTTTACGTAGAGTTCAAAATGCTAAAAACAGAAGAATCATCTAATTAAACTTTAAATAAATGATTCCATATAGTTGGGTAAAAAGCTTATTAAGTGAATTGGATTTACAACGTGATGTTGTTGATTCATTAATACTGGTGGTCAATACTGTTTTAGCACTTGCCATAGGTTTTTTACTCGATTATATTTTAAAGAAGGGTATTTACACTTTTTCTAAATTCATTTCAACTCGCTCCCGATTTCGGTTTCATGTTTATTTGGTGCAGAATAAAGCATATAGTTATTTGGCGCATCTTATACCACTTAGCTTATTGAACAAGTCTTTAAAGTATATTTATTTAAAGGAATTCGAAGAGTTGATGCTTTGGAATAAATTGTACTTCGTTATTATTTCACTACTAACGCTTTATATATTAAAAAGTGTTGTTTTTTCTGTCCGAGACTACTTCAAAACCAAGCCTCAATATCTCGACAAACCGGTAGACAATCAAGCCCAGGTTTTTCTGACTTTTCTATGGATTTTCACGATAATATCTATTATTTTAAATACTTTCAGTACCAATTTTATAGATCTATTGACGGCATTTGGAGCCTTATCGGCTATTACCATATTGGTTTTTAGAGATAGTATATTGGGGTTTATTGCTAGTATACAGGTTACCTTAAATGATACGGTTCGCATTGGCGACTGGATTACCAGCGAGAAATTCGGCGCAGACGGTTATGTGATGGAAATCAATCTCGTAACGGTTTTGGTACGCAATTTTGATAATACCACTACAACAGTTCCGACTTATAGCTTGATTTCAGACTCCTTTAAAAATTGGAGAGGCATGTTTAACTCCGGTGGCCGTCGTATCAAACGATCCTTGTTTATTAAGGAAAATAGTGTAAAGTTTTTGACCGATGCTGACCTAGAAAGATATAAGGAAATCGAATTAGTCAGCGCATTTATAACGCATCGACAAGCAGATATCAACCAATACAACAGTAAACACAAAATCAATAAAAATCTAAACATCAACGGTCGCAATATGACCAATTTAGGTTTGTTGAGAAAGTATATGAATCAGTACTTAGCTAATCATACCGGTTTGAATAAGGAACTAACCACCTTAGTACGTCATTTGCAACCTACAGAGAAGGGAATTCCATTAGAAATCTATGCCTTTACACTCGATAAGACCTGGGTCAATCACGAAGCGATTATGGCTGATATATTCGATCATTTTATAGCGGCAGTCCCCTATTTTGATTTGGAAATTTACGAATTGCCCTCGTCTGTAGATTTGGATAAACTAAGAAACTAAAACCATCCTAAATCCGTTAATCCATGTGGTGAAGGTTTTCCATCTTCTCCTAAATGTACCATAGTAATAGCTTCCACAGTAATAATGGTTTCCTTAGTCATTATGTTAAAGACTGAACATTTTATTTGTAAGGAAGTTTTTCCGAATTTAGTGATTTCAAACTGAATTTCTATAATATCAGACTGTCTAGCAGAACTCATAAAATTAATTTCAGTCATATATTTAGTTACAACTCTTCTATTCTTTAAGATTAAAACAGCAAATAAAGCTGCCTCTTCGTCAATCCAAGCCAATAAACGTCCTCCAAATAAAGTGCTGTTTGCGTTTAAATCTTCGGGTTTTACCCATTTTCTCGACTTGTAAATATTGTTGTTGGTCATGCTAACGCGTATTGATAATTATAAAAAAGATTTTGTTTCAGTTACTCCATGCGGACTCGGATTGCCACTATCGTCTAGATTTACCATAGTTATCGATTCGACAGTAATGATTAGTTCGTCGGTCATGGCGTTAAAAACTTGACACGTCATGGTTATCGAAGTGGTTCCATAATGCGTGACTTTTAATTGAATTTCGATAATGTCTGATTGTTTGGCTGTACTCATGAAGTCAATTGCCGACATGTGTTTAGAAACAATTTTATTGTTTCCCAGATCGATAATAGCCATGGAGGCCGCTTCTTCAGAGATCCAGGCTAATAGAGTACCTCCAAACAAGGTGCTGTTAGCATTTAAGTCCTCGGGTTTTACCCATCTCCTGCTTCTGTAAATATTAGTCATTCAAAAATTTATTTAATGCACATTCGACAATTTCTCGATGATCGAACGCCAGCAAAGGTAAGTCTTTAATGGAAAACCAACCAACTTCTTTTGCATCATCATTGGCTTTCGCTTCTACTTCCTCCTTTAATAAGGTATAATAAGCTACACTAACCGTATGCGATCTCGGATCTCTAAAAGGTTTTCCAAAGGCTCCTACTTGAAGTAATTCTGTAACTCTAACCGTAGTTTCTTCGTATAATTCTCGTTTTGCAGCATCTTGCAGATCTTCATTTTCATCGACAAAACCTCCTGGCAATGCCCAATAATCTTTATAAGGATCGTTTTTTCTTTGGATTAAAAGCAGCTGAAAATCAGATCCATCCGCTCGCAAAACAACGCAATCCACTGTCACGAAAATTTTAGATACGTACATATAATCGCTTTTTTAATTTTAAAACTAAGTTTAATGATTAATAAAATGTTAAAATTAATATTAATTTAGCTAAAGTTGTACTTTTAATTGAAAAAAGTGGTTTTTTTTTTAGGTATACAGATTTTTGTTTTATATTTGCAGTAGTAACAACGCTTTAAAATGCTTTTAAGTTTTGATAAAGAGTAATTATTAAAAAAAAGAAAATATGAAAAAAATTGCATTACCAGTATTAGCTACAGTTCTTGCTTTCGGATCAATGAATGCTCAAGAGCGTCCTTACAACAAATGGTCAGTTGACTTAAACGCAGGTTTAACTAAACCGACAGAGCCTTTCACTTCAGGGTATTTCGCTGATACGTTTGGTTTTATCCATGCTGATGGAGGTGTTCGTTATATGTTTAACAACAAATTCGGTGTTAAAGCTGATTTTGGATACGACAAAATCGAAAATGATGACGATAGTAAAAAATTCGAAACTCAATATTACAGAACTAGCCTACAAGGGGTAGTTAACTTAGGAAGGGTTTTAAATTTTGAAGAGTGGACTAAAGTTTTGAACATACAGGCTCATGCAGGTGCAGGTTATTCTTGGATGACTAGTGATGGTTTCAAAGGAACTGATCAAATGGCTAATGTGATAGCAGGTATTACAGGTCAGTTGAAATTATCTGAAAGAGTTGCGTTAAATGCAGATTTCACGATGATCAAAAATGCTAGACAAAACAATTCTTTTGATGGCTATACTGATGTATCAGATCTTAGAGGTTTACAAGGAACACTTTATAATGCTACTTTAGGTCTTTCAATCTACTTAGGTGGACATGGAACACATGCTGACTGGTATTATGGAGATTCTTCAACAAACAAATTGGCTGAATTAGACAGCAGATTAACAGATGTTGAAAATAAAATGATTGATTCTGACAATGATGGTGTGCCAGATTATTTAGATCAAGAGCCAAATACTCCAGCTGGAGCAATGGTTGATGTAAAAGGTAGATCAATTGACAAAAATAATAATGGTATTCCAGATAGTTTCGAATCTTACTTACAAGAGAAATACGGAAACCAAAAAGTGGAAACAATGACTGTTGAAGACAGCGCATTGGTTAAAGAATTAATCAACAAAGGTTATGTTGCTGTATATTTTGATTTCAACAAATCAGAACCTACTGCTGCTTCTACTGAAGGTATGAACTTCATAGTTACTTACTTAAGAAGTAACCCATCTTCTTCTGTTGAAGTTCTTGGATATGCTGATGCTGTAGGTGGAAATTCTACTTACAACAAACAACTATCTCAAAAACGTGCTACAAGAGTTAAAGACATCTTAGTAAAATCAGGTGTTGCTGCTTCTAAAATTTCAGTTGCTGGAAACGGTGTAGATGATTCAGTTGAAAAATCTTCAAACAAAGCTCGTGAAATCGCTCGTAGAGTTGTATTCAAAGTAAAATAATTTGTTAGAATTTTATAATATTACTTCAAAAAGCGCAAGTTTATCTTGCGCTTTTTTTATACCTTAATATCTAGAATATACCTTACTTTTGTAAAAACTATCACTATGGATTTTAAAGTAGTTTCGGATTATCAACCTACAGGGGATCAACCTACTGCTATACAAAAACTGTCTCAAGGAATTATCGATCAGGAAAAGTATCAAACACTTTTAGGTGTAACCGGTTCAGGAAAAACCTTTACGATTGCGAATGTTATTCAAGAAGTAAAAAAGCCTACGCTTGTTTTAGCACATAATAAAACATTAGCAGCACAGTTGTATTCAGAATTCAAATCGTTTTTCCCAAACAATGCTGTAGAATATTTTGTGTCTTACTATGACTATTATCAACCCGAAGCCTTTATTCCGGTAACAGGGACTTATATAGAAAAAGATCTTTCGATTAACGAAGAACTCGAGAAAATGAGGTTGAGTACTACCTCGTCGCTACTCTCGGGTAGACGTGATATCATCGTTGTCGCTTCCGTGTCTTGTTTATACGGTATTGGAAATCCTGTAGAATTTCAAAAAAACGTCGTGACTATCGAGCTGGATCAAGTTATTAGTAGAACAAAGTTTCTACATCGACTCGTACAGAGTTTGTACTCCCGCACCGAAGCTGAGTTTACTCCTGGTACATTTAGAATTAAAGGAGATACGGTCGAAGTTTTCCCTAGTTACGCAGATAACCCGTTTCGAATTCACTTTTTTGGCGATGAGATTGAAGATATTGAAGTTTTTAATCCCAAGGATTCTCAAGTAATTGAAAAGTATACCCAACTGAATATTTACCCGGCTAATATGTTTGTCACTTCTCCTGATGTGCTGCAAAATGCTATATGGGAAATTCAACAAGATTTGGTCAAACAGGTCGATTATTTTAAAGAAATCGGAAAGCATTTAGAAGCCAAGCGATTAGAGGAGCGCACGAACTTTGATTTGGAAATGATTCGTGAACTGGGCTATTGCTCTGGAATTGAGAATTATTCTCGTTACTTAGACGGTCGTTTACCCGGCACCCGACCGTTCTGTCTTTTGGATTATTTTCCCAATGATTTTCTGATGGTTGTTGATGAAAGTCACGTGACCATTTCACAAGTCCATGCCATGTATGGCGGTGACCGATCTCGTAAGGAAAATCTGGTTGAATACGGTTTTAGATTACCTGCAGCTATGGATAATCGTCCTTTAAAATTCGAGGAGTTTGAAAGTATGCAAAATCAGGTCATTTATGTTTCGGCTACACCAGCAGACTACGAACTAGAAAAGTCTGAGGGGATTTATGTAGAACAAGTTATTCGGCCAACTGGATTATTAGACCCGATTATAGAAGTGCGTCCAAGTCTCAATCAGATTGATGATTTAATTGAAGAAATACAAAAAAGGGTTGAAGTTGATGAACGCGTTTTAGTAACGACCTTAACAAAGAGAATGGCTGAAGAATTGGCTAAGTATCTCGATAGGATGTCAATACGTTGTAGATATATACATTCTGATATTGATACTTTAGAACGTGTGGAAATCATGCAGGATCTTAGAAAAGGTATTTTTGATGTACTAATCGGTGTCAACCTACTCCGTGAAGGCTTGGATTTGCCAGAAGTTTCGTTAGTAGCTATACTTGATGCAGATAAAGAAGGTTTTTTGAGAAGCCATCGCTCGTTGACGCAAACCGTCGGTCGTGCTGCTCGAAATATCAACGGTCGTGCTATCATGTATGCCGATAAAATTACAGCCAGTATGCAGAAAACTTTGGATGAAACCGAGTACAGACGCAGCAAACAACATGCTTATAACATCCAACACGGTCTGGAACCCAAAGCATTAAATAAAAAGATTTCTGGCGAACTGACCAAAGATGTATTGTCGGATCCTACTACGCATTTTTCTGCTGTTGCCGAAAATAGTTTGAAATATGCCAGTAAAGCTGAAATCGAAAAAGTAATTCGCGAAAAGCGAAAAGCTATGGAAGCTGCAGCCAAAGATTTGGATTTTATGCAAGCAGCCAAACTGCGTGATGAAATCAATAGTTTAAAGGAGAAAATGTAATTCGAGTGCCGAAAGTCGGAATTCGTAAGTCGACTAACGAATCACGAATAAAGCCATAAACGAATAGTCAAATACACATAATAATTGTACTTTTGTACAAATCAATCACCATAATGACAAATAACGATATTTTTAAAAAATTACGTGTTGCCTTGCAATTACGCGATGATCAAATCATAGAAATTTTAGAATTAGTAGATTTTAGAATTTCGAAAGGAGAAATTGGGAATTTTTTTAGAGATCCCGAACATCCTAAGTATGTGGAATGTGGTGATCAGGTATTGAGAAATTTTTTAAATGCATTAGTCATTCATTTGAGAGGAACTAAAGAAGAACCAAAAGTTCCCATGGATGTGATTAAATCTCACAAACCTAAACCTTCAAAAGAATACGATCAGAAGGACCGCAAGGATAGAGATACTAATTCAAGTCATGCAAAACCTAAAACTTTTTCTAAATCGAGAGATAAAAAACCGGATTTAAAAAACAAGAAATTCAACCCACTAGGTAATGTTAAGTACAATAACGGAAAACCTAAGAAGAAGGATAACGAGTAAACGATATAAAACGTCGTTGGAACCTAGATTTCAACGACGTTTTTTTTATAACTAAAAAAGCCTGAACATAAGTTCAGGCTTTTTTAATAAAACGATATCTTGGATTGATTAAGACAAAGCAGCTTTAACTTGATCTGCAGCTTCTTGAAATTCAACAGCAGATAAAATAGGCATACCTGAATTATCAATTAATTCTTTTGCAATTTCTGCATTGGTACCTTGAAGACGAACGATGATTGGCACATTGATCGTGTCACCCATATTTTTGTAAGCATCAACAACACCTTGTGCAACACGGTCACAACGAACAATTCCACCAAAAATGTTAATCAAAATAGCTTTAACATTAGGATCTTTTAAGATAATACGGAAAGCTGTCTCAACACGTTTAGCATCAGCAGTTCCACCTACGTCTAAGAAGTTAGCTGGTTCAAAACCTGCATATTTAATTAAATCCATAGTAGCCATTGCTAAACCAGCACCGTTTACCATACATCCAACTGTACCATCTAAATCAACATAGTTAAGACCTACTTCTTTTGCTTCAACTTCAATTGGATTCTCTTCTGAGATATCGCGCATTTCAGCATATTCTTTTTGTCTGTAAAGTGCATTGTCATCTAAAGAAACTTTTGCATCTACAGCTAAAATCTTGTCATCTGAAGTTTTTAAAACTGGATTGATTTCAAACATTGATGAATCACTTCCTACATAAGCATTGTAAAGTGCATCTACAAACTTAACCATTTCTTTAAAAGCATTTCCTGATAAACCTAAGTTAAAAGCAATTCTTCTTGCTTGGAAACCTTGAAGTCCAACACTAGGATCTACTTCTTCTTTGAAAATTAAATGTGGAGTGTTTTCAGCAACATCTTCGATATCCATACCTCCTTCAGTAGAATACATAATCATATTACGACCGTTAGAACGATCTAAAAGTACTGACATGTAAAATTCAGACGGCTCATTTTCACCTGGGTAATAAACATCCTCGGCAACTAATACGCGGTTTACCTTTTTTCCTTGTGGTGGAGTTTGCGGAGTTATTAAGTCCATACCAATAATTTGACCAGCAATTTCTTTTACTTGATCTAAATTTTTAGCCAATTTAACGCCTCCACCTTTACCGCGTCCACCTGCGTGAATTTGAGCTTTGATCACATACCAACCAGTACCTGTTTCTTCCGTTAATTGTTTTGCTTTTTCTACCGCTTCTTCCGCGTTGTTAGCAACATAGCCACGTTGTACTCTTACTCCGTAACTTGCTAATATTTGTTTACCTTGAAATTCGTGTAAATTCATAGTGAAATATGTTTAGCTTTAAATATAAACTGATTACAAAAATAACAAACTTCAATGGAAAAGCCTAATATTTTTACTACTTATCTGTTTTTTGACTGTTTCTATTTAGGGAACTAAAGTATTGTTTTGACAATCGTTTTTTAAAGCGTTGTTAGTTATTTTACTGTCAGTAATCACCGATTTAAGAAGCCTATGATTTTCTTCATTTTTATAACAAAACAATACGGCAAGAGTTTGGAATTAACGAAACGCCAAGTGAAAGACACTAAATACCAATCGACTATAATTAATTATCTAAAAATAGGCTAAACTTGCTTTTATTATTGAAATGATAGTGCAGGAATGGCTTTTGATACGTTGCGGATGATTGATCTTGTTTTTAGTAGATCATCATTGCTTAGTGGATACCATTTGCTGGTTATTTAAAAGTAAAAAGTGTCTTAAAATGTATAGTAATGATGAAACAAAGTGACTTAATAGAATTAATTGGGCTGGCATCGAATGATCCTAAACTGCTGATGTTTTTTGAAAAATATCAATTGGGTAAACTACCCAAAACAATTACTCCCAACCAAGGGTCTAAAAGTATTATCTACAAACCACTAAACATTTCCTTCTGGTTTAAATACGACATTACAAATGATCGATTTCAGCCGCCTATAAGCCCTAAGAACGACGATTATAAATTTGTTGCTTACTTGTCTAGCATACAATTTACGCACCAGGAGGATTCTGCTAAGAAACCAGATCCCAAACCTCAAGATTTTTGGGATGTAATCCCCGCTCCCATTCTTTCCGTAGAAGCCATAGAGAAAATTATGGGTGAAGCTGCTAGTACGTATAGCGATGAGTCTATTTATGAGATGAAAATGGATCCCGATACAGTGCTTAAAGTATTTTATACTTGGGATAAAAAAAAGAATTTGTCTGCATCTAGTAACGTATCAGTTATTGAGCAATCCGAATTAATATCAAGCGTATATTTCGAAAGTAGGTATAATCAAGAGTCTTTCGCTTTTAGTAAAAGATGTGCCAATCTCATAGTGAAATGGTTATTTGATCGTAGATTTCTAGCTCTTAGTGATGCTATTTATCAAGATGGACTAGCAGCAGATTCAGATGCTATCGTAAAATTTGTCCATCAATATTGTAATGGGCATGTATGGAACAATCAATTGCTACCCGTTGATCATTTGAGATCGTTCTTATATTATCTTCCAAGGAATACTAATTTCTATGATAATCAAGGCAATAAGTACTCCTTTTATATACAAGATATAATTTTAGTATGCCTCGGCAAAAAAGAAAGCTTTGATATTTTATACGATCAAGATCTTACACAATCCGATCAATTTTTAAATGAAATCATCTTTGATAGTCGATTATATAATCAAATGTCGCTTATACTCAACACCAAGTTTGATTATTTTATCACACTAAAGGAAAGGAATTCGAATTAAAGAGTTTTATTATAATCGAAGTAAATTACCTATAAAAACACCAATTGATGTAGATTTTAAAAAGCTGTCTAAGAAGACAGCTTTTTAAAATCTAAAAAACGTCAATACTTCCTTTACCTTCTCTGATGACTTCGGGTTCGGGACCAGACAGATCTATTATAGTAGAGGCTTGATTATCTCCGAAACCACCATCGATGACTACATCGACGATGTTTTGCCATTTTTCAAAAATCAATTCTGGATCGGTGGTATATTCAACCAAAGTATCTTCATCATAAATTGAGGTAGATACAATGGGATTACCCAACTGTCGAACTAATTCTAACGCAATGCTGTTATCGGGTACACGTATACCAACGGTTTTTTTCTTTTTGAACTCTTTGGGAAGGTTATTGTTTCCGGGAAGAATAAAAGTGTAAGGACCGGGTAAACTGCGCTTTAAAATCTTAAAAGTCGATGTTTCGATCTGTTTAACATAATCCGATATATTGCTCAAATCATGACAAACAAATGAAAAATTAGCTTTATCGAGTTTGATCCCCTTGATTTTTGCTATTTTTTCTAATGCTTTTGAGTTCGTTATATCACAGCCTAAACCGTAAACGGTATCAGTTGGATAGATCACCAATCCCCCATTTCTAAGGATGGTTACTACTTTCGCAATTTCCTTAGCGTTGGGATTGTCGGGATATATTTTAATGAATTTTGCCATAATATTTCGTGTTTACTACGGTATAAGTTAGCCTAAAATTTGCAATTTTGCAAATCGTAATAGCAATTTCTTTAACCCGCCCACATCAAATTTAATTTCTGCTTTTTTATCAGCTCCTGCTCCTTCTAGATTAACAATCAATCCTTTACCAAATCGTTCATGCATCACAATTTGACCGACTTCTAATCCATAGTCTACGTTTGATTTAACGGTCGGTCCCGCATGGGATGTGACAGGTTTTAATCGGCGAATATTGTGGTCAACAGTGTCTTCTTGTTGTAAAGTGCTTGGAGGTGTTCCACTTAGCGGTTTTTGTTGACGCAGTTTAGATTTATCGACATCGCCAAAAATATCACTATTGATACGCGGTTTGTAGCGGTAATTGGTTTCCGTAGGCGTTAAGTATTCCAAATACTGAGAATCTATTTCTTCTATAAATCGAGAAGGTTCACTATCTACTAATTTTCCCCAACGATAACGAGATTGTGCATAGGTCAAATAAGCTTGATGCTCTGCTCGGGTCAAGGCAACATAAAACAACCTTCGCTCCTCTTCTAGTTCACTACGCGTACTCATACTCATAGCACTCGGGAATAAATCCTCTTCCATTCCGACACAAAATACCGTTGGAAATTCCAAACCTTTCGCCAAGTGAATCGTCATCAAAGCTACGCGGTCGTCATCGCCTTTGTCGTTATCGAGATCCGTCGCCAAAGCAACATCTTCCATAAATTCACTTAATGCTCCTCGCGCACCATCAACCTCTTTCTGTCCATCAGTGAAGTCTTTGATACCGTTTAGTAATTCTTCTATATTTTCCATTTTGGTAATTCCCTCGGGAGTACCATCTTTTTTCAATTCTTGAACCAATCCCGATTTCTTAGCAACGTGATCCGTTAAGAAGTACGCATCTTGATTTTCATTTAAGATTTGGAAGCTTTTAATCATATTGACAAAATCCGTCAATTTATTTTTTGTTCCCGCAGTAATCTTCAAGTCGATTTTATCAATGTGTTCCATGATTTCATAGATCGATCGCTTATAGTGATTGGCAGCAATGGTCAATTTATCGATTGTAGTGTGGCCAATTCCACGAGCGGGATAATTGATTACACGTACCAAAGCTTCTTCGTCTTTAGGATTGATTACCAAGCGCAAATAACTTAAAACGTCCTTCACCTCTTTACGTTGGTAAAAAGACAATCCTCCATAAATTCGATACGGAATATCTCTTTTTCTCAGGGCATCCTCCATCGCTCGAGATTGCGCATTGGTGCGATATAGAATAGCAAAATCACCATTCTTTTGCTGGTTGCGCATTTTTTCCTCAAAAATGGTTCCGGCTACAAATCGTCCCTCTTCTCCATCAGTCAAAGAACGGTGTACTTTTATCTTAGGTCCAAAGTCGTTGGCGGTCCAAACGATTTTTTCCAGTTTGACTTTATTCTTATCTATTATGGTATTGGCAGCTTCTACAATGTTTTTCGAAGAACGGTAGTTTTGTTCCAAACGATAGGTTTGTACGTTTTCGTAATCCTTTTGAAAGTTTAAGATATTATTGATATTGGCACCGCGGAAGGCATAAATACTTTGTGCATCATCTCCAACAACACAAATGTTGTGAAAGCGATCCGATAAGGCTCTCACAATTAAATATTGAGAGTGATTCGTATCTTGGTACTCATCCACTAAAATATATCTAAAACGATCTTGGTATTTCATTAAAACGTCTGGAAAACGCGTTAACAGCTCATTGGTTTTCAACAGTAAATCGTCAAAATCCATGGCTCCAGATTTAAAACAACGGTCCACATAATGTTGATATATTTCCCCCATACGAGGTTTTTTACTCATCGCATCTGCTTCTTGTAAATCAGGATTATCGTAGTATGCCTTGACTGTAATCAAGCTGTTCTTAAAGGATGAAATTCTGCTCAAAACTTGTTTGGGTTTATATACATCTCTATCCAACTGCATCTCCTTGATGATTTGCCCAATCAAACGTAAACTGTCTTGTGAGTCGTAAATCGTAAAATTGGAAGGATATCCCAATTTATCAGCTTCTGAACGCAATATTTTAGCAAATACCGAGTGAAAAGTTCCCATCCAAAGATTCTTGGCTTCCGAACTTCCTACGATTTGCGAAATACGTGTTTTCATCTCCCGCGCTGCCTTATTGGTAAAGGTTAGCGAAAGAATATTAAAAGCGTCGACGCCTTGATGCATTAAATAGGCAATGCGCAAAGTCAAAACACGGGTTTTTCCCGAGCCTGCTCCAGCGATCACAATCATTGGCCCATCCTTCTGTAGTACAGGCGCTTGTTGCGCCTCATTCAATTGACTTATATAGTTTTGCATAATTTCGATCCCAAAATTCAAAAATACTACTCCTTAGCCGTTATAACAAGTTTTTTAACGGCTTAAAAAAATTTTGATAGTCTAGCAAAATTGTGTTTATTTTGGTATTTACTTAATCCGTTTGAAACTATGCAGTTTGATTTTTTATTAGAGACTTTTTCCTACACTTTTCCAGCCATAGTTACAGGTGCTGTTGCGTATTTTTATTTTTCAGAATTTGTCAAACAAAATGACAAAAGAGAGTCTGCCGCTGTGCCGACTCAAAATCTAGAAAAAGATAAATTTACCTTGCGCTTACAAGCATACGAAAGATTAACACTCTTTCTAGAACGCAACGATTTAAAGAATCTATTGGTTCGTATCGCTCCAATTTCATTGGGAAAAACCGCTTATGAAACCTTATTAGTACAACATATAGAACAGGAGTTTGAATACAATTTATCACAACAGATTTATATTTCAGAAAATCTTTGGACTGTGGTTAAAAATGCTAAGAATAAATTAGTACAAGAAATAAGTACTCAAGCTGCTAATCAGCATAATCGCGACGCCAACGATTTGCGTCAAGCTTTACTTAAAAGTAGTTTTCCAGAAAATAATCCGATAGCTACTGCCTTATTAACTGTTAAGGAAGAAGCACGTATATTATTGAGTTAGAAAACGGGTCCATAAAACAGCTCTCATAAAGAACGAATAAATAACCTATCCATGGAAAAATATATTTTATCTACAGACGGTGTAAAATTGCACTACACAGAAACGGGCAAAGGAAATACGGCGATCGTTTTTGTACACGGTTGGCTTGGAAACGTCAATTGGTGGAACGGTCAAGAGACTTTTTTAAAGGACAGCTATACGGTTGTTAAAATAGACTTAGGCGGGCATGGAAAATCCGATAGAACTAGGAAGAATTGGACTGCGGAACAATATGCTGATGATATTAAAACGGTGGTAAACCAGATAAATGTGGCCGATGTTATACTAGTAGGACATTCGATGTCTGGTGCATATGTACTTCAAGCAGCCTTAGATCTTCCTCAGGTAAAAGCGTTAATTTTAATAGATACTTTAAAAGATTTAGATCAAGTGTTTACACCTGAACAGGCCGAGCAGTACATGTTTGATTTTTACCGTAACGACTTTAAATCAGCCATTGAAGACATTATGCCGGCCTATCTTTTTGTTGAAGAGACGCCTATTGCAGTAAAACAACAGCTTCAAAATGAATTCCTTCAAAACGATTCTGAACTGGCTATAAATGCATTGAAGCCTTTATATGAAATGGATGTCCAGAAACTGTCTAAAATGATTACTATTCCAGTGAGAGGAATTCTTTCCGATTCGGAGGGCATTGATTTGAATAGCAATAACAAATACTTTAAAGACTACGACAGTATGGTTATTAAAGCAACCGGTCATTATCCGATGCTTGAGAAACCCGAAGAGTTTAATGCCGCGCTAAAAACGGTTTTAGAAGAATTAAAACTTCAAAAGTAAAACAGCGTAATGTATCAGTATTCAAGGGGCTAAATACGAAACAGTTTTACTTCATGAGATGCGAATACTCGAATCTTAAGCTTTCTTAACGCGACATTACCCATAATAAAAAAGAGGTCGTATTTTTAAAATACGACCTCTTTAAGTATTGATTTTAGAAAGTGAAAAACTATCTAATTAATTTTTTATATTTCACACGTGTCGGAGCCACATCACCAAAACGTTTTTTACGATTTTCCTCATATTCAGAGAAGGATCCTTCAAAGAAATAAACCTGAGAATCGTTTTCGAACGCTAGAATATGTGTACAAACACGGTCTAAGAACCATCTATCGTGGGAAATGATTACTGCACATCCAGCAAAGTTGTCTAAACCTTCTTCTAAAGCACGTAGCGTATTAACGTCCAAGTCGTTGGTAGGCTCATCCAGTAATAATACGTTACCTTCCTCTTTTAAAGTCATGGCTAAGTGAAGGCGGTTACGCTCTCCACCAGACAAAGTGGCTACTTTTTTATTTTGATCGGATCCAGCGAAGTTAAAACGGCTTAAATAAGCTCTTGAATTGACTTGTCTACCTCCCATCATAATCAATTCTTGACCATCACAGAAATTCTCCCAGATTGTTTTCTCGGGATCGATATTGCTGTGCGATTGATCGACATAAGCAATTTTAACCGTTTCTCCGATTTCGAATGAACCTGAGTCTGGCTGCTGTTCATTCATAATCATTCTGAAAATAGTCGATTTACCAGCACCGTTAGGTCCGATAATACCAACGATTCCAGCCTGTGGTAAAGTAAAGTTTAAATCTTCATATAACAATTTATCACCAAATGCTTTAGAAACGTGTTTGGCTTCGATAACTTGTGTTCCTAAGCGGGGACCATTCGGAATGTATATTTCCAAATTCTCTTCTAACGATTTTTGATCCTCATTTAATAATTTATCGTAATTCTGTAAACGTGCTTTCTGTTTGGTTTGTCTTCCCTTGGCACCTTGACGTACCCAATCCAACTCACGTTCCAAGTTTTTTCGACGTTTAGAAGCTATTTTTTCCTCTTGTCGTAGACGAGTAGATTTTTGATCTAACCACGAGCTGTAGTTCCCTTTCCAAGGAATTCCCTCTCCTCGATCCAATTCTAAGATCCATCCAGCTACATTATCCAAAAAGTATCGATCATGCGTTACTGCGATAACAGTACCTGGGTATTGTTGTAAATGCTGTTCTAACCATAATACCGATTCAGCATCTAAGTGGTTGGTAGGCTCATCTAGTAACAATACATCCGGTTGTTGTAATAACAACCTACATAAGGCCACACGTCTGCGCTCTCCTCCTGATAGAATATTAATTGGAGTGTCGGGCTCTGGAGTTCTTAATGCATCCATAGCTATTTCTAACTTGGTTTCTAATTCCCATCCTCCTGCAGCATCAATTTTATCTTGTAAAACCGCTTGCTGATCCATCAGTTTCTGCATTTTATCTGCATCTTCATAAACTTCTGGAAGACCAAACATATCGTTGATTTTATTGAACTCCTCCAAAACAGCCACAATTTCTGCAGCTCCTTCTTTGACGATCTCAATAACCGTCTTGGTCTCATCTAAGATCGGTTCTTGTTCTAAATATCCAACTGTATATCCCGGAGCAAAAACCACATCTCCTTGATAGTTTTTATCAACTCCAGCAATAATCTTAAGCAAAGAAGACTTTCCCGAACCATTAAGACCTAGAATACCAATTTTTGCTCCATAGAAAAAGCTTAAATAAATATCTTTTAAGACTTGTTTATTGGTCGAAGAATAAGTTTTACTCAGCTTCGACATTGAAAAAATAACTTTTTTATCGTCTGACATACAATGTTTGATTAGTTTTTAAGTGTTTTTTTTAGATCCGTTTTACCCAACTTTTCCAAAAAATCAAAATTAATACATTATTTGCGATAAAAGAAATATAAAGTTTTAATATAAATCCTACCAGAGCGCTAAGAGTTTTTGATGCTGATTTTTGTCCTTAAGGAAAAGAGCCGGGCTCCTTTAACCGTTTTATCAAATAAAAGCGCGATTCACAAATCCAAAAAAATATTTGCCGGAGTTGATAAATTTGTACTTAAAGTATTTCGCAGCATATCAACTTGTTAGGAAAATTGTCGTATCGCGTTATTAAAATCTTACAAAAAATAGGAGTTTGTTATTTGTTGAATACCCTTTTTTTTAATTAAATTAGTGAAAAATCACATTTATGGAATTCAGTCAAAAATTAATTATTGCCAACAATATTGTAGTAGAAAACACCAATGTCCATTTAAAAGACTCGGAAGGTGTTGATGAAATAACTATGCATATCGGAGATGTTGTTATCAATGCCGTTTGGGCAGATCATGGCAAATTATTGGTTACCTTAGAAAATGGTACCATCAGACTGTATCGCAATCACTTGGATTACGATATGATTTAAGTTCAAAACAACAAAAAGATCGGTTTATCCGATCTTTTTTATCTTTATTATACTTTATTTTAAAAAATTACACCCTTCCTTTAAGTGCACTAAAAACCCAGGCATTAGCGAAGAATCCTACTCCTACTGCAACAAATCCCCATCCGGCAACTTCATTGTATCTAAATATCCCTAAGGCTATTAAAATTACTCCCATTGCAATCATGATCAGTGTTGCCCATCCCAAAATTTTGTTTTTATTCCATTTGTTACTCATGGTAAAATATATTAATTAAAAATTTTAGCTAGCATTTCCTTTAATAAATCCCCTTGTGGCATGGCTGATGCCCCCACTCCTTTGTTCTTTAGGTCGATATCCTTTAGAATTGAAATGATTTGACTGACCTTCCTCATTGGATAGTTCTTAAAACCGATTTCATAGTCCTTAAGACCGTATTGACTAATTTTTAAATTCTTAACCACATTGGTAGCAGACTTGTCTTTAAGACCATGATACAAGAGCAGCTTAGAGAAATACGAATAGACCAACCCTAAAGTTAAAACCAAAGGATTGTTTTTGGTGTTTTGTGAAAAGTAATGCGCAATTTTATAGGCTTTTAATTGATCGCGATCTACTATAGCTTTGATCATTTCGAAATTATTAAAATCTTTGCTTATACCAATATTGCGCTCAATCACTTCTGCCGTTATTTCACTGCCTTTAGGCAAAATAATGGTCAACTTATCGAGTTCGTTAGCAATCTTACTTAAATCCGTACCCAAAAACTCTACTAACATCGCCGCGGCTTTGGGTTCGATATTATAACCCTTACCGGAAACCACCCGTTTTAACCAAGCTTCAATCTGATATTCCCGCAGCTTTTTACTCTCGTAAAGCACGCCTTTTTTCTGAATGTTTTTATAAACCTTTTTACGTTTGTCTAAGGTTTTGTATTTATAACAAAAAACCAATACGGTACTTGGTTGTATATGCTCTAAATAATCGTCTAGCTGATCAATAGTTCTAATGAGTTCCTGAGCCTCCTTTACGATGATTACCTGGCGTTCGGCCATTAAAGGAAATCGTTTGGCATTGGAAATAATCTCTTGCATACTGACGTCTCTGCCATATAACACCATCTGATTAAAACTCTTTTCATCTTCCGTTAAAATATTCTTTTCAATAAATTCAGATAACTTATCGATATAATACGGTTCTTCACCCATTAGAAAATAAACGGGTGCTATAGTTCCTGCTTTGATATCTTTTGTAATTTGTATTACCTGATCCAAAATATTTTTTGTTTAATTGTTCTTTGTCGTTAGAAAAAATATCTTTGTGTTATGCAAAAATTAAATTTTCCTTCATTTGAATTTCGCTTCAAAAATACTAAAAATAAGCTTGCTATTTTTGATATTATTCGGAAAAAGTTTATTCAGCTTACCCCTGAGGAATGGGTACGCCAACACCTTGTCCACGATTTGATATTTAACAAAAATTACCCACAGCAATTGATTAATGTCGAAAAAGTCATTAAAATAAATGATTTAACTAAACGCTATGATGTAGTTGTCTTTAAGCCCAATGGCGAAATATTTCTATTGGTTGAATGTAAAGCGCCAGAGGTCAAAATTACCCAAAGTACTTTTGATCAAATTGCGCGTTATAATCTATTATTACAAGCCGATTTACTGTATATATCAAACGGTTTAAATCATTACTTTTGTCAGATGGATTTTGAGTTGGAGAAATACCACTTTTTGTCAGAATTGCCTATATATCAATTAAAATCCTAAATGATGCCTCAAATTGCAATTGTCATTTTAAATTGGAATGGTAAAAAATTACTCGAACAATTTTTGCCTTCCATAGTTGAATACTCCCCAAATGCATCGATTTATGTTGCAGACAATGCTTCTACGGATGATTCAATATACTATATCAAAAATCATTATCCATCGGTCAAAATCATTAGTAACCATGATAATTATGGATATGCCATGGGTTATAATGTGGCTTTAAAAGAAGTGACCGAGCCCTATTTGGCATTGGTAAATTCCGACATTGAAGTTACTGAAAATTGGTTGTTACCGATTATCGAATTATTTGACCAAAAACAGAATATTGCGATTATTCAACCGAAAATACTCGATTATAAAGACAAATCTAGATTTGAATATGCTGGCGCAGGGGGTGGATATATCGATCGTTTTGGCTTTGCGTTTTGTCGCGGTCGTATATTTGACACTCTAGAGACCGATTTAGGACAATACAACGATACGCTACCGATTTTTTGGGCTTCAGGAGCCTGTTTCTTTATACGTCGAAATGTCTTTGAACAACTGCAGGGTTTTGATGTTGATTTTTTTGCACATCAAGAAGAGATTGATCTGTGTTGGCGTGCAAAAAATCACGGTTATCAAGTTTTTTATTGCGGCCAATCAACCGTATATCATGTCGGAGGAGCCACTTTGGACTATCAGAACCCGCGAAAAACCTATTTAAACTTTAGAAATTCGCTGTTTATGTTATTAAAAAACCTTCCCCGTAAAAATTTATTTGGGATGATTTTTATACGTCTTTGTCTCGACGGTGTGGCGGGTATTAAATTTTTGTTTCAAGGAAATCCCAAGCATTGTCTTGCTGTGATTCAAGCTCATTTTCACTTCTATAAGAAGGCTGCGTACTACTTCAAGAAACGAGCCGTGAACCAACAAGAGGACTATTACTATTGTCAAAGCATCGCCAAGCAATATTTTATAGAAAAAAAGAAATATTTCAAACAAATACTTTAACATTAGTTTCGTTTAATTTATTTTAATAATTGCACAATTTTTGATAGATTAGCAATATATAACAAATCATTATTTATTATGAAAAAAGTCATTTTAGGATTATCTATTTTGGCAATTACTTTGAGCTCTTGTGGGAGTCAAAAGAAGATTGCCGCTCTAGAAAGCAAGAACAAAGAGATTCAAGATTTATTGAATACTTGTACTATTAAATTAAATACATGTTTAACGGAAAAAGAATCTTTAAAATCTCATGCTGATTTATTAAAAGAGACTAATGATAAGTTGTTAAACAATATGGGTAATCTAACTACTTTATCTTCTAAAGGAGCAGAAAACTTAGAGAAATCATTAGAAAGCATGAAAGAGAAAGATCTTAGAATTTCGCGCCTTCAAGATGCGGTTTCTAAGAAAGACTCTGTGACTTTAGCTTTGGTAACCAGTTTAAAAAGAGAAGTTGGCTTCAACGATCCAGATATCGAAGTTAATGTTGAAAAAGGAGTTGTGTTTATCTCTATTGCTGATAAATTACTTTTCAAAAGCGGAAGTTATGTAGTTAGCGATCGTGCTAAAGAAATTTTAGCGAAAGTAGCTAAGGTTGTTAATAGCAAACCGGATTTCGAATGTATGGTTGAAGGACATACAGATAATGTGCCTATCAAAAATGCTATGATGGAAGATAACTGGGATTTAAGTGTTAAAAGAGCTACTTCAATCACAAGAATTTTACAAAATGATTTAGGTGTTAAACCAGAACAGTTAATCGCTGCTGGTAGAAGTTCTTATGTTCCTTTAGTATCTAATGATACACCAGAAAACAGACAGAAAAACAGAAGAACTAGAATCATCATCATGCCTAGAATTGACCAATTCTATGATATGATTGAGAAAGAAATGAAAATTTTAGCAAAAAGCTAATCATGACATTTTAGATAGTTATAATTAAAGACCGTTTCGACGGTCTTTTTTTATGCCTACAAACGATTTTAAGCGATGATTCGAAGCTAAGTGTCATTATGTAGCTTTGAGTAGATCGGTATCTCTATCCATCTGTAAATTCGTTCACGCTATAGGAAGGCCAGTGATTATGAAAAGACGATGTGTCCAACAATAAAATGGGGCTTATACATTTGTATAAGCCCCATCTCTATTAATCTTCTTTCCACTCCTTGAGTTCCTTTTCAATTTCCTCACGAGTTCTTCCACTTTTTTCTTGTATTTTTCCGACCATTTCGTCAAACTTTCCTTCTGCGAAAGCTTTATCATCGTCAAACCATTCACCGTATTTTTGTTTTACAGCCCCTTTAATTCGATTCCATTTTCCTTCTATTTCTAGTTTGTCCATAATTGATAATTATTAGGTTAGAATATAAATATATTAAAAACATTTTAAACAGGCTCCCAATTTAAAGTTAAAACAGCAATGTTACTTTGTGGAAATTACATTATTTTCGCTCAAATAGCAACCAATATATTTTAGTTATCTACCTCATTAGCAACGTTGTACTTTTACCTATGATATAAGAAAAAAGCAGCAATGAACTTGCGTACATTACTGCTTGATATGCTATTTACTCGTTAAAATTCAAACAAGTAAATGTTGTTATTTATTGACTAAAATCTTCTTAGTCATTTGTGCTCCAGCATTTTTAAACTTTAAAAAGTAAACTCCTGAAGATAAATTATTCAAAGGGATGGTCCAATTAGAAGAAAAGGTATCCGCGTTGTTTACTTGTAGTATTGCTTTACCAGCAATATCATACAATACGACTGTTGCCCCTTTCAATTGCTCTACACTGCCTTCAATGGTAATCCTATCGTTAGCTGGATTTGGCCATATTTTTAATTCATTTTCTAGCTTTACATTGTCTTCTATGGATAAGGTTCCCTGTGTGGAGCTAACCACTAAAGAAAAATCTTGTTTATCTCTTGACAATTGATCTTTATGAGATACGACTAACTTATAGATACCTGGTTCAGCATTAGGAATTTCAACTTTTTCAATATTATCGACATCATTATCACCTTTTAAAGCAAATGGTAGGTTGAAATCTTTATTTAGCTTCCACGGAAAATATTCAGTACCATCTTTATAGATTCTCAAATCTAAATCATTGTCAAGTGCAGGTGTTGGATCATCCAAATATTCAGCAAATTGATCATTTATATTTCTCGGGCTATCCGTCCACGCAAGAGTAGCTGTTAAATTAGTTCCCGATTTTGTAACTGTAATATCTTTTTCGTAGGTAGCTCCTTGTGTTAAAGTCAATTCATTAATTAAGGCTAAATCCGATTTGCTTTCTGAAATCACTTCAATACCGCGTTTAGCATTGATTAATCCCCAACCAAATTTATGATCTGGTCCAGGATCTGCTCCTGTTTCATCAGCTGTTTGAACCATTAGAGCACGCAGTGTTGCTGATCTATATGGGTTTTCATTTTTTTGAATAGCGTATTGTTGCCATAGAATTAATACACCTGAAACAGCGGGAGCTGCCATTGACGTACCATTTAGAGTCTCATACGATTTATTATCAACATTATTGTTTGTCGAAAAAACCTGAACCCCTTTAGCTGAAATATCCGGTTTTATTCTAAAATCATCGGTTGGTCCAAAACTGCTGAAAGGTGACATGGCAACTTGATTGGAGCTAGTATAATTGGGTACATCAAAAACAGCAGCTACAATAATCGAGTTTTTAGCTAGAGAAGAACCCAGTAATAAATCATTTCCTTTTTTTGATGGATTTAATCTAAGGAAACTTTGACGATCATTTCCAGCTGCAACAACTGGCTGATAAAATGGTGCATTAAACGCAATCATATCAAATCGATATGCGGTAAAATCATAGGAACCAAAATAGTCTACTGGAATTGGAAAATTCTCGTTCGTAGTATCAACGCCATAGGAGTGGTTAGAAACCAATAAACCTTCTGCTGCTTGTGCAGCCATTTCGGAAGTGTCTTTGTTCCAGTCATTGCTCCATATCGTGGCTTTAGGCGCCATTCCCTTAGATGCTGCATTATTGGTGCCTGCAGAAGCTACAGTTCCGATAACATGCGTTGCATGACGATTGACAGCGGTACTTTTATCTTTAAAAATAATTCGACCATCTAATTCTACATGGGTTGATAAACCAACTCCACCGTCCCAAACCCCCACAGTCATGTCTTCTCCATTTAGGTCTAATCCCAACTCTGTTTTGATATTATCAACTCGAGCGGTCTTTCTAGATCCTGCGTTTTTTGTACTATAATAAATTAAATTCCCTTTTTTATCAATTTCATATACTGCAAAATAATTGCCATCCTTGTCAAAACCACTTAAAGGCAATCCTTTTGCAAGTGCAAATTCTTGTGCTTTCGACTGGCTTTCTATGGCATATGTTTCATCTGCAGCAGCAAAGCTTTTTAAAAAATCTACTTGAGTATTTTTCGAAATAGCTGCTTTCACTTGCATATTTTGTGCTTGTGCTGTAAAGGTCAAAGCCGCAAATGCAAAAAAAGCATATTGTAATTTAATTTTCATAATTGGAGTTTAAAAACTAGTCCATAAAACTAACACTTTTTAAACATTTAAAACGTTTTTTTTACTACTACTCTGGATCTTAATTTATTCAAATAGTTAATATATGACAAAAAACTCATCATAAATCATGTAATATAGATGTACTTCGTAATTTTGTTTTAGATATAGTTAAAAAAAATAGTATTCACTATAAGTTAATTTTTAGTTTTTTTGCTTCGTTCCAATATCGATCCATCTCTTCCAAATTCATATCGGTTATCGTTTTACCTAAATCTGAAGCTTTTTGTTCAATATATTGAAATCTAGATATAAATTTCTTGTTAGTTCGCTCTAAGGCTGTTTCTGGATTTATTTTTAAAAAACGCGCATAATTGATTAAGGAAAACAATACGTCACCAAACTCCTCCTCCATCTTGTCGGTTTGATTCAAATTTACCTCTTGTTCAAATTCGTCTAATTCTTCTTTTACCTTATTCCAAACATCAGCTCTATTGTCCCAATCAAAGCCTACTCCTTGGACTTTTTCTTGAATTCTACTTGCCTTAACCAAGGCAGGGAGGCTTTTGGGAACTCCGCCTAAAACCGATTTATTACCCTCTTGGAGTTTTAATTTTTCCCAGTTTTGTTTTACCTCTTCAGCTGTGCTCACCTGGGCATCGCCATAGATATGTGGATGCCTTGATATTAATTTATCACAAATTCCATTCGCCACATCAGCGATGTCAAAAGCCTTTTTCTCGCTACCGATTTTGGCATAGAAAACGATATGTAGTAAAACATCGCCCAATTCTTTCTTGATTTCCATTAAATCATCATCCAAAATAGCATCTCCGAGCTCATAGACTTCCTCAATAGTTAAATGTCGAAGACTCTCCATGGTTTGTTTTTGATCCCAAGGACATTTTTCTCGAAGGTCATCCATGATGTTTAATAGCCGTTCTATGGCTTTTAATTGTAATTCTCTAGTTTGCATATCTAAGATTAGGTTTTAATGAGCAGTGGTCACGATCGCCACTAATTTAATATTGTTTGACCATATAAGGATATCAGGACCTTTAAGGGTAAAAAAAAATCCCGTTAAAACGGGATTTTAAAATTTATTTTTCAACGCTTTCGACTACCGGAGCTGCTGCTTCAGCATGCTCGCCAAAGGCCTCCTCAGTAATCATACCTCTGTTTTGAAGAATGTTATACCAGTTTAAAACCTTTTTAATGTCCGATACATAAACCCGTTCCTCATCAAACTGAGGAAGTATCTCTCTAAAGTAAGTCGTTAATACCGCATTGTCCTCTTTGTGAGAAACCGCTGCTTGGTAATTTTCTTTTTTGGCAATAGATTTGAATACAATAAATAATTTTACTTCATCATCATAGGTATACATCGAGATTTCAGAAAGCAAACTTACATTATGCTTCAATCCAATGGTACTTCTTTTTCCGTCTACTAGAGACTCGGCAACAAAACCTGTACGTGTTTGTACTTTCAATTCATACAATCCCGGTTTTCCTGAAATGGCTAATATTCTATCTAAACTCATCTTTTGAAATTATTTTAATTTTAAAGTAACAAATATCTTCTTTGGTGTTTTTTATTTTATCTACCCTTTTTTGAAGCAAACTTCATCTTATAATTCGGTACGATTTTCCCTTCAAATATGTTTTGCAAACGACGCGCATTCAAGCGTTTTTTTAAACTATTGATTTTGTCAGTAAAAAGGATTCCTTCGATATGATCGTATTCATGTTGAATCACCCTTGCCGCTAATCCACCAATCTGCTCCACGTGTTTTACGAAATTTTCATCGTAGTATTCAATGGTCACTAATTCTTTTCTGTATACATCCTCATTAACATCAGGTATGCTTAAACATCCCTCATTAAATGCCCACTCTTCACCTTCTTCTGCTAGAATTTTAGCATTGATAAAAGCTTTTTTATAAGTCGATAAAAATAGGGCTTCTTCTTCTGTTACATCATCATTCTCTGCGAATGGAGCGCAATCTACTACAAATAATCGAATTGCCAAACCTATTTGAGGTGCTGCTAATCCTACTCCATGCGCACGATGCATCGTTTCAAACATATTCTCTACAAGATCAGCTAATTCCGGATAATCTGGGCCAATATTTTCTCCTACTTTTCTCAATACAGGATCACCATAACCCACAATTGGTAATATCATAATAGTTTTGTTTAATATTTATGCTGCTCAAAATTTTAAGCAAACACAAAATTAATCAAAAAAACAGAAAGAATTATTACAATATACAAATTTTGGTATTTATTTTGCAGTATCTTGCCTAGACAATCTTGATCACAATAAATTAATTTTAAATCTGCCCACGGAATAGCTATGTTTAAGACAGCGAGAAAATTCACGGATAACCTACACCTTACCGACTCATTAAAAATTACCATATCTTCTATTATTCCCTTTTTGGTGTTGATGCCCTACAAGGAATTTACGCTCGCTTTCACTATTGCCATGGGAGCTTTACTGACTGCCCCAGTAGATATTCCCAGCAACCTAAAACACAAGGTTGTCGGACTATTAGTAGGTGCGCTATTAATTCCAACTATTACCTTGGTATTATGCACTGTGGTTGGAACTTTCCTTTTTTATCCCGTTTTTCTAAGCATTATATTCGCATTATGTATGATTTCCGTTTATGGACATCGCGCAAATATGCTATCATTTACCGGCCTACTAGCCGTCAGTTTAGCTTTTGTTCATCCGTATCAAGGTAAAGATTTATATATGCATTGCCTAATGCTTTTGATGGGCGGAATACTGTATTTGGTCGTATCGCTGTTGTTTAATCTAGCTCGACCACGAAGATATGCAGCTTTGCAAACGTCAGAATGTATGGATTTAACCGCCGAATATTTGAAATTGCGTGCTAATCTATGGGCTAAGGATGCCAATAGAGATAAGATTATTGAAGAACAATTGAATGTCCAGGTTAAACTCAATGAGATACACGAAAATCTCCGAGAATACCTCGTCAGAAATAAAGCCAATACTGGGAACTCTTCCTACAACCGAAAAATGTTAGTGGCGTTCACAGCTTTAGTGGATATTCAAGAAATTGCGCTATCAACGGCTTTTGATCACAAAAAGTTATATGTACTTTTTAAGGATCACTTAGATATTATTGAAGATTATAAAAAATTGGCAGATCAGTTTGCCAGTACGATTTCTAATATTTCTCTTTCATTGAATATAGGTAAAAAATATACCGCAATATCTTCCTTGACTGACGATCTAAAAAAGATTGAGGACAAACTTTATCAATTTCAAAAAAACAATCAGTCCGACTCTACATCTGAAGCGGTTCTGATGTTTTCAAATGTCATTCACTACGCTGGCAAACAGATTGAAAAAATTAAAATATTAGAGCGCGTTTTAACCAATACCGTTACAGAGAATGATTTAAAAGGGAAACATAAAGATCTTGAGAAATTTTTGACTCCACAACATTACCGCTGGGATACGCTGAAGGAAAATATGAATTTTTCATCTACTATTTTTCGTCATGCCTTACGACTAACCATCACGATTCTACTAGGATTTATGATCGGTCAAATCTTTAATTTACTCAACGGATATTGGATCTTATTAACCATTGTTGTTATTATGCGCCCTGGTTTTGGACTAACCAAACAGCGTTCCTTTGAGCGGGTTATCGGAACAGTGGCCGGAGGACTTGTTGCCTTTGGATTATTGGCTTTTATCGACAATACTACCGTTTTGGCCGTGCTAACGATCTTTACCATGATTGTTGGATATTGGTTTTCACATACCGACTACAAAATTGGCGTAACTTTTATAACGATTTATGTAGTCTTGATTTATGGGATTTTGACACCTAATTTTATGGACCTGCTCACCTACCGTATCATTGATACCTTAATCGGTGCAGTACTGGCTTTTGGTGCCAACTATTTGTTATGGCCGTCTTGGGAATTTTTGAATCTAAACATACATTTGACTAAATCGATTAAAGCCAATAGGGATTATCTAAAAGAAATTTCGATTTACTACAACGAAAAAGGAGAAGTAACTTTACCTTATCGCTTGACTCGTAAATATGCATTTATTGAAATCGGAAATCTGATGTCCTCATTCCAAAGAATGATACAAGAACCTAAATCCAAACAGAAATACCGTTCAGAACTCTATGAATTAGCAGTATTAAACCATACGTTATTATCGTCTGCCGCCTCTATAGGAACCTACATTCAGTCACACAAAACCACGGAGGCGTCTAAAGCTTTTAACGTGGTGATGGATACGATCGTTAAGAATTTGAATACGACCATTGAGGTTATTCAAGATTCTTCGAAAGAACGGTATATCATGACGCAAGATGAACAAAAAGAATATGAGATCAGCTTTTCCTATTTGAAAGACATTCGTGAAAAGGAATTAAAACTGTCGATCGATGATGATGAAGACATCAAAGTAAAAATGGAAGAATCACAACTCGTTATTGAGCAATTAATCTGGTTAACGAACTTATCTGAACAAATATTAAAAGTTGCCAAGAAATTGGCTTACAAGAAAAATCTAAAGAAAACGGTTTTTGCTGCTTAGCCTAATTAAAAAAAGGGATCATCATGGTGCAAATGATGATCCCTTTTTCAATATAATGTTAGGATTTACTCTTGTTTTTCCGCTAAAAAATCTTCTAAATAAAGGAATTTGTCGGTTAATTTACCGTTTTCTGTGACAGTTGCTCTTTTAAAAATGCCGTCTTTATCTTGATTAAAGAAAGCCGGAATCACTTGTTCAATAAAGGATTCTCCAAAACCTTCACTAGCATCCTTAGGTAACTCACAGGGTAAATTATCTACTGCCATCACAACGACTGCTGCGGGGTGTTCGATACTTACTTCTTTATTTTCTCTCGGATAATAACCGTAAATAGGATCCGCTATGGTAGATGTACGGATAGTTGAATCGATGGGGCCATCGATATCACAAGAAATATCAGCCACTACTTTAATCTGATTATGTGCACCATTTAGCATGGCTTGGCTAAGAATTTTAGGAGCACCCGTTTTATAGAAATGGCCGGCAATAAAAATATCTGCTTCACGCGAGAACCTTTCAAAATTCGATTCGTATAAATCTGGATTTTGATAAAAATCACTTTTTGAGACTGTGCTTCCATCAATTCTCTTATAATAGTCTGTAACATCAATTTGCGCATAGACCGGTACATCAAAATCTTTATTCAAAAAGTCTTCTATCGAAACCTGCTTCATTTTCATACCGTCTAGTATCTCCTTTGCGCCCATACCAACTTTACCATGTCCGGTTAGAATAACTTTAACAGGTGGCAAATACGGTCTACTCACACGTTCGATCAAATCTTCTTTGTGTAATAACAATTCCGCTTTGACTAAATTGAATAACTCATATTTAATTCCAAAGGCTCTAAATCCGTTATAAGCACCGACGATACCAGCATATCTACCAAAACCAATAAGACGTTTATTATTTTCATCGACCAAGGTTTCGTGATCAATCAATCGAATGTTTTTGTCCAAGCAGGCTTGTAATAAGGCTCTGTTATGACTTTGTTTTTTTATGGTATGTGAGAAAAAGAAATAGGTTTTATTTGGGATAAGCGCATCAATAGGTACTTCCTTAACCCCAATTAATACATCACAATCGGAAAGATCATCACTGACTTCAAACCCCAAATCCTTATACTCTTGGTCTGAAAATACACGAATATCCGAAGATTCAATTACAAACTGTGCCTCAGGGAAACGTTTTGTCACTTCAACCAACTCCGTAGGGCTAAAAACAACGCGTCTATCTGGAGGGCTCTTTCTCTCTTTTATAAGTCCAAATTTCATAGGTAGAATATATTTATTTTATAGATATTAAATGGGACGATCTACTTTGATTGATGCTTGTAAGTCACAAACCAATCTATAATGTAGATTCCATAAAAGTATTGTTAAGGCTATTATTAGTATAATCTTCCAAATTTAAGCTTATTTAATCCTTTTGCAAAGGAAAATGGCGATTTCATTTCGCTGCCTTAAAAAAATTATTAATTATTCAGGTATGATTCAATTCTACGATAAGATATCGGGTTGTTTAAAACCAAGTGAAGGCTGTTTTGCCAATATTTTAATAAATTTTAAATCGCCAAAAACACGGCAGCTCTCGATTTTTTATTTTATCTTTGCCATTCGTTCTTTTGTTTTATCTAAACAAATAACATTTGGGGTCGATTGGCTTTGACAGCAAGTGGAATTAGATTGTAAGCATGTCGAGCGCTGAAAAACAGCTCGTAAATATCATTTTTCAAACTTTTCAAACGGCGAAAATAATTACGCTTTAGCTGCTTAATCTGAATTATAGTAAGATTTGCCTAGTTCTCACCAGGTGAGAAAGCTAGATTCTCCAAAAAAGCCTTGGTTTGTGGCGTTTTAATTAGGAGAACCGTAAAAATAAACCTAGGAAACCTTTAGTCTCGACGGGTTTTTGAAATTAAGAGAATAAGCGACAGGTGGCGGTTCCTAGCCAAGCTTGTCGACGAAAAACTAAGAAGGAACTAAACATGTAGAAAGCTTTTTGATTGCTTGTTTGGACCCGAGTTCGATTCTCGGCGACTCCACAAATAAAAAAGTCTAACTATTGATAATTAAATAGTTAGACTTTTTTTATATCCAAATCTGTACGCTTTTATTTTTCGGATCCTTTTATATACTCATTTGTATGTTGTTTTATCTTTACTTTTTTGTCTAAAAAGTAATGTTTTTACTATATTTCGTAGTTAATAATTGTTAATCGAATAAGTTAAAAAAAAAATTATACTGTAAAAGTTACATTTGGGGTATTCTTCTTAAAAACTAACTTTAATAATAGCATTTAAAATAAGGTGTTATTTTTATCCGTAAGATTGATATATTAAAAAAAGAGATAAATCCTAAATTTTAGGTTTTATCTCTTTTTTTTGATATCTTATTTATCTTCTTGGATCAAAAGTATTAAAGAGGGATTTACACCCTACTCCGTAAGTCTTATAAATAGCTGCTTTCTCTTGTGTGCCATGAATTAGCTGAGCTTTTAAATCGATGATCTTTCAAGTATTTCACTTCATTCAATATCAAAGACAAAAAATATTTTAATCAACTTTAATTATAAATCATAATATTCAAAATAAATACAGTTGATTTATCTAAAAACAACACTTGATGTTCTATTGAATAAAGATCTATTTTAAAAAAATCTCCACTCTTTTCTGCCATTTCATAGCAATAAAATCTTTTGTTCGAAACTTTTTTAATAGATTTCTCATTCTTAGTTATATAACATTTAGGTATAAATAGATGAAATGGTTAAGTTCTTTTATACCATTTACTTATTGAAAGATTCAAACGTATACTCCCTCCTGTTACTTCTTGTATATCTTTAATTTTTCTTTCCAAAATACAAACAAATAGCATCTGTGTTTGACACAACTTTTCTATTATCTCATCTTATTTTAGTACCAAATCTTTTAATTTAACCAGCTGATTATCTTCTGTTATAATTTCAAATAGATTAACCTCATTAGGGCTTAAATCTTTTATTGATTTTTAAAATCTCTTAGTTACCTTAGAAGAAAGTAGGTTAATAAGCATTTCTCTTTCAGTATAGTTTCTTTTCACATCATTTAATCTTTTGGTATAAGGAATAATCATACACAAAATATTTGCTATACTTTCATGTATGTCTTTTTCCTCTATCCCCCTCCTTTGAAGATAATTATTAACAATACTTGTTATTTTACAAGAATCTAAATGAGAGATATTCTTCCTATTTTCAAAAAAAGGTCCTAGAGTTGAGTTCTTCGGTTGCCTACTAAACTCAATTTTAACATTACAACTAACACATGTAAAACTATTTCTATCGAAATCTGAATAAGAATTATCAACTGTATAACAATCAATATTATTACTTATATTTCTATATTTAGCAATAGGCATTCTATGCATGTTACTTATTTTTATAAAAAATTATTTTTTATAATTCATTACTTGATTAATTGCTGCTCTTAAAACTTGCAAACTTATTCTTGCAGTATGGATGTCTGGATTGAAACCACTATATAATTGTTGATAAGGATGTATATAATTTCTAAAATCTCTAAGACTATGACTAAATTTTTTTACGTCTTCTCTTAAAATGTTATTTTCATATGCTACATTAATAAAACTATTCAAATTCCATTCCTGAAACTGTCTAGGTTTACCTTCATCATTTTTTGGAGTAGAATTTGCTGTATTGAATTCTTTTGGAAACTTGGTGGCAACTCCTAATAAAATCCCTTCTAATGTACTTCCACATAAAAAAATAACGGAAAGAGGTGAATCAGAAGCCAAACAATTCTCTATTTCCTCAATTCTTAATTTTAATATTTCAGTAATAGAATACTCCAATTCTAGTTTATCTAAATTGACTTCTGAAAAAACCCTATTTAAGAATTGGTCTTCTTTTATATCTTTATCATTAGCTATATGAGATGAATTTTTATTAAAATACGCATCATCAATCTTTTGGAAAGTTATTTCCTTGCCATTCCTGATAACTATCCAATTATCAAAAGATAAATACTCATTAAAAGTAGCTATATGAGAATCCAACTCGTTAAATCTACCTATAAAATTCAGAGGTGAAAACACTGCTCTTAAACATTTATCCAATTCAGGTGTTCCATTTATTTTTATTAAATTATTTTCTGTATATAACCATCTTGAAGGAAAACCTTGCCCATATATATCATTAAAACCTAAATCATTAAAAAAATCAACTAATTGAGGACCTGACCTGTATTCTGTTTCTTCATTAATTAATTCTCTGAGTTTTTGAATCGTTTTTTTTTGAATTATCATTTTGTATTCTATATATAAAAAAATCAATTAGATTTTCATTAATTAATAACTATTTTTAATGTTTATTTTTATGTTATTATAAATTATTTATCAGATTCTTAAAATTATTCCTAATTATTTCTTTCGATTGTTCAAATGAAACATTCCATATTTTGGCTAAATACAATAGTACATCTTCAACTTCACCAGGCATCAAGGGAATATTTTCTCTTTCAATAAAAGGCCCATCTGTTTCTGTTAATATATTATTTTTAGGTATTGTAGATATTATTTTTTGTCCCGACGCCGATTTTATCATCGCTGAATTTATTGAAAAATAATATCCTTCCTGTACTATTCTTTTGATCAGATTTAACCCTCCAGAATACCAATGAAAAATAGCATTCTTAATTCTGTAATTTATTAAATTTTCTAATACTTCATTTTCTGCTTTTCTTGAATGTATACTTAATAGTTTTTTTTGACCAGATACCAACTCTAAAATCTTTGTAAAAGACTTCAACTGCATTTCTTTACTAGTAATACCTATTTTAGAAAAATCTAATCCAATTTCACCTATATATGATGTTTGATGAAAATATTTTTCAAACAAATGAAATTCACTATTATGTAACTCTACATATAATGGATGCATTCCTAAAGACATTCTGACATGCTTTTTTTCATCAAAAAAAGGTAATCCCATTTCAAAATGACTAGGTAAATTAGTCATCGAAATAATAGTTATTTTATTGTTCTCACAAAACTCTAATATTTCTTTGGGATTTTTATATAAATCAATATGGCAATGAGTATCTAACATTTAGAATCCTGCTTTATTTTTAATTATAGAATTTCCATTTTTAGTAAACCAATTTTTTAATTCAGCTCTTGTACGCCCAACAACTTCAACATAGTTTTTTAATTTATCAATATTTTTAATACCATTCACTATTAATTCTGTTTTAATATCCTCTTTAGTTATATCCTTTCTAAGAAAATCTAAACAAATGCCTACATCTTGACCCTTTTTAGTTCCAAATGGTATTAATGAATTAATGCTTGAACCATATTCAGTTTCATCAATTTGATTTAGTAAAGAGGCTTGACGATATATACAAGGCATACATACTCCACAATGGGTTGCAGAACGCTTTATCCAAGTTTTTCTATGGCCTCTCTTCCCACATGAATTTGAAAAACTGATTATCTGTCTTAAAAATTCTATATCCTTACAACTATCAACCATTTCACCTTTAGTATTAAATTCATAAGGATTAGATATATCACTATTAATTTTTAACTTACTTAAAATTAAATTAGTCATATCCAATACAAAAGGGTGTGTTGTTCTTGTACTACAAGAAGTTCTTCTTGATGGACTTAACGGATAATTTAAAGACACTGACCCATTTTCAGGTACAACAATATCTTTAACATTCTTTCCTTGTGAGATTATAAGAGCAATCCCTATAAACAATATTGAGCGACTTCTGAATGTAGTTTCTCGTTTTGTAGTTGTTTTAGATAATGTTACTTTAACTGAAGGAATGTAATCAAACTGTCCTTTATATTGTTTATTCAACAACATTAATAAATATTCCTGATCCCTTTTAGGTCCTTTCATTTGAGGATCATAATGTGAGGTAAATAAAACCTTATCATCAGGATGTGTACTTATATAATCAATTGCACCTATTAATGAATCTAATCCACCAGAAAAAAGATTAACTTGTTTAAAACTTTCTTGAAACTCAATTGCCAAAGTAAACTCTGGAGAAATATATGTAGATTTATAAAATTCTATAGTCCAATAATCTCCTGTCAAAAAGGATAATAATTCTTCTAAATTCTCTTTTACATTATTCCAAATATCCATATCTGAAACAGGAAATTCAATTTGTAGTTCCCTAGACCATCCATCAACTGAATGATACTTACGGTTTATGAAACGATCAATACCATAAACAGCACAAGAAATAAAGAAAAAATCTCTCACTTGACTTTTAACTAAGTTTGCAAAAGGAAGTAAAGTCTTAAAATCGATGCTTACTGTTGAAAATTCTTCCTCTTCCCCTGATAGTCCTATGGATAAAATCCCCGATTTATTATTATAAATCGGGCTATGTACTTTAATTCTTTTCATTACAAATAATCTTTATAATTGAATCAAATATTTTCTCAATTTCTTTTTTACCTTCATCCTTATTCCAATCTATTTTGGATACAGCTCTTTGTGTATTTAAAACTTTTACTCTACCTAAGATGTCATCTTTTATAACTTTAAAAGTGTCCTTACTAATTTCTTCTCCTTTTTGTTGTTGTATTTTTTCTTCAAAACGCTGGGATAAATGTTCAAAAATATATAACCCCCAAAACTTACATAATGTATCCGATAGTCCTTTACCATCAACCAATTCTTTTATTAAATTTTGATATTCGTTTACATCATTACCTGATTGAAATGCAATTTCTTTCATAATCTCACATGATGCTTTATTCGCAGCGGTCTCATCCATCCCCTGATTTGAATCTGAACAATAAATTAATAAATAGTCAATTACATCATTGAAAGATTTTCCCTTAAGTGAACCAAAACCAATATCAGTTAAGGCTTGATCAAGACCATTATTAGCGACATTGATAAAGAAACTAGTAAGTTTACTCGCAGACTTCAGTCCTGCTTTACCAATAGAAGATGATTTACCAGATGATATAGCTTTACGCCCACCACCTGTTTTTACTAGATTAGTAAATAGTGATTTAACATGTTCAGTTCTTCTATCAGATATTTTTTTATACTGTTTAGAACTATCACTAGCTATCTCTTTTTCATTATCATTTTTGTTAGATTCTTTCTTATTCTTCTCATCATCTTCATCAAGCTTTTTTTCCTGTTCTAGGGTCTTAGCTATTTGAGTAATTGAATTTGCTAAATCCCCCCAGTTGGGTTGATTAACTACTCCTGGATTGATTCTTTGTGTAGTTCCCATTAATTGTCAGCATTTATATTATTATAAATTGAACTTTCTTTACTAAACAGATTATATAGTTTTTTTACACCTGAATTCTTTGATTCAATTAATTTAAAATTTTGTGCAAGGCTGAATGGAATTTTATTATTATCTACTTTCTTAATGACTCTGATATAAGCATCAATGACATTTGGACAATTTTCAGCCATTAATTCAATAAAAGCTTCATGCATTTCAGTCTTTTCAGGAGCTTTAGTAAGTTCTTTTTCAAGTAAAGACATTAAAGTAGTATAATCATCGCCATTTAATTTATTTTTAATCTCTTTAGATACTGTTCTAGTTAAGGCAGAACCTGAAACTGGTTCAATTAACTTCTTAACTAATGATCTAATATGTGGTGATATTAATGAACTACCACTTATTGATGTTGTTAATTGATCTCTTGTAATCCAATAATAATCCCTTAAATCTATTCCTGTTAATATTGGTTCTGCATTTAACCATTTTACTGATTTTTCAGTCCCCCAATCAGCAGAATATTTATCTTTGATAATATCAATGCTATTTTTACTTGCAAGTGATTCTAATTCTATAATTTCTTTAGACTCACCTTTTTGTGTTGATTGCCATTCATAAATTTGTCTAAATAAGCTTTGTGAAGAGTATTCAAGTACCATTAACTTAGCTAAAACATCCATTTTAAAATCATGTATTTTAGCTACCCTTACTAATCTATCTCTTAATGAATAAGTATTTAAAAATCTCTTAATTTGGCGGGGATTACCTTTTAATCCTTCAGTAATAATAGGAGCTAATGAAGCAATTATTGACACACTACTTGTTAACTTACTTTTCTCTTCGGGTTTAAGTATTGAATCAATATCACCTAATCCAAATACATCGTATCTATTATTTTCTCTAGTTGAATAAAACGCTTCTAAAACCTTATTAAAATTACTACCAAGCTCTTTTTGACAAAATAGCAACGATAAATATGTTTCCACCTCATTATCAGTTAATTTGGGTAAATAATAAGGAACTTGTATTAATTTTTCTAAATAGTCACTAACAATTCTATCATTTCGACTTTCTACATCTGAAGAATTTTCAATGCCATCGGTTTTGTATCGTAATTCTATTGCATGTCTGACAATTCTTGGATCTGCTCCAATTACAAAAGCCGTTTTGTCAACATTCAAAAATAATTTTATAGCTTCTAAATTTTCAATTAGCCTATCTGGAGTACATCTATCTAAATCATCTATAATTACAACTAATTTTTTAATATTTGATTTATCAAGCATTTTTTTGAAATCCTCTCTAAATTCACGAACCATTGTGATTTCGTCATCTTCATTCTTCCTGATTATACTATTTAAAAAATTTTCGGCCTCTTCACCTTGAAGTTTATCAGATAATTCTGTAGCATCTAATTGAGAAAACTCCCTTAATAAGTATGGAATTAATGAAACACCCCCTGTAAGGTAAGCATTAGCTGCAGGAACAGCAATCTTTTTAAATCCCAATCCCATTAAACGCATCCACTTTACAGATTTAAAAAGTTTACTCGTTTCATCCTTAACTTTTGATCCCAGTGTTTTATGTTTAGCAAATTTTTCTATTATAGATTCCAATAGAGCAGCTTTTGCGTCATCATATCCTTCGAAAACCCATCCATTAAAATATAAAACTAAAGTTCCATCTCTAAAACCATCTTTATTGTCTCCTATTAACTGTTTTTCAACAATTTTTAAAACACTGGATTTTCCACTACCCCAATCTCCAAACACACCAATTGTTACTGGGAGTACATTCTCATCATTTATAACATCTACTAAAAGATCCGCATGAACTTTAAAGCCTAGTAAATCATCAGAAGTTTCATTATCTGCCCACATAATTATCTGTTTTTTTAATAATTTTCACATAACCTATATAATCAAAAGTATCAAATATTTTTATACTAATAACTATAAAAAAAGCAAACCATAATTTATTCTTAGTTAAGAACAAATTATGGTTTGTTTTTCATCGTCCGTTATTGGAAAGAATAAATACTTTCATCTATTTCAAAATATTAATTTTCTTCTTCAAACAAATAAATAAAAGAAGTCGATGTCAAACTATTTATAATAACATTTCCATTATAATCAACTTTAAAATTACCTTCTACATTAATATTTTTATTAAAGGGCATATTACTTCCTTTACTCGAACCTAATCGAGCAGTAAAATACAGATATACGTTATCAATTTTAAAATCTCCCTCAAAAACGTTTAATAATAATATCTTAGATTCTTCAATATTTATATCTATAACCTCAGCTCCATAATGTCCAGGATTAGTATTTTCCAATATTTCATACCATAATAATATTGAATCATTTATCAGTACTTCTTTTAATTGACCTTTTAAATTATTTAATTCTTCTACCTCCTCAAACAGATTTTCGTCAATTTTATCTTGGACTACCCCATTATCTCTATATTCAATTGGCTCAAAGCTATTGTTTGAATATAATTCCCAAAAATTTCTGACTTTATCTATATAAGATTTTTTATTGAGTTCATTTTTATATAAAACCTCTTCAAAATTATCTTTTGTCTCAAATATTTGCTTCCAGTATCCATCACAGGTAATACTATTCCATTGTGGATCGAAAGATTTCATACCTAATTTAACAAAACTATCAAAATACTTGTCAGGATTCTTTTGAATTAATTCTCTAACCCTTAAGCAACAATCTTCATCTAAAATTATATTTCCCTGATTACCAACTAAATCATTAATACAAGATAATAACAATTCACGATGTAAAACGTTATAATCTTTATTATCATATAAATACTTATTGAAATTATTTATTGAAATTTTTAATATCTCTTGATGTTCAAATAGGTACAATTTATCATTTAAAATAATAGAAACTATTAAATCTTTAACTATTAAATAAGGATAAAAAGGTTCATTACTCTGTAATTTTTCTTTTAAAAAAAGTTTAAAATTATCAATACTATCAATTAAACCAATTGCTGCTAAATCTTTAACAAACTGAACTTTAAACAAATTCAATAGTTTCTCTTTTATTATTATTTGATCTATAAGATTCCCATTAATGTAAAACAATAAGTTAATATATTTAATAATACTATCATTATTCTTTAATGACTCAAATCTGATTTTATCAATAAATTCTAATAGTTTATTAACATTATTGTTAATAATATTTTTATTAATCTCTTCTTTTACAACTCTCTCTTCCTTATCAAATAATAGTTTAAAATAAACAGCTGTATTTTTATAATCTTCTACATTATCATTTTCGTCAAAATAAAAATCGAACATATCTCTATTCCCTATTGAGTTTGGGTTCTGGATATTAAAATCATTAAATAGTGCCTTTAATATAGATAATATACTTTTATCTATACTTTCTTCAACTTTTTGCTTCTCACTTTTTGGACTCTTATTTACATCATTCCCATAGTCTAAAAAATCACTTTTAAAGTGTTTTACACCTATTGTCTTTAATAGACTATCCAATCTTAAATTCAGATCAATAAATAGTCTGTTATGTGATGCATCTATATCAACAAATTGTATACTAGAAAACATTTCTGTTTGTATAGTTAGGTAAATATTATAATACCTATATTTTATTAAACTAAGTAAAAAATACTCTTTAAAAACTAATATATCTTTAACTAAATAGAACTGATTATGGAAACTGTTTAAAAAGCGTTTAGCATCTCTTAGGGTTTTGATATTATTTACTATATGAAACTTTAAATCGATTAATTCCTTTCTTAAATCAAATTGAAATTCATCACTATTAATAATCTTATTTCCAAAAGTATCTGTTAACACCTCTTCAATAAAATTATATATTATTGTTTTAGGGATTGCTGGTAGAAAAATCTCCACGTTGAAAAATTTATCTGAAAACAAGCTATCTTCATTTGTGTATTTTTCATCAATAATTTTATTAACGTGCTCTTTATCAAAAGCTGTTAAAAACACAGTGTTAGAAAAAGATGCTGTTCCGTCAATTATTTTAAAAACCTCTATAATTTCGTCTGCCAATAAACGATCTAAATCATCAATAATAACAACAATAATCTTATCGATACGCTGAATTGATTGATTAATAATATCCTTTTCATGTTCAATACCTAGTAATTCATTATATCCACTTCTAAAGAAATCAATAAAACTGCTAGAATCTAGAATCTGAAGTGATTTTAGATAATTATTAAATGAATTTGAAAATCTAGAATCATAAATTTTTAATTTGTCAAAAAAGTTTTGAAAAAAATCTACTTGAATAGTATCAATACTTTTTGAATGCCGCGGATTGAATTTTACAAAAATATATTGATCCTCATTCTTTTTAATTTCTTTTTCTAATAAATTTAGATAAGAACTCTTGCCGTACCCCCATTTACCCACAATACCAATACTAAAAGATTTGCCATCAACAAAGATGTTTTGTTCCTTTAGCCTATCAATCTGTCTTAATAAATTGATAACCTTCTTTTTAAAATTAAACTTATCCTCTTTCTCTGAAGAGATATAATGATCTAGTAGAAACTCTATACCTTCTAAAGCACCTACTTTTTTAGGTTTTTCGACTCTCTCTCTTATTATAATATTATTAATAAATGATAAAAACGTAAATAATCCAATTATAGTAAAAAACACATCTAAAATACCTATACTATAATATTCAAAATCAACATTAAATAGTTCTTTTAAACGATACCTGAAAAAAAGGTAAACAAAAAAAGATAAACACAATATACTCTTATATGGTATAAATTTCCGTGCAGTAAATAGCTTTGGAGTTATACTAACAACTAGATATAGTATTAATATAAACATTAGAAGTATTGTTATAACACTATATTCTAAATTGTCTGTATACGGTTTAGATATATTTAGTTCTAACCATTCTACAACCTTAATTTCAAAAGAAAACCAGAAAACACTAAATAAAAAAAGGACCATTAATGATTGTGTATCACTCTTTGTCCAATATCTTTTAATTGATAAAGTATACTTATACTGCATTTTTATAAAAAGCTATTTACTTAAATTATTTGTAAAGCTATTTTATGTTAATATAAAAACCTAATACAAATTAGTAAACCTTTCATTATTTTGAGTGAAATGTAAAGATATAGAGCCATACTACATTTAGTATGGCTCCCCTAAATAATTCAACTGTATTATTATCTAATATGAAACCTTTTAATTTTCTTAGACTTTAAAATATTTTAATTTACTACTTTCAAAACCTGATTCCTTACCCCATTCTTCTCATTAATTTCAATTATAAAAACTTGATTATCAGATAAGATAAACTGGTCTAACATAAAGACATTGTCTTGTTTACTTTGATTATTAATAATCTGAGAATCACTATAACTTCTAATCAGTTTCAAACTCACTTCTTGCACTGTAGTGCGTTTTATAGTTCTTCTATCCTTAATTTTAAAACTAATATAGTTAATGTTATTATTAAATAACTATGTCCATCAAGGATTACGTAAAATAGAAAACAATGTTTACTAAGCAAAAAGCACACAGCGTATAGTGATGTTAATCAGAGATATATCATTTAAAATTTTTCAATATTTTTAAGTAAATTAGAAGTATATTCATGTTGTATTATTAGTTAGTTTTAAAGAAAAATATACTAGGAATTTATATAGAAAAACGTGTATGCTTTCTGTACGTTCTTGAAGTAATATATAAAACAAAATCATTAATACTAAATGGTTAAATATATATATATATCAGTAAATTGAAAATTTGTATTTTGATTGTTTTAGAGATATTTTACCATCCAATTCTTTCGGCGACTCCACAAATAAAAACCGCTAACCCTATTTAAAGGTTAGCGGTTTTTTGTTGTCTTTTAGTGATCGGTAAAATTGGTATGAGCCACTATTGTTTTTTATAAGATCCTCAATAGTTCAATAATGGTTGATGCAACTGCAAGAAACTTTGTATTCAGGTTTATAGTGCCCTAAAAAGACTCATACTACAGATAAACAGCTAAAATCCAATTCACCCCAGTTTTAAAAACACTAGATTTCTTACTATTTCGAAAAACTGGCCATGTAAGGATCTGTAATACTGCTTTTGCCATTTTCAATATGACCAGCATAATGGTAATTAAAAACTTCATGATCAGCAAGGGATATCTGAACATCATACCAACCTTTAGAATCGGTATACTGCAGCTCTACACGTTGTTCTGAGTATGCGCCGACTACGATCTTATCGCTTTTTTTGGTGTAAATTACATCTTGTACGTAAAAAGATAAATTTTGACTGGATTTGTTCTTAAGTACGATACTGAGGGTTTGATTGCTATGCGTTAATAAAAAAACACCCACATTAGGGTCGTTTTTAGCGCCTTTAAAGCTTCTATAGAACCCATTGAAACTATGAATACCCAAATCATAAATACCTCCGTCAAAATCCGCGATATTCCATTGATAATTTAAAGGATCCTCTTCGTTGACGCTAAAATTCCAATTCTTACCGCGCTCTTTTCGGTAACTGCTATGAGCATACACTTGTATGGGCGCTAAGTATTCCTTATTTTTCAGTTTATTGGCTTCAATTGAGAAATCGATATTTAAAACACCGTTGTCCAGGTTCAGGTTGGCATTGACATTATAGGGCAAACCACAGGCTTTTTTCACACCCTTTTCTTGTTTTGGAAAGTTCTTTAAACGATTCCAAACTTTGTTTTGCTCCAATTCAGCTTTGGAATACGATGAAAAACCATGTGGTAAATTTTTGTCTTTTGCTGATAAGATTCGTTGTACATACTGATCTCTATCCACTAAATTGATCGCTAAATCGCCGAGATCATTAGCCGGCTGGAAAACCGAAGTCAAGTTACTACAAGTTCCCTTTCTCCATGCTGACAGGTTGTTTTCAACGATTTTTTTACCGGTTTTCTTTTCGATAAAATATTCTAAAAACTGTAAGGTCGAAGTCAAATCACATACCTCTGAGTTTACCCATCCTCCTCTAGTCCACGGCGAAGCAATAACCATGGGAACTCGAAACCCCAAACCTATAGGGCTCGAAATACTGCTTTTTGCATCCCTTTTTTTCTCCTGTGCCTTGGTTACCCATTCGTCCTGTGTATCGATTTTACTGGAAACTTTACCTTGGCTGGAGTCGGTGTTCAAGGGAGGCACAAACGGAGCCACATGATCAAAGTACCCGTCGTTTTCATCGTAGGTTAAAATGAAAATAGTCTTTTTCCAAATTTCAGGATTTTTTGTTAGTATATCTAAAACTTCGGATACATACCAGGCCCCAAACCAAGGAGCTCCAGGGTGATCTGAGAAATTACACGGCGCAACCAACCAACTGACCATCGGCAATTGGTCTTGTTTCACATCCTTTCTAAATTGATGGAATATATCTCCTTTGGGTACCTGTACTTTTTTTGTTATACCATCTTCCTCGTATTCTATTTCTTCTATTTTATGATAATCCGGATCATCAATATTGGTTGTAAAGGCTTTGTTATGAATATTTTGCTCTAGGGCACTTAGAGAACTAAATGCCTTTGGGGAATATTTTTGGATATAATCCTCCAACATTATTTCCTCTTTTTGAAGCTTTTGCTTCTCTAATACAGTGAGTTCTGTTTGTCCTAGTTGCTCTTGCACACGAGTTAATTCTAGCTCTTTAAACCGTATATGTGCTTGGTGAAAACGAACGTGATACTGTTTGTAAAACTCCAAATTATTATCGGTAAAATTAGCCAACCACGATTCCTCTAAATCTGTAAATCCAACAGGGACACTCAATTCATTCTGATACACTTTCCAAGAAACATTGTGTTCTTCCAGCCGTTCAGGATAGGTTTTCCAGCCTACATCTTGATAGTTTATTTGTCCATTATTGACATGAGCCATGGAATTGGGATCCCGTGGATTCTCTCTAATAGCACCGGCCCAGAAATAAGATCTATTGGCGCTGGTACCGGTCAATGAAGAACAAAAATGTTGGTCGCACACTGTAAAGGCATCCGCAAAAGCATAGTAGAAAGGAATATCTTCGCGAGTAAAATAGCCCATGGTAAGCGGAATATGGGAGAATTCTTTGTTTCCTGGTTTTTTTGCTATCAACCATTGATTCATTTTTCCGTCATTTCTAGCTTCAACCATGTCTTTCCAACTGTGGGGCAAGCTTCCCATCCAAGTGATCTTCGTGTTTTCTATGTCAAGGCGAAAAGGGCCATAAATAGATTGGTCTACATCGGTTTGAAACCAAACAGGTAATTTATCGGGTTGCTGGATAACCCTTGGATCGTTAAAACCGCGAACCCCGCTTAAAGTACCATAGCAGTGATCAAAAGAGCGATTCTCCTGCATTAAAAATACGATATGTTCGGCATCTAAAAAGGTTGATCCCGACTCTGCTTCTATACTCAATGCGCGCTGAATGGATAAGGGCATCGCATTTAAAACGGTTATCCCCCCCATAAAAAGGGAGGATGTTTTTATAAAATCTCTTCTAGTAGTACTCATATCGATCTTATTTTAACCACCAGCTTACACCCCTGATATTATCAGAACCGTTAAATTGACGGTCTAAGGCTTGTTGTAAATTAGCTTGATTTCTATTGTATTCGGAACTCGGGTATTGCCATCTGGTGGGAGCTGTAATTCCCTGTTGTATTTTTAACTCTGGATAACCGGTACGCAAATAATCATAATAAGCGGTCATACCGGCTTGATGAAACATAATCAAGTATTTCTGAGTTAGTATTTGTTGCAATTGAGAGTTTAAATCACCCGATTTATACTGAACTGTTGCTTGCGCAGTATAGGTTTGGTAGTTTTCGAGTGTATAATACTGTGCCTGATTTTTTGCATATTGGGCATAATAGTCAAAATTAGCTTTGATTCCCTTCAAATATAATGTTTCTGCACTAGTTGCTATCCAGCCTCTTGCCGCAGCTTCTGCCAAAATAAATTGAAGTTCCGAATAACTGAGTATCACGTTAGTTTCCGCAGTAGGGTCTTGATAATAACGACTCTTGACTTTGGAGATATTTTTACTTTGCACCAGTTTTTCGTTTTCCGCATAAGGTACAGTTGGATCACCACCATTATAAGCGGTAAAATCACTTTCTGCTAAGCCTTGCTCCAAAGCCATTGCTGTTCGTTGTGCAAAAGTGAACAATCTCGGATCTTTTAATTCCTTTAGTAAATTGATAAAAGTACTAGACATATACATACTAGACCCATAAGAACTCGAGTTGAATTGTGGATATCTACTGCCCGCTTGATCAAAAAAAGTGATTTGACCGTTATCTGCATTGCTTTCCATCAATCCCCCATTTTGGTAGATTTCATTAAAGCGCTGTGCCACATCAATGCCACCGATCTTTTGTTTTTTAGACAAACTTATCAATACTTTTAATTTATAGGACGCGATTAACTTTTTCCATTGTTGTAGGTTTCCATTATAAATAATATCCCCCTTAAGTGAAGTATCTAACTTTAGGGTGTTCGAGGCTTTTTCCAGCTCGTCTAAAATGCCAACAAAAACGGTTTCCTGTTCGTCATATTTGGGGAATTGAATAGCGCCTTCTCCCTGTAAAGCTTCTGAATAAGGAATATCTCCAAAAGTCATTGTCAAGTCATAAAACAAGTGCGCTTTTAAAAAATGGCCAATAGCCAGATATTCTCCCTTACCTGTTCGAGTGGCCTCATCCATCATCTTTTTGTTTTGCGATAAATCTTTGTATCGGTCAAAGCCCATGCTTCCCCATTTAAAATACTGATACGCGCTCTCACCATCCGTTTGTATAATCATACGTGTAGCATACTCTTTATCGATATTCTGTAGTGAAAAGGCACTCTTTTCGACTTTTGTCAATAATAAATAAGGATCAGCGTCTTTAATTTTGTTGGGATCTTCATTGAGTTGATCCAAATCTTGACAACCCGCAACGGAAAGAGCCAGAAGGAATCCGAATATCACTTTAATATGTTTTTTCATAAATTTAATAATTAGAATTTGACATTTAATCCCACTCCAATCCAACGTGTAGAAGGATCTTGGATATCGTTAACATTTGCAGTATCATAATCTGGATCGGAATACAATCCTTTTGATTTTTTCCACATCAATAAATTGTATCCCGTCAAGGAAGCAGATAATTGACTGATCTTTTTGGAGTTAATCATCGGTGTAAAGTCATAGGATAAACTGATTGTCCTAAGTTTGAAATAAGTTCTATCAAATACGTTCGCAAAGAGCTTGCTTTCCTTTTCGGTAACTCGAGCGCGATAAGGATAATTCTGTGCCCAACTTTGCCAACTAATCGCTGATGTATGTTCTTTAAAAACACGGTTATCACTAACCACATTTCCTTGTACGTCGGTAACCAATTCTCCAGAAATAACATTCACCCCACTAGGAACAAATACCGCTTTTCCGGTTGAATATTCTTCATCTCTATAACGAACAGACTCCGGATGCTTTCCTCCCCACCACATTTTTTCTACAACTTCAGAACGCATTACACCTCCCCAAATACCGTCTATCCCGATATTCAAATTCCAATTTTTATATTTTACACTGTTATTCCAACCCAAGGTCCATTTTGGATCACCATGACCTAAATAAGTGGCTTGTTTGTTAGCAGTCGGCATACCGGTTTTTTCATCTAAAATTACTTGCCCTTCAGGTGATTTCATCCATTCTGTACCATAGTAGGAATCCACCCGGTCATTCAACCTTAGGTTTCCAAATTTATCGGCGTTTTCGTGTATTTTTGTCAATCGTTTCGTTCTGGTACTCCAGTTAACTGAAGAATTCCATTGGAGATCATCGTTCTTAACGAGTATCCCTGATAAGGATACTTCCCAACCGTTTGTAGTATACTCGTTACCGTTAACTTTCATATTATTGAAACCAGAAGCTTCAGATACCGGATAATCAATGATGAAATTAGAATCGATTCCTCGGTAATAGGTTAAATCGACATTTAATCGCTTTTTATATAATGAACTAGACAAACCGAGTTCGTAGGTTTTTGATTTTTCAGGAAGTAAAAACGGGTTTAAAATCGCATTCGGGTATTCCACCATTTGATTGCCATTAAAAGACGGATTCACTGGGGAATATGCGGACTGTAACTGGTAAGGAGTTAAATCACTCGAAACATTAGCCCAAGAACTGTATAATTTTAAATAATCGATTTGTTGCGGCATCTCGATTAGATTAGACAATACAACACTCAAAGACGTTGAAGGATAAAAATAGGATCTGTTGCTCTTAGATAAAGCAGATGACCAATCGTTTCTAGCAGCGAAACTTAAAAAAAAGGCATTGTACAAATCAAACTCTACAGTTCCATACACACTATTCACGGCTTTTTTCTCGATATAATTTGTTGCAGTAACCGGCCCTGTTGAATTTCCTAAATTATGAATTCCTGGCACGGTCAGACCATCTGTTGCAGCATAGGCATTGGTCAATCGGTAGTAACGCGATGAGGCTCCAGTGTTTACATTGATCGCAAAATTAGTTGTGATGTCCTTAGTATACATCGCAAGAAAATCATAGTCGATATCCAAACGATCGTTACTGTCTAAACTAAATCCCCCTTCTCTAGAAGCACTATAATTAAAATAGGATTTAGGACTTTGCAGTTCGGTATTATTATTCGTAGAAATCATCGAAACCCGACCTTGTAATACCAAATCTTCTGTAGCCTTATAATTTAAACTAAGCTGTCCGTTGATCACATCTTTGTTCCAAATTCGCTTAAAATTCTCAGTCCCGAAATAAGGATTGTTGTACCAAGCATAATTATAATTTGCCTGTCTATATCCCTCCATGCCTGGAACCCATAAATTGTTTTTTAAATCACGTCCGTTAACATCGTCTCCCATCCAAATCAGAATAGTATACATGTGTCCGCTTGGATTATAGTCGTAATTAGGTACATTAGGCGAATGTATACGACTGTATGCAAGTTTAGAATCTAAGGTCAACTTATCGTTGATATACGTTGTTGATTTAAAGTTTAAACTACCTTTATACATACTTGTATTGGGGATACGATCTTTGTTATAAGTAAAATCTCCGCCTATTCTATAGGAACCCTTAGCACCTTTGTTGGTTACAGCAAAATTGGTACGTGATATAATCCCTGTTTCCATAAAATCTTTAAGATTATCATGGTATTCCCAAGCAATCGGAACTCTTTCAAAACGCGATCTATCGTTATACTGGGTTCCTTCAACATTACCATACCACGGAATAACATTTCCTGTTTGTTTATCGCGGATGGGGCTGTTCCATTGCGCAATTTCTACCCCTGGCTTGAACTTCGGACCCCAAATCATATCTCCATCACTAATCCCTCCATCTTTTCCATCCCAAAACTCATATTTCCCATCGGAACCACTTCCGTATTCATTTTGTGTTTTTGGAAAAAGGGTATATCCTGCACTTACCATAGTATTTTGGGATACCACAACCTCTACACCTTCAACCTTGGCATTTTTTGTGGTAATCATAATGGCACCATTTCGCCCCAATGAACCATATAAAACAGCCGCACTCGTTCCTTTTAGTACGTTGATGTTTTCGATATCCTGAGGTGAAACGTCGTAGAAATCTGTTGTAACTGGAGTACCATCAATTACGATAAGAGGATTTTTTCCTCTCAATGAAAACTTAGGAGATTGCAGCATTCCTGGTGGATTAGAAACTTGTAGACCGGCCACTTGACCGCTTAACAAACTCCCCATATTAGCCGTAGCTACCTCCTGAACTCTTTTTACATCAATGCTCTGAGTCGCATAACCAATTTTTTTCTCTGCTTTAGTGATTCCTAATGCAGTAATAACCACTTCATCTAAAGAGGATTGTTCTTGCACCAAATTAAAAGTAAAAACGCTGGTTTTATTGACCGTAATTTCACTCGATCTATACCCAATAAATGAAGCGATAATCACATCTTTATCGTCCACCTCTAAGGTGAATTTCCCATCTAAATCAGTAGTTGTTCCCGTATTTTCCCCTTTAATAACAACGGATGCTCCTGGTAATTGAATACCAGTTTCATCGAGTACTAGTCCGGTAATACTGCGCTTAGCTTGTGCAAAAGCAGTAGTAATACACATTAGAAAAATGATATTACAAAGTAGTAATTTTTGCCTCATGATTAGTTTATAATTTTTATAGGGCAAAGATTCTTATTTTGTAAGGCTAGGCTGTTACCAGAAAAACAAGAAAGAGTTCGTTAATTTTAACTTAAGATTATCAATCAAGTCCCCTATAAATAATAAGTTAACATAGACGTTTATACTCATACCAATACGCGAGCTCGGGCGTTTTTATACTGATGATAAAGAGTATCGACTACAAATTAGACACTAAGCACAAGTAGGCCCTTAGTCAAAACACCTAAAAAAAGAATGTGATTTATGATCGTAGATAGCATTCGCTTGACTACACGAGTCCTCTTTCTAGATTAGTAGTCTTGTTTTCAATATTTTGAAATTCCGTATTTGTATTATGAGAGGGCTGAATTTACTTTAACTATGACGAACCTTATCCCGATTAACAACAAGAGATAATACGTGCTGGATTATTTAGTATGACATTATAAAAGCAAAAAAATATAATCTAACTAACGAAAGTTATACGTATAAAAAAACCACTAACATCTTATAGTAGCTAGTGGTTATTTGTTTTTTAAATCCTTATGTACTTAAGTATCAAAAGAACTTTAAAGAAGGGTAATAAATTAAGCGCGTCTAACTTGAACTGCAGTCAATCCTTTTTTTCCTTCTTCAACTTCAAAAACTACTTCATCATCTTCACGAATACTTTCTAATAGACCTGTACTGTGAACAAAAATATCTTGTGATGAACCATCTTCTTTAATAAATCCAAAACCTTTGGCTTCGTTAAAAAACTTTACTGTACCTTTTTTCATGCTTTTTATTTAAATGTTATACTAACAAATATAAATAGAGATTATGTAATATCAAGTGTTTTGTTAATTTTTTATTTAAATATTTTATTTGTATTTATTTACTTTCATTTTCATTATCTCATTTTAGAGATTTTAAGTTTCAGATTGTCGCATATAAAACATCTTTATTTTACTAATTCAGATAAATTTATCTCGATTTGATTCGTGATTCGTATCCTCAACTTACGACTCACGACAATTCACCGAACTTTGGTAAAAGCCATTTTGATAGCTATTCCAGCAAAAACACTTGCTATCAACCATTTATGTGCCTTTCGAAATAAGGGTTTGACAGTAAAAAAAGTGATGATTTTAGCAGCAGAAATAATAACAACAGCATTGACTGAAAAACTGACAAAAATCTGAACAAATCCAAGTTCTAAACTTTGAATTACGATGGAGCCGTATTGTGGTTTGATAAACTGTGTAAAAAACGACATATAAAACACCGCTGTCTTTGGATTGAGTAGATTGGTAAAAAAACCTATTTTAAATAATTTTTTAGAGGAGTCCATTTTTAATGAGCCATTAGATTGAAAAAGTTTTTCATCTTTACGCCTTAACGTTTTATAAATCAAAACCAAGAGATAGACAATACCCGTCGATTTTATAAGCATATACGCATATGGAACTGTATGGAGTACAGCTGTCAATCCAAAAGATACTAATGCGATATGGAATAAGAAACCACAAACCACGCCAATTAGGGATACAAAACCAGCTTTTTGTCCTTGTGTTAGGGTTCTGGAAATTAAATAGATCATATTAGGTCCCGGACTTATTGCCATGACCAATGCGGCTAACGCAAAGATCAAGATTTCATCAGCTGGTATCATAGATAGGTTATAAAAATGGCGACCATTTATCGCATTGAAAATAAATTAAAATTATTGATGGGCACAAACGCCATGGATCTATTTTACTGCAAGGAGTTATTAGATGGATTTTACCTGAGTATAAGCTTTTATCACTTCCTCGGCAAATTCACCATTAAATCCAGATAATTTAAAACGCCCATTAGGGTTAGCGGTATTGATTTCAAAATAGGAATTAATCCAAATCAACTCTGTTTTAACCAATGTGGAGACCTTATTGGCCAAACCAACATCTTTAGTCCAAATGGATAGGGCCGAACTACTCCCCGCTTGATTCGCTTTTAAAATGGCATCTTGCTGATCTGTAAATGCAATTAAACAACCTATGGGTCCCTCAACCATAGTTTTGTATATGGGCATATTGGTTTTGACATTAGTCAAAATGCAAGGTTGTATAAAATAACCGTTTGTAAACGAATCAGCAACTGCATCATTCACCATCGTTGCACCTGATTGTACGGCCGTTGTGAGCTGTTTACTAACTTTATTTAGCTGTAATTTAGATAATAGTGGTCCCAATTGAGTTGCCGGATCAAATGGATCGCCGACGCGTATTGCTGTCAGTTTTTGTTTGATCATTTGCAGAGCGTCATCGTAAATACTCTGTTGCACGAGTATTTGTGAACCGCCAATACTCAGTTGTCCCGTGCTGGAAGTAAAGCCTGCCATAGCACTGTTTATGGATTGTTCGAGATCCGCATTTTCAAATATCATAAATTGCGATTTGCCTGCGAAATTAATTGGCACACCTTGCTTATATCTTATTTGAGAGGACGACAACCAGGCTTTACCTGTAAGCACAGCGCCACTTAATGATATTTTATTCAGATCAGGATTGGCATTTATCGCATTACCAGCTGTTGTATCAAAACCTGTTAAGATATTAATAACACCTTTGGGAAGTTCAGTCGCTACGATCAATTCAGCCAAACGTAAAGCACTTAAGGGGGTGTATTTTGACACTTTCAGCACCACGGTATTTCCAGTCGAAATTGCAGCAGCAATTTTTGCACCAATACTAATAAGAGGACCGTGGTGTGATATATTGCTACCAATGACCCCTATGGGCTCTCTTAATACATTGCTTTTACTGCTAAGTTTGGTAATCCATCCCGCAAAATATCGGAATATTTCTATGGTATAGGCTACGTGATATTTGCTGGTTGCTAGAGGCATACCGTTGTCAAGTGTTTCAATCGTTGCCATTTCTTCTGAATGTTGCTCGAGTATCGCAGCAATCTTAAACAGATAGTCTGCGCGCTGATGAACGGTAATTTTGGACCATTTGGGGTCACGGAGTACTTTTTTAGCGGCTTTTACCGCTAAATCAACATCATATTTATCTGCTTGGGCAATTTTGGCTAAAACGGTTTCGTTTGCGGGATTTATGGTTCTAAAAACTTTTTGAGATTGAGCGGGAATCCATTCTCCTCCGATAAATAATTTTTTGGGTTGATTTAATAAAAAACTGATGGCATCTGGATGGATATTTTTTCTGTCTGAAGCAATTGCCATAAGGCTATATTTAAAATTCGCCCAAATTTTAATATTAATAGCCAACAGTAAAAATACAAATCAATTAGAAATGTATATCAATCAAAGAAAAAATGTGCTTTTCTATAAGCTACGGGAGTCCACCCTGTTTGTTTTTTAAAAAAACGATTAAAATAAGTGACGTATTCAAAACCCAAGCAACTGGCAATTTCGACAACAGTCCAATCGGTTGTACTCAGTAATATTTCAGCCTCATTACTCAAGCGTTCGGAGATCATTTGAGTAGTTGTCTTGTCAAAAATAGCACGAACAGCGGCATTGAGATGATTGATATGTATCGTTAAATGCTGCGCATACATGCTTGGATTACGCAAGCTGATGACCTGACGTGGTGACAAAATCGGAAATTGATTTTCCATAGCTTGCTTAAAGAGAAAAGCAATACGACTAGAGCCGCTATAAAGCTTACTAAATGTTTGATTTCTGATACTTAAAGTATAATGAATCATAATGCATAAATAATTTTGCAATAATTCAAATTTATAAAGATAATCGGAGCTTAAATCCAGCATCATTTGTTCGAACATTTGGCTTATAAAATCCAATTGTAATCCTGTGAGATCGTATAATGGAATCTCTTCCGTGTCAAACAACAGCGCTTTAGATATCAGGGTATCTTTAAAGTATTTATTGATAAAAGATTGGTTGAAAAGACAAACATATCCACTTTGACTGCAGTTATTCGTATGTACTGAAAAGGGCAATAATGGATTTGAAATAAACAATACCGGTCGTTGGACCGTAATCTGCTTATTTAAGAAAACAAAATTAATCGGCGATTTGATTAAACTGATAATAAAAAAATTTCTTCTTTGAAAAGGCATGTTAACGATAGGCTGATCCCAATCAATTCTATGGGTTTCTATATGTTCTTTTCGTTCTTTTAGATTAAAATCTCTTTTACAATCATCTCGCATATCAAAACAAAATGGACTGTTTTTCATTGTTCGAGCTTTTGAAAAAAAACTAATTAAATATTCAAAGTGCTAAATATCTAAAATTCAATCGAAAAGGAAAATATTTTTAACTAAAAAATAAGTCGTTTAAAGGAATTGTTTTATAAATTAGTGTTAATTAAAGAAGAAATCGCAGTAAAGCTTACTGTAAACTAAGATTAATTAAATGAGGTAAAAACATGGAATTGGTTATTGGGTCTGGGCGTTGGATTGTAGAAATTTCAATACCTTTTTTAGATGCGATTTCCCACTAAATAAATTGCGGTATTTAAATAATATTATTCCGGTTTGATCCAATATAAAAGTTTCTCTCCCAGTTAAAAACAACCAATTTTTAACACCAAAAAGGTTTAAAACCACGCTATGAGGGTCACTGAGTAGTGTCATTCCCAAACGTTGATTTTGGCTAAAGTTTTGGTGACTTTCTACAGTTCCTGAATTAATACCGATAACACGAGCACCATATACAGCCAATTCACTATAAGCATCACGAAACGCACAAGCCTGTTGGGTACATACCAAACTATCGTCTTTGGGATAAAAGAATAGCACCAACTTTTTGTCGATTAGTTCTTCTTCCAAATTAAAAACTTTACCGTTTTGATCGCTTAGTGCGAAATTAGGTACTCGATCTCCAATATTCAGTGGTGCTTTCATAAAATTTAGGTTGTTTTGTTGATTGGGTCGTCACTTCTCTACTAATGCAAAATAAAAATTATGAATGTGATCTTATCAAGACACAAAAATAAATTAAGAAGAAATGCAAAACAACTGTAAAAGACTCGTTTTTATTCCTCTTTTTTTATAAATATTACACTGGGTAAATAACCGAAATTATTTTTAAATATCATGGTGAAATAAGTTGTTTTACTGTAACCTAATTCTAAAGCGATATCGTTGATGTATTTATAATGACCACTTGACAACAACTCCCTAGATAATTCTAATTTTCGATCTTTAAAATACGAAGCAGGGCTCATACCGTAGATAATCTTATATAACTTATTGTATTTTGAAGCAGACATATTCGCGATTCGCGATAATTCATCTATACCTGGAAAAGGATGATACAAATTTGAAATTAAAAAATCCTGACTCCTATTTATGGCCTCTACATCTTTTTCATAAGTTACTTTAGCAGTTGAAACTTCACTAGCTCTCTCAAAAAAATAAGCGAGTAAGTTGTAAACGGTACTTTTAATTTTTAAATCGTAATTAGGTCCTTTTATCGACTGTTTTTTCAAGCTAAACAACTCAATTTTACTTCTACTGTCAATGTGTTTATAGAAAAAAACTTTCTTTTTATTGCGATCAAAAACACCTTTAAACTGCTGATTTAGATCGATTTTTTTCAGACTCTCAGCTACTAATTTTTTGTCGATAAAAATACGCAATGAATAAATACAACTGTGTTCATCAGCAACATAGGTACTGCTGATATGACTGTCTAAAACACCCAAACCAAACTTAGAACGATCCCCTATTTCAAAATTATGCTTGTTAATTCTGTGCTTATTTAAAGTGTCACTCAAATCAAAGTAAATGATCCAAAAGTCATCTTCAGACGCCAAGCGTGTAAACTCGATGGGAGTATTTATAACAGCATCTATCAATAAAACAGATAATCCGGGAATAATTTCCGTAAAAAAACAATTGCCGGATGCCATTTTTTTATCAAACTCCATGATGGACGGATTATTGAGAATTGTAGCTCCAAGTTCATCTACAAACTTTTGTCGCCATTGTGGTGAAAGACTAAAAGTATGTTTAAATTTTATGGTTGAATTTGCCATGAATTACAGTAAATTTTGATATTCTTTAGGAAATACGCCATAGGTCTCTTTAAAGCGTTTGGCTAAATAGGAAATACTTGAATACTTCAGTCTTTCTGAAACCTCTCCTATGGTATATTGTCCGGTAGCCAGTAGTTCTTTAGCGCGCTGTAACTTATTGGTTTGGAAGTATAATCCTGGACTTAAACCGGTAATTTTGGTAAAAAGAATTTTGTATTTTGAAGTCGACATCAGTAATTGAGCTGCTAAAATATCTACTCCAGGAAAATCTCCTTCAATGGAATCCAATAAAAAAAGTTTGGATTTTAATATCGACCTAAAATCCTCATTTATGGCTTTTCCAATTACAATTTTATTAAAATTTAGTTGCGTCAAATATTCCGAAATCAAAGCATACACAAGTCCTTTAAAATGAAATTCATAAAAGGAATTGTCGCGTGATACTTTCCGGAAGGTATCGATTAGCAAAGACGATTTAGGAGACATTCTATCCAACCGAACTATGGTGTTTTTCTCTAGATTAAACATGTCCTCGCTGATAAAAGCCATCTCTGGTAGATTTTTTATATAAGTTTTTAGGAGTTCTCTATTGATAAAAATACAAATCGTAAATGCTTTAGTTCCCTTTCTAATGTTGTATTTTAAACCCAAACTGCTATCTGCAATCGAAAAATTGTAGTTGAGGATTCCCAATTTATTGTGTTCCTGATCGTCCACGCTGAAGTCAATATCGCGCTCGTCAGCACTGTAAAAATATAAACCGACAAACTTGGCTTGCTCATTGGTATACTTGAAGTGAACATCCTCCTTGTATAAAGTATCTTCCAGCATAGCTGTGATATTATCTTCTATTGGGAGTACATAGTGAATACCTTCGTATGTGGAATTATTACCCTTTATAAAATTATTATCTACAATACCACCAATGGCTTGTGACAATACTTCGATCCAATTCAGATCGGCTCTGTAAAATGGTTCAATAACAGTCATGATAGATGCAGGTTTTAAATAAAAGAAATAGCCGCAAATAAATTGAATCAATCACTCACTAAAATATTTAAAGAAATTTAATGAGAATCAAGTGTAATCTTACTCACAAATATATAAATTATGGGTCATATATTTAAAATATTAGCACTAGTTATGATAATATTAATAAATATTTATAATTAGAAAATGATCTTATAGTATTTTTTGAAGATTATGGTATATATCATTTTTTTGATCCTAATTCCAAAACAGTTTTGCAAAAAAAAACCTGTAAATTTCTTTACAGGTTTCCTTTTTCATAGCAAATTTACATATCTGATCGATTTATTTTCTAGCCCCATATGGAAAAGGACTGTATTGAAAAAAATAAAATCAAAAAATAAAATATTTTAATACTTCAAAAAAGACCAACAAAACAACAAAACCAAATTTTCCCTATAAGTAGCCAGCTCAAGAAAAACTTAAAAATAAAAAAGTCTAATTTTCCGTTTATATATAAAACATTTTGATTGCTCTTCATAAACTTGAGAACAAATTTAGCTTAGTTTTCTGTGTTTACAAGCACCGAACCCCATATTTAACAAAGTAGGTCCTTTTGAGATAAAAAATGTTAAAATACTTTTACAAAGCAATTTTATTGAAATAAATAAATCAGTGATAATACTGCTCTATCGGTGAATTTTATTTTGCAAAAAACGATATTTTAGTACATTTTTTTACCAATTATTAAAAAAATATTAAAAATGGGTAATCTGTGATTTCCTGTAAATAAACAAAGTATATTTACATTATAAACATATTAAATTTACTCAATCGCAATAGATTTAGTACAACAGTGCTGGTTCTGTTATCGCTTAGCAACAAAGATACAGTTCTTTTTGCTATTTTTAGAATGTGTAAATAACCACAAAAAAAACATGAAAGATCCCTTTATTCAGACTTTATTAGAGAGCAATCGTAGTTCAGCAAGTTTTTTAGACAAATTGCGCATCGAGAGTTTTACCGATGTATTGTTTCGCTTTTTATTTCAACTCGAAGATAAAAAATACCTTTCCGAGGAAGCTATTGAAATACGGTTAAATAGTCTAAAAAGCGAATTCACCACCATTTTATTTCATTCCTTTCACGATGCTTCACAAGTACAAGTGATCGTAGATCAGTTTTTTGAAGCATTACCCCATATTTATTTTAAGCTTCTCAGTGATGCGAATGCCATTTTGGACAATGATCCTGCGGCAACGTGTTTGCAAGAGATATTGATATCCTATCCCGGTTTTTATGCCATTTCTATTTATCGATTTGCGCATCAGTTGCACTTACAGCAAGTCAAATTAATTCCTCGTATTTGGACCGAGTTTGCACATAATAAAACTGGAATAGACATACATCCAGCAGCGACCATAGGAAATTCATTTTTTATTGACCACGGTACAGGAATCGTTATTGGAGAAACAACGACTATTGGAAATCACGTCAAATTGTATCAAGGGGTTACTCTCGGTGCCATTTCAGTATCAAAAGATAAAGCACATCTGAGGCGCCATCCCTCCATTGAAGATCATGTAGTGATCTATTCAGGGGCCACAATTCTCGGAGGAGACACCGTTGTAGGACATAATAGCGTAATCGGTGGTAACGTATGGTTGACAAAAAGTGTTAAACCGCATTCTATTATTTACAATAAAAGTAAAATATATACCAAGGACAAAGAAATTATTCCAGAACCTATTAACTTTATAATATAGAAATATCATGAAAGTAAATACCATTTTAGACACTATAGGTCATACACCTCATGTCAAGATTAATAAATTATTTCCCGCAGATATTCAGGTTTGGATAAAACTGGAAAAGAGTAATCCCGGAGGAAGCTTGAAAGATCGTATTGCACTTGCAATGATTGAAGATGCTGAAAACAGGGGTTTGATCAATAAGGATACTACGATTATTGAACCCACCTCAGGAAATACGGGCGTTGGCTTGGCTATGGTATGTGCTGTTAAAGGATATAAATTGATACTGGTTATGCCGGAATCCATGAGTATGGAAAGAAGAAAATTGATGTCGGCTTACGGCGCACAATTTGTACTTACACCAAAGGAATTAGGCACAACCGGATCTGTAAATAAAGCCATTGACTTGGCTGCAAAAACGGAAAACTCCTGGGTTCCGCAACAATTTAATAATGCTGCCAATCCAGCCATACATAGAAAAACAACGGCTCAAGAAATTTTAGAAGCCTTTCCAGAAGGCTTGGATTATTTGATTACTGGTGTAGGAACAGGTGGACATATCACAGGAGTTGCAGAAGTTTTAAAAACGGCCTTTCCTGCTATTAAAGTTTATGCTGTAGAACCGGAATTGTCGGCCGTTTTAAGCGGTGGTCAAGCAGGTCCTCACCCACTTCAAGGTATCGGAGCAGGTTTTGTTCCTCAAATACTAAAAACCGAATTATTTGATGGAATCATAAAAGTAGGTAAAGAGGAGGCTTTTAAATTTACGCAACGCATAGCGAAAGAAGAAGGTATACTAGCCGGAATCTCAACGGGTGCCTCTCTAGCAGCCATACACAAAACCTTAGGGGATATTCCTAAGGGGTCCAAAGTGCTTACATTTAATTATGATACGGGCGAACGCTATTGGTCTATAGCTGATTTATTTGATGAAAACAGTGCCGAAATCAAACTATAAAGTTAAAAAAACCAGAGGTTAACCTCTGGTTTTTTGTTAACAAAAAAGACTAAAACATATTTTTTTTGCGGTTTTTAAATATAATATTCTTATATTTGCTTATATTTTTATTTAAACCAGCTGATTTAGTAAAAAACAGCTTCTGATATTTTCTTTGTTTTTAGCCCTGGCTAATCCCCTTTCTCACCTTACTTTATTTTTCAAAGATTGTATTCGCTGTATTTTTTTTTACGATCAGCAAAAAAAAGATTACATGATTCAAATCAACAAAAAATCACCCGAACATCTACCGTCAGAAAATGAATTACAAAGCTATATCGCTTTTTTATATCAGCATTTAGAACAATACGGCGATGAAAAAGTAGATATTGAAAAAGCTTTGAATTACGCTTTAGCCAAAGAAGATAAACCGGGAGGTTTTATTCTAATTGCTAAAAAAAGCACGGATGCTATCGCAGGTATTGTCGTGATTTTAGATACTAAAATGGACGGATTTATCCCCGAACACATACTGGTCTATATCGCAACGGATCAATTGCTGCGAGGACAAGGCATCGGTAAGAGATTAATGGAGGAAGCCATCAAACAAACCAGCGGTTCTATTGCCCTACATGTTGAAGCACAAAATCCCGCTAAAAAGTTATATGAAAAATTGGGCTTTGAAAACAAATATTTAGAAATGCGTTTAAAGAAATAATCATGGCTTTTATCACTTTAAACACCCAAAAATTAAAAGAAAACTTTGACATTCTCGAGGGGATTTTTGAAAAAAGAGGCATTGAATGGGCTATAGTAGCCAAACTGCTGTGCGGTAATCAATTGTATTTGGAAAAACTCTTAGAACTACAACCCAAACAAATTTGTGATTCGAGAGCTTCCAATCTCCAAATGGTCAAAAAGATCAATCCCCATGTTGAAACGATCTACATCAAACCACCTCCAAAGAGAAGTATTGATAAAATTGTAAAATATGCCAACATCAGCTTTAACACAGAGCTCGAAACCATCAAACTACTATCTAAATCGGCAGTAAAACAAAATGTACTGCATAAAGTGGTCATTATGGTAGAACTAGGTGAATTGCGAGAAGGTATACTCGGCGAAAGTCTTATTGCGTTTTATGAGCAAGTATTTGAATTACCGCATATCGAAATCATCGGAATTGGGACCAATCTAACTTGTATGTACGGTGTTTTGCCCAATGCAGACAAATTGATTCAATTGTCCCTATACAAACAAATTTTAGAGGTAAAATTCAATAGGGAGATCAAATATCTTTCAGGTGGTGCCTCTGTGACGATTCCTTTAATTCTCAATGCTACCCTACCGGCTGCTATCAATCATTTTAGAGTTGGAGAAACTTTGTATTTGGGAACTAACGTATACGATAATACATTAATAGATCATATGCATCACGATGTTTTTAAGCTTTATGCGGAAGTCATTGAACTGCATGAAAAACCGATGATTCCTTCGGGAGAAATGGGACTAAACTTATTAGGTGATAAAACCGAATTTGACCCGGCTTTGGAGGGCTCTATCAACTATCGCGCAATTATTGATTTGGGATTACTCGATATAGAAACAGAACACATCAGTCCAATGGACCCTTCCATGAAAATTGTAGGTGCAAGTTCGGATATGATTGTGATTGATTTGGACAAAAATAAGGATACTATCAAAGTTGGTGACCTTATTCCATTTAAAATGGATTATATGGGAATATTGAGAATTATGAACTCTGACTATGTCGATAAGAAAATCGAATAAAATCGATCATAATACATCATACAACGGGCTTGATTTTGTCGTGTACAAAATCAAGCCCGTTTTTTATATCCCCGACGTATAACTAAGATTGACTATACATTCTATAAGACTGTTTCCACAAATAGTTTATCTAGGAGAAGCCCTAAATCTAAGGTCCTGCCTGGATGCGGTCGTGATGTTTGTATACAAGAACTTCGAACCGCTGTTAACCACCTAAATCGCTCTGCTACATCCATAGTAGCTATCGGTCCTCCGGATGCATTTCCCGCCACTATGTTTTCAAATGCGTCAACGTACTCCAATAAGTTATGGTAGTCAACTTCGGTTTTAAACAATTGGAATTTATTTGGATCCACAAAAAACTTCACTTTTATATACTTAGATCGTTTACAAAAGACGAGCACTCCAATATTAAAAAACTCTTCGCGTTCTACCTGTGGTACAAATCGAATAACAGCATACTCATATAATTGCATGTCGTGCTTTTTTTGCTTCGTTAATAAATAAGTCCGAATTTTCTAGGCGAGTCGTTAAAAAAGTTAAGTAAATTTCTCGTATTTGATCAGAACTCCATTCGGAACCCTCCCAAATCAGCCATTCTTCTGGTATTAAATTCACTATTTCTTTTAAAACGGGATTATTTAATAGCTCTTTAAATTGTTTGTCTACTGCGTCAAGCTCTGATGCTTGCGGCAACAATACATGATCCTTAATTAGTGCGAATGGCGTGAGGGCACTTTTTTCCCAATTGGTAAAAGCATGATGAAAATAAAAAGCCGCACCATGATCAATCAACCAGAGTTCCTGATGCCAAAACAGCATATTGGTGTTTCTAAAGGTTCTGTCTACATTTGTGATAAATGCATCTAGCCAAACTATTTTAGAGGCTAAAACAGCATCTATTTTCGTTGTAGCAGGATCATAGGTCAATGAACCAGACAAAAAGTGTAAGGCCAAGTTTAACCCTTGACTAAATTGCAACAAATCTTGAATCTCCTCATCGGCTTCTGTTCTTCCAAAAGCTTCATCCAATTGAGCAAACACGATTTCCGGAACAGCTAAGCCAAGATATCGCGCGATTTCACCTCCGAGCAATTCCGCTATTAATGCTTTTACCCCATGCCCGGCGCCTTTAAATTTTAATACATACTTGAAACCATCATCTGCATCGGCTAAAGCCGGTAGAGACCCGCCCTCTCTCAAAGGCGTGATGTATCTGGTAACATCAACCGTACGAAGTTGTAAATGATCTTGCTTCATAATATTGCTGCGATTTACTAATATTTATAAGTTTTTCCGTCTTAATCTCCGATATTTGGTGTTTCACACCATTTGGGTTTACGCAGTAGTACCTGGGCATAAATAGGGCAATCCACTTGATGTGCACCGGCCAAATATCCCGTACTCATTAGAAATTCATTGACAATTTCTCCCCCGGTAAATTTAAAGTTTTTTTTAAACACTAAAACCCATTCTTGCTTACTCTTTGGGTGTTGCAAATCTAACCATTGCTTAAAGGAACCATAATCAGACTGAATTTTCAATATTTGCTGTGCGTTATAGATAGCCGCCTGTATTTTTAACTTATTCCTAATAATTCCTGGATCAGACATTAAACGGTCAAAATCCTCACTTTGATAAGCTGCTACCTTCGCTATACTAAAATTGTCGTATGCCTGATAAAAATGATCCTTTTTATGTAAGATCAACGACCAACTCAAGCCAGCCTGATTGATCTCTAATACCAAACGAGCAAATAATTCATTATCGTCATCAATGGGAAAGCCATATGCCGTATCGTGATATTTTTTATTCGGATTTAAACTGTCATCATCTAAACTATTGGAAAATTTACAATATGTTTTTTCTATTAATTCCATCAGATTTTAATTGCCACACCAGCTTTTCGAAATTTCTCAGGAATATCTATTTTTTCGTCACGAGTGGTGATGTTTGAAAACTCCCGAATCTTACCGTTTTTTAATCGTAAATAAGCTTTTGATCGAACGCCTTTTGCCTTTTTTAAATATTTAATGTCAGAAAGATTGATAATCGATTGACTGGTTTTAAAGAAAAAGTTCTTGATAAAGAAGTACACAAAAACACCAAATATGACTACAAATAGATAATCATAGGTATTAATGGATTGCCAGTTGATAAAGTATAATTTAGTAAAAGATGCAACTAACACTACTGTAACAACAATACGTTGAGCTCTCAATAAAGACTTCATATCATCTTGGATTTCAATTTGATTGTTTTGATTGTCGTATATTATCTTCATAATTTATTCTTTGAATTTAAGGTTCTTTAAACAACCCAATTTGTATGCCACAACTTTCGTATTCACTAAATTGTCAGTCTATAATTTGATTTAAAAAGCAAAAAAACTATTAACGGTATACCATTAATAGTTCAAATGTTGTCTTCTGTTAAAAACCACTATTTCGCATTTTTAAAATAAAGATAAACCTTTTCCTTACCGCTATATCGCGTAAATTTATCTTCAATTCTCAACATGTCTTTTTGAAAACCGATCTCTAAATTACCTTTAAAATAAGTTTTTTTGATTGTATCATAAACAATTTCATTTGTAGCTTTAATCGTATCAACCGGCTTTAGTGTATAATCATAAATATCGACAAACATATATCCCTTTGATGCCATTTTTACTTTCCTCATCGTTCTTCTAAAATCTAAAGAACAATTCTTATTACTAGCTTCAACACTATGGAAACTATTATAAACAATGGAATCTCTACGCATCAAATCGTTACCTACAAAATAAATGGTGTTTTGTGCTAAACAATTGCTATTAGAAATCGCACCATAACTCCTATCACCTATTTTTGCTCCTTGATAATTAAACCATCCATTGCCCGGCTCTAGATCTTGAAAGCTCTCTAATGGAATATATGGAGCAGCAAAAACTACATCCTTATCGTCACTGTTGTCGTCATCATTTTTAGAACAAGCAACTAGCAAAAAAACACTGCAAATTAAACTCGATATTATTGTTTTTTTCATAAAATATTATTTTCTATCTGAATATCAAATACCAATCGACAAATTAAGCGCATTTCTATTCACTGTCAAAATTTTTCTATGATAAAAAACTAAAAATCCATAATTCGTTTCGATTTATTCAAAAGCATTTCTCAATTCAATTATTATCCGAGCTATAAATGATGTATTTATTTAAACTAAAATCCGTATTCTAATTATAAGAAAAAAAAATCCCGATAAAAGTATCGGGATTTTCTGAAGTAAATTATAATATCCAATTATATATTCAATGCTCTATTATCAGTTGCAGCTAAAGCAGCTTCTTTAATCGCTTCAGCGAATGTTGGATGAGCATGTGACATTCTTGAAATATCTTCAGCTGACGCTCTAAATTCCATAGCAGTTACTGCTTCTGCAATTAAATCTGCAGCACGAGCACCGATCATGTGAATTCCTAAAACTTCATCCGTAGTAGCATCTGCAAGTACTTTTACCAAACCATCAACATCACCGCTTGCTCTTGCGCGACCTAAAGCCTTGAATGGAAAGCTACCTAATTTATAAGCTACTCCCGCTTCTTTCAATTGCTCTTCCGTCTTTCCTACTCCTGAAACTTCTGGCCAAGTATATACAACACCAGGTATTAAATTGTAGTTGATATGCGGCTTTTGTCCAGCAATTAATTCAGCAACCATCACTCCTTCTTCTTCCGCTTTGTGTGCTAGCATCGCTCCACGAACCACATCACCGATAGCATAGATATTTGGAGTAGTCGTTTGCAAATGATCGTTGACTTCAACTTGTCCTCTATCGGTTAGCTTTACACCTGCTTTCTCTGCTTGAAGACCGTCTGTATAAGGGCGACGACCAACTGAAACCAAAGCGTAATCTCCTTCTAATGTAATAATTTCCCCTTTTTTATTTTCGGCTTCAACCGTAACCACATCTCCACTGCGTTTTACTGCCTGAACTTTGTGAGAGGTATAAAATTTCATGCCCTGTTTTTTCAATACTTTGGTTAATTCTTTAGATAAAGAACCATCCATTCCCGGAATTACGCGGTCTGCATATTCTACAACAGAAACCTGAGCTCCTAATCTCAAATATACTTGACCCAATTCTAATCCGATAACGCCACCACCAATAACGATTAAGTGTTTTGGTACTTCTTTTAAGTTTAATGCCTCAGTAGACGTAATTACGCGTTCTTTGTCAATAGTTATAAATGGAAGTGATGAAGGTTTTGAACCAGTTGCAATAACCGTGTTCTTCGCCTCGATCTTTTCTACAGTTCCATCCGCTTTGGTTATGTTGATTACTGTAGCACTTTCAAAAGAACCCACTCCTTCAAATACAGTAATTTTATTTTTATCCATTAAATACTTGACTCCACCAACCATTTGTGTTACAACATCCTGTTTGCGAGCAATCATTTTCTCAATATTAATCTTAACATCTCCAGGGATTTCAATTCCATGAGCTGCAAAGTGAGCCATTTCTTCCACATGGTGTGAAGACGATAATAAAGCTTTTGAAGGAATACATCCCACATTCAAACAAGTACCTCCTAATGCTGAATACTTTTCAATAATAGCAGTGTTAAATCCTAATTGTGCACAACGGATAGCAGAAATATATCCACCAGGTCCTGAACCAATTATAACTACGTCAAATGAACTCATAATATTTTGTTTATGTTGTGTATATTTTATAAAAGACAAATTTACGATTTTATACTAACTAGAGAAGTAATTTGCGAAAAGATTTTTTAATATAGCGTAGATCAATACGAGCATTTTTTAGAGGGCATAAATTTTGATTGAGCGTGTCTTAGGTTAATGGATACCAAGGAATCAATAAATGATCTAAAACGGTTTTTAACCTCTTTTATTTACCAAACTAAAAACATCTACCAGGATAAAAAACCATAAAAAAGAAAATTTTACATTAAAAAAACCATTTTGATCTATTTTACCATAACATATTGCTAATACGACATTAATTCACGTATTTTGATATTCAATGTAAAAAAACAAACTGATGAAAAATTTCGATGCCGCCGATAATATCCAGGATTTACAATACTTTGGAGAATTCGGAGGAGTAAACCCTTCTATTTCAGACTCTTCTACTTATACTTTTTTGTCTGCCAAAACCATGTTTGATACCTTTGAAGGTAATACAGACGGCTGTTATTTGTACTCGCGTCATTCATCGCCAAGCAACCTCTATCTAGCTGAAGCACTAGCAGCCATGGAAGGCTCTGAAGCAGCGAATGTCACCGCGTCAGGTATGGGAGCCATTACTTCAACCTTATTGCAACTTTGTAAGAGCAACGATCACATCGTTTCTAGTAGAACTATCTATGGTGGAACCTATGCTTTTATGAAGAATTTTCTTCCTGGTTTTGCCATTAAGACTACTTTCGTTGACATCACCAAGATCGAAAGCGTAGAAGCTGCGATACTACCGGAAACCAAAGTGATTTATTGTGAAACGGTTAGCAATCCCTTGTTAGAAGTTGCAGACATTGAAGCTTTAGCAAAATTGGCTAAAAAACATCAAATCACCCTAATAGTCGACAATACTTTTTCTCCCTTATCTGTTGCTCCAATTCAATTAGGTGCAGATATCGTCATTCACAGTTTAACCAAGTATATCAACGGAAGCAGTGATACTGTGGGTGGTGTGATTTGTGCATCAACTGATTTCATCAATGCTTTAAAAAGTGTGAATGACGGGGCTTGTATGTTATTAGGACCTACCATGGACAGTTTACGAGCTTCAAGTATTTTAAAAAACCTTAGAACACTACATATTAGAATAAAGCAACACAGCCACAATGCGCTGTATTTAGCAAAGAAACTCGAGTTAGACGGTATCAAAACGGTCTACCCAGGATTAGCTAGTCATCCTAGTCATAAGCGTTATAGTACCATGATTAATACAGACTACGGTTTTGGAGGCATGTTGACTATTGATGTGGGAACCCTTGATAAAGCGAACGCATTAATGGAGTTAATGCAAAACAACAACTTAGGATATCTCGCAGTGAGCCTAGGTTTTTACAAAACCCTATTTAGTGCACCGGGAACATCTACTTCGTCTGAAATTCCTTTAGAAGAACAAAAAGAAATGGGTCTTACAGACGGTTTGATCCGCATATCTATTGGATTGGACAACGATATTGAAAGAACCTACCAATCGATAAAAGCCTGTATGAAGGAATTAAAGATACTTTAACTGTTTTTTACACAATACAACCGAAAGGGTCGACAGCTGTTGACCCTTTTTCTTTAATGGATAACAGAAAAAACACCAACAAGCTTCAAATTTCGACCGTTGTGGCAGAAAGAAACCATATAACCAAATGATTAAACTTTTGTAGAAATCTTGAATTTGTTAAAAAATTTATTATTTTTACATTTATTAATTTTAAATGTTAAAAACATGGATAATAAAACCTTTTCAATTATTTCGTATATCACACTTATTGGGTGGCTAGTAGCTTATTTTGGAGGAAAAGATAAGGCAGATGACTTGCTTAAATACCATTTAAAACAATCTTTAGGCTTAATCATTTGTGGTTTTGTTTTTCAGCTTGCCATTTCTATTATAACTTTCATAGTTCCGATGCTTTCTTTCCTTTCTTTCTTGGGAATATTCTTTTTAGTATTATTCATCATCGGTATTATTAACGCAGCTAATGCGCAAAAGAAACCTTTACCAGTAATTGGAAAAACATTTGAAAACAGTTTTAGTTTTATCGATTAAATATAATTAAAGAAGACATATCTTTTTCAACTCCTCCCTAAAAAAGAGGAGTTTTTAAATTTAAAAGCATTTCAGATTAAAAATAATTTTCTTTAATTTGATGTTTTTACAAAATCCCCCCCATGACAAAGTTTAAACTAGTATTAGTACCGCTTATTCTATTAACATTGATCAGCTGTCAGATCAAAAAACAACTACACTCAGAAAAAACAAATTCTATTACGGCCAAAAACCCTGATAAGGATTTTAAATTGGGAAAAGTAGTAACGCTTTATTCAGAAAGTTTACAGGAAGATAGAACTTTAAATATTTACCTTCCCGAGAACTACGATATTCAAAAAACATATCCAGTTATCTACCTATTAGATGGCGGAGCAGATGAAGATTTTATTCATATTGTAGGCTTGGTACAATACAATACTTTTCCGTGGATCGACCGTATACCACAATCCATAGTAGTTGGGATCGCCAATACCAAACGAAAAAGAGATTTTACAGCAACCACCCAGATCGAATCTCAAAAGAAAATGATACCTGACTTTGGCGGTTCTGAAAAGTTTATTGATTTTGTGGAAACGGAATTACAACCCTACGTGGAGAAAAACTATAGTACCAACACTTCCAAAACAATCATTGGTCAATCTTTAGGTGGCTTATTAGCAACGGAAATACTCTTTACTAAACCAAGATTATTTGATAAATACATCATCATTAGTCCTAGTTTATGGTGGAATGACGGTTACCTACTTACTACTTCTCCTGAAGTACTACAAGCAGATTACAACCATCCAACAGCTGTATATATCGGTGTAGGAAAAGAAGGGTCCATAGACGGATCCAAAAATCATATCATGGAAGAAGATGCTCAATTACTAGCAACTAAGATAAAATCATCCCCATCTAAAAACATCGAGGTCTTTTTTGATTTCCTTCCCGAAGAAGATCACGCAACCGTAACTCATCCAGCAGTTTTTAATGCCTTTAGAGTCTTATATCCAAAAAAATAGGCCTATTAAACACAATAAAGAAGCTCAGAACCTTGGTGATTTTGAGCTTCTTTATTGTTTTACAAAGCAGGACTTAAGCCATACCTCCATTAACACCTATGTTTTGAGCAGAGATCCATTTGGCATCATCACTGACTAAAAACGCAACTACACCTGCAATATCTTTAGTTTCTCCAATTCTATTAAAGGCAGATAAAGATGCTAAACGACCGATGACTTCATTGGACTTACCCGCCGTGAAGAGTTCGGTATTCGTCGGACCAGGTGATACCGTATTAACATTGATGCCTCGATGTCCTATTTCCTTAGAAAAAACTCGCGTTAATTGTTCAACAGCGGCCTTAGTCGCAACATAAGTGCCATAACCAGGCAACATGATTCTATTGACGGAAGTTGAAAAGTTTACGATACTACCGTTGTCGGATAAATGTGTCGCTGCCTCGCGCATCGTATTAAAAACACCTTTTACATTGATATTAAACTGCCTTTCAAAATCCTCATCTGTAGTTTGTTCAATGGTTTTAGTAATCATAATTCCGGCATTATTAACTAAAATATCGATACGCCCAAAATAATCTAATGCCATAGCAAATAATCGTTTTACATCAGCAGTCTTGCTCACATCTGCCTGAATAGCGACAGCTTCCCCGCCACTTGCTTTGATTTTTTGCACTACCCCATCGGCAGCATCCTTACTTCCTGAAAAATTAACTACTACTTTAGCTCCTTCATCCGCTAATTTTATAGCCACTTCAGCACCTATTCCCTTTGAAGCCCCGGTAACTATGGCTGTTTTTCCTGATAAATCTTTCATATATATTTTTTTGCTTGGCCAATTATTCTAAACAAATTTAGCGCGATTAACTAGCTTTAAAATTACAAATTTTTACGCTTTTATTACAAATTTTTCAACATGTCAGCGACTGAAAACAGACCATCACTTTATGAGGGAATAAAGATATTTTTTTTAAATTTATATATTAAAATGATAAAGTAATACTTCATAAATACAGTCGTATAGATTTAAAAACCAATGAAATAACAATACACTATAGTTTTTACCTATCGCTTCTTTTTATACTGATTTTCAGCACTAATGACTTCATGTTCTAAAACGGTTTTATTTCTTTTTCTCGATTCCATACTGGTGTGATAAACCAAAAGTGTTGATATTATATTTTAATATAGTGAAGTATACACTGGTTTATTTTGTGCAATTCATTTATAGTCGGTAGCTTTGATTGCAGTAAGTAGAAACACTAAATAAACCGTATGAGTACTGTTACTGAAATTTTAGCTCAAACCGAACACAGACCATGGGATTTACCCACTACTCCTTGGCTATACTATCAGGAGTGGAACGAAGTCCTATTTATGCATTGGGAAATAGATCCCGAAATAGTAAAGGAACTCCTACCAGAAAACCTGGAACTGGATTTGTATAATCAAAAAGCCTGGGTTTCTTTAGTACCTTTTACAATGGAGAAAATCAGACCAGCTTTTCTACCCTATTTCACGCCTATTTCAAATTTTCATGAGATCAATTTACGCACCTATGTCACTAAAAATGGAAAAAGCGGCGTATACTTTATTAACATCGGTTCGCAAAAGTGGTTGTCTACACTATTGGCAAAAAAATTGTCGGGCCTGCCCTACGAAAATGCAACAATAAATAGGGAATTTGATGGAGTCAATCAAAAATACACCGTACTTAATAAGACTAAAGGATATGATTTCTCGGCAAATTTTAGCACAAGCCCACGCACAAAAACCAAAAATCCATTAGAAATTTGGCTGACGGAGCGTTATTGTCTTTATGTCGATCAAGGTGAAAATTTATATTGTTATGACATTCACCACAAGGTTTGGGAACTCGAACAGGTCGAAATCGACCCCAATCGATTTCAAGTAAACTATCAAGTTAGAAACCTGAAATTAGTAACCTATCCAGATCACATCAATTACTCACATGGAATTAAAGTACTAGCATGGAATAAAGAATTAGTTTAAGTGATTAGATATAAAAACCTATATACTAAAACTTTAATTTAAATTATTTTTTAACAATAGCCTTGTTTAAAAACTCATTGAGTTGATCAAATAGATCTTTAGGATTGGTGTACAACAATTGAAAATCACTGATACCAGCTAGTGTAGTAGAGTGCTCTGCCTGTATATGGCGCATGTATATAATGGGTTTCTTCTTAGCTTTTGCATAACCCGCTTCTATACCGATTCCGATACCCTTATAGGTGCATTCGGCCAATAAAAAACTGCAACGGTCAATCTCGGCCATCGCTTGTCGCATCATTTCTTTTTCACTGTTTTCATCGAAGGAATACTGATCGACAAAAATCATTGTTTCTACATTAACTCCATTCAAAGCCATTCCAATAGCGATGAGTTCTTTACTTAAATTTTTTCTGTATTTATAATTTACTGCTATATATGCTTTCATCCTAAATTCTAAATTATTATTTGCAACAAATTATGTGCTAAAAGGAACTACTTGGTTTTAGTAGGTCTGATTTCTATCTTACTCGGCAATACATTTCGGTTCATTTTCAATAAATCAACCACCAATTGCCCAACGTCCTCGGGTTGTATTTTCCAGGAATCTTCCTCATTGGGAACGTGTCCGTTAAAATGAGATGTCACGGATCCCGGCAAAATCACCGTAACCTTAACATCTTTATCACGTAAATCCAACATCGCAGCCTGCGTGAATCCAACTACCCCAAATTTAGACGCATTATAACCAGAACCGCCTGCAAAGAAATTAATTCCCGCCAAACTCGCTATCGACATAAAATAGCCTTTATTTTTTATCAGCTCTGGTAAACCGGCTTTTAACGTATAAAAAACACCGGTTAAATTGGTGTCAATCATCGCATTCCAATCTTCGATACTTAACTCGTCTACTGGAGCGAATTTCCCCAATCCGGCATTGGCAATAACCACATCCAATTGCCCAAAATGTTGAACAATCGTTTGAACGGCTTCCATATCATCCAAAGCCACTCGTACATCAGATCTCAAACCAATAATTTGATCCTCTCCCCCTATGCTAAGTGCAGCAGTTTGAGCATCATCTAGATTTCTTCCCGATATCGCAACGCGATATCCCGAATCAACCAATGCTTTTGCTACTCCAAAACCAATTCCCTTAGTGCCTCCGGTGATATATACTACTTTATTTGATGCTGTCATGTTTATATATTTTTTCAACTTTTATTAAAAGTTAAGACCTTATTTTCAAATTTAAAGATTTTAAACAATATTATTCGTTTTTTTTATAAAAAAAGGCTTTTATCTAGTAAAAAAAGTCCAGTAAAACGCTACAAATTCACGAAAACAACCATAAAAATCTCTACCCTCAAAGTAAGCAGGGCTAGCACTTTGAACGTGATAAAACCCCAGTTTATTAAACATCATCTTGGTGCGCGTAATATGAAAATACTGTGATACGACAACAACACGCTTAAAACCGATTCTTGATTGTAAGTCCATAGTATTATTGACGGTCGCCCAAGTATTATTGCCGTAATTGTCAACGAAGATGCTACTTTCAGGAACCTGATGTTGCAGTAAAAATTCTTTCATCTTTTCAGCTTCTTGATGTCCTTCTTTGCCCAATCCACCACTGACCAATATCTTATCGACTAATCCTCTTTGGTATAACGCCAAACCACAAAGCATACGCTGTTCCAAACGAGGAGATAACGTACCATCTTCGTGAACGGTCGTCCCCAATATCACAGCGATATCCGCTTTTGCTGTAGGTTGCTGAAATCCATCCCAAATCATATATCCTACATGACACAAAAACCATATAGCTATAAGTACGATAAAATAATACAGTTTTTTTCTCACGACATGATCACTTTTTACAAGGTTTCCGCTGCAAAAATAGCCCTATTCTCGGTAACTTAAACATCATGTAAAGAAAATAGAATATTTCTTAAGCTTAAATTTTAGCAAACACCAAACTGTGATGTTCGGTATATGTTTGCTTAAAACTTGAAGGCTATGCTTTATAGAAAGCCGTAAATTACTGCATAATCACTAAACTAATTTTAAGAAGTTAAACGAATAACTAAGATCTGAACCGGAAATATTCGTATTTATTAAATCGAGTGTAATTGTTAAAAAACCAAAAAAGAGTTCTTAAATTGCAGGGGTTTTCTACTTTAACTGCAGTACCCATGTATGAAAAAAATTCTACAAATTTATATCGATTCCTATAAGGGCCTTTCACCATCATCATGGATGTTAGCCTTTGTAATGCTTCTGAACCGCTCTGGTTCTATGGTTTTACCCTTTTTAGGGGTTTACATGACTGGAAAACTGGGATTTACTCTTGAAAATTCGGGTTATGTACTCGCTTGTTTTGGTATTGGATCACTGATAGGTTCTTTTTTTGGTGGCTGGTTAACCGATAAAATAGGGAACTTCAAAGTGCAAAGTTTAAGTTTGTTTCTTAGCGCTCCGATGTTTGCCATAATGCCCTTATTTGATACGGCAATTGGACTGGGTTGTATTATGTTGATACAAAGCACGATCAGTGAGGTCTTTAGGCCTGCTAACTCCGTAGCCATTACCTTATACGCTAAACCCGAAAATATTACTAGAGCTTTTTCTCTAAACAGAATGGCAATCAACTTAGGCTTTTCTATCGGACCAGCTATGGGCGGACTTCTCGCATCCATTTCCTATGCCTTATTGTTTTACGTCAATGCCGTAGCCGCTTTTCTAGCTGGCTGTTTGTTTGTTTACTTTTTTATCAATAAAAAGTCTACCAAAGAGATCAATCGTGACAATCAAAGAGAAATCATCAACCCTGAAATGCTTAAACCCGAGAGATCTCCTTATAAAGACGGTCTCTTTATACTCTTTAATCTTTTCTGTGCATTATATGCTATTGCATTCTTTCAATTGTTTAGTACGCTACCGATCTTTTACCAAGAAGTAGGAAAACTAAGCCAATTCGATATTGGAATCATTCTGGGCTATAGCGGTTTGATTATTTTTATATTCGAAATGTTATTGGTCCATATTGCCGAAAAGAAACTAAGCGTTACTCAAATTATTGTATACGGAGTTTTTCTGACGGGAATTGGATATGGAATATTAGCGTTTTCACACGGTCTAATCATCATTTATGCATCGATGACTATTTTATGCATTTCCGAGATGCTTGCGCTTCCGTTCACCTCTACAGTGACCGCATTGCGATCTGGCATTAACAATAAAGGGGCTTATATGGGATTTAATGGTTTGGCATTTGCCTCTGCTTTTGTAATCTCTCCGATACTCGGTACTAAAATCGCTAAAATTTATAACTTTGAAGTATTGTGGATAGGCACGGCTGTTGTGGCTACCATATCCGCAATTGGCTTTTACTTTGTCCTGAAAAGGATGTTAACACCAGAAAACTAACTCTTATGGAATTAAACGAAATCATCGTATCCGAGAATGCCTTTACCAACCCAGATCCTTATCAAGTTATCCTATCCAACATTTCCGTGCTCAACGTATTGCGCGAAGAGGGAATTGAAGATTCAGACTTGTTTGACGATGCTTTAATCAGTTATTTAGTAGATTACTACTTCTCACAGACTACAGCTGGTGGATTTTCACAGTTTGTGTGGAATACAAAATGGTCAGAGGAAATCAACGAGTTGATCGCAGTAGGACTAGATATGATGAATGCTGCCGAACATTTAGCCTATTTTGAAAAACAACAACGCAGAATGAAAGGCTTAAGTAGCATTAAAAAGAAAAAGTTTTTTGAACAAAGTTTCTCTGAGAAAAACCCTGTTAAATCAACTATTGACGATATCAGCTTTTCAGAGATAACCGAGGATCTTATTCAATTGCATTCCGATTGGTTAAAAAGCCATCCGCAATTAAAGGTATTGCCTATAGATGCGATGTTTGAGGAATTGGAATCCATCGTTGGTCACCCGATTGCGCGTTAAGATCTTTTTTAAATTAATGAAGATCACGAGGAAAATACTGCAGTTGTTCGTTTTTTTACTAACTTAGTAAAACAAACCTTTTTTATCGCTAAAATTAAATTGATAGTTTACTATGTCAAATATTTCATTTATCATTGAAGAACGTCCTGCGGATATCGGGAATTTTCTAGTTGGTCGTTTATTGCCTTTTCGTCAAAAACGTTCTGTGGGACCTTTTGTATTTATTGATCACATGGGGCCAGCTGCACTAAAGGATTATGAAAATCTAGACGTTCCACCACATCCGCATATCGGTTTATCAACCCTTACTTATTTGTTTGAAGGCAGTATAATGCATAAAGACAGCTTGGGAACTGAAGTAGAAATCACGCCTGGTGCCGTAAACTGGATGACGGCAGGAAAAGGGATTACCCATTCCGAAAGAACACCGGAATACCTACGTCACACCGACAAAAATTTGCACGGGTTACAAATATGGGTGGCTTTACCAAAGGAACTAGAACATATAGATCCATCTTTTACACATATCAATGCCGATGAATTACCGCATTGGACCGTAGATGATGTGGAATATAAACTGATCGCAGGTCACTTATTTGATAAAAAGTCTCCTGTTCCCGTACACAGTCCACTATATCTGTTGGAATTGAAAAGCAAAAAACGTACAACCATCAATATCGGTTCAAGTCTGTTCGGAGAAAGCGGTATGTATATTTTAGAAGGAGAGATTATTAGTGAGGAAAACCGCTTTGAGTCCAAACAAATCTTAATAGCCAAAGACAGCCAACTCTGCCAATTTGAAATGGCAGAAAATACAACGGTCTATATTTTTGGTGGCGAGGTCTTCCCAGAACCGAGACATATCGAATGGAATTTTGTTTCTTCCGATTTAAGCACCATCGAAAAAGCTAAGGCTGACTGGATCGCACACCGATTTCCAAAAGTTCCTGGAGATGATGGTTATGTGCCTTTACCTGAAAAAAGAATATGATTATTGAACTGATAGATCAGGGAAATCAAGGTGTTTTTCATGGATTTGAAAATGACATTCAAATAGGTGAAGTTCATTTTACACGAATTAACGAACATCAAATTGCCATTGATCATACGGAAGTATATACAGAATATAACGGAAAGGGGTTGGGACAAAAGATGGTTTTAGAAGTTTTTGAATACGCCAGAAACAAACGGCTCAAAATAAAACCACGCTGCTCTTTTGTTCGTTTTGTTTTTGATAAAAATCCCGGTTCACAAGATCTTTTGATTGGATAAATCTTTAAAGCAATCGCTATTTATAATAATAGCGATTGCCACAAAAGTCAATGATTATCGGTTGCCTCTCTAAGGTTCCTGCTAATAATATACCACTGTCTTCGGTTGCATTCGCATTCATATTATAAAGAAAATCATATAAAAACTTGACTTTAACGAGCCCTTGAGCATCTATGACTCCATACTTTCCATTTTTCTTCGCTATAAAGTACTTCGCACTACCGTCTAACCAGAATAGATAATCTAAGGTTTGATAATGATTTTCAACCACTACCTTTCCCTTCTTATCACGTATACCCCACAGTTTATTCTTTTCAAATAACACCAAATCGTGTTCGACCTGCGGACAACATACAGCTGGAGCAGATTGAACCGTATCCATTTTTAAAACAATACTGCCTTTTTTATCGATGCGATACTTGATTTCATCCAAAGTCACCAAGGCATAATCCGCAGTTCCCAACACAGAAGCATTTTGACTTAATAAGGTATAAAAATCCATTTTAAACATACCCGCTTGATCAAATTTAGCGGGAATCAACACCTTACCATGACGATCGACATAACCGTATTTCTGCCCTTTAATAAATGGAATTATTTCAGGAGCGCTTTCGCAATAAGAAACGGGAATTTTTGCTTGGGCAAATCCAACCGAAAACTTTACGCAGAAAACAAAATAAACAAGCATTCTTGTCGGAAAAATTAGTTTTATTACATTCATCGTATTGGGCAGTTCATTCATCCAAGGTCAAACAGGGTACAATTTAATTCTATTACAAAAAAGAATCTAAAATTCAAGTATACTGACGGCCAAAGTAAACAAAAATCACCTAAACACATAGATAATCAATCTATAAAAAAAAGTATTATAATAATTTAAAATGATGATCCTGGCCGTTACCCGATAAAATGAGTATCCTCTACTCATCCACCAATACCTATTACGTAAAGCAAATAGCAAACACAACGAGAATAAAAAGGTCTTTTTAAAGCGAACAGTTGCTGAGTTGGGCTCAAAAACTTAAATTAGCGACTTAAACTAAAATAGAAAATGAGAAAAACCTCTTTATTTGTATTTCTATTAGCCGGTAATTTTTTATTTGCGCAACGAAATCTAACTATAGAAGAAGCGACATCGGGTAATTTCACGAAGTTTGCTCCGAAAACCATTACAGCTCCGCAATGGCAAGATCATAATCAACTGAGTTATTTGGATGCCACTTATCAAAATTTGATGAGTCGAAATCAATCCAATAATTGGAAAGAAACCGTTTTAATTTCTAAGACCGATTTGCAAAGCGCCCTTGATAAAGCCTTAAATGAGGCGGATATAAACCTGAGGATTTTTCCCTATGCGTATACGTGGAAAGACGCAAATACATTGACGTTTACTACTACTGGAAAAGACAATATGTACCACATTGAATACGATGTGACTTCCAAAAAAGTGAGTAGCTTTTTTAAATTGGACAAACTCGCTAAAAACCAGCTTGTTTCTTCAAAAGGAAACTATATGGCTTGGTTAAACGATAACAACATCGTGATTTCTGATCTCAATAACAAAGACATTACAGTAACCAATGATCCCGCTTTAGACATCATTAATGGAAGTAACGATACCCACAGACAAGAATTTGGTATCGATCGCGGTATGTGGTGGAATCCGGCTAAAGATCAATTGCTTTACTATAGAAAAGATCAAAGTATGGTGAGCTCCTATCCCTTAGTCAATTTTGGAGCACGTGTTGCCGAAGTAAAGAACATCAAATACCCGATGGCGGGTATGACTAGCGAGCAAGTTACTTTAGTGCTTTATGACATCAAAACTCAAAAGAAAGTAACCTTACAAACCGGCGAACCTAAGGAACAATTTTTAACTATGGTTACTTGGGATCCAAAAGGCGAATTCGTTTATGTTGGGCTGCTCAATCGCGAACAAAATCACATTCAAGTGAATCGTTATAATGCAACGACAGGGCTTCTTGACAAAAAGTTATTTGAAGACCAATCAAATACCTATGCAGAACCTTCGCATGCTTTGACATTTATACCTAACAAAAACAATGAATTCTTATACCTAACCGAAAAAGACGGTTTCCGCCAAATTTACCTATACAACACCGATGGTAAAGAACTGAAGAAATTGGGATATAAAGACGTTATAGTCAAAGAAATATTAGGTTTTGATGCCACTGGAAAAACCTTGTATTATGTAGGTACTAGCAACAGAGGATTGGATAGACAACTTTATAAAGTATCCTTAGCAAATCAATCCACAGAGCTGCTAACGACGCTATCCGGAACACATAACATTCAAATGAATGAAAACAAAACGGCTTTCTTAGATCAATTTAGCAATACAACAACACCGAATGAAATCAGCATTGTTGATACCAAAACCAAAAAAGCGGTTGAATTAGTTAAGTCGCCAAATCCATATGAAGGAACCGTAACGCTTCCGAAAATGGAAATGGTTACCATAACGGCTGCCGACGGTCAGACAACCCTAAATGGTCGCTTGATCTACCCTGCCAATTTTGATGCCACTAAAAAATACCCAGTAATGGTATATGTTTACGGTGGACCTCATGCGCAGTTGGTTCAAAACAAATGGTTGGGCGGTGCCAGTTTATTTGACTATTATATGGCTCAGAACGGTTATATTGTTTTTACGGTCGACAATAGAGGAAGTGACAATAGAGGTCGCGATTTTGAACATGTTATACACCGAAAACTGGGTGAAAATGAAATGGCCGACCAATTAAAGGGTATCGACTTTTTAAAATCAAAAAGTTTTGTGGATACTGATAAAATTGGCGTTTATGGCTGGAGTTTTGGCGGATTTATGACCACTACTCTTTCGATAAATCATCCAGAAATATTTAAAGTTGGAGTTGCCGGAGGACCTGTGATGGACTGGAAGTACTATGAAATCATGTATGGAGAGCGCTATATGGATACTCCTCAGGAAAACCCAGAAGGTTATGAGAAAACCAGTTTAATCAATAAGGCAGATAAACTCAACAATCGTTTACTGGTTATTCACGGTGCTCAAGATCCTGTAGTGGTTCAACAACATTCAATGGAGTTTATCGAAGCTTGTATCAAAGCGGGTAAGCAAGTTGATTACTTTCTATATCCTACACATGAACACAATGTATCCGGCAAAGATCGCGTACACTTAAATCAAAAAATAGCCGATTATTTCTTTACACATCTTCAAAAATCAACCTTGAATTAATCAAAAGAAATTTTCCACATCAAAAGAGGTTATTCCAAACAATGGAATAACCTCTTTTTTTTAAGGGCAGCATTAGCGCGAATTTAAACTTCAAAACTAATTCAACACAAACTTCTCATCGTAGCCTTTAATCTTTGGTAAAGGTTTGTCAGCTAGCTCGCAAAGGCTGTATTCAATATTCTGGCACATATTGTTTAAAGCTAAATCATTTTCGTCATAACCAAAAGGTTCTGCAATTTCGTCGACTATGGCGTCTAATGCGATAAAAGAATACGCCACAAAGGTTACAAAAAAGGGCATCGCCCAACTGATGGTGTCGATCAATCCAAAAGGCAACATAAAACAATACAGATAAACCGTTCGGTGCAAGAGTACAAAATACACAAAGGGAATTCGGGTATGCAATATACGCTCACAGCCACCGAGTATAATGGAAAGTTCATTGATGTTTTGATCAATTCTAACCTTTTCAATTGAATCAATATTACCCGCCTTATGTTGACTGTGTAACCAACGTGTCAATTCATTTAAAATAGCAGCTGTTTTATATTTTTTATTTTCTAAAACACCACAGAACTTTGAAGGCAACAAACGTTTCATTTCCGGCATCACATCTTCAGAGCGCAACTGCGCTTTTAAGGCATAGGTGAAAGCGATAATCAGATCAACACTATAATTTTGTTCTTTCTTGGAAGTATCTACATAATTGAGTAACTGAAAACTTAAAGAGCGGCTGTGAATAACCAAATTTCCCCATAACTTGCGTCCCTCCCAAAAACGATCATAGGCCGCTGAATTACAAAACCCCAAAAAGATCGCCAAGGAAATCCCCATTAGAGTAAAGACAGTAACATTTAGCGGAAAGTCTATATGAGGAAATGATAAGTGATAATAATATACTACCCACGAAAACACAAACAACAACGATAAAATCGGATATATCTTTTTGAGTACGGAACCTTTCCATGAAAATAACATCCTTAAAATAGTACTTCTATATCTAACTATCATCGCATTGTTTTTTGCAAAGTTACGAACAACCTATAAAAAAATCGCTACTTCTATCGGTAGATAAAAATAGCGATCCAGGATGCCTCTAAACATCAGAACAACATTTATTTGAAATTATAATTCAAATCAAAAAAAACCTAATTCAATTGAATTGTTTAATAAACAATCATTTCTACTAGACTTCTATAAAGTAAATATAGAAAAATTATACTAAAAAAACAAGGTTTTTATCAAGGAATACCGATAAACTAAGAGCTAAAAAGGGTTAATATCTCAGTTTCATTATTTTATAATTCAAAAATTTATATATTTATTTTTAATCACGCTGAGTATTGTTAGTCTCCTTTTTAACGACCAGCCTATTGATATTGAAAATTCATCCCATATATTTCTAAAATTCAAAAAACAGGACACTGTATGATCAGTATTCTAGTTGTGATTTGACATTTTTTTAATATTCATTCTCTTTTATATATAACCAATTATGCTTATATTTAATGTCGAATTTCAAAATGGGTTTCGATTTAGGGATTAAATTATTTTATGGTGCAATAATAGGATTCTTCTATTCTATTATAAAAAATCATAATCGAAAACAATAGTAATTCTCTAATTCAATTGCTAATTTTGACATTCCAAATTAATAGTAATCATAAAACATAAAACTATGTCATTAGTAGGTAAAAAATTCCCAAACATTACAGTAGACGCCATTTCAGAAATGGGAGATGATTTAAGAATCAATATATTTGAAGAGGCAACAAAAAACAATAAAAAAGTTATCTTGTTCTGGTACCCTAAAGATTTTACTTTTGTTTGTCCAACAGAATTACATGCTTTCCAAGCAGCTTTACCAGAATTTGAGAAGAGAAACACTTTAGTTATCGGTGCATCATGTGATACTAACGAAGTACATTTTGCTTGGTTAAATACATCAAAAAACAATGGTGGTATTGAAGGAGTTACTTACCCAATCCTTGCAGATACTACACGTAACCTATCTAACGTTTTAGGTATCTTAGACGTTGAAAGCACAGAATACAATGAAGAATTGGATGCTGTAATCATCAATGGATCTAACGTAACTTACCGCGCTACGTATTTAATCGATGAAACTGGAAAAATTTTCCATGAATCTGTTAACGATATGCCATTAGGAAGAAACGTAAACGAATACCTAAGATTAATTGATGCGTATACTCACGTACAAACGCATGGTGAAGTTTGTCCTGCAAACTGGGAAGAAGGAAAAGAAGCAATGAATGCCAATAGAGATGGTGTTGCTTCTTACCTAAGTCAAAACTAATTAAAAAAAACAAAAAATATGCTAATCGAATTAGATCAAGATAATTTACAAGAGATTGTAAATTCAAACCAAAAAGTAGTGGTGCAATTTTCTGCCTCTTGGTGTGGAAATTGTAGAATTATGAAACCTAAATTCAAAAAATTGGCAACAGAGAAAGAAGACATTACTTTCGTAATTGCCGATGCTGAGAATTTTCCGGAATCAAGAAAACTGGCTGACGTATCTAACTTACCGACATTTGCTACATTTGTAGGAGGAACATTGAAAAATCAGACTCAAACAAACAAAGCAGAAGTGTTAAGTGAATTGGTAAACGAAATAGCTTAATTTTCTATAAATATTAACTCATAAGTCCTATAATATGAAATTACCGATAATCAAACATTTAACAGAGTTTATTGAAGAAAACGATCAAGATTACATCATTGAAACCATTGAAGTGCTAGAAGCACTGACAGAAGTTCCTTCTTTAAAAGATGAAGAGTTGGATGTTATTGGAGAATTAATTTCCAATATGTATGGTGCTATTGAGGTCAATAAAATGATCAAGGAAGGCGCTAGCAAAAAAGAAGCTTTAAATGCATTTATGCAACGTGTCTTAGGATCGATTGATAAATAATATATGTTTTTGTAAATATAAAAAGCCCTCTAATGAGGGCTTTTTTCATTTTAATTTATCAAAACAAGTATGTGTTTGATTCGTTTCGATTTACTGATGAAAAATAACTTAATACAACTAGCTGAACGATAAATCCATTTTAAAAATAGAGTTCTCAAGGTTTTAGATACTACTTGTTCACAGATTTCTAATGTGTCGGTATTTCGACAACTTTAGGAGCAGCCGTATCTCCATCTAACAAACGAAATAACTCTTTTTCAAATGCAGCAGCGGCTTCCAAATCGAGTTGTTTTGTTTTTACGCTTTCATCTGTATGTAAACGGATCGATGTTATAACAGGGTTCGAATCAGAAAACACTATAGGTGCTTGGTTGTGATTGACACGATTTTTTATCAGTTCATATACCAATTTGAATTTGGATGCCTCCACCAAATAGGACTTGCTAAACAGAGTCTTCGACACCTCACCCTCCTTTTTAATGTTGTGATTCTCTATTTTATAAAAATCGCCCATTTTCTTTCCTGTGTATTTGATTTCTTGAACCGTGGAAAGATTTGGATTTAAAATTTGAATTTCAAACGTTGCGTCCTCGACAACCACTGTAGTAGAGGCCTTAACTTCATAGTTTGGTTGCTCTTTCTTATTGTTACAAGAGCTTCCAACAACAGCTAATACCATCATTACAAACCCAGCAAGCGTTTTATTACATCCAGTCATAGTATATTTTTTAAAGGCACTAAATTACAAAAAGAATTGACAAAGCCGAATCAACTTATCATCAGCATTTTCAAACTAACTATTTGGCCATGTTTTTACGAATCTTAAAGGCAAACATCACGCCTACACCTAGCAACAAAATGACATTAAACCAGGTAACGGTCTGGTATGCTATAAAATAAGACGCACTTTCAATCCTATTAAAAAACAGTCCAACTATTAATGCTATACCAAGCGCTATGGCTAATTGTTGTACGGTTAGATAAACACCGGATGCGGCCCCGACTAAATCATCGGGTATGTGGCGAATCGCTACCGTCAACATACAAGGCAAGACCGTCCCACAACCCAATCCGTAAATAAATAAAATTCCATAAACCAAAATAGGATGAATCTCTGATGTACTAAAAACATAGAGATGTGCTGACAAAGAAAACACCATAATCATTACACCAATCACAATCAATTTCTCTTGTAATTTATCGAGTAACTTAACCGCAATCACCGAAGCCAATACATATCCTAAGCCTTGAAATACAAAATAATACCCCGTTTGAGTTGAACTAATAGCTAAACCATTTTGGAGATACATTGCATTGATAAAAAAATAGGTATCCTGCACCATAAAATATAAAATAACGGCTGCCAATCCCAAATTAAAATCGGCAAATGCAAACACCTTTATATCGATTAACACCGATTTACCCTGTTGTTTTCGATAGCGCTGATGAGCGATAAATACCAGGGCCAATATCCCGCTCAAACCCAACACAACTAAACTCCACAGCGGCCAGTTTTTCTCACGTCCTTCTATCAGCGGATAAATAAATCCTACCAGCAAAAACAACAGTAATGTTTGTCCAACGAAATCAAAACTCAAACGGTTTTGTCGCTCACTTTCTGGCAATAATTTATAACCCCAGTATATAGCGATCAGACCAACGGGTATGTTGATCACAAAAATCATTCTCCACCCCTCGATAAACGTATGTATGTCTGGAAGTAATCCCCCTAAAAACTGTCCTATCACCGAAGCTACTCCCGCTATACTGCCATAGATGCCATAGGCCTTAACCTTGTCGGCATTGTTTGCAAAGATCAACGGAATCAACGCCAAGCCTTGAGGAACCATAAAAGCGGCACTAATTCCCTGTAAAAGTCGGGATAAATTGAGTTGTAAAGCAGTTTGTGATATACTGCACAACGCCGAGGCCAAAGTAAAAATCAACATACCGATTAAGTAAACCTTTTTTCTGCCAAAATAATCCCCTGCCTTACTCCCTGCAATCAAAAAACCGGCATAACCAATCACGTACAGCACCACAACGAGTTGTGAATCTGCATCACTGGCGTTTAACGCAATTTTAATGGTCGGAATAGCGACATTGACTATAAACAAATCGATGACACAAAGAAAAATAGCCATGGACACCAACACTAAAGCGATCCATTTCTGACGAGATACTTCCATTTTAAGACTGTTTTTTTTGTAAATTTGAAACGAAATTAGAGTTTAATAAAGAGATTCACAACTAGTTATAAAAAACATACTTAGTATGAAAAATCAGACCAATAGTGATAATGAGATGATTAGCCCTTCAAAAAAGATAGAATTAAAACCCGATAATTTAGAATTGGTTTCCCTTTTTAAAGTAATTGGCGGAAAATGGAAAATTTTATTGATCAAAGCCGTTGCGCACCAATGTCCTAAAAGGTTCGGAACCCTAAAGCGCGATATGGAAAACCTAGCACAAGGTACCCTGACGGCAAAACTGCGAGAACTCGAACGCGATGGCATACTCGAACGCGAGGTATTTGCCGAATCTCCTCCACGTGTTGAATACAAACTAACAGCTTTGGGCAAAACCCTACTACCAGTGATTGATACCCTTGAAAATTGGTGGATTAATTATAATACAGTAAAACAATCTTGTCAAAACACCCTGGTAAAGAAATAATGTATTCGCTTCTAAATCCCTAATAAGAACAAGTTTATAATAGCTCATTAAAGGGTCAAGATCATCAAAATAGAACAATTTTTTTTACTTAATAAGCGATTGTCACGCATTCTAGAGTTGGAAATTTATCCTAAAACCGTTGGTATAAATAAAATGAAAGCGAAACTTCCAGACTCGGATAAAAATGTCTAATTTTGATTTTTTAAATCGCGATATACTATGGCTACAATTACTCTAAAAAACAACGCTGTTCATACAGTTGGTCAACTACCTGCAATCGGAACTAAAGCAATTGATTTCGAATTGGTTAAAACGGATCTATCTACAGTATCTCTAAAAGATTTCAGTGGAAAAAGACTTATTTTAAACATTTTTCCTAGTATAGATACGCCGACTTGCTCTGCATCTGTTAGACATTTCAACCAAGAGGCCGCTTCACTTGATAATACAGTAGTATTGTGTATTTCCCGTGACTTGCCATTTGCTCAAGCGCGCTTTTGTGGTGCTGAAGGCATTGAGAACGTGGTGATGTTATCCGATTTTAGAACAGGAGATTTCGGTAAAAACTACGGACTAACCATTATTGATGGTCCTCTAAACGGTTTGCACTCTCGTTGTATCGTTGCTTTAAACAGTGACCACCAAGTCGTTTATGAAGAACAAGTTAGCGAAATCGCCAACGAACCTAATTACACAAAAGTATTTGAAGCATTAAAATAATGACAAGTATAAAATCATTTGTGATCGGAAGATTGAAAAGCATCAAATACGCCTTTGTCGGATTGTATCGTTTGATATCTAAAGAGCACAGCATCATTACTCAATTGATTATCGCTGCTTTGGCCACTATTGCTGGTTTTTACTTTAAAATCAGTACTACAGAGTGGATGATGCAAATTTTCTCCATCGGTTTAGTTTTAAGCATGGAGGGAATCAATACGGCAATTGAGGAAATGGCCGATTTTATACATCCAGATTTCCATAAAAAAATAGGTCTGATCAAAGATGTAGCTGCAGGTGCCGTGACAATATCGGCACTAACTGCACTGATCATTGGTATTATGATCTATTACCCTAAATTGTTTTAAAAAGAATTTTTTACACTAATGGCGAAAACAAAAAACGAAACGACTAAGAAAAAATCCAATAAAACACCTAAGGAACAACCGATTCCGAATACCTCAGTGATGAACAACAGTAAGTTTATCATCTCCGTGGTATTAATCATCTCTGCCGTAGCCCTATTGCTTAGTTTTATCTCCTATTTTATTACTGGATACTACGATCAAAGCAATGTGGATTTATTTTCCGAACGAAATGAAGTTGTATACAATTGGCTGGGCAAATTAGGCGCTTATCTATCGCATTTCTTTATCTATGAAGGTTTTGGACTGGCTTCCTTTATCTTCGTTAAAATACTGATTTACGCGGGTCTATTCCTGTTCTTTGGTATCGCTGCTAGCAGATTTAAAAAAATTCTTTTTTGGGATCTCTTTTCAATTATAATCCTATCGGTTATTCTAGGTTTCTTCTGGGACAGCAATCCACTTTTGGGTGGAGTGATCGGCTTTGAAATCAATATGTATTTACAAGATTACTTGGGCAAAACCGGAACTATTTTATTATTGGTTTTCTCTTTAGTGGTTTTTATCATCTTCAGATTAAAGGTATCCCCTACTGGCTTGCGAAACAAAATACAAGATTTTTCAATCTCCAAAGACAAGGAAGAATCCGACGATGAGATCATCGCAGAAGAACCTTCTAAAGCAACACCAGAGGTTAGCACTAAACAGGATTTTTCAGTTACTCAGCAAGCTGCTGTTACCGCTGCATTGCCTAAAAAAGAGGTCGCAAGCCCACAAAAAGCAGTTGCATTAGACTTGGACCACAAGAGCTTTAAACCTACTATAGAAAACAGTTCTGAAATTGATTTTCACAAAAATCAGAAAAGCGTTGCGGATACAACCTCAGAACAAGGGCAAGAACTCGTAATTGAAGCCGTACAAGAAGAAGCGACTGTTGAAGAGAATTTAGCCGCTAAACTCGTACAGGACTTTGGTGAATTTGATCCGACCTTAGAATTATCTAATTACCAATTCCCTACCATCGAACTACTTAAGGATTACGGTACGGGAGGAATCACGATAAATCAGGCCGAATTAGAAGAAAACAAAAACAAAATTGTCGATACCCTTCGCAACTACAAAATAGATATTGCACAAATCAAAGCTACGGTTGGTCCAACAGTAACCCTTTACGAGATTGTACCAGAAGCCGGAGTGCGTATATCAAAAATTAAAAACTTAGAAGACGATATTGCCTTATCCCTATCCGCATTGGGAATTCGTATTATCGCACCGATTCCAGGTAAAGGTACTATTGGTATAGAAGTTCCCAACAAAAACCCATCGATGGTATCGATGCGCAGTGTTGTGGCTTCACCTAAATTTCAGAATGCTGAAATGGAATTACCGATCGCTTTGGGTAAAACGATTTCCAACGAAACCTTTGTGGTAGACTTAGCTAAAATGCCCCATTTATTAATGGCTGGAGCAACGGGCCAAGGTAAATCCGTAGGGTTAAATGCTGTATTAACATCATTACTATACAAAAAACACCCTGCCGAAGTAAAATTCGTATTGGTAGATCCGAAAAAGGTAGAATTAACCCTATTCAACAAAATCGAACGTCACTATTTGGCTAAACTACCCGATTCAGGTGATGCAATTATTACCGACAACACCAAAGTAATCAATACGTTGAACTCACTTTGTGTGGAGATGGACAACCGTTACAACCTGCTTAAGGATGCTATGGTTAGAAACATCAAGGAATACAACGACAAATTCAAACAACGTAAATTAAACCCAGAAAACGGACACCGATTTTTACCGTATATCGTTTTGGTAGTCGATGAGTTTGCCGATTTGATCATGACAGCCGGTAAGGAGGTGGAAACCCCAATCGCACGTTTGGCGCAGTTGGCTCGTGCTATTGGTATTCACTTAATCATTGCTACACAAAGACCCTCGGTCAACGTTATTACAGGTATTATCAAAGCCAACTTCCCGGCTAGGATTGCCTTTAGAGTAACCTCTAAAATTGACTCTAGAACGATTTTAGACAGTCAAGGAGCTGATCAGTTGATCGGTAGAGGGGATATGTTATTTACTCATGGAAACGAATTAGTCCGCGTACAATGTGCTTTTGTCGATACACCTGAAGTAGAACGAGTAACCGATTTTATCGGGTCTCAAAAAGCTTATGCAGATGCTTATTTACTACCGGAATTCTCCGGTGAAGAAAGTGGCACAAGTCTTGATATTGATATCAGTGATCGCGACACTTTGTTTAGAGAAGCTGCTGAAATTATTGTTGTAGCACAACAGGGTTCTGCCTCTCTATTACAACGTAAATTAAAATTGGGATACAATCGCGCTGGAAGAATTATCGATCAGTTGGAAGCTGCGGGTATCGTAGGTCCATTTGAGGGTAGTAAAGCTCGTAGCGTTATGATTTCCGATTTAGTCGCTTTAGATAACTTTTTTAAAGACGAACAAAACTAACCACCATGAAAAATATACTTTACGGCTTCCTATTGAGTTTTCTTTGTTTTAGTGCCACAGCACAAAACAGTGCCAAAGCCAAGGCCCTTTTAGATGAAGTGTCTAATAAAATCAATAGCTACAATAACATCGTTATTGACTTTAATTACAGCACGAGAAATTCTCACGATAACTCCAATCAAGACAGCAAGGGAAACCTAACGGTACAAAAAGACCTTTATGTTTTCAACTTTATGGGGATGACTAAAATATTTGACGGCACTAAGATCTATACCATAGTACCCGAAGATGAAGAAGTTACCATTAGCAAGTACAATCCTTCGGATTCAAATGCCCTAACTCCATCTAAAATATTGGTATTTTTTAATACGGGTTATAATTATAACTGGGATATACTACAAAATATTCGCGGAAGACAAATACAATATGTAAAACTGACTCCAACGAATTCAAAATCAAACATTAAAGAAATTCTATTGGGTATAGATACACAAACAAAAAACATCTATAACAAAATTGAAGTCAACAAAGATGGTACAAAAACCATTTTAACTATTAATTCTTTTAAAACGAACCAACCTTTATCGAAAAATCATTTTAACTTTACAGAATCAAAGTACCCTAATTATTATATAAATAAATTAGACTAATTTCTGGAGTGAAAATATTAGACCGCTATATATTAACGACATTTGTATCAACACTGGCAACAGTGTTTATTATACTTTACTTTATCTTTATCCTTCAAGGTGTTTGGCTTTTTATAGCTGATTTAGCTGGGAAGGATTTGGATATTTGGATCATTTTACAATTCCTTCTTTTCTATTCTCCAAAAATGATACCGCTGGTATTGCCCTTATCGGTATTGCTATCGTCGATCATGACCTTTGGAAGTTTTGCTGAAAACTATGAATTTGCCGCGATGAAATCTTCAGGGATATCCCTACAAAGAGCTATGCGAGTACTCAGCATTTTCATCACCTCTTTGGCCCTACTCTCTTTTTGGTTTGCCAATGATGTCATTCCCAAATCGGAATACCAATTTATCAACCTGAGAAGAGAAATTTTACAAACCAAACCGGCCATGGCTATAGCAGCTGGTCAGTTTAATGATTTGGGAAAAATCAATATCAAGATTGATAAAAAAACGGGAAAGCAAGGACAATATCTTGAAAACGTAACCATGCACATCAAATCGAATGTAGGTTATGAAAATAAAACGGTGATTAAATCCTTAAACGGAGAGCTGGCTTCTTTAGAGGAGTCTAACATCTTACAACTTCACCTTATAGATGGTAATTATTACGAAGAAGTAGAAGCAAAAACCTACCAACAAGCACAGAAAGAACCTTTTGTCAAAATAAAATTTGACAAATACACGATGAATATCGATTTAAACAGTTTTCAAAACAACACGGAAGACAGTGAAAAGATCACGAACACCAACTCGATGTTGAACGTTCGCGAACTCAACTATACGATCGACTCTTTAGAGAACTCTTTGATTAAGGAAAAGACTTCCAATACCGAAAACTTATCCATTAGAACTCAGAGTTTGTTTCAATACAATAAATCGACAACTGTGAACAAAAGAACTGTTGTTGATGTAGCACCTAAAGATTTATTAAAGGATTTTGAGAATAAAACGCAAGCGAGAATTATACAGTCCGCTTTGGATAATACTTCCAATTTAAGTTTTAATGCAGAGAGTAATAACACCTCGATATTTGATCGTCAAAAATACATTAACTCACACTGGTTGGCCTTGCATGAGAAATTCGTAATTGCCTTTTCTTGTTTCCTGATGTTTTACATTGGAGCGCCCTTGGGAGCTATTATCCGCAAAGGTGGATTGGGACTACCGATAGTCTTTGCGATCTTGATTTTTATCACCTATCACTTTATCAACACCTTTGGAAAAAAAGTAGCTCAAGAAAATGGAATCACTCCGTTTTTGGGAGCTTGGTTGGCATCGATAGTCTTAACACCACTGGCGATATTGTTAACGTATAAAGCCACAAACGACAGCGGCATGTTTAATATGGACAATGTATTATTGCCTATACAAAATGCTTTTAAAAAAATATTTAAAAAAAACAAACACACTAATCATGTCTAATTCTAATATACAACTCAATACAATTGAGGAAGCGATTGAAGATATCCGTCAAGGGAAAGTAATCCTTGTAGTAGATGATGAAGATCGTGAAAACGAAGGTGATTTTATCGCCGCAGCAGAAAAAGTAACCCCTGAAATGATCAATTTCATGGCCACACACGGTCGTGGATTGATCTGTGCACCATTAATTGAAAAGCGTTGTAAGGAGTTGGACTTACACCCGATGGTGAATAACAATACCGTTTTGCACCAAACGGCTTTTACGGTATCTGTCGATTTGATTGGACATGGATGTACTACGGGAATTTCGGTTCACGATCGTGCCAAAACCATAGCTGCTTTAGTCCATGACGACACCAAAGCAGAAGACTTAGGTCGTCCGGGACATATCTTTCCATTAATCGCCAAGCAAGGTGGAGTATTGAGAAGAACTGGACACACCGAAGCAGCGGTTGATTTAGCTCGTTTAGCGGGATTTAAACCAGCGGGAATATTGGTAGAAGTTTTAAACGAAGACGGTTCTATGGCTCGCCTACCTGAATTGATGTTGGTAGCTAAGAAATTCGACTTAAAAATCATTTCTATTGAAAACTTGGTTGCTTATCGTATGAAGCACGATAGTCTGATTGTAAAAAAAGAAGATTTCGAAATTGAAACCCGTTTTGGAACCTATAGACTCCGAGCGTATTTACAAACGACGAACAAACAAGTGCATTTGGCTTTGACCAAAGGATCTTGGAATACTGGAGAATCCATCTTAACCCGCATCAACGCCTCTACTGTTTATAACGACGTATTAGGCGCTTTAAGCGGTGATTTAGACGAGAAACTAGAATCAGCCTTCCAAGCGATCAATCAAGCAGGAAAAGGCGCTATTTTGTTTATTAATCAAGAATTGCAGAGTTCTAACCTATTAAATCGTTTGGCACTTTTAAAAGAGCAGCAACAATCTTCGGAGGTTATAGAAGCACCGAAAATGACTACGGACAATAAGGATTACGGTATAGGAGCACAAATCTTACATGATTTAAATATTAGTAAGATCAAATTGATGACGAATTCTGAGCAGACCAAACGCGTTGGTATGACGGGTTACGGCTTGGAAATCGATGAATATGTGACTTTTTAATAAAAAATTTTTTCAGCTAAAGCGCTTACGGCAAATCAGTTAAAAAAGACGCTTAAAAAATTTAATATTTTTATCTTATTAAAGTTTGTTTAAGTCGAAAAAGCCCCTATATTTGCACTCGCAATTCAGCAATGAAAGGCACTGGAGAAATGGCAGAGTGGTCGATTGCGGCAGTCTTGAAAACTGTTGACTGTAACAGGTCCGGGGGTTCGAATCCCTCTTTCTCCGCAAAGAAAAACCGATAGTTTTACTATCGGTTTTTTTGTTTTAAGGAAGCGTTGAAAGTTTTACTTTCAAAAGCGAACTGAAAACAAAAAATACCACGGGCGAAGACCGTGGTTTTTCTTTGAACAGCTCTCCCTCAACGGGAACACCGTAGCAAAGCGAAGGTAATCCCATCTTAGCCTCCCCTCTTTCATAAGTCTAATGCAAATTCGGTGTGGCCGTGCCACTGAACCGCTCCCCCCACAAGGGATCACCGCAGCGAAGCGAAGGTAATCCCATCTTAGCCTCCCCTCTTTCATAAGTCTAATGCAAATTCGCTGTGGCCGTGCCACTGAACAGCTCTCCCTCAACGGGAACACCGTAGCAAAGCGGAGGTAATCCCATCTTATCCTCCCCTCTTTCATAAGTCTAATGCAAATTCGCTGTGCCTGCCACTGAACCGCTTCCCCCCTACAAAGAACACCGCAGCGAAGCGAAGGTAATCCCTATATTTATTCCTTTTCATATGTCTGTTAAAAAGATTTTGTGGCCGTGCCACTGAACAGCTCTCCCTCAACGGGAACACCGAAGCGAAGCGAAGGTAATCCCGATTATCTAAATAACAGTGTCATTTTTATGAACCACTCTCCCCTACAGCGATCCGCAGAGAAGCGGAGGCAATCCAGTCTTTAATATTCTACTCAATCAAAAGCGAACTAAAAACAAAAAGACCAAGGTCGAAGACCATGGTCTTTCTTTGAACTCACTTCCTCTTCAGGGTTGAAGAATTAATCCCACTTTCTTCGCTGATTTACAAAAGATTACTTTTTGAAAGCCATAAAAACCACGAAAGACCAATGATTATCAATTAATTATAGGTTTTTTTTTGTTTTTGTCATATAGCATTTTATTCAAAAGTGCACAAAAAACACGGTTATTTAGGTGCACGCAAAAAATTTAATATTTTGTACACCTTTTAATAGAGCAAACCTAGACCCCAAAAGGCACCAGAGAGTTTTTAGACTATGATTTCGGAAGGTTTTAATTCAACTTTTAGTAATTATAAAACAGTTGAATTATGTTAGAAAAAAGTTTATCAATCAATTTTTTTCTCAAACCAAGTAGAGAGAAAAGTGATTTTGGTATTGATCACCTTAGAATCACATTCGATGGTATTCGCAAAGACACTTCTATAAGTCATAAAGGGGATACCAAACGATGGAATCAAAAATATGGTCATGCCAATGGTGCTAAAGAAGACGCTAAAACGATAAACTACATCTTAGATACAATTGTATCTAAGATTACCAAGTACAAATTAGAGCTCTTAAGTAATGAAGAGCTTATTACTGCCTCTGTGCTTATGGATTACATCCAAGGCAAAGGAACTCGTAAAGTTAAAGTTTTAGAAGAATTCCAAATGCATAACGACGAAATCTTTAGACTTGTACCTAAAGAGTACGCTATTGGAACACATGAAAGGTACGTAACTATACTTAAGAAAAAAGATTTTAAGTTAGAATAGATTTTTCAAAATAAGTAGTTAGTCCATGAATAACATATTTAGCTAAGATAAAAATACGCTTTACTGATTTTTTTTATATTTTCGTCAATAAAAACACTTTTGAATAAAATCAAAAAGGCTGAAAGAATGGTACTTCAATTTCCTTCAGCAATTTCTTGTAACCAAAATAAACACTAATGAAACTCATAACAACCACTATTCTATTACTTTTTTCTATAATTTGCGTTAACGCTCAGGACATAGAACTTGATAAATTAAAAAAACTCACTGAATCTAATAATTACGATATCATTGTAGCTGAATACGCTAATAACTACGATAAACTTTCAGCCAAATCGCTATACTACATCGGGCACGCTTTTTTTATGTTAGAAAATGATACTGATTGTTTAAAATTCATGGATTTATCAATCCAGCTCGACAATCAGGATTCGGCGCCTTATTTTATAAAAGCATCCACATTAAACTATTTAAGTAACTATGAGGAAGCTATACCTAATTTTGAAAAGGCAATTCTATTAAACCCAAATGATGAAAAATTCTATACCGGTCTTGGTGATTCTTATACTATGCAAAAAAACTATATGAAAGCCGCAGAATCATACACCAAAGCAACTAAACTCCCTAATTGTCCTGCTCGCTCCTACTATATGTTGGGCCAAGCTTATTCAAGTTTAAAAGATGATGTAACTGCCTTAAAAGCCTTTTATCAGGCGAAAGAAAAAATGACATCCGAATCAGAGTATTATGTAGACACATTGTTTAATATTGGTTTACTGGAATCATTACAGAAGAACTTAGATAAAGCAGAACCCATTTTCAAGGAAATCATTGAAATTTCACCAAATGACTATCACTCTTACGCCAAGCTAATCCAGATCTATTATCACAATAAAACCTACGATAAGGCAGTTGCTTTGAAAAAGACCTTGTATGAGGCACATCGAAAGGGAGAATTAAAAGAAACAAATCTAGAAGACATGTTTTGTATTGATCAATTCGAATGGAAAGGTTATAAAGTATTGGTTTTTGAACGTTATGAGAATGAAAATAAAGGTAAGATTTACAACAAACACTTATTTTATGTAAACGACAAAAGTGAAAAAACAATGTTGCGAGTTCAAACGGAATTTTCTCCAATTTCGGTGGAATTAGGAGGCTCAAAATATTTACTCTGTGCTAATCAAGGTACTACTCATATTAATTCTGGTTTAGGTTTTAATGAAGATTACAAATACGAAGCAGTTAAAACGGAAGCAATCAATCTATTTGCTCAATATTTAAAATAACGCGGTACAAACAACTTTTTACAAACGATGAGCTAAATGCTCATTTTGGCACCAAAGAAGTACAATCCGAGTGAAGAAACAAATAAGCTAACTGCTGATTTTTTAATTAAAAATCCTATATTTGAACATACAATACACAGAGTTATGGCAAACAACAAAATACATCAAGGTCGCAACATCAAACGTTTCCGTGAAATGCTAAGCATCAAACAAGATGCCTTGGCCTATGAATTGGGCGATGATTGGAACCAACAAAAAATATCCCTACTCGAACAAAAAGAAACCATCGACAACACCATACTCGAACAAGTAGCCCAAATACTAAAAATACCCGTTGAAGCCATTGAAAATTTTGATGAAGAACAAGCTGTAAATATTATATCAAATACATTTCACGATACACAAGGTTTTATCAACTACAACCCAGTTTTCAATAACGACCCAATCGACAAAATAATTCAACTCCACAATGATAAAATAGCCCTCTACGAACGTATGCTCAAGGAAAAGGACGAAATGATGGTACGCTTAGAAAAGCTCATTCACAACAAATAAAAATCGTTACAACTATATAATAAAGCTTAACCTTCGGTTAGGCTTTTTTTGTAAACTAAAAATAAATATTTATACACATTCTAAAGCTTTAAGAGTGATTAACAAAAATACAATTGATTATTTTTATAGTTTTTACGGGTTTCCATACGTGGGTTGACTAACTATTGAATATGTTTACGTCAATTTTACAAAAAATATTTTTAATCACCTTTATCAAGTAATTAATGGAAGGTTTTTATAAATACCAATGTAATAGCAAAATCTACGCTTTTAGAAATTTTCCAATTATGGAAAGTTTATTTCGGCAAATTAATAGTAATCATTATTTATGAATATGCGTTTACTTCTTATCTGAATTTTGAAAATCTAGACTTTTTAAAGATTCGAGATGATAAGGATATATTTAACAATCCTTCAAAAAAAGAAATATCGTAAATATAATAATATAAAAATAGTATATGCCTGGTTTAGAAGAAACAAAAAACTTTGACTTTTTTGAAGATGAATTTTTAGCAGAAGTAGATAAATGGTTGACAGCTGACATAAAATGTTGTAGCGAATGTTTAGACGATTTTATATCAAAGTGGCCCATAGTCATTGACCGTTTATCTAAAGCTTTCTCCCAGGACATCCATTCTTTCTACGAATTGAGTAGAATGAATCTATTATATACAAAAAGTGAGTATTTAGAAAATCTCTATAGAATTTCATGTCCTCGTTGTAGTTGTCCCATTGATAATTCATTTTGGGCTTTTGAATTTGAATTTAGTGTTTATGACGAAATTGAATTTGAATTTGAAATACTTAAACAACAAATAAGAGAAACTCCTTATATGGCTCTTAAAAATGAGCTCGCTTTAAAAGTTTATGAAATACTTGAGTATATTTCGACAAAAACAAACTTTATTAAACTTGATTTTCCATTATTTAGGGGGCGAATAATAGAAAAAGAGGAATATTCAAACTCTGACTTTCTTGCGCCACCACCTAATAGTACAAACGAAGGAAGATACAACCATTTAGGCATTCCGGTTATATATTGTGCTGACACAAAAAATACATGTTTTACTGAATTAAGAAAACCGGAACAAAATTTATACATTGCTAAATTTGAAATTAAAAAAGAATTAAAATTATTAGACTTGAACTCTGTTGGTGACTTTTTAGAATGGGATAAAGACAATTTATTAAACGCAATCGTATTATCTTCTATAATGAGTTCTAAAACTAATGATGATTCTAAATATAAACCTGAATATTATTTTACACGTTTTATATCTGATTGCTGTAAATCATTAAATTATGATGGAATTATATATCCAAGTGTGCAAACTGGAGAGGGTAAAAATTATATTTTATTTGACACTAAATTACTTGATGAAAAAATGATAGAAGAAATTAGTAAATATAGATAATTGAAAACAGGTGATACGGAGATATTTTGTCCAACATAGTCGCAAATATTTTAACTAATCCTGTAATATTAGGATGATGAGCAATTCACAATATTTCATATAGAATAAATGGAGCTTTAGTAATGATTTTAAAGCAAAAAATATTTCTGTATTTATATTAAACATTAGATTAGAACTATCGATAATACCAAATAACGCAAAAAAAAGAAATGTATCTAGCTAAAATAAAAGTTGAAAACTATAAGGGAATCGAATTAATCGAAACAGAATTCGACCCTAAACTAAATATAATTATTGGAGAAAATGGTTGTGGAAAATCTGCTATTATTGATGCCATAAGACTATTATATAACATTGGAGAACCAATAAGAGAAATTTCAGTATCATTTGATGATTTCCATCAAAAAATAACAAATACGATTGGAAATAGAACTATACAAAAATCAACTCTCGTTACAATCACGTATGTTTTTAAAGGATTATCAACTGCTCAAAAAGGTGCTTTTTATGAATATATGGTAATTGACCCTCATAAAATAGAAGATGATTATGCTAAAATTTCAATTTCTTATGAAGACAAAGGTGATGGCAAATATCCTCATTTCTCTTATAACACAGGAAATATTGATGGTCAAAAAGCAGACTATAAAACATTTGAATTGTTTCAACATTACTACCTAGGAGCACTGAGAGATAGTACTAGAGATTTATTAAGTACTCGAAACAACATACTTGGTAAAGTAATAAAAAGATTCGTTAAGAGAGAAAAATCTGAAGCAGATATTGAACAAATAATTAAAGATGCAAATTCCCAATTATTGGCTCGTGAGGAAGTTAAAAATACAAGAGATGGTGTAAACACGAATCTTGAGAATATTTTCAAAAAAGTTATTGATAATAAAATTGGAGTAAGGATAGAAGACGCCAAAACCGAGTACATCGTAAATGCTATAAAACCATATCTTCCGCACGATAGAACAAATTTAGTTGACGAAGGGTTTCATCTTTGGCAAAATAGCTTAGGATTAAACAATCTAATATACATTGCTGTCGTATTGGGCGACATTACTGAACAAATTAAAGATAATGGTCTTCCCCATTTTGCCTTACTAATAGAAGAACCCGAATCACACCTTCATCCCCAATTACAATTAAGCTTATATAATTTTCTTAATAATGCAAATTCAACAGATAATAGTCAATTATTTATAACAACTCATTCACCTACTCTAACCTCAAAAGTTCCTTTAAAAAATCTCATTTTATTGGATTCTGGTAGAGCTACTAAGCTTGATAAACAATTTCAAAATAGAGAGTCAGAAAAAATAATTGAAGACACAACAAAAAACAAAGAATTAGTAGATTCTGATTTTGAAATTAGGATGAAGAAACTTCAAAGATATATTGATGTAACAAAATCTCAGCTTCTATTTGCCAAATCAATATTATTTATTGAAGGAATTTCTGAAGAATTATTAGTTTCTGCTTTTACACAATTAGAAGATTATAAATTGGAAGACTATAGGACTGAGATTGTTAATGTCGGTGGAACTTCCTTCTATCCTTTTTTATATTTGTTTAATAATTCAAACCCTTTAGAAAGAATAAATAAGCCTATATCCGTAATTACGGATGATGACAGATTTACAGACTCTAAAAAGTCAGATTACAGCTTTGACAAATTAATAAATGATAATTCAATAATTGACACACTATACGACTCGATACAGCAAGGTAAAGCTGGTTCAAGAATAAAAAACCTAAATTCTGTCAAAAACTCGGTAGACAATATTAAAATATTCGAATCATTTAAGACACTCGAATATGAAGTAGCATTGCATAATGTAAATGTTGATAGAAGAAATTTTAAGGAGAACTTTCTTGTGAAATATATCAGTTCAATTGAAATTGATAAAATAAACAAAACCATTAATTATATGGCAACATTTCCACAAGATATAATGACAGAGGAAGAAAGAAGAAAAACAGCAATTCTATTATGGAAAAGTTTTCCTAAGAAAGCAGAATTCGCCCAAGATTTCTCAATTCATATGCTTGAAAACTTAGACGAAGCCAAAGTGTCATTTATGGTTCCAACATATATATTAAATGCACTTAATCATTTAAAAAACGAATTATAATGTACTTTATAAATGATGAACGCTTAGCGTATTTACAAGCAAGAGGAAAAGTAATTTTAAATGCTTGTCCTGGTAGTGGAAAAACAACAACTATTGCAAAAAAAATATTAGAATTAGAAAGGCTAAATGAAATAGGTGGTCACTCAGGGGTCGCTTGCTTGTCATTTACAAATTCTGCCAAAGATGAAATAAATCAAGCGTACAGAAAATTAAGCGGTAAATCTTTACAATTCCCTAACCACGTCTCGACAATAGATAGTTTTATAAATAAATTTATAACGCTACCTTTTTACAATTTACTAAATCGAGATTTCAACCGACCAAAGATTCTCGACCATACTAATATTTTAGACGATATGTGGAAAACTACATATATCAAGAACGGTAAAACAGCTGAAGGTTTATTAAGACCTCTGAATGACGCTGAATACAAAGCGAAGAATGACCGAAGTATATTTTATCTTTATCCTCCAAGTGCAATAAGAAATGAACCAAACAATACATTTTCAATAAATGGAAATCAACCATCGGACAATAAAGTAGATAAAGTAAATTTTGATAAATATTGTAAGTTTATTAAAGAAAAACAATTTACAAAGGGAATCATATCAACTAATGATTCTGCGTACATTGCTCTTAAGTTACTAAAGAAGAATCCAAAAATTAGTGAATGGCTTAGCTTAAGATTTCCATTTATTATCATTGATGAAGCGCAAGATAATTCAATAATACAACACGCTATATTTGAAGAATTGATAACGCAAGGATTAAACAACATAGAACTAATTGGAGACCCTTATCAAAGTTTGTATGAATGGAGAGATGCAAAACCAACTGAATTTCTCAGAAAACATGAAGAAGATAAATCTTGGCAATCTTTTAATTTAACTGACAACAGACGTTCACCGCAAAACATAATCGATATTTTTTCAAAAGTAAGAAGACTCGATGATTCAAAAATTAATAGCTTAGACTGTCAAGAGCTTGCAAAATCAATTATTATCTACAAATATTCTGCTGATAATCATCAGTCAATAATAAAACACTATGATGATTCTTGTGCAGAGAACAATTATATTAATAGTTGCATTGTAGTAAGAGGAAATTCATTGAAAGACGCTCTATTAGGAAACAAAGCGGAGCAAAGACCTTGGGGAATTGAACTACCAAAAAGCATTATACATGCTAAAAATCTTTATCTAAGTGGCGACATTAAAAACTCAATTAAGGAAATTCGGTCTATTTGTATTCCCTTAATTTATTCTAGTATCTCAGACGATTATCATCAGTTGAAGGAAAAAGAAAAAGAGAAAAGTACCGACTCTAAATTTAATTCATTAATGATAACTATTTTAGATGAATTACCTGATTTCACAATGAGTATACGTGATTGGTCTAGTAAAACAGAACTCTATTTTAAAGAAAAACTTAATTTACACTACGATGTAGACTTTAAATTAAGAAACAGAAAATCTACATACCTCGATAAATCGACCCTAGATGAAACCGTTGAAGTACACTTTAGAAAATCATATTCAGCTTTTAATATTCCGATAACGACAATTCATAAAGTAAAAGGACAAACGTTAGATTCTATTCTTGTTTTTTTCAATGAAGGACGTCATAAAGACAATATCACTTTTGAAAACATTTCAAATACAAAAAACGAATTTCCAGATGAAACTAAAAGATTGATATATGTAGCTTTATCTAGACCAAAGTATTTGCTAGCTATGGCATTTCCTGAATCGATAACAGACGATGAGCTTAAAGACAAGTTTGGAGAGAAAATAATTATTGTAAACGAAAGTGAATTGTAAATCCATTATTAAACACGAGTCTATCCCTAACCACGAGTTTTCTAACACACTTTCTCTCCTTATCCCACGCCAAAACTCAAACTTAATGCACGACTTTATGAAACAAATATTACCTCTAATAATATCATTTTTTTTTATAGTAAGTTTTACAACTAAATCCGATTCATTATCTGAAAATAAAAAAAGCAATTCTAAAACATTAATTTCAAAAAAAGCAGACACATTAAATAATAATGCCTCAAATCAGGTTAATAAAAATGAATATAATAATCTTGGATTGTTCTTTGAGATAATTACTGCTGTAGGAAGTATTGCTACTTTTGGTTCTTTTATATTTCTATTTCGTCGAGACAAAGATAAACAAGCTCAAATTGATGAGCTTACGAACATAGTTTCAACGCTTACAAGTCTAAAAGATATTGAAAACCAGAAATTGAATTTATCAATTAGACCAGATATTAACCTAAACGGTAGTGGTTATCAAGGTACGGATGGTGAATGGCATTTAGGAATTGAAAATACTGGCGAAAAAACAACCCTCACAAAATTAGAATTAATTTCTGATGGTTTAATTTTACATAACGAACATATTCCGTTCGTAATGGAAAAAAAATCAACTAGAAAAATATTTGCTCGTACCAACACCACGAAACACGTCAAAGATTGTAAGTTTGAATTAAAGATTTACCATACAGATAAAATCGGAAATCTACATATTGTAATATTTAAAGGAATTGGTTCTACTGTAAGAGAGCGAGAAACAATTAACTGTGCATAACGGACAATAATTTCAACTAAAAATAATTTACCAACGTTAAAACTTACAGCAGAAAGGTTAAAATAAAAGAGTTACCAAATAATTAAATAACCTTAAAAAAAAATCCACCTGACAAAACCCCGTTAAATTTAAAAAGGCCAACGCTCTAAAAGTTTTTCTATAACACTTTTTTCTCCGCCTTCTGCAAGTACATTGTGGGCATAGAAAAAACGCGTGTAAAAAATATCATTCCGTAACTATGCCCCAAAGAGCTTGCTTCAGGCTCCACAAAAAGCCGTACACTACCTCCGTTCCTCCAGCAGTGACTTGTTCTAGTAAAAACTTTCCCCAAGCTGTGTTACATAATGTAGCATTATAGCCCCTGCGGGCAAGAGGGGCAAGCCCCGCTATGATAACATTATGTAAAACAGCCCCTCCCCGTACCTATCAAAATTCCGCAGGCACCACACCATTCAAAATCCATTAAACAATCTAAAACCGTTGTTTCTTGGCCAGCGTAATCACCAATTTTCCCTTTCCCACACAATCAATCTCAATGAAATGACCCGCTTTAAAACCGCTAGCTTCAAACCACTTTCCTTTTAATGTAACAATGGGAACAATAGTAGTATTGCCATTCCCACGTATCACGTAATTTTTGCTAATAGTTAACTTTCTTTTCTTGAATTGTTTTTTATCTGCATTTTTCATAATCATCACATTTAATAATTCACCAATAAAAAAATTAAATCACAACCAAGTATAAAACACAGATACACTGTAAATTACAGACTTTTATATGTTTTTTACAGCAAAATAATTACCTTTAACTCGAATATTATGCTAATTTTAATGCCATGACACAGAGCAACACCAACCATAAAATACAGCAGGGCAGAAACATCAAACGATTTCGTGAAATGTTGGGCATCAAACAAGACGCCCTAGCCTTTGAATTGGGCGACGATTGGAACCAACAAAAAATATCGCTTTTAGAGCAAAAAGAAGCCGTAGAAAGCAGTTTACTACAACAAGTAGCTCAGATACTCAAAGTACCCGTAGAAGCCTTTGAAAACTTCGACGAAGAACAAGCCGTAAACATTATAGCAAGTACATTCGGAGATAATGCTTTTAATTACGGTACAGTAAACATCAATCCCATTGAAACCATCCTACAACTTCACCAAGAGAAAATTGCCCTCTACGAGCGTATGCTTACAGAAAAAGACGAAATGATGTTGAAATTAGAGAAATTATTACAAAATAAATAACGTCATATTACATGACGATACTATAAAATAGTAAAATAACGTTTTATATCTTTATCATAACCAACTTATTACACTATAGAGTATAACTGTACTAAAAAACAATATTGCTTCTATATTTAATATATAAAAGAAAAATGTTAGAAAAATTAGAAATAAAAGGATACAAGTCAATAAAGAACATTTCTTTAGACATCAAACCCATTAACATCTTAATAGGCGGTAATGGCAGTGGAAAAAGCAATTTCCTATCCTTTTTTAACTTTCTAAAAGAAATATACAAACAAAATTTACAAAGTCACGTAGCTTTACAAGGAGGAACCGAAAAAATCTTACATAAAGGCACTAAAAACACTTCTGAAATCTATGCGAAAGTACATTTTGGTCATAACGCCTATTCTTTTCTCATCAAACAAGCAGATAACAGATTTGTATTTATTGAAGAAACACTATCCTATAACAAGCAATCTTTCTACGATAACGAAGACAAAATAAATGGATTCAGTTCTGAATCTAAACTAAAATGGAATGCCAAACCCAGAGCAACCTATATTCGAAACTATTTAAATTCCATCGTAAAATATCACTTTCACGATACCGGAAATAATTCTCCGTTCAACGCAACATCAAATATAAATTCAGACACCCACTTTTTATATGAAGATGGACGAAACTTATCCGCTTTCATCTATGGCATAAAAGAAAACCATCCGCAACAATATAATCTGATAGTGCGCACGATACAGCATATAGCACCCTATTTTTCTGACTTTTACTTTAAGCCAGACGAAAACGGTAACCTAACCCTCCTATGGACATCCAAGCACAGTTCAACCATATATAATGCAAGAGATTTTTCTGATGGTACAATTCGATTTATAGCACTTGCCGTTCTATTTATGCAACCCAATTTGCCGAGTACCATTATCATCGACGAGCCAGAATTAGGACTGCATCCATCCGCTATCAATAAACTAAGTGGATTGATAAAATCCGCATCCAAAAAAAACACCAAAGTTATTGTAGCCACACAATCAACCGACCTAATAAGTTACTTTGAGCCGGAAGATATCATTACGGTCGATAACAAAGACGGCGAAAGCATCTTTGAACGATTGAATGCAGAAACATTAGCCCATTGGTTAGATTCCTACACCATAGATGACCTATGGAAACGAAACATAATAAGCACAGGACAACCCAATTTTTGAATCGATGAAAAGACTAATTATAATTTGTGAAGGAGAAACAGAGCGTAATTTTTGTCAACACCTGCTCTACCCACATTTTGCAACCAGACAAATTCATATAGCCTATCCGCTCATCAAACGCAGTGCTGGTGGTATTGGGAGTTGGGAATCCTTGAAAAAGCAAATTATAACACATCTCAATGAATCGGGAGCTTATGTCACCACCTTTATAGATATGTACGGCATTAAAGACTCTTACAACTTCCCCGATTGGATGCCTTCAAAAGAAATTCCAAATGTAAAAGACAGGGTTCGCCACATTGAATCAGCCATGAACCTTGATATAAACCACCGTAACTTTATTGGAAACATCATCGTACACGAATTTGAAACATTGTTATTCAGCGACATAACCATCATTCAGCAACTTATCGATAACAGTGAATTAAACTATCCCAACTTACAAACCATAATAAACCAACATCCAGACATTGAACTCATCAACAACGGTACCACAACAGCCCCCTCCAAACGATTAGAAAACAACATCACAGGCTATATAAAATCAATACACAGCCACTACCTTGCCGAATCCATAGGATTGCCCGTTATCAGACAAAAATGCCTTAAGTTTAACGAATGGATATCCAAACTCGAGCAGATATAATAGCATATCATCGCGCTTTAAACAACAAGACCTATAAAGCTAAAACTCAATAACTTAAAAACTAAATCACCAAACAAACTTTGCTGTATGAAATCCGCAATGAGACAATAGAACGGTAAAGAAGTCATTACATTCGCTAAGACATCCGGTCCTTATGGAGGCTTATCAAATATGGCTCCCAACTATCCCCTATCTGTCAACGAAATAAACATACAGAGTTCAGAAATACTATATCAAATCTGTAGATTTCCCTTATTCCCAAACATCCAAGAAAAAATCATTCGCAGTCAAAATCCGATGATTGCAAAACGTATTAGTCGTGAATACGGCTAATACTCCAGACAAGATTGGGATACGGTAAAAATCAAGATTATGAGATGGTGTTTAGAAGTTATATTAATTCAAAACTTTGACGAATTTTCCAAACTACTACTCACTACCGAAGACAAAACTATAGTTGAATTCTCCGAATCAGACAATAACGTTAATTATCTAAGAAATCATCCTTCATGAATATATTTTGAATTTATAATTTGCAACAAAACAACTACAATATTATCACTACAATCATAATGTTTTTCATAAATTTTAATCAAGTCACTTTTATATAATGTTAGTTTACCAATACAAATAGCCATTAGAAACTCATAAGGAGCCGAGTCTTTGTTTAAACGATCTTCTATTGAATTCCCAATAATACTTGACATAACTGAACTAGAATTAATATCGATTTCATAATTTAGCTCCTTTTTAGTTGATGCTCTTAAAATTGATGCCTGAATTATTCCGTCATTATATCTGTTGAAATTTTCAGGAGCTAAAAGGTGTCTTTCATAAATAGTTTGTTTAATATTTTTTTTAATTCTAAAATTATGAAGTACAGATAGTATTGAGAAATAAACTTTTGATTGTTGAATATTTTTAGGTTTCCAATTAGTAAAGTTAAAAAATGCAAAGTTTTTATTCAGTACTAATATTTTTCCATTTGATTTTTTTAAAAATACATCATTAACCAAACCATCAGTATTATTTAATACTTCATGTCTTTCTTTAAAAAAATTTTTAGTATTTACTGTAATAACTTCCTCTGTTCCAAATTCATTGAATCCAAATAATATTTTACTAATTAGTTCTTTTTCAAGTTCCCAACTAATTATATCACTATCTTCATTAGGTAATAAAATTTTATCAATTGTTATAAAACTATATGTTGCAAAATTATTGTATTTCCCATATTTAATATTATTCATTAAATTGGAGTATGCCTTATCGTCAGTACATCTTACAAATCCATTAAAATATATTATTTGTGAATGCTCTTGAGTTCGTAATTTTCTACTTACATCTGATATCTTTTTGCCATTAGAAATACAAGAAGAGCAAACTAAATAGCATGATGGTGCTATTAAATTCTTTTCTAATTTTAATTCTTTATAATGAATTGTTTCTACAGATTTACAATGATCTGTTTCGTAATAATTCTTTATTTTATTAGCTATATATTTAGATTCTGCATTATCCACATAAATAATACTCGTAATATTAATTGGAAGTTGGTTAACCAATAAGTGATTAGTCTTCCTTTCGAAATGATTTAAATTATTTCCAATTAAATTTTGAAATAATTTACTAACATCAATATAAATATCTCTTGTTTTTCCTAAAGAATTTTGACCTTTATAGCAACTAATAAAATCATAATCTAAATAATTAGACATTAAATCACTTAAATTATCAGGTGCGTCTTTTAAATCTATTATAAAAGTAGAGACAGTAGGTGGTGAAGGTATAAATTGCTCATCTTCAAACTTAATTTCAAATGTTCTATTTGGAAATATGTTTTTAAATTCTTGCGGTCTTTTTGAAACAAATTCAGAGCTTAAAATGATTTCCGAATGTTGTCTAGTCATAATTGAATATGACTGTGAAACATTCTTATCAAAGCAGAATAGAACTACAATTTTAGACCAATCGACACCCAACATATTTAATTTATTCGGTGTTGAACCATTTATCGAAGTTGAAACAATAAATAAGGATTTTCCAATATTTTCAATATCATCTCTACTAACAGAATTAGATGAATAAAATTTTATTCTTGGGTTATAAGTATCACCATTATTAATATTTTTATATAGTAAACAAGAGTAAATTAAAGGAAATATTGTAGGTGTATCTGAGTAAATAATCTCTGGGTTATCTTTTAAAAATGGTAATAAAAAAATTGATAAAATATTTATGTCCTGACTCTCTTTAAAAATATTAGCTATACGAATAAAATGTGTAGCATAAACACCTGATGGTAGTAAAAAATAAGACTCTAATCCTGCCTTTAATATTGAATCATATTTAACTAAAAAATGAGTACAAATAGAATCTGATAAAAACGAATAGATTTTTTTTGTTATTTCAACATTAGTATTAGTGTCAATAATTTGTCCATTTTTGCTAAATTTATAGTCAAATACTTGAATCTTCTCAAAATTCGGGATTCTTTCTTTTTCAATCTTGTAAACAACACCATCATTATCAGGTCTTAATAAATGAATTATTTCAGGTGCATAATTACTATTTAAATAAGATTTTATTTCTGACTCGAGCTCTAAATTATTATCACATGAAGAAATTGCAATACACCAATTTATTTTTCCTAAATGTTTAAATGAAGTAATTATCATAAATTAATTTGTATTGGTAAAAAAATTGAAAACATAGTTCCTTCAGTTTTGTAGTTAGGACTAGTCTTGCTTTGAAAGCTATGCCAATCATTTAAGTTATAATCATCCCTTTGGTTTATTTCACTTTCAATAAAAGGTCTTTGATCAAAATCTCTAAATAATTTCAGCCCATTTGTTCTTAACTTTAAAAATCCCTTTCTGTTGCCCAAAAGCTTCATCATATTGTGTAGACCAAATCCCCTTTCATAATTACTGACATTATCGCTAGTATTATTTTTTAAAAGACAGTCGATAACAGCGTTGTAGATTTCTTCTTTCGAAGTAATTTCATCAATATTTTTATTTAACCACCTACTGGCCAAACCTGAACCTGTATCAAAAACAGAGAATTCTATGATAAAATTGTCTGAATCCTCATTAGTTATTATACTAGATATATAATCAAATAGAGGTTTATCATCTTTACAATTTTTCAATAAAACTTCTTTACTACCATGATGCGATGAAAATAAAAGCCCCCTAATTCCAGTTTCAAATGCATTATTTGAAAAATTCGTTTGTGTCCAATAATGCGTATTTTCAATTAATTCAAAAATAATTTCACCAATTAACTTATAATTATGTTCAATTATATGAGTTGAAGTACTAATTATATAATTTTTAGAAACATCAGTTAATATGTTTTTTGATAATTCTATAATTTCTTTTTTTGATTTCAATGTGCCTTTTGACAAATAAAATGCAGATGGATAAGGATTAGCCGAATGTTGAACAGAAAAAATAAAACTATTATCACCTTTTTTCCAACTTTCATTGAACTTTAAAAAAGATATTCTCTCTTTGATGACATTTGCAACTTTTAACGAAATTTCAGTTTGGTCTAATAAAAAAATTCCGTTTTTATATCCCATACAACCAGCAACAAAATTCCAATATCGACTGAACATCACTTCAATTTTTTTATCAAGTTCAGTTGTTGTACTATTGTAATGGATATATAATCTCCCAGTACTCATTCTACTCCAAGTAATTATTAACTGTATAATTTCAGAATAAATGCCGAGTTGTTTACCAATAATATTCGCTGGTATGTACAAATCAACTTTTGGAGATTTTTTTAATACTTTATAAGCCTTTTCAATTTCTAAATAAGAAGTATTATTCTTTATACTTATTTTCATAAATTAATTTATAACAGTCTAAAATTTATAATTCTGTAAATATATATTTAATAAATATTAAATGTATTATTAAATCAATTAATGATGTGAAAAATAAAAAATTGTTATTATAATTAGAACACATTATAGCTATTTACCTAACAAATTGATATTTCATTCTTCATTTTAAAATATAATTTTTAATGATATACGAGTCTATAAAATTACTGTTGGCATTTATATTAAAATTTAATAAACATTAGTCACAATTCATCGCCTTATTTATAAAGCATTCTCCCTAGCTTTTTAATACCAATTTCGACGTTACAACTTACTCCAATTACTATCTGCAATAAATTTTTAGGTTTAATTATTCATTATACTCTCATTTTGAAAAAAGTGATAGATTCTTAGTTGAGTGCATTGTTTTATTCCAAAAAGAATAAAAAAGAAGCCGAATTTACGTTTCGGGTTTCTCAAAAACCCAAGTTCAAGCCCTTTGGGTGTTTCAAAAAATCTCCACCCTACGGGTAGTATTTTTCAAAACAAACTTGTTTTTTGAAACCCTCCACGAATGAGAAGGCTTTCTTTTTTTCCTTTTTCTTTTGAAAAAATTAGAATACCAAGGCGAGTCCTTCGGAAAAAAAGAAAGTTAACTTTCTAAATTCCGTTGTCATGTCACAAATCTTAATCAAAACCCACAAAAAAGGAAACCTGTACAAAGGCATTTATTTCTTCATCCTTAACAAAGGACTCAACAGTGGCAAACCACTCTCACAGCCCTGCGCAAACTGCTTTGTGATCTTATAAAACTCAGTCCTAAGAATAATTCTAGAGGAAAAAACGCCATACATTCAGCGAAATTTGGACAATTTGACAATCTTTCTTTTAAAGAAAATAGCGAAAACCTTTTTGATCAAATGTTTGAATATCAGAGAGAATTAAAAGACACAATCCTGTTTTCTGTAACAATGAAAAATGATAAAGTTGATGATAAAAAATCGTTGAAATTATTGAATCAGATTGGAGAAAATTTAAAAGATTCTGAGTCTGAAAAATATTTTAAAATTCTAGAAAATGCCTCTCTAGAGAATATTCCCCCTTTCGAAGATATTGTAGAGATTTTTAGTTTTAAAAGTTTAGGGATTTTAAATGGACTTTTATCATCGAAAGAAAACCGATACGAAGACAATAAAAATGAAACATTTAAGCGAAAAAGAAAGAGGTTGTTTTGAATCCGGTAACAATTTAATAAAAACATCTCTACAAATATCCATTAAACTTTAAGTCAAAACCTTCACAAAGTATTTTTGAATTGTACACCCTTTGCGGCAGTCTGGAATAGATTTACCTATATGTTTTGTTATCTAAATTTTTAGGCATAGAAATAAAAGCTACCGTTTGCAAAACGCTAAAGTTTCAAATTTGTATGACTGTAATTATACATTTAAAAACATCACCAAATATTTAAGAATCCAACTTACCTCCTACCTTTTTTAAGGATGATACATGGTTTTGAAAAAAGCAAGCGGGACTTGGTCAGAGCCCTAGTCGCTTGCCTTTTTACTGGCGTTGTAAAGGGTTTAAGTATACCAGAGGTATACTCGTAGTCAATATAAATAATATTTAAATGGATTAAGCATTCTGAAAAGTATACTTTGATGCATACTGGTGAAACTCAACAATAAGTTACGGTATGAGGCCCTAGAAACTACATTTGTGCTACATAACTACTAGTCCATGTAAAAAGTTGGATAACTCTTTTTGTAGTTGATAGTTTTCTTTAAATGATTTAACTTTTACTGGAGCAACTTTTTTTCTCTTTTTAAATATAATTTTAAAAATACCTTATTTTCAGATAAGCCTACAAAATGTAGTTTTAAACTAAGCCTAAATGTAAATATAATAAGGAACTAACTTTGGATAACTTAGAGATTAAGTGCTCGTATAGCCTAAACAACTATGAAATATAGATGAATTATTTGTTTTTCAATAAAAATAGTTGTTTATTTCAATTTTAGAAAATATATGAATTTTTAATGCAATTTATACTTAAAATACAGAATTATGATAGACGAAATTAAAAAACATTGTATGGTACATGAAAAATATGGTTTTACACTACCATATTTGTATAAAATTGAATTAGATGCTGGTAGAAAAAAAACAATCGAAGAAATATTTTTGTTTTTATCTAAACATCAAGAATGTAAATATATTATAAGCTATTGTTCTGATTTAGATGAATTTATTATCGGATTACATAAAAATGAATATGCTCCAGTAGAAATGTATCACAATTTTGGGAATTTACATTATGACCAAGATAAAATTGGTGTTTTTAACGAAATATCTGAATTAATATTATTTTTTTGCAATAAATATCAAAAAATTATTGACAGTAATCACTATTCAAAAAATATTGACACGCAAAAATGGGAATGATTTAAAGTTATCTTTGCACCAATGTCTTATTTCAAACTAATTAGAACCATCTATTTAGTTTGAAATTTTCTCGATATAAAATGCTTGCATTTTGGAAGTAATACTTGTAATTATGAACATATTTCATCAAAAAAATTATTAGATAAATCTTATCCCATTTGTAGACTTACTCTTTTTGGCTATTAGACAGGCAACAAAGAAATAATCTATACCTGTGTGAAATTGGTGACTTTTTCTAGATCGGTTTGTTATTCTTTATGAAAAAAGGGTTAGTCTCCTAAAAAAATAACCCAAGTATTTTTAACTTACAAACTTTAAGAAATAATGCTATTGCAAATGCATAACATCACATTTTACCCTTAAAGCATCTACTTAAATATGTATATTTTGATTGTATAATATTTAAAAGATTAATTTTATATCAAATCCTTTTACATAAAACCGTAACTAATGAAAATATTAAATGACCATTTTGAGGATACATTAGATATTCTGAAGCAAAAAAGTAAAACTTTTAAACTAATAAAAAATTCAACAAATATAGGATCGGCTCGCGAAGCCCTAATTAATGATTTTCTTGCGAGAAATCTGCCTTTATTTGTCAATTATCACTCCGGAGGAGAACTATTTGATTCAAAGAATAATAGATCTGGACAAATAGATATAATTCTACACCCATTAACATCTCCCAAAATAAATATTTCCGGCAACGTTAATCTCTTCCCAATTGAAACAGTTTTGGCGGGTATCGAAATCAAATCTAAACTCGATAAAAACAATTTACTTAAAGCTTTTACTACATGCCGCAAAGCAAAAGAATTATCAAGTGCTAATTTACCCAATAATAATGCTAACATTTATAATATTCCTTTTATCGTTATTGCTTTTAATGGACAGTCAATGGCAAAAACTTTAAATCATATAAAACAACAACAAGAGATAAGTAATACTTTCAGGAAATTAATGCCTGATTTAATCATCATCTTGAATAGCCCAGATGGTGCATATACTATAATAAAAAAAAATACTTATATGCTAGCTTATGATTTTGATAAAGTTATTGACAGTATACCAGGTGATAAAACAAATCCTTTACTTTTTCTTTTTACTTTTTTAGATAAATTAATTAACCTTTGGTCTAGTAATGTAGATAAGAATAAAATGCCAATTAACAATTATACACGCGAGAAAGACCCTGCTAATTTAACCAGTCTCATCCTAAAAACTGATATAGGATTAATATAAATATAAATACGTTTTTTAAACAGTGATAAGCAAAAGTTTACTACTGTTTTTTGTTTTATAGGTATTAATTATAGATTTAAAATGCATTTAATTAGTGTCTCTTTTGTTTTCATAACTATGTAAATATTAAATATATAAAAAATTCTGCTCGGTTTTAGCCCAAGCAGAATTTCATACTTACACAGTTTTTGGTACAGTGTCTTAATCTACCAAGCTTAGCCAATAGGTGATATATATTTTACTTAATTACGACAACCACATAACGGACCGGTTCCGTTCAACATAGGCTTCATTGTTGGCTTTTCAAGCCACACGAATCCTTATCTGTTAGCTGTAATACTATTTATTAATATATAATGTTCTTAACTCATCTTTGTATTTTTTTAATTCATTATCGTTTGGATTTAAATTAAGACCATATTGAACCAAACCTAAAATATGTAAAATATAATTATCTCTTTTTTTATTAATTTTTTCTAGATGAGATTGAAAGCCATACTTATTTATATAGTACATGTTTTTTCTAATCTCATTCCTTTTATCTTTTGGTAGTTGCATTTTTTTGTTGACAATCACTCCAGAAATAATTTGTTGAGTGTTTTGCTTCATGTAATTTATCTTGTCTTTATTCAATGTAAGATTAAGTAAAGTAATTTTATCTTTAATAAAAACAATTAAATTTTCTTTATCAATCTTTTCACCAGAAAAAGCTAAATCATCTGCATGTCTAGTATATTTTATTCTCAAAACAATATTGTCCTAAATCATCATCAAATTTTCTCAATAATAAATTTGAAAGATAAGGACTTGTTGGAGCCCCTTGTGGTAAATATCTTTTCTCTTTTTCGATCCTTTATGCCAAAATGGCCTTGCATAACTACATGATCATCATTAAATTTAAAATCCCCTGTTGGTATTTCGAAAACTTCAAAGACTTCATTCTCAGACAACCATTTTTCAATTTCATGACTCCATCTTTTTTTTCTAATTTCAGCAACCTCCTTTGATATTTCGGTATCCTCATTTAAATGACGATTAATGACCTGAAACTTGTTTATATATTGGTCGATATGATCCTTATTCTTGTCTAAAAATTCTTTATTATCTCTGTTCTTAGAAATCATATAAAAAATAAGACTGTAAGCCTCAAGTTTTTTCTCGCTATCTTCCTCTATCTCTACAGCTGGGTATAAATGATAGCAGGCTGATTCGTCTTCCGAGCTTGAATTATCTATTTCAAAATAACTGGCTTTGCTCAATAACTCCAATAGTAAAGGCGGATTGTTTTTAAATTTTTGCCAATTTCTTAAATTATCGATAATTTCTTTTACATTTTTGTTGTTTTCTAAATTCATATTTATAGATTTTAAGTTTAAAATTCATGCTTTATTATTCAAATCTAACCATCTTAATTAGACTTTAATAGTTGGGTGGGTATTTCGGTCAAACCGTGCCACCTATTTCGATCAATTGGTGTCATTTTGAAAAGATATACAATAATAAATAAAAAAATTCAATCGCTAAAAGTTTGTCTTCCAATTTGATAGGTTCTGTCTATATTACTTGATTTTAGAAGATGAATAAGATTCGCAGCATCTATTTAGTAGAAATAGCATCAAATATTCCTTGTTAACGACGTTCTTAGGAACAAGTTTGTAAAAAGGCTATACTATTCTTATAAAAGCATGGAATCTATATTATTTATTCCTACATTGACCCAATCTAAAGAACATAAAAGAATTTAACCCTTTATCTCAACTATATTTAAAATAGTACGAAAGTGATGAAAAACAGCTTTATTTTTATTTTGACAGCTATGTTATTCCTGGGTTGTAGCGAGGAGGAGAAACTATATCAACAACAAATTAGTTTTAGAAACACTAGTGTAGCACCGCTATCGATAATCATCACCGGTGACTTATCTAACTCTGATAGAAACGACACTTTGATTAATGTAATCTTACGGCCAACGGAAAGTACGATGCCTTTGAGTTACGTCAACAATAGTTTTATAGGAAGTCCTTTTGATTTAAAATATATGAAGATCAAATTTACCACTACCGATCGCGGCTATATATGCTCGGATAACAGCATTGACAATTTGTGTTTTACAAATAAAAGATCCCCGATTGGATCGTCCACTTCAGCTGATGATTTTGAATTGGAAAACGGCGTATATTATTATGATATCACGAACGACGATTACGAAAAGGCTTACCTATTACCGCAATAGATGAATTCAAATTGATGTCGATTAGCAGATTATATTGACTAGTATCTTAAATTTATTCAATTCTTAGCCCTATCCAATATAGTCATCATTATTTCCTTTAGGATTCCACAACTAAAAACACCTCTTCCAACTGTTCTAATTTAGGATATACCAATTCCTTTAATTTCGAAAAAGCCATTCTGGAAGCCGTTCCCCTACCCACACCACTCAATTGACTCACCGGAGCAATACAACCGTTCAACTCTTTCAAAGCATCGTTGGCAGGATGAAACAGTATAAAACTTCTACCCTCCACACCCAGAACCTCCAGATGCCAATCAAACCGATTACTATAACGCTTTCTCAAGGCATACCTTCCTTCGGGTATACAGGAAACCCTTCGTTCATTATTCTTCCAAGGCAACTCAATTGCATAGCAAATCAGTTCCCCATCGATTTCAAGACGTCCATTAGTGCCCGCCTCAAAATAACTGCGTATTAAATACAATTCCATAAATACTTCTTTTGCAACAGCTACATCAGACATTTGTTTAAACGATGTTTATAAAATCACAACACAAGATAGAAAAATATTTTTTTTCTCCATAAAAACACTTGTTAAAATACTAGACAACAAACAAATACACCATACAAGCAGTAATATTAACTATAAAACTCGATACTTCTGACCATAAAATAAAACAGTGCTTTTGAATTTTATTTTAAATTTTCATGCATCTAATTTGTCCGAACAGTATAGAAATTAAAAGCGTAATGATATTGAAATTCCTTTAAAAAATGATATCTCTATTGTGCTTAATAATAATTCCTATGGATGTGCAATTTTGTTTAAATACTAAAAAAGAAGGAGTTTTTTAATATTGATAAATGATTAAAAAATACTACACATAACTAGTATTCGTCAAAACTTCTTGGTTTACAAATACCGGTGTTTTCCACATACAAACCCGTCAATACTGTCAGTATTGGCTTTTTTTATTTAATTTAGCTGTTGGCGCGCAGTGTTGGATGTGTTCTCACTAAATGGAACGTTCCGTCCAATTTTGCCGAAATTTGATTGAGCTGTAAATCCATTGTACCTCATTTTTGAGCATACCTAACATAAAAAACTAAAAAGCATGAATATCAAGATTGAAACTGAAAGACTGTATTTAAGAGAGATGTTAGCCAGTGATGAAGATGGTTTATTTGAATTAGATAGTAATCCTGCTGTTCATACCTATTTGGGAAATAATCCAATAAGCACGCGAGAAGAAGCGGGAAAATACATTGAATTCGTACAGCAACAGTACCAGGAAAACGGCGTTGGACGTTGGGCGGTAATTGATAAAATTACAGGGGAATTTATAGGTTGGTCGGGTATTAAATTGATCAAAGAACCGATGAATAACCACCAAAATTTTTATGAGATCGGGTACCGATTTATTGAAAGCTATTGGGGAAAGGGCCTTGCTACTGAAACCACTGTTGCCCTAGTAGAATATGCTTTTAAAAACTTGGAAACAGAAAAAATTTACGCCATCTGCCACATCGAAAATAAAGGTTCCAAAAACGTCTTGCTAAAAAGCGGTTTAAAACTACTAGAAACTTTTGATTATGAAGGAATCGAGCACAATTGGTTTGAATTAAATAAGAGCGAATGGCTTCATGCAAAACCTTAAACAAATTTTAGATACTAACGAACAAACCATACCCTTTTTTGTAAGGTTAGGCACAAACATGACCTTGATCACTCTAAAGAAATTTTAGCTCTAAGATAAAGTAATCGATTACGAAGATCATAAGCTCCACAATACTAGAAACCGTAGCAGAAAGCTCACCAAGAAAATTACTATGGACAGAGAAAATCCTATATCTATTTCGTTAACCAGTACTAACAGTCACCTGTTTAAAATTCCACTGGGACAAGGCAGTTTTTCGATAGGCTTCGTTGGTATGGATAAAAAGAAATTCGATGTTCTTGTCGAAGAGAATTTAACGATCAATTGGAATGCTTTCGATGAATTTTCGACCCCAGCTGGTGGACATTGGCCGAGGTTTTTCTATTATTGGGGCAATGATCTCAGTTTTGTTGAATGGTCTAAAACGAGAGCCATAGAGGAATTTTCTTTACATCCTAATACACCCATTACTGTTGATCTCAGGAATTCAAAAATCCGAAATTTTTCTATTGAGGCAACCGTGCATCCGATAAAGCTTATTTTAGATAGTCCAATCAGTGACAGCCGATTTGGTTTGATGAAACTGAACCTTTCTGGCAATCTTGCGAATTTTGAAATTATATCGAACCAGGCTAATCCATTCTTAAGTTTGGCACCCTTTACGGATAATAGAAAAACAGCTTTAGCCTACAAACTACCTCCATTAAAAAATTTAGAAACGATTACTTCACTGGACATCACAGTGGCGCCATTAGGGCAGCCTTTGGATTGTGAAAGCTTATTACAGTTTCCGAATCTAAAAAATTTGAATGTAACTGGCAACATGATCCATGGCGATGTATTAAGTGATTTGTTAGATTTGGAACGTTTGGGAATAAGATATGCTCCGAACTTGGAAAATTTCCCTTCTTTAAACTCTTGGAAAAACTTAAAATCCTTTATCGGATGGAATATTGACGAAATAACAGGCAAAAGATTAAATACAGAATTAAAGCAACTAGCAAAAGAAAAAGACTTGGACTACTCTTCTGTTTCTAAACTGAGAAGTTCCATTTGGTTTACAACAGAGTACGGAATTCCATTTACAAATTGGGAAAGTAAAAACGCGAAAATTGCAACAAAAGCATACAAAACAACCGGAAAAGAAATTTCTAAAGCCAAAACGGAAAACGAAGTAAAAACAGCTATAACTAAACTGGTAGAGCTGATAAATACGTTGCCCAATATAGAAACTGTTGAACGAGAGGACACAGCAACTGCAGTTAATCAGTTAGTTGAAACCTCTAAATTAGAAATAACTGTAGCAACAGCCAATAAATGGTTTGACGAAGTTCGCGAATTTTAAGAAGTTGCGGCTAACAAGGCTTTTGCATCGATTGTTTATTATCCTGTTTAGAAGAATCAATCCTATACCGAATCGAATATAGCGAGTTGTTGCATTTGCTCAATCCAGCTTTTTCTTGCCTCATGGTCTAACTCGTGCAAAGGACCAATAAAATCGCTTTGAAAGGAGCTTACACCACAGTATTCCAAAATACCCTTTTGCAACTGCACAAGGCCGCTTGATCTATAAATCTCTTCATAGACATCGATAGACAGATCTCCTGCTGTAGTAATAATCCGAGCCGTTTTAGCTTGTAACAAACCCGTCGTAGACGCTCCTTTGTTGACTTTAAAAGTCAATCCCGGTAGAAATAAGCGATCAAAAAAGCCCTTCATAATCGCAGGCATACCCAACCACCACAACGGATGAATCCACACTTGGTGATCGCTCCATTGTAGGTCTTCCAATGCCTGCAGCAAGTCCGGTTCCAATTCCATACGCTGTCGATAGCCATATTGAAGATTGGGGTTAAAATCTAAAGTACCAATAGCTATATACCGCACTTCAGAACCAGATTCCAAGGCAGATTGAATATACGACTGAGCCAGCACAGCATTAAAACTTTCTGGATCAGGATGCCCGTTGATTACGACTATTTTTTTCATTAAATGGGATTTATAAATTTGGGTGTCAATTATATCTGACAAAAGTATACCGGAATACTCAACATAAACAGGTACATTTAAAGCTAATTTCGGTATCTTTGTGCTTATGGCCAGAGAAAACATACACCAAGCACTTGAAGTATACTATGAAAAAGTTGATCATTGTCCCCTACGGGAGCGACAATTCAATTTTTTTGAATTGGTTTACGTGATTTCTGGTTCGGGTTATTATCAAGTGAATGGCAATAGTACTGCGTTTGCGGCTGGTAACCTCTTTTTGATTACACCTAAAGACTACCACGGTTTTGATCTTGATAGCAGTTGTGAATTTATAGTGATACACTTCGGAGAAAGTTATATAAGAGAATACCAATGGAAAAGTATCGATCACATCGAGTGTCTGCTCTATCATGCCTCTCATGTTTCGGGTTCTCTACTCACCAATCCAAATGATCAACATTTGGTCAATCTACTGATAGATAACCTACGGCAGACCATTGACAACGACAGCTTGTATAAAGAGGACCTTATAACACATCTGGTCAATGCGATACTTGTTATTGCGGCTAGAAATATTGCTTTAAGTAAACCGCAACAGTTATCAACTGCTGGAGATATACGTATATTGAAAATAGTCGTTTACATACAGGCAAACATATTCCATCCACCTCTATTAAAAATTGCGGTAATTGCAGCAAAATTCGGTCTTTCGCCTACATATCTCGGTAGTTATTTTCAAAAGCAATGCAACGAATCGTTACAACACTACATCTCATCCTATAGAATAAGACTAATCGAACACCGACTGCAATTTAGCGATATACGGGTCCATGAATTGGCTAGTGAATTTGGATTTATTGATGAAAGCCATATCAATAAATTTTTTAAAAGACATAAGGGAATGAGTTTAAAAGCCTTTAGAGTTCAAAAGAATATGCAGCAATAAACATAGAAAGCTAATATGCATACAGTAAGGTGGACCACAGGCTAAAAATAAATAGGTAATTAGCCTGTTAGAACTATAACTAAACCCACAGAATTAGATTTACAATCCGGTTGACCTCACAAAAACATAGGGTGTTGCTTCCATATAAATCTTTAAAGTATCTTTAGTGGGATTTAAAACAAAATTATAACTGTCTTCCTCCCCTTTTGACTTATAGTCGCCAATGGTTAGATAGTAAATTTTTGTATCGTCATTATACCAATATCTGCCCATATTTTGATCGTATTTATTTGTGTAAATACTGTAGTCATAAGTGGTTACCATAAAATCGGTAAAGTGTTCATATAAGGGATGCTTATTATCTTCCTGACCGATATGTTGCCACCAACCTTTTAGTTCTTCGGAGTGATTTTGATTCTCGTAATGTTTGTATAGATCATTATCGTCCCGATCACAGGAAACCAGACTAAAACTAAAAAAAATAAGCGCAACTTTAAGGTAGAGTGATTTCATTGTTGTGTTTATTAGGCGATTATGATCTGTTTTAAAATTACTCCTTTCGCATAGGATTTCATCCATTACCATGCTGAATACTTTGAAAATTAAGCATTTGTAGACAGTATTGAAAATGACAATATCCGTTCATCAATAAGGAAGTTAAATATAATATTATTTCCAATGGGTCGACTACTCACTCGTAATAAAAAGTATATTAATCTCGATTTCATCTTAACGTTCTTTAATCCATCTCAACAACAAACAGATTTAACGAAAACTAATTTTTTAAGCTTTTCGAATTGTTTCAATATTTTCACTTTTGACGATTATAACGAACACTTGATTAAAGAAGGTGATTTTAGGACGTGACCTACTCTATTAAAAAACTATAACACAGCAATCCTTAAAATGTCCGAAATAGACAAATTATCCATATTGTTATAGATCGAATTTACTTAACGCACAAGTAGATTTAGACAGTATATAGCCATACCCTAGAGATGCTTCGTAGATACTGGGAGGATAAAGGGAGGATAAAGGGAGGATAATGCGGTAAAGAAAATTTAAGCTCAACAGAATAAAAGCTCTAAAATTGGGAATAAAAGCTCAAAAAAAAGTATCGGATTAATTTCCATAGATCAGAGTAAATGAAAAAGTTAATCAAGAGTATCATGTCCGAATAATCACTTTTTAAAAAAGCATTACTGCCTGCATTATAAAAAAATAGGCTGTCGTTTATGACAGCCTATTTTTTTTAAATATATAACACAAAGTAATTCAAATTGCGAATCAGCGAATAGACAAATCCGTCTAAGTGTTATTTATTGATTTGAACCCAGCCCGTTCTGGTCTTTCCATGCGCAACAATCACATAATAATAAGTACCGTCGGGTAGTCCATTACCTTTTTGATTTTGCCCGTTCCACTGATCGGTATAACTACCTTGAAAAGCAAATACTTCAGCACCATAACGGTTATAGATCACCAAGCTCGTTACACCATGCGCCGACAAGTCAAAACGATCATTAGAGCCATCGCCATTCGGGGATATTCCCTTTGGAATCGGACAATCATTAAAACTCACTGTATAGCTGCTTTCATCGGTACACAAACCGTCATTCGATCTAGCGTAAACATAAATCTTTTGAGACTGAGTTATGATAGTGCCTTGCGCTAGTTCAATTCCCTGACCTCCAGATTGAGTATAATACTTGTTTTTCACAGACAAAGGCGCTAATTGATGCGTTTTACAGTCCAATACAAGGTCTTCGAATACATCAGCAACTACCCTTTCTGTGATATGGACTTGATAAGAAATCTCTTCATAACAGCCTTTGTTAGTATTCCTTTGCAGTATAAATACGTTGTGTTGTCCAGGTACATCTAATACATCACCTACCTGGTATTCCCGCCCGCCTCCAGCAGTCTTTTCAAAATAAAACTGACGGTCTTCTAAATCCGGAAATATATATCGAGAACAAATGGTGACATCTTCTCGTTTGCTCGGTTCAGGACCTTTTTCAAGTACGACAGGAAGCGTCAATACTCCGTGACAGCCAATACGTGTATCCACGAGTCGAATGTAGATTATTACATTTTGTAAACCGATCAATTCATAATCCGTTGAAATAGGGTTATCACCAGACTCCGCATCGACAGCCGTTAAATGGTAGCTTACAGTATAAAAGTTACGATCTTCGGTTAAAAAAATCTCCTCTTCTACAGCAGCTAAATTCACTATTTGCTTTTCAAAAGAATTTCTACAGACCGCTATTGGTTTAGGTGCTTTGAATAAACTGGAAATCAGCGGATATACTTCTATCAAAATTTCATCTGACCTTTGACAGTCGATATCCGTATAATCGACAACAACCTTATACAATCCCGGTTTTGAAACAACTAAGTCTGGAGTATTAATCCCATTTAATAAAACACCATCTTTATACCAGCTGATCGCTGTTTTCAATTCTCCTGAAGTAGAAATGCCTGATTTCAATATAATTTCTTGTTCAGCACATAAGGCTGTTTGATTCTCTATAGTTAAATCCTCGCCCAGATTAAGCTCGCCGAGATTAAAACTGCCTGCATTAAATAATACTGCAGAAGAATGTGAAACTATGGCACAAAAATCAATCACAGCCAATTTGATATGATACTTTCGACCGGGTACTACAGCTACTTTATTGGATTTCATTACCCTCGTCAAACCTACAAAATCGATATAAGCCTCAAAGGGATTGTCTTGATTGGGGGTGTAATGTTTCCAATATAGATCTGGATGAGAACTAGGACATTGTATTTTACCAGTTTTTATCGGATTCAAAATCGTGTTCAATGCAATCGGGAGTTCTGTGTCCTTAATTTTCGCTAAATTTTGCCCTTCTCCAGTAGTTTCATCTATTAACCAAGCGGCAAACAACGCACCAGCAGCGCATCCCAAACTAGCACAGTCTGAATAATAACTGTTTGACGCAAATAGATATTCAAACTGTATCGAATCGACTATAGGGACAAAATCAAACTCCAATTGGGTGACTCTTTTATTCGTCGTACCAGAAGGAGCCCCGCCGGCTGCTTTTATTGCATCATTAATATCCTTGTCTCCAACCCATCTTGCATCGTTGTTTCCTCTAAAATCACGACTCGTCGCTTGTGCAGGACCATAAGCATATTCAACCTCATTGGTAGACAGTATGATGCCTTTTTCGAAAGGAAAGTCTGTCTTTCCTCTGTTAAAATATCCAATGGTATTATAGGCCATTGCCTTAGCTCCTCCGTCACCATTCTGACTGGATACATTGGAAACCAAATTACAATTGGAATTGACCAATACATTTTTAACCAACTCCTCAACACTATACTTTACACCACTTGGACTGATCTCTAAATACTTTGGAGTTGTGATACACAAATTGAAAACAGCTTTTAAACTAACCACTGTGGTGGCTAAACGAATATAATACGTTTTACCAAGCGTCAAATTCTTAAACAATTTCTTGGTCACCGTTGCTGTTAGATTAAAACATTCCAAGGCATTATTATTAATACTGCTACACGGTTGGTCGTATAGGGATCCAAACAAAACCGGTACCGTGGTGTCTACTAAATTCAACCAATTTTTAAGCTCTAAAATATGCGTTTTGTCCGAGGCTACAAATAAAAACCAGATGTCTTTTTTTAAAGCCACGGAACCGCAAACGGGTTCTGGTTTTGCAGATGCTTTCGTATCATTAAAATCTGCCGAAGCCATAAATTCACAGCTGTCTAACGGATTGACTGGAATGGGAATCGCACCATCACAGTTATTGTTTTGATCGACAATAGTTCCAATGGTAGTTGGGGTCGACCAATCACTGAATGACTTGCCATCTAAACATTTGACGCGTATGAAAATTGTAAATCCTTTACCGGGATCCAATCCTGTAATCGTCGCTTCGGGTTTACCTGTTATATTTAAAGTTTTAGTTGGTGTTGCGCTGGCATTTTGTCCGTACTCCACAACAATCACCTCCCAGTTTGAAATACCTCCATCTTGTTTCCACTCCACATCCACACTGCTTGTACCAACATGACTCGTTTTAACACCATAAGGTTCTGGACAGGTATCTACTTTATAAAGGTGAATATTATCGACATATATAGTCGTTGAAGTCTTGCTGGAGGCATGCCAAGCAATATTGACTTTCCCTTTAACTCCACTGATAAACACAACCTCTTCCATAAAAGTAGTTGCATTGTTGTACGTTTTTTTGGATACCAGATTTTTAGTAAACTCCTTGGTATCTATACCATTTAGTGACAGCAAAACCTCAAACTCCGAATTTGTCTTATAATGATATTTTAAGACATACATCCCTCCATCCAAATCAATAGTCGGAGAAATTAACCAATCGTCATTATTGCCAAAACCGATAAAACCCATTCCTGCATTTCCCTCAAATGCATTGGTTGTCATGGAACGCCAAGAACCGCTACTTGCATTAGCATCATTATTACTATCGACGCTTACCCAACATCTTGCCGTTTTAGAATTGCTATTAAAACTTTCCCAAAATGGCGTCTGATATAAATCGCATTGCGTTGCAAAGCTAAAAGGGCCAGACCAAATACTAAAAGTTCCGTTACTGCAAACAGTTCGCACGTAAAACTCATAGTCGGTATTGGGTTTTAGAGTCCCCCCTGATTGTTCTTTGGTAACGGTATTCTCTTTGGTAGTAGTTGATGTACCATTTCCTTTTGGAGTTCCTCCTCCTATTTCTTGAACATAATATTCCCATTGGTTTGCGGCAAAATCATCTGTCCAGTAAATTGTAGCCTGATTTATTGCAAAATCTTTTGCACCCAAAACCAAAGGCTCGGGACAGTTGACGACTTCTTCAACAAAAACATCGTCGATAAAAACTATTTTAAACCCCGGTCCACTGCTATGCCAAGCCAAATTCACTGTTCCTGATAAACCTGTGATAAATGACTTATGCTCTGAAAACACGCCGCTTTTATAAAAAGCATCTTTTACAATTTCTCTTTTAAAATCACTGGGTTGTATACCGCTATTGGAGGCTAATACTTCAAAATTAGCTTCACTATTGGTATCGGTTTTATATTTGTATCTAAATCGGTAAACGGTATTTGCTTTAAACGTCAAGCGTGGAGATATTAACCAATCATCATGGACTTTAGCTGCATCACCAAAAAAACGCATGCTTTGCGATCCTGGAAAATCAGTACCTCCGAATGGTCGCCATAAATTATTTCCCACTGGAGAAATAGCATCCTTATTCTGATCTAAAACCGTCCAACAGTTTAAAGTCTTTGAGTCGGTATTAAAATTTTCAAAATATGGAGTAGTCGAAAAAATGCCACAGACCGTCTTAAATACAAATGGTCCAGCCCAAGCACTATAACTGCCATCTAAACAACGAGTACGAACATAAAACTCATAAAATGTATTGGGTTTCAATTTTACACCATTTTTATCCTGAGTTATAATAGCCTCCTTTTTAGTAGTGGGTGTTCCCGTTTTCGGACTAATTCCCACTTTCTCTTGAACGCTATACTCCCAGTCCTTTCCGAAGTTTTCGTTCCAGATAATGGTTACCCCATTTTCGCTCTCGTCCTTAGTACCTAATTGCGTAGGTTCCGGACAACCAACAACCTCCTCAAGAAAGAAGTTGTCAATATATAAGGTACTTGATAAACTCCCCGTACTAACCTGCCACGCAAAATTAACCATACCACCAGTATTCCCAATAATAGCGGTTTCCTCACTCCAATTGGCATCGCTATGTTGTTTTTTATCAATTAAAATCTGATTAAAGTCGGTTAAATCGACTCCCGTTGTCGATAATAAAAGCTTAAAATCATTCTTATCAACGATACTCGATTTATAATGATATCTTAAACGATATAGTTTTGTCTTATCCAATTTAAAAGTAGGGGAAATCATCCAATCATCATGAGGGCTTTTAACAGTTGTGGCATCATTTCCAAAAAAATACATACCACGATCTCCTTCGAACTGCCCAAAACCGTATTGTTGCCAGATATTGCGTATCAGTGGTTTAGCAAAATCTCCATTATGATCTACTAACGACCAACACGAGTAGGTTTTCGAATCCAAATTAAAGCCTTCCCAAAATGGTACACTAAAATCTGTACATAAAGTTTTAAATAGAATAGGTCCGATCCAAGGACTAGTCTTATTGGTACCACATCGAGAACGAATATAAAATTCATATTCGGTGTCTGCTTGTAAATTTGCTCCACTTCCATTGACTTTAGTAATTATAGTATTGGTAGTATTTAGTAATACACCGCTTCCAACCGGTGCACCAAATCCCGCATCCTTTACAAAAACCTCCCATTGGTTATTTACCGTATCCTGCCAGTCAAATCGCACTTGATTTGTACCTAAATCCGAAAGTTTTATATCCTCATTGGGTCCTATGCAATCCACCTTTTCAAGTGAAATCTGATCCAAGTAAACCGCTGTACTACCAGACGACGTGATGTGCCAGCCAATACGCGCCTCCCCTTTTACATTGGTAATATAAATTGTTTTCTTTTTATAATTACCATTTTTATAAATGGCTTTCTTATCTAAAATCGTAGTGAATGACAGCGGATCAACCCCTGTAATCGATAAGGCTACCTCTATTTCATTATTATAACTCGCATGGGTCCTATAATAATAACTCAGTTTATAAATACTGCTATCATCCATAGCAATCGATGGAGACACCAGCCAATCATTATGGATATTGACTGTTGCAGTCCCTAAGAAATAGTAACTATTCAAACCATTATAAGCAAATGCAGCCGAATTATACAATTGCCACTGATTTGAAGTTGGAATACCATCCTTATTTTGATCTAAGATAGACCAGCAATTCAAAGTTTTCGAATCCTTCTCAAAATCCTCAATCAAAGGCAATGCAATCGTCGGGCAATTAGTAATAATGTCCGCCGCTGGTTGATTAACCTTATTTTCATTCAGCTCTAAAAATGAGAAATCGCTACGCTCGATTACCCTTTCAAAATGTTGCTGCAATCTGTCCTGGAAAAACGGAAGATTTAAACTGGATAATCTTATTAAATCATTTCCAGCATACATCCCTAAACCAATCAGTAAGGTCAAGCCTACTAAACTAAAAGTACGTTTAAATCTCATAAGTTAAATGTTGGTTAAAATTAAATTAGACAAACTCAAAAATAACGTATATAAACTTTTGACTGTATATTTACAGATAGACTAATGATAGACAACACAAATCAAAAAATAACATAAAAAACTGTAATACAGGAAATTAAAAATTATCCTTCAAAATATTAAAATCGATAATTTTAAATTAAGAACAGAATGGTCTATTTTTAAACCTAAAGAAATATCTTAATTAAAAGTTAATAAACAAAAATATCAGCAAACTAAACTCAATTATAAATTCACTAAAAACCATAATCCGATAGGAATAATACAAAACAATAGATCTTCCTTAAAGTCAACTATCATACAAATAAATAGTAATTTAACTCGATAAGTTTCAACTCTATTCTAAAAAATTTCGATTTAGTTATCCAATTAATGCTAAATCCCCTTTCCATTACAATGAAAAAAAAATTAAAGAAATACAAAATTATCCTTATAATTCTATGCCTTGCCACTGGCTTAACCTGCTTCCTGGTTTATACCACTAAAAGGGAAAAGACTCCATCTTTTGCTAAAGAACGCTTTGGTTATAAGGAGCTCGATTCACTATTAAATACTGATAGAGGAATCGTAGAAACTAAGATTAAAGCATTGGAACAAACGTTAAAAACTTCTACTCAAACGGAAGATTCGGCCTACTACTATTTTTATAAACTAAAATTGGATATAAAGCGCGAGCAACTAGATAGTGTTTCTTTATATTTAACAAAAAGCATCCAAAATGCAGAAAAGAGTCACGATGTACCTTTACTCCTTCAAATCAATAAAACCGCAGGTAAATTCTATTTAAAAAGCAGCGACTATGTAAAGAGCTTAGAACATTTTACGAATGCGATGAACTTGATTTACGATCAACCTCAAAGTGAAAGTATGGCCGATATTTATATCGGAATGGCCGGTGTTTACTTTTATTTGGAAGACTTAGACCAAACTAAACATTACAGTAATTTAGCGCATGATATCTATGTAGCTTTAGACATCAAAAAAGGACAGGCCTCTTTCTACACCAATATGGCCAACCTATCCTACATAAAGAGAGAAGAAAATTTGACTATTGATTATTTGCAAAAATCGATAAAACTGTCCGAAGAAATTAAGGACACCCTAACCATCGTCAGCAATTTAAATACTTTAAGTATCCTAGAACTGAATAAGAAACAATATACTCGGGCTATTGAATATCTAGATAAAGCTTATCCGATGGCGCTTGCCATTGAATCGCTGGATTTACAAACCACTATTTTGTGCAATTACGGTTTGACCTATGAAGCCTTAAAGGAATATGATAAGAGTCTTGCATACTATGATCAAATAAAAAAAATCGGCACTGCTGACTCCCTAAGAACCAAAATGATTATTCTTAGTTCCTTAGCTCGCATTTCGGAAAATCAAGGTGATTTCCAAAAAAGCAACGAATATCTAAAAGAATTTTATCAATTAATTGATCAGGTGAAGGGAACCGCTGTCACCCAGAAGACAGAAAAAATAAGGTGGGAAAATCTGCTAAAGGAACAGGCTTATAAACAAGAAATAACCGAACAAGACCATAAATTCAGAACCTATATCTATAGTTTTATCACCTTACTTACCATAGTACTGGCGGTTTTAATCTGGTATATGTATAAAAACAAAAGCAAAACACTGCGAATATCTCAATTGGAAAACAAAAACTTAGAAGAGAAAGTAGCCATTGAAAAAGAACTCAAACGCATTCAAGAAACATTGCATGCTAATGAGCTGGAATTACTCCATAAGGAATTAACAGCATTGAACATCCAAATGCTTACAAAAAACAACTTTGTCACTGAAATGAAAGAAATTATCACCACTAAAAACGAACCACAAAGTTCGGACAAAGTACTTAAACAATTGGAACATTCCATTAATCGAATGACCAATGTCGATAAGGACTGGAGTCAATTTCAAAAAGTGTTTCAAAAAGTGCATCCTGATTTTTTCAATTACATTCAAATAAACTTCCCTCAAGTATCTAAAAGTGAATTGCGTATTTGTGCATATATCAAAATAAATATGGCGAATACAGAAATGGCCTCATTACTGAACATCAGTCACAAAAGCCTGATCACGAGTCGTTATAGAATTAGAAAAAAATTAAATCTCGACAGTACACAAGATCTCGATAAGTATATACAATCGCTATAAAAGATTTGGTTGTTAATACCATGTACGACCTAATGTACTCAAAAAACGGTTTCATTGATTTCCACAATAACCAAAAAAAGGGGCTGTCTTTATCGGACAACCCCTTGGCAATTTCAGCAAAAGAAAATACTAACCAACCTTACACTGAAAAAAAACATTAAAAATACCTTGGCGAACTCGATACTCTTTTAGAGAAGTAAATATCGTAAAGCAAAATAAATTCGTGTGATGCTTTGCCTTTAACCTTTAAATCGGACATCACATGATCATAAGCATATCCAACCCGTAGATTTGGCGTGATTCTATAATTAACCATACCGCCGATAGCATCGTCAATACGATAGTTTGCACCAATTTCAAATTTGTTGATATACATTAGGTTTACCGATATATCTGCTGATACCGGTGCATCCGTTGCATATTTAACCATAAAATACGGTTTCAACTTAAAATCGCGATTCAATTCAAATACATAGCCTCCAGTCAAAAAGGCGTGCATCACTTGACTACCGTACTTTTTACCTTCATAGTCCAAATAACGTCCCTTTAACATATTGGGCACACCCAACCCCACATAATAGTTTTGAGTATAATAAAAAGCTCCTGCACCTATGTTGAAAAGCGTACTTTTAGAATCTTCTGCAAAAGACGGATCATTGGCATCCATATAACTTTCACTGCCTATATCAGAAAACAAACCAATATCGTGCAGCGTTACTCCCGCTTTAAGTCCTAGAGCTAATTTATGCTCACCTCCCAAATCTAAGGTATAAGAAAAGTCTCCATAGATATTATTTTCTTTAACCGGTCCGATTTTATCGCTGATCACCGAAAGGCCCAATCCCACTTTCTTACCGACACGAGTATGTCCAAACAAGGTTCCCGTTTGAGGAGCTCCATCAAGACCCGCCCATTGCTGGCGGTATAACAAGCCCATCGATAACGACTCCTGAGATCCTGCATAAGCGGGGTTAACCACACTCATATTGTACATGTATTGGGTGTAATGAGGTGCTTGCTGTGCAAAAACCCCACCCAGACAACAAAACACGGTAAATGCTACGATACTGATTTTTTTCATAGTTGTTATCTTTTTTTATTTATTGATCTGAACCCAACCGGTTCTCGTTTTATGATGAGATACTACCACATAATAATAAGTCCCGTCAGGCAATATATTTCCTTTAGTTCCCTGTCCAAACCATTGATTGGTATAATTGCCTTCGTAATTATATACCTCAACACCATAACGGTTGTATATAGTCAAACTCGTTGCCCCGTGTTGAGACAAATCAAAACGATCGTTTAAACCATCTCCATTAGGCGAAATACCTTTTGGAATTGGACACTCTTCATAAGTAACTGTATAGTTGCTTTGATCGGTACAGAGTCCATCCGCTGACGCGGCATAAATGTAAATCACTCGTCCAAAAGGAATCAAGCTACCTACAGCCAGTTCCTCGCCCTTCCCATCAGCTTCTGTATAGTATTTATTGAACGGCGATAGCGGTGCCAATTGATGCACGGTACAGCTTAAAACCAAGTCTTCATATACATCTGCTTGAACGGCTGCTGTGATCGTTACCTCATACGTACTCTCCTCATAACATCCCTCTTCTGTATTTTGCTGTAATATATAAATGGTATGTTTACCTGTAATATTCAAGTTTTCCCCTGCTTTATATTCCTTACCACTTGCTCCAGATTCTAAATAATAACGTTGATTGGGTTCTAAATCTGGAAATGTATATACATCACATACAGTTACATTATCAAAAGCCGTTGGTATACTTCCCTCAGTCGCTTTTAAAGTCAGCTCAAAAATTTCACTACAACCCGTTCTAATATCTTCGATTAACAAATAAATCATTACATCTTTACCATCGGGCTTAAAAAGATAATTTGTCGGTTGCGCAATAGAATTCTCCTTAGATTGAGCATCTTCTTGCGTTTGATAATAGATGACCTTATAATTATTTCGATCTACTTTCGAAAACATGTCTGGTTCTCCCTCGGTCAGGTTTATAGATACTAGCTCTAATGAGCTTCTACAGAATGATACCGGTTTTGGAGATGCTACAACGGTCGAAATAGCCGGATAAACTTCCACCTTTACACTGCCATTAACTTCACAATTAAAAGCCCCATAATGGCATACTACCTTGTAAACACCAGATTCGAAAACCTCTAAATCCGGTAAATTGGCTCCGGGAATCATTTCCTCATCTTTATACCATTGGATCGTATTGTCTTCGGTTCCCAATCCAGATTTAATAACACTAGAAGCACCACTACAAAGTGCTGTACCGTTTTCTACAAGAAGATCTGCACCCAAATCTAGAGTACCTATATCAAAACTTGATGCGTTAAAAAATACCGCAGAAGTATGCGCTACATTGGTACAAAAATCCATCACAGCCAATTTGATGTGGTATTTACGACCAGGCACCACCTTTACTGTTTCTGATTCCATCGGTACGGTCATACCGACAAAATCAATTGGAGCTGCAATCGGACTGTCTTGATTATTGGCATAATGCTTCCAATAATACTCTGGATTCGCACTACTGCAAGAAATACCGGATTTACTAGCATCGCGGATATTGTTTAAAGCAATAGAAGTATTGGTGCCGGGTAGTTTCGCTAAATTTTGTCCTTCTCCAGTAGTCGAATCAATCAGCCAGGCAGCAAACAATGCTCCCGTATCACAAATATGCATACAATTGATGATATAACTATTCGAAGCAAATAGATATTCAAATTTGATGCTGTCTTTAATCGGAACAAAATCAAATTCAATTTGAGTAACTCTTTTATCGGGTAAAGGACCGCCACCAGCATCCAAAATGGCATCGTTAATGTCTTTATCTCCAACCCAACGATTTTTATTCGTCCCTCTAAAACTATTGGCACCTATATGTGGTCCTGGTACATATTTTACTTCACTAGTCGACAAGACTATTCCCTCATCAAAAGGAAATATCGAATTCTTTTTATTAAAGTAACCGATGGTATTGATCTTTTGAGCTTCTACACTTCCATCGCCAACCTGATAATGCACATTGGATACTACATCACAATTTGACTTTACTAAAATGTCTTTAACCAATTCTTCAACCGTATATTTTTCACCACTCGGGCTCACCTCAATGGCTCCGTTCTTTGAAGTAGTTATACAAAGATTAAAAATAAAATCATAGACTTTATTCGTTGGAGAAACCCCTAACCTCAGGTAATACTTTTGGCCGGGTATCAAATTCAAAAACATCTTTTCGCTGGAGTTTGGAAAGAAACTAAAGCAATCTGAAGCAAACGTATTGGCAGTGATCGAACCGCAAGGTTGATCGTATAATGTGGCGTACACATAAGGTAAAGGCTCGCTATCAGAGATGCTCTTTAAATCCGTCAAATGCAACATATGTGATGTTGCAGTAGCCGTAAACTCAAACCACACATCTTTGGCAATATTATTTGAATTACATGTCGGAACGACCGTAGTAGAAACAGTCGCTTCCAATAAAGTTCCTGACACGGTTTTAATACATTCTAAATCGTCATTGACTGGTATATTAATTGCACCGCTACAGTTGTCATTTCCTCCAACCTGAGTAGCTGTTGCATAGGCTGTAGACCAATTTCCATAGGTTTTTCCGTCTTCACATTGAGCACGAACATAAATTTTATAGGCCTTACCAGCATCTAATCCGTTAATTGTCGTTTTTGGATTACCTGACACTTTTTGCGTCTTGATCGGTACATCTTTTTCATCGTCCGCATAACCGACAACGATAACCTCCCAATTTGTAATCCCGCCATTCTGCTGCCATTCTACATCCATACTCGATGTAGTAATGTTTGAAGTTGTAACATAATACGGTTCTTCACACCCCTGCGCTTTATTTATACTCACATGATCCAAATATAAATACGAAAAAGCCGTGTTTTCTGATTTTACGTGCCATGCCAAATTGACATCGCCTTTTATACCATTGATGAATACAACCTGTTCCACATAATTTCCAACACGGTAGTTTTTTGAACTCAACACCGTAGTCGTAAAATTCGAAGGATCGATACCCTGAGTGGATAACAACACTTCAAATTCATTGTTATAGGTTGTAGAAGCTGAAGTTTTATAATGATATTTCAACACATAAGTCCCCCCGTCTAAAGTGATTTTAGGAGTGATCAACCAATCATTCATCGGTTCCTTCTTCGAATCATTCACATAAAAATACAAGGCTTGATTTCCTTCATACGCACCGCTGTTAAACTTCCAATTAGTTCCTACGGGTACGACCTCACCTTTTTTATCGACTATAGTCCAACAACGAGCTGTTTTAGAGTCTTTATTAAAACCTTCCCAAAATGGACTGGCATACACACCGCAAAGCGTCGTAAAAACAAACGGGCCTTGCCATATACTTTGTCCTCCCGTAGGACATAGTGTTCGCACATAAAACTCATAGTCTACATTCGGCTCCAAAGATTTGCCAGACTGTTCGGAACTTACTGTATTCACTTTCATCATCGTTGCCGTTCCACTAGCTTTAGGAATTCCCTTGCCGCGCTCTTGAACATAGTACTCCCAATTAGTAGCACCAAAATCATCCGACCACAAAAGACTTACCTTTTGAGCTTCGAGGTCTTTAATTCCTAAATTTAAAGGTTCAGGACAGCCCGTAACCTCTTCGACAAAGACATTGTCTATATATAAATTTGTAGCTGCCGTTGTTGAGGTCACATGCCAAGCCATATGGATTTCACCACTCACATTAGAGATATAGACATATGCTTCTTTCCATTGATCACTTGGAGCATATTTGGCTTTTGCAACAACGACCGTATTAAATTTTTTAGTATCTATTCCTGTACTTGACAACAACACTTCAAATTCATAATCATTTGTAGTTGCTGCTGCTGTTCTGTAGTGGTATTTCAATCGATACATTTTTCCCGAATCAAATTTGATGGCCGGTGAAATCAACCAATCGTTATGCGGTCTTTGCGACACATTATTATTGGCTCCTATAAAATACATGGCCTGACTACCTTCATATCTCGTCGTTGCTGTCTTCCAAATGTTAGCCCCAGTCGGCGAAACGGCATCTGCATTTTCATCGATGATCGTCCAACAGTATATTGACGCCGCTCCCGAATTAAAACCTTCCCAAAAAGGGGTTTTCAGTACCCCACAAGCCGTTCTAAACTTAAAAGGCCCCGACCATATACTATAAGTTCCATCCCCGCAAACCGTACGGGTATACAACTCATATTCCGAATTGGGTTTTAAATTATTTCCCTTTTGAGTTTGGTTAACCGTATTTTCCTTTTGAGTGGTTGCAATTCCGTTGGCTGTCGGTGCTTTTTCTCCAGTGTCTTGCACCACATACTCCCATGCCTGTCCAAAATCATCACTCCAATATAGGGTGGCACTAGAATCCTTTTCATCTTTAACGCCTAAATTCATTGGTTCGGCACAACCTACCACTTCTTCAAACGATACGTTATCGATATACAAAGTCGTCATCGGACTTGCCGTAGTTACATGCCAAGCAATATTTATATTTCCTGCCATGCCTCCAACAATAGCTATTCGCTGGGTCCACTCACTGCTAAGATGTCCTCGATCGGTCGAGATCGTTTTGGTAAAATCGCTTATTGCTATTCCCTTATTGGACAACAGAACTTCAAAATCATTCTTAGTTGAAGCCGTACTTTTAACATGATATTTTAATCGATATAATTTGGTTGCGTCTAATTTAAAAGTTGGTGAAATCAACCAATCATCGTGTTTAGGTCTATTCGTTGAACCGTTAAAATACATGGCTTTATCGCCTTCAAAAGCACCGCTCCCATAAGGATACCAGATATTATTGCCTACATTGCTCGCGGCATCTTTGTTTTGATCTATAATAGTCCAACATCCTAAGGTTTTGGAGCCGGTATTAAAACCTTCAGCAAAAGGCAAACCCGTGGCATCACAAGGTGTCTTAAAAACAAATGGACCTAGCCAAAGACTGTTTTTACCCGTTCCACAACTCGAGCGAACAAAGAAATCATAAGAGGTATTCGGTTGTAAATTAGCACCACCAACACCCGAAGTTTTTAGAATGGTCACCGAAGTGGCTTTTGAAACGGTACCACTACCTATTGGAGCGAGTCCTGCACCCATAGGTTGAACATAATACTCCCAAGAACTGTTATTGGAATCTGTCCAAGACAACGTTGCCTTATCCTTTTCCAACCCTACAATAGTTATACTGTCATTCGGTCCTATACAATCTACTTTTGTGATAGTAACTGCGTCAACAAATAAGGTCGCTGATCCCTTTCCCATAACATGCCAAGCGATATTTATCTCACCCACGATATTACTGACATAGGTGGTCTTTTTTGTATAAGTAAGCAAATTAGATTTGATATTGGTCTCCAAAACAGTCGTAAAATCGCTTGGGTTAATACCGTCTTCTGACAGCAATAATTCGAATTCATTTTCACCTGAAGCCCCCGTTTTATAATAATAGGTAATAGCGAAGACTTCTCCATTCATGGTAACTGGAGGAGAAATCAACCAGTCATCGTGGTTTACATTCACATTATTTCCAACAAAATACATGGAGCGATCACCCTCATAAGGTGTATTGATAAATTGCCTCCAAGCATTATTTCCTGTGGGTAACTGATCGGTATTTCCATCGATAGTTGTCCAACAATCAAAGGTTGGTGAGCTGGTATTAAATCCTTCGGTAAATGGAAGTGCAACTGCACTACAAGTCGCCTTAAAACTGGAATTATATATCACGTTAAAACCGCTATTTGCAAAGAGCAAACAGCTAAATAATATCGCGACTATACCCGATAAAAATGTTATCCTGAATTTCATTATGGATGATAATTAGTTATTGCCGCTAAACTAATTACCCCATTCCAATTAACCAATTTAATTCAATAGACAAATGATAGACAGCTTTGTCGCTGCCCATTTCTCGATGTATAGATGCGCGGCTATGCCCATTAGCACCCATTATGGCTGTATTACAAATCATTAGATCGGCCTTGCCGTCTCTTTATTACCGATTGATTTGCACCCAACCCGTTTTGGTTTTACCATGCGCAATCACTACATAGTAATACGTGCCATCTGGTAAAAGCTTATCCGCTTTCCCTTGTCCGTACCACTGAGCGATATATTCGCCCTCAAAAACATAAACTTCGACACCATATCGGTTGTAGATTTTCATACTTGTAACACCGTGTTGAGACAAATCAAAACGATCATTCAAACCATCGTCATTAGGAGAAATACCTTTCTGAATTGGACAATCGGTGTAGCTGACTTCAAAACTATGTTCATCAGTGCACAAACCGTCATCAGACGAGGCATATATATATACAGTCTGAGCTTTCCGAACAACACTACCTGCTGCCAATTCTAAACCTTGACCACCGCTTTGTGTAAAGTATTTATTATACTTGGGTAGGGATACCAATGTATACAACTGACATTCATAATTAACATTCTCCAAAACTACAGCTTCGACTACAGCAGTAACGGTTACTCGATATGATATTTCTTCATAACAACCACCTCCATTGTCCTGAAATACATAAATGGTATAAAGTCCCGGAATATTTAATACATCGCCTGCTTTGTAAGAAATACCGCTTCTAGCAGTACCGCTATAATAAAACTGGTCACTTTCCAATTTTGGAAAGGCATAACTGGCACACACTACTTCGTTTTCTCGCTTTGTAGGGATAGATCCCGCTATTGGCTCTATGATCCAACTAAAAATTTCTGAACAAGTAGTATGGATATCCTTTACATTAATATACAAAATTTCTTCGGTTTCAGAAACTGTTATTTGATAATTTTTAGGATCAGTAATAGCATTAATTGACGCTTCTGCATCTGCCCTAGACTTATAATATATAAATTGATAGTTACTGCCATCTTGGTTAATGAGCATACCAGATTCGACTTCGGTCAAATCAAATTTTATCGAACCTAAAGCATTGCGGCAAACCTTTAAATTAACAGGTGCCTGGATCACAGATGAAATCGGCGGATATACCTCAACTTTAATCGTTCCCATCACCTCGCAATTAATCGACTCATATTTACCTACCACTTTATATTCACCGGATTCCTTGACTTCCAAATCGGCCTGATTCGCGTCAGGGATCAAAGTACCGTTCCTGTACCATTGTATGGTAATATCTTCTGAACCCAAACCTGAATTAAGAATTTTTGATTCCCCATCACACAGGGCATTACCACTATCGACGAGCATATCAACCCCCAAGTCTAGTTCTCCTAAGTCAAAACTTCCCGCGTTAAAAAATACGGCCGATGTATGACTCGTAGTAGTACAAAAGTCTATGACAGCCAATTTGATATGGTATTTTCGCCCTGGAATAACTTCGATCATATCAGAACTCATCGCCGTAGTCAAGCCAACAAAATCTATAGCTGCCTCGATTGGACTATCAAAGTGATCGTAATACTTCCAAAAAGATTCGGGATGCGAACTACCGCATGTTATACCCGACTTGGCAGCATCCTTAACCGTATTAATAGCAATTGGTGTATTGGTACCTGAAATCTTAGCCAAATTTTGACCTTCTCCCGTTGTAGAATCTACTAACCAAGCTGCAAATAAGGCTCCGGTGTTACAAACCTCTCCACAAAGTTTATGATAACTGTTTGATGCAAACAAATAATCAAATTTCAACTCTTTTTTAATTGGGATAAAATCAAATTCCACCTGAGTCACCCTTTTCTCCTGATAAGGCCCGCCACCAGCATCTTGGATAGCATCATTAATGTCTTTATCGCCTAGCCACCTTTGGTTATTGTCTCCACGAAAATCATTATAGCCTAAATAAGGCCCTGGTACATATTCTACATTATTGGTCGACAATACAATTCCTTCCTTAAACGGGAAATCAGATCCTGCTTTGTTGAAATAACCAAAGGTATTATAACTCATCGCCTTGCTGTTTCCATCCCCATTTTGATATTTTACATTAGTGACCAAATCGCAATTCGACTTTACAAAAACATCCTTAACCAATTCTTCAATACTGTACTTAATTCCACTCGGACTCACTTCCAGACCCGATGTTGCTGATGTTGTTAAACACAGTTTAAATACAAAATCAGATACCGTTGTTTCGGGTACCCCTAAACGCAAATAATACTTTCTCCCTACAACCAGATTTGACAATACCTTAGTATTGTTGCTTGAGGTCAGGCTAAAACACAAAACAGAATTTGCGGTTAACGATTGGCAAGGCTGGTCATATAAAACTGCATAAAGCTCTGGCGCACCACTTACACCTGAAATACTTACCAAACTAGTCAATGTCAATAAATGTATTTTTGAGGCAGCTGTAAATTCAAACCAAATATCTTTAACGAGTTTTCCCGCATTGGTACAATTTGGTAATAACACGGTTGATTTAGTAATTCCAAATAAAGATCCCGAAGCCGTGCTGTCACAAATGATCGATGCATTAACCGGTATATTTAAGGCACCATCACAGTTGTCCTCTATACCAATTTTTGTTCCCGCATTGACAGCTGTTGACCAATCACTATTGGATTTAACATCAGTACATTGTGCACGCACATAAACGGTATATCCCTTACTCGCATCTAATCCACTAATTGTGGTTTTTGGATTGTCGCTGACCACGGCACTTTTAACAACCGACGAATTAACCGTCCCTGCTAAATCAACTACTAGGACTTCCCAGTTTGTAACACCTCCTAATTGTTGCCACTCCAAATCAAAACTGTTGCTGGTTTGATTGCTTATTTTTACAGCATATGGCTCTGGGCATGTTTCCACCTTCTTTAAATTTACATCATCCAAAAAGAAATAAGATGAAGTGGTATTTTGTGACTTTATATGCCATGCAATATTTATATCTCCATTTACTCCATTAAAAAATAAGACTTCTTCCACATACTCACCTACCCGATAATTCTGAGAACTTAAAAGAGAGGTATTAAACTTAGTAATCTCTTTACCAGTCATTGATAAAAGGACTTCAAATTCATTATTAAAAGTCAAAGTCGTCGTCGTTTTATATCGATATTTAAGCACATACATACCTCCATCTAAAGTAATGGTTGGTGAAATTAACCAATCGTTGAAAGGCTCTTTCTTACCATCGTATAAGTAAAAACTCATGCTTTGATTGCCCTCATACGCATTGCTATTGGTTTTCCAATTGGTTCCTTGTGGAACTTCAATACCGCTTTTATCTAATAAAGTCCAACATCTCATAGACTTGGAAGTGGTATTGAATCCCTCCCAAAACGGAGCCTTGTAAGCAGTACAACTCGTAACGAACTTAAACGGACCTGACCATATACTATAGCTACCATCACCACATATCGTACGCACATAAAACTCATAATCGGTATTGGCTTCTAAAATTTTCCCCGATTGCTCTACGCTAACCGTATTTTCCTTTAAAACTGTCGCAGTACCGGTTCCCTTCGGAATTCCCTTCCCTTCTTCTTGTATGTAGTACTCCCAAGAATTAGCCATAAAATCATCCGTCCAAGAGACTGTTGCCTTTTTGGTTTCTATATTTTTGGCCGTTAATTTTATAGGCTCAGGACACCCAAATACTTCTTCTACAAACACATTGTCGACAGTTAGATAAACACCTTTTGTCGGTGAAGTAACATGCCATGCTAAATTAACATCACCACTAACCCCGCTGATAAAAACATATTCTTGCTGCCACTCTATACTCGGATTGTATTTCTTCTTTGCAACAACCGACTTTGTAAATTGCTTGTTATCCAATCCCGAATTCGACAACAATACTTCAAATTCGTAATCCATATTCAAAACAGCTGCAACCTTGAAATGATATTTCAAACGGTATATTTTTTTACTGTCCATTTTGATTCTCGGAGATATTAACCAATCGTTATGAGGCAATTTGGCATTATCTAGACTATTGCCATAGAAATACATCGCCGCATTGCCCTCGTATGCTCCTATGTTATTACTGTGCCATATATTGCTAATTGTGGGCGCCGTTGCATCCTTGTTTTCATCAACGATAGTCCAACACGACAGTAACTTCGAATCCGAATTAAAACCTTCCCAAAACGGCATCGAAAAAACCTCACAAGCCGTCCTAAAAACAAAAGGCCCTGACCAAATGCTAAAATCGCCATTTCCACAAACCGTACGTACGTAATATTCGTATTCGGTATTCGATTCAAGATGCTTGCCTAAAAAATCCTTTGAAACGGTATTTTCCTTTGTATTTGTAGCAGTTCCTATACCATTGGGTGTTTTTCCTCCAGATTTCTGCAATACATATTCCCAATTACTGCCAAACTGATCCTCCCATACAAGGGTTACCTCGTTTACTTTCTCATCTTTAACATCTAAGTTAAGAGGTTCAGCACAGCCTTTTATTTCTTCGAGAAAAACATTATCTAAATATAATGCGGCATAACCTTTATCCGAAGTTATATGCCAAGCCAAATTAATATCTCCCCCAATCTTACCTATTATGATCGTTTCTTCCTGCCAAAGATCACTACTGTGTTGTTTTTTAATCGATAAAACTTTGCTAAAATCATTCAAAGCCGTACCATTATTTGAGAGTACCAATTCAAAGTCCGTCTTATAAGTTGCGTTGGTTTTATAGTGATACCTCAAACGATAAAATTTGTTTGGATCAAAAGTAAAAGTCGGCGAAATAAGCCAATCATCATTTTTAGTAGTCAGTGAATTACCTAAAAAATACATGGCCCGATCTCCCTCATATGTACCAAAATTATAAGGGTAAAAAATATTAGGTCCTGTGGTCGCTATTGCATCTTTATTGTTGTCAATAATACTCCAGCAATCCAAGGTTTTGGAAGTGCTATTAAATCCTTCCCAAAAAGGTAGAACACCAGTGTCACAAGGGGTTTTAAACCTAATCGGCCCAACCCAAAAACTGTGATCACCGCTACTATTACTGCATTTGGAACGCACATAAAATTCATACCAGGTATTGGGTATTAAGTTAACTCCACCACCATTGGTGGTTTTTAATACATTTACAGTAGTCAATTTGGACAACAATCCGCTTCCAATTGGGGGAATCCCAGATCCCATAGGTAACACAAAATACTCCCATAAGCTGTACGTATTGTCTGTCCATTGTATAGTTACTTCATCTTTTTTTAATTTACTTATAGTTATGTTATCATCGGGAGCCATACAACTTACCTGTTCAACCGTAACAAAATCAACACTTAAGGATGCTGTTCCTTTCGCTACGATATGCCAGGCAATATTGATATCTCCTGTGATGTTTTTGACATACAACACTTTTTTGACATAAGCAACGCTGTTCCTCTTGGAAGACGACTCCAAAACCCAAGTAAAATCCGAGGGATTTGTACCGTTTTTCGACAGCAAAACTTCAAATTCATTATCGTTAAAAGCACTTGTTTTATAGTGATAGGTAATCGCATAAATTCCTCCATTCATTCGAATACTTGGTGAAATCAACCAATCATTGTGTACTGCTGTAAGTCCAACACCACTAAAAGTCATAGCGCGATCCCCTTCTTGCGGTGCCGTTGCACTATATTTCCAAATATTATTTGCTGTAGTAGATGTCGCATCTTTATTTTCATCCAAAATAGTCCAACAATCGGCTGTTGGAGAATTGGAATTGAATTTCTCTATAAAAGGCAAAAGCTGCAGTGGACATGTTAAAGCAGAAGGAGATTTAAAACCAAAATCCAATAAGTTTTCAGAAAAGTTATTTGCAAAAAGCCAACAGCTAAAAAACAGGGTGATTATCCCAGTTATAAAAGTGAATTTAAATTTCATGCTAGTCCGTGTTTCGTTAATGATATTTATATTCACTAAACTAATGACTACCACAACATTAAACTATTTCAAAAAATAGACAAATGATAGACAATTCCTTTTAAAAAAAACATAGACCATTTCAAATCAAACACTTATAATAAAGAATAACAGCAGTTTTATAAAAACGCCTAAATGCTTACTGCTTATTATCGGATAAATCTGTTTAACTGGATGACATCTTGGGATAAAAAATTCCTTAAATTTTGCTGAGGTTTTCTCTATGATTTATCCAATCCGCTGTCATGTTCAAAAACTCATCGAATAATCAACACCTATAATCCTCATTTCACTTTCCATTTTCAGCACTTCAACCACTTCCTCCTTAAAACATAGAAAGAATCGAACTAGTTTTGATTTCACTAATAGTCAAAAAAAAAGAACCGATGAAACGTTTACTAGCGAAAAACACCCCAATATTCGTACTGTTTAGCACAGCTATACTTCTATTTCACAGCTGTAAACAAGCCGAAACTGAATCTCAAACAGAACTTGTAACCGTGCAAGCACAGTTACTTACACTTCACCCCACTACTGCTGTCATAGAACAATCCTTTCCTGCTAGTTTACAAGGGAAAGACAACATCCAACTTCGCCCACAAATCAGTGGATATATCGACAAAATTTTTGTTGATGAAGGTGCTTTTGTTCAAAAGGGACAAAATTTGTTTTTAATTAATGCCAGTGTATTTAACGAGCAAAAAAACACTGCTCTAGCAGCATTGTCCATGGCGAAATCTCAATTGGCTACAGCTCAATTGGAACTGGATAAATACAAAGCGCTCAGTGAAAACAAAGTGGTAGCTGACTTTCAGTACCAAAAGGCGCAGACGAGTTATGAGAATGCTCGAGCTGCTGTACAACAACAAAAAGCATTGCTAGCATCAGCAGAGGTAAATCTTGGTTTTGCACTTGTAAAAGCTCCTATAAGCGGTTACATAGGCAGAATCCACCATCGCGTAGGCGCCTTAGTTGGGCCAACGGACATTATAGCCTTGACAACTTTGTCGCAAGTAAGCGAAATTTACGCTTATTTCTCTCTTCCAGAAAATGAGATTTTAAAAATCAACAATATGCGAATAGGAACTACTTTGTTGGATAAACTCAAAACATTTCAGGATATTAATTTAGTCCTTGCCGATGGTACTCCCTATACGCATTTAGGTAAAATAGACATGATGGACGGTCAGTTTGATCCAAACACGGGTTCTGTAACCCTACGAGCTTCTTTCTCGAATCCCGCATCCTTATTGCGAACTGGGAATACAGGTAGAATTGTTTTAAAAACTACCGAATCAAGCGTATATAAAATACCATTACTAGCAACCTATGAAGTACAAGACAAACTCTTTGTAGGCTTGATTGACGGCAACCAAAAAATGGAGCTCTACGCTTTAAAAGATTATATCAAGTCAGCTAATTTTTACATCGTGAAATCCGGGTTTAAACCCGGTGATCGCATCGTTGCAAACGAGCTTGCAAACATTCCAGAAAATGCCTTGATTATGCCAAAAGAAGCTAACAAAAACACTGTAGACCATGTTGAATAAAATTATTAAAAGACCTGTACTTGCTACTGTCATCTCCTTGATTTTAGTATTACTGGGAATTGTCGGTTTACTGCGTATACCGATGACTCAATTTCCAGAAATTGCACCTCCTACGGTATTTGTAGCTGGTGTATATCCCGGTGCCAATGCCGAGAGTGTCATTCGATCGGTAATTACGCCATTAGAACAAGCCATCAACGGCGTGGAGAATATGCAATACATCACTTCGAGCGCATCCAATGACGGGAGTTTTTCCATTACGGTTATTTTTAAACAAGGGGTGGATCCCGATCAGGCTGCTGTCAACGTACAAAACCGTGTAGCTCAAGCCAATGCTCAACTACCCTCAGAGGTAATTCGACTCGGACTAACCACTACCAAACAGCAGACGAGCTACCTGATGATTGTCAATATCAACAGTGAGAAACCTGAAAAATACGATGAGGCCTTCTTACAAAACTATGCCAACATCAACCTTATCCCCGAATTAAAACGTATTCCCGGTGTTGGAAATGTCAGCCTCTTTGGTCAAAAAGACTATTCCGTTCGCGTATGGATAAATCCTACCAAACTCTCCAACTACGGGCTCGTACCTGCCGATGTGGAAACCGCTATCCAAAACTACAGTTTTGAAGCCTCACCAGGTAGTTTAGGTGAAGAAACAGATGCTTCGTTACAATATGTCTTGCGGTATAAAGGCAAACTAAACAAACCCGAAGAATTTGAAAAAATCATACTGCGCTCTAAAATAGATGGAGCGGTACTGCGTTTGGGAGACGTAGCGCGTATCGAATTTGGACTTTCCAATTATTCCAGCGATACCTACACCGATGGAAAACCTTCTGTGGTATTTGCTGTGCTTCAAGCCAGTGGTTCCAACGCGAATGACATTGCAATTGAAGTTCAAAAAACCTTGATTAATTTTCAAAAAAACGTACCTGACGGTATACACTTTGAAATTATCCAAAATATGAAAGACCGTTTGGACACATCTGTTTCACAAATGAAATGGACTTTGATCGAGGCCTTTATTTTGGTATTTATAGTTGTATTGATATTCCTTCAGGATTTTAGATCGACCATTATACCAGCTATCGCAGTACCGGTTTCCATTATTGGAACCTTCTTTTTCATCTATTTAATTGGATTTTCTATCAATGTTTTAACCTTATTCGCACTTGTCTTAGCCATTGGAATTGTTGTTGACGACGCTATTGTAGTAGTAGAAGCCGTTCACACCAAAATGCAGCAAACGGGACAAGAGGCCAAGGTAGCAACAGCCTCAGCAATGAGTGAAATCAGTGGAGCAATTATTTCGATTACATTAGTGATGTCTGCAGTATTTCTGCCTGTAGGCTTTATGGAAGGTCCTGCCGGTATCTTCTATAAACAGTTCTCCTATACCTTGGCAATTGCCATTTTAATTTCTGCAGTCAATGCCTTGACTCTGAGCCCTGCATTATGTGCTTTGATATTAAAAAACCACCAGTCTGATCCCAAGGCTACAAAGACGAAATTTACCCAACGTTTCGCCCAAGCATTCAACACGAGTTTTGAGCGTTTAACGGATAAATATATCGGTGCTGTTCGTTTTTTAGGTAAGAAAAAAGGAATGGCTCTAATCGCTTTGTCCCTAATTTCACTTGCCGCCTTTTTTGCGATGAATACTGCTCAGAAAGGATTTGTACCTGAAGAAGATGATAATAACCTCACTTTCGTAGTCAATCTACAAGCAGGGGCTAATCTTCAATTCGTCACCAAAGAAATGGAAAAGGCTACTCAGCTCGTATTGGAGCTTCCTGAAGTAAAAAGCATCAGCACCGTTTCTGGATTCAGTCTTTTCAGTTCCGGTTCTGCTCCGAACTCAGCTATGGGTTTCATCACCCTGAAAAACCCCAAAGATCGAGGGGACATATCGGATATCAACGAAGTAATGCAAAAAATAGAGCAAGCGATCAAAGGCGAGATTCAAGGGGAATTCTTGATTTTCCGTAACCCCGCTGTAGAAGGTTTTGGTACAGCTGGTGGTGTAGAATTTGTTTTACAGGACAGAACCTCTGGTACTATTTCTGATTTTGAAGCTGTTAGTCAAAAGGTTATTTCCGAACTTAACAAACACTTAGAGATCGGTATGGCCTTTACTTCCTTCCGAAGTGATTATCCGCAATATGAAGTAATTTTAGATGAAGATAAAGCCCAACAATTGGGGCTAACACCAAAAGAAATCATGGATGCTTTACAATTGTATCTAACCGGATCACAAACCACTGATTTTATTCGCTTCGGTAGACTATACCGTGTCAACGTACGTTCTGAAGCAGCCTTCCGAAAAGACGAAGCTTCTTTAAACAATATTATGATCCGAAACAACCTTCAGCAAATGGTACCTATATCCACCTTAGTGGGCTTAAAAAAAGTATTTGGTCCACAAGGGATAAGTCGTTATAACCTCTACAACAGTATAAGTGTTAATGTTAATGCAGGCAATGGTGCAAGTAGTGGAAAAGTGATGAGTATAATAGACGAAGTACTGCAAAAAGAACTGCCAAAAGGATACAGTTATGAATATGGTGGTTTGAGTTTACAAGAACGTAACTCCGGCTCTCAAATGATCTTTATCTTTGGATTGAGTATCCTTTTTGTGTACTTTCTGCTAGCAGCTCAATATGAAAGTTATCTACTGCCATTAGCAGTAATACTTTCCTTACCAACTGGAATTTTAGGTGTATTTATAGTAACCGGATTAGCTGGTATTGACAATAATATATATGTTCAAATTGCTTTAATCATGCTTGTGGGACTGCTTGCAAAAAACGCTATTTTGATCGTTGAATTCGCCTTACAACAACGTCGAGCTGGTCTCAGTGTTTTCGAGTCGGGTATTGCAGGAGCTAAAATGCGACTACGTCCTATATTAATGACTTCCCTAGCTTTCGTGGCGGGTTTAGTGCCTTTGATGTTTGCCAAGGGCGGAACAGCTATAGGTAACCAATCCATCAGTATCAGTGCTGCAGGAGGTATGCTTAGTGGCGTTTTACTCGGTCTGTTAATTATACCGGTTTTGTATATGATATTTCAAAACTTACAGGAAAAACTAACTGCTAATAAACAATAAATAAAGATGAAAGGATTTATAAAACTAAACAGTGCTTTGTTAGTTGTTGTGTTCTTACAATCGTGTCAAGTGACCAAAGATTACGTGCGTCCTGAACTCAACCTTCCGACGAGTTTTCCCAATACTAGCCAAAATAGTGCAATAGAAATCATAGAAATTCCCGCTTATAATCAGTTTTTCGCTGACCGGGCATTGCTCGCAATTTTAGATCAAGTACTCGAACACAATTACGATTTACTCATTGCATCAGAGCATGTTTTAGCCGCGGAGGAAGTATTAAAAAGCATAAAACTCAACTACCTCCCAGAGGTTAATATGCAAGTGAATGCGGGTATACAACGCCTCTCCAAAAACAGCGCAATGGGCAGCACTGCAGCAAAAATTTTATCCGAAGAATATACCCTAACACCTAACCTTTCTTGGGATATCGATTTTTGGGGTAAATTAAAAAGGCAACGCGAAGGAGCCTTGTCAAATTACCTGGGGCAGGCTGAAAACCGAAGAGCCTTGCGCGTGCAATTAATTGCACAAGCAGCGCAATCGTATTATAATCTATTGAGTCTTGATGAGCAGTTGCGCATCACTCAAGCAGTAGAAAAAAGCATGGAAGAAACCCTATTGATGCTAAAAACACAGTACATCGTTGGAGAAGTTAGTAGCTTAGCAATAAAGCAATCGGAAGTACAATTAGCAGAAACTAGGGCAATCATTCCCGACATTAAATCCAGTATCAAAATTCAGGAAAACACTTTACAGCTTCTAGCAGGTAATTATCCCGATACGGTTGTGCGTGCACAATCACTAACACAAGCCGCATTCTCGCAACAGCTCGAAGCTGGTACTCCTATTAGCTTACTGGCCAATCGTCCAGACGTGAAACAAGTCGAATTACATTTGCAAGAAGCCAATGCCCGCCTAGGAATTGCTAAAACGGAATTCTATCCGAGCTTAAAAATCACCGCTCAAGGCGGGCTGAATGCCATCAAAGCAAGCCAGTGGTTTTCCCTTCCCGCATCCCTATTCGGAACGGCAGCAACTGGATTGACACAACCCCTATTCAACAAACGATCAATTAAAAGCGCTTACGAACAAGCCATACATCAAAGAGAAGCTGCGGTACACGAATTCAGGAAATCGGTTTTGGTCGCTGTAGAAGAAGTGAGTACTGCACTGAGCACCATCAACTACATACAAGAACAAATGCTAATAATTAACTACCGGGTGACCACTATGGATAAAGCAATCGTTGATGCTCAACTACTCTATAAATACGGTGAAGCCAATTACCTAGAAGTACTAAGCATACAACAAAGCTATTTCCAGACTGCCTTAGCACATACTATTGCTCAGCAAAAGGAAATAAATGCTTACATTGCCTTATATAAATCTTTAGGTGGTAATTAATCAATGATCGATAAGATAAATTCTAGTAACCATTTGTGGAAACGATTATTCCACTGGAGCGGCATACCGGTTTCACTGGCCTTGGCCAATTTGGTACAATACCTTCTAAATCCTTCAAGCAGTTGGTGGGATTTTTATACACAAGCTAAATGGTCGGAAATAGGAATTACCCTACTCGGAGGTATACTGATGTATGCAGTGTTGTTTTGGGTAATTCGATTACTATCACAATGGGTTAATCGTCAATTGGTTTCTAATAACAACATCCTTATTCAATTTATGATTACCACGGGAGTAGTCATTGCTTGTATGTTCTTACTTTTGTGTCTGGAAAACATAGTTTATGAATGGATCTGGCCCGATCCGTCGACCAACAGTCAGGAGATTGAATTGTCTATTAGATACTATTTGGTGGTTAATTTAGTGGTAGCAGCATTTGTAAATAGTTTTTATAATTCCTTTTTATTCTTTGAACAGTGGAAATCTAAAGTCATTGAAAGCAATCAACTCGAACTCCTCTCTCATCAACTGAAACAAAATGCCTTACAAGCCGAATTAGAAGTTTTAAAATTGCAATTGGATCCCCACTTTCTATTTAACAATTTTAGTATACTAACCCAATTGATAGAGACCGATCAGAAATCTGCTCAAGAATTTTTGTCCAATCTTTCGCGTATGTACCGCTATATTCTCACTACTGGAAAAAAAGATGTAGTAACTTTGGAAGAAGAATTGAAATTTGTAGAGATGTATTTTCACCTCATTAAAATTCGTCATGGCCAGAGCATTCATCTATCAGTTAAGATAACCAATAGCGATAAAACGAAGGGAATTCCACCAGTGACACTTCAATTATTGTTAGAAAATGCAATTAAGCATAATATTTCTACTATAAAACAACCCTTGTATATGTCGATTGAAAGTTTAGGAGGGGGATATATCAGCGTAAAAAACAATTTGCAAGCAATTCATATCGATTATAAAACAACGGGAATGGGATTGAAAAACATTCACGAACGCTATCAATTATTACAAAGTACAAAACCCGAAATCATCATCAATGAAAATTCATTTATTATTAAACTGCCTTTGCTCCATCTATAAAACCAAGTAAGATGAATTACCTGATTATTGAAGACGAACGATACAACGCCGAACTACTCGAAAGTTTAGTCCGTAAAGTAGATTATACAGCAAATTTACTAGCAGTACTACCAAGTATACAAGAAAGTGTCGAATGGCTTGACTCGCAAGCTAAACCAGACGTTATTTTTATGGATATTAGACTTGCCGACGGTTTATCTTTTGAAATTTTTAAGCAAATACAAATTCAGTCCCCAGTGATCTTTACTACGGCCTATGATGAATATGCCTTACAGGCTTTCAAAGTATATGGGGTCGCTTATTTATTAAAACCGATCGAAATTGAAGAACTAACCGAAGCTTTGCAAAAAATACGGCAACTCAAAACACTACTTACCAACGAAGACGTCACTGCGCTTTTAACGATGTTAAAAACGGAACAGAAAACATATAAAACCCGTTTTTTGTTGCATCATCGCGAAACTTACAAAATGATTGCAGTGACAGATATTGATTATATTACTTTGGAAAATAAAACAGTCTATTTTAAACTATTGAGTAATACGAGATTTGCCGTTCCTTACACCCTGGATGAACTGGAAGAACAATTGGACCCACAATTATTTTTTCGTGTAAACAGACAGTACATTTTACATATAAATAGTATTGATAGTATTCATAAACACTTTAATGAAAAATTAAAAATCATACTCAGAAAAGATCGCGATGCAGAAGTCATCGTTAGCCGTATCAAAATGCCTCAATTTAAATTATGGCTCAATCAATAATTATTTAGTACAGTCTTCTTGTTATATAATTTAATTCATAAAAAAAGCAGTTACTTCGGTAACTGCTTTTTTTATGGATTTTAAATTTTTAATACGAGGCATTAATCTTACTTTGATCATGTTCCTACAAAACCAACAAAGGAGCGATAAAACCGATACCTAAAAATCCGGTATTATAATCTTTAACACCAAAAGCATTTTCAGCATACTTGGTATAATCGTACTTTCGAGCCGTATATGCAATATAAAAGCGAATATTCATGTCTTTGAATGGCATGTATTCAACCATCGGAATAAGGCCATAACTCGTCGATAATTTAGAACTTCCATTCGGATCGGGATTATCGTTCCACGAATGTGTAGCATTCATAGCCGTTAAGAGCACATTAATTTTAGGTGTTACCAGATACTCCGCTCTGATCCAATTGGCTATATACTTTGTTTTTTGCGTCGCAAAAGGATATTGAGAGTTAACGATATCAGAGGCAATACCCAAACGATCGAGCGCTTCATCGCGATATTGGAAATCATAGTACAAAACGAAATTCTTGGCTTTATACTTATTTCCCAACGCAAAATAGTTCATATTGGTATTCTTGGCTTCATTAAAGAAACTGTAACTATAGGTCGTTTCAAATTTACCGTCAAAAAAGCTTCCTCGCCAGTTCCCCACTGCAGCTAATGGAAATTTAGAAGCCGTGATATCGGGCGGTGCACTGGCTCCATATTGCTCTTCATAACTTTTCGTTCTGGAATTCAATACCTGAAAAGAAAATGAATTTTTCCCATCTGCCAGCGTATGGGATATTCCCGCACCTACTAAAAAGTTATCGGCATATTCGATGATATCATTGTAGGTAATGATATCAATCGGATTGAGATCAAATTCATATCCACCCCAATCTGCACATAGTTTTCCAACAGATATATTTGTTCTTGGCGACAAATCCACTTTGATAAAAGCCAAATCCACTGATCTACTAATATTATCTAGATCTCCGGGAAGTTGCTCTCTAGTGTATCGATTTCGAAACCTAAAATACACTCTATCGTGGATCTTACCTTTGATTTCAAACCGAAACTGGTCGGCATTAAATTTTGAACCCGTATGGCTACCATCGGTAAAAGAACTATTAAAAGCCATCCGCGTATTGAAAATGACATCTACGTCCCTCAAAAGCGACTGCTTTGAAATGGGAATTAGCGATTTGGCGGAATCCGTAATAATAAAATTCCCTAGATCTGTCTGCTTTTGCATTTGATCTACTTGTCCAAGTACAATAACCGGAAGTAATCCGATTATCAAATAGAAGAAAAATTTTTTCATATGTTGATTTTTTTAAATATTTATACTCATATGAAATCGCTTCATCTTCAGGGGGTTTGGGGGAGTCAAACGCTTTACTATAGCGATAACATGATGATACTTTTACAGATTTATAACAAAAAAGAACCCAGTAAAAATCCTGCGGCAATGGCTACAGATATGGTGACCACTCCAGGGACAAAAAAGCTGTGATTGATGACGAATTTCCCGATTTTGGTACTTCCCGTTCTGTCAAAATTGATCGCCGCAAGTAAAGTAGGATAACCCGGCAAAACAAAATCACTATTGACTGCGGGGAAAATTGCAATTAATGCCGATGGTGGTAAACCTAGGGCAATCCCCAATGGCATCATGGTTTTGGTTGTTGCGGCCTGACTAAACATTAGAGCACCCATGATAAACACGGCAATTGCAAAAGTCCAAGGATACTCTGAAACGATTCCTCCTAATGCCTTTTGTATGATATCGTTATTTGACGACATAAAGGTAGAACTCATCCATACCACTCCAAATACCGACACTACGGCCGAAGCCATCGAGACAAATAAACTGGCTTTGGTAACTTCCGTAGTAGTGGTTTTCGTAATCAACATCATCGCGGCGGAGGCCGTTAGTGTGATCACACTGATTATGCTAACCATGGTTAACGAACCATCAGCTTTTACGGCCAGAGATTCAGTACCGGCCTCAAAACTCGGAACGATAGCGGGAAATGCTCCAGCAATTACGATTAACAATATCGCTACACCAAATATTAAAACGGATGTTTTAGCACCCGGTTTTAAGGCAACCTCTTTACCTTCCATACCACTATTCATCGATTTGGCAAATTCAGGGTCTTTCATTTTTTCAATAAAAATTGGATCGTCATTGAGTTCGACCCCCTTTTTTACTACCGAAAAACAGCCGATTAATAAACCGATAATACTAGCTGGTATACAGATCATCATGATGTCAACCATGGCACCGTGATAAGCCAAAATAACAACTAAGGCAGCAGTAGCAGCACTCATCGGACTTCCCGTTAGTGCCAAATGTGAAGCAATAACCGATATACTTAAAGGGCGTTCCGGACGAATACGCTTCTTAGCAGATACTTCTGAAATGATCGGTAATAAGGAATAAACAATATGGGCAGTACCTGCAAACAGGCATAAAAAATAGACGGTAAATGGTGCGATAAAAGTTATGTTGGATGGATTGCTACGAATGATTCTTTCGGCCAAACTGACTAAATAGTCCAAACCACCACTCGCTTGTAGCGTAGCTGCTGTAGTAACAATAGCCATAATAATCAGCATCACATCTAGAGGAGGATCCGTCGGCTTCATCTTAAAAATAAAGATAAAGATAAAAAGTCCGACCATTCCCATAACACCCAAGCCAATTCCTTTCATTTGCGATCCTATAAGGATCATAGCAATGAGAATAGCAAATTCAATCCAGATCATAGTTAGAATTTTAAGTTAATGACTACTTTGTTGTTGGTGAAAAAAAGAGAATCTATATCAAACTACAGATTCTCTTTCTTAAGGATATTAATAATCAAAGAAATTTTGCTGAATTTTGGCTCTATTAGAAGTTTCCGTCAGGGATAACATCAATAAAACTCTAGCTTTTTGTGGATTTAAATCATCGGAAACTACAAATCCCAGTTCGGCATCTTTAACCTCATTATCCAAGGTGATACGACCAGAACCCGCACGACCAGAACGGCATACGATGATCCCTTTTTTAGCAGCTTCCGCTAAGGCTTTTCCTACTGGAGCATTAAAATTACCGTTACCCATACCAGCATAGACCACTCCCTTTGGACCAGAATTGGTGACACAGTACACACTGTTTGGATTGGCATCCGCATAGCCGTAGATAATCTCTACTTGTGGTAAAGAATTTAACTTAGTCACATCAAATTTTTTCAACGGACTTCTCAACGATTGGTAGTAGTATTGCACTTTACCGTCGTAAATCAAACCTACCGGTCCGAAATTTTTAGATTTAAAAGTCTCTAAATCCGTTGTACTGGTTTTAGTGACATCTCTAGCGTCAAAAACCTTTTCGTTCATTGCAACCAGCACGCCTTTGCCAACACTCTTAGGATCTGCAGCAACGACAATAGCATCTAATAAATTTCTATTACCATCTTGGCTCATTGCCGTTGAAGGGCGCATAGCACCTACAATTACAACGGGTTTGTCAGACATTACCGTAAGATCTAAAAAATAAGCGGTCTCCTCTTGAGTATCTGTTCCGTGGGTAACCACAACAGCATCCGCTTCGTCTTTTGCAAAAATTTCATTGATACGCTTGGTCAATTTTAACCAAGTAGCAATGTTCATGTCTTGGCTACCAATAGAAGCGATCTGTTCCCCGCTAATTTTTCCGTAATTGTGAATCTGCGGAACAGCATTAAGCAAATCATCAATGGGAACTTTACCCGCAGTATAAGCTGCTTTGGTAGCCGACTCTCCTGAACCGGCAATAGTACCACCAGTAGCTAATATAATTATTCTAGGAGACCCTTTGGATTGCTCTTGAGCATGTACTTGAATGCTTACTACAAACAGTAGTAATAAAAGAATGCTTTTTCTCATAATTGTATATTTTAATTAAACCTATTATATGGAAAACTTAAAGTCTCTATAAAGCGTTTAAGAAGTGATGAATTTCGGATTGATTAAATTCTCTAAAGAATAAATTTCATCCCATTTTTCTTGGGTAATCAACTTGCGTTCAACCACGGCAATCTGGTGTACACTTTTATTGGTTTTTAATGCTTCTCCCGCTATACTAGCGCTTTCTTCATATCCCAATATCGGATTTAACTGGGTCACGATCCCGATGCTGTTCATCACCATATTAAAACAATGTGTTTCATTTGCTGTGATTCCATTAATACATTTATCGATCAATACCTCAATGGCTTTACCTAGGTAATCCAAGGATGTAAACATCGCGAAAGCGATAACCGGTTCCATAACGTTTAATTGCAATTGTCCGGCTTCTGCGGCCATAGTAACAGTTAAATCCTGACCAATCACATAAAAACAAGTTTGATTAACTACTTCCGGTATTACTGGATTTACTTTTCCTGGCATAATAGAAGAACCCGGTTGACGCGCTGGTAAATTAATTTCATTAAAACCAGTACGGGGTCCTGAACTTAAAAGTCGGAGGTCGTTACAGATTTTCGAAACCTTAACTGCCGTTCTCTTCATCGTCCCCATAATTTGTACATAAGCACCTGTATCTACAGTAGCCTCTATCAAATCAGGTGCTAAAGTCAACGGGATACCCACTTCCTTAGCTAAATAACTTACACATATTTCAGGATATCCTTCTGGAGCATTGACTTTTGTACCAATCGCCGTAGCACCCATATTGATTTCCAACAGCAAACTCTGAGCATCTTTTAATCGCTTAACATCCTCACCGATGGTAGTGGCATACGAATTGAATTCTTGCCCTAAAGTCATCGGTACAGCATCTTGCAATTGAGTTCTTCCCATTTTCAAAACTCTGTTAAACTCTTTTCCTTTTGCTCTAAAAGCCACTTCTAGCTTTTCTAAAGTTTTAATAAAACTATCCATCTTCAGATATAACGCGATTCTAAACGCTGAAGGATAGGCATCGTTAGTCGATTGAGAACAATTCACGTGGTTGTTGGGATGTAAAAAATTATACTCCCCTTTTTTATGACCTAAATATTCTAAACCTATATTGGCAATCACCTCATTGGCATTCATATTCACAGAAGTACCTGCACCACCTTGAATAAGATCACTAACAAATTCTTGATTAAATTTTCCTGCTATTACCTGATCACTCCCATAACAAATGGCTTCAGCAATTTTTGGATCCAAAGCGCCACAATCTCTGTTTGCCATGGCCGCTCCTTTTTTTACGTAACCCAAGGCCTTAATAAACAAAGGCTCTTTGGAAATGGGTAATCCTGTTATATTAAAATTTTCAACGGCTCTAAAAGTTTGGATCCCATAGTACAAATGATCTGGAATATCCAATTCCCCTAAAAAATCATGTTCTCTTCTTGTTGCTTTCATAATGACAGTATTATATAGTTTATAAAGATTTATTAAAAGGTAAAATAAACAGCCCTGCACAAAGCATCATAACACTTAGAATACGACTACAAATCGCGTTCTAAGTTTTTGCAACTTCATGACCAGCAGCCTTGAGAACTTCATGATTATACCATCATCTAAATTTATGGGTACAAAATGTAAGCTGATATTAGAAAAAAACAAAACCGTTAAAAATTTAAAATTAAGAACACAACACCCCCTATGTTATCAAGGCGCTCTTCAAAAAATAATCAATGGTTAAATTATTGCTTTAATTCAGATTAAAGATAAAAAAATTTTATCAATTCAAGTCAAAAAAGCTAAAAATTTTTACATATATTCTGAATATTCTGCCAAAAATTGTTTTTTACTTAATCTAAATAGGATTAATCAAGATTATTGGATTACCAAAATCACATAATTTTTGTTAAAATATAGTCATAACTAAAAATAAAATTAATTAAAAAAACGTACTACAGAAATTTTCAGCAGGTACTGAACACATAACAAAAATTAATAATTGAAATTTTCACTCATATACTGTAAATAAATCTATTACTATTTATGAATTAATCGCAAAATGATAATTTTGAAAACAATTTGGAATAAATAATGTTGTTGTATTTCCTAAAGACTTAAATTCGTTGTTTTACCCGTTCCAATTATACCATACTGCTATGAACAAATTCATGTTTTTGATAGTTGCTCTTTTGTTTTTTTATGATGCTCAAGCCCAAATAGAACCGACCCTAGCAGCAAAATCTTTTCGCTTGACGATGCTCGACAACCAAATCGTGTCATTTAACGATATTGATCAACTCAAAAACATCGATTACAATGCTGTCAGAGAAGCAAAGCTGCAAGCACAACCGGGTTCTAAAGAAATACTCAATCAAGAAATCTTATCCTTATTTTTAAATGAAATGCCCAAACTTCAAAAGTTGAGCATCAGCCATAATATCACAGTTATTCCAGAGATCATTCACCAAAACACTTCTTTAAAGACCCTAGAATTAGCTTATAATGATCTTAAAACACTACCTGAAAGCCTATCTAATTTAAAGGTACTAGAAGAGCTTAGTTTGTTACAAAACCCTCACTTTGAACAGTTACCTCAAAGTTTAAGTGCGCTTAAAAACTTGAAGTATTTATCCTTATTAGTTACCAATTTCAAAGAATTTCCAACAGTTATCTTTGAAATTCCCTCTTTAGAAACCCTATTGATAAGCGGGCATTTCAATCGAGATGGCTCCAATAGAATACTTGCTATTCCCGACTTATTCCAACAAGTATCCCAACTAAAAACGCTTAATATTTCCAATACGGAACTGTCAGAACTACCGAGTTCAATAGTTTCATTAACAAAACTATCCGAATTGTATCTCGATGGAAATAAACTGCTCGTTTTTCCTTATACGGTCAAAAAGCTTCCCAAGTTAGAAGTCTTTGGTATGAGTAATAATCCACTCGATTTTCAAGCCTATAAAAAATCCCTAAAAGGGATCAGTTGGCGGGGTCTATTGTATTTAGCAGATGTAGGCTTTACCCAGTCTCAATACGAGGAATTACAAGCGTTACTTCCAAAACACGATCTGTATTATTAAGCCGTACACTTTAAAAAAATTTAATAAAAATAGGTCAACCAATAATTTATCAACTAAAAGCTGTGAGCACCTTATTTAGCCACTATTTACATTCCAATGCATAAAGTTATTATGCTTTATCAAACCACTGCTAGGAACTTCTTTTGGGTTTATAACACCCTAAATTAAAGCAAATCTACAAGTTAAGGTTGCATGGGTCTGCTGTTTGCCTCTGTCAATAACTAAACCTTGTTTTAGCCTTCAATAAAACTTAAATTTGCGATTGTATAAAACCAACAAAACAGTATAATGTACAAATCAAATTATGTGAAGTTCCTTTGTCTCGGACTTCTTTCTATCAGTATTTCTTGCAGTTCTGACGACAATAGTGTTATAGAAAAAACCAACGAATTAAAACCTGATGATCAAATTGAAGCCCTAATCCAGCCGACTTCTTTTTACCTGGTCAATGAAGGTTGGTTCGGTCACGAAAACGGAAGTATTAACGGTATCGATTCCGACCTAAACATCAACTATCGCATATTCGAAAACACCAATCCAGGACTGGAATTGGGAGTCACTACTCAATTTGCTACGGCCTATGGACAGCATTATTTCGCGGTATCCAAAATGGAAAATCGCTTGGTAATGATGGATAAGAAATTTAAAAGTCAAGCCATCTTAACCGATATCGGAGGAGACGGAAGGTCTTTCACGGGTATCAACGAGAACAAAGCTTATATTTCCACTTCAAAGGGAATTTCCGTATTGGACATTAGCGCAAACCAAATTCATCTAGTTAAAACCATCTCGGGATATAATAAGGAGGTCGGAACACTAATCTATAGAAACCACTATGTATATGCCGCTACAATGGATGGACTATTGATCATAGATAGCCAAACCGATGAGATTGTGGCAGACACTAAAGAAAGAGTTAATCAATTGACTATAGATAGACAGGGAAATATCTGGGCAGGTACCGCTAACACTTTAAGAAAGTACGACACTTCACTAGCAGTAGACCAGCAAATCGCAGCATCGATTAGCTACGACACCAGCACAGCACCTATACCTTCAAGCGCGGGAGCTTGGAATGCGGGATCCTTATCTTCCAGCTCAAAACACGACATATTATATTGGACAAGTGGAAAAAATATTGTATCTTTTGATATAACAACGGCTAACATCAATAATAGTTTCTACACCTTAGGTACGGATGCTGACGATGTCAAACTTTCTTTTTACGGTGCGGGTTTAAGAGTTGATCCGGTCAGTGATGATTTGGTGTTGATGGTGAAAAGAGAAAATTACGGTATCAACGGTAGTTATAATTGGGCGCAAATAGTTTCCAATACCGGAGTAAAAAAGAAAGAGATTTTTATAGCTGGTGGAACCCAAAATCCATCTAATGGACATTACTGGTTTCCAGCCATTCCACTATTTCAAGATAATAATGCACCGCAAATCACCTTAAATCAGATTGGGCTAAAACTTGACGAAACCAAAACAATCGAGTTAGAAAGAAGCATCATCGATCAAGACAATCCTCAAAAATTAATAGAAGTTAGCCTTGAAAACGTCGATCCTACTTTTGCCAGCATTGAACTAGTAGCCGGTAAATTGCAAATTAAAGCCTTGCAAAAAGCTGGAAAATCAACTTTTACCATAAAAGCCAATTCCAATGGGAAAATCACTACCAAACAAATAGACCTTTTTGTGAAGTAGTTTTTAAAGCCAAAATTCAAGTGCAAAAAATAAACACTATACGACCGCTCAAATTTTATTTTAGAGCGGTTTTTTTATTATTGCTTATTTTGTAACTTTAATCGTAGCAAGAAATACCCTATTCATAATAAAATGCCTAATCAGAAACCTTATACTTACTATGGTTTATAACTATTGCCATCTAACCAATTACACAAATAACAATTTGACTTGCAACAAAGACTTACTTGTAAAAATCGATGCTTATTATTTGAGAAATGACCAAATGCATATACAAATCTATCAATGCAGCTGCTGCAATGGTTTATGGAAGAGAACGACGTTTAATGAAATCGATAAATGGTTAGAAGTCGGTGAAGTAACCGTAGCTCAAGAAAACTATATTCCGTTTGATCAATACGGCTATTACCCGATTGAATATTTTACTACAGACGAGGCCTACTATTATGATAACACTATATACTGTGGAAATCCGCAAGAGACTAAAACGATTCATAATCTGAGATGCACTCCAAAAACCTTGATTTTACTCGAAATTATAAAGGAAGAAAATGGAGGTTGCTCTAGTATTAAAGAAGAAATGTATCAATGCAAGAAATGTCAAACTAAATGGCTTATCACTGAAGAGTTTGATACGCATCACGGATATGCAAAATCAGCAAAAAAAATCTAATAAAAGATTTACCCAAACAGACTAATTTATCTAAACATTCCCTAGCACATACATATTTTCCATTGTAGGAGATTCTACGCCTCCTACCTTTTCTAATGTAATGGCAAAAGCTTGCGCATTGGATATTTTGGAAAGAGGTACTTCACTATCTATTTCATAGGTATACATTCCTACACTTACGGGTTTTCCATCGGCAATTGCCCATAACTGGTATTGCATTCCCTCAGGAGCTGCAGGTAAATTTTCCGCAGTTAAATAAACTTCTTTTGACTCCTTATTCCAAAACACCATAGCCTTTAAGTCGGCATGTTTTTCAACCCCATTTAATGCGATGGTTTGCATTTTGGTACTGGAAACCAAATTCCACTTTTGTTGTATTTTCTGTAAAGCTAAACTTTGGGTTTCATTTTCAAATTCCAATTTTGCCAGTTCATCCCGTTTGTTTTTTTGACTAGCAAACCAAAATACATTTCCAACAGTACTGATTAAAAACAGCACTGAAGCAGCTACTGCAAAATGCTTCCAATTCGTCGTTTTTACAACTGTGGCGATTGGATTATCTATTTGAATCTCATCCGATTTCAAATCTTTAGTATATATCCAATCACTTGACACGGGTTTATCAAGTTTGTTTTCTTGATTTATCTTATCCCAAATTTTTGCTTTTAACTCCACAGGCGGAGCTATGGCCTGTGCAGTCGCAAGGTCTTCCATGATTTTTTGAGTTTCCTCAAAAGCCGCTCTTACTTCTGTATTATTTTTCATAACACATTCCAAAATCCCTGCCTCCTCAACAGATGCAAGTCCTAGAATATACAATTCTATGATTCCGGATGATATGTATTCTTTACTGTTCAATTTATTGAAATTCTTTAAGTAATTCTCTTAATTTTATTAGGGCGTTTCTCATTTTTGTTTTGACGGTTCCCAAAGGTATCTTTAACTTCTCGGAAATCTCAATTTGAGTAAATCCCTGATAATAGGCAAGATTAATCAATTCTTGTTTGTCTAATTCCAAACCCTCTAAAACTTTATTGAAACCGATAAAATCAGTTGTACTAGAAACGGATAGCTTGGTAGAATTATATACGAAATCAGGAAGTGTTTGGTTTTTTAACTCGTTTTTAAAGCCTTTAGATTTGAGATAATCAATTGCGGTATTTCGAGCAATATTAATCATCCAGGTGTAAAATCTACCTTTAGAAGTATCGTATTGGTAAATGGAATTCCAAACCTTGACAAAAACATCCTGAATAACTTCTTCTGTATACTCTTTTGATAGTACTATACGTAAAACAACACCATACAATGCACCTGAATAGTTGTCATACAGGTAATTAAATGCTGTTTCGTTCTTTTCTTTAAGTAAAACGACAAGTTCTTCTTCTGAATAGGTTGTTTTAATAGTGCTGATTTTTCTCATCAAATGTAAACAAATAATACAGCGATAAAACAAAAACCATAAAATCTTTTTTATCGTAAATACTATAGTATAAAATCTAAAATTTAACAATATGAATCCGCTATTTAAAATAATCACCAGCTATCTATTAATTTTGATCACCAGCAATTGCTTGGCGCAAACTGAAAAATTCAAAGCGAAAAATCCTTATTATTCTCAAACTGATACCCGTATTTTAAGTGTGCCAAATTCTCAATGGAAGAAAATATTAAAACCCGAACTCTACCAAGTTGCAAGAGAGGCAGCCACAGAGACTGCATTTACAGGAAAATATGATCAATTTGATCAGAACGGTACTTACTATTGTGCAGTTTGTGGTAATCCTCTTTTTCTTTCTACGGCAAAATTTGCTTCCACTTGTGGGTGGCCTTCCTTTTATAAAGCTTTGAGAAAAGAGGCCATTACTTTTAAAAACGACAACTCATATAATATGGAACGTCTAGAAGTCCTTTGTGGACGATGCAATTCGCATCTCGGTCATATTTTTAATGACGGCCCCCCACCTACTGGAAAACGTTATTGTATGAATTCCATTTGTTTAGATTTTGTTCCATTTTCTCCAATAAGTTTAAAATAAAATTCACAACCAAACATCCTGAATATTAAATGATTAATAAACTAAAACAAATTAAACAAAAGCAACAGCAAAAATTTTACTAAAAAAAATTAGAAATAACAAAACCAAAACACAACTTTCCCTCGTAAGTGATTTCTATAAACCAATCATTTAACCTTTAAAAAATCTAATTATGAAAACGAATTCCAAACTCGCCGCATTGCTAATGATTTCATTAGCTTTTGTTTGTTGTGAAAATGTAGCCGCACAAACCAATAAAGAAAAAACGGTTATGGTCGGTGGCGCTGCGATGTACCCTTCTAAAAACATCATCGAAAATGCTGTTAATTCTAAAGATCACAAAACCTTAGTTGCCGCTGTTAAAGCCGCTGGATTAGTAGAAACCTTAGAAAGTAAAGGACCGTTTACCGTTTTTGCTCCAACAGATGAAGCCTTCGCAAAATTACCCGAAGGTACTGTTGCTAATCTTGTAAAGCCCGAAAACAAAGCGATGTTGACCAAGATTTTAACATACCACGTAATTTCAGGTAATTATAGTGCAAAAAAAATATGGGAGGCAGTAACAGCTGGAAATGGCAAAGCGATGATTAAAACAGTTGAAGGAGAAGAACTGACCTTTTGGACAAAAGGAAAAGATTTATACGTAAAAGATGCAAAGGGAAACAACGCCAAGATAACCATTGCCAACGTAAATCAATCTAATGGTGTGATACACGTAATTGATGCGGTATTAATGCCTTAACGCTCTTTTAATTTTTAACCTCTTCAACAAGTTAATCAATCATTATGAAAAAAGCAATTATAAATGTATCTGGTGAACATGCAACACTGGATAACAGCAGACGAACATTTTTAAAATTCAGTGGTTTGGGACTGGCCATAGCAGGATTGGCCTTGGTCGGATGTGAAGATGATTCAACCACAATAATAGAACCAAATGGAAAATTTGATTTGGGTAGTGGCGATGTCGGAGTTTTGAACTATGCTTATGCTTTAGAACAATTAGAAGCGGATTTTTACAGCAAAGTTGTAAATAATTTTTATAACGGTATTTCTAGTAAAGAACGCGAATTATTTACAGATTTGTATCATCATGAGATTATACATAGAGACTTCTTTAAGGCCGCCATTAGCGGTGTTACATCTCAGGTACTACCCAAATTAGAATTCCAATATAACCATGTTAATTTCAACGATAGAAGCTCTGTTCTTGCCACTGCAAAAGCTTTAGAAGATACCGGTGTAGCAGCATATAATGGTGCAGGTAAATACATTTCCAATCCTGACTATCTCGTAATTGCTGGAAAGATTGTTTCCGTCGAAGCAAGACATGCCGCAGCGATAAGGGACATGATCAATCCCAGTTCTTCCGATTTTTCGGGTGATGATGTTATAGATGCCAATGGCTTAGACTTAGCCAAAGAACCCAAAGATATTATAATGGTCGCTGCAGGTTTTATAAAAACATCATTCACCTGGAAAGAACAGGGAATTCAATAATTTTTCATCTTTAAATCGACTATTATGAACATTCTTAGATTATTAGACAAACTTTCTGATGATAATTTTTTCTCAAAAGAAGCTTCAAGATCAGACGCTATAGCCAGTATAGCAAACTTTGGTAAAAACACCGCTCTAGCAGCTGTACCATTTGGTTTAGGTGCAATGTTATCTACACCCGCAAAAGCGGATAATACAAACCCTTCAAAAATATTTGCTCCTACATTCTTGGCAAGTGCACTGACCGACGCTTTACAATTAGCTTTAACTTTAGAGTATTTGGAAGATGAATTTTACAGAATGGGCTTAAGTAAATCAGGATTAATCCCTTCGGATGATAGAACCGTTTTTATGCAAATATCCAAGCACGAAACAGCACATGTCGCCTTTTTAAAATCAACCTTAACATCTCTAGGAGAATTACCTACAAACAAACCCACTTTTGACTTTACAGTAAGCGGAAACTTTAGTCCTTTTACAGATTATAATCAATTTTTGATACTAGCACAAGCTTTTGAAGATACTGGTGTGCGTGCTTATAAAGGTCAAGCTGGTAATGTAATGAGTAATAAACAAGTTTTACAAGCTGCGCTTCAAATTCACTCAGTCGAAGCACGACATGCCTCTCAAGTTAGACGAATGCGTGCCAATAAAGGTTGGATAGAATTGGGAAATGGCGGAAACATGCCCACAGCAACCGATGCCGTGTATGCAGGAGAAGAAAATACCAATCAAGCTGGTTTTAATACGGCTAATGCGTTTGGTGCAGCTGCTGGCTCTGCTGCTTATGATGAAGTACTAAGCGGAAGCGATGCCGCGGCAATAGCCGGTTTGTTTATTGTATAAATCGCGAATATTTCCTGAAAATTTATTTTGACTTGCCCCACAAATTAAATAAACCCAATTATCATTACAGTAGTAGACAGGCGTTTACTACTGTTTTTTAATTATAACGGGTTGTAGACAGCAAAGTGAATTACTTTAGTATAAAATGGTAATCCCGCTACTCCATCCTTACGCCGTTTTCAAAATAAAAACTTTCGATAAGATTTCCCTTTTCATCAAACTTTTCCAAAATTCCATCTAGTTGATTACCTTTGCGATTTCCCCTAATAGCTACCGCTCCATTATCATGGTAAAGCCACGATACACCGTTAAACTGCCCTTTAACGTAAGTACCTTCAGCCTCGATTTGACCTTTGCTTGTCCACTGTTGGTACGGACCTTCCAAGGTATCATTTTTAAAATAACGAATAGATTTTTTGATCCCGCTGTCATACCATATTTCACTTATACCTTCTTTGGTTCCTTTATTCCAATTTAATTTTATATCCATTTGACCGTTGGCAAAAAAAGAAGCATTTACACCATCTTCTAAGTCATCTTTCCAATTTGAAATATCTTTCATATTACCATTTTCGTAGTACCAAGTCACCATGCCCGTATTGTTAACGAAATCTTGAACCCATTCGGGTTGTCCATTTTTATAATATCGTATCCAATCGTCTTTAAACTTATTATCCGTTACCGTGCCTTTTTGGTATACATTGCCATTTTGATAATATTCAATAAATGCACCATTTTTCACATAGATCTCACGGGTTGTATCGGCAGTGATGACTTTATATCTTATCAATTCTTCATTAATTCCATACACGAAAACGGTGTCTATATTTTTTTTGTCTTTTAGTTTTCCTTTTTCATAGATTTTACCGTTATAGTAAAACATATAATAAACACCATCTTCAACTGTGGTTTTGTTGCTTATACGTATCCAAGATCCTTCTCCTGTCTTGTCATCAATCCAATACGTCCAATCCACATTGCGCTTAGAAGCATCATCAAAGTCCGAATTTTTACACGCCAAAAATAATAAGGCAAGAACAGCTAAAAGGTATTTTGACATTATAATATATTTATTAATAGTTTATTTTATGAATACGCCCATTCGCAGATTCATCGATTATGCATCTAGTGTATATTTTTTCCTTTAGCATTTAAAATAACTTCTATTTCATGAGGAAGCTGTGTCCCGATAAGCAAACTGCGGTTATTGGTCAAAACTATTTTTATCGCCTTATTACCCTTTACAGTAAATGCTTCACCGTTCTTTCCACTGCGAATCCCCCAACCCATATAGTCCTTTATGGGGGCATATTGAACCATAGAAATACTTTTGATTTCCTCCCATCGATAAAATTGCGGATCGGAAAACGGTCTAAAAACAAATTGTATTCCATTGGTTTTTATCTGAGTAACCAATTGAATGTTGAAAAAATAAAATAAAAAAATTAGGTAGAAACCCATAAATATAAGCAAGGCTGTATTGTTGATGAATGTAGTACCAACTGTTTCATTAAACAACAATGATCTAGAAGCGATGTAAAGCATTATACCAAAGGGAATCAATAAGATTAAGACTAACCACCATTGGTTAAAACGTTGTTTTTCCTCAAATAAGATGACACTCATGATTAGATTCCTTTTTTGCGAATATAAACTTTTTCAATTAGTTAACCTCCTTTTCATTTACTTGTCTAAGTAACGAACATTTCATTATATTTCGAAATTCTAACAAACCAAACATGCAAAAAACAGAAAGCGAAATATTTCACCCGACCACGCTTATCGCATGGAGAGAATGGTTAGAAAAAAACCACTTAAGCAAAGCTTCAGTGTGGTTGGTATTCTATAATAAAAGTTCTGCTAAAAATTCTATAAGCTGGAGTGAGGCAGTTGATGTTGCGTTGTGTTTTGGTTGGATCGACAGCAAAAAAATCAAGATCGATGCGGAATCCTCTCAACAGTTTTTCAGCAAACGAAAAGCACAAAGCACCTGGTCAAAAATCAACAAAAAGAAAATCGAACAATTGATCGCTTCAGGTCAGATGACTGCAAAGGGATACGAAAGTATTGACATCGCCAAACAAAACGGTTCGTGGACGATACTCGATGAAGTAGAAGAACTCATTGTTCCAACAGACCTAGAAACGGCCTTTATCAACAAATCAACAGCCAAGGAATATTTTGAAAGCTTGAGTAAATCCGTAAAAAAAGCCATATTACAATGGCTTATACTCGCCAAAAGAGCCGAAACAAGGCAAAAACGCATCGACGAAATAGTCCGTTGTGCCGAACTCAAACAAAAACCAAAACACTTACAGTAAATCCATACTAAAAAAAATAAATTATAAGCAATGAGAACTAAGAATATTATATTTTTTTAGTTAAATTGCTATATGAAAACAAATCCCGAGGTAGTTATTGTTGGTGGAGGACTTGCCGGTTTGGTAGCCGCTATACATTTATCCAAAGCGGGATTAGCCGTGACTTTGATCGAAAAAACCGCTTATCCGCGTCATAAGGTTTGCGGCGAATATGTTTCGAATGAAATTTTAAACTACCTCCAAGACTTAGATGTTGATGTATTTCAATTGAATCCAACGCAGATTACAAAACTGCAATTCAGTAACCGTCGTGGAAAGATCGTTACTACAACACTACCACTAGGAGGTTTTGGAATCAGTCGTTATACATTGGACGACTTTCTATACCAAAAAGCCGTAAAAAACAGCTGTACTATACTAATGGAAACCGTTACCGACATCGCCTTTATCGATGATGTATTTCAAGTTACGACCAACAAGCAAACATTAACAGCCAATATACTATTAGGTGCCTATGGCAAACGCTCTAATATCGATCAGGTTTTAACCCGCGATTTTATGCGCAAGCCCTCAACATGGCTAGCGGTAAAAGCGCATTATTCTGGCGATTTCCCCAACGATATGGTGGGTTTACACAACTTTAAAGGCGGTTATTGCGGTATATCTAAAGTCGAAAACAACAGCATCAACATCTGTTATCTCGCCGATTATAAAACGTTTAAGAAGTATAAAAACATTGCTGATTATCAACAAGAAGTACTCTATAAAAACAAATACTTAAAGAAAGTTTTTGAAAACAGTAGCCTTCTTTTTGAGAAACCACTGACGATAGGTCAAATTTCCTTTGATCAAAAATCCACCATAGAAAACCATATACTGATGATTGGCGATACCGCCGGACTAATTCACCCGCTTTGTGGCAACGGGATGGCTATGGCCATTCACAGTGCTAAAATCGCTTCAGAACTCGTCGTGGAATACTATACAAGTAAAACAAGATCCCGCATCGATTTAGAAAAAAAATATACCCAATATTGGAAAAACCATTTCGCCAAACGTTTATTTATCGGCAGGTTATTAGCTACGACTTTACAGTACGAAACCATTACGGCAATCGTACTATACGCAGCTGTATCCATCCCATCCATATTGCCTTGGATCATCAAACAAACCCACGGTAAACCCGTATCCAGTTCATGAGCATCAACACTAAAGACCGAACCGAAAAAACCGAAATCATGGACGATTTTTCGCTTGAAGGCGAAGAACTAGTCGAGGCTTTGGATAAAATTGCGAGAATCAATCAACTCTTAGGTGGTAATAAACTCACTCTTGACGGTATTAAACAACTACTCAAACAAGCAACTGCTCATGAAGTCATTCACATTACCGACATCGGTTGTGGTAATGGCGATATGTTGCGGATGCTCGCCGATTATGGCTACAAAAATCATTTAAGTCTAAAACTAACCGGCCTAGATGCCAATGCTTTTACAATCCAATATGCACAAAAATTATCCGCAGATTATCCCAACATTGACTACCGTTGTATGGATATCTTTAGCGATGAATTTCAAAAAACAACTTACGATATCGTCTTGTGTACATTGACTTTACATCATTTTACCAACGAGCAAGTAATCGATTTAATCACTATATTTAAGACCAATGCCCGTATGGGTATTGTAATCAATGATCTACAACGCAGTAAACTGGCCTATAGGCTATTTGCCATCATAGCTGTTGTTATTAGCTTAAACCGCATGTCGAGAGAAGATGGACTGACCTCTATATTAAGGGGGTTTAAAAAACGGGAATTGCAAAATTTCTCCGAAATAGCACAGTTAAAAAAATACAACATTAAGTGGAAATGGGCTTTTCGTTACCAATGGTTAATCTTTAAGATATGAAAGTAAAAATAGTTACGGTTGCCAAGCAACTACCACCATATTCCCGCAGCACAGCAGAGATACTTCCTTTACTGGATACTTGGTTACAGGGACAAGACGAACGCTTTATAAAAAAAGTAAAAAAGATATTTGAGGGTGCCGCCGTACATAGACGCTACTCGATCATGGATCCTGTTGAAGTTTTTACAGCAACCTCTTTTGAAGATAAAAACAATATTTATTGTCGTGAAGCGATAATTTTAGGAGAACAAGTCCTGAGAAAAGCGCTTGACAAAGCGGCTTGGGACCCGCAATCCCTGGACTTTATTATTGCCGTGAGTTGTACGGGCATCATGATTCCGTCACTAGACGCTTATCTGATCAACAAAATGAAACTGCGTCAGGACATCGTTCGATTGCCCGTTACTGAGATGGGTTGTGCCGCGGGAGTATCGGGTGTTTTATATGCCAAAAACTTTCTTAAGGCCAATCCGGGCAAACGCGCTGCAGTCATTGCCGTAGAAGCCCCTACTGCAACCTTTCAGCTCGATGATTTTTCGATGCCCAATATAGTCAGTGCCGCTATCTTTGGTGATGGTGCAGCCTGTTGCTTGTTGTCATCAAATCAGGAAGACAACGGACCTGCAATTATCGACGAGCAAATGTATCACTTTTATGATGCCGAACAGATGATGGGTTTTAAATTGACCAACAGCGGTTTACAGATGGTCTTGGATATTGAGGTCCCCAACACCATAGCATCCCATTTTGATGCGATCATCCATCCTTTCCTACAGAAAAATGGACTGGAAATCAAAGATATAGACCATATGATATTTCACCCCGGCGGCAAAAAAATCGTAGCTACTGTTGAGGAGTTATTCTCTGGTTTGGGCAAAAATATCGACCATACGAAAGCAGTCCTAATGAACTACGGCAATATGTCTAGCGCTACGGTACTTTATGTATTGGAGCAAATTATGGAGAACAAACCCAAACCTGGAGAAAAGGGATTGATGCTGAGCTTCGGTCCTGGATTCTCTGCACAACGGGTTTTATTACAATGGTAATCACTAAAAAAAAAACGATGAACTTAAACGATATTATTGCACAACTACCTTATAGCAAACCATTTTTATTTGTAGATGAATTGCTACATGCCGATGAAAACGGTACCATAGGTACCTATACCTATGATGAAAACCTCGACTTTTACCGCGGCCATTTTAATGGTAATCCGGTTACTCCAGGAGTGATATTAACGGAAACCATGGCGCAAATTGGTATGGTTTGTTTGGGTATCTACTTACTAAATAACGACTTAAAAAAGGATACGGTGATCGCATTTACATCTGCAGATGTGCAGTTTTTAAAACCGGTATACCCCAACGAAAAAGTAACGGTGAGCTCTGAAAAGACATTTTTTCGATTTGGAAAACTCAAGTGTACTGTAGTTATGAAAAATGAAGCTGGGCAGGAAGTCTGCAAAGGCATATTGTCCGGTATGATTACTGCTAGGCTATGAATCGCGTAGTTGTCACGGGTTTGGGGGTAGTCGCCCCAAATGGGATTGGAATTAAGGACTTTACTCAGGCCCTCAAAAAGGGACTTTCGGGTATCCGCCATCAGGAACAATTACAACAATTGCAATTTTCTTGTCAAATAGCCGGTCAACCTCAAATTACAGCTGACCTAAAATCGCAGTATTTTACCGAGCTTGAACTTCGGGCTTTCAACAGCACGGGCATCTTATATGGGGTGATAGCAGGTATAGAAGCTTGGGAAAATGCGGGACTACACGGCGAAGTCACCGAAGAACCCGACTATGACAGCGGTACAATTTTTGGAGCGGGTACTTCGGGTATTGATAAATTTCGAGAAAGCATTTATAAAATAGACGATTTACAAACCCGTAGATTAGGCAGCACCGTTGTGGCTCAAACGATGAATAGCGGTATAAGTGCTTATCTGGGCGGAAAACTCGGACTTGGCAATCAAGTAACGACGAATTCATCGGCCTGCGCTACGGGAACAGAGGCTATACTAATGGCGTATGACCGCATCCGATCTGGCAAAGCCAAGCGCATATTGGCTGGTAGTACTTCAGATAGCGGTCCTTATATTTGGGCTGGCTTTGATGCGCTACGTGTGTGCAATTCAAAATCTAACGACGATCCAGAACAAGGCTCTCGTCCAATGAGCGCAACAGCCTCGGGATTTGTACCCGGCAGTGGCGCTGGTGCCTTGGTTATTGAAGAACTCCAAAGCGCGCTACAACGCGGTGCTACAATCTATGCCGAAATATTGGGCGGACAAGTAAATTCTGGTGGACAACGCGGAACAGGCAGTATGACCGCACCTAACAGCATCGCAGTTCAACGCTGTATAACGGATGCCCTGAAAAATTCGGGTATAGAAGCTTCAGCGGTTGACGCGATCAATGGCCATCTCACTGCAACGTCCAAAGATAGTTTGGAAATCGAAAACTGGACCAAGGCATTGAATCGTCATCATGATGATTTTCCATATATCAATTCCTTAAAAAGTATGACAGGTCACTGCCTTAGTGCCGCCGGTAGTATCGAAAGCGTAGCAACAGTGTTGCAGATTCATCACGGTTTTTTATTTGGAAATACCAATTGCACTGATTTGAATCCGGAAATAGCCTCGCTTATTCATCCGTCTAAAATACCTTTACAGACGACCAATATCAATTTGAATATCATAGCCAAAGCAAGTTTTGGCTTTGGCGATGTAAATGCGTGTCTTATTTTTAAAAAATACGACGAAGTAAAATAAAACAATACAATCTAAAAAAGTACTCATGACAAAAGAAGAACTCATTGCACAGCTAAAAGTGATCGTTAAACCCTATACCGAACAGTCCGAAGCACATCAGAACCTTACAGAGAAAACCGATTTTATCAAGGATTTACAAATTAATTCGGCAAATCTAGTCGATATCGTATTAGATATTGAAAGTGCCTTTGACATCATCATCGATAATGAATCTATGGAGCGTATGCTTGACGTACAAACCGCAGTCGAAATCATTCAAACTAAATTAGAAACCAAATGATTGGCAATGATGTAATCGATATCAGACAGAGTCGTGTGGAAAGCAACTGGCAACGCAAAGGTTTACGCGAAAAGCTTTTTACCCTACACGAACAACAGCTAATTGCAACTAGTAAAGACTCAGAAATCACCTTGTGGTTACTGTGGAGTATGAAGGAAGCTGCTTATAAGATACATCACAGACAAACCAAAATAAGACAGTATATACCCATAAAACTAATATGTAGTCTACATTTACATAACAGCGAAATGGCTTGTGGAAAAGTGTACTGTGAAGGCACGGTCTATTATACCCAAACCACACTATCCGATTCGTGTATACACAGTGTTGCAGTCACAGCAATCAGTGATTTTAACCGAGTAAGCGAAATCGAAAATCAAGTCATTTTAAAAGATAAATACGGTATTCCCTACCGGATCAATGCGAATCAACTTGATCGGCAAGCCGTTTCCATTAGTCATCACGGCCGCTATAAAAAAACAGTTGCTCTGACACCTCACTATACTATTTCGATATAAATAACTCGTTCACAGACAGGAAATATTTCCATTTAACCACACAACGAACTATTAACAAGTATTAATTACCAGAAACAACAAAATCATCAAGATCAGCACTCGTTAAACGCTCCACCAATAAAGCAACTAAATTATATACCACCGGCTTGAATACCGCATCAAAATTGAATTGATTATAACTTCTTTGCATCAGTTCCTTTACTATAGATAGGCTTTTATCATCCATAACTCCTCTGTAGAAATGATCCTCTCGAAATATCTTTTTTAAATCAATTCTCAAATCTGGGTTTTCAAAATAAGGTTTACTAACGAACAATCGCAATGAAAACATTCTCAATCCTTTTTCACATATCAAATTACCCTTATGCTGACTATCGATTATCGTAAAGACATGTTCAAAATGATCTGCGTTCACCTGGCTTATATCCTGCTCGGTGATATCACATTGAATCTGATAGTTAATAACCCAAAATTCTTGCTGAGAAGGTACACTTATTAGCCGAATAGTCTCATCGGTTTCTACATCTAAAACATATACCGATATCTCGGGAGACATTTCCAAAAAATGACCAAAACCACGCGGTTTCTCCTTACTAAAACGCATCTTACTCTCTTCACGCATCGTTGCTCCTATTTTCTTTACAAAATTTTGCTGCCTAACTAAGGTTAAAGAAACAATAGGTTGAAACTCTAGTATTAAATCGTTTACATCCATTTATTTCATCTACTATTCATTAAACTACAAGTAAATTAGTGCTCACTATAAACTTCTTTTAATCTTAAAGATATCCACAAAAAAAATCCTTTTATTTCTTAGCTATCTAAATTTCATTTCCACGGTTCTCAATAAAAATGGATTAAAATTTATTGTTATGAGTTTAACTTACTAATACCTATGCAAAATTATAGCATTTGACTTTGTTAAGAAGCCTCCAATTCTTCCTGAAAACACAATATAAAGCTATATTTTTCGGGAGTCGAAAATCGGGAGTCGAAAGTCGAAAGTCGGGAGTCGAAAGTCGGGAGTCGAAAATCGAATCACGACGAATCACGAATCACGAAATTATTCTTAAAAACCTTCAAATATTCCCAATCCGAAGAGGGCAAAATCGTATTTCACGGGATCATTTTTATCCAAAATCCTCAGACTGCTATCCAACTCTAGTAAAGCTTTCCCATCGTTTTGTTTTCGCGTTAGCAGTCCCAATTTCCGAGCGACATTACCAGAATGTACATCCAAGGGACAAGATAACTTTGAAGGGTTTATATCTTTCCAAATTCCCAAATCAACACCGTTATTGTCGTTTCTAACAAACCAACGTAAGCACATATTAATCCGCTTTGCAACCGAACCTTTAGCAGGATTTGCTACGTGTTTTCGCGTTCTCAATTGATGAGGTATTTCAAAAAACAGCTCATGAAAATGTTCGATAGCGGGTTGTAGAGAGTCCTCGGTTTGGTAGGTTGTAAAGACACGTTCTAATCCACCGTGTACGGTGTAGATGTGTTTTAAGGCTTTTATAAAATAAGCAAAGTCCGTAGCATTGAAAGTCCTATGTACAAAACCTTCCAACTGTTGCAATTGATCTTCGCGATGCTCCATTACAAAATCATAAGGGGAGTTACCCAACAAATCCATCATCCGATGGCCGTTTTTAGTAATCATCTTACGATTTCCCCAGGCTATAGTTGAGGCTAAAAACCCCGCAATCTCAATATCTTCTTTTAAAGTATATCGATGTGGTACGCTAATCGGATCGGGTTCGATAAAATCTAGCGTATTGTATTGTAAAACTTTGGAGTCCAAAAAATCCTTTAACTCATTTTCAGGTATGACCATGATGTAATAAACGTTCTAACATATTAGAATACAAAGATAAGTAGTTTGAAACTAATATAAGAGAAACGTCCTTAGGAGTACATTAGAATAGCTCGCAAAAAAATCAAGCAAAGGAACAATCGCCATCGCCAAAGTGCATTTTAATATCTGCAAAATCAATTTTATCAAATGCCTTCGATATAATCGAATGTTTCACTTTTGTGGTTTTATACAAAAACAAATTCGATTTGTTGAAATTTGCGCATAGGGCATCATCATAACAAATGATTTCTCGTGTATTTTGTTTGACTGCTTGTAGTTTGATGATGTCGGCGATCTCCTTACTGTGTAAGTTTGCATCGTAATAAGTAAACAATACTTTGGTCACGTAATTTCTCTTCTGCAAAACTATAAAACCGATACAACGGTTATTCTTATTGACTTTTATAAGCGAAAATTCAAACGCTTTATCGTAAATCGAAAAGGCATATTTACGATGATTGGTCAGCGCTAATAAAGGGGCCTTTTGTACCCAATTATACGCTTTGAGCCATTCAAAAAAAGCGCTGCCTTTATCGGATAAATCCTTAGTATTATATTGTTTAATCAGTAATAAGGTTTCTTGATCAAGCGAATTTAAGTATGTTAACTCGATGTCTTTTAATCGATTGGTGATTGAACTACTTTGAATCCACAGTTTTATATTGATAAAGAAATTCAAAAAGTGATCGGCGTTGTTCAAGAGACCCGCTAGCTTACTACTTTCTGGCAACAGCTGGGGCATCACAAAACTGAGGTTACTACGCAATACCGCCTTTATTCCCCTATTGGTTTTTAAGGTGGTAAAATAACCCGATTTATCATAAACGCGTTTAGCACTTGGAGTAAATTGAGAAATGCCTATTTTTCCATGATTTTCTGCGTACATCGTATTGAGTAAATCCCGACCAATTCCCGTTCCTTTTGTTTTGGGATCAACCCACCAGGTAGAAAGCCATCCGATTTTTTCTATTTTATTATTGATCGTTATCTGATCGATAAATAAGCCCATATATCCAAGTAGCTCGCCTTGTTTATAAGCCAATAACAATACCAGATCTCCATCCTCTAAATGCGGATTTTTAAAATGTGCCAACAGCCTGTGTTTGCTTGTAGCCAAAAACGAATGATTCCAAAAGTCCTCATTATCTAGGAGTTCAGGAATATCCCTTTTATGTATTTTCTTAATTTCTATCATGCTCTTTTGATATGATACTTGCCGACTATTTTATTGTAGTATTTATATAAATTTTCTGTGACAATTTGTTTACCCGTCTCCCTTGCAGGGTTTTCCAAAGAAAAACGCTGAAAGATTCTATGATCCACATCACTTTTTATACCGGAGTTTCCAAAAAGCTTGATGTTGCTATCGTATTCAAATAACTCTCTAATCAATTGATTTGATATAGATTTATCCGAATAGGGAAAAGCAAATAAACTATAATCAACTTGAAAACGTTTCTTTATCCAATCTACAGATTCGATAATCTCGCCTTTCTGCTCGTGATGACTCAGTCGATTTAGCGTCGCATGCGACATCGTATGCCCTCCAAAATAAAAACCATCCGCCATCATTTCTTCTATTTGTACGCAAGTAAGATACGGTTGATGCCGATCAAGATACTGCTTAACATCCAAACCTAAAAGTTCAAAGACCTTATGGACTTTATTTCTATCGGAAAAATCAATATTTAAAATTTTTTTTTTGAAATCTTCAATACTATAAAAGGAAAAACCAAATACGTTACCGATTTTCTCTAAAATTGTATTCTCAAAGGATAAGCTATCTAAGTGAGAAAGGATAAAACTAATATAATGTTTGTACAATCCCACCTTATTGTCTATAAAATCAGGATTAATAAAGAAAATAGCCTTGATATTTTTCTTCTTGAGAATCGGATAAATATGCGTGTAAACCTCCTGTAAACCGTCGTCAAAAGTCAGTAAAAAAGAATTGGATAAAAGGGTTTGACCGCTTATTAAATCTTTAGGATCTACCGGTTTATAATGTGCTAATAAAAGGTCTATATCCGTTTCAAATTGCTGGCAGGTCTTATACTTATATAAGTTTTCTATATGTGCCACAGGATTATCCTTTACGATGTGATAATAAGGAAGGATAATTTGGCTCTTAAAAAGTTTTAAGAATTTTTTATGTGAAGCGGCATATAAAACATTTTTAACTAGTCCCATTGTATAAAAATAAATCTCCGAACTCAAAGATTGTACATTACACAATAATAAACATTAACTAGCTATAAAAACAAACAAAAACACAAATAAACACATCAAAACATCAAAAAAAACAAAATAGACCTTTTAGCATTTTGATAAAAACAGTTAAACGATCGCATAACCACTAAATTTAGATCCAAACTTTTAAAAATTTGTCTCTAAATTTAATGGTTAGAACGCGCCCCAAACTCCCACAACTCCATGTATAACAATACTTTCAAGAGAATAGCTACTCCAAGTGTATCGAATACAGCGGTGCTCTTAGTTGTTCATTTAAAGATCCTGATAATCCAGAGGAATGCTGTTGTAGTAAATCGCTTTAACTACACCATCCGAAAGCCCTATTTTGGGAACAAAAATTTGTTTAGCACCACTCCACTTCATCGCATTGACATAAATCTTTAAAGCTGGTATGATCACATCAGCACGATCGGGATTTAATCCCAAAGTAGCTATTCGTTGCTCGTAAGTCAGTGATTTTAGCAGATTTAGTTGCGTCATCAAATAAAGATATCCCAAAGGCTTGTCTTGTGCCTTACGCGACATTTTAAAAATTTTATTGATGTTTCCACCAGAACCAATAAGCAAGATATCCTTGTGTTGTTCGGTCTGAATTTTTAACCATTTTTCTATTTCACTCCAAACGGAATCCGTCACCATATTATTGATTAAACGCACGGTACCATTTTTAAACGACTTAGATACAGAAGCTTTTCCGTTGGTAAACAAGGTGAATTCAGTACTTCCACCGCCCACATCAACATACAAGACCGTTTTATCAGAAGTGATATATTGTTTTAAATCCGACGAAGCGATAATACTCGCCTCTTTTTTACCATCGATCACGGCAATTTTAATTCCGGTTTCTTCCAAAATCAAATCGACGATATCCTGGCTGTTATAAGCTTCCCGCATGGCCGACGTAGCGCAGGCCATAAATCGCTCGACTTTATATACGCGCATCAACAACTTAAAGGCTTTCATAGCATCGAGCATACGCGAAATATTCTCTTCCGATATCTCGCCTACCGTAAAGGCATCTTGTCCCAAACGAATCGGAACACGAATTAACGAACTCTTACTAAAGATAGTGGGTTTACCTTCTTCTTCAATAATATTCATAATCAATAAGCGCATGGCATTAGAACCAATATCAATGGCTGCGTATCTCTTTATTTTTAACATAGCACTAGTCTAAATTTACATCTAATTGGTCTCTAAAATATCTGTAGGTTTGCGTTTGCGCTTGAAAGGCAGATTCTCCTTCGTGGCGGTATTCATTGGATAGATCTTCCGAATGTATACGCGCTTTTATATTGCCCTTCCATCCTATGGCGAAGGTATCTAACAATTCTTTTTTAATATTGTTGTCGTAAATAGGACAGGAAACTTCGACGCGATCATCTAAATTTCGCGTCATAAAATCTGCTGAAGAAATATAAATATCCGGATTGCCTTCGTTTCCGAAAATATACACTCTTGAATGTTCTAAGTATTTATCGACTATACTTATAGCTTCGATATTATCACTCATTCCAGGAACACCGGGAATCAAACAACAAATACCTCGCACAATCAATTGAATCTTAACTCCTGCATTACTGGCTTCATACAATCGGTCAATCATTTTAATATCCGACAAACTGTTCATCTTCAACTTAATATAAGCCTCCTTACCCAGTTGGGCATTTTTGGTTTCTCGTTCGATCAATTTATAAAATTTGGAACGCGTATAATGAGGCGATACCAACAAATGCTTGTATTTATGTACGCGATAACTGACCTGTAGAAAGTCAAAAATCTTGGATACGTCTTTTAATATTTGGGAATGACTGGTCAATAAGGTAACATCGGTATAAATCTTGGCCGTACTTTCATTAAAGTTTCCGGTTGATATAAATCCATAACGCTTAACCTTTTTGTTTTCCATACGTTCTATGACACAAATCTTACTGTGTACCTTAAGACCACGAACTCCAAAAATCAGCTCGATTCCCTCGGTTTGCATCAATTCCGCATAGTAAATATTACTAACCTCGTCAAAACGAGCTTGCAATTCGATTTGCACAATGACTTTTTTACCATTTTTAGCAGCATTGATCAGCGAGCTAATCACTTGAGAATTTTTAGCCAGTCGGTATAAGGTGATTTTAATCGACAGCACTCTCGGGTCTAATGCCGCCTCACGCAAAAATCTGACGATATACGAAAAGGACTGATACGGAGTGTGTATCATAAAATCGCGACGTTGAATTTCATCGATCACACTACCTTCAAAACTCAAACCCGGAACGGGTAATGGAGCATCGTTTTGCGAGATCAAATCCGTTCGTCCCAAGGTTGGAAAATTCATATAATCCCTCCTATTGTGATAACGTCCTCCAGGAATAATACTATCGATCGCTTCAATTTTAACCCGCCCTAATAAAAATACCAAAGTGTCATTGTCCATCGATTGGTCATAAACAAAACGCACCAATTCCCCGTCGCGTCTATCGCGAACACTGGTCCAGATCTTTTCAACAAAGGATTTATGCAAATCGGTATCAAAATCCAACTCAGCATCCCTAGTGATCTTAATCATGTGAGCCGAAATACTCTCATAATTAAAAATACTAAAAATATGATGGAGATTAAATCGAATGATATCGTCTAATAATATAATATTCTTCTGATTGTCTTGCGATGGTAATTCGACAAAGCGGTTGATCGTATTGGGTATTTCAACTATGGCATATCGAATTTCCTTTTTAAGAGGATTGATTTCCGACGGTTGTTTCATCACCAATTTAACGGCCAAATAACCTGATGTATCTTTTAACAAAGGAAACTCTGCCAAATCATTTAAGATAATCGTCACCAAATCGGGACTTACCTGATGAAGGAAAAATTCCTTAACAAAATTCTGTTGTTGTTTATTGATTTGAGTTTCATCCAACACGAATATGCCGTGATGCTGAAGTTTGTCTTCGATTTCCTTAAGAATCCTCAAACTCTCCGTTTGCTGATTGATCACAATCTTGGTGATTTGCGCAATCAAATCTTGAGCGGTAATACCACTTTCTAGCTTTTTATGCGCATTACCCGACAAGGTAAAGCGACGTACAGCTGCATAGCGAACCCTGAAAAACTCATCTAAATTATTTGAGAAAATTCCTAAAAACCGAAGCCGATCTAATAAAGGCACGGAGGGATCTCCTGCTTCTTGTAATACTCTTTCGTTAAAAGCTAACCAGCTTTTTTCGCGATCTAAATATCTAAACTTAATAGGTTTTGGACTCATACTTGTAAATCTCTTGGGAAAATAGTTTGCACAACTTTACCTTTCGAGATTTTGCTCCATTGATCCGTGTCGAAATTAATTTCAACCACTCCACTAGTGGGGACGTTTTCAATCGAAAGGTCACCAAATTTATTAACAAATTTCGTTATAGCATCATTGTGTCCAAAAAGAATTAGATTGGAATGAGCATTTTCACAACTTTTTATGATTTTTTCTAATTCCGCTGGTTCAAAAGTATATAATTCGGGCTTTTGAATCAGAGACTCCAAGGGAATTAAAAAATTTTGCGCAAAAATAACCGCAGTTTCTCGCGCTCTTTTTGCTGTACTGGTCCAAATTATTGAGGTTTTCGGTAAGTTTTCTGCTAGTTTATCCGAAACGATATGAGCGTCATTAATCCCTTTCTTAGATAACGGCCTATCATGATCCTGAACTGGAGTATTCCAACTGGATTTGGCATGTCTTATTAAAATTAATTTCATCATCGGTATAATTTTAAGTTTTCTACTATTATAATGACAATCTCGTAGGTAATTTCTTTTTTTATTCCTTTAAATATAATCAATTTTAGTTGAAAAATACATTAGAACTTTATTTTTTTATAACGAGATAATTAGTTTAATTTTGATTTTTTATTAAAAACCTGAGCATGAAAAACTATTCTATTGAATTCAAATGGGCTGCGATCAGTACTGTTTTAGCGATAGCCTGGATGTATTTAGAAAAAACCCTAGGATATCACGACGAGAAAATCGGGATTCAGATTTTGTTTACCAATTTGTTTTCTATCATCCTAATCGCGGTGTATATACTTGCCTTAAAAGAGAAGAAAAAACACTTTTTTAACTCCCTAATCACATGGAAACAAGCGTTCTTTTCGGGTATGGTGTTAACCTTGATGATTACGATTTTCTTTCCCTTGGTTCAATATATTACTTATACGCAGATCTCGCCGGAATTCTTTAGTAAGTTAGCCGCTGTGATTGTGGCCAAAGGCAGCATGAATATAGAAACCGCAACTACTTATTTTTCATTTGATAATTATTTGAGACAAGGCGCATACAACAACCTTTCATTAGGAGTTGTCACCTCGGCTGCAGTTGCTTATTTTATTCAAACGAAAAACGTCAAAAAATAATTGAAAATTCACTATCTTTGATAGTACAAAATACTCAAATAATGGATATCAATAACATCCCCTTAATAAAGAATACAGACAGTGGAAATTTCTTTTTACTCGCCGGTCCATGTGCCATCGAAAGCGAAGAAATGGCCTTTAAAATTGCCGAGCGTTTGGTTCGAATTACCGACGACTTAAAGATTCCTTTTGTATTTAAAGGTTCATTCAAAAAAGCCAACCGTTCGAGAATAGATAGTTTTACTGGAATTGGTGACGAAAAAGCCCTTAAGATCATTCAAAAGGTCGGTCAAGCATTTAATGTACCTACAGTAACGGATATACACGAGAATTCCGATGCTGCTATGGCCGCGGAATATGTAGATATTTTACAGATTCCGGCCTTTTTGGTACGTCAAACCGATTTAGTTGTTGCAGCGGCCAAAACCGGAAAGACCATCAATCTAAAAAAAGGTCAATTCATGAGTCCGGAAAGCATGAAACACGCCGTGCAAAAAGTATTGGATTGCGCCAACGAAAACGTGATGATTACCGACCGTGGAACCATGTTTGGCTACCAAGACATGATTGTGGATTATCGTGGCATACCAACCATGCAACAATATGCAACAACCGTATTAGACATTACACATTCCCTACAACAACCCAATCAATCTTCTGGAGTTACCGGAGGAAGACCCGATTTAATTGAAACGGTTGCCAAAGCGGGAATTGCCGTTGGAGTCGATGGAATTTTTATCGAAACGCACTTTGATCCTGCACACGCAAAAAGCGATGGTGCCAACATGCTTCACCTAGATTATTTCGAAGATCTGATGAAAAAATTGGTAGCTATTCGTCAAACGATCATTCAATTCTAAAAAGCTAAAAAAAGATTTTTCTTACAATTTTAATACTCAAACAGTTAAGCATTTGCTGTTAATTATTTTTAAAAAAAATCTCTGTAACCCTTGTAGAATCGAAAAACTGCCTTATATTTGCACCGTTGAAAGACATAGGCGAGTCGCTTACTGGGGAGATACTCAAGCGGCCAACGAGGACGGACTGTAAATCCGTTGGGAAACCTTCGTAGGTTCGAATCCTACTCTCCCCACAAAACAGATCAAGTTTACTTGGTCTGTTTTTTTTTTGGAAAAACTTTTGGTACCCATACGCAGATAGGCGAATAAGTTGAAAGGCTGTTCCATTTTTACGAGTTAGAGCGAATGGGCGTATGTGCAAATGTGCAAATGTGCGAATGTGCGAATGTGCGAATGTGCGAATGTGCAAATAAGCATAAACACTAATTAACTGATACTCTTCACCCTTACAAAAAAACCGTATAAAAAATCAAAAATCACAGCATATATTAGCGACAAACACTTGCAGATTACAAAAACTACTGTATATTTGCACCGTTGAAAAACATAGGCGAGTCGCTTACTGGGGAGATACTCAAGCGGCCAACGAGGACGGACTGTAAATCCGTTGGGAAACCTTCGTAGGTTCGAATCCTACTCTCCCCACAAAACAGACCATTTATGGTCTGTTTTTTTTTGGAAAACACTCAAGTACATGAACGCGTCTATAGGCCAATAGGTAAATTCATCTAAATGCCGATACACAAACAGACCCATACACTAATTAGCAATTTTTTTACTACATTTGTTTTATGCAAAAAACAGTAAACATTTTAAATAAGCGAGCGAGGTACGACTATGAAATCCTCGAAAAATATACTGCTGGTATGGTACTGGCTGGAAGCGAAATCAAATCAATACGCTTGGGCAAAGCAGGTATCACGGAAAGTTTTTGCGAATTTCAGGGTCACGAATTATTCGCGATCAACACCCATATAGAAGAATATGCATTTAGCAAGCACTTCAATCATAAACCCAAAACGGAAAGAAAGTTACTATTGAATAAAAAAGAGCTTAAAAGCCTCTTAAAAAGCGTTCAAAACAAAGGTTTAACTATCATCCCACTTCGATTGTTTACCAATGAGAAAGGTTTAGCCAAACTTGAAATCGGTTTGTGTAAGGGTAAAAAGAATTACGATAAAAGAGATAGCATCAAAGACCGCGATAACCAAAGAGATATCGATCGAATTAAAAAAGCATTTTAATACTTAAGTCAATTGTTTAATTGCTCACTGTTTCACCACTTTTAAAGTCTTATCAGTTCCCTGTTGCGTTTGGATCGTTATAAAATACGTTCCAGCGGCTAAGTCCTGTATATTCACTTGAGAACTACCATTAAACAGACCGTTTTGTACTTGTTGACCCAGTAAGTTGTGTATCACATAACTTTGAAGCTGTTCCTCGCTGACTACATTTAACATACCGCTAGTCGGATTGGGATACAACTGTAACCTCATAGGATTAAAGGTTTCAGTATTTAGATTTTTACCACAAGGTCCTGCGGCTAATTTGGCAACATAAAAATCGTAATGCCCGTTGCAATATAGGGTTTCAATACCCCCCGCATTATCGTTAAAAAGACTGCCTTCCATAGCACCGCCCACTATATAATTACCATCATTGTCTACCTCCACAGCGGTCATTAACTGATAAGAACCGTGTAATCCCATTATATCATGCATGCCCAATACAATTCCTGTCTTTTTATTAAAACGCACCAACATCGGATCCGCTTTATGATTCATTGGTCGATCAATCTGAAAATCATCCCATATCGTATTGTTTCCATTCATAGCCAAAACCACCTCATCACCGTTTAATGCGACACCAAAAGCATGATATTGACCAGTTATTGCTGTTCTCCAATTATAACCCGTAGGAGTTCGCGCCCATATTACATCTCCACTGCTATTGAGTTTGGCAATAAACGGCATATTTCCTGTGATATTTAATTTGAATATATACGGATTCAGTGTTGGATTTTTTGGATTAATAATTTTTACAGTTCCTCCACCATTAGATGAACTTACAGCAAACTTACCACCAATAAAAAAATCACCGTTACTATCGAGATCGAGATCGTAAATACGGCAATCGTCGATATTAGTACCCGAATCCATTTCACGTCGCCACAACTCTGCACCCGTTTTGGCGTCTATAGCCAGAATGTAAGCATTTTTAGTAAAGGCAGCACCCTGATAACTCAGTGCAACGTTTTCATCGACATTCACCCACGAACGAAAGCCCGAGATATAATATCGTCCGAGTTTTTCATCCAAATTAAACTGTATACTCGGTTGTACTAAAAACCCCTCGGCGGGCAACAACATGACTTTTTCAAAAACTTGGGTAATTGAATTCATTTGAACCAAAAAAAGCTGGTATTTGCCCTTAGCAACGGTTACCTTTTTATCCAAATGAACTCCCTCCGTGAGTCCTACTATAAAGTGAATATTATCCTTACTGTCAATTAGGATTTTATGCATACTAGAGTCTCGGAAATCATAACTAATATCACCTTGCAAAGCCTTTTTCCATTGAAACACTCCATTGGTATTATATTTTGCGATGTAAGAAGTTTTATAGGCATCACTGATTGTTGTTGGATCAAACGGATAAGGAGGTAAAAAATCGGTCGGGCTAAAATGCGTTGGAAAATCCGTTTCATAAGTATTCTTCACATAAGCCCCCACATAGATATTGTCCTCACTATCTAAGGCTATTTTATAAGCACTATCAAACAATTCCCCTCCTCCGATAGCTTGGCTCCAACGCACTTCCCCTTCACAAGTAGTTGAAAAGATAAAAATGTCGTTTCCCCCTGCAAGATTCCCATAAACCGTAACCGGTTCACCAGCGAGTTTAGGACTGCCGTTGGTGATGTTCGCCAAAAAATAATAATTGTTTTTACTGTCGACAACCACATCGAGAATTTGCTCTACATTATAATCCCAACCCCCTCTTCCCAAAGATCCACCACCGTTAAAAGCCCATTGCCAATTATAAACCAAAGGATCATTGGTTTGCGCCTGAATATTTAAAGGCGTCAACAAAACTGACCAGAAACCTAATAATAAAATTAGTTTTATATAAAACATTTTTTTCATTTTTTCATTTTTTATAGCAGTCGGATTCCCGATGCAATCCACTATCCCATTCAGAATAAAGACGGATATTAACTAATTCTTTATCACTTTCAAAGTATTATTAATTTCCTGTTGCGTTTGGATCGTTATAAAATACGTCCCAGCGGCTAAGTCCTGTATATTCACTTGTGAACTACCGTTAAACAGACCGTTTTGCACTTGTTGACCCAGTAAGTTGTGTATCACATAACTTTGAAGCTGTTCCTCGCTGACTACATTTAACATACCCCTAGTTGGATTGGGATACAACTGTAACCCCATAGGATTAAAGGTTTCGGTATTTAGATTTTTACCACAAGGTCCTGCGGCTAATTTGGCAACATAAAAATCGTAATGCCCGTTGCAATATAGGGTTTCAATACCCCCCGCATTATCGTTAAAAAGACTGCCTTCCATAGCACCGCCCACTACATAATTACCATCATTGTCTACCTCCACAGCGGTCATTAACTGATAAGAACCGTGTAATCCCATTATGTCGTGCATGCCCAATACAGCACCTGTCTTTTTATTAAATCGCATTAATATCGGATCATTTAAATGATTCTTGGGGCGATCTATCTGAAAATCATCCCAAATCGTATTCATGCCGTGTGTAGCTAATGCCACCTCATTACCGTTTAATGCCACTTTAAAAGCATAGTATTGACCAGAATCTGCTGTACTCCAATTATAACCCGTAGGAGTTCGCGCCCATATTACATCTCCACTGCTATTGAGTTTGGCGATAAAAGGCATGTTACCTATAAAATTTAATTTAAATGTATATGGATTTAATGTAGGATTTCTTGGATTAATAAATTTCACGAATCCACCACCGTTAGCAGGATCTCTAAAAAAATTACCACCAATAAACAAATCACCGTTACTATCGATATCCAGATCGTAAATGCGACAATCATCTATAGAACCCGAATCCATTTCACGTCGCCACAACTCTGCACCCGTTTTGGCGTCTACAGCCAAAATATAAGCGTTTTTGGTAAAGGCAGTACCCTGATAACTCAGTGCAACGTTTTCATCGACATTAACCCACGAACGAAAGCCCGAGATATAATATCGTCCCAGTTTTTCATCCAAATTAAATTGTATACTCGGTTGTACTAAAAACCCCTCGGTGGGCAACAACATGACTTTTTCAAAAACTTGGGTAGTTGAATTCATTTGAACCAAAAAAAGCTGGTATTTGCCCTTAGCGACCGTGACTTTTTTATCCAAATGAACTCCCTCCGTGAGTCCAACTATAAAGTGAATATTATCCTTACTGTCGATTAGGATTTTATGCATACTCGAACCGTAATTATACCGATTTACGTCGCCCTGTAAGGCTTTTTTCCATTGAAACACTCCACTGCTGTTATATTTTGCGATATAAGAAGTTTTGTAACCTTCTTGAGGTAAATAACCATACGGATCTTTAGAATCATATACATTTGGAGGCACAATATCCTCAGGACTAAAATGGACTGGAAAGTCAGGCTCCGAAAAATTCACAAAAGCACCGACATAGATATTATCTTTACTGTCTAAAGCTATTTTAAAAGCCTTATCAAACAATCCCCCTCCTCCAATAGCTTGGCTCCAACGCACTTCCCCTTCACAAGTAGTTGAAAAGATAAAAATGTCGTTTCCCCCTGCAAGATTCCCATAAACCGTAACCGGTTCACCAGCGAGTTTAGGACTGCCGTTGGTGATGTTCGCCAAAAAATAATAATTGTTTTTACTGTCGACAACCACATCGAGAATTTGCTCTACACTATAACTCCACGGTCCTCTTCCCAAAGATCCACCACCGTTAAAAGCCCATTGCCAATTATAAACCAAAGGATCATTGGTTTGCGCCTGAATATTTAAAGGCGTCAACAAAACTGACCAGAAACCTAATAATAAAATTAGTTTTATATAAAATATTTTTTTCATTTTTTCATTTTTTATAGCAGTCGGATTCCCGATGCAATCCACTATCCCATTCAGAATAAAGACGGATATTAACTAATTCTTTATCACTTTCAAAGTATTATTAATTTCCTGTTGCGTTTGGATCGTTATAAAATACGTCCCAGCGGCTAAGTCCTGTATATTCACTTGTGAACTACCGTTAAACAGACCGTTTTGCACTTGTTGACCCAGTAAGTTGTGTATCACATAACTTTGAAGCTGTTCCTCGCTGACTACATTTAACATACCCCTAGTTGGATTGGGATACAACTGTAACCCCATAGGATTAAAGGTTTCGGTATTTAGATTTTTACCACAAGGTCCTGCGGCTAATTTGGCAACATAAAAATCGTAATGCCCGTTGCAATATAGGGTTTCAATACCCCCCGCATTATCGTTAAAAAGACTACCTTCCATAGCACCGCCCACTACATAATTACCATCCTTATCCGTTTCAACTGCCGTCATTAACTGATAAGAACCGTGTAATCCCATTATATCATGCATGCCCAGTACAGCTCCTGTCTTTTTATTAAAACGAACCAACATCGGATCCGCTTTATGATTCATCGGTCGATCAATCTGAAAATCATCCCATATCGTATTGTTTCCATTCATAGCCAAAACCACCTCATCACCGTTTAATGCGACACCAAAAGCATGGTATTGACCAGTTATTGCTGTTCTCCAATTATAACCCGTAGGAGTTTGCGCCCATATTACATCTCCACTGCTATTGAGTTTGGCAATAAACGGCATATTTCCTGTGATATTTAATTTGAATGTATATGGATTTAGTGTTGGATTTTTTGGATTAATAAATTTTACAGCTCCTCCACCATTAGATGAACCTACTGCGAACTTACCTCCAATAAACAAATCACCGTTACTATCGAGATCGAGATCGTAAATACGACAATCATCGACATTAGTACCCGAATCCATTTCACGACGCCATAATTCTGTACCCGTCTTGGCGTCTATGGCCAAAATATAAGCATTTTTAGTAAAGGCGTCACCTTGATAACTCAGTGCAACGTTTTCATCGACATTAACCCACGAACGAAAGCCCGAGATATAATACCGTCCCAGTTTTTCATCCAAATTAAACTGTATACTCGGTTGTACTAAAAACCCCTCGGTGGGCAACAACATGACTTTTTCAAAAACTTGGGTAGTTGAATTCATTTGAACCAAAAAATACTGATACTTGCCGTTGGCAACGGTAACCTTTTTATCCAAATGAGTACCTTCGGATAAACCTACTATAAAGTGAATGTCATCCTTACTGTCGATTAAAATATTCTGAACTGTAGAATCATAATTAAACTGATTTACCTCGCCTTGCAAGGCTTTTTTCCATTGAAACACTCCGTTGGTATTATATTTTGCGATATAAGATGTTCTATACCCCTCCTGAGGGATGTGACCAAAGGGATCGTTAAAATCGTATACGAGTGGTGGGACTATATCCTTAGGGCTAAAATGAACAGGAAAATCTGAGTTCGAAAAATTTAGTCGTACCCCCACATAAACATTGTCATTACTATCCAATGATAATTTATATCCTGCATCAAATAATCCTCCTCCACCTATCGCTTGACTCCAACGCACTTCCCCTTCACAAGTAGTTGAAAAGATAAAAACGTCGTTTCCCCCTGCAAGATTCCCATAAACCGTAACCGGTTCACCAGCGAGTTTGGGACTGCCGTTGGTGATGTTCGCCAAAAAATAATAATTGTTTTGACTGTCGACAACCACATCGAGAATTTGCTCTACACTATAATCCCAACTCCCTCTTCCCAAAGATCCACCACCGTTGAAAGCCCATTGCCAATTATAAACCAAAGGATCGTTGGTTTGCGCCTGAATATTTAAAGGCGATACTAGAATTGACAACAAGCCTATTAAAAAAAACATTGTTTTTTGTAGTTGTATTTTCATAATTGTAAGCTTTATATAGTTTAAAACAAAAAAACGATGCCAAAACATTTTGATACAATAATTCAACATCGTTTTCGTATTTCATGTGAATTTTAATTATTCGTTATTTCTTTATTAGTTTTTGTTCGGCTATACGCTTACCGTCGGCTTCCAAACTAATCAGATAGGTACCGGGTACCAGATTCCCCACATACACGTTCAATGCTCCGGTGGTTCCGCTCAGTTTAAACTTGGCGCGTTGCATCCCGAGTAAATCGTAAATCACCAAATTTTGAGCCTTGATGTATTCGCTACCGATATCAAAATGAGCTGCGGTATTTTCCGTTGCCGGATTTGGCGTTAAAGTCAATTGCGGTAAACTCGGTGCGATTGCTGTTTTTCCTGCCAATGATTTGTCCAAAAGACCATAAGTTTGCGTCGATACATTGATATGGCAACCTGCCATTTGAATGACAAATACATCTTGTGCACCCGGTTGGTAATTCGCATTTAGATAAAACTCGAGCATAATAGTATTGAAACCTGGATTTAGCGTTGCCGTCGTTGGAGAAAACACCCCCAAATTATTTTGACTACTCAAATGCATGGTCACGGCTGTTGCAGCCGTATTATATATCCACAATTGATAAATAAAACCGTTTTGAACATGGCCAACCATAATCATACGCATATCTACTTGACATGGGATACTCGGACAAGCTGGATAAGCCGGAGTCACATTCATCGTTCCACTACCAAATGTACAGGAGGTATAATCAATCTCCAATCGATAATCACCCATCGCATTAATCGGTTGTGTATGCACAAAGGTATTGTTACCGCTTTGCACCGTATTGCCATCAACCTTCCAACGATTGCCGTTATAGATACCAATAGGTCCGATCAAATAGGCTCCAGTTCCCAAGCACAGGTCATAACAACCCGTTGGAACCACCCATAGGGCACGTTCGGGACTATTTGGTGCTTGAATGCTACTAGTAGCCCTACAACCCGTCGGTGAGGTATAGGTGACCCCATAAGCACCACCATGAGTAACCTCTATGCTGCGTCCCGTTTGACCGTTGCTCCAATTGTAAACACCTTTAGCGGGTCCGCTTGCCGTTAATTGTAAGGTATATGGTCTACAATTCACTAATTTATATTGAATTACAGGTGGTTTTACCGCTTCGTGTACTACTACCGTAACACTGACATTATTTACACAAATGGGATCTTGAGGCGCCCGCGCACTTAAGGTATAGGTATAGGTGCCGGCTGGTAGAGTATGGTATTCAATCAGCAAGTTGGTATTGCCCGTAACCCAATTGCTATAACCTGCCGGTAAATAAGGCCCGATCCACCGGTGCTCAACATCTGCCTCGGTAATCATACCGCTTAGACTGACGCGTTCGCCAGCACAGATACTGGTATTGCCGTTAATGCTGACAAAAGGCGGTTTGCGGATAATTACATTACGCGTTTTAGTAGCCATACTGTAATCCTTACAGCCCTTAATATCTTGCAAAACCGGCCAATAGGAACCGCTAACCGTTGGAGTATAAGTGAGACCGTCACCCATCGGTTCATCGTCGCGCATCCAAAGGATGTCTACTGGTATCGTAGTTCCTCCTACAGGAATATAACTCAAAACAAAAGGCGATCCTTCACAATAATTGACTATATCCGGTAAAATATCTCCATTAAACTTCGCTTTGCTAATTACAATATCCACGGGATTCAACGTTTGATACACACAACCATAAGGAGTAATAACTTTTAAATAAACTGTTTTTTGACCACTACTACCAAAATTTATCAATGAAGTCGGTCCACTGGCAACATAATGTGTACTACTAAAATGCCATTCATAGCGGTTTTCGGGTTTATAGGTTCCCGGCACGGTCAAACTGATAGCCGATTCCGAGCAGAAAGGACCCGATACGCTAAAAGCCGTTTCGGGTTTTGGATCCAATGTGATGTTTAACTGTGTGCTGCAAAGCGGCAGGTTTCCAGACCTTGCGCTAAGGGTATAGGTATAATCGCCCGGTGGCACATTGTTAATCGTATGGCTGTTTCCCCCTGCCGTTCCAGTAATCCCATATCCAGAATAACTATACTTCATAGAGCCCGCTGTCACGCCGTAAATGTTGGTGTTATTTAATAATACGACGTTGTAAGTACCGTCTGCATTACAAGTAATACTGCTCTTTAAAATAGGCTCGTAACTTTTACTGACTTGTACGGATTTGTGAACAAAACAACCGTTGTAATTCAGTATTGCGGTGATCGTATGGTTTCCAGCAATCGACACATTAAAGGTCGCATTTGCCGTATGGTTAGCACCAGCCGATGTAACACCAGTACTGCCTTGCCAAGTGATATTGGTCGGTGTACCGACATAAGTAACCTGAGCTTTGATCACATCACAGCTATCCCAATTTGCACTTACTTTCATATTCGGATCTGGGGTAACGGTACAACCCGGATTCGTATTGCATTTAATTTCTACATAAACCGATTTCGAACTTACAGTACAGCCGTTTTTATCCCGCACATCCAAGCGATACAATCCCTCAGGATGAGCTCCCTTAATCGTGTAATTGGACGTATTGGCTCCTGGAATCCAATTGCCGTTTTTAAACCATTGAAACGATACTGAAGCGGTAACTCCGGTGGATATCGTAGCAGATAAGGGAATCGAAGTATAGGTGGCTGGACATACCAAATGGCGATATCCCGGTGTAATATCTATTTTAGTAGATGGAAATATGGTTACATTTTGCGAAGCTACAGCCACATAATTACAACCGTTGGGTTTTTCTAACCTGATTGACAAGGATTTTGTAATATTTGTCGTGCTATTGTTGACAAAACCATTACCTACTGTTAAAGGAACACCGCTGGTGAACGAATAGGATCCCGAAGGAACTGCCCCGTCAAAACCCACTTTGATAATACCGCTAACCGGAGGTGAACTCTTAATATTCAAGGTAATTGTGCCAGAACCCGGACAAACATCAGCTATGGGTGCAATAGTTAGAACCGGCATTTTCAGCAAGTTGATAGTTCTGGTGGTAGTCGTTATCACATTACATTTGGTCACTTTTAAGGTGAGTATACCTGTATAGGAACTACTGACTTCATTAAAACTGACTTCTACGTTTGGAGCATTGATTCCGCTGACAATGTTTCCAAAGTTAGTTTGGTTCGTAGAGCTTTTAATACTCCATTCGATATGATCTACTTTAATACCGTTTAGATTTGCTGAGAATTTATATACATTACTCGGGCAGAATTCATTGACCATATTGTTATTGACGATAAAGGGATCCACATCCACCTCGTTAACGGAATAAGTTAGCGGATCAGATACACAAATCACGCCATCTTTGACCACTTGTTTTACAACCGAAATCACAGCCGATGGATTTGAAATACACAGAGAAACCTCAGTTCCGGCATTACTTCCAATAATTGTCCCTCCACTTACACTCCAGACAAAAGTCACATCGGGGGAGATATCCGTTATTTTATAAGTATAAGGCGTATTCAAACATAGGTATTGCGGCCCTACAATACGTCCGCTTATAGTCGGTTTATCGATAACATCAACCACAATCGGCGCATCTATACACCAATTACTATTGGTTCCGACCACATAACTCCCACCTTGATCAAAGGTATAGGTAAGTTGCCTTCCAATAGAGCTGTGAATCAGTCCTTTATTATAACTGACGATCCAATTTATAGAACTTCCATCTGTTGTATTAAAAGTTTTGACCGTGCCTTGACAAACGGTTAGGGCCGGATCGGTATGAATTTCAACCGTCGGCTTTACTCGTAAGGAAGTAGTCGCATAGCCCATACAACTGAAATTATCAATCAAGGTATTCCGATATTCAACAGTTAATTGATGAAGACCAGGAGTTAAATCTGCCCCATTAATCACAATTTCATTGTGTTGATCGGTCAGTACCAATGCCGGATGAATTGGATCCCCATTGATTTGCCATTTAAACTCTGTACTCGGCCACTGCGGTAAAGTAAAACGCCCCTGACTATTCATACAAATGACATGGGGACCTTTGATAATACCCGTTTTTAGAATTATGGGTACTTTTATCGTATTCCAAAATGGACAGCTGCAGTGAGATCTATAACTTACAGTTCCAAATCCCTTTTCCCAATCCACTTTATTCCACTTAACATCAATAGAATTTCCGTAGTTTTTAATTATAGTTCCACCTTCAACCTGCCATTCACCCCCACAACCTGTGTTGACACTATAGGTTTCTATATTGCCTTCGCAGGTCACACTATTACAAGTAATCACTGTAGGATTAACGCCTACTACATGAATTGATATAGCATAACTTGAACTACAATTACAACTGTTGGTAACGGTTAAGACCACCTTATAGATACCTGAATATTGATAGGTATGTACCGGAGCAGAAAGATTGGAGGTATTTCCATCTCCAAAATCCCAATTATAGTTAATTATGGCTGTACCACCTCTGTTGTTGGATAAGTTGTCAAACGATATCGGGCTACCTGTACAAAACTCCAACTGATCAGGGTATGGGCTATTCACTCGAAATAAGGCTTCGGGGCTGGTGATTTTTTCAATACAATAACTAAATGTACTACTGGTACCGTTGGTATAGGTCACGTTGACCGTTAAGGCTCCATGACCGTGAAGACCCCATATTACCACCGCATTGATATTGTTGCTAGTCTCTATGGTTCCCCCTGCAACCTGCCATTGAACACTCTTGACATTAGCGTCTTCCAACTTGTAAGTAACCCGACTGCCCCCGCAAAAACGCAAGCACTTACTGCCGTTCATCGCTTCAATCAGATCTGCACTCAAGCCAAAATCGGTATAAGCAACATTACTGTCGTCAAATTCAATACAGCCCACCTGCTGATTCCAAGATAAGGAAGGATGGTTGCTTTGCGCCGTAACTAAAATAGAATAGAACAGCAACAAAAATAACAGGCATGCCGTCTGCACTGTTAGCGGATATATGTTTTTTTTTGTCATAATTTTAATTTTAATACGATTATTTATTTTCTCCCTGTGACTAAAATGGAGCAACACCATTTGAATACTTGTAAATAATGGTTCTTTTTCACACAATTAACATTTATTAACTACTAATACATTCATAATAATAGAACTCAAATCTAAACTTTATGATTAATTATGCAAAAATATTGTTGTGCACATTGATCATTTTACATACATTTATAATTCAACATACTGCTAATCAAAATATTACAAAAAAAATCAGATTTTTAAACACCTAAAACTTTAATCTTTTCTTAACAATTATGAAATTATATTACCTCACTTTACTGACCTACTTAAACGCTTATCTTAGCTGTATCGAGCCAACATACAAGAGTATCTTCCTTCATTTTTCATTCGAAATTCGATCTAAGACAATGAAAGTTTCAGCTAAAACAACATCGCTGCCCGATAAGAGATCCTTAAGATACCTTTGGGTTAAAGCTGTAACGATAAAACGAATTCAACATTCATTTTTGTTTGATAACTATTTTGGGAATTATAAAGAGCAGTTTAACAGCAAACCGTGGAATTACAACAAGAGATTGATGAAGGCGCTACCTCTACGGAGTTGCTTGGAGACAATTAAAATCAGTGACAATACACTTCCCTTTCTTAGTCCGCAAAACAATTCCGCAAAACTCATTAAAAAACTGCAAAAGGGCTTATACAGAAACAAACAAATCGAAATGGATTTCACAGGTATTAAAGATCTGTTAGCTACCAAACTAAAACACCCTCATCACTACGATAACTATAGCCACTTTAACGACCAGTTGGAGAAAAACGGGAATGGAGAAAAAATCTTAAACATAAACAAGCAACTACCCGCAGTATCCGTGCATTTGGAAAGGAAGTACAACGACACAAGAACACGGATAAGCTCGATATGGAAACAGCAGCAAACCACTGTAGATGTCATAAATCAAGAAAAACGCTTCGAAGATTCCAGTACCTTTGTAAGGACTGCTGTAGTCTTTGTCCTTTTGCTTATAGACCACCTCTTTGTCTGTTTAATTTTTATCTACCTAAAATACCAACTACTTAAAAAACAAAGAAATAAACTTGCGATTGCAACTTTAGAATTGAGCGATGCCTCAAAGAAGCCCCATACACTTACTCTTAAAGAAAGTATCGTATCGAAAATATTACAACATTTAGAGGATTTTGAAAAGAACAAAGAATTTTTAAGCCAGGGCATCCATTTAAACAACTTGGCTGAGCGATGGCACACCAACCGCAACTACCTTTCTAATTGCATCAACACCTATAAAGAAAAAAGTTTTATTGACTATGTCAACGATCTGAGAATAAAACACTTCATTGAAAACCTAGAAGAAAACCACAAGAGGTTTCGCTGTTTAACAATTGCGGCTATTGGTCAAGAATTGGGTTTTTCTAGCGCACGCAGTTTTTCAAAAGCCTTCGTTAAAGTCATGCACATACCCCTTTCTCAGTATTTAGCACGATTCACTCAAGAGATGGAGTAATCAGAAGAACTCACTGAGCTCGGGAACTATAGTCTGCTTGTAGAGCTTCTATATTCCCGACTTCAGTTTATGATGCTGTAATTTTAATTTTTATCTCCCAACATTGGAACAAAGCGAAAATCTCCAAATTCGTGTTTTTCGAATTGGGTTTCCGATTTGCGAATCAGTAAAGTCATGATTTGTACATCCTCCCCTACAGGTATCACCAATCGACCACCGATTTTGAGTTGTGCCATTAAGGGTTGCGGGATAAAAGGAGCTCCGGCAGTGACGATAATCGAATCAAAAGGCGCAAAATTCGGCAGTCCTTTATAACCGTCTCCAAAGGTTAAATGGCGGGCACGTACTCCTAATTTTGGCAACAGCTGCGATGTTTTTTTATACAATTCATTTTGTCTTTCCACACTAAATACACGAGCCCCCATGGCATACAATACTGCGGTTTGATAACCCGAACCAGTGCCGATTTCCAACACCTTATCATCTTTGCTCAGTTCTAATAGTTGCGATTGAAAAGCTACCGTATAAGGCTGCGAAATCGTCTGTCCTGCACCAATTGGGAAAGCCGTGTCCTGATAAGCAAAATCCTCAAAACTCGAGTCTAAAAACAGATGTCGAGGAATGGATTTGATGGCTTGAAGTACATTTTTGTCGGTAATTCCCTTTTGTTGTAAAACGGCTACTAATTGATTTCGAAGTCCTTGATGTTTGGCAGAATCTCTCACTATTGCATATATTAATTTGCGTAAAATTACGCAATATTTCAGTATAAAAACAGCCAAAAACCCAAGTGGAATAAAGAATGGCCAAAAGTTTAGACTTTAAATCTTAGGGATTAAGTAAATATGTTTTATTTTTGTTCCAAATTGAATTTTTATGTTGAAAATTGGGGTATTGGGAGCGGGACACTTAGGTAAAATTCACCTTCGTTTACTAAATCAATCAGATAAATATGAATTAGTAGGATTTTATGATCCTTTTCAGGAAAATGCCAAAAAAGTAGCCGCAGAGTTTGGCTATAAATCATTCGAAAGCATAGCCGAATTGATAGCAGCAGTTGATGTTGTGGATATCGTTACACCAACACTTTCGCATTTTGATTGTGCCAAACAAGCGATTCAACAAGGTAAACACGTCTTTCTTGAAAAACCGATTACCAATACCGTTGAAGAGGCTGAGGAACTCATTGCCCTAGCTCAACAGTACGATGTAAAAGGACAGGTTGGACATGTGGAACGATTTAACCCCGCATTTCAAGCGATTAAAGGAAAAATCGAGCAACCGATGTTTATTGAAACCCATCGATTGGCTGAATTTAATCCACGCGGAACTGATGTTCCCGTTGTTTTGGATTTGATGATACACGACCTCGATGTTATACTCAGTGTGGTCAACTCCCCAGTTAAGACGGTTAGCGCTAGCGGGGTGTCCATCTTAAGTGAATCACCAGATATCGCCAATGCCCGTGTAGAATTTGAAAACGGTTGCGTTGCCAATATTACCGCCAGTAGAATTTCGATGAAAAACATGCGCAAAACGCGTTTCTTTCAAAAAGATGCCTATATCTCGGTAGATTATTTAGAAAAAATCTGTGAGGTAGTCAAAATGAAAGAAGCTCCGAAAACGCCGGGCGATTTTGATTTGATCTTCCAAAATGCCGAAGGGGTTTCTAAACAAATCTATTACGACAACCCTAAAGTCGGTAGTAATAACGCGATTTTAGAAGAACTTGAAACCTTTGCTGATGCCATCAACAACCAAACTACCCCGGTAGTTACCTTAGAAGATGGTGCAGCCGCTTTACGATTGGCTCAACAAATCATCGGGTGTTTTAAAAAATAACCGTAAAATCAACCTATAAATTAGAAAATTGACCGCAATCACACCTTTGCTTAACAGGCAAATCACTGTTAAAACGGTTGTTATTGAATTAAATAAAAATTAAATAAAAACATATGAAGAATATAGCTGTAATCGGTGCAGGAACTATGGGAAATGGAATTGCTCATACTTTTGCTCAAAAAGGATTTAAAGTATTTTTAATTGATATTTCTGAAAAATCAATTGAAATGGGAATGAATACCATTCTTAAAAACTTGGATAGAATGATTGCAAAAGGCGCTATTACTGAAGCCGATAAAAAAGCGACTATCGAAAACATCATTACGTACAACGACATCAAAGACGGTGTAATCAATGCGGATTTGGTGGTTGAAGCAGCTACGGAAAACAGCACTTTGAAGTTAAATATATTTAAAGAATTAAGCCAGGTTTGTTCTAAAGACACCATACTTGCTACCAATACATCATCTATCTCCATTACTCAAATCGCTTCTGTCGTATCCAATCCAGAGCGCGTTATCGGTATGCACTTTATGAATCCAGTGCCGATTATGAAATTGGTTGAAATCATCCGCGGTTACAACACTTCTGATGCGGTTACTCAACAAATCATGGACTTGTCTAAACAATTGGATAAAACTCCTGTTGAAGTCAATGACTATCCAGGATTTGTAGCCAATAGAATCTTGATGCCGATGATCAACGAATCCATCGAAACGTTATACAACGGCGTTGCTGGTGTGGAAGAAATCGATACGGTGATGAAGTTGGGAATGGCGCATCCAATGGGACCCTTACAATTGGCAGATTTCATTGGATTAGACGTTTGTCTATCCATCCTTAATGTGATGCATGATGGCTTTAAAAACCCAAAATACGCTCCTTGTCCGCTGTTGGTAAACATGGTAATGGCAGGGAAATTAGGCGTTAAATCTGGCGAGGGATTCTATGATTATTCCGAAAGCAAAAAGGCTGAAAAAGTGGCCAAGATGTTTTCTTAATCCACCCCTATACTAAAACAAAAAAGTCAGCTGACTTTCGTGTCGGCTGACTTTTCACCTTTATAATCTGCTTTACAATGGCAAAAATTGCTCCATTTCAAGGCTTGCGACCTACCTCAGATAAAGTCAGTTTGGTGACTACCCGTTCTTATGACGACTACAGCACCACAGAACTCGCTTATTCTTTAGAATTTAACCCCTTTTCGTTTTTACACATACTGAATCCGGCCTACGCCAATCAGCAAAAAGTGAATATTGAAAAGCGGTATAAGGCCGTAGCAACCAAATTTATGGATTTTAAAAAAGAGGGCATCTTTGTAAAAGAAGATAATCCCGTTTTTTATTTGTACCAAATCGAATCTAAAAACCATCAATTTACCGGTATTTTAGCAGGTACTGCTATTGAAGATTATCAGAATAACTTAATTAAAAAACACGAAGATACCCTCGAATACCGCGTTCATACTTTTAAAGATTATTTGCATTTTACGCGATTTAATACCGAACCGGTTTTGTTGATGTATCCCGAAAATAAAGCGCTGAATACTTGGATAAACGAATTTAAGCAAAAGCAGGCTTTATACCATTTTACTACTTCCAACAAGGAAAAACATACCTTCTGGAAAATCGATCAAATCAGTGATCAAAATTGGCTCATTGAAACCTTTGGTTCTATTGATCAATTGTATATAGCTGATGGTCACCACCGTTCAGCTTCTGCAGAGCTGTTGTACAAACAAGATCACGAATCCAATAATCCACATCTGGATTATTTTATGAGTTTCCTGATCGCGGAAAACAACATTAAAATTTATGAATACAATCGTTTAATTCACGATTTAAATCAACATTCAAAAACGGATTTTCTACAGTTATTAAATGAAAAATTTGTCGTAAAAAACAAAAAGCAACATTTGTGGAAGCCGACTAAAAAAACAGAGTTTGGGATGTATCTCGACGGTGAATTTTATTCGCTGCAGTTAAAGAGTGCCGGCAATTCCGAAGGGGTTTTAAATAATTTAGACGCACAAGTACTGTATACCGAACTGCTACATCCTATTTTGGGTGTTGAAGACTTACGTACAGATGGCCGTATCGAATATGTTCCGGGTACAGAATCGATCATCACCATCAAAGAAATGGTTGATAGTGGCGAATTTGAGGTTGGATTTATGTTATATCCAACAAATGTGACAGAAATTAAAGAACTTGCGGACAATAATCAAATTATGCCACCAAAAAGTACTTATATTGAACCCAAATTTAGAAGTGGGTTAATCATCTATGAAATTTAAAGAATCATGACTATAGCATCTCGTTTATTGGAAATTAAAAAGGCGTTACCTGTTGGGGTAACCTTGGTTGCGGTTTCAAAAACCAAACCGGTGGAAGATATTTTGGAAGCATACGAAGCTGGACAAAGAATCTTTGGAGAGAACAAAATTCAAGAAATGTCAGATAAATTCGAGGTTTTACCGAGAGACATTCAGTGGCATATGATTGGGCATGTCCAAACTAATAAAGTAAAATACATGGCCCCTTTTGTCAGTTTAATCCACGGTGTGGATAGTTTTAGACTGCTTAGAGAAATTGATAAACAAGCCAAGCGAAACGAACGCGTCATTCCGTGTTTGTTACAAGTATATATAGCCGACGAAGAATCCAAATTTGGGCTCGAAGAATCCGAACTCGATGAGATCTTATCTTCGCCAGCATTAAGAGAATTAAAAAACATTAAGATTGTTGGTTTGATGGCCATGGCCACCTTTACAGATGATCAGACCAAAATAAAAGGGGAATTTGACCATTTGAATACGATCTTTCATCGGGTACAACTTCAGTATAAAGAACTTGAAAATGTAGACTTTAAAGAGCTCTCAATAGGGATGAGTAACGATTATATCACGGCTATAAGCTCTGGAAGCACCATGATACGAATTGGTAGTACTATTTTTGGCAGTCGTAATTATTAATATATAATCTTGTAAGAATTTGTACGCCATATTAGATATTGAAACCACAGGGGGACAATTTAATGAAGAAGGCATTACCGAAATTGCCATTTATAGATTTGATGGCACTGAGGTGGTTGATCAATTCATAAGCTTAGTCAATCCCGAAATTGAGATACAGCCGTTTGTGGTTAAACTTACAGGCATCAATAATGCGATGTTGCGCTCTGCTCCCAAATTTTATGAAGTAGCCAAACGCATTATAGAAATCACGGAGGACTGTGTGGTAGTAGCCCATAATGCCGAATTTGATTATCGTATTCTACGCACTGAATTTAGGCGTTTAGGATACGATTTTAGACGTTCTACACTTTGTACGGTAGAATTGTCTAAAAAACTTATTTTAGAGCAACAATCCTATAGCTTAGGCAAATTGGTGCGATCATTGGGAATTCCCATTGCCGACCGACACCGCGCAAACGGCGATGCGATTGCCACACTAAAATTATTCCAACTTTTATTGTCTAAGGATTTGGAGAAAAACATACTCAAAGAGATGATCAAGTCCGATATCAAAATCGGTATTGCTCCAAAATTATTGGATATCGTTGAACAACTACCCTCTTCAACTGGTATCTACTATATACACAACGAACAAGGCAATATTATATTTATCGGTAAGAGTACAAATATCAAAAAGAAAGTCAGCCAAAACTTTACCAGCAACACCGCGGTCTTTAAAAAAATACAAAAGGAAGTATATACCGTTACCTTTGAAAAAACCGGTAATGAATTAATTGCTTTACTCAAAGAATCCGAAGAAATAGCAATTAACAAACCGATATACAATCGAGTAAGTCCCAAAGCGATTTACCCGTATTCACTATACATCAAAACCAATACAGCAGGTTTTTTGTATTTTTCTATAGAAAAAACCGACGGGCGCAAAAAAAATGTTATGGCATTCAACTCCCCTGCTGAAGGGATAAAATTTACTGAGAAAATCATCTTAGATCACAATCTAAATCCTTTTATCGCTCAGTTCAATGCCAAAAACAATAAAAAAATAAATACGGAAACCTTCTCGGATGACAGTATAGAAGCTTTCGATCAATACAACCCGCGACTATTAGAAGCCGTACAAGATTATGTCTTGGACGATAAAAATGTACTTTTAGTCGACAAGGGACGCAAACTTGAAGAAAAGAGTGCTGTGGTTATTGAAAACGGCAAATTGCTAGGCTACTGTTATTATGACCTCAATTTTCAAATTACCTCTAAAGAACGCCTACATAGTATATTGATCCCCTTGGCCTTTCACAGAAACCACAGAAATATTATTCTGAACTACATGAATAAACGCCGCGGTTATAAACTGCTGAAATTTTAACTGTTTAAGAAACGCACTAACTCATGGAGAAAAAGTTTAAAAATAAATACGATATTCTTAGACAGAAAATCTACATCATCATTTACGGTTCCAATACTTTTGCAGGAAAGTTATTTGATCTACTTTTATTAGGTGTCATTTTACTCAGCGTATTACTGGTGATGCTGGAATCAATCGAACAACTAGACACCAAATACCATACGTTTATCATCGTATCGGAATGGATCATTACGGTGTTCTTTTCGATTGAATACACCCTGAGAATCATTTGTAATAAAAAACCGCTAAAATATATATTTAGCTTTTATGGAATCGTTGATTTGATTTCGATATTACCGATGTATTTATCGTTTTTTATACCGGGTTCCCGCATTTTATCGGTAGTAAGAGCCTTGCGTTTGCTACGATTGTTTGGCATATTGAATTTAATGCCGTATGTCGGTCAGGAATCCCACTTGAAGCTGGCTTTAATCGCCAGTCGAACAAAGATTATAGTTTTTGTCTATTTTATCTTGATCGTTTCTGTTTTGCTGGGTGCGTTAATGTATGTTATCGAAGGTAAAGAAAGTGGTTTTACCAGTATCCCAACAAGTATTTATTGGTGTATTGTAACCTTGACTACTGTTGGATATGGCGATATCGCTCCGGTCACTACCTTAGGACAAATCATCGCATCTTTTATCATGATCATGGGTTATGGTATCATTGCTGTGCCAACGGGAATTGTGACCGCTGAATTTGCCAATGCCAAGAGAAATAGGTTAGAGAATAAAAACCGCAATTGTCCGTCTTGTACCACAATTATTTATGATGAAGATTCGAACTACTGCTATAATTGCGGTCAAAAATTAAAAAATGTCTACAAATAATAATTATTTAATCACCGTAGTTGGTCCGACCGCAATTGGAAAGACGGCCTTGGCCATCGCAATCGCCAAACATTTCAACTGCGAAATCATCTCCTGCGATAGTCGACAGTTTTATCAAGAGATGACCATAGGAACCGCTGTACCCTCTTTAGAAGAATTGGCCGCAGCGCCCCATCATTTTATTCAGGACAAAAGCATATTCAATCCCTATTCAGTTGGCGACTTTGAACGCGATGCCTTGCTTAAATTGGATCAGTTATTTACCCAAAATCCGATTCAAGTTATGGTTGGAGGTTCGGGTTTGTTTGTCAATGCCGTGTTGAATGGTTTGGACGAATTTCCCGAAATCAATCCCGAAATACGCGAAAAACTAAACCAGCAACTCGAAGAGCAGGGACTAGAATCCCTACAAACACTCCTACTGGAATTAGATCCTATACATTATAAAAAGGTCGCTTTGCAAAACCCACAACGCCTAATCCGCGCTTTAGAGGTCTGTATTGGCAGTGGACAACCCTATTCTTCTTTTTTAAAACAAAAGGAAAATACGCGTAACTTTACCCCTATAATTATCGGACTCGAAGCAGATCGCCAAGAATTGTATTCGCGAATCAACCAGCGCGTGGAGTTAATGATGGAACAAGGTTTAGTGGACGAAGCCAGACAGCTCTATCCACATCAAAGCCTGAATGCCTTACAAACCGTTGGATATCGTGAATTATTCTCCTTTTTCAACGACGAGATCAGTTTGGAGTTTGCGCAAGCAGAAATACAAAAAAATACCCGACGATTTGCCAAAAGACAATTAACCTGGTTTAAAAAACTCGATGCAGTAAACTGGTTTGATATTCATACCCCTTTAAAAGATATTATACAAAAAATACACCATCAAACAGCACCCTAATTAAAATACGTATTTAATGCCTATATCACCCAACTTTACTTCTCTTTATACACAAACCCACGAAGTGGACTTTTTAGAATGCGCACCCAGCGGAAAACTAAAGACAGCTGCTATTGGACAAATTCTACAAAAAGTAGCCAACACCCACTCCATCTTAGGAGGTATTAGTTTTGAAGATTTACAACAAAACAACTTGGCCTGGGTATTAAACAAAATGAAGGTTGAAATTGATCGACTTCCGCAATGGCAAGACATCATCGAAATTCACACTTGGATTCAAAGCCTAGAAGGCTCGCGCTCGATAAGAAATTTTGAGATTTTCTTAAACGGCGAAAAAATCATGGGAATCAGTACGCTTTGGGTAATCATCAATACCGTAAAGCGCAGGCCCGATGTCATGAGTATCCCACACGACCATTTTGACATCTTTAATTCCAAAAAAGCCCTTAAAGGCGATTTTAGCAAAATCCCAACCGATCTAGCCTTTGATAAGGTGCGCGAGAATACCGTGCTCTACTCCGATCTGGATATGGTTAATCACGTTAACAACACCAAGTACGTGGAATGGATTTTAGATACAGTACCGTTTGAAAAAATCATGAAACACGAGTTCTCCACTATAGAAATGATTTTTAAAAGAGAAATGGTATACGGTATGCCTTATGAAGTTAATTTAGCTAGCGAACAAACTCATTGCGATACTTACACCATCAGCAGTGAAGGAATCACGCATTTTATTTGTCAATTGACTTGGGATGTTTAGTGATCAGTAATCAGTATTCCATGATTAATAAAAAGAGCCACATCAACTTTTAAACTACGGAGTTCTTCGACTTTCGATTTACGACTTTCGATTTACGAATAAAAAAAGGGCCCTACATTTCCCATGTAAAACCCTTTTTTTAAAATTATTGTTTTAGTTCTTTAACAACTAAACGGAATCCCTCTCCGTGAATATTTAAAATTTCCACCTGTTCGTCTTGTTTCAGATATTTACGCAATTTTGCGATATAAACATCCATACTACGAGAAGTGAAATAGTTATCATCTCTCCATATTTTGGTCAAAGCTGCTTCACGAGGCATTAGGTCATTCTCGTAAATTGCTAACATTTTTAAAAGCTCGTTTTCCTTAGGTGAGAGTTTGATTGGCTCGTCATTCTCAAACGTTAGAAATCGCAATTTAGAGTTTAAATGGAATTTACCAATTTGGAATTCAAATTTAGTATTATCCGTTTTAACCTCAGAGGCTTTTCTGTGAATAATCGCTTTGATTTTCATCAAAAGAACTTCAGAATCAAAAGGTTTATTTAGGTAGTCATCTGCACCTACTTTATATCCTTTCAATACATCTTCTTTCATAGACTTTGCAGTCAAGAAAATAATTGGAATATCCTTATTTTTGTCTCTGATTTCACGTGCTAAGGTAAATCCGTCTTTGTAAGGCATCATCACATCCAAGATACATAGGTCATAAGTATCTCTTTTGAATTTTTCAAATCCTTCCATTCCGTTCTTAGCGAGAGTAACTTCGAAATCGTTGATTACTAAATAATCTTTTAAAATGGCTCCGAAATTCGGGTCATCTTCTACAAGTAAAATCTTTTTGTTGTTTGTTGTTTCCATATTACTAATTTATTAATGGCATTTTAATGATAAAGGTACTTCCTTTACCTTTCTCACTTTCCACAAAAACTTGTGCATTGTGATCTTCGACGATCTGTTGAACGTAGGCCAGACCTAATCCATGGCCCTTAACGTTGTGTAAATCGCCTGTGTGTTCTCGGTAAAACTTCTCAAAAATTCTCTTCTGAGCAATCTTACTCATACCAGCACCTTGGTCCTTTATTTTTATTAAAATAAAATCCTTTACATTTTCTGTATAAATATCTATTTGTGGCTCTTTAATAGAATATTTAATAGCATTATCTAAAATATTGACGATAACACTGGTGAAATGAAATTCATTCATCAAAACATCTGTTCTTTTTGCATCCAAGTGCAAACGCGCCTCCCCTCCACTGTCTTGAATAATCAGATCCACGTGATCTAAAGCGTGTTCAATGACATCGTGTACGTTTACGGTTTCCTTAGATATATCCAGCTCTCGCTTTTCTAATTTGGAAATTCGCAATACGTTTTCCACCTGTGCATGCATTCTCTTATTCTCCTCCCGTATCATCTGCAGATACCGGGCAACTTTCTCCTTATCATCGGTGACCTTCGGATTTTTAATCGCATCTAAAGCTAAATTTATCGTCGCTATAGGGGTTTTAAACTCGTGAGTCATATTATTGATAAAATCTGTCTTGATCTCGGAGATCTGCTTCTGCTTGATCAATTGGTTTATCGCACTGAAATACGCCGCGATAATCACCACCGTAAACAATACTGACATAAACGTGATACCGATCAGCGAGGAAAACAAATACTTTGTTTTGTTGGGAAAAGTAATATACAATTGGTATTTACTTTTACCGTCATTTTCTGTCAAGATCGGAACGCCATACGTAGCATTTTCCTTATATACAAACTCATCCGATTTAATCTTCGTCGCTAAACCATTGCTGTAAATACCAAACTCAAAGGGTGCTGTTACCCCATATTGTTTTAACTCTGCCGTCAATAGATTTCGCAATTCGCTTTTTGAAATTCGATTTCCTATCGGTTTTAAAGCGACGATATCCTTAAAATAAATATCGAATTGAGCGCGATCTAGAACGTCTAGATTCTCCGTTTTTTCCACCGTTTGATCGGGTAAACCTCCTTGGTTCATGGCCGATTTATCCACCGAAGTTCCGTTGTAGAATTGTGTCTTCCTTTGGGAAACAAAATTCTTTATTTTTATACTATCTGCATTTTTATCAAAAAGCGCCCCCTTTAAATTGTAATCTTCTAAAATCAGCGTATTCGAATATATAATCTGCTCATTGGTATTTAAGTTGCGCTCCACATACATAAACTGCTTGAGTTCATTCTGTTTTGGGGCAACGCCAATACTATCTTTTAATTCGTTGTATTTGCGGTAAAATTCCAAAGCTTCGCGCTGTTGTACTTTTGTAGCAACATTTCCAATAACCTGCTGAACGTGATATTTAAACTGCTCCTCATTATTCTGATAGGAAGAATTAATCCAATACAATTGAACTAAAATGATCCCTACCAAAGAGAAACTCATAATCAGTACTAATAAACGAAACCTAAATTTATTCATGCTATATCAAAATTAACATTAAAATGCATTACTAAGTAAATGATTAACTTAAAATTAACACACAATAATTATTTATTTTTAGTTAAAATGTTATTGATAATTTTTTTTACCTCTAATTTCGTTTTGTTTTTATCGATATTTTCAATGATATACTGACAATTCTTCTGTTTTTCGCGGTCGTCCATCTGATTTATCATAATATTTTGAACATTTTCGCGATTTACCCCATCTCGATTCATCACTCTTTCGATACGTATATCCACTGGAGCAGTGACTAATATGATTTCATCACAGTTCTTTTCGGTATGCGATTCAAAGAGTATCGCCGACTCTTTGATGACAAATACTGCATCTGTTTGTTGTTTTAACCAATTTTCAAAATCCAATGCAACGGCCGGATGAACAACTGCATTTAATTTTCCTAATAATTCAGAATTCACAAACACCAATTCCCTAATTTTTTGACGATTAAGTAATTTGTTGTCCAAAATGACATTTTCGTCAAACAATTGTTGAACAGCTGAAATAATGTCAGGTTTATCCATGACTGTCTTAGCACGCTCATCAGCAATATAAACCGGAATCCCCGCTTCTTTAAAGAAATTCGATACCGTAGTCTTTCCACTACCTATACCACCCGTTAAACAAATAACTCGTTTCATTTCTTAATTTTTAAAGAATAATTCAGGAAATGCCAATTCTGGTTTTAACTTCATTATAAATATTCTATAATATGATATAGCAAAACCCGTACCATAACTATAAAACTGAATTATTGTTGAAAAAATTGCCAAAAAACCAATCAAAAAACTTTTATTTTTCAATGAAGCACTAAAAAACAAAATCACAAAATACAATATATACAAACCTAATAATACGGAAAAACCGAGTACTGCGAGCACGAGACTCATCACAGCTCCTAACATAAATAAAGTCGGAAACCAAAAGGTTATTTTGGTATGTTCCGGATAGCGTGCGTTTAGTATCGGGCGTGCTTTTCCAAACTTATTAACCTGTATATAAAATTTATTCCAATCAATTCTTCTTTTGTGGAACACATAAGCATCTGGAAAAAGTTTGGTCTGAAAGCCCAAATTCCACAGCCTAATGGTCAGATCTGGATCTTCTCCGGGATGAATATTTCCAAACCCCCCAGATTGTTCAAAAGCTATTTTTGAGATACCCATATTAAAACTTCGCGGTTGAAACTTATCCAATTTCTCAGAACCGCCACGGATACCGCCCGTAGTTATAAAAGAAGTCATCGAAAAATTAATGGCTTTTTGGATGGGAGTAAAACTGTCTAATGCCTGATCTGGTCCTCCAAAACAATCCACATATTCCCTGCGCAAATTGGCATCTACAACAGCCAAATATGGAGCGGGAAGTATACAATCTGAATCCAGTATAATAAAATAATCTCCCTGAGCTTTGCGCATACCGTAATTCCTAGAATCACCAGGACCGGAATTGGTTTTTAAAAAATAAGCGATATTCAATCGTTGTTGATACTTCTCTATAATGTGTTTGCAAGCAATCGTAGAGCCATCTTCTACAACAACTACCTCAAATTCTGAGGTATACGATTGGTGACACAAACTTTCAAGCAATTCATCCATTTCATCGGGACGATTGTAGATAGGTATAACAAAAGAATAACGCATTTATAAAGTTTTATTAAAACATTCAACAAATGTATTATTAAGTATTGTAATTATGAAATTCATTGTTATATTTATAATAAATAATAATATAAAAGGAATTTTTTTTTACAACAATCGTCAGTGAAGTCTTGAAAAATGGGAGGTTGAGCGAAATTACTTTTTTTTCACTAAATGTGGTTTTCCACATAAAAAGTATCTTTTCTTGTTGTTAAAAAGCTTTTTTCAAACCTAAAACTCCACTATTTTTACTATAACTTGCAGCTGATAAACCAGAGAACGACAAATCGATGAATACAATAAAAATATTATGGGTTGATGATGAAATCGACCTACTTAAACCACATATTCTCTTTTTAGAGAAGAAAAACTATGCAGTTACGACTGCAAATAACGGACAAGACGCTATAGAACTGTTTCGAGACTCCAATTTCGATGTGGTTTTTCTAGATGAAAATATGCCAGGCCTTAGTGGTTTGGAAACCCTTTCCGAGATCAAAGCGATCAAATCAGCTATTCCCGTAATCATGATCACCAAAAGTGAAGAAGAGTACATCATGGAAGAAGCGATTGGTTCTAAAATAGCCGATTACCTGATTAAACCGGTTAACCCCAATCAGATCTTGTTGAGCTTAAAGAAAAACTTAGATGTATCGCGTTTGGTTTCTGAAAAAACAACTTTGGACTATCAAAAGGAATTTCGAAAAATAGCCATGGATATGCAGTTGGTTAACAGTCATGAAGACTGGAGTGATCTGTATAAAAAATTGGTTTTTTGGGAGCAGAAATTAGAAAACATAGACGATCAGAACCTGATTGATATACTCGAAAGTCAAAAGGCAGAGGCCAATACACAATTCGGTAAATTTGTCGAGAAGAACTATGAATCTTGGATTAACAATCCAGAGGAAGGTCCTGTTTTTTCACATCAGATTTTCCGTAAATGGGTGGCACCTGAATTACTTGGGGAAAAACCCGTACTTTTTATAGTGATTGATAACCTGCGTTTTGACCAATGGAGAAGTTTGGAGGAAACGGTCAACAACCACTATAAGACCGCTAAAGAAAACATCTTTTACTCCATACTACCAACGGCGACCCAGTATGCACGAAACGCCATTTTTTCTGGATTAACTCCTTTACAAATGGAACAACAGTTACCTCAATATTGGAGAAATGACGTCGATGAGGGGGGTAAAAACCTTTATGAAGCAGAGTTCTTGGCAGAGCAATTGAAACGATTGCGCCTCGACATCAAACACGAATATTTTAAAATCACCAATTATAAAGACGGTAAAAAACTGGTCGATAATTTTAAAACCCTAAAAGAGAACAAACTCGTTACGGTGGTTTACAATTTTGTCGATATGATATCTCATGCTAAAACGGAGATGGAAGTGATTAAAGAACTCGCTTCAAATGATAAAGCATACCGTTCCCTAACTCAAAGTTGGTTTAAAAATTCACCGCTTTTAGAAATCATACAACAAGGGCAGGCTGCCGGTTTTAAACTGATCATCACTACTGATCACGGAACGATCAACTGCAAGAATCCTTCTAAAGTAATTGGCGATAAAAACACGAGTTTAAACTTGCGTTATAAAACCGGGAAGAGTTTGACTTTTGAACACAAAGATGTCTATCATATTAAAGATCCTAAAAAAATACAATTACCAGCCATTAATTTGAGCAGTTCTTTTATTTTTGCCAAGAGCGATTACTTTCTGGCTTACATCAATAATTACAATTATTATGTCAGCTATTTTAAAAACACTTACCAACACGGTGGTATCTCGTTAGAGGAAATGATTGTTCCGTTTATTATCCTAAATCCAAAATAAAAAGATGGAAAAGATTTTTTCACTGCACGAAATTGATGATGTAGCCAAGGAATTGTTGTCGAGCAACTTGCATAAAGTGGTGTTATTCTACGCGGGTATGGGAGTCGGAAAAACGACTCTTATTAAAGCATTAGTAGCCCAATTGGGCGTGGAAGGTGCTACGACTAGCCCTACCTTCTCCATAGTTAACGAATACCAGTCGAAGCAGGGAACGATACTGTACCACTTTGATTTGTATCGTATCGAAAATGAAGAAGAAGCTTATGATATGGGCTTGGATGAATATTTTGATTCTGGAAATTGGTGTTTTGTGGAATGGCCTGACAACACGCCTGACCTCCTACCCGAAGTTCGTTCGGAGATTTATTTAGACCTTCAAGCGGATGGGCAGCGAAAAATAACTTTAAAAAATCGATTAAATTAATTTGCCATGGCTATAACCACACCCTTTTCTTCACACGAATTAATCCCGCAGGAAGAACGATTATTGGTACAAAAGTCAAAATCTTCGCTATTTATAGGTGTTCCAAAAGAGGATATCAAAAATGAAAAGCGAATTTGTTTGACTCCCGAATCGGTTCATACTCTGGCTTCTTATGGTCATCGGGTTTTAATTGAATCGGGCGCTGGTGAGGCATCCAATTATTCTGATTTAGAATACAGTAAAGCTGGGGCAGAAATCACTAAAGACACCAAAAAGGTATTTTCCTGTCCGATGATTATCAAGGTGGTTCCTCCTACTTTCGAGCAAATCGAATGGATGATACCGGGTAGTTGTCTTTGGTCGACCATCCAAATTAAATCGCGATGTAAGCCCTATTTTGAAGCCTTATCCAATAAGAAGATCACCGCGCTAGCCTTTGACTTTATGAAAGACAAAAACGGCTCGCTTCCTGCGGTACACGCTTTAAGTGAAATAGCAGGTACTTCATCCGTATTAATTGCAGCAGAACTGATGACTTCGTTAAAAAACGGGAAGGGATTGCTGTTTGGAAACATCACCGGCGTACCTCCAACGGAAGTAGTGATTATTGGAGCGGGCATCGTCGCGGAATTTGCCGCCAGAGCCGCTATAGGACTCGGCGCTAATGTCAAGGTATTTGACAATTCCATTGAAAAACTAAAACGACTACAAAACAATTTACCCTATCGAATATTCACTTCAACCATACAGGAAAAACTATTGCAAAAAGCCTTGATGCGTTGCGATGTAGCCATTGGAGCGATTCGCGGTAAACACCGTTCTCCAATTGTGGTTTCCGAAGCGATGGTTGACCATATGAAACAAGGTGCTATTATTATGGATGTCTGTATCGATACCGGCGGTTGCTTTGAAACCTCCGAGATAACTACCCATGAAAATCCAATCGTTATCAAAAGCGGTGTGGTGCATTACGGCGTGCCAAACATAACGTCTCGTTATTCCAAAACAGCATCGATGTCTATCAGTAATATTATTACGCCTTTTATTATAGATTTTGCAGAAAGCGGTACGCTTGAACAAGCCATCACGTATGAATCCATCATCCGCAGTGGAATTTATGTTTACAAAGGATTGATCACTCATAAATCCGTTGCGGATTGGTATGATTTGGAATATAAGGATATTGGTTTGTTTATGTTTTGATGTTAGCCTATTGCTCTTAAGCCTATAGGCCCATTCGCATATACGCGTATTCGCCCTTACTCGTAAAAAAGGATCAGACTTCTAACTTATCCCCAGATAAGCCTATATGTCCATTCGCATATACGCCCATTCACCCTTACACATAAAAATGGAACAGCCATTCAATCTATTCGCATATCCGCGTATAAAAGCCTATATGCACATTCGCATATACGCGTATTCGCCCTTACTCGTAAAAAGGATCTGCCATTCAATCTATTCGCATATCCGCGTATCAGCCCATCCGCGTATAGACGTATCAGCGTAAAAACCTATTTGCACATTCGCATATACGCGTATTCGCCCTTACTCGTAAAAAGGATCTGCCATTCAATCTATTCGCATATCCGCGTATCAGCCCATCCGCGTATCAGCCCATCCGCGTATAGACGTATCAGCGTAAAAGCCTATTCGCCCATCAGCCCATCAGCATATCAGCATATAGATGTATCAGCGAATAGGCTTAAAAGAATAATTTTCCAAAAATACCTTAGTTTTCCAATTCTGAATTGCTAATTTTGCACAAAACAATTCAACATGAAATTCACACAGCGTTTAGCATACTATTTATTTGGTTTTTTAATTGGGGGGCTTTTTTTAGTTTTTGTATTTGGGCAGAAAAAAACCACTTTTTGTTATTTGCCAAATTGTCGTGTTTTACAGGATTTACGAACCAAACCTTTGATGTTATCTGCTAGTGCAGAACAAGAACTAAAAGAAGATTGGGTAAACATTGACGATGTTAGAAACTGTTTGACCTATGGAAAAGTTGATTTTGAAAATAGTAAGAAAAATTTTGAAAACGGAAAGATCTACGTTATCAAGGGAAAGAATACTAAAAATGAGCCGATTACCGTTGAAATGATTAATTACGACGATAAGGTGGTCTTAAAAGATGTAAGAAAAGATTAATTTTTTTCGGCAATCCCTTGCAGAATATGATTTTTAGCGTATATTTGTACTCGTATTCAAGGATACACAAGGGCGATTAGCTCAGTTGGTTCAGAGCATCTCGTTTACACCGAGAGGGTCGGGGGTTCGAATCCCTCATCGCCCACCATTAAGGACAAAGAATTTTTCTTCTTTGTCCTTTTTTTATGCCGTTGACTTTCAAAAAAAAAAACTAAACGGTTCTTCATATCTCTATCCCACTTTACCTTCGTTCATTAAATTTTGAAACACCTCTACAAATTGTGCTACATGATACGCATCCATCAAAGCGTGATGTACATGTATTGAAACAGACATTTGCTTGACGTTCGAAGAGTCAGTCAATTTACCAAACGATATTTTGGGAGCACTGTCTCTATGTGAAAAACTGCGCGCATGCGACAATGCACTAAAATTCAACCAAGGTAATGCCGAAAAATGTATAACGTTTTCCCCAGATGTTGCAGGCATTAAATCATTTGAAATCTGCACCCGACCAATTTCCATTAAAGCGTTTTTTATAAAAAGTTGTTCATCTATGTTAAAATCAAAATAAGCAAATCCAAAAGTTTTATTTGCCCTATTTATTGTAGGAGATGCATGCGTATAATCATAAACGAAAACTTGTTCATCCAAAATCCTATAGCGAAAATTTTCGATAGTATTAGCTGCTTTTAACGCTCGATAGAGGTAATACAGAAAGAAAGACATGTTGTGCTCCTTAGCGTGTTTATAGGCCACTGTGCAATCAATAACAACCGTAATGCCAAAAAAAGGTTCGTCGAATTGCTTAAAAAAAAGAAAGTGCTCCTTTCGATTCCACAATTCCATATTTAATAATTTTTTCATGATTTATTGTATATTAAAACGTATTATTACTTACTGTGTTGATTGATCATCTAAATCAAAAAGGGCAATATTTCGATGACTTCACTAATTTTAAAGGACTTCAATTCATCAAAAAAATGATCTGACACACCTTGTTCCTCATGCGCCCAAGTGATATGATAAGGAATATAAACAGTCGAACTGCCCAATGCCAATACTGGTTGAATATCTGACCTCAGAGAATTTCCTACCATCAAGAAGCTTTCAGGTTGGCAGTTCAATTGCTTTAATAACTTCTGATAATCATCAACGCGTTTATTACTCATAATTTCTACATGATCAAAATAAGCTCCTAATCCAGATTTTTTTAATTTGCTTTGCTGATCGAGCAAATCTCCTTTGGTTGCCAAAACTAAACGATAATTTGGTTGAAGTTGATCAAGGCTTTCCTGTACTCCGTCTAACAACATTGTGGGCTTATTCAATAAATCCTGACCGATTTCCACTATTCGACCAATAGATTCACCACTGACAGAAAAATTAGATATTTTATTAGCAGCTTCTATCATACACAATACAAAACCTTTAACACCATATCCGTACAGTGGTAAATTTTTTACTTCTATCGACAGTAATATTTTGGACACTTCACTTTGATCCATATAATCAGCCAACAAATCACAAAACGCTAGTTCTGCTTGCTGAAAATAAGTCTCGTTGTGCCAAAGCGTATCGTCCCCATCAAAAGCGATTGTTTTTATTTTACTCTTCATTATTTTTGTACTTTTAAAAAGGCTAAATTCACAAAATATACTAATCTAATAAAGGACATTTGTCCCAGATGACTATGTTAAGAACCAACGACTCTTTTCTGCTTTATGTGCAGAAAATCTACGAGCAACAGCAACGTAAAGAAAATATTATTATAAAACACTATAATCCCGGAGATAGAATATTCTTACAAAATGAACCTACCTCTAAAATTATGTTGATCAAAGAGGGCATTACCAAGTGTTATTTTACTGAAAATAATGGCAAGGAATATATTTTAGAATTTTTAGGACAAGGCGAAGTCATCGGCGAAATAGAGTATTTTCAAAAAATTCCTTGTCTGTGTACCATTGAGGCACTAACTACAGTAACTACTTATGCCTTTTCGATTCCTTATTTCCAAAAACTGATTCAAGAAGACCTACAACTCAACAATTTGTTGCTTTTCGCCTTTTCAGAGCGGATAGTCAACACAGCAAGTCGCGCGTCCTACCAACAACTTTATACCGTTGAACACAATTTAAACAAATTATTAGAAATTCAGAAACAGCAAAATATTTCGATATCTAAAGACGATCTAGCAGCCTACTTAGGAGTTTCCATTCGAACTTTAAATCGCGGCTTAAAAAATTTAAAACCGTAGACACTCAACTCTAAATAAACATCAAAAAAACTTAGCGCCATATAAGCCGTTAGCTATTTTCCTGTAACTCCATATACTGTAATATAATAAAAAATCACAATATAAAAAATATTATGCATCAAAAATTATAATTTTAACATGATAAATGTTATAATTTAAAAATAGATGTTTCTTTAATTTTATCACTTAGAAAATAAATGTATACCTAAGTTAAGATGAAACAATTGCTATTTTTCAGTTTACTAGTAGTTTCGGTTTCTTGTAAAAAAGAGAAGGACAGTTCTTTTGATCCAAAAAATTCCGTTCCAAAGTCAGAATTACTAGAAAAAGCTACCACCTATTTTAAATCAATCAAAGCGAAAGATTACGAAGAGATTCAACCCAATGAGGCTCAACTTGGAAAAATGCTATATTTTGACAAACGTTTATCCAAAAAAGAAAACATCAGTTGCAATTCGTGCCATGACCTAAATACCTTTGGCGTGGACAATTTAGCCACCTCTCCTGGAGACAACGGTACCTTTGGCGCCCGAAACTCCCCTACTGTATTTTACGCTTCACTGCATCAGATGCAATTCTGGGATGGTCGTGCAAAGGATGTCGAAGAACAAGCCGGAGGACCGATACTCAATCCTATAGAACACAATATACCGAACGAACAATATTTGGTAGACAAACTAAAGCAAATCGAACTGTATCAAAAATGGTTTAGCAAAGTATATCCCGACACTCCCGACCCCATTACCTATAACAACATCACCAAAGCCATCGGTGCTTTTGAAAGAAAATTAAACCCCAGCAGTCGTTTTGACGAATACCTGGACGGTGACGAAACCGCATTTAACGACCAAGAAAAACGAGGACTCACAACATTTATGGATACCGGATGCATCACTTGCCATAACGGAATTGCCGTAGGAGGTCAAATCATGCAAAAATTCGGAGTGTACACCGATTATTGGTCCTTAACCAACTGCGACAAGATCGATAATGGTTTGTATGACCTTACTCAGAAAGAAGCCGATAAATACATCTTTAAGGTACCGGGACTGCGCAATGTGGCTCAAACAGCACCATATCTGCACGATGGGTCAGTGGAATCCCTTGAAAAAGTTATTAAAATAATGGCCAAAGCACAAAATAACGTCGATTTAACAACGGAACAAATTAGCGATATCGCCGCCTTTCTAAAGACCTTAAATGCCGATATATCGCCAGAAGACAAACAATCCCCTTTTAATACTCAGACATAAAATCCTGTAAAAAAACAAGTTTGACATAAATTTGCTGTTTTTTAGTTTTTATTAATTCTGCAAACAGCCTATTTCCCAAAATAGGTTGTTTGCTTTTTTTTAGGACTACTGGATTAATCTCTTTTAATTGTTCCTGAAAATCGACAAAAACCTTATCTTCGTCGATTATAATGTTATATCATGCAAAACAATCTTCTTGATACACCTATAGAGTACTTAAAAGGCGTAGGTCCCACTCGAGGTGACTTACTCAAGAAAGAACTGCAAATTTTCAAATATAAAGATCTACTGCATTGGTATCCCAACCGATATATGGATCGAACCCGCTATTATAAAATCAATGAATTAATTCAAACCAGCAGTGAAGTTCAAATAGTAGGCAAAATCATTCATATTAAAACAGTCGGACAACAACGCGGCAAACGTTTGGTAGCGACTTTCACAGACGGAACTGGACAAATTGAGTTGGTTTGGTTTCAAGCAACAAAATACATACAGGATTCTCTGCAAATCAATACCCCCTATGTCGCCTTTGGAAAAACCAATGTTTACAACAACAGTTTCTCTATGCCACATCCCGACTTAGAATTGGTAGAAGAACACAAGAAAAACCTACGCTCAGCGATGCAGGCGGTATATCCGTCCACCGAAAAACTCGTTCAACGCGGTATCACCAATCGCGTGGCTAATAAATTAATGCAACAGGTCTTTATTGAAACTCATACCCTATTTGTTGATCAATTACCACAATCGTTAGTTCAGGAGCTCGATTTGATGAGTCGTAGCGAAGCCTTGTTTAACATACACTTCCCGAAAAATTCCGAAATGCTTGCCAAAGCTCAATTTCGATTAAAATTTGAGGAATTGTATTTTATTCAACTGCAGTTATTGATCAAAAATGTCACGCGTAAAAACAAGATTAAAGGATTCCCCTTTGATCAGGTCGGTGTTTATTTTAATGATTTTTATCAAAATCACTTACCCTTTCCACTAACTAATGCGCAGAAAAAAGTTTTAAAGGAGATCCGCAATGACCTCGGTAATCCGGCTCAGATGAACCGATTACTACAGGGAGATGTCGGCTCTGGGAAAACGATAGTCGCTTTTATGAGTGCGCTATTAGCTTTAGATAACGGCTTTCAAGCATGTATAGTAGCACCGACAGAAATCTTAGCGAATCAACATTTTGTCGGTATTAGCGAATTGGCAGCTCCTATGGGAATTCAAGTTAAACTACTTACCGGATCTAGTAAAACAGCAGAGCGTCGACTTATTCACAACGACTTGGAATCCGGTGAACTGCAAATTCTAATCGGCACCCATGCCCTATTTGAAGACAAAGTAAAATTCAAGAATTTAGGTTTGGCTATTATCGATGAGCAACACCGATTTGGTGTTGAGCAACGTTCCAAATTATGGAAAAAAAACACCATTCCACCACATATATTGGTCATGACAGCCACCCCTATCCCCCGTACTTTAGCCATGAGCTTGTACGGAGATTTAGATATTTCTGTTATTGATGAGTTGCCACCAGGTCGTAAACCGATACAAACCGTACATCGTTTTGAAGGAAAACGACTCAGCGTTTGGCGTTTTATCAAAGACGAGATTGCCAAAGGTCGTCAAATTTATATCGTTTATCCGTTGATTCAGGATAGTGAAACTTTGGATTACAAAAACCTTATGGAAGGTTACGAAGGTATTTCGAGAGATTTCCCATTACCTGAATACAGCATTAGTATCGTTCACGGTCAAATGACACCAGCAGAGAAAGATCGCGAAATGGAACGATTTGCCCAAGGGCAAACCAATATTATGGTAGCCACTACGGTAATCGAAGTTGGGGTAAACGTTCCCAATGCCAGCGTGATGATCATAGAAAGTGCCGAGCGCTTTGGGCTGTCTCAATTACACCAATTGCGCGGCCGAGTTGGTCGGGGCGCTGAACAAAGCTATTGTATATTAATGACCGGTTCAAAATTGAGCAACGATTCCAAAATAAGGATGGAAACCATGTGTAGAACCAACGACGGTTTTGAAATTTCTGAGGTCGATTTAAAATTACGAGGCCCGGGAGACCTGATGGGAAAACAACAAAGCGGTGTGATGGCTCTGCGAATTGCCGATTTGGTACGAGATCAGGATATCCTTCAATTGGCCCGTCATCATGCGATCATCTTACTAAAAGCTGATCCCAAACTAGAACTATCAGAAAATCAATTCTTAAAAACGCAACTTATTGAATTATCCAAGAAGAGTTCGATTTGGAATTACATCAGTTAACTACCTTATTCCTTATATAAGAACTTTGATTTACTAAAAAAACGCAACAACATGAAACTCATATTTGCTTCAAACAACAAAAACAAAATAGCGGAGATCAAAAACCAATTGCCGGATAGCATAGAAATCCTCAGTTTAGAAGATATCGGTTGTGTTATCGACATACCCGAGACTTCGGATACCATAGAAGGCAATGCAATTCAAAAAGCCGATTTCATCAAACGTCACTACGGTTATGACTGTTTTGCCGACGATAGCGGTTTAGAAGTCGATGCATTAAACGGAGCACCGGGTGTATATTCTGCACGATACGCAGGCCCACAAAGGAACGATTCTGACAATATAGACAAATTGTTAGAGGAATTAAACGGATCGACAAACCGCAGTGCGAACTTTAAAACGGTTATTGCTTTACATTGGAAAGGGGAGCTAAAATTATTCACAGGAATTGTCGACGGTGAGATTATGGATTCGCGAAATGGCGACTCTGGATTCGGATACGACCCTGTCTTTAAAGCCCTTGGGATGGAAAAAACTTTTGCTGAAATAAGCATGGCTGAAAAAAATCAAATGAGCCATCGCGGTAAAGCCGTTGCTGAATTAATTCGCTTTCTGAAAAGCCAATAAATTAAATTCTATATAAAAATAATATTAATAATAGTTCCAGATGTATTGTTTTTGACGAAATTGCAGTATCTTTGTCGCTATTTTAAATTTTATATGAATAAATTCGAACAATTAGGATTAAATGAGTCGCTATTGCTGGCGATTAAAGATCTAGGATTTGAAAATCCGTCTGAAGTGCAGGAAAAAGCGATTCCCTTATTATTAGAAAAAAATACTGACATAGTTGCGTTAGCCCAAACTGGGACTGGGAAAACCGCAGCTTTTGGTTTTCCTCTAATTCAAAAAATCAACGTTGATGACAAGCAAACGCAAGGTATCATTCTATCTCCAACGAGAGAATTATGCTTGCAAATTGCGAATGAAATCAAACAATACTCGAAATACGTAAAAGGTTTACACTCCGTAGCTGTTTATGGTGGTGCAAGTATTACAGAACAAGCTAGAGATGTAAAGAGAGGGGCGCAAATTATTATCGCCACTCCTGGAAGATTGCAAGACATGATTAATCGTGGTATGATTAACATTAAAAACATTCGGTTTTGTGTACTAGATGAGGCAGATGAAATGTTAAACATGGGATTCTATGAAGACATTACTTCTATTTTATCTGATACTCCAGACGACAAAAACACTTGGTTATTTTCTGCAACCATGCCTATTGAGGTTTCAAGAATTGCAAAAGAGTTCATGACAAATCCTGCAGAGATTACTGTAGGTCACAAAAATCAAGGTTCCGCCAATATCAGCCATGAGTTTTTCTTGGTAGGAGCTAGAGATCGTTATGCAGCTTTGAAACGTTTAGCGGATGCTAATCCAGACATTTTTTCTGTTGTGTTTTGTAGAACAAAACGCGACACCCAAGCCATAGCCGAGAAATTGGTAGAAGATGGCTACAACGCGGCTGCTTTACATGGAGATTTATCTCAAGCACAACGCGACGGCGTAATGAAATCATTCCGTGGTAAACAAATTCAAATGTTAGTAGCAACTGATGTTGCTGCTCGTGGTATTGACGTAGATGATATTACTCACGTAATCAACTACCAATTACCTGATGAGATTGAAACTTATACTCACCGTAGTGGAAGAACGGGACGTGCTGGTAAATCTGGTACTTCTTTAGTAATCATCACTAAAAGTGAGTTGAGAAAAATCTCGCAAATTGAACGTATCATCAAACAAAAATTTGAAGAGAAACCAGTTCCTTCAGGTATTGAAATTTGTGAAGTTCAATTGTTTCACTTAGCTAATAAGATTAAAGATGTAGAAGTAGATTCTGAAATCGAAACTTATCTTCCAGCTATTTACGAAGTGATGAAAGATCTTTCAAAAGAAGATGTAATTAAGAAAATGATTTCAGTTGAATTTAATCGTTTCTTAAACTACTACAAAAAAGCAAACAATATTTCTCAACAATCATCGTCTAATGACCGTGAGCGTAGCAGTCAATCAGCTTCAAACTATACAGATAATGGATCGTCTACTAGATTCTTCGTTAACTTAGGTACTAGAGACAATTTTGACTGGATGAGTCTTAAAGATTTCTTACGTGAAACTTTAGATTTAGGAAAAGATGATTTATTTAAAGTAGACGTTAAAGAAGGTTTCTCTTTCTTTAATACGGAAGCAGAGCATTCTGACAAAGTAATGGATATTTTGAATGGATTTGAACATGAAGGCCGTAGAGTCAATGTTGAGATTTCTAAAAATGAAGGTGGTGGATCAAGAGGTGGAAGTTCAAGAAGAGACCATAACGGTCGTAGCGGAGGCGGTGAACGCAGAAGCAGCGGTGGTGGTGGATTCCGTTCATCTAATGGTGGTGGAGAAAGAAGATCTTCTTCATCTTCTTCATATAGAGGAGGTTTCTCTTCAGATAGAGATCGTCAACCAAGAAACGAAAGAAGCAGCAGTAGCGGCAGCGGAAGAAGATCTGATAGCGGAAGTAGCACCGGTGGTGGCTTTGCTAGAAGACCTCGTAGAAGTTAATTGTTAATTTTTACAAAATAATACTCCAAACTGTAAAATATCCATTATTTTAGAGCAATCTTTTATAACATGCGATATTTTACAGTTTTTCTATTTTTAGTCGTTACCGCAACCACTAGTTTTGCACAACAAAAGGCAATAATCAAAGGTACGGTACTCAACGACATTTCTTTTCTTCCTATTGAAGATGTGAACGTTATTAACCTGACTAAGGTCAAAGGTACTACCACCAATGCGGATGGTTCCTTTAAGATCGAAGCGGTACTCAATGACTCGATTCACTTTTCTTATCCGGGATATCTCTCTATTAAAATTCGCGTGACCAACGACTGGTTAAACGACGATCGTTTAAAAGTTTATTTGACCGAGAAATCGATTGAAATGAACGAGATTGTCATCCACCGTTACAACCTTACCGGATTCCTAGAAGCAGATACCAAATTAATTACCCTTAACGACAAAATGGAGTTTAACCGTTTTCGTCGAAACAATGAACACGCTTATTTCACATCACCGATTGGAACTTTTTTCAGTCCTGTTGATGCGGTCTACAACTTATTTAAAGGAAAATCTTCTAATTTAAAGAAGATTAGCGCTATTAAAGAAGATCAAAACATGATTGCACTACTGCAATCGCGTTATGACCGGGAAACCATTTGTGGGCTATTAGGTATCACCAAAGATGATATTGTCAAAACCCTACAGGGTTGCAACAATTCCGATCAGTTTATCTATACCGCTACCGACTATCAAATCTATATCGCGTTAAACGAATGTTATGATCAAGCTCGGGTGTTGTCAAAATCCAAATCCAATGCATCCCTTTAATCAGGATGCATTTTTTTTAGCAATTATTTTACCTAGCCCTGTTTTAGTTTGAAAATAGGCTTATTTTTGTAAAGCAAACACCACATCAAATATTAACTTCTAATCTAGACCGCATAAAAATGAATATCATTCTAAAAAAAGCTAAAATCATTGATTCCGAAAGTCCCTTTCACCTTCAAATAGCCGATGTTCAAATTCAAAACAACCGAATAATTGCTATAGATAACAACATCACTGCTAAGGATTTTACCGAAATCGAATTGGATGATCTACATGTATCTCCAGGATGGATGGATAGCTCCGTTTCATTTGGAGAACCGGGATACGAGGAACGCGAAACCTTAAAAAACGGTCTTCATGTTGCTGCTAAAAGCGGCTTTACACATATAGCAGTACAACCCAATACCAACCCAGTTACCGATACCCAAAGTATCGTCAGCTTTATCAAACAAAAAACTGCAGCTGCTGCTACTGAAGTTTTCCCAATAGGTGCACTGACCAAGAAATCCGAAGGTTTAGATATGGCCGAACTTTACGATATGCAAAACGCTGGTGCCATCGCTTTTGGAGATTATAACAAATCTCAAAAAAACAGCAACCTTCTCAAAATTGCACTTCAGTACGCTCAGGACTTTGACGCTCTAGTCATCGCCTATTCCCAAGATCAAGACATCAAAGGAAGCGGTGTGGTACACGAAGGAGCGGTTAGCATTCAACTGGGACTAAAGGGAATCCCCGCTTTAGCAGAAGAACTACAAATAGCCAGAAATTTATATATTCTTGAGTATACAGGCGGTAAAATGCACATACCTACGGTATCTACTAAAAATGGTGTGCATTTAATTCGCGAAGCTAAGGCGAAAGGATTGCAGGTAACTTGTAGCGTATCCGCTCATCACCTGGTACTCAATGACGAAACCTTAAGGGATTTTGATACCCGTTACAAAGTAACACCCCCATTGAGAGATGAGAGTCATAGACAGGCCTTGATTGAAGCAGTACTAGACGGCACAATCGATTGCATCACTTCTGATCACAATCCACTCGATATCGAGCATAAAAAATTAGAATTCGATAACGCCTCTAACGGAACTATCGGTCTGGAAAGCATATTTGGTGCCTTAGTAACGGTTTTACCCTTAGAAGTAATCGTCGAAAAATTAACTGCTGCTAAAAACATTTTTAAGATTCCAAGCAACAGCATCAATGTCGGTCAAACGGCTTGTTTAACGCTATTTAGCCCGAAACAGCACAGTACATTCACCGAAGCAGATATTTTATCAAAATCGAAAAATTCGATTTTCTTAAACCATGCAATCCAAGGAAATGTGTATGGAATCTTTAATCAAAATCAATTAATTTTAAAATAAATTGGAAACAAAAAAAATACCTACTGAAGGAAAAACGACAGCCATTATTGCACACTTTACCATAATAGGTGCCATCATCGCTATTTTTATGAATCAGGAACCCCGCAATACTTTTGCCGGTTTTTATATTAAACAAGCTTTCGGAATCCATATCGTTTTTTATGCACTGGCTTACTTTATCGGTTATTTTGATAGTTGGATGATTTCTAGCGCTTTCTTCTTATTTATCTTTATTTTTTGGACCTATAGTTTTATCGGAGTTTTACAGGGAATCTACCATACCGTTCCGGTTTTAGGTCCTAAATTTCAAATCTGGTTTAAAAATTTATCCGCATAATTATGAGTCATTCCCTATTTTATTTGGTTCGTGAACCCGAAGTTATTTTAGAAAAAAATCCCATGCTGTTGTTGTTACACGGCTATGGAAGTAATGAGGAAGACCTGTTTTCCTTTGCCTCAGAATTACCTAAAACACATTATGTGATTTCAGTGCGCGCACCCTACCCTTTGCCTCCTTATGGCAATGCTTGGTACGCAATCAACTTTGACGCCGATCAGAACAAATTTTCCGACGACCAACAAGCGATTACTTCTCGCGATTTAATCGTGCAATTCATTGACGAAATGATTGCCCAATACCCTATAGATGCGCACAAAGTAAGCCTACTTGGGTTTAGCCAAGGAGCGATTTTGAGTTATGCCGTATCCCTGTCCTATCCTGAAAAAATCGATAAGACCATTGCCTTAAGTGGTTACTTTAATCCAAATATCGTAGCCCCAGATTATAGAAACAACGATTTGTCTAAATTGCGATTTTTTGTATCTCACGGCTCAGTAGACCAAGTAGTACCTGTAGAATGGGCCCGAAAAACACCTGCTGTACTCGAAAGTCTCCACATTCCATTTGAATATAAAGAATACCCTGTTGGACATGGCGTAGCACCACAGAACTTTAAAGATTTACTTCAATTTATACTTAAAGAATAATACTGCTAATCACACTTATTTTAATAGATACAACCATCGTTTTATACTTTTTATAACGATGGTTTTCCTTTGTATAAAAGCTGTAACTACCTGCGTCTAGATTAAAGAATTAAAAACACTTACTTACAGTACAGTCAGAGATAAGCCCTGTTTTTCAACACGGTTTTTCAAAATAATAAACTACTTTTGACTTGTACCTAAAGCGCGCCAAAATGATAAAATCCATTTCGCTACTTTCCATGAATGAGCTTATCGAGCAATTCACCACTATTGTAAAAACAAAAGATTACTTTATTTTTGACACCAACCATAACAATTTATCCCTAAAACTTGAATACTATTATAAAGCCGACTATTTCGGAGTAATTATGGTGATGGAAGGATGCTGTGATTATAATATTGGCGTTGAAGAAACGGCTTATCATCTTTCCAAAGGAGATATTCTATTTTGTGTACCCTCCGAAATTTTTAGAGTAAATGCCATATCCGATGATTATAAAGCCAAACAGATCTTCTTTTCCGTGGATTATATTTCGGTTGCGGGATACAATTACAAATCCAACGACATACTAAAAAGCCTGTCCAATAACCCCTCCAATGTAATTCATCAGAAAGAATCCCTGTTTAGACGGTTGCTATTTCATATCCAAGAACTTCAAGAACTCAATAAACCAGAGAGCAGTCACTACTATTTTTCAGAAATGATTTGGCATCATTTTTCACTGATGATTTACGAAATAAACAATTATTTTAAAGAAACCAACCTTACGCCAAATACCTCTCGTGAAGAGGAGCTCACTACAACATTTTTCTCCTTAGTCCGAACACATTTTAAGGATCACCACGATGTACAATTTTATGCCGATCAATTGTTTGTTACCAGAAAGTATCTCAGTCGTGTTATTAAAAAAACCATGTCACAAACACCCCGTGATATCATCAATCAAGTATTGCTAATTGAAGCAAAACTATTACTTAAAAACACCGCAATAAGCATCAATGAAGTTACGGTTATCTTGAATTTTTCTGACCAGGCAGTTTTTAGTAAATTTTTTAAAAAACACGCGGGGAAAACACCTTCAGCGTACAAAAAAAACGATCTTTTTTAAAACTTGCCTTTTTGGTCATATCTAATCCATTTTTGATGCTTTACAGTCTTACATATACCACAATACAAAGAAAAATGCCCCAATTACTTTAGGGGACTTCTAGACAAATTTTAGCGACTTATGAGTTTTTCATGCGGTTTTATATAATCGAAATTTGCCATCGATTAAATAATCACTAAATCAAAAATCAATGAATCGCTTCTCTACTTTTAAGTCCGCTGGACTTATTTTCGCCTTGCTTCTTCTAGCGGGATGTACTCAAAATCAAACCAAACAAGCCTATGGCGGTGCTGTTCCAGAACTTCCCGTTGAAGTTGTCAAACAAGACACGGCCATACTGACACAAACCTATGCTGCTAGTATAGAGGGAGTGACCAATGTAGAGATCCGACCTCAGGTGTCGGGGTATCTCGAAAAAATTCTTATAGATGAAGGAGCCTATGTAAAAGCAGGGCAAGTGCTTTTTCAAATTGAAAACAGTGTTTACAGAGAACAATACAACAACAGTTTGGCAAACTTAACTACTGCAAAGATTGATTTTGATCGAAAAAAGGAATTATTAAAGAGTAAAATTGTTTCAGACTTACAAGTGCAGCAAGCCGAAGCGATCTATAAGGGTGCCCTTTCACAAGCCGAATTGTCTAAGATTAATTTGAATTTCTGTACGATCAAAGCGCCTGTTAGCGGCTATATCAGTAGAATACCTTTCCGCTTGGGAAGTTTAATTACACCAACTACCCAAGACCCTTTAACATTTTTAACCGACATCAGTAAGATCAATGCCTATTTTAGTCTAAGTGAGGCGGATTATATTCGATTCCAAAATCAATATGATGGAAATACCCTAGAACAAAAACTGACCAACATAGCTGCCGTTAAACTGTTAATTGCAGACGGTCAAGAATACGAACTTCCCGGTAAGATTGACGCGATTGACGGACAATTTAATAAAACCACCGGTTCCATCACCCTTCGAGCCAAATTTGATAACCCAAAATCACTATTAAGAAGTGGCAATACTGGGAAAATAGTAATTACACAAAAATATAACGATGTGATACTTATACCGATCGCATCTACGCTATTTATGCAAGATAAAGTTTTTGTATTCTCTGTAGATAAACAAAGTAATGCGGTGCAGCTTCCTATTGAAGTAGCGGGAAAATCGGGCAATAACTATATTGTTTCTGGTGGAATTAAAGCGGGTGACACCTATATAATCAGCGGATTTGAAAGACTACAACCGGGTAGTCCGATTATTCAAAAAACGGCAACTCAAAACTTTAAAACTACCAAATAAAACGACAAAAGATGTTAAAAACTATTATAAAAAGGCCTGTACTGGCCACGGTTATTTCGGTACTTTTAGTTATACTAGGTATAGTCGGCATGCTGAGTTTGCCCATCACCAAATTTCCAGATATCGCACCTCCTACCGTATCGGTTATGGCAACTTACCCTGGAGCCAATGCGGAAACCTTAGCCCGTTCTGTAGCACCGCCTTTAGAAAATGCCATTAACGGTGTTGAAAATATGGATTATATCACCTCCGTATCTAGTAATGACGGAACACTGACCATAACTGTTATTTTTAAATTGGGTACCGATCCCGACCAAGCCGCTATCAACGTACAAAACAGAGTGGCTCAAGTCACCAATCAACTACCCGTTGAAGTAATTCAAGCCGGTATTACTACCTTAAAAAGACAAAACAGCATGATTGCTATGGTCACCCTCACTAGTGAAGACGGTAGCATAGACGATCTCTTTCTGGAAAATTATGCCAAAATCAATATACTACCAGAGCTTAAAAGGATAGCAGGGGTTGGAGATGCGATGGCCTATGGCAATAAAGATTATTCGATGCGAATTTGGTTAGATCCTATAAAGCTCAACGCTTATAACCTCACTCCTGCCGATATTTCGACAGCGATACAATCTCAAAACTTAGAAGCAGCTCCAGGAAGATTTGGAGAACGCAGCACAGAATCGTTGGAGTATGTGATGCGATATAAAGGTAAATTTACAGAATCACACGAATATGAAAACATCGTAGTTAGAGCGTTAAACGACGGGGCTATTCTCCGTTTAAAAGATGTTGCTACCGTTGAATTCGGCGCTTATAGTTATACCGTTTCCTCAAAATCGGATAAAAAACCAGCCGTTACTATGGCGGTATTTCAGATGTCGGGTTCCAATGCCAATGAAGTTCAAATTGCACTACAGGAACGCATGCTACAGTTATCGAAATCTTTTCCCAACAAAATGGTCTATCAAATTCCTTTTACAACAAAAGAATCCCTAGACCAATCCATCAATCAAGTAATCACTACATTGATAGAAGCTTTTATACTCGTTTTCCTTGTGGTTTTTATATTTCTTCAAGATTTTCGTTCTACCTTAATACCGGCTATAGCCGTTCCCGTATCGATTTTGGGTACTTTTTTCTTTATACACCTGCTGGGGTTTTCCATCAATATATTAACTCTTTTTGCCTTAGTATTGGCTATCGGAATTGTAGTTGATGATGCCATAGTGGTGGTAGAAGCAGTACACGCCAAGATGGAAAAACGCAAACTCAATGCCCGAGCAGCAACCATGTCTGCGATGAACGAAATCTCTGGAGCCATCGTTTCAATCACCTTAGTTATGTCTGCGGTTTTTGTACCAGTAGCTTTTATGCAAGGTTCGATTGGTTTGTTTTACCAGCAGTTCGCCCTTACCCTAGCCATCGCCATTATTATTTCAGCGATAAATGCCTTAACACTTAGCCCTGCATTATGTGCTTTGCTCTTAAAACACCAACACATTGAAGGTAATACACCACTTAAAACGAGCTTTAAGCAGCGCTTTTTCATAGGGTTTAATGCTGCTTTTAATAAATTGACCTTTAGATACGGGAAATCAGTATTATTCCTGATTAAGAAAAAATGGATCGCTTATGCGTTGATTGCTCTTTTTGGAGGTTTGTTCGCATGGATGGCATTCACCACCCCGACGGCTTTTATTCCCGATGAAGACCAAAGTTTTATTATTGTTACTGCCAACCTAGCACCCGGAGCATCTAAAGACAGAACGACTACGGTTATTGGTGACACCGAAAACAAACTGGTTTCTCATCCCGCTATTGAAAACGTCATATCGGTAGACGGGCTTAACCTATTTAGCGGCTCTATGTCGTCATCCTCAGCGACCTTTTTTATTAAACTTAAGAAAATAGACGAGCGCGGCGAAATCAAGAAAATTAATGATTTAATCGGACAGTTAACTGCTGCGCTATCCGATGATAAGCGAGCGAACTTTCTCGTATTAAATTCCCCGACAGTAGACGGTTTTGGCAATACTAGCGGAATGGAATTGGTATTGCAAGACAGAAATAACGGTCAATTACAACAACTAGGTCAGGCTTCCTATGCGATGATGGGTGCCTTGATGCAACGCCCTGAAGTCGCTGTAGCTTTTACCACTTTTGACGCTTCGTATCCGCAATTTGAAGTATTGGTCGATGAGACAAAAGCGGCTCAATTGGGAATCACCGTCGCAGCTGTTATGAGTGCTATGCAAGGATATTATGGCAGTATACAGTCGTCGGATTTCAATCGCTTTGGAAAATACTATAGAGTATTGGTACAAGCGACCCCCGAAATGCGTAAAGACAAAGAATCACTTGGTGCCATTTTCGTTAAAAATTCAAAAAACGAAATGGTTCCCATCAATACCTTAGTCACTCTAAAACAAACAACGGGAGCCGAGGTAGTAGATCGATTTAATTTATATAATTCTTCGAATCTAACCGTAATGCCTGCCCCTGGATACAGTACAGGTCAAGCCATGTCCGCTATAGAAGAGGTTAGCCAACAAGTGTTACCAGCAGGTTATACACATGATTATAAAGGGATGAGCCGCGAAGAAAGTAAATCGGGAGCCCAATCGACTTTAATATTCGCCCTGTGCATCTTGTTTGTCTACTTTTTATTATCAGCGCAGTACGAGAGTTATGTTTTACCCTTCTCGGTACTGATAGCGATTCCCATAGGTTTAAGCGGGGTTTTTATAGGTATAACATTTGCCGAAATTTCCAATAATATATATGTACAAATAGCGATGATTATGCTCATTGGATTGTTGGCTAAAAACGGAATTTTGATAGTGGAATTTGCTATTCAAAGGCGACGTTCGGGCAAAAGTATTGTTGCTTCTGCTGTCGAGGGAGCCAAGGCACGTTTACGACCTATATTGATGACATCCTTAGCTTTTTTAGCTGGATTAACACCCTTGCTTTTTGTTGCAGGTCCATCCGCGTTAGGAAATCATTCCATCGGTTATGCCGCCATTTTCGGAATGTTGTTTGGAACTATCTTAGGTCTTTTTATCACTCCTGTCCTATTTGTGATATTTCAGCATCTCAACGAGAAAATAAGCGGAAAAGCAGTAACCGCTGAAGATTGGGAATATTAATTCAAAATAAACATTTAAGATGAAATCTATTATTTATACGTTAAAACTGACGGCAACCATAGGTACGGCAATTATTATTAGCTCTTGTTCCGTGCAAAAACAGCAACCGCTAGAACTTGAACTTCCTCAGTCATTTAGAACCAATAGCTCCGATATCGACAGCATCAGCATAGCGCCAATTCACTATAAGAATTTCTTTAAGGATACGGTACTTGTAGCCTTGATTGACAAGGCTGTACAACAAAACAACGACTTGCGATTAGCCTTAAAGCAAATTGAATTTGCCTCGATGACCTATAAACAATCGAAATGGGGAAATTTACCAAAAATCGACGCAACGCTAGGAAGCGCAACTGTTAATCGTCCAGCAGAAAACAACAATAGTCCATCCAACGGAAAAAAATACCAGGAAGACTACAATACTGCGATAAACCTTTCGTGGGAAGCCGATATATGGGGGAAAATTAGTGGGATTAAAGAGCAGGCACTCGACGATTACCTCATTACACAAGAGGCCGCCAAAGCCGTTAAAAGCCGGCTGGTATCGGAAGTAGTTACTGGTTATTACAACCTCTTAATGCTCGATAAGCAATTGGAAATATCCCAAGAAAATTTATCTTTTGCAAAGCAAACCAACGAGATCCTACAGAAACAATACGAGTTGGGTATGATCACTTCGCTAGCTGTACAACAACAAGAAATGGCTATAGAACAAATAGAAAAAACGATACCTGCCATTGAGAATGCCATCAGCGTACAAGAAAACAGCTTAAGTGTTCTTAGCGGTTCCATGCCCAATATAGTAGAGCGAAAAATAGGATTGGATCAAGCACATCATCCCGAAAGTCTTGCAAGTGGAATTCCCGCTGAATTACTGAGTAATCGACCGGATGTAAAAAGTGGCGAACTCAATTTTAAAAAGAGTATAGCCTCGATTCACATTGCAAAAGTCAGTATGTATCCCAGCTTGAATATAACAGCGCAAGGAGGCTTAAATGCATTAAAAACAAGCAATTGGTTTACGATACCCGGTTCGCTATTTGGATTAGCTACTGCCTCACTTACACAGCCTCTTCTAAATGGAAAACAACTAAAAACACTATACGAACAGGCAAAGATTAATTCGGAAATGGCTGAGATCCAATTCAAACAATCTGTGTTAAATGCCGTTAGTGAAGTTTCTGACGCGTTAGTGGCTATCGAAAAACTCGAACGCCAACAACAAATTGGAGAAAACTTGGTAGAAAAAGCTACACAAGTTGTTAGCAATTCCGTCACCCTATATCAATACGCTGAAGCAACCTATTTGGAAGTACTGTTAGCGCAATCCAACAAACTCCACTCTGAACTGGAGTTAGCTGCAGTCAAAACACAACGTCTCAACGCTATTGCAACCTTATACCGAGCCTTAGGCGGTGGTGTGCAGTAAATGAACGAGTAGATCAATCGGTTACTTAAAGAAAGTAACCGATTACTGCTATTTAAAAACAACTAAAATCATGACAAATCACAAAGAAAGAGAAGGTATTATATTGATTCCAGATTTTAGTGGATTCACTGAATTTGTGTTTGCTACCAAAATCCATACGGGAGGATATATCATAAAGCAACTTCTCTTAACCCTTATAGAAGCTAACAAAAAACATTTTTATATCTCCGAGATTGAAGGTGATGCCATACTTTTTTACAAGTATAGTAAAACACCTTGTTTTGATAGTGTTATGGAAGTTTTAAAAAGAATGTTGTATTCCTTTAATCAAAAATTGGTTGAATTGGAAGTAGCCCTTGACACTACGATAAATATGTCGTTAAAATTCATTGTTCATCACGGTTATTTTTCGAGATATACGATAAAATATTTCAACAAACTTTACGGAAAACCCGTAATAGAAGCGCACAAACTCCTAAAAAACAATTATACTGAAAAGGGATCCTATATATTTCTAACGGATTCCTTTTTATACGCTTCGAAAAGTCCAAAATTACCTATTCTTAGCAACACGCTCAACATACCAAAGGTTGGTATTATTTATTATCCGACTTTTGAAGAACTGCTTTCAAATAAACTCGAAAAAAAGGACTCAGGAGATTGATTCCGAGAACTAAGTCATAAAAAAAGCGTTCCTTCGGACGCTTTTTTTTTATACGATATTACTTTTACTCATCATCCACTTGGTCACTACCGGTAATCTTCAAATCTATGGCTTTGGCTGCAGTGTATTTAACAATCCCACCCTTTTTAAGCTGCCAGTCCTTTCGAGTATCCAATTCCCAATTTTGGTCACCATATAAACCGCTAGGGCTTTTTTCACTTAGTAAAATGCTTTTCTCTTGATACGGTAAGAAAATCTCTGCTTTAGATTTTTCTTCATTAAATACCACAAAACCACTTACATCATTATCTTCAAGTTCATTTTCCTCCGGATTACCCTCCTCAATGTTGGTTGGATTAAGGCGGAATCCCTCTTCAAAAACTCGAATACAGTCATTTCTGAGTTGGCTCCAGCGGTAACCTGCACTGATCGCACAACCGTTTGAATCTAAATCAGACCCTAAAACCACGTTTTCTTTAGCTGGAAAAACAGGCTCTGCCTTCTCCTCTTTTTTAAATATAAAATCGCAAGAAACGAAAAGAAAGACACTAAGAAATAAAACAAGTATTTTTTTCATTGTATTAGTAAAATTCAAATATACCAATTTAATTGCTTGTAGAAGTATATAAAACGGTTTCAATAGTGTTAAATTCTGTTGGAGCATCTGCCTTAAAGAAATATTTTATCAACACTTCCCCATGCAATTTACCCGAATAAAAATCTGCAATAATCCAACGGTGGTTAATTACTTTGGCTTTATTTAAAATAAATTTATTCCCATCAACAGGAGCATAAGGAATCAATGGATTTCCATTGGGCTGATGATTTAACGCCATCAACTCCCCTTCTACTTTTGCCATGACTTCATCAAAATCATAATCTTTAAAATAATCCTGTGCTTCCTCATTTTGAATGATTGAAAAATAATTGGCTTCCATTAAATTTTTCTCGTTTATCTTTAAGGAGTCGCGAACCGTTTCTATGCGTTTATGAGAAATTTCCAATTCTTTTTCCTTTCCCTTATGTATTTTGTTGGCATTGACATATTGGTAAATGTTGAATAAAAAAGAAAATACAAAAAGGTAAAAAAATGCTTTTTTCATAAATAAGAGTTTGTTTTTTTAATAACCACTGTCGAATAGCCTGTCTATTAAACGATGCTTCCCAATCCTTTATCAGGAGGCTTTACCGTTTAGTCGGCAATATCTATTTGTAAATTGTCGTGCGCCAAATATACGTTTTTTGGTAAACCTTGTTGTACTTTTTCATGAAAACCTAATTCATAACCGATATGGGTTATATAAGCTTTTTCCGGTTTAATTTTTTCAATAAAAGCCAAGGCTTCTTCTAAGTTGTAATGTGTCGGATGAGGATTAATCCGTAAGGCGTTTATAACCAAAACTTTTATGTTTTTAAGTTTGCTCCATTCGCTATCTGGAATGTATTTTGCATCGGTAATGTAAACAAAATCGTCAAAACGAAATCCGAGGATCGATAAATCGCCGTGTAAAATTTCAATGGGGCTGATCGTTTGGTTTTTAATCCTAAAATCGCGTTCCGCATCGAGGATATGTGGCTCAACTGCTGGGGCACCAGGATATCGGTCTTCGGTAGCAAAAACATAGTCAAAACGTTTTCTCAGACTATCCATTACCCTTTGCAAAGCATAAACTGGCATTTTTCCAATTTGAAAACAAAAAGGTCTAATGTCGTCCAAACCCGCGGTGTGATCGGCGTGTTCATGGGTATATAAAATTGCATCGATTCTTTGGCAATTTGAGACCAACATTTGTTGCCTAAAATCCGGTCCACAATCGATTAAAAGACTCAGACCTTTCCATTCTATCCATACCGAAGTACGCAGCCTCTTATCTCGCATATCAGTACTCAAGCATACTGGATCTTTACTGCCGATCACTGGCATTCCTTGAGAAGTTCCGGTACCTAAAAAATATACTCTCACAGCGTTCAATTTTTACAAAAATAAGGTTTTATCTTTTTTTAAACTGTATAATTTACTACGTTTGTTATTATTATAATAGACTATGAAAAATTTCGCCGAAGATTTGGTACTTGATGGGGACAGAATCATTGAACACCAGCCTGCCATATCCGATAAAGCACTGCGTATCAACTTAAACAAAAATATTTATGGAACCTTTGCTGAAATTGGCGCCGGACAAGAAACGGTCCGTCACTTTTTTAGAGCAGGTGGTTCATCGAGAACGATAGCTAAAGCGATGTCTGCTTATGACAAAGATTTTAGTGATGCGATTTATACAGTCGAGAATGACGGTAGATATGTTACCGAAAGTCGACTAAAAAAAATGTTGATTCACGAAACCGATCTGATTGAAGACCGTATTGAACGCGAAAGACACCCGAGTAAAACTTTTTTCAGCTATGCCAATACCGTAGCAACTATAGATTTCGCCAAGAGCTTTAAAGGACACGGATGGGTAGGAATTCGATTTCAATCCAAACCCGACGAAGCATATAGCGAAATTATCTTACACATCCAATTTAAAGAAACCGATTCCAAACTTCAGCAAGAAACTTTAGGAATATTGGGGGTAAATTTAATATACGGTGCTTATTATCAGCACAACGACCCAAAAAATCTAATACGTAAATTATACGATCACCTCGACAAGGATCAAATTGAGATTGACAGTATCAACTTTTCAGGACCGCTATTTAAAAACGTAGACAACCGTCTGATGAGTTTGCAATTGGTTAAAAACGGCATGACTGATGCCGTTATGTTTGGACCGGATGGTCAAAGTATGCTACCTGCCACCGCTTTATACAGAAAAAATATTTTGGCCTTACGCGGTAGTTTTAGACCGGTAACTGTAGTAAACATGAATATGTATGAGGAATCCTTAAAACTGTTTGTCGATGAAAACCAGTTGGATAAAAACGAAACCTTAGTCGTTTTTGAAATGACCTTATCCAATTTACTGATGGAAGGAGAAATCGATGAAGTCGACTTCCTACATAGAGCAGAATTGCTTTGCTCTTTAGGACAAACTGTTTTGATCTCCAATTTCCAAGAATATTATCGAGTGGTCGAATATTTTTCTCAATATACCAAAGAGAAAATCGGTTTAACCATGGGAGTTAGTTCGATACTGAATATTTTTGACGAGAAATATTACACCCATTTACACGGTGGAATACTCGAAGGATTGGGTAAATTGTTTTACCGCGATTTAAAAGTATATCTCTATCCGATGAAAGATGAGCACCAACAAATTTTAACTTCACAGAATTTAAAAGTGGACTTGCACATCAAAGAATTGTACAAATATTTCAAAAAAGCAGGAAAAATTGTTGATATCACCAATTATGAAGAGAAGAATTTAAGTATTTTCTCTCGAGAAATTTACCGATTGATACACGAACAACAAACGGGTTGGGAAACTGCTCTTCCAGAGGGAATTGCAAATGAAATTAAAACTAAAAAACTATTTGGATATAAAGATTTGTAGTAGATACTCATCATCAAAAAACACCCCACTCAGTGATTACACTAAGTGGGGTGTTTCGATTATTGTAAAACGGGAATAAACGCTACTGCAGAAACTATATCTACAGACTTCTACCTCCATTGCTAATCTATAAAGTATTTCTACCCCTACAAGGCAGCCGCTCTGCAAAAGCCATCGAAGGCATGGCTTTAATAGCTGCTAACTGCAGAATTACGAATCCAAGATCTGAGCTGCGTGTTCTTTTGTCTTTACTTTACTGATAACATCGGTTATAATACCGTTTTCATCAATAACAAATGTGGTACGATGAATACCATCATAGGTTTTTCCCATAAATTTCTTGGGTCCCCAAACTCCAAAAGCTTCAATGATCGACCTGTCTTCATCTGCTAATAGAGGAAACGGCAGTTCGTTTTTTTCTTTAAACTTCGCTTGTCTAACTTCTGAATCTGCGCTAACACCTAAAATTTCAAAATGTTGCGATTGGAAGCGTTGAAAATTATCACGTAAATTGCATGCTTCCACAGTACAGCCCGGTGTACTAGCTTTAGGATAAAAGAAAACCACTAGTTTTTTACCTTTATAATCCCCTAATTCGTGTGTAATACCATCTTGATCAACTCCCTTGAAATCGGGTGCTGCATCACCTATTTGTAATGTAGTCATAATACGCTGTTTTAATCAAAAATAATAAAAGTATCGCACTTAATCTACTTTTACCTTTGATTATAACTTCTTATCTTCGTAAAAAAAATTCATGACTAAAGCAGAAAAAGTCCAATTTGTATTAGACACCCTAGATGCTGTTTATCCTGAAATACCGATCCCCCTTGATCACAAGGATCCCTATACCCTATTGATTGCCGTATTACTCTCTGCGCAATGCACGGATGTACGAGTGAATTTAACCACTCCAGCACTATTTGCCCGAGCAGACAATCCTTACGACATGATAAAAATGTCTGTCGAAGAAATCAGAGAAATCATCCGCCCTTGTGGATTATCACCGATGAAGTCAAAAGGTATACACGGTTTATCCCATATTTTAATCGATAAACACCAAGGTGAAGTACCTCAAAATTTCCCTGATTTGGAGGAACTACCTGCGGTGGGACATAAAACAGCCAGTGTTGTCATGGCACAAGCATTTGATATCCCTACCTTTCCTGTTGACACCCATATTCATCGTTTAATGTATCGCTGGAATTTATCTAACGGCACTACGGTTCAACAAACCGAAAAAGATGCCAAACGTTTATTTCCCGAATCCGAATGGAACCGATTGCATTTGCAGATGGTCTGGTATGGCCGAGAATATTCGCCAGCGCGAGGATGGAATTTGGATTTGGACATTATAACCAAAGTAATCGGTCGTAAAAGCGTACTCGATGCATATTATAAAAAAGCCCTTAAAAAATAATTTTTAAGGGCTTTTTTATTTGAATTTGACTTAATTAAGTAAAACTTGAATTTGAAGCTTGTTAACCTGGATCACTTGTAACGCTCTTGAATAACGCAGTAAAAAATCTATGGTTTCTTTTTTTGGAGCATTAATCTCAAATTTCTTTAATCTTGGTGAGTAACTTTTTGCCATATTTTGTATCAGTTAGTTTTACTAATAACGGCAAATAAATTATTTTATTATTTAAAAAAAACAAATAGTTAATCGAGTAGTATTAAATTTCTTTGGTCGATCATTTTGCGAATATTCATTAACGCATAACGCATTCGTCCTAAAGCGGTATTGATACTGACATCGGTAATCACAGCAATTTCTTTAAAGCTGAGATCTTGATAAATTCTCATGATTAAGACTTCCTTTTGATCTTCGGGTAATTCTTCGATTAATTTTTTTAAATCCACTTCCAACTGCCCAGAAATCATTTGATGCTCCATATTGGGGTCGTTATCCGTAATAAAAGAAAAGATAGAAAACTCATCAGAATCTCTTTGCATCGGCATTTTCTTTGTGCGTCGAAAATGATCGATTACCAAATTGTGAGCAATACGAATGACCCAAGGTAAGAATTTACCTTCTTCATTGTATTTTTTCGTTTTCAGGGTATGTATAACTTTGATAAAGGTTTCTTGAAAGACATCTTCTGTCATGTCACGATCTCCAAGTTTGGAGTAAATGAACCCATAAATTTTTGACTGGTGCCTTTGAATCAAAACCTCCAATGCTTTCTCACCTCCACTAACGTAGTGTTGGATCAACAAGGAATCTGGCATATTGATATATTCCATAATAATACTTTTAAAATATTTATGTCGAAATTTTTATAAAGTACTTTTGAGCAATAGGCTTTTGGTTTTTTTTATGATTCCCAAATATATGTTATTTTTTTTAAACAAGTGTTAATTATTAAGTTTTTTTATGTAAAGTATATCGGCAACTCTCATCGGCCCGATTTATATTTGAACAGCAATATAAATTCAATTAATTTCAACCCAAAATAATAAATGATTACCTTTGTATATTACTGTAAACTCGTATGGAAAAGATAGATTATTCTAAGATAGACCCTAAAAAAAACATCATAATTAAAGGAGCTCAGCTTCATAATTTAAAAAATATTGATGTTGTTATCCCTAGAAATCAATTTGTGGTTATCACAGGCTTATCCGGTTCAGGAAAATCGAGTTTGGCTTTTGATACCTTATATGCTGAGGGACAACGAAGATATGTGGAAAGCTTGTCGGCTTATGCACGTCAATTTTTAGGAAGAATCGACAAACCCAAGGTAGAATATATTAAGGGTATTGCCCCTGCTATTGCCATTGAACAAAAAGTCAATACGACCAATGCTCGATCGACCGTTGGTACTTCTACAGAAATATACGATTATTTAAAATTATTATTTGCTCGAATCGGGAAAACCTATTCTCCTGTTTCGGGAAAAGAAGTTAAAAAAGATACGGTAAGCGATGTTATTGAAACGGTCAAAAAAATGGACCTCGGATCTAAATGGCTCTTATTAACGCCTGTATTCCTTGAAGAAGGACGTACTTTAGAAGATAAACTCACCGTATTACTACAACAGGGTTTTGCCCGAGTGTTTGTCAAAGGCGAGATGATGCGATTGGATCAATGGTTAGAAAACAAAGCAGAACTCTCCAAAGTTAAAAGCTCGGACGTGCAAATCATCGTGGATCGTATAGTCGTTTCGGATGAAGAAGAATTTTTCAATAGACTAGCCGACTCCATACAAACCGCTTTTTATGAAGGTAAAGGTTATTGTTATTTACAATCCCTAGATGATCCGAAACATCAATTCGAATTTACTTCTAATTTTGAACTAGACGGAATTACCTTCCTCGAGCCCAATGTGCATTTATTTAGCTTTAATAACCCGTATGGAGCTTGTCCAACTTGTGATGGGTATGGCAATATAATCGGTATCGATGAAGAATTGGTTTTTCCAAACACCAGCTTATCCATATTTGAAAATGCGGTATTCCCTTGGCGTGGTGAAAGCATGAGTTGGTATAAAGATCTGTTGATCAGTCATGCTTATAAGTTTGACTTTCCCATACACAAACCATATTTTGAACTTAGTGAGGAACAAAAACAACTGCTTTGGGACGGAAACCAGTATTTCACCGGTTTAAACGATTTTTTCAGAGAACTCGAATCCAAGAATTACAAAATACAGAACCGCGTTCTGCTTTCCCGTTATAGAGGAAAAACAAAATGCACGACCTGTAAAGGCAAACGTCTGAGAGTCGAAGCAAATTATGTGAAAATTTCACAAAAAACGATTTCGGATTTGGTCGACTTACCGATTCAGCATTTGATCGCGTTCTTTTCAAAATTGGAATTGACCGATTACGATCAAAAAGTAGCTAAGAGATTGCTATTGGAAATCAACAATCGATTGGAATTCCTGACCGAAGTCGGTTTGGACTACTTAACTTTAAATAGAAATTCCGCTTCCTTATCCGGAGGTGAATCGCAGCGGATCAACTTAGCAACTTCTTTGGGAAGTAGTTTAGTTGGATCGATGTATATATTAGACGAACCCAGTATTGGATTGCATCCAAAAGATACTGAGAAATTGATCCGTGTACTCGAAGACTTAAAAGCGCTTGGAAATACGGTTATCGTTGTAGAACACGACGAAGACATCATGAAAGCCGCTGATCAAATCATCGATATCGGCCCAGAAGCGGGAAGTTATGGAGGGGAACTCGTTGCACAAGGGGATTACGCTACTATTTTAAAATCCGATTCGCTAACGGCTAAATATCTCAATGGCGAATTAAAGATAGAAGTGCCCAAAAAGAGAAGACATTACAAACATTTTTTACATATCGTTGGAGCTCGAGAAAACAATCTTAAAAACATCAATGTCACTTTTCCTTTAGAGTGCTTGACCGTTATTACAGGAGTTTCTGGTAGTGGAAAAAGTACCTTAGTCAAAAAGATACTCTATCCAGCTTTACAAAAACAATTGACAGGCGTTGGGGAAAAGGCAGGACAGTTTACGGAACTAACTGGTGAATATGCCTTTTTAAAACACGTGGAATACGTCGATCAAAATCCGATTGGACGCAGTTCTAGATCCAACCCAGTGACCTATATCAAAGCTTATGATGATATACGCGATCTGTATTCCAAACAACAATTGTCCAAACTAAGAGGTTATTTACCCAAACACTTCTCGTTTAATGTTGATGGTGGTCGCTGTGAAACTTGTAAGGGAGAAGGAACGGTAACTATCGAAATGCAGTTTATGGCAGATGTGCATCTCGAATGCGAAACCTGTCAAGGAAAACGCTTTAAAAAGGAAGTATTGGAAGTCAATTTTGAAGGTAAAAACATCGATAATATTTTAACGATGACCATCGATGACGCTATTAGCTTTTTCGAGACCCACAAACAAACCAAAATCGTTCAGAAGATTAAACCGCTTCAAGATGTAGGATTAGGTTATGTTCAACTAGGTCAATCTTCATCCACTCTTTCTGGAGGTGAAGCCCAGCGTATCAAACTCGCTTCCTTCTTGATCAGTGGTAATACCAAAGAAAAAGCCTTGTTCGTTTTTGATGAACCCACTACGGGATTGCATTTTCACGATATTAAAAAGCTATTAAAGTCATTTGAAGCATTGATTGAAAAAGGACACTCTATCATTGTGATAGAACACAACTTAGACTTAATTAAATGTGCCGACTACATCATTGATATCGGACCTGAAGGAGGAGAAAATGGTGGTCAATTAATTGCTTTTGGAACCCCTGAAGAAATTGTCAAAAACAAAAAATCAGTTACTGGAAAGTACCTGAAAGACAAACTGTAATTTAGTACTGTCTTTACATTAACCTTCGCAAATTCGCCTATTGATAATTAGGTGAATTTGCGAAGGTTATTTTTACGAGTTTTCGTTCACGAGACTCGCCAATTTTTCTGTTAACTTTTTACGGCTATAATACTGCAATCCCATACCGAGCACTTTCAGTTGGTTGTTTTGGTATTTCGAAAAATAATCCAACAGCACTTCTTTGATGTGATCCTTCTCATCATACAGTGCCGTACGCCCGGTATTGGTTTCGGCAATGATTCTAAAAAAATCAGCTCCTTCTGGTCCAATAGCTAAAATAGGTCTTTCCGCAGCCATATATTCAAACAGCTTACCAGGTATAATAGCCTTCGTTTCTTCAGAGTCGATTTCTACCAACAACAAAACCTGAGAAACCCTTTGTTGCACCAAGGCTTCTTCGTGGCTTAAATAGCCCATATTGACCGTGCAATCGTCTAGTTTAAACTCTGACAGGGCATCCAAAATATCCTGACTTACTTTACCGATCAACTTAAATTGAAAAGCGGCCTTGAATTCGGGATTCTCTTTTCGCAATTCGCTTAAGGCCTTCCACAACACCCGCGGATTCCGATGTGATAAAAAAGAACCGATATGCGCTAAAGTAAAAGCTTGATCCATCTCTCTTTTTTCGAGGTACTCCACGTCATAACCGTTGGTGATTACCGTAATAGGCTTAATCGTTTTAGCGGCAAACTCCACTTTTGTTGAAAAACTAGTGACCGTAATTTGATCGGCCTGTTTTAGTACATCCAGTTCCAATTGCTGGTGTTTCTTGCGCGCTGATGCACTCAATTTTAATTCTTTATGATAACCTATAGTAGTCCAAGGATCTCTGAAGTCCGCGATCCATCGAATCGGCAATCTTTTTTTGAGCTCCATCCCTATCAAATGTAAACTGTGTGGTGGGCCAGTCGTAATGATACAGTCAATATTATTTTCAGCAATATACTTTTCCAAAAAACTCACCGATGGTTTAACCCAACCTATACGCGCATCAGGTATAAAAAAATTACCTCTCACCCACAACAGGAGTTTATCGATCATCGTTTGTTTACGCTGTTGCGGAATGATTCCAGAACTCAAGTTCTTCGTTCCTCTCTTAGATAGCAAACCCGCAAAACCATAGGGTTCTTTGATAGCATTTTTCACTACTATGACATGATCAGCAACTTCTTTTACTAAGCTTGAGTCCAACAAGGGATATGTTGGATTCTCCGGTGTATAAACCACTGGCTGGATTCCAAAATCGGGTAGATACTTGGCGAATTTTAGCCAACGTTGCACCCCCGGACCACCTGCAGGCGGCCAGTAATACGTTATAATCAATACTTTTTTTAAAGCAGGGGAATCGCTGTTTGTATCTTTCAAATTATTTGTTTTTCTTTCTAATATACCCCAAACTATATGCCAAACTGCCCACAGTTACCAAAACCATCAAAATACTGCTTATCAAAGCAATACTACTCCCCGTTTTGATCACTTCTGGTTCAAACTTAAACTCAATTTCATGTTGACCCGCAGGAATTGGCAAAGCTCGCAAGACATAATCAACCGCAACATGGTCAACGGCGTTACCGTCTATATATGCATTCCATCCATGCGGATAGTAGATTTCAGAAAACACAGCTAGTCCGTCGTTTTTATTAGAAGATTTGTATTTTAAGTAATTAGGCTTATAACTTTCAAGTTTAATTGTACTTAAAGTATCCAATTCATAAGAAGCCTTTAATTGTTTGTTTTTAAACGCATTAACATTATAAATCGCTATTTTTTTAGAATCAAAATCATCCATGGCTTTCATTTCCTCATCGGCGCTGTTAACCATTTTCACTTGACTAACAAACCAGGCATTGCCATTGGCTTCTTCGTTTTTCATCGGTACATCCTGCCCTTTCTCGTCCTTTTGGATTACATATTTCACATTGAGCATATTCAATACACTCATATTGCTTTTTTCTACCAATTGGTAATCGTAAAGTTGCTGAAAACGCCTTGGCTTTGCCGCGTGATAACCACCGATGGAATGATGGAAAAAGGACGTTCTAGCACTGCTTAAACCACCTTGTATTTCATATACTCTAAAGTTTCCTTTATCCTCTTTAATGAAGGCGTCTGCGCTAGTTTCTTCAAACGGATGTGTCATATTTCTTGCGCTGACAAAATTGGATTTATTGACGTAGTTCAAATCGATCATAATCAAATCGCCAACCATCAGTATGCCCACCAAAACAACCATCATCGTTGTTTTGATTTTATCTTTGCTGTACAACCACATAATTCCAAAAACCGGAACGATCAATAGCAATGTTCGAATTAAATCTCCGGTATACAACGATTTTCTATCTTGTGTTAACGCATCGATAAACGCCGGACCGATATCTCCATACATTTGACTATAATAACCATCATTTGCACCTGAGAAACTCAAACTACCTTTGATTAAAAACAAAAGCACAACAACACCTGCTGTGATATACAGGGTTAATTTCAACGCTTTCTCACGCTGCTTAGCTTCGGTTTTAACAAAGGCCTGCAATCCCAACAAGGCTAAAGTAGGCATACACAATTCCAAGATCACTTGAATCGATGATACGGCTCTAAACTTATTATACATCGGGAAATAATCGATAAAAAGATCGGTTAAAATCGGGAAATTCTTACCCCACGACAGCATTAACGACAAAAGACCACCTGCTAAAAATATGTATTTGAATTTTCGCTTTTCAACAAACAACGCTAAAACCGCTAGAAATAATACGATTGCTCCAATATATGCCGGAGCTGCTACAATCGGTTGATCTCCCCAATAAGTCGGTGCATTTGCTGAGAATTGTTCGGCTTCTTGAGGACTTGCCCCCAAGTCAGTCACAAATTTATATACCTGAGAATCCTTTCCAACATCTTCTGAATTTGCACCACCTGTTAAACGCGGTACAAAGAGATTCAAACTCTCAAATATACCATAGCTGTATTCTGTGATATAATCATAACTCATCGCATTGGATGACGTTTTTGGTTCACCATTAGGTTCAAATGTCAACTCACTATCACTACGAGTACTGAATTTAGTATATTCGGCAGTTGCCATTAAATTGGTCGCATTAACTCCAATACTTAATAGAGCCGCTCCGACAAAGATCGATATCGCAATACCCAAGCCCTTAAAATCGCGACTTTTAATATATTGAACCGAATAAAAAATTCCGATAATCAACAATAACAACAACAGATAAAAAGTCATTTGAAAGTGATTGGCATTGATCTCTAAAGCCGCTGCGAATACGGTGAGCAAGCCCCCGCAAACATACTTCTTCCTAAAGACCAATAGTACCCCAGCCACCAACATCGGCATATAGGCTATTGCATGCGCCTTTGCATTGTGTCCAACCCCCAATATAATGATCAAATAGGTCGAGAAACCAAACGCTAAAGCTCCAAAAAAAGCTTTTAAAGGATTGATTCTCAAAGAAATTAACAACAGATAAAATCCGAGAAAATATACAAATAGATAGTCTGCCGGTCTCGGTAGAAAACGGATCAAGGAATCCAATTTTTTGATGTAATTGTGAGGATATTGTGCTCCTAATTGATAAGTAGGCATTCCCCCAAAAGCACTGTTTGTCCAGTAGGCCTCTTCCTTAAATTCATTTCTAAAGTCGATTTGTTCCTTCGCCATACCAGTATATTGAGCAATATCAGACTGTTGAATAACTTTTCCAGAAAGTACCGGCGAAAAATAAATCAAGGCGATAACAAGAAAACCGATTAATGCCAAAAGATGGGGTAGATATACTTTGTAATTCTTCATAAATGGAATTGCTTTTATTGAGCATTTTAATATCTTGCTAAAATAACACTATATCAAAAGAATTCACAAATTTAAACGAGACTTTTATTGTAATTAGCTTACACGTATCTTCTATGCCTATATGTCCATTCGCCCATACGCCCATTCGCCCTTACTCGTAAAAATGGATCAGCCTTCTAACTTATCCCCAGATAAGCCTATTTGCCCATTTGCCCATACGCGTATCAGCGTATCAGCATCTAAAGCCTATATGTCCATTCGCCCATACGCCCATTCGCCCTTACTCGTAAAAATGGAACAGCCTTCTAACTTATCCCCAGATAAGCCTATTTGCCCATCAGCGTATCAGCGTATCAGCACATCCGCGTATCAGCACATCCGCGTATCAGCAAAAAAAAAGACCGTCTTATTAAGACAGTCCTTTTAGCTTTTTTTAATCCAATTCTTCGAATTCTATATACTCACCAACTTTTTTCTTCTCCCGCGGTTTATCGGGATTAACGAATTCAGAAGTAGGTGGTGTATTTGTAGGTTCGGATTGTTGTTTATAAAAATCTTGTTGTTTTTGTTGAAAGTTTTCATTTGCTTTTTTTGCTACTCTGTAAATTAATACAGGAAACAAGTAACGCATAATAAACCTAAATGCGTAGTAGGCCAATACAATAATCAGCAATGTTCTTAAAAAACCTCCAAAAGATGCTGTATCCATATCTTATTTTTTATCAAAAATAGCAAATCTATTTTAAAGGAGTAATTCTTAAATCTTAAAATATTGATAAATTCACTATTTCCCCTACTTTAAGTTTTACTTTTTCTTCCAAGCGGTATAACCGCCATCGAGTTCGTATATATTCGTAAAACCTTGTTTTCTAAGCACCTCTACTGCTTTAGCACTACGCCCCCCAGACTTACAATACACATAGACCGCTTTATTTTTATCGAGCTTAGCTGTATTAGCCGTAAAATCATCTTGTAGAAAATCGATATTCTGAGCTCCTTTTATATGCCCTTCTTCAAACTCCGAAGCCGTACGAACATCGACCAACTGCCCTTTTTCTTTTAACTGTTGCTTTTCAAACTTGGCAACATCCAACAAGTAATCCTTAGACTGCGTTTGCGCTTGACAAGAAAACACCAACATCAGCAACAACAATAAATGGTTTAATCTCCAATACATAATGATATATTTTTAAATTATTAAAACAGTGTATTCCTATTTTTTCAGCAATTCACCAAAAAATCAATCCCTGTTATACGACCTGAGTGATCAAATTATCCTTACAGATTCGAATACAAATATTATACATTTATGATAAATATCATGCTACAAATGTTACATTACTTCTATTTTTGTCAAAAAACTACTTTTATGGGTCTTTCTTTAGTACAAAAATACAATGTTGCTGGTCCTAGATACACGAGCTATCCCACGGTTCCGTACTGGGATCAAGCAACATTTAGTAGCGATAAGTGGATCGAGACCTGTGTTAAGTCCTTTGTTGAATCCAATTCCAAAGAAGGTATCTGTCTGTATATCCACCTGCCCTTTTGTGAAAGCCTCTGTACTTTTTGCGGTTGTCATAAAAGAATCACTAAAAGACACGAAGTAGAGAATCCTTATATCGAGGCTGTTTTAAAGGAATGGAGTTTGTATTGCGCCCTATTTCCCGAAAAACCCATTTTAAAAGAATTGCATTTAGGAGGCGGTACTCCGACTTTTTTCTCGGCGGCCAATTTAGAATATCTAATTAAAAGAATACTAGATACAGTGGAACTCGCAGAAAACTATGAATTTAGTTTTGAAGGACACCCCAACAACACCACAAGAGTACATTTACAAACCCTATATGATATCGGTTTTAGAAGGGTGAGCTTTGGAGTTCAAGACTACAACGCCATTGTTCAAAAGGCCATACATCGCGAACAACCCTTTCATACCGTAGCCAAAGTAACACTTTGGGCACGTGAAATAGGCTATACTTCCATTTCTCATGATTTGATTTACGGCCTACCTTTTCAACAACTCGAACACGTAATCGATACTATTGAAAAAACAAAGTCCCTTTCACCGGATCGCTTGGCTTTTTATAGTTATGCGCATGTGCCTTGGCTAAAAGGCAATGGGCAACGCGGCTATAAAGATGAAGACATCCCCAAAGATTCCGAAAAACGGGAGTTGTATGAAAAAGGTAAGGAATTGCTTTTGGAAAATGGCTATCACGAAATAGGAATGGATCATTTTGCGTTAAACAGCGACAGTCTGTATACATCCATGGAAAAAGGTACTATTCACCGCAATTTTATGGGATACAGCTCTTCTAGCACACAACTGATGATTGGATTAGGTGTTTCTGCTATTAGCGACAGTTGGTACTCCTTTGCTCAAAACGAGAAATCGATTGAAACCTATTATGAAATGCTGGAACAAAATCAACTTCCAGTAGTAAAGGGACATGTACTGACAGACGAAGATCTTATAATCCGTAAACACATACTCAATCTAATGTGCACTTTTACAACCAATTACAGTCAATCATCTAAACAATTGGATTGTATGAATGAAATTTTAGCAGACCTACGTGAACTCGAAAAAGATAACTTGATCAAAATCGAAAACCAGCAATTGTATATCACTCGAAAGGGTCGCCCCTATGTTCGAAATGTATGTATGGCTTTTGATTTACGACTACAGCGCAATAAACCAACCAGACAATTATTTTCTATGACTATATAAAGATTAAACTATGATATTACAAAAAGCAATTACATTTATTGTACTTCTAATGTTTGTTTATGGTATACTAGAATTTGATACCAAAAACGCGCTATCAACATCCAATATCCCTTCATATATTGGCTTTATTGTTTTTATAGCCTATTTTATTTACTCCCTGAAAAAAGCTAGTAAAAAAGAAAAAAAAGAGGATAAATTTTATTAAAATTTATCCTCCATATTGAATTTCTTTTGGCTTTATAGTATCTCTACAACCATTCTATTAAAGACACCCCCAAACCTATAATGGTCTGTTTATGATTGAAGTCGATCATGGTATCACCATAACCGTTAGCTACTTGTAAATGCGCTTTTAAATTGCCCGATATGGGATACGTCCAGTTCATTTCAAGATATCCCTTATTTCTTTTGTTGAAACGCATATTATTACGAGCCAACAAGCTAAATTCTTGTTCTTTATATTTATAAATCAACGTAATATCTCCGCGACCTACATATTCCTCTATTCCTGGGTTATCATCTTCTTCAATCTTTTCATGCATGCGAATCCACGGTCTGATAATAACGCTCAAATCCTTATAGTCAAATGCGGTTTGAAAAATCACCCGATTCCAACTTCTCGATCCCGGTAAGCTTTTCCCGTTGGACTGGTGATTCAATGAAATCCCCATCATCCGATTGGTTACCCCAAAAACCTCAAAATTAGTAGCAAAATTTAAAATCACTTCGGGTTCGTAGTTCAATTCGCGAAAAGGCCTCGATAAATCGGCATTATACACCTGCCAATTGGCTGTTTGCGTAAAGGCCAACCAAATATCCCCAGCTCCCCAAAAAATACCCTGCATCACTTTGGTCTTAAAACTCAATTGAAATCGCGACTCCACACTGTTGTAATCTTGTGGAATCAAGGCATTGTTGTCGGGACTGTCACTCGTTGGTAATTTGTTGGGATCACTGGACCAACGCAGTGGACTCACATAAATTGGTTTGTAAGGCGTAATAACAAAAGTTCCTTTTTTGGTTTCAGAGCTCAGTTCCCAACGCTCTGTCAGCGTTCTGGCTTGTGTTTCTCCATCAAATAAACCGCCTTTCCCATCTTGAGAAAATACGGTTTGCGAAAGGAATACGGTTGATAAAACCAACAGCGAATGTTGGATGGTTTTGTTTACATTTTTTAGCATTTACTCAAGGGGGATAGTAATTTGTCCGTCGTCGTCTAATAATAAATCCGTTGGTTCATCTCCATTTTCAGTAGATGTAACTTCCACCATTTTTTCCTCTTCAGGTAATTCATAGGGAAGTGGTTCTAAAAGAGATATTTTAATTTTATCGGCAGTTAACTGATTTCCCTGCGCTTTTATCCCTTTGACAACTATAAACTGTTCTAAATCTACAATTAAATTTTCTTTTTGAACCCCTTTAACCTTATAAAAAGATACTTCCGCTAATGGACGGTAATCGGTCGACACGATTTCGAGCCTCGAATTCTCGGCTTCTGAAATAAACATTTCCTCGCGAGACTCATTTTCAATTAAGAAACGTTTGACGTAGTAGCGCGACTTTTCTCCATCGAAATAAATCGCTGAAATTGGCTTATTTGGCACCCATTTCTCCAATACGATCATATCTTCTTCAAAATGACTCGTCAACTCCGGAATGATCGTTCTCGCTTTTCCAGATTGATTGATAACCAATAGACGATCATTAGGCTTAAATTCGCCCAATAGATCCCCTCGCCCATCTACATTAAGACGATGAACCGTATCGTCAAACCAAATTTTTCGCGGTCGCAATGTTGAAATTCCCTTTTCCTTTAATTCGATTTTTTTAATTGCGTATTTAGTGACCAAATTCCCTTTGGAACTGCGCCCTTTAATCAATAAATCGGCGAAATCTAAATCGAATTTTAGTTTTTTGACACTGCTGATTTGTCTTAATAATACACTCACCACTTCGGCTTCGCCATTCGGATTGTGAGAAAAATACAATACCTGAGACCCCGGTTTGCCTTGTGTTAAGTCATAAACTTTATCTCGTGTCACACCAGATACGTTGAATCGCTTGACATAAGATGCTCCAGACTTTCCGTCTCTATAAATGACATTATAAATCGTGCGTTTATCATTTCTATCGAAAACCGCTACGTGAATAATATCCTTACCAACAAATTTCTTTTCATCCACTTTGGTAATAATCAAACTACCGTTGCGCAAAAAGACTATTACATCATCAATATCCGAACAATCAGCTACATATTCTTCCTTTTTAAGAGCTGTACCGATAAATCCCTCCTCCATATTGACATATAACTTGGTATTTCTCAAGACCACCTTAGTCGCTTCAATAGTGTCAAAACTGCGAATTTCCGTAAGGCGTTCTCTTCCTTTACCGTACTTCTCTTTTAATCGTATAAAATAATTTATCGCAAATTCAATTAGATGATTTAAGTGGTGCTTGACTTTTTCGATATCATCTTCTAAGGACTCCAATTTTTGATTGGCTTTGTCAATATCAAATCGAGAAATTCTCTTAATTCTAATTTCGGTTAATCGCGTTAAATCCTCTTCAGTAATGTCTCGCTTTAAGTTTTTAACGTGAGGACGCAAGCCCTCATCGATAGCTCTTAAGATACCCTCCCAAGTTTTTTCCTCTTCAATCAGATAATACACTCTCTTTTCAATAAATATGCGTTCCAACGATAAAAAGTGCCATTGTTCGTTGAGCTCTTGGAGTTCAATTTCCAATTCACTTTTTAGCAAGGATACCGTTCTGTGCGTGGATGTTACCAACATGGTACTCACACCTACAAACAACGGTTTATTATCTTGAATCACACAACCCAACGGCGCTATAGAGGTTTCACAACCCGTAAAGGCATATAAGGCATCTATGGTTTTATCTGGAGAAACTCCCGGAGGCAAATGCACCAAAATCTCTACATCTGCAGCGGTATTATCCTCAATCTTCTTAACTTTTATTTTTCCTTTTTCATTGGCTTTCAAAATACTCTCAATCAAACTTGAGGTATTGGTTGAGAAAGGTATTTGGGTAATGACCAAGGTGTTTTTATCCAATTGTGAAATTCGAGCGCGCACGCGAATACGTCCTCCTCGAAGCCCATCATTATAAGCAGAAACATCTGCAATACCTTGAGTGGGAAAATCGGGATACAATACAAAAGGTTTTCCTTTAAGTATTTTTATAGATGCATCGATCAACTCTATAAAGTTATGCGGCAGTACTTTAGTCGACAAACCAACTGCAATACCCTCACCACCTTGAGCCAATAACAACGGGAACTTAACCGGTAAATTAATCGGTTCATTTCTTCTACCGTCATAAGAGGATTGCCAAGCAGTAATTTTTGGAGAATACAAAACCTCCAAAGCAAATTTACTTAAACGCGCTTCTATATAACGCGATGCCGCCGCACCATCACCCGTTAATATATTTCCCCAGTTTCCCTGAGTATCAATCAACAACTCTTTTTGACCCATCTGCACCATCGCATCACCAATACTCGCATCACCGTGAGGGTGATATTGCATCGTATGACCGACAACGTTAGCCACTTTGTTATAACGCCCATCATCCAATTCTTTCATCGAATGCATAATACGACGTTGAACAGGCTTAAATCCATCTTCAATAGCCGGTACTGCTCTTTCAAGAATTACATACGAAGCGTAATCCAAAAACCAATCTTTATACATTCCCGTTACTTTCGTAATGGTTTCCGGACTATCTACATTTTCATAAAAATGAAGCTCTTTTTTATTTTGTCCCTCTTCTATTGGATCTACATTTTCTTCTTCTGTGCTCATTTAATTTCTTTGAATAAAACTAATCTTTTCGTTTTTAATAAAAAGTTTGTACTTCTCTTTCTAAAAATATTTAACGACTAACTTCTTATCTATTATTCCATATATTTTAGAACTCCCATAAAATCACGGTGACACGACCATAACGTGGTACTGCTGAATTCTTCAATCTTGTTGTACCCCGCTTAAACTAATTTGTATCCTGTACAACGACTACATCCAGTTCAACTTTTAAGTTATTGATGATAAACTCTTGTCTATCCGGCGTGTTTTTACCCATATAAAATTCCAAAAGCTTTTCAATCGATGTCGCTTTATCCAACATCACTGGATCAATGCGGATATCCTCTCCAATGAAGTACTTAAACTCATCAGGGGAAATCTCACCCAAACCTTTAAATCGAGTAATCTCCGGTTTTGGTTTTAATTTTTCTATGGCTGAAACCCGTTCTTCTTCACTGTAACAGTAAATGGTTTCTTTCTTATTTCGAACCCTGAACAATGGGGTTTGCAATATATATAAATGCCCTTCTTTGATTAGCTCTGGAAAGAATTGCAAGAAGAATGTAATCAACAACAAACGAATATGCATTCCATCGACATCGGCATCTGTGGCAATTACGATATTGTTGTAACGCAAATCGCCCAAATCCTCTTCGATATTTAATGCCGCTTGTAATAAATTGAATTCTTCATTTTCATAAACGATTTTTTTAGACATTCCATAGGAATTCAACGGCTTACCACGTAAACTAAAAACGGCTTGCGTATTGACATCTCTCGATTTTGTAATCGATCCCGAAGCCGAATCTCCCTCTGTTATAAACAAGGTACTTTCCAAATAACGCGGGTGTTTCATATCGGTCAAATGTACCCGACAATCACGAAGTTTCTTATTGTGCAGACCCGCTTTCTTAGCGCGTTCTTTAGCAATCTTACGAATTCCAGACAGCTCTTTTCTCTCGCGTTCTGCTTGTAGAATTTTTCGCAATAAGGCATCAGAAACCGCTGGATTCTTGTGTAAATAGTTATCTAATTGTTTTTTAAGAAAATCACTGATATACGTTCGAACCGTCGGAGATTCTGGTCCCATATCAGTAGATCCAAGCTTGGTTTTGGTTTGAGATTCAAAGACCGGTTCTTCCACTTTAATAGAAATACCCGCAACAATTGACTTTCTAATATCCGAAGCCTCAAAGTTTTTATTGTAAAACTCTTTAATAGTTCGGACTAAAGCCTCTCTAAAAGCGACTAAATGCGTCCCTCCTTGTGTAGTGTTCTGTCCATTCACAAAAGAGTAATACTCTTCCGAATATTGTGTTTTACTGTGGGTGATAGCTACTTCAATATCATCACCTTTCAAGTGAATGATCGGATAGATCATGTCCTCTTGATCGATGTTTTCTTCTAACAAATCCTTTAGACCGTTATCCGAATAAAACTTTTCACCATTAAAGAGTATCGTCAAACCGGTGTTTAGATAACAATAGTTTTTCAACATCTTAATGATGTATTCTTTACGGTATTTGTAATTTTTAAAGATCGCATCATCAGCGATAAAAGTGACTTTCGTCCCTTTGCGCTTCGTCGTTTCCGTTAACTCTTCTTCAACTTGAAGATTACCCGCTTGAAACTCCGCTGCTTTTTGTTGATTATCACGTACTGACTCCACTCTGAAATAAGACGAAAGCGCATTGACCGCTTTTGTTCCCACTCCATTAAGTCCTACTGATTTCTTAAAGGCTTTGGAATCATATTTACCACCGGTATTCATCTTGGAAACCACATCGATTACTTTCCCCAAGGGTATACCACGACCAAAATCGCGTACACTAACCACTTTGTCTTTTAAAGTTACTTCAATAGTTTTTCCCGAGCCCATTACAAACTCATCGATACTGTTGTCTAATACCTCTTTAATCAGTATGTAAATACCATCATCTGGAGAAGAGCCATCACCTAATTTCCCGATATACATTCCAGGACGCATACGGATATGTTCTTTCCAGTCTAATGAACGAATATTGTCTTCGGTATATTGATTTTGATCTTGCATAAAGGTGTAGGAATTTTCGCTAATTTAAGACTTATTACTAAAAAATAAAAATGTGAAATGCTCAGTTTGAGTGAAAAACATCAAAAAACAGACTTATTTTTCATCTACCTCCGTAATGGACTTTCGAATCAGAACAGAATAGCTATTTGGCTCAATTTTTTTTCCATACATTTCGGCATAAACCTTAGTGAATTCCGCGCCAAAATACAGGATTATCGCCGAATAATATACCCAAATCAAGATTACAATGATGGAACCCGCAGCGCCATACAAACTCGAGGACGATGAATTACCTAAATACATTCCAATACCAAATTTTCCTATCATAAAAAATAAAGAGGTAAATCCCGATCCTACAATCGTCTCCCTCCATCCAATTTTACCATCGGGTAAAGTTTTGAAAATAATAGAGAAAAGCAAGGTGATGATGACAAAAACAACAATATTATTTACAACACCAACCAGGTAGACGGTTTCCTCATGAAACAATTTGGTCAATTGCACATATAAAACATCAACCACTGAATTGACAATCAGACTGACCAACAACAAAAAACCAACTGAAGCGATCATCGAAAAGGACAACAACCTGTTCTTTACAAAACGCACCAATCCCTTATTGGGTTTGGCTTTTAAACCCCAAATATAATTTATCGAACTTTGAATTTCAGCAAACACGGCAGAAGCTCCGAAAAACAACATAATCACACCAAATATAGTCGCTAAAGTGCCCGAATCTGACAAACGCACATTTTTTATCGCCTCTTGAATTTGCAACGCGGCACTATCTCCAACCAATTCTTTAATTTGACCATAAAACTCTCCAGTTACCGCTTCTTCACCAAAGAAAAATCCGCTGATGGAAATAATTAAAATCGACAAAGGAGGTAAGGCAAACACGGTGTAATATGATAGTGAAGCACTGAACTTCATCGCATTATCATCTAAAAATTCATTAACCGTATTTTTAAGAAGTGTAATAATTTTTTTAAAATTCATGATAAAGGGGGACTTATTATAAGGTTCAAAAATACTGTTTTTTCTTTAAAAAATTTGCTTCACTTAACGAGCTAATCTCAAAATAAACATCGAGTTTATAACTTCTATTCGCAATTTACTTAATCAATTTACTACAACCTCTTTTCGGTATTGATACAAAATTCCACGATCAAAAGCCGTCCAAAAACACGCTTTCATACCGGCGGCTTTTAAAGCATTATTAGCCCAGGTATTACAGGTATAAAACAAACCATAAGTTCGCTTAGCCTCATAAAAAGAATCATTTTTACCGTAAGTGGGCGCTGTTATTAAAATATAGTTACCGTTGGAATCGCGATCAAAACTAGCTTGTATATACGTTATCAGTGCACGGTATTGATCTGTAGTGATCTTCACTTTGATACAGTGATCACTTTCGTACATTTTTTTATAAAAAGTCGTATGCATAGCAGTTGATCCCAAATAAAAAGCCGCTTTAAATGCTACACTGGGTTTTAAATCACTCCACTCCGGTGTTTCGAGGTAAAAGCCTTTATCTCCCCATCCAACCGCTAAGAATTCCATATCCGTTCGTTGGGCTTCGGTATGAAGCGGATCAATCTGAGTAGTCCAATCTATTTCAGCCGATCGAAGCGGCACGACTATATCGGTATGAACACCGTTGGAATACAGATAAACATCGATGTGCTTTACTGTATTCGAATTTTCCTTCTCTGCTACAGTAATATGTGATAGTATAAAATCTATCAATAAATAAAATACGACAAATAAAACTATTCCAGCCAAAATTTTTCCCAATACCACGACTAATCTAAACCAGATATTTCCCACAATTTTCTATGTTATAAATATTTTACTCGCTTTATTTGGACACCCCTTTATAACTGGTCGTCATCAACTAAACTACTAAAAAAACTTCAAATAAAATAAACTTATCACCGTATTAAAGCAAAAAAGTGGAATTATTACTAATTCCACTTTTTCAAATATATAATTTTAAAAATTATACGTTAAACCTGAAGTGCATAACATCACCGTCTTTAACGATATACTCTTTTCCTTCTACTCTTAGTTTTCCAGCTTCCTTCACTTTCGCCTCAGATCCAAAATGAACAAAATCATTGTAAGCAATAACTTCCGCACGGATGAATCCCTTTTCAAAATCGGTATGAATCACTCCCGCAGCTTGTGGTGCAGTCGCCCCAACAGGAATGGTCCAAGCACGTACTTCTTTTACTCCAGCAGTAAAATAAGTCTGAAGGTTTAATAATTTATAAGCTGAACGAATCAATACTGATGAACCCGGCTCTTCCAATCCAAGATCTTCTAAGAACATCTTACGTTCTTCGAAAGTCTCTAATTCCGTAATGTCTGCCTCTGTACCTACAGCCAAGACTATAACTTCAGCATTTTCATCCTTAACCAATTCTCTTACTTGTTCTACGTAAGCGTTTCCAGTTGCCGCAGCATCTTCATCAACATTACAAACATATAAAACCGGCTTAGCCGTGATCAATTGAAAATCTTCCATCAAAACCACTTCATCATTATTCAATAATTCAACGGTTCTAGCTGACTTCGCTTGCAACAAAGCACCTCTCACTCTTTCCAATAAAGCCTCCTCAACCTGAGCTTCCTTATTTCCAGTTTTAGCTGCTCTTTTGACTTTTTCCAAACGTTTTTCAACCGTTTCCAAATCCTTTAATTGCAACTCAATATCGATCGTCTCTTTATCTCTAATTGGATTCACATTTCCATCAACATGGATAATATTATCGTTGTCAAAACAACGCAATACGTGAATTATAGCATTACATTCTCTAATATTTCCTAAGAACTGATTTCCCAATCCTTCTCCTTTACTTGCTCCTTTAACCAATCCAGCAATATCCACTATATCAACCGTTGCAGGTAAAACACGCTCTGGATTAACCAATTCCTCCAATTTCAACAATCTAGGATCTGGTACATTCACAACTCCGATATTGGGCTCAATTGTACAAAAAGGAAAGTTAGCACTTTGTGCTTTGGCATTTGACAAGCAATTAAACAAAGTTGATTTTCCAACGTTCGGTAATCCTACAATTCCTGCTTTCATGTTCTGTTATTAAAGTTTTTATTTATGGATGCAAATATATTGATAATTAAAGTAATTTATATCAAATCAACAATTACAAAAGCATCTTTTTTTGTGATCTATCCTATTATTTCCATTTTTCTATAAAAAAAACCCGAATCCAAAGGAAACGGGTTTATAAAATTTAAGAATATAAAAAACTAGTCTTCTTCTTCTTCAGCCAATTCAAGATCCTTCAAGGAATCCAATGAAACTTCGACAGTATCTACAATGTCTTCTTCTTCATCATCTTCATCAAAATTCTCTATTCTATCAGCTAATTTTGTACTAACCTTTACGAGATAAATTGTGTCTTCTGTACGAACTTCCACAGCTTCTATGGTTTCGTTCTTAACGTTTTTGAAACGGACAATATCCGCATCATCATAGCCGTCAGGGAACCTCTCAACTAGAAGAGACAAAATCTCATTTGTTAATTTTGCGTAATCAACAATTATTCTTTTCATTCTTTTTTCTTACTTTATTTCACGTCAAATGTAATACCCAAAATTAAATTATCAAATAAAAAAATAACTAAATTTAGATAAATTTATTACTAATTACATATCAAGCAAATAAGCAAAAACTAGAGGTGCTACAATGGTAGCATCTGACTCAATAATGAATTTTGGTGTATTGATATCCAATTTACCCCATGTAATCTTTTCATTTGGAATCGCCCCAGAGTATGATCCATAACTCGTTGTAGAATCAGATATCTGACAGAAATAACTCCAGAAAGGTGTTTCAGTTTGCTCTAAATCCTGATATAACATAGGAACTACACAGATTGGGAAATCACCAGCAATTCCTCCACCAATTTGGAAGAATCCAATTCCATTACTAGAATTTTTAGGATACCAATCCGCTAAGAAAGTCATGTATTCAATACCAGACTTCATAGTAGATGCTTTTAACTCTCCTTTAATTACATAAGAAGCAAAGATATTCCCCATGGTACTGTCTTCCCATCCTGGTACAACAATCGGTAGGTTTTTCTCCGCAGCCGCATACATCCAGCTGTTTTTGATGTCAATTTCATAATATTCTTCCAAACATCCTGAAAGCAACATTTTATACATAAATTCATGTGGAAAATAACGTTCTCCATTATCCTCTGCATCTTTCCAGATTTTGAAAATATGTTTTTGTAAACGTCTAAATGCTTCTTCTTCAGGAATACAAGTATCCGTAACACGATTAAGCCCTTTTTCCATCAAATCCCACTCATCCTGTGGCGTTAAGTCACGGTAATTCGGAACTCTCTTATAATGAGAATGCGCAACCAAATTCATGATATCCTCCTCTAAGTTAGCCCCAGTACAAGAAATAATATGCACTTTATCTTGACGGATAACTTCTGCAAATATTTTTCCTATCTCAGCAGTACTCATTGCACCTGCCATACTAACCATCATTTTAGAGCCTTTTTGCAATTGCTCTTCATAAGATTTTGCTGCATCTACAACAGTAGCTGCGTTGAAGTGTAAATAATACTTCTCAATAAACTGACTTATCGGTCCTTTACTCATCGTATTTGTATTTTTATAATTAATTAGTTATTCTTTATTTTTAAATGTCAACGACACATCATAGCCCAAGATACTCAATACCTGTTCTGCAGTCTGTTGTTCCGAGAATACCTCGGTGGCCAAGATACCATTTTCATCTCTATCGATTAAAATGTGTTTCGGCTGTGGAATCAGGCAGTGATGAATTCCTCCATGCCCGCTGATAGACTCCTGATAAGCGCCCGTATTAAAGAAACCGATATATAATGGCTTCTCCTTATTGTATTTTGGTAAATAAATCGCGTTTAAGTTTTGCTCTGAATTGTAGTAATCATCACTATCACACGTCAATCCCCCTAAAAGGATACGCTCATACGAATCGTTCCAACGATTGATAGGCAACATAATAAACCTTTTATTAATCGCCCAAGTATCTGGCAAAGTAGTTATAAAAGACGAATCAATCATGTTCCACTTCTCTCTATCATTTTGCTGTTTTTGATATAAAATCTGATAAATCGCTCCACCACTTTCACCTACTGTGAAAGAACCAAACTCGGTAAAAATGTTTGGCACAGCAACACCAGCATCATCACAAGCTATTTTGATTTGATTGATAATTTCATCAACCATATATTGATAATCGTATTCAAATGCCAAAGAGTTTTTGATTGGAAATCCTCCACCGATATTCAAACTGTCTAAAGTAGGACACTCCTTTTTTAAAGAAATATATACTTTTAAACATTTTACCAATTCATTCCAATAGTAAGAAGTATCACGAATACCCGTGTTTATAAAGAAATGCAACATCTTTAACTCTACTCTATCGTTGTCCTGAATTTGTTTTCTGTAAAACGGTACAATGTTTTTATAACCAATACCCAAACGTGAAGTATAAAATTCAAATTTAGGCTCCTCTTCCGAAGCAATTCGAATTCCAATTTTAAATTTGCCTTCAATAGCTTCTTGAAGCAAGTCCAATTCTTCGTAATTATCTAAGATTGGAATGGTATTTTGATGCCCATTATTGATCAAATGAGCAATATTATCAATGTATTGTGCTCTTTTAAATCCATTGCACAGTACAAAAGTATCGTTGGTTATTTTTCCAGTAGCCAATAAACTTTCAACAATATTAACATCAAAAGCCGAAGAGGTCTCTACGTGAATATTGTTTTTAAAAGCTTCATTTAAAATAAATTGAAAATGCGAACTTTTGGTGCAATAGCAATAATAATAATTCGCATTATAATTATTTTTTTCCATAGCATTTCTAAACCAACCCTTTGCACGATTGATGTTTGCTGTGATTTTAGGCAAATAAGTAAACTTCAATGGCGACCCATATTGTTCTACTAATTTCATCAAATCGATGTTGTGGAAAGTTAAGTTATCGTTGCTGAGTTTAAATTCCTCTTGTGGAAAATAAAAAGTTTGATTGATTAAATCTGAATATTTTGTGTTCATTTTTGTTTAATATCACTATTAGAAAAATTAATAATATAATAAAAAGCCAAGAATACTAAAATTTTCAAACTCGGATGTTCGCAAATACGATCGACAATTTATCATTATACAAAAAGGAGTTTAAGAACATCCTATATAACCTGAGAAGGTGAAACACAAAATTAGCCTGATGTTTTTTTACAAACATCCGCTTTTTACGTGTGCCTTTTGCACTAAAAAAAAACTTATTTCCCATAGCGTTTACGAGGGCAAATGTAAAAAAATTAAACCTGCAATTTCCAAAGAAATTATTAAAAAACCATTAGGATAAATAATCCTCAAAAGAGCTCAATATCAAATCCTTACTCACTACTTGATTGATAACCGCAACACCAACTGTATTTAATAGTACAAATTGCGGTATACCCAAGGCGTTTTTCTTATCGTGTTGTAACCATTCCAAACAAGCTTCAACTTCTAAGGGATCTAAATCTATACGGGCAAAGGTATCAAATAAAACTGTTTTAATCGAATAATATTCCTGTTCGGACAGTTTTCCGGTTTTCCATGACAAATAACTTTCTAAAATCATTCCCATTGCGATCGCTTCACCATGTAGTAAGGTAGTTCGCGTATCTGAATTAAGAAAATAACTCTCAATTGCATGACCTAAAGTATGTCCAAAATTGAGAATTTTTCGCAATCCTTGTTCTTTGGGATCTTGTTGTACAATTTGATTCTTAATAACAACAGAGTGATAGATTAAGTCTTCTAAATCATCGCTAGTCAATTCGCTTAAATGCTGTAGGACCTCCCAATATTCGCGGTCATAAATCAATCCGTGTTTAAACATTTCCGCCAGGCCGGACCTCATTTGTTCTGCCGGTAGTGTTTCTAGAAAGCGCACATCAATTAACACGTTTTGAGGCATGGTAAACGTTCCCAGCTGATTTTTGATTCCATCCAAATCAATCCCTGTTTTGCCACCGACAGAAGCATCAACCATAGCCAATAAGGAAGTAGGAATATTTATACAATCGATTCCCCTCTTAAATAGCGCAGCGACAAAACCACCAAGATCTGTAACGACACCACCACCTACGGTGATGATGACACTTTGGCGATCTGCTTTTAACTCCGATAGCGCTTGCCAAACAGAATAAGCTGTCTCCATGGTTTTAAACTCCTCACCGGTCTCTATTTCGATAATTTCAAATGCGACATTGGTCGGTAAATTGGCGAGAAAATGTGGAACACAAGCATCATTACATACTGTATCGGTAATTAAAAATATTTTAGAATATGCCCGCTCATTAAGCATAACACCTAAGTAATCATACGCTTCTGCACCAAAAGTAATGTCATACTGATCAGAATGGATCTTTTTCATTAATTAGCCTTTTTATACTGCAAAATAAATCATTTTTTATCAATTATATGACCATGAGTGTTTATCTTTGCTGGAATATTTTATTTTTAGAATGGAAAAAATATTCAATAATACAGAGGTTGCCTTTATTTTAAAAAATAACAAGGAACTTAAAAGAGCACACTTTCTCTTTAAAATGATCAGCAATAGAGCTTTGGTGAAAATCGGTTCTAGTCTAGCTAATTTTGCGATTAAAACCCATTTACCGGTTCAAGGGCTTATTCGTGCAACAGTATTCGACCATTTTTGCGGTGGAATTAGTGAGAACGACTGTTTAAAAGTAGTCGATAGAATGTATAGCAAAGGAGTTTCGTCTGTATTGGACTATTCTGTAGAAGGAAAAGAAACAGAGGAGCAATTTGACGCTGCGTTAAACATGACTTTAAAAACCATAGCATTTGCCAAAGATCGTCATCAAGCCATCCCTTTTGCCGTATTTAAACCAACGGGTTTTGGTCGATTTTTTCTTTTTGAGAAAAAAGGTGAAAAACTTCCATTTACCAAAAGTGAACAACAAGAGTGGGATCGCATATTGGAACGATTTGAAATCGCTTGTAAAGATGCCTTCGACAAGGATGTATACTTATTGATCGATGCAGAACACAGCTGGATGCAGGATGCTGCAGATGAAGTTGTTTTAGAAATGATGCGCAAATACAATAAAGAAAAAGCAATCATTTTCAATACGGTACAAATGTATCGTTGGGATCGTTTGGAATTTCTGAAAAAATTGCATGAAACAGCTAAGAATGAAGGTTTCCACGTTGGATTAAAAGTAGTACGTGGTGCTTATATGGAAATCGAAAGAAGTAGAGCTTTGGAGGGTAGTTACACTTCTCCGATCTGTGTAGATAAAGCTGCTACGGATATCAATTTTGATGCTGCAGTGACCTATATGTTAGAAAATCTTGATACCATGGCCTTGTTTGCAGGTACTCATAATGAAAGTAGTTCTTATATGCTGATGGAACTGATGACTAAACACAACATCCGTCATAACGACACTAGAATGTGGTTTGGTCAATTGTATGGTATGAGTGACAATATCAGTTATAATTTAGCTGATCACGATTATAACGTAGCTAAGTATTTGCCTTTCGGCCCAGTCAATGAGGTTATGCCTTATTTGATTCGACGCGCTGAAGAAAACACCTCAGTAGCCGGTCAAACCAACAGAGAACTATCCCTAATTGAAACCGAAATTAAAAGACGTAAAAACGCTTAGTCCATCAAAAACAAGTTTTACGATTTACACCATAAAAAAGAGGCAACCCCAAAGGTTGCCTCTTTCATTAAATAACTCTAAGAAAAAACAGTTATTAATTATACCAACGACCACTTCTACAAATCAATTGGTATAATTCTCCCACCAGAACACGACATGTTTTATCCGCTTATTAATAATAATTTTAAACGATGTCTGGCAAAAAATCTTAAAGCACTAATGCTTATGCTTAAATCGTAAGCAGCTTCGATTCAGTCTAATAAATACTATTCTTAAAAACAGGTACTTGCGTAATGGCACTGAAATATAGAAACTCTTAAACTAACCAATAATTATTAGACACTATAAATTTAGCCGCAAGTACCTTTTTTAAATTTAAGAAGTAACAATCGCAATAAGATTGATCTCTATTATTAAAGACTGCATTTTTAGATTTTCCTTACAACTTTAAAGTTAAAAAAAAGTTAAAGTTGTTTTTTCTCCACTTTATAGGAACTGAAAAGACCTGAGATTTGGTGGAAAAAAGAATTAAAAAACATAAATTATAAAAAATACCGGCTATCTTAATATTATTTACTATTATTATATAAAATATAGTCAACGCAAGATTCATATTAAAACTAAAAGACACTTTTTACACGATGAAAGCAAAAATTCTGTTTTTATTCATTTTATCGCTCCTACCACACCTAAGTCATTCGCAGGACACCGATTCTATTCAACAACAAGAGCAACTTAAACAAGTTGAACAACTGCAACAACTGCTATTGAAAACGCAGCAGAGCCAATATGTGGACTCACTGCGTAAGATGGAATTGCTCGATCAGATTAGTCATGTCAAAGAGAGTGAAAAACTCAAAAGAGATAAACTTTTAGAGGAATTAAAAAAAATTGAAGCCACGGAATTGGAATCGAAAACAAAATCTAGGGCTAAAATAGAACGTCTAAAACAGACTGAAAAAGGGCATCCGGTTATATTATTGAGGGATACCCTATTCAATGTGTACACCAAAGTTGGCGCATTAGTTCCTCAAGAACGAGCCAAAAACATCACCGAAAAAGTTAAGGCACTGTATCAAGATGATTTTTTCGATGCGCAAAAGATCGTTGCACAGCCCTGGGAAAACTCTTTGGATATCACCTATGACAACTTAGTCATCATGAGCGTTTCTGACTTAGATGCCTTATGGTTCGATCAAACCAAACAGGAATTAGCCGACACCTATGTAAGCATTTTAAAAAACACCATACTCAAACAAAAAGCAGAAAATAGCATTGAAAAATTGCTGATTAGAATTGGACTTGTCTTATTAGTCGTTGTTGTATTTGCATTGCTGCTTGTTGGAATCAACAAATTGCACGCTCGGTTGCGCAATGTTTTAATAGCGCAGAAAAAACATTGGTTAGAAAATCTCACTTATAAAAACTATGTTTTCCTGACTTCTGCACAAAAACTAAACGTTGCTCTCGTTGTCCTAAAAGGTGTAAAGACTTTTTTTATCTTACTTTTATTCTACTTAGCAATCCCATTGGTATTTAGTATTTTTCCGTTTACGCAAACCTGGGGCGAGGTCCTTTTTGGATATATCTGGTTGCCTTTTAAATCTATTTTTAGTGCCATTTTTAATTATTTACCCAATTTATTTAGTATACTGGTGATCTATTTTGTGATGAAATATTTTATCCGATTAGTCAAATATATCTTTACCGAAATTGAATTGGGCAAATTGGAGATTTCCGGTTTTCATAAAGATTGGGCAATGCCTACTTTTAGTTTGGTTAAGATATTGCTTTTCGCCTTTATGTTTATCTTGATGTTTCCACATTTACCAGGCTCAGACTCTCCTATTTTTAAAGGAGTATCTGTATTTATGGGTATACTATTCTCTTTGGGATCCTCTTCTGCGATTTCCAATATGGTTGCTGGACTAGTCATAACGTATATGCGTCCGTTTAAAATTGGCGATCAAATTAAAATTGGCGATATGACCGGTGTAGTTATCGAAAAAAACATGTTAGTAACCCGTTTAAAAACGACTAAGAACGAAGAGATCACCATTCCAAATTCTACGGTACTATCGGGAAATACCACCAACTATTCCGTTTACGCTCAGGGTCAAGAAGAAGGATTGATTATTTCTACTAAGGTAGGCATCGGTTACGAACTCAGTTGGACCGAAGCACAACAAACGCTCATCGATGCAGCTCTGAGAACCCCCTTGGTACTAGCCGAGCCAAAACCCTTCGTTTTCCAAACTTCACACGATGATTTTTACATCACCTATGAAATCAATGTGTACATTAAGGAGGTCACTAAAAAAGCGGGTATACTGTCTACACTACACAAAAACATTCAAGAAGTCTTTAATGAAAAAGGTATTGAGTTGCTATCACCACATTATGTGGCGCAAAGAGATGGAAATACTCCGATATTCCCACAAGAATACCAGCAGAAGTAAATCGATGAATAGCTAGTAGGAATATCCCTACTAGCTATTCATCGATTGGGTAATTTTCTCGATATTAAGGCTGTTGGCCATAGCTGTGAAAATGTCGTAGTAAGTACCTTTTTCATCATACAATGAATCATGAGTTCCCGTTTCCACTACTCTACCTTTCTCCATAACCACAATATGAGATGAATCTATAATTTGTGAGATACTATGTGAAACAATAATCACGGTTCGGTCTTTTTTTATCGCGTCTAAACTCTGTTTGATCTGTTCCGTAGCAATAGCATCTAAACTCGCTGTAGGTTCATCTAAAAATATAATAGCGGGATCCTTTAAGAAAAGACGCGCTATAGCAATTCGCTGTTGCTGTCCACCAGAAAGTAAGCGCGCTTCAGAATCATACCCCTGTGGTAGTTCTATAATTTGATCGTGGATATAGGCTTGCTTTGCAGCCTTTTCAATTTCTTCTTGAGATGCCATTGGATTGCCATACTGTATATTCTCGCCGATAGTACCTTTGAAAATATGATTTTTCTGCAATACCAAACCAATATTCTTACGCAATTCTGTAGTATTGTAGTCTGCCAGATCCACACCATCTAAAAATATTTGACCGCGAGTTGGCGCATAAAATTTGTCCAATAAGTTAATAATAGTACTCTTTCCTGCACCACTCAACCCTACTAGTGCCGTTGTATCGTTTGGCTCTATAATCATATTTACCTGTTTCAATGCCTCAGTCCCATTGGGATAAGTAAACGATACATCCCTCATCTCCAGGCGTCCGACGATCTTAGCCGCAACGTAGGTTCCGGAGATTTCAACTTCATGCTCGGACTCCAATATATCGAAAAAACTCTCCGAATAAATCATCGCATCATTGATCTCATCGTAAATTCTATGCAACTGTCTAATAGGCGCTGTAACGTTATTAAATAACAACACATGAAACATAATCGCACCAATAGTCATTTGGCCATTTAAAACGAAATATGCCGTTAGTATAATGATCAGTACCAGACCAAATTGCTCTAAAAAACTTTTGATACCATCGAATAAAAAACTCATTTTTCGCGTTTGCAATTGATTTTCAGTCATATCGTACTGTATTTCCAAATGCTTCTCCGCTTCTAAAGGTTCTCTAACAAAGGATTTAATCACCGTAATAGAATCGATTAAAGAAATGATACCGTTGTTTTTGGTCTCTCGAAAGCTTCGCATCTTCCGTCTAAAACCGCTGAGTTTATTGGCTTGCAACTGACTCACATAAAAATAGATTGGAACGATAGCTAGGCTGACCAAGCCCACATAGACATTTGCTAGAAAAATAAAAATTAAAGCCACTATCGCATTGGCAAACAAAGGCATGATATCAATAAAGAAGTTTTGAACCAAACGGGTTAGACTGCTTATCCCCATGTCGATTCGAGTCTGCAACTTTCCACTTTCATTTTCCGTAGACGTATAGAAAGCCATTCGATAAGTCAAAATGCGATCAACTATGGCTTGTGAGAAATCACGCGATATATATATTCGCAGTTTTTCTCCATAGAACTTTTGTCCAAATTGAATAAGGGTATAAATGACCTCTTTCGCCAGCAAAACGATACTAATGGTCGTCAATAAATGAAAACCGTTTTGCAAGGGCTGGTTCGTAACCATCAACTCACTGATGGTATCTACGGTATATCTTAAAATCAATGCATTGATTTGTACAGCAAAAGAACCCACAGCAGTTAAAGCTAAAGTTGCTATAACCAGTTTGCGATAAGGCTTTACAAATGGACGAATTTTTTTTAATAATTGTAATAAGGTCATTGTAAATCTATTTTACTGATAAAACAAAAAGGAAGTGTAACTGGGTACAAAAGCAACTACGGTGTTGATAGTGGATTACAGTGTAAGTTATGAATTTAATTTCGTTCTAGATATAGAATAGGCCCGTTTCTTTGTGAAGCATCCAGAATCAGCTTACCCTCTGAATGACTTAAAATATAAGTGCGATTGTTGATGTCGATAAATTCTTGTATTGCAAATTTTGGATTTTCAAATCTAGAACCAAAATCGCTATAACAACTGTAGCGCATTAATAAATCCGTTTTACCTTCTTCCTTAATCAACAATTGATTGTCCTTTTTAAAGTCGTAAACAATAGCTTGGTTGCTATGCAAAATCTCTTCTGTATTGATCGAACGCTGTACTTGATCTGATGTTTGAACCACAATTTCACGCGTCAGCGTCCAAGGCCCTAAAATATCGCCATCATTTTCGTGATCCTCGTTGGAACAACCTACGAACACAAACATCAAGATTAATAGGTATACACATTTCATAGGTCGCATTCTTGTTTGATACTTAATACCTTTTCCAGTTTCTATATTTTAATAAATTTAAGATCTAAATAATCTTTACAATATCTTGAATCAAAACAACCAGAAAACATTTTCCTTACACTACTTTTCTGTAAATTTTAAACCCACATTCACCCACTCCAAAACATTGTTAATTATTAACATATAAACCGCTTACTTTATTGTCCAATTTCCGACATTTTTTTAAATTAAACACAAAAAACAGTAAAAAATATATTTTTTAACCAAATTTACTTGAATAAATATACTTACGTTATATTTATATTGCCAAATCATTAATATAACATTAAATACGGCAACGATATTTAACACTTTCTAATTTATAGTGCGACAAATCGCTATTAATGATATTTTTTTTCGATTCTACCTCAAAATTACTTTTATTAAAATTAAATAAAAAAAAAGTACCTATAAAACAACTAAAAACTTGTTTTATTGCATTTGGAGTGATATTTTTGTTGTCGGAATTAAAAACGGAAAACGTCCCCGAAACAGTTTCCCTTTCAAGTCCTATTCAAATCATTGATTTTAATAAAAAAAGAAATGTTCTTTTGATTCACAATATCTCATGAACCGTCTGACTTCATTAAATAAAGCGTCGAAATACATTCTTTTTAAGGGACTTAAATCTCAACGGATTTTAAGTCCCCTTTTTATATAACAACAATTTTAACAAAGCGAAATGAATCGAATTAAGTTAGTGAAAACTAGTTTTTAAAGCTTAAATTTGAGCCTTAGATTTATTATAGCAATTGAGCGCTACTATGAAAGCAATCCTATTCAACGGCTCTTTAGATGAAGAAGCCTTTAGAACCTCTAGAAGGTTGACACAATATTTCGCAGATCAATTTGAAGTTTTGAATGTTGAAGTAAAACAACTTCATTTATCCGATTTTCAAATACCCATATATAATCCTCGTGAGAAATCAGTACCTGATTCTGTTATTGAATTTGCACAGGCCTTTGTTGATTCCGACATACAGGTTTGGTTGAGCCCTTTATATCACGGTGGGATGACTGGAGTTATGAAAAACGCTTTAGATTGGTTGGAGATCACCGCAGCCAATCAACCGGCTTACCTGACCAATAAAGTAATTGGATTAACGTGTTGGTCTGCCGGAAATCAGGCTATGCAGGGAATTCAATCGATGGACAATATCGTCAAAGCCCTTCGTGGCTGGTCATTACCCTACCAAATACCGATCAGTAATATGGATTTATATCAGGACAATGATTTGTCATCCTTTTATAAAAGCAAGATGAAATTGATGGCAGAACTGTTGGTGGAAAGTCAAAAACGGTAAAATATCAATTGCAAAAAACAAAAAACCGATTAAGTCAATAAAACGGTTTGATTTGTCGTTTTTTTGTTTAAATTTGCCATTCCTAAATGGGGGTGTAGCTCAGTTGGCTAGAGCGTTTGGCTGGCAGCCAAGAGGTCGTGGGTTCGAGCCCCATCTCCTCCACTATTTAAGAAATACAGTGTTTCTCAAAAAAGCACAAAACCACACAAAACCTATGATTCTCAATGAGTTATAGGTTTTTTCTTTTTTATACACTGAACAAATCTTTCAAAAGAACTCATAATATTCATGGCAAATTCGTGGCAAAATCACTTCTTGAAAAATTTTGCCACGAATTAGAGCACAAACTCAACGCCATAAAGGGACGAGCGAGGATTCAAATCAGATTTTAAAGCATTTTAATTCAATATTTATTAATCATTAAAAATTGAATTATGTTAGAGAAAAATTTATCAATTAATTTCTTCTTAAAAGGAAGTAAGAAAGATTCTAATTCAAGGTACGTGTATCTAAGAGTTACAATAGACGGTATTTGTAAAGAAACCTCTATAAGTTACAAATGGGATTTAACTCGTTGGAACCAAAAATCAGAAAGAGCAATTGGAAATAAAGAGGATGCGAAAATTTTAAATCTTCATTTAGATTCTATTGTATCTAAAATTCATCAATACAAACTTGTACTGATGAATACAGACAAAACCTTATCAATAGAACCATTGATGAACTTTATTAAAGGCAATTCTGAAGAAAAACCTAGGGTTTTAGTAGAATTTCAAAAGCATAATGATGAAATGCTCAAACTAGTACCTAGAGAGTTTGCTCCAGCGACTCATAAACGATATGTAACAGCGAGGTCCCACGTTGCTGAGTTTATTCAGCGAAAATACAAAAGAGATGATTTTGAGTTAAGAGAATTAAATTATGAATTCATAGTAAGCTACGAGCATTATTTAAAAACAGTTAGGAAATGTTCAAACAATACGACTATAAAATATATATCAAATTTTCATAAGATTGTCTTACATGCAGTTTCAAAAGACATCATACCAACTGATCCATTTAAATTATATAAACCAAAAAAAACTAAATTAATTAAACTTCCTCTAACTAACAAGGAGCTATCCATTTTAGAGAATAAAAACTTTGAAACAGAGAGGCTTTCAATAGTTAGAGATGTTTTTGTTTTCCAATGTTATACTGGATTAGCCTATATTGATGCCTTTCAACTTAAAAAAAATAACATCTATTGCGATGAACACGATAACTATTGGCTTAAAACCCAACGTCAAAAGACTGATGCTAATATTATAATTCCTCTACTACCTAAAGCACTTGAAATCGTTAAAAAATATGAAAATCACCCAGACTGTAGTAAACATAATCAAGTGCTACCAGTTCGTTCTAATCAAAAAATGAATGAATATTTAAAAGAAATTTCCTTCCTATGTAATATAAGTGAACTAAACACTCATAAGGCCCGAAGAACATTCGGAAGTACCGTTACACTAGCTAATGGCGTTCCTATACATGTCGTAAAGGAAATGCTTGGTCATGCATCAGTTAAACAAACAGAAGAATATGCCCTAACCGAGCAGCAAGCAATTAACTCAGAAATGAATATACTAAAACAAAAACTTACAGATAAGGAACAGAAAAATAGTAAAAACACTAAATCTAATCTTGATGAATTTGTAAACTACATAGGAAAATTAGATTTAGACAAAGAAAAACTAAGCATCCTTACTGAATTTATAAATAAACTAGTATAGCTTAAATCACTCCCTTATAAACTCTTAGATTTATTAAGTATTTCTAAATATATAAGGGAGTAATAATCTATTACCTACATATAAAGTAATCCATTTTTAATCAACAAATTAAACACAATAACCTAAAGTAATTAATTAAAGCAAAACTTAAGTTATTTATTGCCTCTTCATTGAAAAAGTGACAGTACATCTTTTCTACTATAATAGTAAGAACCCATTACTTTCCTATATCTTAATTTACCAGTTATTCGCAAATTCTGTAATGTTCCTGCACTTATATTCATCAAATTGCGAATAGCTTTAGTTCTTAACCATTCAAAATCATCAGCGTTATTAGTATTTAAAAAACGGGCTAAAAGTTCTTCTAAATTCTTCATTAAGGACTCTTCAAATTTTTCTAAATCTTGTTTTGTTATTAAATCTTTCATACTGTCAGTTTTTTTTAATGTCCAAATCTAATCTAGACTTGGAGTTAAATCATAACAGCGGTCAAGCGCTACTTTATTTGTCCATCATTGCCCAAAAACATCTCCAATAAAGTAATAATAACGAATGAATTTTATGTACTACTTAGAAACTAACAACATTAATATTGTAAGTTAAATCTATTAAGGTATAATTGCGATTGAAAAGAAAAAAAATGATAAAAATCTATAAGTCCATCTCCTTCATTTTGGTTTTGAAAACCTCAATATATTGCCTTTTGTATTTATTTATTAAAAAAGGTCAACTGATCAAATCTAGAACTAAATTCAACAGTTTTGAAAAATAGTTTTAAGATATTAATATGACCAATTTCTGCAATGCATAAACTCATCGCTAACTACTCAAAATCGGAATATTTTACTTTTCGTTTATCTCCTTCCAAAGTTAAAGCCAGGTTTTCTTTATGATCGGGATATATCAAATTTATATTAAAGCCTTAGATTATGACGTTTTTTATTAACTAACTCAAAGTATAATTTATTCGGCAAACCAAAATAAACATAAAACACTGGTAAATCGAAAATTAATGACTGCAAATTAGTTTGTCTAAAATCGTTCTAATTCTAGTCTTTATAGTCTATTACATCCATTAGCTTCTATTTGAAATAAACTTATAATCTAACAAATATTTGTTCTCAGTTAAGAATTGATTATAGTAGCTACCTTCATACAGAAAAAAAAGCGCTAACTAAAAATCAATTATTTTGAATAAAATAGTTTTCATCTTGAATTTCTACTAAAAAATCATTTATTAATGAAAATACAAGGCCTTTAAAATACATATCATAAAAAGGTTTGGTATGAGAATGTTTTTTAAACTTATTTATCAATTTAAGGCTTTTACTACTAATATAATTATTACATAATATAGCTCTTTTGTTAGAATCCATAATTTCATTAATACTTTTATTTGGTAAAAGCATATCTTTTAAATATTTTCTCATAAGTTCTTTTTCTATAAATATGTTTATGGAATAAATAGAAGTACCCTCCTCTACAAAATAGTCAATTGGCAAACCTACGTCCATAAACAATAAATTATATGTTCCTGATCCGGCTAAACTGATTTTATCATCTATCCTAAAATCAACAAATTTATTTGTATAAAAAAAATATAATCCTATTGAGTTACTTTCTTTATTACGATAACTAATAAATGTGTCGTCTTTATAAAGTAAATCCGCAACCACTGCTGAAATCATATGTCCCACATCTAATACAAAATGAACTCCTTTATACAAGTTATTATCTCCTTTGATTAGATTGTCCTTAGCTACCCCCCCTAAGGCTTTTGAAATTACCGTTGTTAAATTAGAATTTTCAATACTATCGTAATTGTATATGATTGCCTTCATTCAAAAAAATATTGTTTAAAATCACTCTTTGTTAACTAAATTCCCTAGATTGCTTTTATAAAAAATAACTTTCTATAAAGTATAAAAAAATACTACATAAAAATGCAATAAATTCATTATTTAGCTAAAGATTAGTCTCTACAATGTAAAGCCGAAGCGTTTATAAAATATTTAAGTTACCACTTATATCAAATTTAAGAAACCTATCCTTATTTTAATTGTTTATATAGCTAATATGATCAATAGTAATCAAATTATAAACATAACAACTGCATAAATCTAAAATAATAAATTTAATCATAAAAATAATTCTAATTATAAGTTTTATATAGCTATGATGCAATGGATTATTCTTTCCTTAGTCATCTTTTACGAATTATAATTATATTCGTACAAAATAATATATTGTCTAATATTACCGAACCAAAACAATTCGCAGAACTACAACCAATAAATATTGGAACAAGTAAATACAGAAGTATTCCTATAGTATCTTTTAATCCGAAAAGGAGAGTGTAAAAAAATGAAAAAACAATTAATGTTGCTAATATCTGGATAGTTACTGCTTTAAGAATATGTCGTTTTATTTTTGTTTTCATCCTAATTCTTATTTTCTAAATTTATTATTTCTATAATTTGTTCGAAAATCTGAGCTATTGTTGAGTTTACTACTTCAGCCCACCGTAAACAAAACTCTTGGTAAAGAAAACCTTGGTTTATCACCAATTGTTTTCATAAGGGCTACTATTTCAAAAAATGGCAAGGCGTCGCAATTATTTTTGTATTACTAACACTTGGTGTCATTACAGGGACAATATCTTTTTCCTTAATCAATGGAAATGAAATTAATGAAATATCGGAAATTTTAGGAGTAATCCTTATATTTCTGCTATTTGGAAGTTTGCCAACTCTAGCTGTCGGGCTGTGGCTCGGAAAACGACTGAAAGAAGAATAACTACAAAATTAAAAACATTCTAATTACTTTCTTTTCTTTTTAGTTTTTATTCTCATGCACAACAACGCAGGCAAACAAATTGAAATGATTCTTTAGGTCCTGACTTATAATTTCAGTTACCATGTAAAAAAGATTCTTAACCCCAAATAACACTTATTCTAGGGATGTGCAAACATTTTGAGCAAATGTTTGCAAAAAAACAGTTAAATATAATTTTTCTGTTTGGAATTTAAAGGTTTTCAATAATATTAGTTACATAATAAGAGTTGCCTATATTTTCGATGAAATATCAATCTTAGTTCATGTTACTAAACCTTGCGATATTTATCAACGATGGGATAAAGTATAGCAAAAAATACATTTAGAATATAAATGCTGTTTTTTTTTAACATTCTAATTATTCTGAATAAAATAATTGTCACCTTGAATTTGTATAAAAAAATCATTTAGTAACTCAAATACTAAGGCCTTAAAGTAGAATTCATAAAAAGGACTATTGTAAGTTGTTTTTTTAAAATCATTAAGTAACTCCAAACTATTTTCACTTAAATAATTATTAAACAATATAGATCTTTTACTTTCATTGAATAAAGCGTTCAAACTTGGATCATATAAAATTATTTGTTTTATAAAGCGTTTAATAAATTCTTTTTTTACAAAAATACATACTGAATAAATAGTGGTTCCTTTTCTACATAGGAAATCAATTGGTAACCCAACATCTACTAGTAATAAATTAGTAGATTGTGTGTTATTCAGTTTAATAGAATTATCTAATGTAATATCAACACATTGTTCTGCATTAAAGTAGTACAGCCCAATAATATTCTCATCTACAATTCTCTGTTCTATATATACATCATCTTTATATTTACCATCGATCAAAATAGCAGATATCCCGTCTTGTACATTAGAAACAAAATGATTTCCAGTATAAAGTTTATTGTTACAACTTATAGTATTTCCGTTGTCATCTCCCCCTAAAACATTAACAATAAAACTCTTTAAATCACATTTTTCAGAATATTCAAAAGTTATTTTCCTCATTTTATAGTTATAATATTCAATTTTAGTATTATTTGAAATACTAAAATAATAAAAATCCATTACTATATTAAGTCATTGAATATTTATTATATAAGAATCCGATAAATTGCTTTCTCGAGCTCCTATAAATACAATAACCTGAAAAGACTCCATAAAAAATTTGATCTAAACAATGGAATTGGTAAATTTTGAGTATTCAACAAAGAGTAAATTCATTCAAATTTGAAGAATAATTTAAATTATGCTATCTATTATTCATTTTCAATATATGATTGAACAAGAGTTAAAGCATTTGATACAACATCGCTTGACGCTACTATATAATTTCCTTCGACTGCTATGGAAAGGGCATGTTTGATAGCTTCCACTTCTTTTGGAATACTTTCGTAAGTGACTTTTATATTTGCAAGTCTTATCCCTTATAATAAAAGGTTAATTATTTCTTGTTCTGTTCTTCCACGTAAATGATTTTCTTGGCGAATAATAATATGATTAAACCTTCGCACTGCAATTTTCCCATATTCAATGTGAAATAAAAGTGAAACACAAAAGCCGAAATAACACCTACTAATTCAACTTAAGAATACTATTAGAAATTAGGTTCTTAAATAATTAACACAAGTAAACATTGTTAGCGCTACATGTGCCTTTGAAAAAGTTTTGTCAGATTATATGTGAACTTAAAAAACAATACACTTTTTCTAAAAGTGACAAGAATATTCTAGAATACTATTTAAGAGATTAATTTCTTAGCAGTAGTCAAACATAAATCTCCATATTTTAGTAATTTATATCCCTGCATTGGTTTGAACTAATATCTGTTAAGAGATTTTAGATTATATCTTAAAATAAATAAACTAAAGAAAAGCAAAAAAAAATGACTTAACTATCTTGAAAATTAAAGGTTTATGAAAACACAAAAAGCGACCATTTAAGTACCTAGATATAGTAATGTCGAAGAGATTTTCCATTACGCATTTTTAAAAACAGCCCAAATAAAAATTTGCAATACTATTGCACTATTTCTTTGTTTAATTTTACATTTCAATAAAAAATATGGAAAAGTATCTTGCAGAAACAGAAATACTCGACATTTCAAATACAGCTATACAGAATTTAATAAAGTGTAAAAAATGGAAAAGTATGGATACATTGACTCGAGTAAAATCTATCTACAATTTTGTTAAAGATGAAATAAAGTTTGGTTACAACAATTCAGATAATATTCCTGCATCTCAAATTTTGAAAGATGGTTACGGGCAATGCAATACGAAAGCAATATTATTAATGACTTTGTTGCGAGCAACCGGAATACCTAATCGCATTCATGGGTTTACCATTGACAAGGCCTTACAGAAAGGGGCTTTGACGGGTATTTGGTATAAATTATCTCCTCAAAATATCCTGCACAGTTGGGTCGAAGTACTAGTAAATGATCAATGGTACTTTTTAGAGGGAGTGATTTTAGACAATTCCTATTTGACCAAATTACAAGAAAAGAACAAAGATTGCAAAACTAGCTTTTGCGGTTATGGTGTTTTTACAGATAACCTGGCAAATCCTACAATAGAGTGGAATCTTAACAATACTTTTATTCAGGATAAAGGTATCAATCAAGATTTTGGGGTTTTTAATACACCTGATGAGTTTTATGCCAAACATCAACAGAAATTAAATGCATTTGAACGATTTATATATCAAAATGTAGTTAGACATCTTATGAATGCCAATGTACAAAGAATAAGAAATGAATTAAAATAATAAATGCGAGTAAATCACCGACATATCAAAAGATAAAAATAATCAATCTCTATCTATCCTTATGTTTTTCGGGAATATTTCAAAAAAATTATAGAAATAATATTTTGTAATTAATCTTGACAACGATTTGTATTAATGAGAATATCTTTTTATCATGATTTTATTATATAGTTCCTTTCATAAGATAAAGTAGCTTTTGCATATCCTCCCCGATAATTAGATTTAAACCTTGATTAGGAGGCTAGAGAGCTATTAAGTTCGTTAGAGAACAACACCATTTTGATTTTTATGACCATGGAATAACAAGGAATCTTCTCTGACTATGGTCTTTGCAAGTTTTGACGGAAAGTCTTTTAGTCTTTTAAAATAAAATGGATAGCAAATAAAACATTAAACTTTCATTCGAATCATCTGTAATCACTAAGCCATATAACGTTTTACATAACACTTATATTTTCATCTTCAACACAGATTGGCTGACATACAGTAGGCATTACCACATTTATCCCTTAGATGGTGATAATAAAATTGCCAATAATATTATAACCAGGAATTAGTGTATCCAGCAACTTCTAGAGGATTTCATACATAGTTCTAACCTCTATACATGCTTCCTTGACAAAACCTTCTATTATTAGATGTTTCTAATGTGTTCTGTTTATTTTTGATGATTTTATTGCAACAACAATTTGATTTTCCTGTAATCACGAAGTATCATAAATCATCTCACCATTTCCCCTCTAGGTTTAGCTTTATTATATTTTTTTTTATAAATTGTTTTATACAAGAGATTATTCACTTACTGTTTTTTAGCAACAAAGCATTAATCATTTCGTAGTACAAATAGTCAAGGTATTGTGCTATAAATGGGATGTTTTATAATAAATCTATCTTTTACCGTTTTATATTTCAAAATATACTAAGATTTATTACCAAATTACAACTTAAAATCATTATCTAATTATAAAGAAAATAACGAGAGTCCTTTTTTATTATAACTACTTTTGTCTAAGTTGAATGGGATTTTGATGTTATGTTTGTAAATCCGATATGGCACCTTTCTATTATAATTTAGAAAAGAGTAATTCTGATGTGGACTCCAAGAGGTTATATTTCATAATAGTCCAATAGAGTTGTATATACTATCTAATATTTACTTCTATATTACATTACTTTCTTACAATTTATTGATTGTTTATTTTGTGTAAGTTTCATACCCGTGACTTTTCCTTTTTTGTCTATGATAAAATCAAATGTCGCATTATTCTTCCTGGCATAGAATTTATTTTCTCCTTTTCTCTCCAATAAAATTTTTTGTCCATCCTTTCCATCTTCGTACATACTTAAAAAAAGAAAATTGTTTGCAGCTTCACTTATCTGGAATGTTCCCACATTAATAAGTCCAATCAACTTTGCCTTGTATACACCACTATAAATTTTTGTTTGAGGTAAAGTTTTACTCTTATAGGTTGTGAAATCTGGATTTTGATAGGCTTTATTGAAATACTTAGAGGCTACGCCCAGGACAACTTCATTAAGTTTTATATTGCCGGCGTTTGATAACAATGAAATAGATAATCCTTCGTTTGGAAAATAACCCGTAAATGAATGAAATTCATCAATGTTACCAGAATGTCCATAGCCTTTTTTATCATAAAATGGAGTGAGGAACAATCCATATCCAATTCCTTTCTGATTGGTTTGTTTCATTTGTGATAACGAACTCTCGCAAACCAACGTTCCTTTTAAAAGCTCATCCATCAATTTTGACAAATCTTCCGTAGTGGAAACCACTGCCCCTGCGGAAAATGTAAAACTTGGATGGGTCTGTGATTCTTTACTCCATTTTTCGCCATCAAACAAATAAGAAGTATTCCTTTGTGGGTATTCTTTTTCATCGGTTTCGCAATACGTGTTTTGCAATCCTATTTTATTTACTATTCTTACATTTAAATTTTCTGCGTATGATTTTTTGGTGATGTCTTCCATAATGTAGCCCAAAAGTAAATAGTTGGAGTTACTGTATCTGCAATCTTGTCCCGGTTTAAAATCTGGTTTACCTTGTATCACTAAATCCAACATTTCTTTTTTAGTGAATTTTTTCTTTTTTGAAATATAATAATCCTCCCATTCCAAGTAATTGTAAATCCCACTTGTATGGTTTAGAAGGTTACCTATTGTAATTTTATCCGCATTTTTAATATCAGGATAATATTCATTAAGCTTGGTATCGAGCGTTAATTTACCTTCTTCTATAAGTTGAAAAGTAATAATTGCCGTAAAAATCTTTGTTATGGAACCAACTCTGTATTTATCAGAATAGTCTTCAAATTTGTTGAATTCCCCTTTATAGATTGTTTTACCATTTTTTTGAAGCAAAACACTTCCAGAAAAAGCGTTGTTTTTTTCTAAAGAAATCATTAGGCTATCTATAGATTTTGTGTAATCTGGATTCTGTGCAGACATTAACCCAAAAATACTGAGTGCAAGAGTAAGGAAGATTTTTTTCATCTTTTAAATATTTGTTTAGTGCAAATAAAGCGATGCTCGCATAAGTTTTTTATTTTTTTTTGACCAATGTTATTATAACTGGGACATACAAAATTCATATCGCATTAAATAGCGTTTGTCTATAAAAAAACGCCGTTAGTGTAAAAACCAATAGGCAGTAATAGAAAAAAATTAACTTTACGCTTTTAAAGAAGTGCTCGATAATGAATTCACTCAATAGGTTTAATTTTTCAAGGCTCCTACTAAATGTTTTTTTTGTAGGTTTTATAGTATTTGTCAGTGTAAACAACAAGGGTGAAAATTTATCTGTGGGCTATATTCTGGTATACAACCTAATGCTTTTTGCACCTGCTTGGATCAATATTTTTTGGTTATTACCAAAGTTTCGAATTCATAAAAACATCATACGTTATATAATGGATGCAGTGGTGCTTTTTTTAATTTCGGTAATCATTTCAGGACAGTACTTAAAATGGCTATATAATAAATTTGAAAAAAGCGAATTAACTGATTTTACAGCATTGGCAGTGACTTCATCGGTGCCTTCCTCTTTAGAGAATCATCAACATTACTTTGATATCTTCCCAGGAATCATTCTAATTATGTCTATAATGCTAATTGGATATGTTTTGCAAGAATATCTATTAAAGATTAAAAAAGAAGAATCTATTACAGCTCAACAAAACATTGCAGAGCTTGGTTTGTTGAAATCTCAGATTAGTCCACATTTTCTTTTTAACGTCCTAAATAGTTTGTATGCACTATCACTTAAAACAGCTAAAGAAACGCCGGATGTTATTCTTAAGCTTTCTGACATACTTCGTTACTCCTTATACGAAACCCAAGAAAAAGAAATTTCCATCATCAAGGAAATACATATTCTAAATACATACATTGATATTGAACTATTAAGAATGCCTTCAAATGCTAGCATTTCATTTCATTACGATCAAGTTAAAGATTCCACTAAAATTGCGCCAATGCTTTTATTACCGCTGATAGAAAATGCCTTTAAACACGGCACTGATTCTACTATTGACTTTTCTTATATTGCTGCTAATTTATACTGTGACGACAACAAACTCATATTTGAGTGTAAAAACAGTTTTAATGAACGGGCGACTAAAGATTTTGGAGGAATAGGCATTGAAAATATACGTAAACGTCTACAGTTGCTTTATCCATCAAAACACCTATTACAAATTAAAAAAAATAGAGATACCTTTAGTGTTACTCTTGAAATAAAATTCTAAGGAATGATGAAAATAAAATGTTTAGTTGTAGATGATGAAAGACTTGCTCAGGAAGTTTTAGTTCATCATATTTCAAAATTTGAGGATCTACAACTAGAAGGCATCTGCAACAATGTATTTGAGTTAATCAGTTTTCTAAACAAAAATAAAGAAATTGATTTAATTTTTTTAGATATCAAAATGCCTGAAATCAGCGGAACCGATTTTGTTTCTATGTTTAATAATCCTCCTGCAATTATCTACACTACGGCGTACAACAATTATGCAGTAGATGCTTTTAACCAAAGTGCCCTAGATTATTTGTTGAAACCCATATCCCTCGAACGATTTTCTCAAAGTATTCAAAAAGCAAGTCAATATTTAAGACCTAATTACCCTAAAATCTCATTACCGATTGATAACAACAACTTTTTTTATGTAAAAAAATTAATGTAGCAAAAAGGAGCTTAAATAGAGGGGTTTACACTGTTGGAAATCGTTGTCGGTAACGATTTAGTAATGGTGCTCATTGCATTCATTTTTACTCAATTTCCTTGTAAATCAGTAGCAAATATAATAAATCTATGTGATTTAAAACTCCTTTTCATGACCTAACTATTATAGTTTTTAGAAATTTTGATGTTTTTTTGCCTTCATCGGTAGAAAAAATTTCTCCCCAGTGGGGTGAAACTGTGGAATTATTATCATTAAATGTTTGAAATTTTGTGAATTAATTAGACGTAAACCAAATCTCAAATTTGGCAAGCATCACAAAATTTATTAGCTATGAAATATTCTTTAGACAAAATCCTTTTAGAAATTCACAATAACGAGGATAAGATTTTATCACAAAGCAAAAGATTGATTGATGAGGCTTATGAAATGACCCTGTATCTTCAAGATCTTTTAGGTTCAGTTAAGAAATACCTTATTGAGGAAGGGTTTAAAAACGATGAGGAAGAAATCCATTTTTTTCGTTGTATTAAACCCCAAATACTCGGTAAGCTGATTTATTACAATAAGATATATCGCATTGAAACCACTTGCCCTGTTAGTAACGGTAAAATGTATTATAATTATTTTTCTGGACAGTTGGCAAATCTTAAACGGGAATACACTGAGCACCTCTTCAATTCGGATTTTTACAGATATTACCGCTCAGGACGGACAGACCGTGATGATACTTACTTCAAACGTGGAAACATTAACTACCACGATGGGCTTAATAGCATAGTATTTGAAATAGACCCGGAATTCTCGACTTTCTTCGATTATAAAACTGCAAGGATTATCTCCAATGAATTGCTCTACACTTATCTGCTCACAAAAATTAATCCCGATGAAAGTCCCGATATGATATTACAAAAGCCGGAAAGTTCCAAAGATATATTTTGGACGGATAGCAAAAATGCTATAATCGAATTGATATATGCCCTTTATGCTTCGGGCGTAATTTCTCACGGAAAAATCGGTATCCGAAAAATTAGTCTGGTGTTTCAAATACTTTTCCGTATTCCTCTCGGCGACCTACATCACGCTTTCCATAGAATGAAAACCCGAAGTGGTTCCAGGACTTCATTTTTAGACCAGCTTAAGTTTTCTCTTGAAGAATATATGGATAAAGACCTTTAGCTTAAATGAGTTATTTATTTCAAAGCAGTACATCATCGTACTGCTTTTTTTTTGCCCATATCAACCAATTGGTAAAGTTTGGAAAATACTATTGTTAAACAATCAAAATCCCCTAAAATCCTTTACTGATAAGGCTTTCCCTAATTGTAAAAATTTTCAAAAAACCGCCAAACCAATTGGCAAGGCTTGGCAGACAAACTCTGCCACTCTTTTCAACTTTGCATAGTAAACTTTAAAAGTTATGCAATGAAAATAATAACCATTGAAGAAGAAGCGTGGGATCAGCTAAACAATCGTATCACTGCTATCGCTGACTATCTGAAAAGATTGGAAGTGACCAATTATGATGACCTGTGGCTCAACAACCACGAGGTATGTCAATACCTGCACATTAGCGAAAAAACGCTTTGGCGTATGCGTACCAAAGGTGAGATTGCTTATTCAAAAATCTATGGACAATACTTCTACACGATTGGTGCTATCAAAGATATGCTCAATGCCAATGCTGTACAAAGCAGTGATGCGTATGTAAAGGAACTTATAGCAACAGGCAAAAGCTATATCGAAAAAGGCAGGAAACTAAAGACAGATAAAAAATAGGTACGAACTCTTAAAAGTATAATCCTATGAATATTGACAGAATGGAATTTTTGGCGTGGATGGAACGCCTAATGGACAGGCTTGATATGCTTGGCGATCATATCGAAGACTTTCAAAAGAAACGAAATAGTATTGATGGCGAGGAATTGCTCGACAATCAGGATTTGCTTCAAATGCTTAAAATCAGCAATCGTTCATTGCAACGTTACCGCTCTAACGGGAAACTGCCTTATTATACCATAAGCGGAAAATTGTATTACAAATTGTCGGATGTTCATCAATTTATAAGAGAAAGTTTTAATCCTCCGACACCTAAATAAAATGCCTTTGAATGACAAATACCGCCTTTGAATGCCACTTAGTGCAATGCAGTAAATGCTTCTTTTATTTTCGGAATTGAAATCTTAAAATATTCAGATTATGAGCGAAGAAACTACAAATAAGCAAGAAGAGCCCGAACAATTATCGGACATATTGTTGGTGCTGGATAAAGAAAAAATGAAAATCCAAGCTGTAAAAAGTATCGACAAAAACGGAAAAATGGAAAGCGTTGATCCCACAAAAAAGAACCAAAGCGAATTTATGCGGGTGGACAAACAGGGTGATTTGATTTCTAATTTCTTCTCAAATTTTTACAGACAGCTAAAAGATCCTACCAAATTTACATTCTTTAAAGTACCAGCCGATAAAGCCTTAGAAAAAGCAAAAGAATTTCAAAAACAGGTAGATCATCCTACTCCAGAAGGCGAAAAACAAATGAAAAAAGACGAAGTAAAAGTTGAGCCTGAACATAAACAAGAAAATCAAAATAATATGGAAACAACACAAAAAGCACCGGAAAATAACGAATACCGTTACAAGCCGGAACAAATTGATTGGGAAACAATGAACAATCTTGGATTAGGCAAAGAACGCCTTGAAAAAATGAACCTACTTGAACCTTTATTGAAAGGTTTTAAAACCAATGAACTTGTACCTGTAAGCCTTAATCTCGGTACTGCCGTTACCCGAATGGATGCCCGTCTTTCCTTGCAACATAATGATGAAGGTAAGGTAGTGGTCGCCATTCACGGTATTCGAAAAGAGCCGAACCTAAATTTTGAGTTTTTTGGACACAAGTTTACTGATGAAGACAAGAAAAACTTACTCGATGCAGGAAATATGGGACGTGTGGTTGATTTGAAAAACCCCAAAACAGGTGAAACCATTCCGTCAATTATTAGTGTGGATAGGTTAACCAATGAATTGATTGCACTAAAAATAGAATACATAAAAATACCCGATGAAATAAAAGGGGTAAAACTGAATGATGAGCAAAAACAAACTTTAATGGACGGCAAACCACTTCATTTAGAGGGAATGATTTCAAAAAAGGGAACTGAGTTTGAAGCTACGGTACAGTTCAATGCAGACAAACGTTATGTTGAATTTCTATTCGATAGAGGCAATACCAATCAGCAAACGCAAAGCAACGGACAAAATAATCAGCAAAATAATTCGCAGGAAGTTCCGAGAATTTTTAGAGGTAAGGAATTGGATAATGAGCAATATGATGAGTTCAAAGCTGGTCAGACTGTTTACATCAGTGGCTTGACAGACAAGCAAGGTAAACCGTACCAAGGTTATATCACTTTGAATAAGGAAACCAACAAAACCAATTTTTCTTTTCAAAATCCCGATAAACTCAAAGAACAAGCGAAACCTACTGAAGCTCATAAAACGCAAACCGCGGTTAATTCGGATGGTAAAACCAATGAAGCAACAAAGAATATCAAAGAGCCTTTACAACCGAAACAACAAACGCCAAAAGATAAAAAACAGCAAGAGCAACAGGAAAAACTCCAAGCACCTGCTAAATCTAAAGGCAGAAAAATGTAGTAAATTATGAAAGCAATAATTGCAGAAAAACCAAGCGTAGCAAGAGAAATAGCCGGCTTGTTGGGTGCTTCCGAAAAAAAGGATGGATACCTGACAGGCAACGGCTATTGTGTTACGTGGGCATTTGGACACCTAATTGGATTAGGAATGCCCGAAGATTACGGAATATCAAGTTTTCATAAAGCTTCGCTTCCGATACTTCCCAACCCATTTTTATTAACCGTGCGTAAAGTAAAAAAGGACAAAAGTTATGTAGCTGATACAGGTGCATTAAAGCAATTGAAAATAATTGAGCAAGTATTTAATCAATGTGATAGCATAATTGTAGCTACTGATGCAGGTCGTGAGGGCGAACTCATCTTTCGGTACATTTATGAATACCTCAAATGCAACAAACCTTTTCAAAGATTATGGATAAGTTCATTAACTGAAAAAGCCATTAAACAAGGTTTTGATAACCTCAAAAACGGAAAAGAATTTGACGGATTGTATCAATCTGCACAAGGCAGAAGCCGTGCCGATTGGCTTGTGGGCATTAATGCTACGCAAGCATTGAGCATTGTTGCAGGAAATGGGATTTATTCGCTCGGAAGAGTGCAAACACCAACACTTGTCTTGATTTGCAAACGTTATCTCGACAACAAAAAATTCTCAATAAAGAAATATTATCAGATACAATTATTGCATCACAAAGAAATGATTGGTTTTAAAAGTCTTTCTACAACCAAATGGGACGATAAAAAGCTGGCAGACGATGCATTGAGAACTATCGAAAGAAACGGAAATACTGCAACGGTTACATCCGTAGAAATCAAAAACGTCACGGAACAACCACCTTTGCTTTTTGACTTGACAGGTTTACAAAAAGAAGCCAATAAAAAGCTAAACCTTTCTGCCGAAGAAACGCTGAACATTGCCCAAAGCCTTTACGAAAAGAAATTCATCACTTATCCTCGTAGCGGAAGCAAATATATTCCCGAAGATATGTGGGCTGAAATCCCCAATCTTGTAAGAGCGTTACAAGACAGGGAAAATTGCAAACAAGCCTTGTCTAAAATAAAATGGGGACGTTTCAATAAACGCATCGTGAATGATTTGCGTGTAACCGACCATCACGCATTATTGATTACCGAAAAAATTCCATCGGCATTAAATGCAAAAGAAAATGCAGTTTACGATATGATTGCTTTTCGACTGCTGGAAGCGATTTCTCAAGCTTGTACGAAAGAGATTACCGACATTGCTTTACAAGCCATACATTATGATTTTACTGCAAAGGGTTGTAAGATAACCGAACCAGGTTGGCGCTCTATAAAAGGAAGTTTCGCAGATGATGAAGCCGAACCTTTGCAAGATTTGCCCGAATTGAAAAAGGGCGATGAACTTAAAATAAAAGAAGCCTTCGTTTTAGAAAAACAAACTAAACCACCTGTATTATTTACTGAAGCTGGGCTTTTATCGGCTATGGAAACTGCCGGAAACGGGATAGAAAATGAAGAAGAACGTAAAGCTCTGCAAAATATAGGCATTGGCACACCTGCAACACGGGCATCAATAATTGAAACACTATTTACCCGAAATTATATCCAACGGGAAAAGAAATCTTTAATCCCGACTGAAAAAGGATTGCAGGTTTATGAATTGGTCAAAGACCAAAAAATTGCTGACGTAGCAATGACTGCCGAATGGGAATTAGCCTTGCTAAAAATCGAAAACAATGAAGCGGATGCTGGGACTTTTCAAAAGGAAATGGAAGAATACGCTTCATCTATTACTAATGAATTATTGCAAACTTCCATTGCCCACGAAAACCTGCCTCAACTTATTTGCCCAAAATGTAAAACCCAGCAACTGATTATTAGAGATAAGATTGTTAAATGCCCTGATGAAGTTTGTAATTGGGTACAGTTCCGCAATGTTTGTGGCCTACAAATCAGCATTGCTGATATTGAAAGCCTCGTCAATAAAGGCAAAACGGCTCTGCTTAAAGGGATGAAAAGCAAAGCTGGAAAGAAATTCGATGCCTATATCGTATTGAATGATAAAGCCGAAAGTTCCTTTGAATTTGAGAAAAACAAGAATTATAAAAAGTAATGGAAAATAAAGCTATCATTAGTAAGCAGGAAATTGAAAATCAGATTTATACCGTAAGAGACCAACAAGTTATGCTCGACAGCTACTTGGCAAGGATTTATCAGGTAGAAACAAAGAACCTCAACAAAGCCGTAAAAAGAAATACTGAACGATTTCCTGCTTCTTTTTGCTTTCAACTGACCGAAGAGGAAGTTGAAAACTTGAGGTTCCAGTTTGGAACCTCAAGTTTAAATTATGGTGGAAGACGTTATTTGCCCTATGTTTTTACCGAGCAAGGCATTGCAATGCTTTCTGCTGTACTTCGTTCAGAAATTGCCATAAAAGTCAGTATTGAAATTATGAACGCTTTTGTAGAAATGCGTAGGATGCTCATCAGCAATGCTTCGCTTTTTCATCGTTTGGATAAGATTGAACTCAAACAATTAGAAGCCGACCAGAAATTCGAAGAGATTTTTAAAGCTTTGGAAAGTGATAAACTCCACAGCGAAAAAGGTATTTTTTATAACGGGCAGGTTTTTGATGCTTATGCCTTTGTTTCCGATATTATCCGAAGTGCCAAAAGCTCCATTATCTTGCTGGATAATTATGTGGATGATACGGTATTGACCTTATTGGGCAAACGGAATGACAATGTAATCGTAACAATTTATACCAAAAGCATCAGTAATCAATTACGATTGGATTTACAACGGTACAACAGTCAATATCCGCCTATTGAAGTTGAGCTATTTTCAGATGCCCACGACCGCTTTTTAATCATTGACGGTACGGAACTTTATCATATCGGAGCATCACTTAAAGATTTAGGCAAAAAATGGTTTGCATTTTCGAGAATGGATATTGAGGTTGGGAAAATACTGCAAATCTTAAACAAACAATAAACCCTCTGAAAATTTTCAGAGGGTTTATTGTTTCAAATTAATCTACAATCAAAATCGGATATAAATACAACTAAAATTAAATGTTATTTAAGCCTAATTCTTTCAAATACTCATTATGTTTATCCGTATTTATTTTGATGCTTTCTTTTATTGAAGCCAATTTAGCATTAACATCTTCCAAATCAATTTGTACTTCGTCTTCTGATGTACTTACATAACGAGAGATATTCAGATTGTAACCATTTTTTTCGATTTCTTCCATTGAAACCCTACGAGCATATCTTTCAATATGTTCAGGTCTGAACTGATAGGTTTCTACAATTTTTTGAATGTCGTTTGGTTCTCCGTCGTCGCCTTCTCTCAGCGTATTTTGTTTTTTGCCTGGCTTAAAGTGTTCAGCAGCATTAATAAACAAAACATCATCTTGTTTTTTGCACTTTTTTAAGACTAAAATACAAACTGGAATACCTGTTGAATAGAACAAATTAGAAGGTAAACCTATTACCGTGTCAATATGGTTGTCTTTTAATAATTTCGTACGAATTCTTTCTTCGGCACCACCTCGGAATAAAACACCGTGTGGTAAAATAATTGCCATAGTTCCCTCTTTGCCTAGGAAATGAAAACCATGTAGTAAAAAAGCAAAATCAGCAGCTGATTTAGGTGCTAAACCATGACTTTTGAAGCGAAAATCTTCAGACAATGTATCATTAGGTTCCCATCGTAAGCTAAAAGGAGGATTGGCAACTATGGCATCAAATTCAATCTTTTTACTGGGGTTCATTTCATTCAATATATCCCAGTGGTTGATCAAGGTGTCTCCGTGGAAAATCTCGAACTCTGTATCTTTTATACCATGCAAGAGCATATTCATACGAGCAAGATTGTAGGTTGTAATGTTTTTTTCTTGACCGTAAATTTTGTTAATAATTCCTCCACTGTCTTTAATTCGTTTTCGAACGTTCAGCAATAAAGAACCTGATCCACAAGCAAAATCTAGCACCTTGTCCAATTTGTCTTTTTTACCTGTTGTGGGGTCTTGACTATCCAAGGTTACAATTTCAGATAATATAGTTGAAATTTGTTGAGGTGTATAAAATTCACCGGCTTTTTTACCAGAACCTGCGGCAAATTGACCAATTAAATATTCGTACGCATCTCCCAAGGTGTCAGAATCAGTAGAAAAATCGGCAATACCTTCAGCTATTTTAGTAATAACTTTACAAAGTTTTTCGTTTCTATCTGTAGATGTTTTTCCTAATTTTTCAGAATTCAAATTGATTTCAGAAAACAAACCTTGAAATGCACTATCAAAAGATTCGTCTTGAATATATTTAAAACCTTTACCTAAGGTTACTGTTAGTTCATCATCTTGAGTTCTTGCCATTTCTGTAATATTACTCCACAAATATTGTGGCTTAATCACGTAATGGACTTTTCTTCTCATTTGTTTTTCAAACTCTTCAATATCATCCGAATTTCCTTCGTACCATAATTGAAGTGGTGTGGATACACCAAATTCCGTTACAATATTTGAATCTATATTAGGATAATCTGAACCTAATTCTTTTTTTGCAGCCTCTTCATAGTTGCCAGATAAATATCTTAAAAACAAAAATGAAAGCATATAGTCACGGAAATCATCCGCATTCATTGCTCCACGTAAATCGTTTGCTATATCCCAAAGGGTTTTACCCAATCGTTGTTGTTCCTTTTGTGTCATGTTAATTTTCGTTCTTTTCTGATTCCATTTCTGGTGTTTGTATTGCAACTTCTTCCGTTACTCCAATTTCTTGTTCAACTTGAATTTCAGGTACTGGAATAGCATCTTCTTCCACTGGTTCAGCTATTATATTTTCATTGAAAATTTCTGGAAAGTAAAACTCATATTTACCTAGAAATCCAGCTAAAATTCGTTTAAAAAGTTCTTTGTTGTCATCACCCATTTCTACGGGGTCAAATATTGAATACTTTCCATGGCTGAATAATTGCAATGCCCGTTCAAAAAGCACATCGTCTTCTAAACCATCTATACATTTATCAATTTTATCATAACCAAAAAACGTCGCAGTTTTTTCTAAAATACTCCTTAACGAATTAAAATGATACGTATAGATTTTGTTCGATTCAACAACTTTCTTCAGTTCGCTTAATGTAGCAATATGATGAAAAAAAGGCGTATCATTCGTGTCTTGCAACGCATAACCATCATGTCCTTTACTGTGTAGAAAGTAACGCTTGTTTTTGACCTTTCTGCCAAATTCATTATAAAGCACATTGAAAAATAGACTATGATGCGTAGAAATTATAGTTTTAATCTCGTTTCCTTCGGTTGTTATTAAATTACATAAATCGCAAGCCACGGCAATAGCATTATTCTCATCAAGAGAGGATATAGGGTCATCAATGTAAACGTATTTTACCCAACTATATGCAGGGTCTTTATCGATGGCTAATTGACAAATAGCAAGAAAAAAACACCAAATAAATAAAGTTTCCTCACCTCTTGATATTTTAATATTTTCTATAGTTTGCTCATTTCCATCAACAATTATACTTCTGGAAAAAGTTACGGTAGATGTATCATAATCAATGTCAAATTTTAAATCTACATAATTATTAAAGAAGGATTCAATTTTGACATCTAAATCTAATTCATGTAGTCCATCAAAAAATGCAGAATCAGAATTAAGTTTAATAGTCCTATTGGTATCATGCTCTAAATCATTATTCCATGAAAACAAATCTTCTGTAAAAGCGTTAAAATACAAAGTATCTCTTTGAGTTACCCTGCCATCATTATCAAACGCTTTACCGACCTCTTTAAACTCCATTGAAAGCCTAGTTTTACCAATGCCATTATGAGCAAAGAATAGTACTAAATCTTTCATTGGTCGATGATCTCCAATTAAATCTTTTCGAAAATGCTGAGCCACCTCTGTTAGGGTTGCGAAATTAGTTATTGTACTCATTTTCTAATCATTTATTTTTGGAAATAAACCTTGCATTAAACCTTTTTTGTGCTGTTTCAAATGTTCTATTTTTTTTACCTGTGAAGCAATGAGTTCATCGAGAGCAGAAAGACAAGAAGCTATTTTTTGTTGTTCTTTTGGCTTTGGAATGTTGATTTTTAGGGTTTTTAACTGGTTCGAGTAAAGGTGTACTACTGAAATACCTTGTGCTAATTGAGCTATTTCTTTCTTCTTAACATTATTCATCAAGTAAGACAAGAACACTCCGTTAATTTTTGTTCTAATGATATTTAAATCCCCTCCCAGAGCAATTCCATCAGCTAACACACACGAAGCTGTTGCAATATCTATTTGTGTTTCTCCTGATGCTGGAATAATCACATCATTCGCTTTACTCATTACTAAACCATCAGCGCTTAAATTTGTGTAAGATTTTATGATACCAATAGTTTCTTTATAGTGAGTATAAAGCTCTCCATATCTGATACAGGGTAACCTTCCGTTTTCAACAATATCAGATTTTGAAACTCCCTTACCTTTTAAGAATGTTGCTACTTCATTTAGCGTTTTCTCATTCCATTTTCCATCATTCTCAAACTCAGGAAAACGATACTTCGGAGCAGTTTTTCCTTCCTGCGGAAAAAGGTTTTGCATTAAACCTTTTTTATGGTCTCTCAATAATTCTAACTTTTGACTTTGCGTTGCAATTACTTCATCTAAAGAGGAAAGACAAGATGCTATTTTTTGTTGCTCTTGTTTTTTCTTAGGTAAATAAATAGGTAGTCGTTTTATAATTTCTGCATTCAGATTTTTCACCGCTGCACCTGCAGCATTTGTTTGAAAATATGATTGGCATGAGTGAGAAGAAATAAAATAGTATAAATAATCTTCAAAAGTTATATCTGAAATCTTTCTTATTGCAATCCAACCATCGTGAATACACGTTTTTATTTTTAAAATGTATGGTCTTCCAAAACTCATAGAGTTGGACAGAATCAAGTCTCCATTGCTTACTTCTCTTGTACTAGTTAAAGCTTCTTTTAATACTTTTTCTTTTGTACTAGTTATGTACTTTGACTCAGGAGCAACATCAGCGATTTTTAACCAATTTAAACCATCCTTATTGTTAGTCATATAATCTTGAATTGGTCTTGGAGAACCACCACGGACTATTTCAGAGATTTCTCCTAGTTTTTCAATATTCCAGTTTCCTTCATTTAAAAACTCAGGAAACCGCAATTCTGGTATTAATACTTTATTCATAAGCTGCTAGTCCTGAAATTTCACGCCCTTGGGCTATTTTTTTTAATTGTGGTACCAAATCTTCCATTAATGCCAATTCTTTTACTCTGCGTTCTTTCCAGCTTAATTGCAATGGTTGTAGTAAGTCCGTTAGTTCTTCTCCGTCAAAAATCATTCGGCTCATTATTTTTTCTACAAAGCTTTTTAAAGCTGTTGTTTGCAAACCGTGTTTGTGGGCAATGGCAGCCAATTCTTTGTTATATTTATCGTCTTTAAAAGTGTCGTAACCTTTACGCAAAGTATTTACATCTTGTCCGCTGTTCCAGTCTAATGTATTAATGTACTCCGTTAAATCTTCTTGCTCGTCCAGCATATTTGCATTAGCACTCATTAAGCTAATAACCTGTGTTTTGGTCATTTTTTGCTTAGCGGGTTTCTTTTGTGTGCTGTCTGCAATAAGATTCATGATGTAATCATAATCAATCACGGCAGAAGCAAACAAAACAAATTCAAAATCCAATTGCTGAATTTCAGGTGGTGCATCATCGCCTTCTTTCTGCTGTCTTTTTTGAAACTGTTTAGCGGTTTCTATGTACGAGCTACGAAACTCCTGAAAATTTTCTTTTGGTAAAATAGCTTCAATCTTCGCCTTTTGTTCTTCGTCTAAATCAGTAAATTGATCTAACTGCAATTTTAAACGTTGTATTTCCTTGAAATTTTCAATGAAAGTTATTTTTGCTGCATCACCTTTTAAATTATAGACTTCTTCTGGTTCACGGAGCAAATTATGATCCTGCATAAATACCCCTAATTTTTCTACGGCTTGTTTGAATTTATCCATCACCACTGGTGAAGGATCTACTAACCATATCTCTCTAGCATTTCCACCGTTTCCACCTGAAAAAAGAGCAATTGCCTGATTAACCAACTCCTGTTGAGAACGGAAATCCAAAATATTACCATAAGGCTTCGTGTCATTTAATACACGATTAGTTCGTGAAAACGCTTGTATCAGTCCGTGGTATTTAAGGTTTTTGTCTACATACAAGGTATTCAGGTATTTGGAATCAAAACCTGTAAGCAACATATCTACTACGATAGTAATATCAATCTTGTTTTTATGTGGGTAATCTTTATTGCTGTATTTCTGGTCTTTAATACGTCTTTGTATATCCTGATAATACAAATCAAACTCATTGATACTATGATTGGAACCAAATTGTTTATTGTAATCAGTAATTATTTCCGTCAAAGCTTTTTTCTTCTCTTCCGGATTTTGCTTATTATCTTCTTTTTCCTGTGCTAAATCTTCCTGTATTTGCTGAATATCTTTGTTTCCTTCCGCTGGTGGAGAGAATACACAGGCAATATTCAGAGGAACATATTCTGTATTCTCGGTTTGTTTCCTTTTTTGAGCCTCTTTAAAAAGTTTGTAATATTCGATAGCATTATTAATGGAAGCTGTTGCTAATACCGCATTAAATTTACGTTGATTTGTAGCTGTATCGTGTTTTTCCAAAATGGCTTCTACAACTGCTTGTTGCGCAATCGCTTCACCTGGCTTAGCATTTTGCGTGCCTTTACCTTTGAAATAATCTATATGGAAACGCAAAACGTTCTTATCTTCTATAGCATGAGTAATCGTATAAGCATGTAATTCCTGTTGAAAAATATCCTTCGTAGTTTTATACGAGGCATATTCACCTTCTCGAATGTTGTAAGTTGCATTTTCATCAAAAATAGGTGTACCAGTAAACCCAAATAACTGAGCATTAGGAAAAAACTCTTTAATGGCTTTGTGATTATCTCCAAACTGAGAACGATGACACTCATCAAAAATAAAAACTATACGTTTATTACTGAGAGGCTCTAAACGCTCTTTATAGTTTTTCTTGTTGGTACCATCAAGTGCCAATCCTAACTTTTGAATTGTGGTAACGATAACCTTATCTGCGTAGTCGGTAGATAATAGACGTCTTACTAAAGTTTCAGTGTTGGTATTTTCTTCTACACTGCCTTCTTGAAATCTATTGAATTCCTCTCTTGTTTGTCTATCAAGGTCTTTTCTATCAACCACAAACAAACATTTTTCAATATCTGGATTGTTTTTTAGTAAAGTAGAGGCCTTAAAAGAAGTTAGTGTTTTTCCACTACCTGTAGTATGCCATATATAACCATTACCTCTGTTGTCTTTTATGCAGTCTACAATAGCTTTTACCGCATATATTTGATATGGTCGCATTACAAGCAATTTCTGTTCGCTCTCTACTAGTACCATATACTTACTGATCATTTCACCAAGAGTACATTTGGTTAGAAATTTATCAGCAAAATCATGTAAATTATTGATCTTTTTATTGTCGATATCTGCTAATTCATATACGGGCAGAAATTGTTCATCTGCATTAAAAGCGAAGTGTTGATTTTTATTGTTAGCAAAATAAAGTGTTCTTCCACTATTACTAACGATAAACATTTGCATAAAACAAAGCAGCGAGTTAGCGTAACCATTCCCTGGTTCATTTTTATAATCAACAATTTGTTGCATGGCTTTCCGATGCGAAATATCACCTTTTTTGAGCTCAATTTGTACTACAGGCAAACCATTAATGAGGATAATAACATCATATCTTTGATGACTATTTTCTGTATTAATTCGTAATTGATTGATGACTTCAAAATCATTCTTGCACCAGTCTTTGTTGTTTACTAATGTGTAATGAAAGGGCGTTCCATCCTCACGTTGAAAATATTGCCTTTCACGTAATAATTTAGAAGCTTCAAAAACGTCAGGGTTTATGATTTCTTCGCGTAATCGCAAATACTCGCCATCTGTCAATCGAACACGATTGAGTGCCTCAAATTTCTGACGGAAGTTGTTTTCTAATGATTTTCTATCGACAATTTCAGGACGATAGACATATTTAAGCCCTTTTAGTTGCTCTATCAGGTTATCTTCTATTTGGTTTTCTTTACTCATTCTTCTGTCAATAAATCTTTAGCGTTAACGTCTAGAATTTTTGCAATTCGGTACAAATCTTCAATACTTGGTTGTCTCACATTTCTAGCATACTCATTAATTGTGTTGTAGCTTTTGTCTAGTTTTTTTGCAAGCCAAGCTTGTGAGATACCTTTCTCTTTCAAAATTTCTTTAATTCGGTTCATTCGGTGCCTAATTAAATTACAGTGTCAAATATAGTGAATATACAATAGCAAAAAGTGTAAATACTCACCATAATATCGTGAGGTTTTAAAAAGAATTATAAAAGATTACTTCAGCCAAATTCTACCTTTCAACGCCAAACCTTACCACTTTTTCGAAAACCATTACTTCCAACACTAATTTTATCAGTCAAGCAAAATCATAAACAATTTATAGCATGGATACACAACAAAAAGAACTGTCGTATTTTAGATTACGACTACAAGAATTATTAAACACCAGCTTTCCAGAAAAGGCTCATGACGAAAAATTTATAAACCAGCGTTCCTCTTGGGCTACCAATGCCTATGAAGGTGCTTTTCAATCGGGAAATGATATTGAAAAATGTAACGAAATCGCCAATTATATTCTTTTCGATGGTTTACATTTTTCTAAGTTCGATACCGTGTTTCAGGTGGTTTGTAATGAGTTCGACACCATAATGGCAGATGAAGAATTGCGACCATTTACTTTAAAAATGTTCCGTGTTTGTGAACCTATTTTCTCCAACTATGAACTAACTGATGACTTCGCTTATGGTTATGAGTATGACCAGCTCTACACCGAAATAACCGGAACCATCGCAATATGGATAGCGGAAAATGGGCTTCAGTAAAAAGCAACATCTCCAACAGAACATTGATGCCTTACGAATTGCTTTCAAAATTGAAAAGGAGAACCGACAAACTACCATAGGCGAAAGACTGCTAATGATGCAATACAGCGGATTTGGCGGTCTTAAATTCGTATTAAACCCCATAGAAAATGAAATAGACATCAATAATTGGCGAAAAACTGAACATGATTTATTTCCACTTACACAGGAGCTCCACCAACTATTAAGAGAAAATTCCGAAGACGAAAAGCAATACCGCAGGTATGTGGACAGTATGAAAAGTTCGGTGCTGACGGCTTTTTATACACCGCCACAGGTTATAGATGCAATTTCTTCAACATTGAGTGATAGCGGTTTGAACATTCAAAAATTCCTTGAACCTTCCGCAGGTATCGGCTCTTTCATACAATCCTTTTCCGAAAACCAGCAACCCAATGTAACGGCTTATGAAAAGGATTTGCTGACAGGCAAGATTTTAAAACAGCTTTATCCCGAAAGCAATATCCGTATAAGTGGTTTTGAGGAAATACCCGAAAAGGAACAAAACACTTATGATGTAATTGCAAGTAATATCCCTTTTGGCGATACTTCCATATTTGATCTTTCGTATTCCCGAAGTAAGGACGAAGCAAAAATACAGGCATCCCGAAGCATCCACAATTATTTTTTTTTAAAAGGAACGGATATGCTACGTGACGGTGGCTTGTTGGCATTTGTTACCTCGCAGGGTATTCTAAATAGCCCAAAAAACGAACCGATACGCAGGGCATTGATGCAGAATAGCAGTCTGGTTTCGGTTGTTAGATTGCCAAATAATCTGTTTACTGAATATGCAGGTACAGAAGTTGGAAGCGACCTGATTATCCTGCAAAAAAATACGACAAAACAAAGTCTGACCGAAGTGGAAGAACTGTTTTGCCAAAGTAATACAACAGAATATAATACACCAAACAATGCTTTTTTTCAGGATAGCACAAGAATTGTTCATACAGATAGAAAATTAGACACCGACCCTTATGGAAAACCAGCCTTAATTTATACGCATAAAGATGGCGTTACCGGAATTACCAAAGACCTTAAAAAAATGCTTTCAGAAGATTTTGAAAATCATCTGAATTTGAGTTTATACAAAGGCGAGCCGAACATACAAATTCCAATTACACCAACTGTTATAGCTCCCATTGTAGAGCCTATAACAATTAAACCAACACCTGTAACCATTCAGGAAAATCCAAAGGAATTAAAACAATTAAGCATTTTCGACTTGTTTGAAAATGTGGACGAACCAGTAGCGGTTATTGCTCCACCAAAAAAAGGTACTCAAACTCAAAGGCAAACTTCCACGAAGCGAAGAGCCAATATTGTTCGCCAAGCAGACTTGTTCAGTTCGGCGATACAGCCACCTTATGTCCCTCCAATTTCAAATGGAAATACTTCAACTGTCAGCAAAAATGAGGAAGTTATCGGCGACCTGTTTTCGGGCTTAAACGGAAATGGTCAGGCTCAAAAGCAAACCGTTGTCAGTACCATTCCTGAACCTGCTTTATACAGCAAAGGATTACAATCATTTCATCGAAGTGATTGTCTTGTTGTAGATAATGGTTGGGTTGGTCATTTGCAAGATGTTGATAAAAATGGAGCAACAGCAATGTTCCATCCCTTGCAATTACCATCATTGCAGAAAGGAAGAGCTGAAGCCTACATTTCAGTAAGAGATAGCTATCTCGATTTGTATCAAAAGGAAGCCGAAAAGCAAAATGAACATACAGTAGAAAGGGAAACGCTGAATAATTTGTATGATGTTTTTGTAAAAAGATATGGCAACCTGAACAGTGCCGAAAATATCAAATTGATTAAAACAGACAGTGCAGGGAAAGAAATTCCTTATCTGGAACGTGTAGTTGGCGGTGTGGTGCATAAGGCGGATATATTCAGTCGTCCCGTTACTTTTTCTACTACCACTTTAGCAACAGACAATCCCGATGAAGCTTTAACATCATCACTGAACAAATACGGCAAGGTGGATTTGGATTATATGTCCGAAATCAGCAGTATGCCTGCCGATGCTTTGAAAGAGGCTCTACACGGTCGTATTTTCTATAATCCTTTACAAAAGGAATATGATATAGCCGAACGATGGATTGCTGGAAATATAGTAGAGAAATATGAAGAGGTCAAAGCCTATCTTGAAAGTAGTCCCGATGATGCAGAAGCCAAACCAAGTCTTACCGTTTTGGAAGAAGCCAAACCAAGACGTATCGAATTTGAAGAACTCGATTTTAATTTAGGCGAACGCTGGATACCCACAGGGATTTATGCCCGTTTTGCTTCGCACTTGTTTGATACGGAAGTCAATATCCATTATTCCGAAAGTTCGGATGATTTTTCGGTAAAGTGCAACCAAAAGAATGTGCATATATGGGACAAATATGCCGTAAAATCAGAGAGTAGAACCTTTGATGGGATTGCTTTGCTTAAACACGCACTCGTAAATACCACACCAGACATTACCAAAAAAATCAAGGTTGGTGACCAAGAAGTCAAGGTCAGGGATATGGAAGCCGTACAGGTGGCTAATACCAAGATTGACGAAATCCGTACTGCTTTTACTGATTGGCTTCACGCTCAAAACGATGAATTTAAAAGCAGGTTGACCGACCAATACAACAACACTTTCAACTGTTTTGTACGGCCGAATTATGACGGAAGCCATCAGGAATTTCCGGGTTTGGATAGAAAATCATTAGGTATTGAAGACTTGTATTCGAGCCAGAAAGATACTGTTTGGATGATAAAGCTGAACAACGGTGCTATTTGCGACCACGAAGTTGGTGCTGGAAAAACATTGGTAATGTGTACGACTTCACAAGAAATGAAGCGTTTGGGTTTAGCACACAAACCGATGATTATCGGGTTAAAAAGTAACGTTCACGAAATTGCAGAAGCTTACAGAACCGCCTATCCACACGCAAAAATTCTCTATCCTGGCAAAGAAGATTTTACGCCCAAAAAACGCTTGCGGATTTTCGGGGATATTAAAAACAACGATTGGGATTGTGTGATATTAACCCACGACCAGTTCGGTATGATACCGCAATCGCCCGAAATGCAAAAGGAAATTCTCGAAATTGAATTAGACAGTGTAGAGCGAAATCTCGATGCTCTAAAATCTGAAGGCAGTGAAGTTACACGAGGGATGCTTGCGGGTGCTATCAAACGGAAAGAAAATCTTGAGGTAAAACTGAAAACCCTGCAACACGATATTGATAACAGAAAGGATGATGTAGTAGACTTCAAAATGATGGGCATCGACCATTTGTTTGTGGACGAAAGCCATCAATTCAAAAATTTGATGTTCAACACACGCCACACAAGGGTTGCCGGATTGGGAAATGTAGATGGAAGCCAAAAAGCAATGAACCTGCTTTTTGCAATTCGAACCATTCAAGACAAAATACAAGCGGATATGGGTGCGACTTTCCTTTCCGGAACAACAATCAGTAATTCACTTACGGAATTGTACCTTTTGTTCAAATACCTGAGACCAAGAGCGTTGGAAAAGCAAGGAATTAACTGCTTCGATGCGTGGTCTGCTATTTATGCAAGAAAAACTACGGATTATGAATTCTCGGTTGCCAACAATATTGTAGCAAAAGAACGTTTCCGATACTTTATTAAAGTGCCAGAATTGGCACAATTCTACTCTGAAATTACAGATTACAGAACGGCAAAAGATATTGGCATTGACCGCCCTGAAAAGAACGAAATACTGTATAACATTCCACCAACACCCGACCAGACAGCATTTATCCAAAATCTGATGGATTTTGCAAAATCGGGTAATGCGACTTTGCTGGGAAGAGCACCTTTATCGCAACGAGAAGAAAAAGCAAAAATGCTTATCGCTACCGACTATGCCCGAAAAATGTCTTTAGATATGCGAATGGTTGGCGGTAGATATGATGACCATCCCGACAATAAAGCATCCCATTGTGCGACAAACATTGCGAAATATTACAACAAATTCAATGCACAGAAAGGTACACAGTTTATCTTTTCCGACCTCGGCACCTACAAGCCTGGCGAATGGAATGTATATTCTGAAATAAAACGCAAACTTGTGGAAAATCACGGTATTCCGGCACACGAAGTCCGTTTTATACAGGAAGCCAAAAACGATAACCAGCGTAAAGGACTTATCAAGGATATGAACGAGGGTAAAATTCGTGTGATTTTCGGTTCTACAAGTATGCTTGGAACTGGCGTGAATGCACAGAAAAAAGCCGTTGCAGTTCATCATTTAGATACGCCTTGGCGACCAAGCGACCTTACCCAAAGGGATGGAAGAGCAATACGAAAGGGTAATGAAATTGCTAAGCATTTCGCAAACAATAAAGTGGATGTAATTATTTATGCTACAGAAAAATCGTTGGATAGCTATAAGTTCAATCTCTTGTACAACAAGCAACTTTTTATAGACCAGCTTAAAACTAATAACCTCGGCAAACGTACCATTGATGAAGGAAGTATGGACGAAAAATCGGGAATGAATTTCTCGGAATATGTGGCTATTCTTTCGGGTAATACCGACCTTTTGGATAAAGCGAAAATTGAAAAACAAGTTGCAGGACTGGAAAGCGAAAAGCAAGCTTTCAACCGTTCCAAAGTCAGTTCTAAATATAAGTTGGAAGATGTTACTTCTTTGTTGGAAAGCACTCAATCACGATTGGAACGGATAAGCCTCGATTGGAAGAACCTGCAACAACGCATACAGAAAAATTCGGACGATACTATTGCAAACCCTGTTTTATTGGATGGTTTGTTGCCCAATGCGGATATGAAACAGATTGGTGCTAAACTTAACCAGATTGCAGACAAATCCCGCACAGGAGGTCAGTATGAAGAAATAGGTACTTTATATGGATTTACGTTGTTGGTTAAAACCGAAATATCCGAAAAAGAGGGCGTGGATATAAGAGTAAATCGTTTTTTGGTGCAGGGCGAAGGCAATATCAAATACACTTATAATAATGGTATCATTGCCAACGATGCAAAATTGGCATCTATGAACTTTCTCAATGCATTGGAAAAACTCCCTGGCTATATTGAGCAGGAACAAAAGAAAATTACGGAACTGAAAAAAGATTTACCGATACTTCAGGAAATAGTTAAAGGTACGTGGACAAAGGAAAATAGGTTAAGCGAATTGAAAACAGAATTGGCTTCTATCGATAGAAAAATACAGTTGTCCATTACAACAGAACCCAAAGAAGAACCTGCGGAACAAACCGAAAAACAGAAAGAAGTTGCATCGGTTTCAGAAAATAGAGTACACACGAAAGGTATTCATTTATCAAGAGGTGTATTATAATAGTGTCAGCTACATTTCATCCTGTTCGTCCATTTTCTTAATCAATGCATCTCGGAGGCTGTCAAGGAATTTTGTTCGGTTTATCTTCCGGGATTTAAGTTCCATGAACGTATGATAGAAATCACCTAAGTCAATATTAAAGGTTCTTTCAAAAGTTTTGGAGATAAGCTTTATGTCAACATTTCCGTTTTCAAATACGCCTAGTGAATATAATGCGTAAATCAATTCGGTTAATGCTGTTTTGTTACCAGTCCAGTTTAAAGGAGATTCATGAGAAATCTTATTATAGTTTTTAGTATTCAATTGGTTTTCAATGTAAACTTGTATCAAATCATTAGCTACGATTTTAGCTACTTTATAATCGTGGGATGTAGAGAAGCTTTGGTCAGTTTCAAAATAAATTGTGTCCAACCATAGTTTTATATCGTGTTTGCCACGAACAAAAAATCTTTCGTCAAGAAAGGAGTTATTACTGCGGTAATATTTATAAAAATCAATGTTATTGTCAAAGAACCCTTTGAGTTTTTTTAGTTCTTTGTTAAGATATTTTCTGACTGGTTTTGCTCCATAAGGCTTTTTCGCCTCAATTTTATATATGGCATTGTAGTAAATAAGTTTTGAAACAATAATAGGCTTCTGATGTTTGAAAAAGTGGATTTCTTCCCCAATATTCTTAAATCCTCTGTTTAGAACATATTTCTTTACTTCCGACAAACATTTTAGAATGATACCTATAACGGCTTCTATCCGTTGTATAGAGTGATCGGTTTCAATCTCCAAATCGTTGATTTCTGTTTCCAGCTTGTGTAGTGTTTCTGTATAAAATTTGTTCATTTGGCTATTTTGAAATCTATATTTGGGTTAGAGAAAAAAATAAACTGTGTAATTTGTAGGCTATATCACATCTAATGAATTTTTTTGAAATTATTATAGAGCCTATTTGCAATAGCTTAGCTTCTTCCATAATCGGTTAAAAGATTTCAGGAATGTTTATTAGAACAATTCCTGAACACTCTTTTTTTATTTCTATTATCTCCTATTCTTCTAAGATAAAGGCAATTATAGATTTAGGGATTTACTTTGCCAACTTCAATATTCTGTAAGCCCCTCTTGCTACAATTACAAATACAATAGCCCCAATAATCAAATCTGGATAACTTGAATTGAGCCAATTAACTAAAAGACCAGCAACAATAACTCCCGAATTGATAATGACATCATTTGATGTGAATATCATCGAAGCCTGCATATGCGCTTCTTTACTTTTGTTCTTTTGTAAGAGATAAAGGCAAAATACGTTTGCAATCAATGCTAAAACTGAAACGACAATCATTGTTTTGAAATCGGGCATAGCTTCAATTCCCATAAAACGTCTGATCACTTCAACGAAACCTACAATAGCAAGTAAGACTTGGAAGTATCCTGCAAATCTGGCGATGTTGTTTTTTAGGGCGATTGTTCCCCCCACAGCTATTAAAGCCAATGCGTAAACGACACTGTCCGCAAGCATATCCAAGCTATCGGCTATCAATCCCATTGAACCTGAAAAAATACCGAATAACATTTCCAATCCAAAGAACAGGAAGTTGATAATCAACACGATCCAAAGTAATTTCCGTTGCTTGTTGCTTGTATCTGTTTCAACAACAAAATTGCTTTTTTCAGTTGAAACCAATGTCGTATTTAGGTTCAGTGTTCCCAAAGCCAAAAAAATTGGCTCTGGGTTTCCATTGTGATAAACGTCCAATTTTCTATTGGCTATATCAAATTCCAATCCTTTTACCGTATCAAAGTCTTGCAGTTTCATACGGATTAATTGCTCCTCGCTTGGGCAATCCATTTTAGTTATATTGAATATGGTTTTTTCCATTTGTTTTAAAGCTTGAATTTTATTCCTCCGTTAATCACAAATCCGTCCAAAGGTGCATAAATGTCTTTAAAAACCGGATTGGTTATTGTTCCTGTATAAATGCTACCAAAGCGTGTTTGTCGGGTGTCAAGGAAGTTTTCAAAGTTGATGTACAGAGAAAATCTTTCCCAAATCTTTTCAGCCATAAACCCGGTAATAAAGTAACCTTTGCCCGTAGTTCCATTATTCAGTTTTTGAGGACTGAAATAATAGGCTTCCAGACCAACTTTCCATTTGTCTTCTATTTCATACATCAGGATGGAATTAATGCGGTGCTTTGGCGTTAACGGGCTTTCTACAGTCATTCCATTTTGGTTTAATCGAGCATCTGTATAAGTGTATCCCAAAAATAATTTCAGGTCATCGTAACCAATTTTAATATTGGTTTCTGTTCCTTTAGTATGAATATAACCTGGAGAATTAACGAACTGATACAGATTTGCAGAGGGGTTTTCAAGTAACAAGGGATTATCCAGATAGGTGTAAAAGAACAATTGGTTTATGCTAAATGACCAATCTTCCCCAATGTAGGTGCGGTAATTGATGTCTGCATTTGCTCCATAACTTTTTTCCAATTTATTGATTTTGTTGTCAATAGGCATTACATTTTGATATTGTAGGCGTTCGCTTTCTTCTGTAAAAATGGTTGGTGTTTTATACCCAAATCCACCTCCAATACGTGAAGTCAATCCGTTTGCAATCTTAAACAATGCAGATACTCTTGGCAAAAATACAGCTCCGTAATCTATCACGTAATCCGTTCTTAAACCCGCTTCTAATTGAAGCCAATCAGTAGCCTTAAAAGAATTTTGAACGAAAGCTCCGAATGTGTTTTGGCTGTAATCCCTCAACGGAAATGCAGTAATCTGCTTTTCTTTAAAATTGTCTGTCCAAATATTGACCCCGGCTACCCATTCCGATTTTTCTGTACTGTTGGTATAATTTGCTTCTGTAAAAGTTGCGGTTTGTGTTCCCTCAAACTGATAGTTGGGAATTGTTGTATTTCGGTTAAAATAACTCACGCTGTTTTTAATTTGAAAAGAACTTTTTTCATTAATCAAATGGTCGAAAACAAATTGAGTGGAATAGCGTTGTGTTTTATTTTTCTCGAAATACTGATGCGTGTTATCTCCTTTACCTTTGATGTAAAGCATATCACCTCCCAAACGGTTTTCGATAGTTGTATTGACACCGAAATTCATTTTTGTTTTATCATTGAAATAAACAAACAATTTAGGGTTCAGTACAAAACGTTCAAATTTTGGAATGGCAGAAAAACCAATTTTTGCAGGGTCGTAAGCTCCGTTTCTATTATGCGAAGCAAATATGGTTGTTCCGATTTTCTTAAACTTCTGTCCGTAAAAACCGTTGATGTCTAAACCTCCTCCTGATGTTCCGTTTAAATGAAAACGCAAATCCCTTTCTTCCGTTGGTGTCTTGGAAATCAGGTTTACCAAACCTGCTATTGCTCCACCACCATACAGCGTAGATGTAGAACCTTTAATAACTTCAACCTGCTTTAAGTCAAGCGGTGGAATTTGCAACAAACCTAATCCGCTTGAAGCACCCGAAAAAATAGGGAAGCCGTCTTTCAGGATTTGCGTATATCTTCCGTCAAGTCCTTGAATACGGATACTTGCATTGGCACTGGTAGGCGAAGTGGTTTGTACGTGAATACCTGTACTTTCCGCCAAAAGCATACGAATATCTCCTGGTTTCATATTGCCTTTTTCACCCAATTCTTCACTTCCGATAAATTCAATACGGGTTGGAATATTTTGTATGCTCCTTGTACTTCTTGTAGAAGATATAACCACTTCATCCAATTCTTCTGAATTTTCTTTGAGTAAGATTTCAATAACGCTGGTGTCCTTTAATGGAAATTCCAGTGTATCAATACGTTCATAAAAGCCTACGTAACTAAAATGTATTTCCTGTACACCATCAGGAACATTTACTATTATGATTTGACCGTTTTCGTTTGATGTAGCGGCAAGCGAGGTTCCTTTTATAGATGCTGTCACACCAATCAAAGGATTTTTGTTTTCACTGTTTCTAACAACAGCATTAAATGTGTTTTGTGCAAAGACACAGAGATTTAGTGTCATAAAAAATGACATAAAGAGTATTTTTTTCATTATATGAAAAATTATTAATGTTTAAAAAATAAGAATTGACGGTTTGTAGCACCGCAATTTGTTATTGTGCCGAAGACACTAAAAACATTAATTAATCTTAGGCGGTTGCCAAATGGAAGAGAGGAAGTCTGAAACAGCTGAGGCAGTTATTACACTTAATTTCTTTTCAGGTTGTTGGGCAGAATTTGTTGTTAAAGCATAAAAAGAGGTAATTACAAATCCGGTACAGGTATTGCATTTAGAAAAAGGCGAGCAACATTCCATACCGCAACCGTCGCTATCTTCTTCCTGACTATTTGTTGTTTGATGTATGACGTCAAAGCATTTATCTTCCATAAAGCCTGGCAAGGTCGATAAGACCAAGACCATTAATGCTAATATGGATGATAAATGTTTCATTTCCCAAAGATATTGAAAACTACGTTACAAACTACTACCCCTGTTATCATTACTACCCATTTTGTATAAAACCAACTATTCTTTAAAATTTCATCCTTTGTATGCGTACAGCGTTTAAAATTGCCAATAAAGCCACACCAACATCAGCAAAAACGGCTTCCCACATTGTGGCTAAACCACCTGCGCCAAGTACTAAAACGATTGCTTTTACAGCAAATGCTAAAATGATATTTTGCCAAACTATTTTTTTTGTTTGCTTCCCAATATTGATTGCCATCGGGATTTTGCTTGGCTTATCATCCTGAATAACCACATCTGCAGTTTCGATGGTGGCATCACTTCCTAAACCACCCATTGCAATTCCTACATCGCTCAAAGCTACTACTGGTGCGTCGTTCACGCCATCGCCTACGAATGCTACGGTTTCGTTTTGGGCTTTTATTTCTTTTACTTTATTTACTTTGTCTTCGGGTAATAAATCGCCAAAGGCATTATTAATTCCTAATTTATCGGCAACAAATTTTACTACTGTGCTTTTATCTCCGCTTAACATTGTGGTTTTTACACCTAATGCTTTCAGTTTGTCAATGGTTAGCTGTGCATCTTCCTTTATGCTGTCGGCAATGGTAATGTAACCTGCAAATTTTCTATCGTAAGCAATGGCAATTAAGGTATAAACAATTGTGGTTGGGTCTAAATCATAATTGATATTGAATTTATCCATCAATTTAAAATTTCCTACCAATAATTCTTTTCCATTTACATTGGCTTTCAAACCGTGACCTGCAATTTCTTCTGTATTTTCTAACTTTATCGAGCTATCAATTTCACCTACATATTGATGGATAGCGGTAGCAACCGGATGTGTACTTTGGCTTTCTAAAGCGTTGACCATTTTCAGGATTTCATCTTTATTAAATTCAGATTTTAATACCACTTCTTGAACTTTGAAAACACCCTCGGTCATTGTACCCGTTTTGTCCATCACTACGTTTTTAATATCGGCAATGGCATCTAAAAAGTTGCTTCCTTTAAACAAAATTCCATTTTTGGAAGCGGCTCCAATTCCTCCAAAATAACCTAAAGGAATACTGATAACCAAAGCACACGGACAAGAAATAACCAAGAATACCAATGCTCTGTACAACCATTGACTAAATACATAATCGCTCACAAAAAAATAAGGTATTATGGTAATTAGCACTGCCAACAACACAACAATCGGAGTGTAGATTTTTGCAAATTTTCGGATGAATAATTCTGTCGGTGCTTTTTGTGCGGTGGCATTTTGTACCAACTCCAAAATTTTAGAAAGTTTGCTATCGGTATAAGCGGTCGTCACTTTTACTTGTGCAACGGTCGTTAAATTTATCATTCCTGCCAATACGGTTTCGCCTTTGGTTTTGGTATCTGGCTTACTTTCTCCTGTAAGTGCTGCTGTATTGAATGAAGCGGTTTCGGATAATAATTCGCCATCTAGCCCTAATTTTTCTCCGGGTTTTAGTTGGATGATATTGCCAATACTTGCAGTTTCTGCTTTTATGGTTTTAGCTTGATTATTTTCTAAAATAGTTACTTCATCTGGTCTTTGATCGAGCAACGTTTTAATGTTAGCTTTCGCTCTTGTTACGGCTAAGGTTTGGAATACTTCGCCAACGGCATAAAATAACATTACAGCTACACCTTCAGGGTATTCGCCAATAGAAAAAGCTCCGATGGTTGCAATGCTCATTAATAAAAATTCTGAAAATACATCGCCTTTTCTGATACTTTCAAAGGCTTCTTTAATTACGGGCAATCCAACAGGCGCATAGGCTACAACATACCAAACAATTCTTATCCAACCTGTAAACCAAGATTGAGGAAGCCAATTATCGAAAGTTATGGCTATCATCAATAATACAAAACTGATGATAGCAGGTAAAAACATTTGAAAGGTAGATTTATCGGTACTTCCGTGGTTATGACCGTCATCATCGGTGTGTTCGTGGTTGTGTCCATCATCGTCGTGATGTTTTTCCAATAGCATTTTAGCATCGGCATCGGTATATATTTTTTCTTCTTGAGGTGTGCAACAAAGCTGTTTGCCTTGTGCATCATATTTATGTTTATGTTCCATTATAGTAATCTTTTAGTAGTTTGTTTATAGGATAAATATTCTTGTCCGTGTTGTTTTTCTAAAAATTTTTCTTCCAATCTTATCTGAATTTGGATAACGATGTAAATGGATAGCATCAGGAAAAATGTAATTGTATTTGGCAGTATGAAAAATATTCCGGTAACGCTGACTATCATTCCTAAGAATATCGGGTTTCGGCTATAAGAATATAAGCCTTTTGTTATTAATTCGGTTTTATTGTTTTCATCTATACCAATACGCCAACTGTTGCTCATTTGATATTGAGCTACCGAAATCCAGAGTAGTGAAAGATGTATCAAGATTAATCCAACTGTCATAAACACTTCTTTCATTAAATAAGAAATGGGTACTAGATACTGATATGCTTTATCGCTGAATGAATAAATGAATACCGCTATAAAAAGCAAGGCTATCAATACTTTCATTACAAAACCGATGTAATCGTGTGCGTTATCCGTTTTGCCAAATGTTATCGGATTGATGCCTGTTTGCTTATAGGTGCGGTATGACGGTAGCACAAAAGCTACCATCATATACAACACCAAATACAAAGGCAAATAAAAATTTAGCCAAATCATAGTTTCTTTTTTTAGTGTTCGTGACCACCAGTATTGCTCAATTTTGCGTTTACAAAAAAGGCTCCTTTTACCACAATTTTTGCATTTGCAGGAATTTCGTTTACAAAGGTTACAGCGGTATAACCCATATCAGATACACCTTTCAGCACTTCTACTTTTTCAAAATTCTTACTGGACTTATCTTCCTTATGTTCTTCTTCACTCTCTTTATGGCTTCCTTCTTTTTCGCCTTCTTCGTGATGCTCTTCTGCTTTTTTATCGGTTTGCACAAAAACATAGTATTTGCCATCAGCATTTACAATAGCATCATTGGGTACAGCAGGAGTAGTTACGTTGTTAAGGCTTACAATGGCAGTAACATTCATTCCGTCTATAAGTCCTGTTTTATTGCCTTGTACCACGGCGTGAGTGGCAATTGTTTTGCTTTCGTTTTCAAAAGATGAGCCTATTGCAAATATTTTAGCATTATAGTCTTCTACTGCATTGTTGGTTATTCTAAAATGAATAGTTTGCCCTACTTTGAGCATCGGCATATCTTTTTCAAAAACATTCAAATCCAAATGCAAGGAACTGTTATCTACAATTTCAATAACAGGAGAAGATACATCTACATAGCTTCCTATTTTAGCGGAAACCTTACTAACCGTACCATTCAAAGGACTGATTACAACCAATGCTGATTTTAGATTACCATTTGAAACAGAGCCTGGATTGATGCCCATTAATTGTATCTGTTGTTGCAAAGATGCTCTTCTGGTACGTAAACTATTGAGTTCGGCTGTGGCACTTTGTAGATTTTTTTTCGCTCCTGCATTGCCTTCGAAAAGTTCTTTTTGCCTTGATAATTCTTGTTCTGCAAAAGTAATTCTGCTGGCAGTACTCAAATATTCTTCCTGCAATTGTATAAACTGCGGATTGGCAATAGTGGCTATTACTTGTCCTTTTTTTACATAATCTCCAATTTGTACGTTCAGTGTTTTTATTACACCACCATACAAAGAAGTTGCGTTGGCTTTGTTGTTATTGGGAACTTTCAGCAAACCATTTGCTCGGATGGTTGCCGTTAATTCTTTTTGCTCTATTACGCCTAATTGTATGCCTACCGTTTTTATTTGTTCTTCAGTTAGTGTGGCAATGGTTGGTGCTTCTTCCTCGTGAGGAGCTTCAGCTTTTTCGGTTGCTGCTGCTTCTGTAGATTGACCTTCGTTTTGCTTATCGTTTTTACAAGCCGAAAAGCTAAATATTAAAACAACTATCGTTGCTATAAACGTGATTTTATTTATATTGAATTTCATTTTTTCTTATTGATTGATGAATGAATAAATAGTGATTACAGATTGGTTTACCTGCTGAATACTTTTGAGGTAATTCAGCTGAATATCGGTGGCAGTTTGCAGCGCAAAAAGATATTCTACATAACTGATTTCGCCTGTTCTGTAACCCAATTGTGCTGCTGATACAATTTCCTTGGCATTTGGCAATGCTTCTTTCTCAAAATAATTGAACTGCTGTAGGTCTTGCTGGTATTGTTGCAAGGCATTTTGCATTTGCGTAGCCAATGTTTTTTGCTGTTGCTGTGCATTGGCTTCGGCTGCTTGTTTTCTGTAATCTAAAGATTTTATTCTGGCTTTGGTAGCACCATAAGTGATGGGAATAGCAATACCAATGTTTACAGAACTAAATCGGTTTCCGCCATTGAAAAATTGTTCGGCTCCGTTTACATTTTGAAAACCAATTAAAGACTGATTGACGTAACCAATGGTGAAATCGGGCAAACCTTGCGAACGTTCTACCTTTTTGGTTTGCTCGGCAATAATGGCATCCTGATACAAAGATTGAATGGCAGGATGATTTTCTACGACTTCATTATCCAACAAATTACTGATTTGTAGAGGCTGAAATATTCCGTTTTCTGCAATGGTAAAATCGTCTTTTGTGTTCATCAATGTTTTCAGATTGGCAACAGCATTGGATAAGAACACTCCATTTTGTTTTAGCAATAAATTGATTTCGCCTTTCTTAGCTTCCGCTGTGCTGATGTCCACTTTTTTGGTGTCGCCAGTTTTATAACGAAGCTGGGCTATTTTAATAAAATCGTTGTACAAACTATCCAATTGCTGTAACTGTTTTTCATTGTGTTGCAAGTACAAAATTTGATAATAATAAGTACGTACTTGATTTTTTAACTCCAATACAGTAAGGTTTTTTTGCAATTCTTTACCTTTTATTTCGGCATTAATCAGTTGCTTTTTAGCTCCGAATAATGATGGAAACGGAATGGTTTGTGACACCTGAAAAGACTGGTCGAATTTGGTACTGTTGTACTGTCCCAACTGTGCATTAATATCAAGTTTTGGTAATTCTCCGGCAGTTTTTTTCAAAGCTTTGCTGGCATCAATTTCTAAATCTGAAGCTTTTAAGGTTTGATTATTTTGAAGTGCAATATTTATCGCATCGTCAACGTTAGTTAAACTTTTTGTCTGTGCATTTGCTGTAAAGCCTACCATTGATAAAAGCAATACAATTATGGTTACAATGGGTTTCACTTGTGGCTTTCTTTTTAATTTAATATTTGAATTGAAAATGATATAGAGTAATGGCAGTACAAATAGGGTAAGGAATGTTGCTGTAACTAATCCGCCAATTACTACCGTGGCTAAAGGCTTTTGTACTTCTGCACCCGCACTACTGCTTAATGCCATTGGTAAAAAACCTAAACTGGCTACAGTTGCTGTCATCAATACTGGTCGCAGTCGGATTTTAGTTCCTTCTATTACTCGTTTGAAAACATCTTTTACACCTTCTTTTTCTAATTGGTTGAAAGTGCCTATCAATACAATTCCGTTGAGAACTGCCACACCAAACAAAGCAATAAATCCAATTCCTGCACTGATGCTGAACGGCATACCACGAAGTAATAAAGCCAATATACCACCGATCGCACTCATTGGGATAGCTGTAAATATTAAGCCTGCCTGTTTAAAGGAACGGAACGTGAAATAGAGCAATACAAAAATCAATAACAAAGAAACCGGAACGGCTATCATTAATCGGTTACTGGCTTCCTGCAAGTTTTCAAATTGACCGCCATACGTGAAATAGTAGCCCGGTGGTAATTTTACCTGTGTATTTAATTTTTGCTGAATTTCTTCTACCACACTTTGTACATCCCTGTCTGCAACGTTGAACCCGATTACAATTCTACGTTTTCCTGCTTCACGGCTTATCTGTGCCGGTCCTAATTTGTAATCAATAGTTGCTACTTGCGAAAGCGGAATTTGATTACCAGTTGAAGTTGGTATCATCAAATTGTTTACATCTTCGATACTGTTACGGTAAACACTATCCAACCGAACTACCAGTTCAAATCTTCTTTCGTTTTCATATACTACACCAGCACTTTTTCCTGCAAATGCAGTGCTTACTACATTGTTTACATCTTCTACCGTTATCCCATAATTGGCTAAACGTGTACGGTCGTATTCTATATTTATTTGCGGTAAACCACTCACACGTTCTACTTGTGGAGATGTAGCACCTTCTACTGTTTGTATAATTTTACTAACCTTATCAGCATTCAAGGCAAGCGTATCTAAATTTTCTCCAAATATTTTTACTGCTACATCTTGCCTAATACCTGTCATCAACTCATTAAAACGCATTTGTATTGGCTGATTTTTTTCAAAGAACACACCAGGTATTGCTTCTAATTTTTCATTGATAGCATCTCCCAATTCATCATAACTTCTGCCACTTTTCCATTCGCTTTGAGGCTTTAGCAATATCATCATATCAGTAGCTTCGGGTGGCATTGGATCCGTTGGCACTTCTGCCGCTCCAGTTTTACCTACTACCATTTTTACTTCATCAAATTCTTTAATAATTCTTGAAGCTTGCATAGAGGTTTCTATACTCTGGCTCAATGAACTGCCTTGTGGTAAAATACAATGGAAGGCAAAATCTCCTTCCTGTAATTGTGGTATAAATTCGCCACCCATTCTGCTAAATAAGAAAAGACTAAAAACAAATATACCAACGGTAATTCCTACTAGCCAATATTTTATTTTGATGGCTTTTTCTAATAATGGTTGATACATTTTTTGCAACCAATTCATCATTTTATCCGAAATGGTTTCTTTGAGCATCGGCTTTTTAGATAAGAACAAAGCGCACATCATCGGGATATATGTTAAAGATAATATCAATGCTCCGAATATTGCAAAACCTACTGTTTGTGCCATAGGACGGAACATTTTACCTTCTACACCTACCAATGTAAGAATAGGAATATAAACTATAAGGATAATGATTTCACCAAAGGCTGCACTATTACGAATTTTGGAAGCTGAGGTAAATACTTCATTATCCATTTCTTGCTGTGTGAGCCTTTGTGTAGATTTCCTTAAACCTAAATGATGCAATGTAGCTTCTACAATAATTACCGCACCATCTACAATTAATCCAAAATCTATTGCTCCCAAACTCATTAAATTGGCACTTACGCCAAACACATTCATTAAAGCCAATGCAAACAACATCGCCAAAGGAATAGCGGATGCTACAATCAATCCTGCCCTAAAATTCCCTAAAAAAAGCACCAATACAAAAATGACAATCAGTGCGCCTTCTATCAGGTTCTTTTCAACGGTACTCATAGCTCTGTCAACCAAATCTGTACGGTCTAAATAGGGTTCAATAATTATATCTTCGGGTAAGGATTTTTGAATAATAGGCAATTTTTCTTTGATGCGATTTACAACCTCATTGCTGTTCTCGCCTTTCAACATCATTACCACACCGCCAACTGCATCTACTTCGCCGTTGTAGGTCATTGCTCCGTATCGTACAGCACTTCCGAAACGTACATCTGCTACGTCTTTTATAAAAATGGGAATACTGCCGCCATCATTTTTTACACTGATATTTTTTACATCATCCAATGAAGTTACCAAACCGATACCTCGGATGAAATAAGCGTTTGGTTTTTTGTCGATATATGCACCACCAGTATTTTGATTGTTTTTTTCTAATGCGGTAAAAATGTCGGTAACACTTACCCCCATAGCTTTTAAGCGATTGGGATTTACTGCTACTTCATATTGTTTCAGTTCGCCACCAAAACTATTTACTTCGGCAATTCCGGGAGTTCCATATAATTGTCTTGCTACAATCCAATCCTGCATTGTGCGTAGGTCTTTTGCATTGTATTTTTTTTCACTGCCTTTTTTCGGATGGATGATGTATTGATAGACTTCTCCCAATCCGGTACTTACTGGTGCAAGTTCTGGCTTGCCAATACCTTTAGGTATATTTTCCTCTGCTTCTTTTAGTTTTTCATTGATAAGCTGACGGGCAAAATAAATGTCTACTTTATCTTTAAATACTACTGTAATTACCGATAAGCCAAATCTTGAAATACTCCTTGTTTCTTCTATATCTGGAATATTGGCAATGCTTTGCTCAATAGGGAAGGTTACTAATTGTTCTACTTCTTGCCCTGCCAATGTAGGGCAAACCGTAATTATTTGCACCTGATTATTAGTAATATCGGGTACGGCATCAATGGGTAGTTTTGTGGCACTCCACACTCCCCAAATGATGAGTAACAAGGTCATTATCCCAATGACGAGCTTGTTCTGAATACTAAATTTTATAATGTTATCTAACACGTGTATCTGTTTAATTTTTTGATAAATAAATTATTGCCTCTTGCCATAAGAAGCCAACAGATAATCAAATAACTATTGGATGAAGTGGATAATGCCTGTAATTATTTCTATAAACAAACATTCATAGAAAACACATAACACGAACACGCTAACAGTACCGTAAAGCCAATAAAAGGCATACAATTACTGAGGCTTGCAACAAACCATCAATAGCATTAAGAAAATCTGAAAAAATTAAACAGTAAATTTGGGAGGATGCCAAATACTTCCTGAGTAGAAGGAAATTAAAGTAAAATCACGAAGTGTAATTTTTTTAACAATAAGAGTGGGTTTAGGTTGCTTGATTTCAAAAGGTTTGAAATGGTAAGTAGTAATACTTATACTACAACAATTGCAATAACAAAAAGGACCGCAATTGTCATCGCTATCTTTGTTGTGGTCGTGAGATTGAACGGTTTCAATTTTAGGAATGGTATCTTCACACTGATTACTTCCATCGCTACAAGGCAATGAAAAAAGTACCATTAGGTAAAAAGTCCATATTGTGATTATCCATCTCATTTATAGTGCAAATATAGAAAAATAAACTTTGCAATCGGATTGCAAAGTTTCATAGTATTTTAGTTGCATCTGTCACACCGTCCTTTAAGTACCAAATTGATGCCTTCTAATTTAAAATTTAGTGGAATATTGATGTTTGGAATTTCGGTATCGGTAAGACAAAAAGTTCGCTGGCACTGGGAGCAATGAAAATGCGTATGCTGTTCTGAAGGTTTGCAATTGCAACCCGATTGACAAAGTGCATATTTTACAACTCCTGTTCCGTCGTCAATAGTATGGATAAGTTTGTGCTCTAAAAAAGTTTTCAGCGTTCTGAATAGCGTAACATTATCTGCATTTTCAAACTGTTCTGCTAATTCCTTATGACTGATGGCATATTGCAGTTTCAACAATTTTTCTATTACCAACAAACGCATTGCTGTGGGTTTAATATTTCTTTGTTGTAAAATATTTTCTTCATTTTTCATAATGATCAATTCCTATTGCCATTTACTCCAAAATCGAGAGGCTATGTTAAAATGGGTGTTCAAACTAACGGTTTTGCTATTTAATCTACAATATAATTTCTTATTAATACGAATTAAGGGTTGGGTCTTAATAGTTATGGTTTTGCAATATTTAATTTTTTGTAATAAACCGCAAATTAATTGATGGTTTTAACCCTTAATTCGTATTATATACACTGTTTACTAATAATTCAGTGCGAGCCCCACTCCAAAACCCATATCGCTATCGTAATGTGTACGGATGCCAATGTTTTTGTTGATGATGTACTTTAGGTCTGCCATATATTCCATATCAGTATTAACCATAAATCCTGCTCTTATTCTTTTGGAAATTGGAATATCTTCCCGCATTAATGACAAACGAACAATTCCATCGTGATATACCTCTGCCTGAAAATTGACTAACATTGGCAATGTGTACATAAAACCTAAACTAAAGGCTCTACGTGTATCCTTCTCATTTTTTTGCCCAAACAAATTTGTTTCGTGTTCGTCCATTCCCATTTTACGATAACGCCAATCAAAACCAATAAACGGCATAAGCCATTGCGTTTTTCCTATATATCTTCCTAAATGGGTTTCCACCTCGTAACCGTGCATATCATTGTAACCTAAACGCCATTCTGTCCCTAAAGACCATCTTGCATTTTGAACCATTGCATCACCATCATTTCCATTGGTTGCAAAATCGTTTTGAGCCATAAAATGTGGCATATTGCTTTCTCTTTGCAATTTATTGTAGGCTTGTTTTTTGTTGGGTAAGTATGGGTTTTGGTAGTCATCCACTGCAAAAACTCTATTCATTCCGCCCATCATATGATAAAGGATATGACAGTGGAAAAACCAATCTCCTTCTTCGTTTGCTAAAAACTCAATGGTATCAGTTTCCATTGGCATTATATCCAACACATTTTTTAAGGGCGAATTTTCGCCTTTGCCATTGATTACCCTAAAATCAAAACCGTGCAAGTGCATCGGGTGGCGCATCATCGAGTTATTATGAATGGTAATTCGTAGAATTTCGCCTTTTTTAACAGGTATTTTATCAACTTCTGAAAGTATTTTATTATCCATACTCCACACATAGCGGTTCATATTTCCTGTAAGAGTAAATTTGAGTTCCCTTACTGGTGCATCTTTTGGTAGTGTTGTGTTGTATGGCGATTGTAGCATTGCATAATTTAGCGTTTTGATTTCTCCCAAAGCATTTGCATTGTAACGGTTGGGGTCATTTTCCATATTCATATTGTGTTGGCTATGGTCTTCTTTCTGCTTAGAATCGCCTGTAATTTCTGGATACATTACCACATTCATATCCATTTGGTTCAGGCTCATTTTCATTCCCATATCGTCAAGGTTACCGTCCATCTTCATCATATCGTTCATCATCTTCATTCCTTCAAAATATTTCAATTTGGGAAGTGGAGAAATGAGTTGTTTGATGCCATTACCCACAAAATAGCTTGCAGATTGTGTTCTGTCTTCGGTAGTAGCCAAAAATTCATAAGCAACACCATCTTCAGGAATGGTGACTACAATATCGTAAGTTTCAGAAACGGCAATGATTAATCTATCTATTTCCACAGGTTCTACATCGTTGCCGTCATTTGCAACTACGGTAATTTTACCGCCTGCATACCGCAACCAAAAATAGGACGAAGCACCACCGTTTGAAATTCGCAATCGTACTTTGTCGCCTGCTTTTAGAGTTTTGCCATCAACCGTTTTTAAATCGGTCGTATGATTTCCGTTGATTAAAATTTTGTCATAATAAACATCGCTTACATCCATTGCCAACATACGTTTCCATTCGTTCTTTATTTTTGTTTTAAAATGTCCTTCTCTAATGGCTTCTGTGTAAGACTGTGTTGCATTTTTTTTGATGGCAGACCAATCATTGGCATTATGCAACATTCGGTTGATGTTATCGGGATTTAAGTTTGTCCATTCACTTAAAATAATAGGAACGGTAGGTAAATCATCAATTCCTTTTCTAAAGGTTTTATCATCATCCTTTTTCTTCATTATAAAACTACCATACATACCAATCTGCTCTTGCAAGCCCGAATGTGAATGATACCAATGCGTTCCGGTTTGGATAATCGGGAAACGATAGGTGTATGTTGTTCCTGGTTCAATTGGTTTTTGTGTAAGCCAAGGCACACCATCTTCTTTATTGGGTAGGAACACACCGTGCCAATGTAGTGATGTACTTTCTTTTAATTGGTTGTGTACAACAATTTCGGCTGTATCGCCTTCGGTAAAAGTGAGCGTTGGCATTGGTATTTGACCATTTACGGCAATGGCTCTTTTTTCTTTGCCTGCATAGTTTACAAGTGTGTCTTTTACATAAAGGTCGTAACGAACCACCTTTTGTGCAAAAAGAGATTGCGAACACAACAGTATGATAACTGCCTGTAGCAACCTTGTGGTAATGTTTTTGGGTATATTCATTTTAATATTTTTTTATTAATGAAACTTAGTCCTGCTCTTTTAACCAATTGGTTAATACTTTGATTTGCTCATCATTTAGTTTTGCATTTTCATGCATTATTGTATATGATGATAAAGGCATTTGCTTGGTTTCGATTTGTTCTTTAATTGAGTTTAATAATCTTTCCTGTTTCCGATTTGAGTAAGTACCCCATTCATTAAAATTCAAATCCTGTTTTGCGTTTTTGATATGGTTTTCTACCAATGCTCTTGCAGGTTGTATATAGTCGTACCAAACATAATTAGTATTGTTGCTATGACAATCGTAGCAAGAGGTTTGAAGCATCGCTTTTACTTCAACAGGCATTTTATATACTTGGGTAAAATCAGTTATGTAAACCTGCCCTTTATCTACATTAAGGGCAGGCTGATAAAATTGAATAGCAATAAAAATAAACAGCACTATTGTCAACATTATCTTTAATACTCTCTTCATTTTTAGAACTCTTTTTTTACAGAGCCACACGTAAGCATCTTGCTGCCATAATAAGGATTTTTGATAGTCTTAGCTTCGCTAATCCAAACCGCACCTTTACCATCATTGTACATTGGGCAATAATCCTGATATAATTTTTGGGTAGTTCCAAACAATGCAATGAGGTCAGAAACATCTTTACTTAGCGATGCTAAATGCTCTCTCTGGTGGTCTATTTTACCAGCATTGTCACTAATGTGCTCTGCATTTTCTTTGGCATTTTCCGCTATTTCCATATATTCTTTATGTTTATTCGCTGGGATAGCGTTCATATCCACATTTTTTAAGGTAATAAACAATTGCTTTCCTGCGTTAGCAGCTGCTTTGTCATTATCTGCAACAAGTGCATTTTTTAAAGCCAAATAATCCTTAATTATAGGTGCGATAGTAAACTTTTGAGCTTGCTTCACATCGGATTTTTCTGCTTCTTGAGAAGACGTATCCGTTGAAGTAACAGTTGCTACCGTATCATTGTGTGTAGGTGATTGTAACTCCGGAGTTGCAGCAATTGTTGTGCTATCATTAGCTTGCTGGTCGCTATTTTTATTTGAAGATTGATTGCAGGAAATTGTTACCGCTGCAACTGTTACTAATGTAATGATTGAGAAAATTATATTTTTCATTTTATTTATTTTTGATATTATTGAAGAAATTTATCTTATTTATTTGTTTTCAAATTCATTTAGCTTACGCTTCATAAATTCGATTTCTTGTGCCTGTGTTTCCAGTATGTTTTTTTGTAACCGTATCAATTCGGGGTCGGTAAGCTTAGCTTTTTCAGACATCAATACTGCTGCTGCGTGATGCGGTATCATACCTTTTACAAACTCCTTATTGCCCACAAATAATTGCTCCCGAATACCAAACCAAGAAAAGATACCAATCGCAAGGGAAACCGTTATGATTGCCCAGTTGATTTTTTTGCTTTCATACATTCCTTTCATTATCAATAGTTCTATAATCAACATTGCAGAAACCATCAGCAAAGTCATATACAAATTATTGATGTTCAGGATAAGGTTCTGTAAGCCGTCAATCATAGCATACATAATGAAGTACATAGCTATGAACATAGCAACAGCCATTACAGCAAAGCGTTTGTACATTGCTAAAGAGTGATTAGTATTATGCTTTTCATTCTTATGGTTATGTTGCATTTCGTGTTGGTTTTCCATACTTTCCATAACAATAGCGTTTTATTTGTTATTAATAGTTTCCTGTACGCTTCCGCAAGTAAGCATTTTGGAGCCGTAATACGGATTTTTAATTGCTTCTTCTTTGCTTAGCCAATTTGCTCCTTTACCATTATTGTACATTGGGCAATGCTGATAATAAACAGGTGTTTCTTGTTTTGAAACTTTGGCTAATTCGTACATATTATTAGCCAGTAAAGCGAAAATTTCTCTTTGTTTGGTAACATCTTTTGCTACAGCAATTTTTTCTGCATTAGCAGTTAAATCTTTCATTACTTTCATCCAAACGGTATGTTCTTCGTTGGAAAGTTTTGTCATTTCTACTGCTTTAATTGCTTTTACCAGTTCAGAAGCTTTTGCAGATGAAGTACCTGCATCAGTTTTTATCAACGCATCTTTCACTGAAAAATAGTTATCAAAAACAGTTTTCAGTTGTGGAACGATTTGGGTAGTTGCCATTTCTTTTGGGTTGTGGTTACCGTGTTCTGCTTTCATATCCATACCTGCATCTCTGGTTTTTGCAACTGGTTTTAGTTCCCTTTTATACTGGCAACAGTCGGATAATTTTGCATATACATCATCTGGAGCCAAAAATTTCTCACTGTCATAACCTGCTAAGGCAATGCGTTTCAATATTTCGTCCTGATTTGTTTTTTTACCATCATAGTTGAGTGTAGCCATCTTGGTATCTTTATTCCAATCTACCGTGGCTACATTTTTTAAATTTCCTGCTTTTTCGATGGTTGTTTTACACATTTCGCAGTTGCCATATATTTTTACAGTTTCTGTTTTTGCATTTTTGATTTGTGCAAAACTGTTTACAGCTGATAGTAATACGGTGATTACCATCAATATTTTTGATATTGATTTCATTTTTATTTTTTTTAATTTAATAAGATATACGAAGAGTTTGCGAAAACTGGATTCAGCTTTCGACAAGGCACACGTATGGCTAACAAGCCATCGTTTTAGCTTATTTTAGGTGGTTGCCAAATGGAAGAGTAGCCTGAAGAATAGTAGGCTTCTTTGAAACCGAATTTTTGCTTTTTAATTTCAGCAAAAGGGTTAGCTGTTTTTAAATCTATTGGTATTGGTAAGCTTACAGAAGATGAAGAAGTGCTGCATCCACAAGAACTGTGCTTACAATTGCCGTCGCAGTCGTGACTATCTTTACATTTTTTACAGGACTTGTCCTTACAACTGCTTTTATGTTCTGCTTTTGCAGATTGGTCTTTTGAGCAGGATTTTTGCTCTGTCTTACTTGCTTTTTTTGCACAAGCATAGCTTATGCTTGGCATTAGGAAAAAGCCCAAACATAGTAAGATGACAAAGCTGATATGTTTACTCAAATTTTTCAACACTACAAAATTATGAAATTATTTCTTTTAATTGCTATATTTTGCACTTTCGTGAACTGCAAACACAGAATTATAGATAAAATGTCCAAATCACTAGTCTGCATAGTCCTTTTTATGCTTATTAAAATAAATATACAGTTAATTACCTAAAGTGTTTGTTACAAGTTAAATAACTAAACAGGTATTAGGATAAGGAAATTATCTTTGTTTAATGGTTCTATCTTAAAACCTGCTTTCTGTACAGTTTCAATTACCTGTTCTTGTGTAATTCCTTCCGATTTTACGGTAAGCACCTTGTCTTTAGTTGCATCTACTTCCCAATGGCTATACCATCGGCATTATCCAAATGAGGTTTTACAGATGCTACACATCCACCACAGTTAATATTTGTTTTGAATTGTAAGTCTTAATTCTTTTCCATTTTGTTTATTGAATAATTCATTAAAGTTTAAAACTGCGTAATCGCAATGCATTTACGATTACTGATACAGAACTTAAAGACATTGCTAAAGCTGCAATCATTGGTGATAATAAAATTCCGAAAAACGGATATAAAATACCTGCTGCAATTGGAACACCAAGCACATTGTAGAAAAAGGCAAAGAATAAGTTTTGTTTGATGTTTTTCATAACAGCATGGCTCAAATTTTTTGCTTTAACGATACCTAATAAATCGCCTTTTACTAAAGTTATTTTGGCACTTTCTATGGCTACATCGGTTCCAGTTCCCATAGCTATTCCGATATTGGCTTGTGCTAATGCCGGAGCATCATTTATACCATCACCAGCCATAGCTACAATTTTCCCTTCTGCTTGTAAACGTTTAATTTCGTTGAGTTTATCTTCGGGTAAGCATCCTGCTTTATAGGAAGACAAACCTAATTCATCCGCTACTGCTTTGGCTGTATTAACATTGTCACCAGTAAGCATAATTACTTCTACACCTTGAAGCATTAGTTCTTTTATCGCTGCTGCACTCGAAGTTTTTATCGCATCGGTAATTGAAACAAAACCAACTGTAACACCATCAACAGCAATGTAAGAAACCGTTTTACCAAGTTTTTGTTCTGCAATAATTTTGTTTTCTAAATCGTCAGAAATAGTTGCCTTAACCTGTTCCATTAGTTTTTTATTGCCTAATGCTACTTTTCTATTGGTAACCGTTCCTGTAACTCCTTTTCCTGTAACATTTTCAAAATCTTTGACTCCAATTAATGAAATAGATTTTGTTTTGGCATAATTGACTACTGCTTGTGCCAATGGATGTTCACTGTATTGGTTTAAGGAAGCTATATTTTGCAATAAATCATCCTCGTTATTAGTTGATGCGTAAATTTTTTCTACCGAAGGTTTTCCCTCTGTTAGCGTTCCTGTTTTATCTGTTATTAAAACATCCACCTTATTCATATTTTCTAAGGCTTCGGCATTTTTAATTAATACTCCAGATTGTGCTCCTTTGCCCACACCCACCATCACAGACATCGGCGTGGCTAAACCTAAAGCACAAGGACAAGCTATGATTAAAACTGCAATGGCATTTATAAATCCATAAACCTTCGCTGGTTCTGGACCAAATAGTGCCCAAACAAAAAAAGTAATTACTGAAATGATTACTACAATGGGTACAAAATATTTAGAAATACTATCGGCTAATTTTTGAATGGGTGCTCTTGAACGAGAAGCATCGTTAACCATTTGTACAATTTGAGAAAGTAATGTTTCAGAACCTACTTTTTCGGCCATCATTACAAATGATTTGTTCCCGTTGATTGTTCCCGAAATTACATTATCGTCTTTCTTTTTGTCAACGGGAATTGGTTCTCCTGTAATCATTGCTTCATCAATACTGCTTTCACCATCGGTTATTTTTCCGTCAACTGGAATTTTATCTCCTGGTTTTACGCGTAATAAATCACCTTTCTTAATATCATGAATGGAAATCACTTTATCGCCCCCTTCACCAATCAAAGTAGCTTCGGTTGGCGCTAATTGTAATAACGCTTTTATAGCTCCACTGGTTTGGCTATGTGCTCTTGCTTCTAACAATTGTCCCAACAAGACCAGTGTAATGATTACTGTTGCCGCTTCAAAATAAAGATGAATGGTTCCGTGTTCGGTTTTAAATTCTTCGGGAAAGATATTCGGAAACAGCATTCCTACAATACTAAACAAAAATGCAACTCCAGTTCCTATTCCGATAAGGGTAAACATGTTTAGATTCCAAGTGATTATGGATTTCCAAGCTCGTACAAAAAACATCCAACCAGCATAGAAAATAACAGGAATTGAAAACAGAAATTGCACCCAGTTCCACATGTTACTGTCCATTATTTGAAATAACGGATTGTTATGCACCATTTCCATCATGGCAATAATGAAAATTGGCACCGTAAAGAGGGTTGCAATTTTCATTTTTTTAAGCAAATCCAGATAGGTTTTTTTTTCTTCGGAATCGCTTGGTTCCATGGGTACTAAATCCATTCCGCATATAGGACATGAACCCGGACTATCTTGAATAACTTCGGGATGCATTGGGCAGGTGTACATCGTTTTCTTTACATTCAATTCTGCTTCTTTTACCAAATGCATTCCACAAACAGGGCAATCGCCAGCTTTATCATAGGTTTTATCGCCTTCACAATGCATTGGGCAATAGTATTTGCCTTTTATATTGCTAGTCACTTCGATTGTTTTATCATCGTGAGAATGAGCGGAGCAGCAGGATTTTGCCACTGGTTCATTTGTCGTGGTATGTTGTGGGCTTTTGTTATTGCTCATTTCTATGGTATATTTTCCAACAGCGGTTAATGCTTTTTGCAATTGTGTAGTTGGAATGTGTTTATCCATAGTGAGGGTAGCTGAGTTTTCATCTTTTGAAACTTCAACATTTGTCACATTTTCAACCTTTAATAAAGCCGATTTCACCTTTGCTTCGCAACCTCCACAGGTCATACCTGTTACTTGATATTTGTGTACCATTTTGTATGAGTTTTATTGTGATACAAAGTTCCATATTGTTTCCATTTTTTCGTTGTGGAATTTTGGGAATGATTTGTAAGATTTACTTAGACCTTATCCAAAGACTTCCTTTTATCTTCCCGTATTTGCTTGAAATGACTTGGCGTTAGTCCTGTTACCTTTTTGAATTGGTTGCTTAAATAGGCTACACTTGAGTAATTTAAACGGAAAGCAATTTCACTCAAAGACAGTTCATCATATACCAATAATTCTTTTACCTTCTCTATTTTTTGGGCAATAAAATATTTTTCGATAGTAGTGCCTTCAATTTCTGAAAATAAATTAGAGAGATAATTATAGTCGTGGTGTATCTTGCTATTTAAAACATCCGACAAATTGTATTTTGTTTCTCCATCCTGATGATGAACGAGGTCAATAATAATATTTTTTATTTTTTCTATAATTCGGCTTTTTTTATCATCTATTAATTCAAAGCCTAATACAGTCAGTGCTTTCACTAAATTGGTTTTAACGTTTTCAGGTAATTCTTTGTCCAAGGTAACTTCTCCCAGCTTTATATTTTTCACAGTCAATCCAAGCTTCTCCAATTCATTCTGCACTACCATAATACAACGGTTGCAAACCATATTTTTTATAAAGAGTGTTGTCATATATTTTGGGGTTTATTTGAAATTATATTACGGCTCTATAAAATTACAATTAATATTTCCTGATAATTGTCGAATTGTTGTCAATCGACCTATTTATTCTCTGCTTGTCTAATTATTCACTTATAATTTTGTATATACCTACTGTTTGCAGATAGGAAGAATGCTCAAGTAATTTGCTAATGTGCATTACCGCATACCATCATTCAAAGCACTGGCTATTTTCCTATTTATAATATTTTTTCTTTAGCCATAAACTTGCCTTTACCAATAATATGAGTACCGGAACTTCCACCAGTGGGCCGATAACGCCCACAAATGCCTGTGGCGAATGAATGCCGAAAACAGCTATTGCAACAGCTATTGCCAATTCAAAATTGTTTCCTGTGGCTGTAAATGCGATGGATGCGTTTTTGTCGTAAGGAACTTTAAGGGATTTATTGATAAAGAAACTCACAAAAAACATCAGTACAAAATAGATGATTAAGGGTACAGCTACTTTTACCACATCCATTGGCAACTCTACTATTTTATCGCCTTTCAGACTGAACATTAATACGATGGTAAACAGTAAAGCATACAATGTAATGGGCGATATTTTGGGTACAAATTTCCGATTATACCATTCTATTCCTTTTGATTTTACAAGGAAGTAGCGGCTTAAAAAACCTGCCAAGAATGGAATACCCAAGTATATCAGTACGCTTTCGGTCACATCTTTTATAGGTACGCTTACATTGAAATTGGCTAATCCTAATTTTGCAGGTAATACGTTGATGAATAACCAAACTAAAAAACTGTAAGTAAATATCTGGAAGATGCTGTTTAATGCGACCAATAAGGCGGCGTATTCCCTGTTGCCTTTTGCTAAATCATTCCATACGATAACCATTGCGATACATCTTGCCAAACCTATCAATATTAAGCCTATCATATAATCCGGCTCATTTCTTAAAAACAGAATGGCTAATACGAACATTAAAACAGGTCCAATAATCCAATTCAGTAATAATGATATACTGATTACTTTTTTGTCCTTAAATGCCATAGGCAATAATGAATAATCAACCTTTGCCAATGGTGGGTACATCATCAATACTAAACCTATTGCCAACGGAATATTTGTAGTGCCCACGGATAGAGCGTTTGTAATTTTTGAGATACCGGGAAATATATATCCCAATCCTATACCTACTGCCATTGCAAGGAATATCCATAAGGTTAGGTAACGGTCGAGAAATTTTAGTTTTGGTTGCATTGATTATCTGCTGATTTTTGAAAAGACATAAAACATTTCCGTTGCTATCTGTAAACTTCTTTCGGCATAAACCTGTGTCTGTTCCGGTGTATTGTCTGAAATTTTAGGGTCTTCAAATGTGATAGGTATCCTCTTTTCTGCTCCTGCAATAAAAGGGCATCCGCCGTCTGCCTGTGAACAGGTCATAATAGCAGCAAATTCTGATACAGGGTTGAAAGGGCTATCATATTTTTTAGAAAAACCAACAATCGGCAAAGAATTATCACTATACTTTATGGCATATACAGGATTATTATTGTGGGCTATTTTGAAAATACTAAACCCCTGACTGGTCAATGTTTCTGCAATTTTCGGAAATAATGCCGTTTCTTCTGTACCACCCGAATAACAATGTACCTTTGGGATAACATAGTGTGCTGCTGCTACCTGTGCCCAAACCTGCGATAAATGGCTTCTTCGGGAATTGTGGGTACAAATGAAATTGATATTTATTTCCTGCTTGTCATTTACTTTTTGCTGTACAAAATCTATCAGCGGTTGCAATGTGCTTTTTCGCTCTTCACTTATGCTTTGAAAAGCAACAACATTGTTTATTGTTTCAACTAAATTCTTATACATTTTGATTGATTTAAAGGGTTTAACAACAGCCTGAATTAGGTGTACAGGAAGCATTATTCAACGCTGATAATTTTATTTTTTGCTTTTCGACAGGAATACCGCAAGCATCCTGAGCAAGACAAGCTGTTGTTTTACTTTTCAGTACGAATGTTTTTCCGTTGAAATCCAAATCATATTTCCCGATAGTATCACTTTGATATTCTACTTCAATTTCAGCATCTTCCATACCTAATTTTTCTTCGGATAGTTTGATGATGTTTAATAGCTTGGTTGGCTTCAATCTATGTTCGAAATCGTCAGCATTCCACAACTGAAAGTTGACTACTTTTTCATTGCGGATTACACCGCCACAATCAATAAATTTTTTATTGATTTGCCCCACTTCGGTAACGTGGAAATGTTCAGGAACAAATGTTCCGTTCTCTAATTGAAATTCAACATTCTCTAATGTTGGTAAGATTTCTTTGATTTTTGATAGTTTCATAATTCTATTATTTAATTGTTATATTGCATTGTTGCGATTGATTTAGTCAAAATAAATGCTTAGCAGCATTTATCAATACCTATATCGTCAACGAAGAAAGTATTGAGTTCCTTCTTAATCTGTTGCCAAACATTTTCATCAATGCAGTAGCATACACTGGTTCCCTCTATATTTCCTTTAATAATACCAATGTTTTTTAGTTCTTTCAAATGCTGCGAAATGGTAGCTTGTGCCAATCCCAATTCCTCTACCAAGTCATTACAAATACAGGTATTTTGTTTAATGATATATTGTAGGATAGCTATGCGTGCAGGATGAGCCAATGCCTTTAGCGAAGTTGCTAAACGGTTCTGCTGTTCCGTAAATATTTCAGTTTTTGTAACTCCCATTTTTATCTATAATTATACATCGCAATATTACGATTAATATTTTAACTACCAAAATTGTTTAAAAAAATATTTAGTGATGTTTATCCCTATTGCACCAAATGTTGCAAATCCGGATCATTCTTAATCCTTTCCAATTCCGTTGCAATAATTAGAACGATGTCTTTTTTTATTTGGCGATAATTGCTTTCGATTTCTTGTTTCATTTTATCTTCACCCTGCACATCAACAAAGGATAAGATTTGCGGTATCTCCTGATAAACTTTAGTTTCTGCGGCAACTTTTTCATTGTCCACAACAATTTCAGCGTGAAATATTTTTTGCTCGATACGTTCATCAAAGTTATCGGATACAGACCCCACAAACATACCTTGTGTTAGTGTTGAAATTTTGGAAGCTGGAATAAGACTATCTAATTGTGTAGAAATGGAAGTTGACGTATCATTTCGGTTGATTGATATACTTTGACGCTTTTGCAATACTTTCCCGAACCTTTCCGAAAGGCTCTTTGCAGTTTCGCCAACTACCTGGCCCGAAAATATATTGCCCACAGTGTTTTGGATAACCTTTGCTTCTTTATCGCCATAATCCCTTATCAATTGCGAAAAATCCTGAAAGCCTAAACAAACTGCCACCTTATTACTTCGGGCAGTTGCAATAAGATTATCTAATCCACGAAAATAAATAGTGGGCAACTCATCAATAATAACAGAACTCTTTAATTGCCCTTTTTTATTAATGAGTTTGACAATCCTTGAATTATACAATCCCAAAGCTGCCGAATAAATATTTTGACGGTCGGGATTGTTTCCAACACAAAGGATTTTCGGTTCTTTGGGATTGTTGATGTCCAGTGAAAAATCATCGCCAGTCATTACCCAATACAATTGTGGCGAAATCATTCTTGATAAAGGAATTTTTGCTGATGCAATCTGCCCCTGTAATTGGTCTTGTGCACCACTTTGCCACGCATCCATAAACGGCGAAAGATAATTTTCTAGATCAGGATATGAAGTAAGGATAGTGAATACATCCGAATACTTCTTGTTCAGTAATTCAATGGCGTGTGGAAAGGTGCAGTATTTCCCATTATCATAGATTTTGAGATACCAGATAATTGCTGCTAACAAAATAATTGGACTTTCCACAAAGAAATCGCCCTGCTTTTGTATCCAGCTTCGGTTGAGGTTCAGCATTATGGTATATGCTGCTTCGTAAGCGTCAGAGATGTCCGTCATAAAATCAGGATTGAGTGGATTACAACGGTGGCTTTTTCTAGGGTCATCAAAGTTGATCACATAGAATTTGGGCTGTACTTCGTATTTATCCTTATGCTTCAGTAAATGGTTATAGGCAATGGTAGAAAGATCGTCAAATTTAAAATCGTAGATGTACATTGAGAACCCTTTCTCAATCTGTTGCTTGATATAGTTGTTTACGATAGCATACGATTTTCCGGAACCTGGCGTTCCTAAAACAATGGTTGCCCGAAAAGGATTGACTATGTTAATCCATCCGTTATTCCATTTGTTTTTGTAATAAAATTTTGTGGGAAGATTGACAGAATATTCATTTTCCATCAATTTGGTTTCCTGCTGAAAGCTTTCGTTTTCATTATTGAAAACATCGTCCATCAGGTTGGTGCGAAGTAAACGGCTCATCCAAACGCCAGCTACCATCAAAGCGATGTAGCCTAAACCTGTGGTAAGGACATAAAGGAATGTAGCTGTGTTTAATGATAACTTTAGTAAAGGTGTGTTCAGAAAAAACAGGACAAAGCCAATTCCCCAAGCCACATAAATTTTAGTCCAAGTTATTTTTTCATTTTTAACACCTTTGGTTCCCAAACAACTCAAAGCCAGCAATACCAAAGCAAATACTTTGGTATATAAGGTATGCGAAAACAATCTAGCGGTCCGTTGAAAATTGCCTAATATTTTGTTGATGAGTTCCAGTGTCCAGCCACGTTCTATAAAGAAACCATAACAAAACCAATAAAGGTGCATAAGTACCAAAAGAATGCTGACTGCCCGCATAAAAGCCATAATCTTGGCAAGTCCTCGTAAATCATCTTCTCCCTGCATTATTTTAATTTTTAATGTTCGGGCGTGAATTTAAAGACTGTAAATAATGGCTTGAGGAAAGTGGTCGTCAATGGCGGTGAGAGGCAGTGTTTGGCTTTCGGTTACCTCTGACTTCTTGTCCGTTTCCGCTTCTTCTTCATTTTATCGGCAAAATCCAGTTCCTCATAATCTTCGCCCTGTGCTTCGGGTAACAATCCGCCAAATGCTTCAATCAAGCCGTCTTCGTGTTTTTCAGTATTCATGAAATCGAATAAATGATGAGGTTTTTCCGCAGGAAGATTTGCATCGTTCGGTCTTGATATTTTCGATTGTAGTTCAACAGGTTCTTTGATATCGGGTTTGATATTATTATTCCAATAAGCATCAAAGGTATTGGCAGAAAGTTCTTTGCCTAAACGTGAACCGTTCCAAACCGTTTTAGAATTGTGGTCTATAAAAGTTATTCCGTAAATACGTCCTGTATCATTTCTACGCACCACTACATTAATGCCCTGTTCACTTAACTGCTTCTTAAAAGCCTGCTCATCACTTATTGATTTTAGAGCAATAGTTACGGCAGCTTTAATGGTTGATTTTGTCCGGTGGTCTTTTAAAACCTCTTTGCATTTCGCAAAATGCAATTCCAAAGTTGAAAGCCCTGCATTTTTCCCGAATAAGGAAGCTTTGAAAGGATGACTTACTTTTTCAGTTTTATCGTTCAATGCGAAATATAATAGTCCTTGTTGGAGTTTACCTTGTAGTTCGCCTGTCACTTTTTCAGTAGTAATATTGAATAACGAAAGCAATGCATTGTATTCGCCCAATGTCTGATATTGGTAATATTTCGGTAAATGGCGAAGTACCGAAGCTATCTGACTTTTTACATCACCTTTCTGGTAATTCACAGGGCTAAAAATCTTATCGTTCTGCTTGTGTTCCTTATCTGTTGCAGATACCAATCCGTGTTGCCTTTCGAGTTCTCGACACACATTCATAGACCGCATTTTCTCAAATTTATCTGAAATCTTTTTGCCTTCTTCATTCACACAAACCGAAACAATATGTATGTGCATTCTGTCGATATCAGTATGCTTGAACACGACAAAAGGCTGTTCGCCATAACCCATTTCACGCATATACTGCTCTGCCAACTCTCTAAATTTTTCATCACTAACATTATCTTTCGGGTCGGGATTGAGCGAAATATGCAACGTATGTTTTTCGGTATTTCGATTTGCAATAAGATAAGGCGTAAAAGATTGGCTCAATTGTGCTACAGAATAATGCCCGCTTGGTGTTTCAATTATCTTATTGGCAAACAGAATTTGTCCGTTTTCCTTTTCCACTTTAAGATTATTGTATGCCAAAGCACCATATAAGTTACTGCTCCTTCCAATTTTTGCTATCATTTTTAGACCTGTTTTTTTAGATGATTTGCTTCAAATTCTTCGATTAGCTGAATGATTTTTTGGCATAACAATACCATTTCAATCGTCTGTTTTTCCAATTTATAGAGGTAGGCAGATCCTTTTTTCTCTGAAAAATTCTTGTACAATAGCTTTACAACTTGGTTATAATTTACACCGACCGAGCGAAATTGACTGTGAAACGAAGTCAATCGCATATAAAAATCAACTGTTCCTTTATCAATTTGAATGGTCTTTATCGTTTTTTCAAAGATGCAGGACGTTATAAAATGTGCCTTTACCAGCATTCCCGACTGGTCAAAGAGCGAAAGAAATCGGCTGTGCTCTTCTTCATTAAAGGAAATTGTATATCTAATCTTCGCCGGGTCTTCTTTAGGTCGGCGTCCGGTCTTTTTTAATTGTTTTCTGTTGTTTTCGTTCATCACAAATCCATTTATAATTTACACAAAACCCTGACTTCGGAAGGTGTTTTTCAGCCCCCGGCAGGGCAAGTTGTTTTGAGCATCCGAAATCGTTTCGAGATGCTCAAAACACAACTTGCCGTGTTCTGATGAACACAAAAATCCGCCCTTCGGGACGGATTAAATGTAGCAGGGAAAAACGGCTCGATGCCGTTCTGCTTAGTGTCCATTCTGTCAAGATGCTTTTGCATAAATCCGTTAATAAAAATCTCTTTACAAAGTAAAGACCTACCCGTAAGAGTATTGCAATGCAATACCCGGACTAACACTGCCTTTGAATGCCAAACACTACCACGATGATAAAAGCACCTATATATCTGCATTTCTTTGTACCTATAAACAGATATAAGGGCATAGTTAGGTATGCAGGTAACAACATAAGTACGCAATCAGCTATGTAGAAAAGTACAACTATACGGATATGAAAAAGTATCTATTGAAATACCTTATTATGCATCCCGGTACGGACATATTCATGTACATAAGTAAGTCTGGTGGTACAAACGCATCTGTCTGCATATAACCATAAGCGTGTATTCAGGTACATAGACAGCTTGGTGCATAATTATCTGCTTAACTATATAAATATGTACCGAGCGACAAACATATATGCAGTAATAAACAAGTAGATAGCTGCGGATATACGGACATAAGTAAATGGATAAATAATTAAAAACAGTAGAAATATGAATGCAAAATACACAACAGTATTTATCGCCTTTTCTTCTCAAAAAGGCGGTGTCGGTAAAAGTACATTTACAGCGCTTGTTGCGAGTACGATGCACTATCGGTTGGGCTACAATGTTGCCGTATTTGATGCGGATTTTCCACAGCACAGCCTGATGAAAATGAAAACCCGTGATTTGGCGATGGTAATGGAAAACGAAGCTTTAAAAAAGCTGGCTTACAAACAGTTTACCACCATCAACAAAAAAGCCTATCCGATTATGCAATCCAAAGCTGATAGTGTATTAGAAACCGCTCACGAATTTTTAAGTAGTTCTTCAGTGCCGATTGATGTGGTCTTTTTTGACCTGCCCGGAACGGTTAACACGCCTGGTATTTTGAATGCATTGGCAGGAATGCACCACATTTTTACACCTATCACGGCAGACCGAGTGGTAATGGAAAGCACACTGATTTTTACACAGCTTTTGCAGGATGTGATTATGAAAAAAGGCGAAACTTCCATAGAAACCATCAATCTGTTTTGGAACCAGGTTGATGGCAGGGAAAGTACACCTTTATACGAGGTTTATAACCTACTCATCGACCAATTAGGATTAAGCCTGATGCAGAGCCAAATCAAAAACAGCACCCGTTTTCGCAAAGAAAGTGAAGTAAACAGCAAAGCCGTTTTCCGCTCTACGGTAATGCCACCTGATGAACGCTTGATGAAAGCCTGTCAGTTAGATCAATTTGTAAATGAATTTTTAAAAATCATTAAATTATAGTCTAATGGAAAAAGAAAACAAGAAAAAAAACACGCCCGATATTAACGAGGAACTGATGATGAGCCTGATGGTAGATGGCGTAAAAAAAGAGGGATTACAGTTACCCACAGAACAAACTATTGAAGCCCTCGAAAAGGAATATGTTCAGACCGAAAAACTACCATTGGAGAAACCTGCGGTGAAGGAAAAGACCAAAATTAAAAAAACAAACGAAACAGATTACGAAAGCCTCTTTTTCAAAAGAACAGACACGAATGCCCGAGATGGAAAAACGGTATATATCCGACCAGATTTTCACGAAAAATTGTCACGTATTGTACAAGTAATAGGCGAAGACAAAATATCCATTTACGGTTATTTAGACAATTTAGTGGACTACCATTTTCAGGAATTTGGCGAGCAGATTACCAGGAGTTTTAATGATAAATACAAACCCATTTTATAAGTTATGGAAATAGTAATTGTGATATGCCTGCTGATTGTGATTGCCCTGCTTGTGCAGGACAAGATTGTAATCAAAAAAAGTTCAGAAAGAAAACCGATACAGGAAAAAAGCAACACTAAACTGCCCGATATTATGGGGCAACCTAGACCTAAGAGAAGCCTTTCGGTGCCAAACAATGCCACCGAAAGCCAAGTTGAAGAACTGGAAATAAATCCTGATAATTTTGACATAGAATACGACGAAAATGAAAACGTCGGCATTCAAATTCCGCAGGAAGAACTGGACGAAGTTTTCAGTAATATACCTGATTTTGAGGAAGAGGAGGAAGAATGGAACAGGTACGAATTATCCGATGGCGATAACGGTTTCGCCCAAGGGGTTACCTTTGAAGAACTAAGTTCCGTGGGGATACTGCTTCAAAAAGAAAAACTGGTGCAATCTCAAAAGGAAACAGCGATAGCTATAGTTCAGAAAATACAGGGAACTGAATTATTCAGTCTTTTGGAAAATTCTATGGAAGGCGCTTCTCGTAAAATAGCAGAGCTATTGGATAGTAGCCTTTCTTCTGAAACGGAAGCTGGTTCTTCCACTTTGCGGAAAAATGATTTTGATAGTTTTGACATTGGGAAGTTTGTATAGACTTCCCAATGTTTTTTTATAAAGGATTTTCCAAAAAATCTTCAAATAACGAATAGTTTTTTGAGCCTTTAGATTTGTTTATTTTTCCCATTATTGTCCCATCAATTCGACCTTTTAGGTACAATGCCAAATCATCAAAATATTTAACATCAATATAATTAATCCCTGAAGCTTTATATCTTTTGGATAACGAAATAGTGAATGAAGCCCAATTGAATTTTTCGCCTTTTTTGCTTAGTTCAAATTGTTTCCAATCTCCGTATCGTTTTTTAAGATAATCGATGTAGTTCTTTTTAGAAAGTTCTTTGCCTAAAGCTCCTTCAGGTAATTCAAATTTTGGTTTTACCGGTTTGATTTTCTTTATAAACTGTGGGAAATACTTATGTAATAAAGCTTCTGACTGTTCAATGTTTTTCGTTATAGTATCCCATCCCCAATAATATAAGTGGAATGGTAATTCTTGTTCTTTCGCAATCTGATTTAAATACTCTTGTATTTGTGTATCATCCCGAAATGTTGAAACAAAAATAAACTTGTCAAAATCAATTTTTAAATCTTTTACTTTTTCTAAATCTGCATTTATATCTTGAATTAAATTTTTTCTAATTGCGTCATCCTTTTTTTCAATGCTTTTTAATTTGCATTGTATTACCGTTTTAGTTTTTGCGGAAAAGACATCAATCCCTTTTTGATTTTGACCCTTCACACCAAAAGTCTGAAAGTCTATGTTTTCATAAGACAGCGTGTTTTCTACAAAATTGAATAAATCACACGTGAATTCCTCAAATAATCTTTCATCCTTTAAAGGCGGTAGTTGATATTTTGCCATTTAAAAAAATCTTTTAAAAATTGTTTCTTGTTCGCTATCAGAATACTCTGCTATCACTTGTTTAGACCAATCAAAGTCGAACTTGCCAAACTTATTTTCATCTCGGCTTAAATCAATTTCATCTTCATTGAATGTAAGTATATATTGAAAATTGTGTAGCTCATTTGATTTTTGGAACATATAATTCAGAACATTGGTTATCGTTTTGTTCGATATAGCGTGAAACACTCCATCGTGTACCAAGCAATCAGGAAGATTTCGATTGTCGATACGGCTTTTCAAAAACACCATTAAGTCATAGGCTACAATCTTTAACCGCTCTTGTCCTAAAGCATCTGCTTTTGGAATTTCTAAATTAATCTTGAAAGGTAACTGATTTCTTGGTGTTGTAGAATTCAATGGAATATTGAAGTAAGAATTATCGAACTCTTCATCTAAATAAATAGCATTTTCAAGAATTTGCTGAAATAGCAATCTTAATTCATCAATATAAGGTTGTTGCTTGTTTAATTCGCTGAGCATATCTCTTTTTAGTTCAGCGATGACAATATTAGAATTTCCCAATATTTCCTCAATTTCGTCAATCTCTCTTACAATTGATGTATTACGTTCCAAAAGTGTTTTCTCATTCACTAATCTTTCATAAGTACTTTCAATTCTATCCAAAGCACCTCTTTCTTTTAACAAGGAAAATAATTGACTTCTATTTTTTTCTGATTTTTCAAGCTGTTTTAAGCTTTGGTCTATGGAAGACTGTAGCTTTTTTTCTTCCTCTAAAAGATATTTATTTCTATTAGCAAGAAGTTGCTTTTTAAAATCGATAACCTCATCTAAGTTTTTCTTAACAAAATTTCCAAAAGTTGTTATCGTTTCGTTGTAAAGCTTTTGAATTTTAGCCAGGTCAATTGATGAGACATCACTGTAAGAGGATTTTAGTTTTTCTAATTTTCGATTTGCATTGTGATAGATTACAGATTGCTCATTGATTTCAGAAATAACTTGATTTAGTTTTTGCTCTATCTCTTTGTGATTATCGAGAAAATTATATTCTTTCAAACTATTTTCAATTGCAGAAATGTCTTTTTCGATTTTTAACCGTTCTGTTCTAAATTCCTGAATATCTTTACCAGTATCTGCTTTAATTTTTTCAGATAAGGATTTTACGGTGTTATTATATTTTTCATATTCGGAAGAGACTTCATTATATTTTAAAAGTGTTTTAGTCGGAAGATTAAGCAGATAAAAATTATATAATGCTTTTTCTCTAGCATTTGCATTATAAGAAACGAAATTTAAAGGATCTGCTCTTTGCTGACTTTGTAAATCATCCTTAACAAAAAACTCCATCAACGTTCCATATCTTTTTCCTTCAAAGAATACTTCATTATTTTCAGTGGGGAAAAATATTCCCTCCAGAACTTTGGGCATTTCAGATTTTTCATATTCATCCAGTACATCTGGTCGTTTACCAAAAAATATTTTTTTTGTATCAGCAAAACCTCTTTTGATAAAATATTTTTGTCCTTGAATTTGAAATTCTAAAGTAATCGTATGTTCATCGTCTCTTAAAAAGTCATATTTTTTTTGATTAAATCTTTTTTCAGCTTTACCACTTAATAAAGTAAAATCTATAAGCCTAACTAAAGTAGATTTACCAATTCCATTAATTCCTCTGGCTTCCTTATCTTCCGAATATTTACCCAATATGATATTTATACCATTGTGAAATGGAACAGCATCTATAAGGTTGGTATCTGAATATATTCTAATTAACATCTTAGTCGAATAAAGTTGTTTGGATTTCTTCTTCATTTTCTTTCTTCACCAATTTTATTTTATATCCTTTTTTTTCTACACTACCAAGAGTGTGCAAAAAAGTTAGCGCATATAGAAAAAGATCCGGTGTTCTGTCTTTGTCTCTTTTTAAAAACTTTTGCATCACATCATCGACAATAGCATATTTGTTTTTAAATGGAGCATTACCCATAATACTGATAATATCTGCTCCCAATACCATAAGATTGGTTTTTAAATTGCTTTCTGGTTGAGGTAGTATCATAATTCACTATCTGTTTTTCTTCCAATTAAACATTGCTCAAACATATACAACAATATGGATTTAACGCATTTTACATATTCATCGTCTTTAATATTGCCGTATTCTCTGGTGTACTGGTCTGTAAGGTTGTATAATCTTTCTTTAAAACTGCCTGAAAGTTTATTGTAATCATTTATTATTCTTCTTTTTAGTACATTGATTTCATCATCGTTATAACCAGAAAGTATATTGTTAATTGTAGTAAATTCCTCCATTACCAATATCATTTCCGAATTCATTCCGTCCCAATCGTCCTGCTCAAAGTTCAACTCAATTTTCTTTTGAGGAGGAACCAAGGTTTTTTTGTCAAAATGAATGGCTTTGTCTTCTACATTTGAAGCATTTAATAAATCATTAATGATTTCCTGGATATAATCTTGGATAAAGAAATTTTCAATTCCCAAATAAGCTGCAAGTTTTCGTTTTTTACTTGATGTCAGTTCATCTATAATAGAAAGAAGTTGGTCTATCCCTTTGATTGAAGTATTTCCATCTAATCCCTGAATTAAGGTTAGTTGCTCGGGAGCAACTTCGTGGTTTACATACATTTCCCAGTTAGGATATTCAGCCTTCCAGTTTTTTTGATACTTCTCAAAATCACCTTCTTTATTTTTAGCCCCTAAGACTTTTGTTTCAAAATCAGGTCTGTTATATTTTCTTGGAGCATAACAAGCTAATATTTTTTGTTCAGGCAAAACAGTACCATCATTGCCCTTATCTTTGTTCCTCCTTATAGGTACATAGTCATCTACACCATATTTCAAAAGAAACAGTTCATCAACAAATTCTTCGAACTCAAAGCCTTCTTTGGATTGAATTTGTATTTTAAAGGCATTTTTTAATAGTTTATCCATAAACAAATCAGAGTTCTAAATTAATTTTAACCCTTCCATCAAATCCTTTTTCTACAATTTCTTTAAGGGTCTGGAGCTTAATGTTATTGCCATAATCAGTTTCTACTTTGGAGATATAACTCCTTTTCTTCCCAACTTTTTGCGCTAATTGTTCTTGTGTCAAATGTCTCTGTTCTCTAGCTTGTTTCAACATCTCTCCAATATGTTTACCAGATATTTTCATCTTAAAATGATTAAAATAGATTTCATTACGAAAGTACAAATGTAATTTAAAAGTTGCATTAAGCAAACACTGGACTTCCAAAAAAAAAAATTGTAAAAACAATTTCAACATTGAAATATCGCAACAGATAGCCACCTACAGCCAAGTAATTCCACTCACTGCCACATTGTTATAAGGCCTCTTTTTCTATAACACCTTTGTCACGAAAGCCCGCAAGGTGTGGGAAAGAATAACAATTTAATGTGTTTCAATTATGAAAAAACAGAGAAAAAAAGCTTTGCTGGCAGCCGTGGCTATGCTGTCGGGAATTGGTGCCTTCGCACAAGGAAATGGTACAGCCGGTATCAACGAAGCAACCCAAATGGTAACGTCTTATTTCGATCCTGCCACACAACTCATCTACGCCATTGGTGCCGTAGTAGGTCTCATCGGAGGTGTTAAAGTGTACAACAAGTTCAGTTCGGGTGATCCTGATACGAGCAAAACGGCGGCTTCGTGGTTCGGTGCGTGTATTTTCCTCATCGTAGCGGCAACCGTCCTTCGTTCATTCTTTCTTTAATCCCCTGCCTTATGAGTAATTATAACATCAATAAGGGTATTGGAAGAACGGTGGAATTTAAAGGGTTGAAAGCGCAATACTTGTTCATTTTCGCAGGTGGATTGCTCGGCACATTAATCCTGGTGATGATACTATATATGATCGGGGTTAATTCTTACATCTGTCTTTTTCTTGGAGCAGGTGGTGCTTCGCTGATTGTGTGGCAAACCTTCTCGCTGAACAGAAAATATGGCGAATACGGATTAATGAAAATAGCGGCTAATAAACGGCATCCTCGCTACATCATTTGTCGCAAGCCTGTACATCGTTATTTAAAATTTACCACTAAACCTAATGTACGATGATAAATACAGCAAAATCAACAACACTGGAAAGCAAGTTTCCATTATTGGCGGTAGAGAACAATTGTATTCTGTCAAAAGATGCGGACATTACTGCCTGCTTTGAAGTACATCTGCCGGAGCTGTTTACCGTGGCTTCTGCTGAATATGAAGCTATCCATTCCGCTTGGCATAAGGCTATCAAAACCTTGCCAGATTTCACGATAGTCCATAAACAGGATTGGTACATCAAAGAAAATTATGCGCCAGATCTGGCAAAAGATGACCAAAGTTTTCTAGCAAAATCCTACCAACGCCATTTCAATGAACGTCCTTTTCTGAACCATTATTGTTATCTGTTCATAACTAAAACGAGCAAAGAGCGTATGCGAATGCAGAGTAATTTCAGTTCGCTTTGCAGAGGAACACTGATACCGAAGGAAATCAGGGATAAGGAAGTGATACATCGCTTTATGGAAGCCATAGCACAATTTGAACGTATCGTAAACGATAGCGGGTTTATCAAACTGCAACGGTTGACCGAAGACGAAATCATAGGTACAGATGGAAAGCAGGGATTATTGGAGCAATACCTAACATTATCAAGAGAAGTTGGAACACCGATGCAAGACATTGCATTGGGTGGCGAAGAAATTCGTATTGGTAACAAAAGATTGTGCCTGCACACTTTATCTGATACCGACGATTTACCCGGAACAGTATCTGCTGATACCCGTTTTGAAAAACTATCTACCGACCGAAGCGACTGCCGTTTGTCATTCGCTGCACCTGTGGGCTTGCTGTTAAGCTGTAACCACATTTACAACCAGTATTTGTTTTTGGATAACAGCGAAGCCAACCTGCAAAAGTTTGAAAAGTCTGCAAGAAATATGCACTCGTTGGCTCGCTACAGTCGGGCAAATCAAATAAACAAAGAGTGGATAGAAAAATACCTGAATGAGGCACATAGTTTTGGACTGTCATCCATCAGAGCGCATTTCAATATTATGGCTTGGTCAGATGATGCCAACGAGCTCAAACAAATAAAAAATGATAGTGGTAGCGCTTTGGCATTAATGGAATGCAAACCACGCCACAACACTACGGACGTAGCTACTTTGTACTGGGCAGGAATGCCGGGCAATGCAGGCGATTTTCCGAGTGAGGAAAGTTTTTACACGTTTATCGAACCTGCTTTGTGTTTTTTTACAGAAGAAACCAATTACCACAATTCGCCATCGCCATTTGGTATTAAGATGGCTGACCGATTGACCGGAAAGCCTATTCATTTGGATATATCGGATTTACCGATGAAACGGGGTATCATCACGAACCGGAACAAGTTTATACTTGGTCCTTCGGGAAGTGGAAAATCATTTTTCACTAACCATATGGTTCGCCAATATTATGAGCAAGGTGCTCACGTTTTGTTGGTTGATACCGGTAATTCTTATCAGGGTTTATGCGAACTCATCAAAGGCAAAACCAAAGGTGAAGACGGCGTTTACTTTACTTATACCGAAGATAATCCTATTGCCTTTAATCCTTTCTATACCGATGATGGTGTGTTCGATATTGAAAAAAGGGAAAGTGTCAAAACGCTCATCTTGACTTTATGGAAGCGTGATGATGAACCACCAACTCGTTCAGAAGAAGTGGCATTGTCCAATGCTGTAAGTGGTTATATCGACCGTATTAAACAACACAACGAATTTCCTTCCTTCAATGGTTTTTATGAATATGTAAAAGGAGATTACCGCAAGGTATTGGAAGAAAAACAAGTTCGTGAGAAAGACTTTGATATTGCCAATTTCCTTAATGTATTGGAACCTTATTACAAAGGAGGCGAATATGATTATCTGCTGAACTCCGACAAACAGTTAGACCTACTTTCTAAACGCTTCATTGTGTTTGAAATCGATGCTATTAAGGATCACAAAATCCTCTTTCCAATCGTGACCATCATCATTATGGAAGTGTTCATCAACAAGATGCGTCGCTTAAAAGGTATCCGAAAACTCATCCTGATTGAAGAAGCCTGGAAAGCAATTGCCAAAGAAGGAATGGCGGAATACATAAAGTACCTTTTTAAAACCGTTAGGAAGTTTTTTGGTGAAGCCATTGTGGTAACCCAGGAGGTGGACGACATCATCCAATCGCCCATTGTCAAAGAAAGTATCATCAACAACTCCGATTGTAAAATCCTGCTCGACCAACGTAAGTACATGAACAAGTTTGATGACATACAAACGATGCTTGGACTTACAGACAAAGAGAAGGCACAGGTACTTTCCATTAACATGAACAACGATCCCTCACGATTATACAAAGAAGTATGGATTGGTTTAGGTGGTACACACTCGGCAGTCTATGCTACCGAAGTTAGCATGGAGGAATATCTCGCATACACGACCGAAGAAACCGAAAAAATGGAAGTTATGAATCTAGCTTCCGAATTGGACGGTAATGTAGAACTCGCCATTAAGCATATCGCCATCGAGCGACGTGATAAATCAAATCAGTAACAATTTTAAATTTTAAAACAATGAAAAAAATCATGTATTTGGTATGTACGGCACTTATGCTTACCGTAGCACCATCAGCGAAAGCGCAATTTGTAGTCACCGATCCAGCAAATCTGGCATCGGGTATTCTTAACAGTGCCAATGAAATCATACAGACTTCATCTACCGTATCCAATGTTGTTAAAAACTTCAAAGAAGTGGAAAAGGTATATAAACAAGGCAAAGAATATTACGACAAACTACAGGCGGTAAATAACCTTGTGAAAGATGCCCGTAAGGTGCAACAAACCGTACTTCTGGTAGGCAATGTATCCGAAATGTACGTTCAGAATTTTGGTAAAATGATGAACGATCCGAACTTTTCTCCTCAGGAATTAGCAGCTATCGCCAACGGCTATTCAGCATTGCTTAATGAAAGTACGGAGCTATTAAAAGAACTCAAACAAATCGTATCGTCATCAAGCTTGTCACTAAATGACAAAGAGCGTATGGATATTATTGATAAAGTATATAAAGAAGTAAAAGAATATCACAGTCTGGTACGCTACTACACCAATAAAAATATCTCCGTAAGTTTTTTAAGATCGAAAAAACAGAACAACACTCAAAGAGTACTTGAGCTGTATGGCACTTCAAATCAAAAATACTGGTAGTTATGGAATTTCAAAATCTTCACGAAGTCCTGCGTTCCTTGTATGATGAAATGTTACCTCTCTCCGCCGATATGGCGGCAGTGGCTAAAGGCGTAGCGGGCTTGGGAGCTTTGTTTTATGTCGCCATAAAAGTATGGCAGGCACTCAGCCGAGCAGAACCGATTGATATGTATCCGTTGCTCCGTCCTTTCGCATTGGGCATCTGTATCATGTTTTTTCCAACCATGGTATTGGGAACTATTAATGCCGTGTTAAGCCCGGTCGTACAAGGTACTCACGCTATTCTTGAAAATCAGGTGCTTGACCTCAATGATTTGCAGGCTAAAAAAGACCTGTTGGAACGGGAAGCGATGTTGAGAAATCCCGAAACCGCTTACCTCGCGAGCGATGAAGAGTTCGACAAAAAACTCGAAGAATTGGGTTGGTCGCCATCCGATTTGGCAACGATGTCGGGAATGTACATAGAACGTGGTATGCACAGTATGGAACAAAGCGTAAAGGACTGGTTTCGTAACCTGCTCGAAGTTCTGTTTCAGGCGGCAGCATTGGTAATTGATACCATACGGACGTTTTTTCTGATCGTTTTATCCATTCTCGGACCCATAGCTTTTGCTATTTCTGTATGGGATGGTTTTCAGAGTACGCTCACGCAATGGCTCACCCGATATGTGAGTGTTTATCTCTGGCTTCCAGTCGCTGACTTGTTCAGCTCTATGTTAGCCAAAATACAGTCACTCATCATCGAAAAAGATATCGCAATGCTTGCCGACCCGGCGTACATACCCGATACGAGCAATACCGTATATATCATCTTTATGATTATCGGTATCGTAGGATACTTTACCATTCCAACGGTAACAGGTTGGGTTATCCAAGCAGGAGGTGCAGGAAACTTTACCCGTAATGTAAACCAAGCGACGATGAAAGCCGGAAATATCGCTGGAGCTGGAGTGGGTTCAGCAACAGGAAATATCGGTGGTAAGTTAATGGGCAAATAAAAACAATTTAATCATTAAAGAAAATGGAATTTAAAACCTTAAGAAATATTGAAAACAGTTTTCGCCAAATCAGGCTGTACGCCATTGTATTTGCCGTACTCTGCATAAGTGTTGTAGGATATGCCGTCTGGCAATCTTACCACTTTGCGGAGCTACAACGCCAAAAAGTATATGTCTTGGACAATGGCAAATCATTGACGTTGGCTTTAGCACAAGACGCAAGTATCAACCGCCCTGTGGAAGCAAGGGAACACCTCAAACGATTTCACGAATTGTTTTTCACTTTGGCACCTGATAAGAGTGCTATCGAAAGCAATATGAAACGGGCATTTAATCTTGCTGACAAAAGTGCCTTTGATTATTACAAAGACTTGTCAGAGAAAGGGTATTACAGCCGTATCATATCAGGGAATGTTCAGCAGCGCATCGAAGTGGATAGTGTGGTGTGCAATTTTGATACCTATCCGTATTCGGTGCGTACCTACGCCAAACAATTCATTATCCGTTCGAGCAATGTAACTAAACGAAGTCTGACTACTTCCTGCTATCTGGTGAACTCTGTTCGTTCAGACAACAATCCACAGGGCTTTAACATTGAAAAGTTTGCGGTGGTTGAAAACAAAGATATAGAAGTCATTGAACGCTAAAATTCAAGATATGAAAAAATTAAGAGCAAACATTGACAGCTATTTTGACAAGCTGGATGAACGCTGGCGGACATTCCCTCTACGGAAACAGCACCAATACACCTTGTATTTCTTTGTGGGATATCTACTGCTTACTGCAGCTGTCATTTTCAAAGTATGGTACGACACGGCTAAGTCTGGTAACGATATGGTCATCGAACATATCGAAAACCCTGTCCTTAAAAAAATGAAAGTCCTACAAGATTACAGGACACATTATCAACAATTCTAAAAAATACGATTTATGAAAGAAAATGAGAACAAAAAATTGGTTGTTCGGGTAACGGAAGGAAACCCGACAGCAACCGCTGATGTCCTGCAAGACGGTACACAGAACAAAATGGACAAACTTAAGAAACCGCTCATCTTTGGTTTAATGAGTGTGGTTTTCCTTGGTTGTATGTACCTAATATTTAAACCATCCACAGACAAAAAGGAAATCGAAAACATTGGGTTAAACGATGCTGTCCCGCAAGCAACGGGTGCAGGAATGCCTGCCGACAAAGGCAAGGCTTACGAATTGGAAATGTTGGAACGCAAAGATCAGGAAAAGCGAAATGCTTTAACTACGCTTTCGGACTACTGGAACACGGACAGCTCAGAGGATAATGAAAACGAAATACCCGAAGAAGACGAAAGTTACGGTTCTGGCGGTGGTAAAAATCCAGGAAAATCTGGCAATCCTGCATTAAGTAGTTACCGTAATATGCAAAGCACATTGGGTTCATTTTATCAGAATGATAATGCCGAAACAATGGAGCTCCGTAAACAGTTGGATGAGATGAAAGAAAAACTGGCTGAAAAAGATGTACCTCCAGTTACAACTGTAGATGACCAGATTGCACTAATGGAGAAATCCTACCAAATGGCAGCAAAGTATTTGCCAACAGGAACAAATTCGACAGAAGCTGTACCTACTAAAAGTACTCCTCCAGCTACAACAACTTCAACACAAAAAGAGCAATTTGTATCCTTTACATCATCAAGAAAGAATACCGTTTCTTCCTTGTACCGTGAACCTACCGATAGTGCTTTTTTAGCCGAATGGAACGAAACCAGAAACCGAGGTTTTTTTACCGCAGGTCTGACGGAACAAGTCGTACAACCCAAAAACAGTATCAAAGCCTGTGTACACGAAACGCAAACCGTGATCGGCGAAACGGGAGTTCGTTTGCGCTTGTTGGAATCTGCCCAAACACCCAATCGCACCATTCCGAAAGGAACTATTGTAACCGCTAATGCAAAATTTCAGGGCGGACGATTACAGCTAAAAATTAGTTCCATAGAATTGGAAGGCAACATCATTCCGGTAGATATAACCATTTACGATTTGGATGGACAGCAAGGTTTGTACGTACCGTATTCATCAGAAATGAATGCCCTTACCGAAATGGCTGGCAATATGAGCCAGACTTCTGGAACAAGCGTAATGCTTACTCAATCAGCAGGACAGCAGGCAGCGGCAGACCTTAGTCGTGGCGTGGTACAGGGAATTTCTGGTTATTTCGCCAAGAAAGTAAGAACACCCAAAGTGACCCTAAAAGCAGGGCATCAAGTATTTCTTGTTACTAAAAAATAATGTTGAACATAAAAAATTAAACAATGAAAAATCATTTAAAAACTTTTTGGACAATCGCCCTGATGATCGGCTTTGCCATATCCTCTTTTGCACAAGACAGTATAAGAACACCGCTTGCTTTAGGCAAAATAGAACCTTACCAAATGGAAGTGACTTACGATAAAACTTCCCATTTAATTTTCCCGACCGGTATTAGATACGTCGATTTGGGAAGCGAATACCTCATCGCAGGAAAAGCAGAAGACGCTGAAAACGTGTTGCGTGTAAAAGCTTCATTAAGGGATTTTGAACCCGAAACCAATTTTTCAGTGATTACCAATGACGGACGCTTTTATAGCTTCAATGTGTATTACAGTTCTTATCCCAATGTGTTGAGTTATGATCTTTTGACGATGCAAAAGGCAGTGGACAAAACCAACGGAAACGATGTGCTTTTTGAAGAATTGGGTAACAATTCCCCTTCTTTAGCAGGCTTGTTATTAGAAACCATCTATAAAAACAACAAACGAATTGTAAAACATATCGGAGCTAAGAGTTTCGGCATTCAGTTTATTCTCAAAGGGATTTACATTCATAATGGGAAATATTATTTTCATACGGAACTCGGGAACCGTACCAATGTACCTTTTCAGATTGATTTTATCAATTTCAAAGTAGTAGACAAAAAGATTGCCAAACGCACCGTGGTACAGGAACGTCCGATGATACCGCTACGTACTTACAAACCATTGGACGGTATTAACGGAAAATCGACCGAACAAAACGTATTTCTATTAGACCAGTTTACCATTACTGATGACAAAATACTACTGATTGAGATTTTTGAAAAAAACGGTGGCAGACATCAAACGCTTCAAATAGAAAATTCGGATTTAATAAAAGCTCGTTTGATTGACGATATGCACCTAAAATTTTAATAACCTTTTTAAAGTAATTATATGAAAAAGTATATCTATACCGTGATGCTCGTTTTGATGAGTATCACTGCAAGCCAGGCACAACGAATGTTGCCTAAACAGAAAGGATTGGAAATTAACACAGGCGTATTATCCAATGATAAAATCGGGAATGATTATTACATCAATATCGGAATGACCGTGAACGGTAAAAACGGCAATTACCAGCTTTGGGCGTTGGAATATACGCACCAATACCACGACTATAAAGAACTTCGCATACCACAAGAAAGTTATACTGCCGAGGGTGGTTATAGTTTCTTTTTGTTGGGCGATGCCCGTAAGAACATTACGCTGAATGCCGGAATAACAGGTGTATTTGGTTATGAAAACATCAACCGTGGCGAAGCGATGTTGTATGACGGAGCAAAGATTTTGAGTGAGGACAACTTCATTTACGGAGCTGGCGGACGATTGACTTTTGAAACATACCTGTCCGACCGATTTGTATTAGTCTTGCAAGGACGTACAAAAGTATTATGGGGTACGGATCTGCAACAGTTCCGACCATCAGCAGGTGTAGGATTAAGATTTAACTTTTAAAACGTAAAAACAATGATAGCAGTATTCAATAAATTCAGGATAGGATTAAGCCAGATATATGTACTCTTGGCAATCCTGATAGCTTCGGTTACGTTAGTATCTTGTAGCAAAGACGATGAACTGGAAATACAAAATGATTTTCCTTTTGAGGTAAAAATGATGCCTGTTCCGAAAGAAATAGCCAATGGGCAGACGGTAGAAATAAGGTTAACCATACAGCGAACGGGGAATTATAACAACACGCAATATTATCTTCGTTACTTTCAGTTTGACGGACAAGGAACACTTCGGTATTACGATGAAACTCCGTACCTCCCGAACGATTTGTATTCATTACCTACGGAACAATTCAGGTTGTATTACACATCAAATTCCACCGTATCACAATCTTTTGAGGTTTGGATTTCGGATAGTTTCGGAAACGAAAAGCAATTAAGCTTTGACTTTAATAGTAGTGATTAAAAATACTTGAATATTAACAAAAACGGCTTATTAGAAAGATAAGCCGTTTTCTATTTAATCCATCACCTTTATCCGTTTATGGGTTCTTCCTGTTGTTGTTCCCCATTCTGCGATAGATTTTAGCAAAGGAATAAGTGTTTTACCAAATTCAGTCAATTCATAATCAACTTTTAGTGGAGGTTTACTTGTATGTACAGTTCGAATTATTAATCCATCTGTTTCTAATTCTTTTAGTTGCAGGCTTAAAGTTCGTTCAGTAATCACTTTACATTCCTTTCGTAATTCACTATACCGTTTTTTTTCGATTAAATGAATGAGAATTACTGCTTTCCATTTACCTCCTATATACTTCATTGTCAGACTTGTGCTGCAAGGAAATTGCTTATCATCTATACTATACATCTGTTACTATCCATTTTGACCGTTATTGCAAAGATAATATACTATACTTAGTTTTGCTACAGTAAAAAGTATAGTATAAATTTAAAATTGATAAATATGAGTTTTTTAGACCTTGCAAAACGCAGATACGCTACCAAAAAGTACGATATAACTAAAAAAATTACGACAGAACAGATTGAAGAGCTAAAAGAAATAATACGATTAAGTCCATCTTCTATCAACAGTCAACCTTGGAAGTTTACTTTTGTCACAAACCAAACTGTAAAAAAAGAATTGGCTGCACAATCCTATATGAACGAGGCCTCGATTAATGATGTCGATCTTTTAATTGTCTTCAGTGTAATGGAAAATATTGAACATTTTGAGGAACGCAATATTTCCATTCTACCAGAAGCATGGAGAACTGGATTTTATGAACCAATGATAAAATCAAATGGAGAAGTAGCAACAAAATCGTGGATGGAACATCAAGTTTATCTTTCATTAGGATACTTTTTGAGTGCTTGTATAAGTATAGGACTTGACGCTACTCCAATGGAGGGTATTAATCGTGAAGCCTATAAAAAGATATTACCAAAAGACGGCTATACACCGCTATTTGCCGTTGCCGTAGGTTATGCTGATATAAATGATTGGACACACCCAACTGTCTCGCCAAAATCCCGTTTTGAACAGGACGAGGTGATACAATCCATTTAAAATAAGAAGAAATATATTGAAACAAAATCGGATAACCCAAAAGGTTATCCGATTTTGTTGTTTGTAATACCGTAAAATATAGCTATCAATAGATGATTCTGTATCACAATGGCTTTCCTTTGGAGGAATAGAATTTACTATTGAATCAACATAAAATCAACCTGTGCACAATTTTGCAGATTATTTTTCAACTTTCAGTGTATGAATGATTTTGTTTAAATTTACTTGAATAATAATTTTAAAAGTATGGATGCAGTTACTTCTCAATTGGTACTAGGCATTATTCCTCTTGTTGTTGGATTTGGGCTTGTTTATTGGATAAATCGCAGGAAATTTTACAGACGTAATGCAATAGGCTCAGAAGGCTTTTCGAGCTTTGAATCATCCGTATTTATACGTTTTATAGAGCGTATGGGCAAGTGGATTGCCTACGCTTTGATTGTTATCGGTATTCTTTTTATTTGGTCGTATTCGCAAATGAAGAAAAATAAGCAAAAACAAAAGCAGGAAGTAATAACGAAAAAAAGCCTTTTATCTCAATAATTGAAAAAGGGGAATTCTATCTTAAGTTTTTATCCTTAGTTATTTGTATCCCGTTTTGTATGTTTTATCAAGTTTGTTTTGAATAATTGTCGCAACGACTAATACTTCTGTCATTTCTGTCAGTTGCGTGTCTTCTAATAGTTTTGGATCATGCGCTTTAGGATTTCTATACATACTAAAAAATCCTTTTATAAAATTAGCAAATCCCTTATGTTCGCTTTCATCGCTTTCAGATTGTAAAAGGTTAAATGCTAGCATTGGTTTTTTTTCACTCCCCAAACCAAAACATTCATCAACTAATAATGCTCCGTCAGAGATATAACCGCTTTTCCGGCGAAGTTTATGAGCAATACTTTTAGTGATTTCAAGGATTGCATGAAAATAATTTTCGTTAAGCCATTCAGATTCGCAATACAGTAAAATATCCTGATGAATTCCTATTCCGTGAACTCGTTCCTTTATTTTCATAGAACGATTCTTGGCTTCAGGTATAGTTTTAGCTTTATCTACAATTTTTGGTTGACCTTCTTTATTTATTTCAATTCCTTCATAAAGTAATTTTTCATTTATAGAAGTTCGGTGCTTTTCAAAACTCGCTTCGCTGTCGTAACGTTTAGGATCTATAACTTTTATTATAAAGCTTAAAACATTATTACCACAATTATCTTGTTTCTGTCTTGATGTTAATGTGTAATAAATTCTATCTGGCTTATTTGTTCCTTCACCAGTATCTATAAGTCCTGAATTGTGAAATTGCTCATTAATTTGCTTATGAGTCAAAATTTCTTCTCCAATTATTATGGAAATACTTCTTAATGTGCTCGGATTAAAACTTTTTGTCATTGATATAAGGTGTGTTTATAATGAGGTATAACATTTGACGGCTTGCGATGTAGCGGATTAAGGAAGTCTAACCTTTCAGTTAATACTGATTTTACGAGAAAAAAACGAACTTCAAATTAAGTCTAAACCTACCATGTTGCCAAGCGGTTGGGTAATGTATTTTTAATTTTCAGTTTTCCATCTTTTAATATGATTTTGAAGTCCAGTTTTATCACCTCCTTTAAAATAGCCTCCAGAGTTTAGCTTATCAATTAGTTTTACTACGTCTTTTACATCATCAGATTGCCAATTTAGTTCAGATAATAAATAACTGTTAATTTCAACTGGATTTAGTTTATATTCATATTTGTTTAATGCTCTTAAATATGTTTTGCATAAATTTTCATCCGATGGATGCGTTATTCCTGTGGACATATTAATAGATCTCGTTAAATCATTTAGAGCATTTTGAACAACTTTATCAGGTTGATTATATTTTTCAGAAGTTCGATTAGTTAAAATATCAACTGCCCCCCAAGTTTTAGCCCATTCTTGAACACTATTTTCATTCCATTGATGTGCAATTATCGCAACAACACTTTCAAATTCATCATATAAATATAATTCTTCGGAGCGTAAACCAAAAGCTATTAAAACGCGTTTTTTATTCCAATCATCATTAATTGTTTTTATCGTTTCCGTTTTTATAATTGGAACTGATGGGTCAATTTTTATTCCGTTAAAAATTTTTTTCGCATCTCTTGTTTCAAAAATTCTCTCTAAATATCCAGTATTATTTTTTGTATGAATTAAAGCAGTAATTTCTTGAATTTCATTATTCTCAAAGCAAATTTGAATAGCTTTTTTTAAAGCTTTTAATTCATTTTCTTTTATTGGACCAATGTTACTTGAATAGAATCTTATTTTCTCCATATTTTCAGTTTTATTATATCTCCCAACTCTCAAATATACACATTGCCTATTTTGTATATTCCTCAGTAGTACTTATCTTTTCAAATTTACAAAATAATTCCTCTCGTAATTACAGTCATACGCCAAATACCGCCATTCAATGCCAATGGCTACAATATTGTACAATCCCTTAGAAACCCTTTGTAAATTCAACTTCCACTGAAAAAATAACAAACTATGGAAGTTATCGCAATACAAAAATCCGCATTGGATGAAATGAAGAATGAGCTAAGGGAACTTTTGGCAATGACCGAAAACGCCACAAGGAAATATACACCGATTTTCAAAGAAGTGAAGTGGCTGGATAACCAGGAAGTGTGTTTGATGATGAACATTACCAAACGGACTTTACAGACTTATAAAGACAAAGGTATGTTGCCTTATTCTAAACTGAATCGCAAAAATTATTATAAACGCTCGGACGTACAGGTTTTGCTCGAAGCTGGTCAGCCGTACAATACCAAACAACAATGGATTTACTGACGAATGAAACAGAAGAGATCATCGCTCATCAGACGATGATAATACAGTTGAAAAACCGTATCGATGAAATATTGAAAAACTACCGCCCTGTAATGAACGGAGAAATTTACTTGTCGGGCGAAGATGTAGGCAAACTGCTCCATATCAGCAAACGGACTTTACAGCAATATAGAGATGATAAAATCCTGCCGTATATACAAATAGGGGGTAAAATAATCTACAGGGAAAGTGATATTCTGACAGTCTTGGAACATAATTACAAATCCAATAATACCCACCATATATAACCAATTTTTATTCAGATTGTGTTTTCGTATCGGAACGACTTTAGTATCTTTGTAGGAACATATAGAAAAATCTTAAAGTGTTTTTACTTTAAGTCCCACATTGAAAACTGGTAATTTTTAAGACTACGGGACAATAAGGAAGAACGCTCATGCCATAGGCGTGGGCGCTCGCTTATTCGTAGTCGGGTATACCAGTGCCTCAATGTCGGTGTAAGTGTAGTTGCCTGCGCCTTATTTTTTTGCAGTGCTCCACAATTTAAAAAAAAGACGGTATGGACACTGAAAAAGAAACCAAGCAAATTAGCATTGCATTTATCAACGATAAAAGCCCGATTGTAGATGCTATTAGCAAAGACCTCTTAACTTATGGATTTGAAATATTATTCAAATTGGAGAGTATTGAAGACGGAATAGCTCAATTATCTGAATTAAAAACACTTCCCCAAGCTTGTATTATTGACCTTGATTTTTACGAAAAAAACATATTGAAACAGCTTCAAGAATTAACAACAAAATATCCAGCCTTAAAATTGATTGCCCATAGTGATATTGATGAAGAAAAAACTATAAAAATTATTTTAGCAATTGGTTTTTCTGGTTATCTGCTCATTGGTAGCGATGCAGACGATTTTAAAAAAGCCATTGAAAGTGTTTCCAATGGCTAATCATTTTAATTCGGATATAATAATACCAATACACTATAAACTCTTCTCATAAACTTTGAAAATTATTTTACTCAAAATCTGGATGTGTTCATTTTCAATTTTGCTAAGTTCATCTGTCAAAGGAAGGTAATGTTCTTTAAACAAACGTAATTTACCTATAGACATCGCATGTAGAAACTCCAATAATGCTTCTCCTTGATATTCGTCACTATGCTTGGCAAAGGTCTTTAAAAGCATCAACATGTCTTCAGAATTCTTCCGACTAAATGAATAGTTTAGTTCATCATTTTTTGCTGCTCGAAGAATTGCTGCTTGAATAATACCATCATTGAAACGATTGAAAATAAATGGATCAAGTAAATTTTTTACAAAATTAGTTTGATAAAGCCCGTCAAATCTATTATTTCTCATATTGTTTAAAACACAAGAAATAGTAAAATAGACATCCGACTGAGATACATTTTTAAAATAATCATTACTATTAAAGAAAGCTGAATTTTTCCGGATTTTCAACTCATTTCCTGAAATATCATGATAAAATATGTTTTGTGAGCCACCTCTGAATTCCTTACTTGAAAAGTTGGTTATTATATTAATTCGTTCGTTTATAAAATTTGATTGTTCATTTAAGCTCTCTTGAATTTCTTTCAAATGATCCAACTCCATTTCCCAAGGTGTTTGGAAATTAGAATTATCACAATTAATAGTTTCTATTTCGACAAAAGAACTATTTTCGGCTCCATACAATCCATATTTAATATTACTTTTAAGCTCTTTGTGCTTATCAGAATCACTAATTCTATTGATTCCAACGAAGTAGATAAGCCGGATATTATTGTAGTTTCTGAAAAACCTACTTAAATAAAGCAAGTTTTTTCCATTTGTGATACAAGAGGCCACGATCAAAATGGAACCAGATTCGCCTTCAAGAATCTTTCTTTCAACTAGTTCCGATTGATTTATCACTTCAATAGAATTCTTAGAAAAGCATATTGTCTTTTCTAAGATATACTTTGCTAATAACTCTGATCCCTTATCGTTTAGATGAATTATATATTTTAACGATGCTGGTACATACTGATTAATAAAAGCATCTATCTTATTTTTATGACTTTCATATTGCTCATTTTCTATATTTTTAATAATATTCTCATAATCAATATACAAGTTATATTTTTTCCTGTTAATAGTATCTTCACTAAAAGAAACTTTTAAGGAAGTACCTGTTTCCTTGTTATATTTGAATACCTCCACAAAATCTTTTAAGGACTTTGATATATATTTACTCGCAACAATATTCCTAGTATTTATAATAGGTTCGTCCAAACTGAAGGAATCACCAACAATCTTAATTGCAGTCGATTGATTTTCACAAAACGAACATTTTTCACCTGCTTTGAATTGTTTGTAAATTTCTAATCCATATCTAAATTTTTCATTTCGTTCTAAATTACAAAGTACTCTTTCAAGTGAAAGATTTGAGGCTTTTTCTATTGGAAGATAGTAAAGAACACAAACATTTTTCGAATCTATTTCTGGATGATTTCCTTTCAAATAATGAACCAATCCACCTGATGTCGATGCAGATATTAAAAAAATAGAATCTTTATAGAATCTTGTATTTTTACTAAATATACCATCGTAAGATTTAAAAGATTCAATATTAATATCTTCTCTATTCTCATATCTTTTGAGATATTGACCTATAGAATACCCAATTACATTTATCGATAATGTATCACAATAAATATTTTTAATTTCTGCGTGTTTAAATAAATGTAAAAGATTTAATCCAATAAAATCAATTTCACTTTTTTGCACTAATACATTTGCTGTCCTTAAAAATTTGGTTGAATGCTTACCTGATGGAAAAACATAATGGTGAGAAATACCATTACTTTCTACTAGTCCTCCATTTGATATAAAAATGTTTGCTAATCCTTGATTAATAATCTCCTTAAAGTTTTCTTTCAAAAAGTTATCCTTCTTTGAAAAGATAAATTCTGATTTATTGTAACCAACATAAAAAATGCTCTCAATAAGTGAATTTTCTTCTGCTTTTGGAATACTTCTAAATATCTTATCAAGGTTATCATTCAAAAGGGAATCTGGTGTAGAAACAGTAGAGCAATGAAGGAAAACAAGGGCGTTCGTTTGATGAAAATCTCGAAAATGTTCCGTTAATTCATTTTTTAAAGCACCAAAATCAAATTCGATATTTGGATTAAATATTATTGTAGCACTCTTATATTTTTTATCTTCAATATTTGAGTTGTAGATGTAGAATTTCCCCATTATCTATTGCTTTTAAATGGATATAGAATACTGATATAAGAACCTCTCGATTTAATGATATTATCCGTTCTGAAATCATCGTTATTCCAATCTTCAAGCTTTAAATCCTTTAGTTTTTCTACGTCAATAGGTTTGTAATTGTCTTTTATTAAATCCCTGTAAACACAATACTTATCAGTTGAAATTTTCACAAAACCTTTTTTATTTAATATGTTTAAAATACGGTCTAATCCTATACCTTTCTTCGATTTAAGGTTAGAAGTGGAAGAAGTTTGATTTTTTACAAGACATTTTTTAATAACCTCTAAATCAGTTAAACCTTCTTTTTGAATAAATTTATCGATAAATCCTACTCCAGAATCAAATACAAGAATTTCTAAATAATAAATTTGATTTTGATCATTTATACAGTTTTCTAAAATAAATGGGTGTTGAAAAAAAGATTGGATAGGTGTTTCCTCAAATTCTTCCAATATTTTTTTACTATTATTTATATGAAATCTAAAATAAACTCCACGTATACTCGCTGGAAGCTCAATTAAATTTTGGTCTGTTTTGCCCCATTCGTAAGTGTTTTTTGTTAACTCATAAACTATTGCAGCAATATCTTCGATAAGGTTCTCAAGCTCAATTTTATTATTTTTATTAAAGGTCAAAACATATTCATTGAAAATTTTCTTGACACTATATTTAATTTGATCCTCGTCATCATTGAAGCCATCAGGATTTTCAAGTAATCTGATTAAACCCTTATTTTTTGAAAGATGATCCGTATTAGTCAAAATATATTTATTGCCCTTTATCCTAGCTAACGAATTCATTTTTATGAAAAATTCATTTTGCTTTTCTCTTAAGCTATCTTTAATATTTACATTATTTTTATCAGTGAAATTTGATGTATTCCACAATAATGAAATTATAGGATAAGCATATTCTTGATCATAAAAATTGATTAGATTTTCATTATCTACATCTAATATTAATGTCTGGATTTTTGATTTACTATTTAACGTTATAATAAACTTCAACAAATCTCCCAATAATCCAAAGGTATATTTGTTTAATGAAACTGGAATTTTAAGATGTATATTGCTCACATCCTGGTTATTTATATATTTTTTATACAAATCCTCCATTTTATTTGGAGTGATATTTTTAGGTATTGTTATTTCAGTCATAGAATTTCCTTATTAACATACGTTTACTAAAATTCTTTGTAAATTTTAAATAGCAAACTTACTAAAATATTAAAAGCTAATCTAACCAAGCGACGTTCTTTTGCTTCTCCTATGTTTGTATAATATAATCTAAGTGAAGAAGGGCGAGAGCAGATTTTGCTTTAAATAGCCTTATGGTATATTCAAGAAAAGAGACTGCCTCCTCTTCTTTAACCTTTTAGAATCTGAACAGAATGTAAGGAATTTGCTCATTATAATGAGTCTTATAGCCAGTATATCCAGTCAGGAGAAAAGATGAAGAAAGGTTATCACTTACCTAAACCAGATAAGATGAAGGTATTATTAAAGCAGACAGTAGGAATTGATGTTGCACAAAATGAATTAGTTGTATCGCTTGGTAGAATGGATGAGCAGATTAGCATAGAAGTCTATGCCTACAAAGTATTTCCCAATACTAAAAAAGGGTTTTCAAGTCTTGTATCATGGGTAAATAAGCAGACGTCAATTACAACTGAAGTACGTTACGTAATGGAAGCTACAGGAGTCTACCATGAATCCTTAGCCTACTATCTTTGCAATATTAAAAAACAAGTAAGTATCGTTTTGCCAAACAAGATCAGTAATTATGCCCGAACACTTGACATAAAAACTATAACTGACAAGAGTGCTTCACAAGCCATTGCGAGATTCGGTTTGGAAAGGAAGTTGGAAGTTTGGCTACCTCCTTTAAAAATATTTAATGATCTGAGACAGCTTTGTCGGGAACGTGAGCAGTTAGTACAGGAGCGAACAATGTTAAAAAATCAACTGCATGCAGAACGTACTTCCGCAACATCAAGTAAAAACTCAGTGCAACGAACTAAAAAAAGAATAGCACTTATTGATTTGCAGGAAAAAGAGATAAGAGAAGAAATTGCTATACTTATCAAAGAAGATCAAACTCTAGTGGAAAAGATGAAAATGGTATCTTCTATTCCCGGAATTGGAAATCTAACTGCTGTAACGATTATAGCCGAAACAAATGGATTCGAGTTAATAAAGAATAAAAGACAGTTGGTTAGTTATGCAGGCTTAGATGTAAGAGAAAAGATATCTGGAACCTCAGTGAAATCCAAACCTCGAATCTCCAAGCGGGGTAATAGGAATTTAAGAAAGGTAATGCACTTTCCAGCATTAGCTGCAATTAGGACTGATGAAAGGTTCAGAGATATTTTCTTAAGATTGGTTTCAAAACATGGTATCAAAATGAAGGCTATAGTTGCCATCCAAAGAAAACTGCTAGAATTGACTTTTATCTTATGGAAAAACAATTCTTATTATAAGTCAGAACACCTGTATCAAATCATTCCGTTTCAGGAAGTAACGGAATAAACAAGGGGAAGCTTAATTCTTTACCGATAATTTATTTTAGAGGCTAGCTTTAGCTTATAACCTCCGAACCATTTTTGCGTTTATTCAAATCTAGTATTTAACCTCAGTATAAAAGTAAAAGGCTTAAATTCATAAAAAAACATCGAAAACTATAGAAAAAAATCTGATAGCTTTCGATGTAGACTTAATTATACCAATGTTACTTATTAGTCATTACTTTGTAGGTAGGATCTTCTATAATATTCACATCTATAACTGTTTCAGCATTTTTCAGTAACTGTCTGCAATCTTGGCTTAAATGACGTAAATGTAATTTTTTACCTTCCTTGTGATACTTCTCTGTAATTTTATTCAAGGCTTCAATTGCGGACATATCTACAACTTTGCTTTCCTTGAAATCTATTATCACCTCATCGGGATCGTTTACAACATCAAATTTTTCTGTAAATGCCATAGCTGAGCCAAAGAACAGCGGGCCAAAAATTTCGTAATGCTTTACACCATCTTCATCTACATACTTTCTTGCACGTATTCGTTTGGCACTTTCCCAGGCAAATACAAGAGCTGAAATAACTACACCTATCAAAACGGCTAAAGCTAAGTTGTGTAATAGTACAGTTATAACTGCTACCAGCATACCAATAAAAATGTCGTGTCGAGGCATTTTATTAATAATTCGAAAGCTGACCCACTCAAATGTGCCTATAGCTACCATCATCATTACCCCGACTAATGCCGCCATTGGAATTTGCTCGATTACAGGACCTGCAACCAGAATGATCAATAAGATTGCTATAGCGGCAACTATTGCAGAAAGTCTGGCTCTTCCTCCAGCTCCGATATTCACTAAAGTCTGAGCAACCATTGCACATCCACCCATTCCTCCGAAGAAACCGTTGGTGATATTGGCTATGCCCTGTGCGGCAGCCTCACGGTTAGATTGTCCTTTTGTGCTGGTTATTTCATCAACCATATTAAGCGTTAACAGACTTTCAATCAATCCAACTCCTGCCATTACCAAGGCATAAGGGAAAATAATTTTCAATGTTTCCAGACTAAAAGGAATAGCAGGGATATGAAATGAAGGTAAAGAACCTCCTACAGAGGCGATATCAATTACTTTTTTAGTATCAATGCCGAAAAAATATACAATACCAAAGACAACTATTATTGCTACTAAAGATGCTGGAACCGCCTTTGTAAATTTTGGCAATATAAATACGATAGCTATAGTTAATAATGTCAATCCAGCCATTAGATAAAGCGCCGGTCCCTGCATCCAACCTTCTATCCCGTTTTCAACAACTTTAAATTGAGCTACCTGTGCCATAAAAATGATTACTGCAAGACCGTTTAAGAAACCATACATTACCGGTTGTGGAATCAAGCGGACAAATTTACCCAGCTTAAAAATTCCTACTGAAAATTGCAGTAGACCTGCTAATATAACCGCAGCAAAAAGATATTCCACACCATGTGATGCAGCCAGTGCAATAAGTACGACTACCGTTGCTCCAGCACCTCCGGAAGCCATTCCGGGTCTGCCTCCCAAGATTGCAGTAACAATGCCCATTAAAAACGCTGCATAAAGCCCTGTCAAAGGCGAAAGCCCTGCCAGAATAGCAAAGGATAAAGACTCAGGTATCATGGTCATAGCCACTGCAAGACCCGCAAGAATTTCATTTTTGTAATTAATTTTCTGTTTGAAATCAAACAAATTGATAATTTTCTGCATAAAGATTTATGTTTAAAGTTGTAAAATGTAAATAGAAAAGTAGGTACACGCAAGTAAAACCTTCGGGTACGACAGAGAAACCAATAAATTAAAATTGGGAAATATAACAGTTAGCCTAAGATCAAGGCGGAGTAACTTGGGATGATATTTGTACTGTTCTTTTCATTGAGTGGTGCAAAAGTACAATTTATAGTTATTGTACACAATTTAACACGAAATAAAACTAAAAAAATTTGTTTTACAACACAGAATCTTTTCTTTGGTCGCAGATCTGGAAAGAAAAGAAGTCGATCTAAAACAATAAATGGGATACTGAATATCCCACGAAAATCGCACCTAACCTGTTTGATAAAATGTAAGAAGGGAGTTGTGAAGCGGTGCATTTTAGCAAAGGGGTTGCACCTTTTAATCGCAAAAATGCGTTTCTGACCGAAGCGAGGAATTGCATTTTTGCCGTCCGATTTTTAGCTCAGGCGACTTTTATCGGGTGGGTACTAAAATCTTTTAGGTTGTGAAAAAATCCCCTGTACGGAGTCATTCCATTGCGAAACAAGCTCCATAACAGTGAGCATCCCATTTGTGTCAAAGAGGAATTGATGTATAAATCTTGTTTGTCCAATGCTTCAGCTAAACTGCAACTTGGAGTATCGTCTTCTTGCTCGGATTGTTTTAATAAATCACCAAATTCGTCGGTAACAAATGGCAAGCTTGCCACGGTTTCGTATTTCTCCGAATTGGGTTGTTTTATCGCTCCGATAGTAGATAGTAGTACTTGTCCTGTGTGTTGGCTGTTTCCAAAGTCTAACCAATATTTGGGTTCGTCCCGATGATGTCTGCGATTGCTTAATTCTTTTAGTATTTCGGCAACGCCAAACCTCGCTTTTACGTTATCCACACAAGTAATGTAAATGGTTGCTTGTGCATATTCGGGCAATCTTCCTAAACCGTCTTTCTCAAATTTAATGGTTTCCGCTTTCCAATTTGTACCCGAAAAACGGTTTGCTCGGTTTATGAGTGCAACGGATTTGTACAATCTTATTTCACTTTCTGCAAAACGCTGTCTGCCTAAATTAGCTTCTGTGATAATATCATCATCCCAAAGACGGATTTGTAAACCTGCATGTTCCAATTCTATTAGACTGTGATTCATTTCCATTAAGGCGGTCAATACTTTTGAGCCTGTGCCACCTGCACCGATGAGGTTTACAGTAATGGGGTTTGTTGGATTTATCAGATAGTTATCTGTAAAATGTATTTTTGTTTTTTCGGTATTCATCACAATAGATTTTTAAGTGTTTTGTTATTCTTTTTCAATACCTCTTTAGGAAAGGGTTTGCCTGTTTGGATTAGGTCTTTCCAAAGGGTTACACAATTGCCTTTTATCGGGCTGTTACTTCCCAATAAGTGACTGAAATAGCTGTTGAAAAAATAGTCTTCCCAAGCCTTTATAAAATCTTCGACCGAAGCGGAGTTTTTAATGTTGATATTAACTGAACCCATACACACTTTGCCATCTTCATAGATATTTAAAAATGGGGCGAAATATAAAGGTGTTTTCTCTGTCGGTCTTCTATCACTTGCCAATGCAAATACCGAAAGACTGTTTTTATTAGCAAACCAAATCATTGGCGGTACATACGCCAATCCGTTGGGGATGTCCAAACCACTCACAAAATAAAGTTGTCGCCTTTGTGCTTTGGTGTACCAAAGAACCGCACCTTTATCGGTATTCGGATTGATATGCAGAATGTTAGTCGGCAAAATCCCATTGGATTTTAAAAAGGCATTATCCTTGTCCTTTTCGGTCTGTAATGCTCTTGCCAATACCTTTGCTTCCTTTACTGTTAAAGGATGCGCATTAATGGGAGTACCGTTTTTATCCATATCAAAATGCTCCACATACACATCTGTAGTCGCTCCTTTGGTTTCATAGAACACTAAAGCGGATTTCGGGTGGTATAATGTTCCGAAACTTGCGGTTATGTCGTTTGTATTATTCATTTTCTTGTCGTTTCATAGTTGTACAATAGGTTACATATATCGTTCAAAAGGGCAAACAATCTGTTCTCAAAATCGAGGTTCGTATTATTTACATCTTTTCCGTCAAAGCGTTTGCGAATGGTCGGTTCTTGCATTACTCCGTATTCGTTAAACTCATTATTGATGCTGTCGGCAATGCTCTCGTATAACCATCCTTTTGTATGTGCTATAAAAGAAATGTACTTTTCCATACCAATGATTTCGTTTTCTTCTTCCTCACTTTCGGGGTCTTCATTTATTGGTGCATTTTGGAAAATACTTGCGTGTGGATATTCTGTATATAAAGCAAAGGCATTACAAGCCATCTGCCAACAATCGTGGTCAAATGTATCACGGCTTTTGAAAGCATTTAAACGCTGTTCAAATACCTGTAAATTGACACGGTTAAAAAGTTTTTTTTCTATGCTGTCGCCAATCAATTCCACTTTTATAAACTCCCGTTTATACACTTCGGTTTCTTCCGTTTCATCGTCCTGTTCAACCCAATCCTTGTGCATTTCGTACATCCAAAACAAATAGCTTTCTTCCTGTCTGAAATAGGGAATATCCGCAATGTGGTACAGATAAGAGCAAACCGAAATAAGCAATTGCGCATTCCTTTTCCGTTTGGGGTCGTGTAACATTTGATAAAGTGGTTCAATCGGAATATAATAAAGCGTTGTACCTGTATTGTACTTTTCCTCGCTGATAAAATAGGTTTTCTTACTATCCTGTACCAAACGTATTTCTTCCCAATTCAGAACACGTTGCTTTAGCTTTTTTTCTATATCCCATATAGCCAATGCCATATTGTAGGGATATTCGAATTGATTGGTCTGCATTAGTTCTATTTTGTAATGCTCGGCAAGTTGAGAAAGGGACTTGTAAAAATCGTTCTCCATTTTTGCCGTTTTCTTACAAGCCTGTACCGTTTTGGTTTCTTTCAGTTTAGGCAGGAAAGAATTTTTTAGAAAACCATTGGCAACATTTTCGTTGGTACTGATTTCCGTTTGTCTTTTCGAATTTCGTTTGCGTCCTTTGGTTTTTGCATCCAATTGGCGAACTCGTTCAACTGTTGGAACAACTGCTTTTGTTGTTTTTGTTCGGGCGGTCTGATTGTCCCCGATATGATATGTTTGTGCATAATTCATCGCTTTAAAAATTTGGTTTAACCTTTTGTACCCATTACGCTCTCAAATTTGTACTCTACTGCATCGTCTTTAATTTGCGGTACAGATATTTTGGCGGTGGTCAATATGGGGTATGTATTGGCGTAAAAATTCAATACGGCTTCCACTCTCCAACGTGGTTCGGGGTCGGTCAATCGGATTTCTTGTCCTTTATCTTTGAGTATAAATACTCGCTCTAACTGCGTTGCTAATAACATAATTTCTAATTTTTCAGATTAATATTCTTGTTCTTCTTCCGCTTCAACTATCGGATAATCGGACAAAGTTTCCTCTTGTAATGGTTCGGTTTTTTCTTCCTCTGCTCCAAAAAGGCTTGGTGTGGCAAACTTGTCGGACAATGCTGTTTTGCGTTTGCGTATCTCGTCCGTCTTTTCGGGAAACTCGGTTATCTCGGGAACTTTCATCCACGCTTCACGGAATTTACCATCTTTCTCCAATTCGTCCGCCTTTGCCATTGCGTCTTTGAATTTCTTGTCTTTGGCTTCCTGCTCTTTCTTCTGTTTGTCGATTTTTTCTTTCTCCATTGCCGACTGCTTTTTAGCCTGCTCCAATTGCTTCATAAAAGCTTCCATATTGACCATTAAACCCGAAGCGGTCTGAATGGGTGCGGTTATCTGTTGAAAAAATCCCTCGTCCAATTCTTCGGCTGTTCCTCTTAAATTAAGTGGGGGTATTAGTTGTTTTGCGTTATCTCCGCATTGCTCATTCTGTATCATTAAGGAAACAATAAGATTGTTTTCTACTCCTTTTGCTATGGTAAGTTGAAGATTACCTGTAAAATTCAACTGCGTTATCTGATTGAAAAAATTTGCGTTCATCGTTCTAAAATTTTAATGGTTGTTTACTCGTGCTTTTATTGCTGTTAGCTTTTCGTACATATCCGTCCAATAAGCGTTCTGCCTTTTATCAAAATCGGTGTAGTTTTTATCCTCGTGCCTATATTTGGTGTACCGCTTGGTTATACGGATTGCTTCCTTTAGGTCGGTAACTTCAATTTGGTAACCGTTTAAATCTGTTACTTTCATCCTATATTCAATTTAAGGCTACCACCGATTAAGGCGGTAGCCTGTGGTTATTTAGTTAAGGTTTAGGATTTCCGCACCGTCCATTGCAAAGGCAGTACACAATTCAAATGCTTTCTGTGATTTGAGTTGGGCAGTACCACCCAATACAATACTCTGCAACTTGGCTTCATTATCCTTGTAATTTCTTACATTCTGATAGTAGCCTGTAACAGCATTGTATGCGCCAAACAAAGTACCTTTTGTGGTGTCCATTTGCTGTGTATCACTTATCATCGCATAGGCAAAAGCATCTTCAACTGTGTTTTTAAACACGGTTGAAATTTCATCTTCCGCACCTTTTTTAAGTAAATCCAATGTTTCTTTATTCGGGCAAAGTGCCAATTGAATTAACTTTTTGACCTCTTGGTCTGTTACCTTTACCTTTGCCCACTCATTGAAAATCTCCTCTAATTGATTGCTCAATGTGTCGGCAAGTCCCATAATCTTGTGAGCATTCTCTATACGCTGTTTTGCTCCCGAAGTATGTTTGATACGAACTACATTGGTCATACTCCGCAATGAAGCGTTAAGGGTGTTTTGGCACACGATACGGATAGGTGTAAATGCGGCTGTGATACTTCCGCTACCATCGTGCGAAGTGGTCAAAAAAATGTACTTTTCTGTTACATCATCGCCCTTACCTACACGGATATAGTCGGGTAATTTGGCTGTGATAAATATACGTTCTCCGTTGCCTAATGCTCCTGCGGTTTCGTACAGAATACCATCTCCACCACCTACAATAGCATCAAAGAAATTGAAGGCTTCACGGTTTTGTACAATGTGGTAATCCTTACCGACTACCCCCAATACTGCATTGTTATCGGTGCGTATGTTGGCGAAATAGTTAGGTACTTCCAATTCACTACTGCCTATCTCTATGCCGTTAGCTGTTTCGATAATGCCCGAACCTTTGGTAAATAGTGGGGATTTTACGACTTCGTAGTCTAAACCTGCGTGTCTGATAGCTTCTTCGCTTGTTGGGTATTGCTCCACGATTTGCCCCAAACCGTGCCACGCTTTTTGTTGTACGCTAAAGAATGAATAACGTCCTGTTCTCTCGTTGAAATTGATATTATGTGCCATAATGCTTAAAATTTATAGTTTGAAAAATGATTAAATATTCGTTGTTAAAATGGGAGGTCGTCCGCTGTTTCCTGTGCTGTAACCTTGTTATTTTCAGTTTGTGCAGTAGCCTGTACGGTTTCAGTTTTTCTGCTACCTCCGTGCAGTTTGATTTGTGAGGTATGGAAATTCAGTCCTGCTCTTAATTCTCCGTCATTGCCTGCCCACGCTCTTGTGCTTACTCTTCCCGATAGTTCTACCAAAGTGCCTTTTGTGAGTAGCTTGGCTACCTTTGGACTTATCCAATAAGAGCAGTCGAAATAGGTTGTTTGCTCGATGCGTTCGCCTTGCTTGTTACGGTAGCTGTCGTTTATTGCTACCGAAAAGTTTACTACTTGTTTGTCCTGTGACGTTGTGCGTACTTCCGCATCCCTTGTCAGTCTTCCTGTGATGTTCATGATTTCTACTTTTTTGCGTTCTTAAATTTGTTCTGATTTTGATTTTTTAAAATTTATTCGGTAATGAGAGGTGGTGCTGAAGTTTCGTTTCTCTTTTTTACGATTTCCAATGTTTATATTTTTCATTTCTGACATTTTTTTTATTCGTCTAAAGAGCCGGAGTATGCTTTGTTTCGTTTCACGAGCATAAAAGGTTCGGGTTTAGCAGCAACAAGGTTTTGACAAAAAAATACGACCCGAATGGGTGGAGATTATTTTGCAAACCCGGAGGGCATGACCTTTTTGCTGTGTTAAGAACACGGAAATACCTTTGCTCTTGAAATGGGACAAATCAGCATACTGGCTCTTGAATAAAAACCTATGTGGAAGCCAATGGAAATGACTTTGTGTAAATGGTCTATGTGATTACAAAACCTGCACCCTTGCAGGTACCTACTTATCTCTTGTGTAAATAAGTGGCTAAGGAAGCCACGGAAAGAGTATTGAAGAAAATATTGAAATAGGCTGTGAGAGGCATTTTCTTCAATATTCTTGATTAAAGCATCCAATCAAAGCTCTTTTATGAGCCTTGGAATTTGCAGAGGAAAAATAAATGTGCTTTGAGGATGAAAAAATATGGGCATAAAAAAACCGAGGATTATTCACCTCGGCTATCTATATAGTGTTATATGCAATTATTTGGTAACATTGAAAAGTTTAGCCATATAAGCTACGGTAAATTCGAAAACCTGCTGTTTTGAGTATTTAATTAAGTTATTGTCATCACCATTAATAAGGCTCTGAATATACCTTTCTTTTTGAAGCACCGGAGCGTCGACACCAAATAGCTTTCTCCAGAACATATCGAACATGTCTCGGTAGTATTGTATTGTTTTCTTAACCTTTTCATTTACGATCACCGTATTGAGAAAAGCCTTTCTTTCTGCATTATTAAATATTTTGAAATCAAAAGATTTTTCATTGATATTTATAGCAGTGACAAAGGTTTCTTGTACATTTAGTCCATGGAAAGGTAGAAATTTTATTGCGTCTTCATTCTCGTAAATCTGTATAACAAAATCATTCATGAAGACAATAAAAGGGTTTCTATCATCAGTAAATCCAATGTAGTTTTCTGTATATATCGCGTTTCCTCCAAGAGTTTGGAGATATGTTACTGAAAGGGGGATGGATGTATCACCGTTTTTTTGTAGGATACTGTGACGTAACTTCTCCGTAAACTCAGGTGAAAACGCCAAAATATCTTCACAGACTGCACTTCGGTACAACTGTATGTGAAAGAAATTGCGAATTGTAACCACATCGGCTTCGCTCACTATTTCGAGACCTGAAAGATCTGCCTGTCGGAAGCGTGGCAATATGTTTTGAATAAACGGTGTTTCAATATCGGTAAACAGGTTTTCGCAATCACTACAAAATACGTAATCAACTGAAAACGGAATGGATTTCGCATTTTCAATTTCTTCCTCCGTTGGTTTTCTTCCAATTGTAGTTTCAAGGGTCAGTTCATCAAGACGTTGGAAATTAAAGTCTATAAATGGATTGGTATTATCCAGAGCAAAATATAATCCTTTCTCGCGTTCATTACTACCTTCTAAGTTAAGACAGGTACGGATAATTGCATCAGTAAGATAGTGAGTATTCTTTTTGTTTGCTTCGCGTTCAAGACACAATTTACATAAAGACATAGTTTTATTGTTTAAAGAATTGTTGTAAGTAAATTTAGAAAAAAGAATTAAACTACCCAGCTTCTCGAAACAAACAAAGCAGGACATCATCCTGCTTTGTTTAGTAAGTAATAATTCTAAACGTGAACCTCTTTCTCCATTTCTGTAAATGCTGCTTCCATTCCAGCAAATTTATGAGACACCAAATCCATATCCTTACTTATTTTTTGGCTAGTAATTTTGGCGTAGATCTGTGTCGTTGAAATGTTTTTATGTCCCATCATTTTGCTAAGGCTTTCCAATGGAACACCCTCTGTTAAAAACATTGTCCCAAAGGTGTGCCTTGCCGTGTGAAAGGTTACTTTTTGTTCGGTAACAATTTCTAATTCCTTGATAAGTTTGTCTATGTGACTATTGCAAATACTGTTTGTGGGAACGGGAAAAATAAAATCATTTCGGGTGGTACCTTTGTATTTTTCAATAATTCGCTTGGGTATTTCCATAAGTCTTACATTAGACGCAACATCAGATTTTTGTCTTCGGCTTATAATCCAATCGTGACCATCAAAAAAGGATTGGATGTTAGTCCTTTTAAGTTGTTTAATATCTATATAAGATAACCCCGTAAAGCAGCTGAATACAAAAAGATCCTTTACAAGTTCATACTTTTGTTGTGAAGGATTGTGTAATAAAAAGGATTCAACGTGTTCTTTAAGTAAATAGCTACGGTCATTTTCCTTCATCGAGATTTCATAATCTTCAAAGGGGTTTTTCCTGATAAGACTACTTTTGACAGCTATTTCCGCAACACGATAAAGTGGCATCGTATATACCCAAACAGTATTGTGTGAGCATTCTTTGTCTATTCTAAGGAAGAAATCAAATTCTCTGATAAAATCACAAGTCAATTCCCGAAAAGCCATATCATCGCGATGGTATCTGCTTTTTATAAATTCTTCAACGTGATTATAGACAATTTTGTATTTGTAGTATGTACTGTTGGCTCGTTCTCCTTTTGCCACCATTTTTCCAAAGTCCTCATTGTTCTTTTTAAATACTTTCAGCAAGGAATCTTCCATAACACCAATACCGAGAAATTCAAGCTTTAGCTTTTGTGCTGTCACAAACCCCTCGTGTTTTAGCATATCTTCATAAATAGTGTCGATACGTCCCCGTATATTATCCAATTTTTGATTAATACTCAATGCTTTGGCACTCTTGCCTTCAACTCTTCCATGCTTTAAATCCCAATTATTCGGGTTGATTTCTAACTTTGTTCCTAAAGTTTTAGCTGTTCCATCAATGGTAATGCGTGCCATAACAGGGGCGTTACCGTTCTTTTTTGGCTCATTCTTTTTCAGGTAGAAAAGTAGTTTGAACGTGGATTTTTTTGTCTGCTCCATAACTCAAATGTTTAATGTTAAAATTAAATTATATTGAGTTACAAGGGAATATGAAAAAGAACGCAAAACACTGAAATATAAATAGTTAGTTTTTTGATTACCTTTATCAATCGGTAACGAATTAGTAACCTAACTTTGTGCTTTCACGACTAAAACCTATCAGACACTGAGTTCCAAACTAAGACTACTGTTTCATAAAGCATTGTATATAAACGGTTTTAACCGTTTTGCTTACTTTTGCTTTTTATTAATCTTTTTGGACAAAAAAAGTGACAAACGTATTATAAAAATCGACCCAGCCGAATTGATTTACATAGAAGGAATGCGCAATTATATTTGCCTTTATACTGAAGTAGAAAAAATAGTGGTGCACGGTACACTCCTTACAATTGAAGAAAACTTAAAACACTTAAATTATATTTGCAGGGTACATAAATCTTATTTTATTAACTTCAATAAAATTAAATATGTAGAACAGCATATGATTATATTGACAAATAAAAAAAGTATTCCAATTGGCCTAAGTTACCGAGACCAAATCTATGAGAAAATTAGAATAATGTAAAGAGGATAATAATCCTAATTCAGTATATTCAACTATAAATTTATCAAAAAAAACATAGTATTAGTTACCTTTATGTAGAAGTTATAATAAAAAGTGAATCTAAACAAAAACCATCAATATTAAAACACCATATCGCCTACAGATCTTTATTTTATTTAATACTTCGCCGTTGAAATTGAGATGGTGTCATACCTACATGTTTTTTAAAGTGTATATTAAATGATGATTTTGATACAAAACCACATTGGCGACATAAAGCCTCAATTTTTAATTTTTCTTTATTCTCTCTAAGTAATTTTTTGGCTACCTCAATACGTTTTTCTGCCAACAAATTATAAAAATTATTATCCATTTCATGATTTATCGTTTTTGAGACACGATTCTTTGGTAATTTTAAATCTGTAACGAAATTATCAAAAGAAAAACCAGTATCTAAAAAAGACATGTTCTTTTGAAAATACAATTCGATTTGAGTTCTAATTTCGCTTGGAATTTCGCTTGGAATTTCGCTTGGAATTTCGCTTGGAATTTCGCTTGGAATTTCGCTTGGAATTTCGCTTGGAATTTCACTCAATACTTCTGACAAAGCTCCATCAACTACTGCTTTACTTTTTATATGAAAAAAAATAAATAATCCAACGGAAATAACAATAATTGATATATAAATGTAGCCCGGTAAGTTTATAAAATTAATTTATAGCACAAACTTACAAATAAGTAACACAGAGCTAAAAATTGCTAAAATTAATAGAAATATCTGTATCCTTTTTTTACTTTTTAAGGCTTTTTCATATATGGATGATAAATACTCCATAGGCAATAGAATTAAATGCAAAAATAATATTATAAAACACTTTTCACAAATAACAACCCTAAATAAATGATTTAATTCTAAAATTAAGACATTACACTGAATTATATTAATATATAATTATTTTAATTTTCAAAATATTTATTTAAAAAGCAAATTTTTCAACTTCACAAAACTTGTACTGAATTACCTCATTTAAAACATATTTATGCATTCGTATTGTTCCTTTAGTAAAAATAAGATATCCATTTTCCATAGCATGGAATGACCAAAATCATTATTGCGGGAAGTGTCCAAAATCTCGAAATACTTTAAACTTTAAAATACTTACACAGTATTCCTCCTAAAAATGTTATTACGAGCATCATTATTATAACACCTACTTTGTTTTTGATTTGTAACACTAAATTTTAATTAAACGGTTTGAAATACCTGTTTTTTTTAATCGCAATAAGGTCCTAACATCCGTAAATATGATTAACGATAAAACTAACCGAATGACCGTTTTCCAATATAATATAATGATCTTGTAGTTTAGTATCTCGGCAAGAAAAATGCTCCCTTCTAAATGGAAAAGAAGGAAGCATTTGATTATTTATTTATAAACTCTAAAATAATTTCTTTACTCTTAAAATATCGGAACTTTTAACTTTCAAAACTTGGTTTCGAACACCGTTTTTTTCTTGGATTTCAATCAAAAGTATTTGCTTATTTGATAGTGTAAACTGATCTAGCATAAATACATTATCTTGACTCATCTGACTTTCAATCTTTGTGAAGTCTTTATGGCTTGTTATAGGTGAGATTTCGGTTTCTTGAATGGTTGTACGTTTGGAAGTTCTTCTGTCTTTAATTTTAAAAGTTATATCATCAACTTCATAGGGTAAATTACTATTATTTTTCAAGGATAAATGAATGTATAATTTACCATCCTTAGTAGATATACTCTTCAATAGAGTTTTTATTTTATAACTCTTATGTGAAATATTTAAATCCTTCTTGTCATTTTTAATAATTGCGCTCATATTAAGGTGGGTGAGACTTGAGCTACTACCTCCTAAATCATTTAAAAAAACTTCGCTTTTCGTTTTTTCGTTATGATTCTCAACCTTTGTTAAATCATAACTTAAAGAGGCCGGTTCTTTCTTATAATCTGCATTGAAATTATAATACTGCCCGTTTGTTGTAATTACGGTAAAGTTTGTTGACTTAATATCTTGTTGAACTGTCTTTACCCGTAGAACATTACGCGCGTATTCTACCTTACTTGCCATGATTTCGTTACTACCTAAATCAACGTATACTATACTACTAGGAAATAAAATATGAGTGGTTTTATTTTGAGTTAACTCAATTTTATACGGTAATACCTCAGCATTTATTAAGTTGTTTTGAGCATTTAGTGACTGTATTGTTAGTAAAAACACAGTTATAAATTTTACTATGATCTTCATGATATTTGATATTTATAAGTTGTTTTTTATTCTTTAGGCATAAGGAAAAGTTCTTGTCCTTGCTTAAGAGTTACTCTTTGGGCCTTTACTTTCTTGGAGAAGTATCCAGAAACTCCTCCAATGAGTCCCTTAGATAAGTCTGCTGCAATTTGATCCGATGCCGTTTTAGTCATGGATATACTTGTTCCTGCTGTTTGCCCCATGTTGGCAATAATCTCTTTGGTAGCATTTATCTCCTGAAGATCCAAAACCTCAAGACCATGCTGACCATAATTATCATAGCCTACAAGATTGGTTTCTATAATGCTCTGAGCTATCTTAATGGAGCTAACGTGGAAATCTAGCCTTCCACTTGCGACTCTAACCTTAGCGATAAGAGTGCTCGATTTAGGTAATAACAATCCGTTGACAGTAATACTTTCTAAAAGTTTTAATTTAATAAAACCTTCGTTTATAATAATCTGATCTTCTTTGATAGCAACTCTTATACTGTTATCTCCTATTTGTTTATTAGTTCGCCCTTCAGGGGTATAAAAAGTTGATTGAATCATTTCACTATCGGCAACATAATGTTTGATCACAGTAGGCCGCGATAGTGATGAAACAACATTTTTATTAGTCGACTGAACCTTGGTTATGGTTTGTTTTTTAGAAGAAAGTATTTTTGAGTTTTCTATATCAGGCATTTCCGTTTGATTTGGAAACGTATTATTAGGCAAGTATTTAGCTGCCATCTGAAAAGACTTTTCCATAAGCTCTAATTGATTATCTATAGTTATGGGTACTTGCGTGTCTTTATCTGATAACTCTAGTTTTAAATCCTCTATTTGTTTTTTTAATTCTTCTGTTTCTTTAGTATCCCTATTTTGGTAAAAACTATTTATCTGCTCTTGATTTTGCCGGTAGTTTTGATACGCGCTATGGTAAGGTTTATAAACTGAAGACTCCTGAGAATAATTTGAATTTTCAATTGTTTGATTTGAATCTTCGTTTTCATCCCAATAATCTGCTAAAGAGCGCGCCTGCTTATCGTCTTGCTCTTTCTTTTGCTCCCAAAGCTCTTGCTCATATGCCTTTACTTTATCACTAGGCAAGGCACTTGTTATAGCCTCTGGAACCAAATCATTATTTATTATTAGCTCATCCTCTATCGGTTTAAATATCAGATACAATACTCCAAGAAATACAACTCCCATTAAAGTAAACACAGCTTGCTTTTTATATTTATTTAATATTTTATTACCTGTAGTATGTGTTGTACTTCCTTTTTCTATCTGATTTTTGTAAGTTGATTGGTCATTTTTCATAATCTTGATTTAAATAGTTCGAAATCAGTTTATCTTTCTCCTTGTCTAGTAAATAGTTAATAGGCTTCAATCTCGTTTGATAAGTACTTTTTGTAATAAAAGAATTGTTACCATCAAAGGATACTTTTAAAACAAACAGACTCATTAGAACGTAAAGAGTAAATACGGCTAGTAACAAAACCCGTTGTTTTAATAAAGAAAGGCTACTCCAATAATTATGGAGTTTACTTGAATAGCTATGCCTAAGAAGTTTTAATCTTTTCATTTGATATACTTTTAACGTTTAACAACCTCTAAATCTTTGTTTTCTAAAACAATAAACTTCTCCATAACAAATCCTTGGGGATTATTATCTGACCTCACAGCATTTATAAGTTGGCTGTTTGTTATAAGAGATCTCTTTGTGATACTACTTGCTCTTATGATATATTGAGCTGCATAGGTAGTTGCCTTATAAGGGTAAGTATTAAAGTCGATTTTTATGCTATCCACCTCAACCCTTTGCTGAATATTACCGGAGATTATACGGCTGTAAAAGCCCTTTTCAAGTAAATCTTTATAGTAATCAAAGGCGCTTTTATCAGACAGATTAAAAGCTCTCTGCATATTACTCTCTATGGCAGATTTATCTGGTGAGAGTGTGAAAAATAGCTCGTGGAAACGTCTTATATGCTCTTTAGCCTCTACTGGTCTATTAATACTTGCATCTTGAGAAAGCGCAACCATTAGTGATTTACCTTTATCAAGGACATAAATCTTTTGTCTTTGAATACTTGCAAAATCATAGCTTTTATAAATAGAAAAGCCTACAATTATTAAGCACAAGCCTGCAAATAAAATGGCATAAAGTCTTATTTGTTTAAAGCTATTTTCTATATTTCTAAGTGATTTAAATTCCATAATTTTAATTGATTTGCTTATTTGATAAGTTGTCCTGCCATGTTTCCAACTGTAGCTCCGGATCCGGCTGTAGCAACATTTCCTGCCTTCATCACGGTTTGATTAATATTACGCATAAAGTTCCCTGCCCCTGCTGCCTGAATAATCCATCCAGTTACCGTTGGAATAGTAAAATATCCCACAATACCAATAATCATAAAAATCACATAAACTGTACTAGAAGTATCCGGTATAAAATCTGGATCAGTAAGTAGTAACATATCTCTCTCGATGATTAATGACTGAATCTTAGCAAGCATAGTACTAAATAAGTCTGCTACTGGAAGCCATAAATACACACTTATATACCGAGTGAACCATTGGGAAAGTGTAGACTCAAAACCACTCCATATTGATATGGCAAAAGCAAGCGGCCCCAATATGGAAAGGACAATTAAAAAGAAGGTTCGTATAGTATCTATAACAAGCGCTGCGGCTTGGAAAAGCATTTCTAAGAACTCTCTAAATCCATCTCGTATACTTTTTTGCAACTCATAAAGACCTTTTTCTATATACATACCGCTGATACTAGCCAAATCAGTAGCTGACCAACCAAGTTCATCAAGCTTTTTATCAAAAATTTCATCTGACACTAAATAAGCCGTCTCGGGATTACGTAGCATAGCTTGCTTTTCTAAAACATCTTTTTGCTCTTGTAATGCTTTTAAATCGACAACTTGATGTTCCAATATCTGATGTGTTCCCTTAACAACAGGACTTAACACTGCGTTTATGGTTCCCAATACAATACTTGGAAAAAACATAATACAAAGTCCAATGGCAAAGGGTCTAAGCATTGGATACACATCAATAGGTTCTGCTCTTGCTAAGGCTTGCCACACTTGTAAAGCAATATAAAAAAGTGCTCCCAAGCCAGCTACTCCTTTGGCAATCGATGCCATATCCGAAGATAAAGGCAACATCTCATAATAAAGGTTTTGTAAGACCTCATGTAAGTTACTCTGTTCCATCACTACCAATATTTTTGATTAGAACTACCATATAAATCAAGAACTCTTTTGGTGTTGTTTTTTTTCTTAGCTCTTAAAATACTTACTGTGATATTCTTTTTTGTATAATAGCTCACAAGGCTATGGTAGTCCTTGATATCATTATAAACTTTGTCAATTATATCCATACGCTCTTTGTCATTTAAAGACAAACTAGTTGCCGTTACAATCTGCTTTAGTTCTTTTAAAAGCTGTGTGCTTTCATTTAAAAGTATAGAATAGCCGTTGGATATGGCTACTAATTCCGCAGATGAGAAGTTTGGATCATGCAGCATCTTACCGAAGTTCTTGACATATATCTCTGATACATCTCCAACCAAAAGCACAGTCTGTTGCACCTTGCGAGCATCTTTAACAAGGTTATTTACGGCTTGAAGTTTATCGTAATACTCTTTCCCCTGTTTATAGACCTTTTCGACTTCCTTGAAGTTCTTAATGACATTATTTACTGTTGCTGATGTTTGTATAATCTCATTGGCACTGTTTAATATGCCTGAGGCTAGATTTGTTGGATCCGTTACCACCCATTGTGCGCTCAGTTTTATTGGTAGCATAAATAGAAGAACTAAGGCAGCTACCCCAAATAATTTTTTCATAATTGAAATATTTAAATTGGTTAATTGTTTTTTATCCGTGTTTTTCATCTTACTTTTTTTTTGAAAGATATTTGATTGCCCGTTCAACATCCCCATCAAAATCTTTTGCTAGGCTTAGCACTTCGAGTTTCTCTGTCTCTTCCGTAGTGTAGGCTAAGTACTCACAGTAACTTACCTCTGTCCCATATACTCCCGAGTGTGTACCGCCAAGACCTATCCATACTTCTTTATAAAGCCTATTAGGATTATTATTAAGATTAATAGATAAGATTTGAGACTTCTCTTTGTCGGTAAGCCCTAGCATGGCCTGTATATCATCGAATTTATTCATGTATTTACGCTGGTCAAGGAGTATCTTACAATCGGAATTATTGATAATACTTTCTTTAACAATTGCTGATTGAATAATATCATCAACCTCTTGTGTGACCACTATAGCCTCACCGAAGAACTTTCGAACGGTTTTAAATAGATATTTTAAATAATCCGCCATTCCTTCTTTTGCGATGGCCTTCCACGCCTCTTCAATCAAAATGAGTTTTCGTTGTCCTTTAAGTCTTCTCATCTTATTTATAAATACTTCCATGATAATGATCGTAACAATAGGAAAAAGTATTTTGTGGTCTTTAATGGCATCAATTTCAAAGACGATAAAACGTTTGTTTAGAAGATCAAGTTCGCTTTCTGAATTTAGTAAATAATCGTATTCTCCACCTTGATAGTAAGGCTCAAGTACATTTAAGAAATTAGCTATATCAAAATCTTTTTCTCTAACCTTTTTAAGCTCTAATTCATTTTGATAATCGGTTTTGATATACTCATAAAAACTATTAAAACTAGGATAGATACTTTTGTTTTTTAGTTTTTCAATATAGCCGCTAACACCATTGGAAAGTGCGACTTCCTCCGCTCGCGAGGGCGGCTGATCATCACGCTTCCAAAGCGTTAGTATAAGGGTTTTAATACTTTCTCTTTTTTCAATATCAAAAACACCATCATCGGTATAAAAAGGATTAAAAGCAATGGGGTTTTCTTCTGTATAAGTAAAATAAACCCCGTCTTCGCCCTTTGTTTTTCCTTTAATCAACTCACAAAGCCCTTGATATGAATTGCCGGTATCTACCAACAGTACATGGGCATCCTGTTCATAATACTGCCTGACCATATGATTGGTAAAAAAAGACTTACCACTTCCAGATGGTCCCAATATAAACTTGTTACGATTGGTGATAATTCCTTTTTTCATTGGAAGATCTGATATATCAAGATGTATGGGTTTTCCTGTTAACCGGTCCGCCATCTTGATTCCAAATGGAGATAACGAGTTTTGGTAATTAGTTTCACCTGAGAAAAAGCAAAGCGCTGGTTCAATAAATGTGTAAAAACTTTCTTCGCTCGGGAAATCACCACTATTACCTGGTATTGCCGCCCAGTAAAGCGTTGGAGCATCAACGGTATTATGCCTTGGCTTACAATCCATGGAAGATAGTGCGCTTCCACAGTCATTTTTAATCTGTTTTAGTTCATTACTATTCTCTGACCAAGCCATTACATTAAAATGTGCTCGCATTGAGGTGAATCCTTTACTATGAGCTGTATTTAAATACTCTTCAATCCATTGTTTGTTTATTTGATTGGCTCTACTATATCTAGCAAGTGAATGCATGTTTTTAGCTGACTTTTCGAATTTTCGCAAATTCTCTGCACTATCTTCTAAAAACAAGTATTGATTATAAATATGATTGCAGTTTAATAGAAGTCCGACCGGCGAGGCAAAAGAAAGTGTGCAGCTACTTTTATCCGTTGATAGCTTTTCATAGGTGCTAGCCAATGAAACTTCACTAGGAAGATCGTTAACGCTTGATAAAGTATGTACTGAAATTTCACTGTCTCCTACTCTTACGCAATCGGAATCAAAAGCAATATCCTCCATACTTTCGATTCCTTGAGTATTTAAAGTCAGATACTTTTCTAAGAGTCCAATTTGCTCTTCACTACCAGTGATATCGCGTTCAACTAATCTAGTTAAGCTTACAAGTCCACTGTCGTTTACAATTTTCTCAAACTGATTAGTGGCTTCTATAAAATTTTGAATTACCTCCGTGTCTCTAATTTCTTTTGGTATTAACTCACCTTTGGTAAGGGATGAGAAATTACTTTGACTCTGGATTCTTTGTTTGGTAGTTTTTGTGATAAAGAGATAACACTCATGATTTAAAAATGGGCGCTCATTAAAGTGCTTTTCAAAACTTCTACTTAGAAAACTTTGTTGACCATTTTCAAAATCAGCCGCATAATTCTCTTTTATAAACCAATCTTGCTTATGGACTATGGTAAACTCAGGAAGCGTCTTTACTGCCTTGTACCAAGTATTATGAATTGCCTCATACTCCTTATCTGACACCGTAAATATCTCCGGTAAATTTACTTTGTAACATACCGTTACATCCGCTTGCTTAGAGACAATACAATTATGCTCTACAGCCAATATTGGAAACATACTCTCAAGGGTATTTGCTTTAGCTGAATTTCTCATACATCTTTAGTTTTAAATTACTATTGAAATACAATCTGATGTCCTTTCTGGAAATGATGTATTTTGGGAAATATTTTCTAGCTTGTAATTTCATAAGGCCATAGGGACCATATTTTTTATTCAGTGTAAACACCTTGTAAATAAGATATCCAGAGAAAAACAACCCTAAAGAAAGACAAACATAGCTAGTCACTCCTGTCATATATAAAACCATTACAACAATAAGAATAGCCAAAAGACCTGCTGCAAAATAAAACAGGTACTGTGCTTGAAGTCCCTTAAACTCAACATTGCTTCCAATTCCTTTATTAATACGATACTTTTTCATCCTAGATACTTTAAAGGAAAAAAGATCTTAGAATCGTAGCTGCTACAATTAGAAAAATACAAGCTCCAAACCAACTAGCTGCTGTCTTACTGGTGTCGGGATCTCCACTTGAAAATTTATTATAAACCTTCACTCCTCCTATAAGACCAACCACTGCCCCGATAGCATAAATTAGTTTAGTAGCAGGATCAAAGTACGAGGTGACCATTTGGGTTGCCTCGGTAATACCAGCAGTCCCATTACCTTGGGCTAGGACAGTAAGACTTGCTAGCACGGTGAAGAGAAAAAAACTTCCTTTTAGAATTGTTTTTGTTGTCATAAATAAGATATTTTAAGGTTACGTATCATGCTCTTTGCTTAATACTGGGGTAAATATCTTTTGAAAACTGTATGTAAATTAATTATGGTAGTTTGTGGAGTTAGTTGGCATATAGAGAGTATATTATTGGAAGTAGATAACGATTATGTAGTAATACAAAAAGCGTTAAGTAGCATTACTAAACGCTTTTTTGTTTGAAACGAAGGTTTTTTATGTTAAATCAATAGTATACTCTAACTTATATACTTGTTAGAAACAATTCTCTATCTAAACAAAATCAGTAATATCGAATTCTTTACTATTTTTAGAGTCTTCTACTCTTGAAATTTGTATTTCTGATTTTTGGTCAAGTAGTTTAGAAATGACCCCTGAGGCTCCTTTCATAGAACTTTCTAATAATTCTATTAAGTAAGTGCCTTCTAGTTTCTTAGCGGTATTTAAAGTTATCTCGTCTATCGAATCTTTTTCAATAGCCTTTACAAAGGCATTAATCTCATCATAATTAACTTTTTGATTAAATTCATCATCGTCAGGTCTTACTGTACTACTCCAAAGATTTTCTTCCTTTTCGAAATCAAGTTCATATTCTTTTATAGTTGTTGTTTCATTTATAAGGAATTGGTTTAAACCTACTGGTTTACTTGGTCCCATGATATTTGATTTATTCTGTTTTTTGAAAATGGGCGCTTCTGCATTTTGTGTGCCTACCCCCATAGACATTTTATCAGATAATAAAAGAATTATAATGATTATCAAACAAATTACAATTACTGTTTCCATAGCTACAAGATTGGTTTAAAACGCATATTAAAATACTCGGTAATTTCTTGACTATACTCTTTTAAGTGTTGTTTTAAAATATTGTCTAGATAAGAATAAAGAGTCGTCTTTTCTTCTTTAGCTAATTGAGTAATGCGAATTAACACCTCATGATAGTCAGGACGTATATAAACTACTTTTGATGCTCCTGAAGAAGGTAAAGAATTTAACAGGAAAAGTTCTTGGTAGTTAATGGTTGAAATGGTGTTGTTTTTCTTTTTGTTTTTAGACTGAGCTTGTAGTTTTTCATTCGATGTTTCAATCTTCTTAATAGATGTCGTTTTTGCATCGCCACTCATAACATTCATTAGATAGTCCTCATCCAATGAAGCCTTATTTAAATCCGGAGCAATTTTGTTTGGGTCTTTCATAATTAAGAAAGTTTAAGTTTAGTGATGGTTAAAAACTCTTGGACAAAATCAGTAAGATTACTTACTTTCAAAAGTCGTGGATTTGCAGCAAGCAAACTTGATCTAAACACATATTTACTTGCAGTTTCTGTTTCTTTTCTAAATCGCTTACTATCCTTAATCCGGGATTGCATTAAGGGAAATTCTAACTCTTTAATAATCCTATGATAGCTATCGTAAAGCTCGGTTTTTTCTCTACCATCTACTTGGTTCCAGAATAGCCAAAGCTCTTGTTTAGAAGAATTGTTTGAATCCTTAGGCAGTCCCATAAATGCTTTAGTAAAACTAAGGGTACTCTCCACCACAAGCCGATCTGCTATTAAGGGGCTGAAGATAAAATCCATACTATTTAAAGTCGATAACACTCCTTTGGTATTAACTGTACCAGGTAAATCGAAAAAAACCACATTAATTTTATAATCTAAATCATTCATTAAAGCAGTTGCCTTTTCCAAAGCTTCTTCCGCTTTGCATTTGATTATCAAATAGGCCTTCTTTTTTAAGGTTTGAAACTGTTTAATCGCTAATTGTTTAAAAATTTCATTTTGCATAATGTTTTCTTTATCACGTTCTCTCATATTAGCCAAACTATGCTGGGGGAAATCACAGTCCATAACAAGAACATTATAACCAAAGCTATAATGTAATAAACTAGCAAGTAAAGTGGTCATGGTAGATTTACCTACTCCACCCTTTTGGGTATAAAAGCTAATATTTAAAGGTTGTTTTACTGTTTCCATAGTATACAGATTTAAAGGTTTACATGATGCGGAATGGATAGTGGTAAATTTTACAGTTTTTAAAAATTCGTTTACAGTTTTAGCTATGGTTTTGCTAGTATTTTATAAGTTATATTTATTTAAAAACTAGCTTATTTAAAAATACTCAACTTTAAAAATGCTTTTAAATATTTACAGTTTTAAATTTTTGTTGTTTTTGTTGTTTGAAACTAAGCGTTTTTAAACCTGTTATACCTTATTACTTTAAAGTCAATTGTAAAACTTACTTTACTACCTTAATACAAAGAAAGTATATGCCATGTTTTAAAATTTTGATAGAGCGTTTCAGGAAGTTATTGGCTTTAAATGTTGATGTGCCAATCATTTATTATTGTAAAATTACTTTAGGTTGTATGGATTAAAACTATGGAATATGCTAATCGAAAGATTAGAGCAATTTAGATTATAAGGCACTTGAAATTAACTTCGCACGTACAAAGCTACTTACTCTTACACAGGGAAAGAAAACACACTCCAAAGTTGTTGTTGTTTTTACAAATGGTTTATAATTTTAAATCAAGATAGATTTATGCTATGACTAAAAAAATATGGGAAATCTAATGGAAAATTTATGGCTTGTAAAAAAACTTACACTTGTATAGAAAATTAGCTATATATTTAAATAATTTGATATAATATAATGATATGGAAATAATTATAGGAATAGCAGCTGGTATTCTCACCTCCATATCTATGTTGCCTCAACTTGTTAAGGTAATAAGAGAGAAAGATGTTGAGAATCTATCTGGCGTGATGATATCAGTATTACTTATTGGCGTAATTCTTTGGGTTGCTTATGGAATCATAAAAAATGAATGCCAATTATTATACCCAACGTTTTTTCGGTTTTAGTAAACAGTTTACTATTGATTTATTTTTTTAAGTTTAAAAAAATTGACCATAAAACTACCTAGTAAGTTTTATTTCTCAAATATTATAATTAAATTTAAAATGAATATTTAAAAATTAGGACTATGAGAAAATATTTTATTAGCTGTTTGATATTGTCATCATTTCTTTTTACAAGCTGTAGTGCTGTAGAAACCATTTTTAAAGCTGGTATGTGGTGGGCATTTATTTTAGTATTTATAGTCGTTGGACTAATTATTTGGATCCTTTCTAAAATGTTCAATAAAAAATAATTTTACTATTTACAATTTATAGAAGCAGTTAAAAGAAAAGCCCTAAGCTTCCTCTTTACTGCTTCTTCAATTTTACTATCAAATGTAGAATCTTTTATTTTACACCACACCATAATTAAAAATGTAAGAAGAATACGTTTTAAGAACTCTAGCCTAAACAATAAATTTTATGACCGTAGTGAGTAGGCTTTCAATGATTCTTTTGGAAATTCTTTTTGTATCCTACCAAAATGCTGGCAATTATTCCCAACAATAATTTATTTCTATAGATTACAGGTTTGTTCTAGTCTGAAATCTAATCCAGAATTAAAATCTTAATCTTTAGCAAATAAAGGTACTTACCGCCAACTTTTTCATTTATCTAATGATTTTCTATATTGACTCAGATTGCAGGAGTTATTTGGCGGCGAATGTCTTATAAATTTGTGATTTAATTTATTTTACTTTGAAAATAAAGGAATTAAAGCAGGCATTAACTACCTATTTTATTCAAATTATTTCATGAAAAAATAATTACTATGATACAAAAAGACACTTGCAGCATTCGTTTTTCAAAAGTGATAAATGAAAAATTAGATAAACTTGCTTTAAGCTTTAAACGGAGTAAAAAAGAACTTTTTAATCAAATGGTTGATTATTTTTATCGATGTAAAAAAGACCCATCAGATGTTGGGGATGAAATTTTAAAAAAAGATTTATCCGCGGGTATAAACAGAATACTCTCTTTTATTAAACAACAAGAGAAAGACTTCTTACTTCCGGTGTTAACCGATATGGGTTTTGTCAAAAATGTATCTGGAAATAATAAGAAATTACTGGAAGCCATAATAACACATTTAATTTCTGAAGCTGATAAATTTTCAACTCTAACAAAGAATAATCAAACTATACTAAACGATGTAAAAGCACTTCTTTCATTACAAAAGAAAAAAGAACAGCTAAAGCAGCAGTTTAGTAACCTATTAGAGTACTACATAAAAGAACGTGAGGAAATGGGCTGGAGCTCTTCAAATACTAAAAAAGAGGAACTAATAAGTTACACTAGAGAATCCTTAAAAAACATATAAGCTTTGTTTATTAATATCACAGATTCAGAAACCGGAAATAACAAATCCAGTTCTGCTAGATTAGTTGAATACTTGGAAAAGGAAAACAAATTAAAAGCGGATAATAAGCAAAAGGAGCTTTGGTTCACTACTGGTAGATTTGATGTTTCTCACCAAGAAGTACGGGTGAAAATTGATGATAACATCGCAAAATTATGTCACAATGATGATAAATTTTTCCTTGTAAATATAAGCCCTAGTGAAAAAGAAATAATCTTTTTAAAAGAAAAATACACTCAAGATTTACTCGAAGAAAAGCTAAAAGAGTACGCCATTTCAGTTATGGATATATATGCTCAAAACTTTAAAAAAGAAAGCGTTAAAACAAGTAGCGATCTACTTTGGTATGGAAAACTCGAACATTTCAGATATTACTCCAATACAGATGAAAAAGTAAAAAATGGAGAAAGTAAAAAAGGTGAGATAAAACAAGGTAAACAAATGCATATCCAATTAATAGTTAGTCGGAAAGATATTACCAACAAAATAAAACTCAGTCCTAAGAATAATTCCAGAGGCAAAAACGCCGAACATTCAGCGAAATTTGGGCAATTTGATAATCTTGCTTTTAAAGAAAATAGCGAAAAAATGTTTGATCAAATGTTTGAATATCAAAGAGAATTAAAAGACACAATCCTGTATTCTCTAACAATGAAAAATGATAAAGTAGATGATAAAAAATCCTTGGAATTATTGAATCAGATTGGAGAAAATTTAAAAGAGTTTGAGTCTGAAAAATATTTTAAAATTCTAGAGAATGCCTCTCTAGAGAATATTCCCCTTTTCAAGGATATTGTAGAGATTTTTAGTTTTGAAAGTTTAGGGATTTTAGATGGACTTTTATCATCGAAACAAGACCGATACGAAGAGAATAAAAACCAAATCTTTAAACGAAAAAGAAAGAGGTTGCTTTGAATCTAGTAACATTTTAAGAAAAACATGTCAACAAATATCCTTGAAACTTTAAGTCAAATCCTTTCCAAAGTATTTTTGAATTGTACAACCTTCGGGGCATTCTGGAATAGCATACAAAATTTATTTTGTATGCAGTTTCAATAAGCATTCCAGAATAGATTTACCTATATATTTCCTTCTCTAAATTTTTAAAAATATAAAAATGCTTTTACATTTTTAAAAATTTACATTTATAGGGATAGAAATAAAAGCTACCGTATGCAAAACACTAAAATTTCAAATTTGTATGACTGTAAGTATACATTTAAAAACATCAACAAATATTTAGGAAACAACTTACCTCCTACCATTTTTAAGAATGATAGATGGTTTTGAAAAAAGCAAGCGGGACTTGGGCAGAGCCCTAGTCGCTTGCCTTTTTACTGACGTTGCAAAGGATTTGAGTATACTAGCGGTATACTTTTAGATAAAAGACTTGATAATTACAAGGTTTTGCACTAGGAAAAGTATACTTTGAAATATACTAATAAAAGTTACCGTGATGATAACAGCAAGTTATGTTTTGAGGCACTCGAAATTAAGATTCGAGCTTTCAAAACGACTTGCTCTTGCAGAGGGCAGGAAAACTACTCCGAAGTCGATAGTTTTTTGTTGAAATAGTAGATAGACTCAAAATATTGAGGGGTTTACGTGATTTTGTAATAATGTTTAGATAAGTTTTAATATGTTTGAGTCCGAATTATAAGATGCTAATTGAATATTTTGGAATACGATAAGTTGTACATACAACAAGTAAGGACATGCTGATTTTATATCGCTATCCTTATTTACACAAGTCAGATGTGAATAAAATTACTTTGTTATATACCAAAATAATCTTTTTAGGCATCTTATTTAAATAAAAAACAAGCAACTTAGCATGCTGATTTTATGAAATACTACTATAAACGTTTTTCACGAAACGGATAGTTATATTTCATGAGATAAGATGTTAGGCGTAATTTTAATAGAATGAGTGTAGACATAGAAAAATATAAACAAGACGCATTAAAAATACTCTCTCCAATTAAACCTGCTGATAACGAAACTAAAGCAGAAAAAGATTTTTTATTTAGTGCCATCAGAAGTGATGCAGGTAGAGAAATTCAGGACTATTACTTAGTATATTTTCTTTTTGTCAAGCTTTTAGGCTTCAAAAATCTCGGTCAATTTGAAAAAATAGCATGGTCAGTTCCTATAGATTATAATGGAAAAGCTTTTCTAATAGAACATAGAAAATTTGGAGTAGGTATTTTTATACAAAATAAAGATGATGAAGAAGAAGCTAAAATAATTACTAAAAAAATAAATGGAGCTATAAAATCTTCAAGGCCGTACTTCAATTATTTAGCAAATGAAGCTGTAAAAAGTTCAAAAATTAATATCGTTAATAACAATGAAGATTTATTTAATCGATATAATTATTTTTTAAAATTGTATAAATCTGAATTTGAAGAAAAAGAAAACAAAAATAAAGAGCAAATAACATTTGAAAATAAATTTGTATTTGGTTCTTCTGACTATATACATTTAAGAAACTCTACAAAGTGGTTAGCAATTTCAGTAATTGAGGCTTTTTTTAGTTGGACTGAACATCTTTTCATACATCTTTCTGTAATAACACAAAAGATTAAAACTGGTGGAGAAGTTTCAAGACTAATTGATGCTGAATGGAAAGATAAGTTTAGGATGGCAATTTCAGATCATACCTTAGAAAAATATTTTAATGATTTATTACTGATCAGAAATCAAGTTAGAAATTTTGTTGCTCACGGAGCTTTCGGTAAAGATGGAAACGCATTTTATTTCCATTCTGGTGCTGGTGCTGTCCCAGTTATTATGGACTTTAATAGAAATAAGAATAGATTTTCATTTAGTGGTAAATTAAGCTTCAATGATGAAGAAGTAATCAACTTAATAGAATTATTTATAAATGATTTATTTACCAGTAATCTTAAACCAGCATTAATTTATACACAAGAAAATAATTTAATAACGATACTTCCACACGCTAGTAACGGTTTTTACGAATCTGCGATGCAAGACGTAGAAACTATGGAGAAATTTTGTCATTATCTACACAATATGTTTGATAATGCAGCAAATATGGATTTTTAAAAAACTACGCCTAACATGGGTTTTGACAAAATGGTTGATTTCTGCTAAGATTGAAACTTAATTTTATAACTCAGAAAAGCCAATTATATTGGCTTTTGTCTTAAATTTAGCAAAAGCTTGGGTACATTAGGTGCAAGTTTCCAAGCAAACCGAAAAATCTATGATAAATATTATCCAAAGACTCGAATTTGAAGATGTGTTTCCTGAAGAAGAAGAAAAAGAAATTCTATTTTACCTAAAAAAGATTTCCAGAGAAACACTTCTAAAAAGTATTGGATTTTTCAATACTAATAACTTACCAAATTTTGATAATTTTTTCTCTAACCAAGAGATTGCAAAAGATATTCACGATAGAGTTGTTGTTTATAGTAAAAAAAATGGCATTAAAAACAAACCAGAAACGGTTTCTAAACATGCAAGTTTAAAACTATCTGAACTAATATTATCGAATAGAAAAGAACTTTTAGAAGACAATGAAAACTCTTCAATAGATGAAGATGAAAAAAATCTATTTAAGGTATTCTTGATTATAAATAGAGAAATCAACAAAAATCAAAATTTGGGAAGTATATCGGATTCTGATTTTGAAAAATTAGTTGATTTGAGTATGATTTTTAGCTTTCCTTTATCAGATTTGGCAATATTTGAAAATGATGATTTATAGTTTTTAAAACTTATCTATACAACAATAGTTAAAGTAGAATATTTATTTGAATTTTTAAGCTCAAAGCCTGAATTTGAAAGTGTAAAAAAACACTTGATTGCATCTTTTAATACCAATAATGAAGAAGATTTTTTCAGAGAAATGAAATATCTTTTTGGTAAATTATTAGAATTAAAAACAAGTAACAATTACATATTTATAGTAGAAGATGCAAATTCAGAAAAGTTTTTGACCTCAATGATATCTGATGATATATTACTTGACGAAGATTTCACATATATCAAAATCCATCCTTTATATAAAATAGAAGACCACACATACTCTATTGTAAATTATTTCTATGTTATAGATAAATTCTACCGTAGTTCAAAATTTCAAATAAAAGAATTTTACGAAGCTTATTCTTCTTTAAAATCCAAATATGGCAACTTCTTTAGTTTTTTTAATAAAGAGTTTTCTGAAAATTTTCTAATGAAAAAAGTCTTGGATGGAATATTCGACAAACCTTATTTTATCAAAAAAACAGAATCGGATAAAGAACTTTCTGGTGAACCTGATTATTACTTAAGACATAATAATAACATATTTGTATTCGAGAATAAAGACGTTTTAATAGCAAAAGATGTAAAAGCATCTGCTGATATTGAAAAAATAAATGAAACTCTAAAAATTAAATTTTTAGGGGACGAAAACCATAAAGTTGGAATAGGGCAATTAATTAATACAATTGAGGAAATTTTAGAAAAGAAATTCCGTTTTGATTCTTATGTTAATTTAAAGAACAATTTAAAGATTTATCCTATCCTATTAGTTCATGATAGAATATTTCAGACTTTGGGAATTAACTACAGATTAAATAGTTGGTATCTGGAAAGTTTAGAAGAAAGACTAAGTCGTAAATTTAATTTATCAAATATAAAGAGTTTAACGATAATAGATATTGATACAATTATCCTTTGGTCACCTTATATAAAAGAAAAGGATAAAAGGTTCAAAGATATTATAGACAGTCATCTAAATAAACTAAACTCAAAGGTTAAGATTAATACATCGAATTATCAATATGGTATGGAAATAGCAAATAAACGATTGACCGACAAAATCACACCTATAGCATACCGCTATATTCCTTATAATTTACCAACGGAATTATTTATTGATAAATTTAGAGATGTTTTAAAAAATGAATAAAAAACTGTGACTAACATAGATTTTGGCAAAATGACTAATTTAGACTAAAATTAAAGTTTTAGTTTTTGCTCAAGGCTACACTAAATTAAAACTTTTACTTTCAATTTTCGCCACTTCGTAAAGTGTAGGCACGTTATGCACAATTAAAAAACTACTTAGAATGGAATTAGTAAGTCAAATAATAAATGATTTAGTTGATGATCAAAAATCATTAAATTCAGCTTTATTAAAAACAAAAGTTCTTGCAAGCAGAATACAGAATGTAGAACTTCTAGATTGGGTAAATAGTGAATTATCAGGTTATAAAAATTATGCAGATTTACCAATTTATCGAAAGAATATATTTAATGATTTGAAAGGAATTTATATAAATGGTAGTATGAAGTATTCGAATATTCAAATTCCTACTGCTGGATTAGATAAAGAATTTGAAAATAGTTTAAGGAGTATAGAGTTTATGGAGAGTATTAATGGTTTAGAAAAACTTATAAAATCAGAAGAATCATCAACTTTAACTTCACCAATTCGTGCAGAAACTACTGCTTTGATTGAAGAGAACTTTCAAAATATGGGAAACCCTTATTTACGAGTTATATCAGTTTATAGGGTAATTTCGAAAAATTCAATTATTGAGATTGTGAATAATGTTAGAAATAAATTATTAGATTTTATGTTAGAAATTGATAGTAAATTTGGAGATATAACTGAAATAAAAGACTTGAGAATGAAAAAAGAAGAAGTTTCCTCAATAGTGAATCATATAATTATAAATGGTGATGGAAATGTGTTAAATAGTGGAGACAAAGCTCAAATAAAAAACTCACCAAAAATAAAAAAAATGACTAAAGAACAATTATCTACAGAATTAAAGAAAGTTGGACTTGAAACCGAAGACATAAATGAATTAGCAGAAATTATAGATGACGAAATTCCAGATATCGCAAATAATAAATTTGGACTTAATGTAAACAAGTGGATTGGGAAAATGAGAAACAAAGCAGTTGATGGTAGTTGGAATGTTAGTATAGGAGCTGCTGGTTCTATCTTAGCTGAAATAGTCCAAAAGTATTACGGAATGTAAATTAATTATGCAAAATATGCGTTTTGTAAAATGTCTGATTTCTCTTAAGATCTAAACTTAATTTTATAACCCGAAAAAGCCAGTTATGTTAGTTTTTTTGATATATTAATAAACTTTCTGCACTTACTTCTAGATATCTATTTTCGTTTTTCTACGAACATTAAAAATTATATAAGGAGTGTAGAACAAGATATAAAAAATCAGTATTTAAAAATATTTCTATTTAAAGGTTACCTAACATGGGGAAGCCTACAAAGTCGACAGTTAATGGGACTTGAATTAATTAAAAATATTATTTAACAAAAAAGAATTAGTATGTTGGTAATTACATTGATAATGTAAAATGTGAAAGTTTTAAAGACCCAAAAACAAATAGAATAAGAATTAGACCGCTTTCAGGTCAAAACATACCAACAGATTTAGTAATTGAAAGTTCTAAAGTTTTTAGAAATCCAAATAACTATTCTTTGGGAAGTGTTTTTATTGCAAAGCGCGTAAAGGTTTGTCAAAAAGAAATAGGAAGAATTTATTTAAGAGCAGATAAACAGGAATTAGATTTAATAAAATAAAATTTTATTAATTTACTGTTTTGTCCTAAAATCAATTATTAATAGTATATTTAATTAAGAATCAAACAATCCCAATCATAGTTAAAAACTTTCGTTATAAGGTGCTCACTACAATTCAAAAAAGTGAACCTCCCTATTTATAAAGCATACGGCATAAAAGAGACTAACCCTCTTTCTCCGCAAAGAAAAACCGATAATTTTACTATCGGTTTTTTTGTTTTAAGGAAGCGTTGAAAGTTTTACTTTCAAAAGCGTACTGAAAACAAAAAACACCAAGGGCAAAGACCGTGGTTTTTCTTTGAACTCACTCCCCCTCCAGGGTTCAAGAATTAATCCCTCTTTCTCCGCCATAAAAACGAAACCCGACCTTGGTCGGGTTTCGTTTTTATGAACCGCTCTCCCCTACAGGGAACACCGCAGCGAAGCGGAGTTAATCCTGTCTTTCCCCGCTACCGCACGAAATGTAATTCGACGAAGTCAATCCTTTCGTGTGGTAATTAAAAAACTCGCCGCTGCTCAAAATAAAATCCGCCGGCGTCAATCCTTTCGTGTGATAAATTCTGCGCACTAATGTTTCTCTCATAAAATGCATCTAAATATACAAAGAAACCCAATTCTATCTTGCCAAAGTCAGAAGACCTACTTTTAAAGGTAAACTGTCTATGTTAACATAAACCCCACTACATGATTGAGAGTTCCTTTATTTAATATATAACGTGAGAGGTCTCGCGCGGTAGTTAGAGCTCAAGCAAAATTTTGCGTTCAAAGTTTGATGCTGCTAACAACCTATTCTCTTCATTTTGTCTTGACACAAAACGAAGCAAAAAGTCAAGACTCTATAAAAACTCCTAAAATCACTTGACTTCGCCTAAAAGATTTTAACTCCCTTCGGTCAAACACAAAATCTTTTTTCGGCTGCGTTGCAGTGATTTCTTAACGGATTTTTTATAAGGTCGAAAAGATTGTGCAAAATTCAAAATTAGAGTAGTAAACATGGTTATACTATCGCTGTAATTATTTAAAACATTCGTGCGGCAGCGAGGGAGAGGACTCGCGCGGTAGCTAGAGCTCAAGCAAAATTTTGCGTTTAAAGTTTGATGCTGCTAACAACCTATTCTCTTCATTTTGTCTAGACACAAAACGAAGCAAAGAGTCAAGACTCTATAAAAAACTCCTAAAATCACTTGACTTCGCCTAAAAGATTTTAACTCCCTTCGGTCAAACACAAAATTTTTTTTCGGCTGCGTTGCAGTGATTTCTTAACGGATTTTTTATAAGGTCGAAAAGATTGTGCAAAATTCAAAATTAGAGTAGTAAACATGGTTATACTATCGCTGTAATTATTTAAAACATTCGTGCGGCAGCGGAGTGCCCTTGTCATTGAACGGCTCTCCCCTGCAGGGAACACCGCAGCGAAGCGCAGGTAATCCTTTCTTCATCACCTAATAACTCCTGAGTAATGAACAGCTTATTACTTCTTCCGTATTAATAAATTAAATTCAAGGCAATGGAACTATTATCTAAAGTCACTTAGCTCTCGTATTGTAAAAAGTTTACCTAATTTAAAATGATACATTACTGGTATATTTAGGGTATAATTTTCTACATCACTAATTTGTAAGTTAAAAATAGTACTCTTTAAGTCTTTGTTTTCTTGTTCATTTGACATAGCCCTAGTCGCTTGGCTTTTTACTGACGTTGCAAAGGATTTGAGTATACCTTCATTATACTTTTAGATAAAAGACTTCAAATTTACAAGGTTTCACACTTTTATTAGTATACTTTAGTTTACTAATAAAAGTTACCGAAAATGTAACAGCAAGTTATGTTTTGAGGCACTCGAAATTGAGATTCGAGCTTTCGAAACGACTTGCTCTTGCAGAGAGCTGGAAAACTACTCCGAAGTCTCTAGTTTTTTGTTGAAAATAGAGTATTAACTCAAAAAAATGAGAGGTTTACGGATTTCCGTAATAAAGATTAGTGAAATTATGTTATGTTTGAAAAGAAAGAAATGTTGTTTAATTATTTTACTATCTATAATAGATTGGCACGTTAAATACTTAATTGGAAAAACTAATCATATTAGTAACAAATTAATGAAATAAAGATATAGGTGTGTTATCACAAACTTAAACTTTATATTGTTTCGTGAAAAACTCTTTTATGTGTAATTTTATTAATAACCATAATTAATATTTTAATGGACCATATTCAAAAATTAAGAATAAAAACAGCTATGATTGTTTATGAGCTAGAATCATCATTAGGTAATTATGTAATTGAAAATGAATCTATACATACAATCCCTGAATCTAGTATTGAATCAATTATTGAAAGAGAAAAGAATAGAGGAAATAGTATATCTAAAGATAATTTGAATTTAATAATCGAATCGAGTTATCTTGATGAAATTTTTAATTTTGCAATCAATATTACCTCTGGCACTAATTTAAATCCATACATGATTGAATTAAAAAACCTGTGCTCATTGTTGGGGATTTTTGATATAAGAAATGCTGTTAGTCATCCTAATAGACCTTTTCCTGATTGTTATTGGTTTAGAGCAGCAACTATAGCTAGCGATCCTTTAATCGAAAAGCTTAACTTAACTAACATTCGTACAGCACTTAATTCTGCAATGGAGGAAAATCTAAATACACCACCAGATGAATGGTTATATAATGTTAATTGGGCTATTCCCAATACACTCCCTTCAAATTTTGATCATGAAATCACAGGATTATTAGGAAGAGAAAGAGAATTCAAAGATTTAGAAAATGTATTATCAAAAAAGAGAAATAATTTAATAGCAATTGTTGCTCCAGGAGGTATTGGAAAGACTGCGTTAGTACTGCAATATCTTAAAGATATTTCTCTGAATCCGATTTGGACAACAAAATTAAGCTCAATAATCTTCTGCACACTTAAAAATGAAAAATTAACAAGTGACGGTCTTCAACAAATTGATGCTATTGTAGGTTTGGAACAAATTAAAAATTCTATATTATTAGATCTTCAAAAAATTTACAATAACAAAGAATTTGCAAATTTTGATGATGCTATGGAATCATTAGAAGATGAAAATATTTTAATATGCATTGATAATTTAGAAACTCTTTTAGTTGATTCTCAAAAAGAATTTGTTGAATTTAATGAATCATTACCTATTAAATGGAAATTACTAGTCACTAGTCGAATTTCAATTGATTCAGCAACAACAGTTCCTTTAGAACCATTAGTTAAAAGACATGCTGTAAATTTAAGTAGAAATTATCTTAAGAAAAGAGGTGTATTAGACTTTAAACAAGAAGATCTAGAAAAGATTGCAGAAACGGCTAATAATAACCCACTTGCTATAAGATTAACCATAGATTTGTATTTGAAAGGAGGTGATATTATTTCATCAATATCACAATCTCAAAAAGACATAGCGTCATTTTCTTATAAGAATTTAATTGAAGCTTTGAGAGAGAATTCAATAACTATTCTTGAAGCGATTTATGCTATAGGTAATCCGAATAGATCTGAGTTAATGGACTTTTTGAACCTAAGCAAAGATGATATAGTTGAATCAATTAATGAATTAGCAAAAACTAGTCTTATAACACGTACTATTGATGAGTATGGAAATGATATTTATGAACTAAGTGACTCAATTAAAGACTTACTTTTAACAAACCCTAAAAACATAGAAGTAAGAAACAGTATTACTGAAGAAATTAAAAAGAAAAAAGCCAAAATACTTGAACAGTCAGCTAGAATTAAACAATTAGGTCTTACCGAATTTGATGATGAATTTATACCAGATAATATCGATCCTACCGTGTATAGTCTTGTTGCGGATCTTAATAAATGTTTGGGTAAAAGCTTTAATCATACAGACCTAATAAGCATCAAAGATAAATTTAATGACATTTTAAAATATAAAAATGATGATTGGTTGCTATTTTTCCATTTTTCCAGAATATTTAGAGCTTTAAAAGACACTAGTAATGAATTGATATATTTGTTAAAAGCTCAAAGTCTTAATAAAACATCTCCAAGAATTAAATTAGCGACTGCATTAAGATATTTTTATAATAATGATTATCAAGACGCTCTTACTTATTTCGAATATTTGATAGCTGAAGGATATGATGATGTTAGTAAATCCAATAAAAAATTTAGTTTTTCGACAACTAAACTTTACTATTTAAGTTTAATATATTTAGGAGAATATGATGAAATTTTAAATAAATCAAAAGATTGGCAATCTCACATCAATTGGTGTGGAATAATTGGTGTTTCAAGAGCTACTGCCCTTAAAAGAAAAATTGAATTCAATCATTCTGAAACGGTATCTATTACTCCTTTAATTGAAGAAATTTTAGATATATTTTATTACATATTTGAAGTTGAAAATTATTTTGAGATAGCATGTGTTGAAGCTAATAAAATTGTTAAAGACATTGATTTTATATTAAATCCTGCTTATAACTATTCCGAAGAATTACAAATTAAATATTTAAATTTTATTGCTACTCACTTCTTTAATATAATTTCAAAACTTAAAAATGAAAATATTAATAATTCTGAAAACCAGGATTTTATAAAATCATTATTTGAATTTGAAACTGAACATAATCCAATAAAAACTGTTTCTTGGTTCAAAAAACAAACGCAAGATAAATTTGCATATGATCGTGAGCATATTAAAGAATTAAAAGATGATGGATATGAAATAGTAAAAGTGTATCATATTCCTGAAGATAGAGGATATGGTCTATCAAGTTTCATGTTCGCTGAAAATAGAGAAGGTAAACAATTTTATCTATATGTAAACTTTTTAGAAGAAGGATGGAATAGATGGGGATATATTAAAGAGGGAAATCTCTTAGCTATAAAATATACAAATCCTAGATTTGAAGGTAAACCTTATCAAGCAACAGAAATATTAGAAATAGATCAAATATAAAAATTACACATAACATAGGAAACTGTTCCATAACTCCATTTTTGACATAAGGACTAAAATATATAACCTCGTTTTAAGCCTTTTAAAACGAGGTTTCTTTTTAATGTTTACTCAAAAAAGTAAAAAACAACATGCTGTAACAATTGCTTTTCAAGTACTAAAAAGTGTGGTGTTCTCCTTGTTTTAAGAGTAAAACTTGAACTAAATCCTTAATTACTTTCATAATAAAATGTAAGTATTTCTTCAAGTTGTTTATTGATGAAAAAAACTAACTCTACTGGTTCACTTTGTCGGAATTAATGGTATACTTTGATGGAATAAGTGGAGCACTTTAACGGATTCGAGGTGCAGTATAGAGTGGAATATCCATGTATAATTTTGCCCCCTAATAGCCAACTAAAATTTCACGAAAACAACTTTGCTTAATTTCACTAATCATAACAAATAAGTTTACTAAATATTTAATTTACAAAACTTATTACATTAGTAGAATGTTGTAAGAAATAGAGTTATAGCTATAGTTCTGTAAATTTTTCATGTGTGTAATTTTTGTAAAAAAAAAACAATATTACCAATACTGTAATAGTATTTAGATTATATGTATTTTTACCTAAATTAAATTAATGATATGGCTAAATTAAAAATAAAAAACTTTGGACCTATAAAAAACGGATTTGATAAAAATGATGGATTTATTGAAATTAAAAAAGTAACAGTTTTTATTGGTGACCAAGGATCAGGAAAAAGTACAGCAGCCAAATTAATATCTATTTTCTATTGGTTAGAAAAGGCTTTTAAAAAAAAACAAATAAAATACAAAGAAAAGTATATTCTTGATGACTTTATAGAATATTTTGAATATCAAAATATATCTAACTATTTTGTCTATAATAAAAAGAATAATAAACTAATTACAGAGCTAGAGTTTATAGGTGATTTTTTATATTTCCATTTAGTTAATAATATTATTTCAATAAGATTAAATAATGATGTTGAAATTGAAATTCCTAAAATTATGTACGTTCCTTCCGATAGAAATCTTATTAGTGCAGTCACTAATGTAAGAGATTTAGTAGGATTACCAGGAACTTTATATACGTTTGCAGATGAGTTTTTTAAAGCTGTTAAAGAATTGAAAAAAGATGTCACTTTACCTATTAATGATGTGAAATATCGTTACAATATAAAAGATAATACATCTTATCTTGTAGGTAAAGAATATACATTAAATTTAACTGAAGCATCAAGTGGTTTTCAATCCACTGTACCTACATTTTTAGTTTCTTCTTACTTAACTAGTTTAGTTCAAAAGACTAAAAATAAAAGATATATATCTCAGTTTAACACAAAAGATTTCCTTAGTATTAATGATAAAGAAAGAATCAATATTGATTATGAAGAAAGTATAAACAAATCTATAACACAAAAAGTGAATAAACTAAATTTACTTAATATTGAGTTAGAGCAGCTTAGAATAAATATAGAAAAACTTTCAGATCTTGGGCGTGAAAATGAATTATTCCCAGAATATGTTAGAGGTAACAAATTATATGAAGAATTAGATTTAATAAAAACTGAACTTAATTCATTAAAGAATCTAAAATTAAAACAAGACAACCATATAACTAATAATTTCTTATATTATTCTAATTTTATAAACATAGTAGAAGAACCAGAGCAAAATTTATACCCTAATTCACAACATAATATATTAAATAGTTTATTAGAGTTTAATAATGCTATTAGGGAAAATATTTTAATCATTACTACGCATAGCCCTTACTTGTTAAATTTTATGAGTATATCAATACAAGCTTCTTATTTAATGAATAAGATTAGTAAAAATGAGAATTCTCAAAAAAAAGAACACCTTACTAAAAGAGTTAATAATTTAGTTCCTATAAAGTCTTTGGTAGATACTAATGATGTAGTAATTTATCAAATAGAATCTAATGGAAGTATCTTAGATTTAGAAATGCCTTATGGCATCCCTAGTGATCAAAATTTTCTAAATCAACAATTAAGATTAGGAAATGTAGTTTTTGACTCATTATTAGAAATTGAAGAAGAATTATTATGAGTTGGATTTTTTTAAACACTCATTGTCAAGAAGCTACTAGAACTGATACCAAATTTGGCATATGTGATAATGAAGATGGAACAAAAGCATATACATCTAATGTAAGTCCTGAAGAATGGATTGCAAATGTTGTAAATGCTTCAAGTAAAAGTGTTACTTTTATAGCTGTTGATAAATGTATTTTACAAGATGCTGATGAACCTAGAAGAGGGAGATGCGATGGTATTTTATTAACTGAAGAACAATTATATTTTGTTGAACTGAAAAATCAAATGAGAAACTGGACTACAGATGCGATTCAACAGCTTGAATCTACTATACTTTTCTTTAAAGAATCACATGACATTAATGTTTTTAAACATAAAAAAGCATTTGCTTGTAATAAAAAACATAAAAACTTCCAAGAAATTGATAATGAAACAAACTTGGCTTTTTTTAGAAAACATGGTATCCGTCTAGATATTCAAGCTGAGATAATAGTTATTTAACAATTAAAAACTATTATCTCAGATATATCCAAAAAATAAAAGTTCTTAATAATTAGAGATTGCAATTAAATCTTTTACAAAATCATAGTATAAAACTTTCGTAATAAGGTGCTCACCACAATTAAAAAAAGTGAACCTTCCTATTTATAAAGCATACGAGATAAAAGAGGCTAACCCTCTTTCTTTGCAATAAATTTTAAATAAACAACCTTCAATCAATAGACAAAAGGTGTTCGTTATAAAAAAACTTATTTGTAAAATAATTCGTGAAATCGTTCTATACCTTTTATAAAATTGTTCGATATTTGTCCCTTTAGGAGTGCGGTAATTTCCGCAATCAAATTGGAAACTTCCTTTACTTCCCTATGCAGTGCTTTTAAAATCTGAATATATAAAACCGCTACGTCCATATTTTTGCCATTTAAACTTCAAAAATATAGGTTACTCATATCAGTCGTTATAATCTTGCATCCAGAGGTAGTATTTGGCGTGCAATTACCAGATAAGAGTTTTATAACCAGATTTTTATCCTCAAAATACTTTAATTTACCGACGCTTCCTCCTCGGCAAATTAAAAAGATTTGTACGGATGTTGTAGAAAGCAAAACAAAAAATACCCAATCCACATACCCAAAAGTATTTTCCGCTATCCTTTCTGTGGCTTTCAAAGCCAGATCATTTATAAATGGAATCTATTCCGCTTTTCATAAGCGGAACGGTTAGGCAAGATAGGTTTCCAAATAAACAGATAAAAAGACAGCTAAGTTGGGAAGGGCATCCCACACACCGGCCAGCCAAAAGCTTACGGCATAATGAAAAAGAAAAAAAGCTCCGCAAAATATTTTTTTCTTTTTCACCATTTGGGACTTATTCCGTTTCCTTTTGTCTCTCCATTGCCCTTCCCGTTTATCTGCTTTCTTTTTTTCTTGTTTTTTTCTTTTGGAAACAATTTTTGAAAAAATTCAAGGTCTTATGCCTTCACAAAACCTTATAGAAGCTCAGAAGGTAGCCGGCATCCAAATGCATAGATTTTGGCAATGCGATAGCAAGAGTTTTTATACTTTATTTGCCCATTCCATAAATTCCGAAAAAATATCCATCCACTTATCTTTTGGTTCCTCATTCTTCGTATTTGGTACAGTTTCAAATCCGTGGTCAAGATCCGGATAGATTCTAAACGTAAGGTTGTCTTTATGGTGCCGTATGAATTCTGTTTTTATAATTAAAGACGATTCGAGAGGAACTGCCTGGTCTTTAGTTCCGATCGCTACAAATATTGGAATGTTTATTTTAAGCAAATTTTCAACCGCCGGCTCTGAAAATTCGTGCCAACGTTTATATGTATTATCCAACCAAAATTTATCGATCGAGGTTGGATTTTTTTCAATATCTTCAATCTGTGTATGTAGACTGTCTAATTTTTTTAATGAAGTAGCCTCATCAGTCTTACCTTCACTTGTTTCTTTTCTAATCAATAGTGCAAAGTCATTGTACTGCGTATTCCCACTGCCGGACCAAAATCCAATGTGCGTGATTTTTTTATTCACTGTACCAAGTTTCGCGACAACATCACTTCCTTCTGAATGTCCTAATGCAACAATTTTTTCGGAATTTTTGATTACTGTTTTTGTTATGTGGTTGATAACATTATTGTATTGCCAAACTCTATAATCCAAAGATTCGTTCTCGTAATAGCATTTTGGAGGATTATAAGTTTCATTTATTGTTGCAAAAGGAACACATTTCTTTGATACAATTATAAATGCGTAGTCTTTTGGGATGCTATTCAAATCAAAAGGAATAGTTGAAACAACAGAAATGGATTCTTTTTCTTTCTGACATCAAACATCGGAATTGCAGCAGAACCTTGAATATACAATAAGATTTTTGTTTTGTCAGCAATTTCATTGTGTGAATAGATATGATATTTTATCGTGTCGTTACCTGTTAATATTTCAAAATGTTTAAACCGTTTGTATTCTGAAACGGATTGTGATAGGCACAAATTGGTAATAATGACAAAAATTAATGTGAATAATACTTTCATATGATCTATGCTAGCCAGTAAATACAAGGATTGCGTATTTGTACTGTTATTTGAACGGTAAATTTAATGATTTTCTACAACGACAAGATATTATCCAACGGTTCCTAGCTTCTTTTTCTGGCAGAAACTTGCAGAGCAACAAAAAGAAGTAAAAAGAACAACGCTTTTTATATCCAATGATAAGGCTTGTCCTTACGGTTCAGGTAGCAGTACATTTCTTCCTTTTTAAGTTCGGGGAAGAATTTCAGCGCTTTGTCAATAGCATAATTGGGCAGGAAGTAGATTTCGTCACGAATAGCCGTGACTACTTTACTATACCCATAAAAACGGATAATTTCATCGATCTCTCCCTGACCGCCACGTTCGATAATTCGGGCAATAATAGTCTTATGCGCTTTGATAAAATCCATCGCATCAATGTCGAAGTCCCAAAAAAAGACAGGGTCAAGATTTGGAATGTTTTTATTTTTTCCTCTTAGTTCCATACAATAAAGATACGATTTTTAACCTTTTTTATTGATTATTTATCGTTTAAAGCCATAGTCAAAACAACAGGACTCCAAATTTCTGTACCAAAGAATTCAAGATTTAAATTAGTAAACTCTTCAGTCTTGTATTTTTGAGTCCATTTTTTATTGTTTTCTAAATTCCATTTCATTCGTCCAAAACTCAGTCATTTATTATCAAAATTGAATGATTGGAAAGTTCTGATATAAGTATTTGAGGTTAGATCATATTCTACTATAATATTATCCAATATTTCATAGATGTCTTTATAGAAATTCCAATCGCTTACTTCGAAGATAGAAGAAGAATTAATATTGAAAACAACATACTTTGGAATCACTATCATATCCAAATTTTTAATAAAAGTCGTTTTTAAGTTATTCAATAAATTTCTAATCACTTTAATAATATATAATTGATTGAAATTTTTCACAATGTTCTGTCTCTTCGCGTATTTGCAAATTTTTAAAACTTATTAATTTCTGTTAAAGATAAAAATTCTTGCGAAACGCAAACATGACATTACTACAAAATTCGTGACAAGTATAATTCAGTAAATATTTATGTAATTAACATATCGGAGATAATTGACAAAATAATTGTTTATTGATTATATTAATTAAATACACTTTAAGTCACGTAACCCTGTGGCGCCCCTATCTTAAATAGTCTACTGCAATTATTGTATTTACTGAGATTGATTTACACGATGGAACATCTTCCTATGTTGTTCAAAGAAAATTAATAGCATTCAAAGCGCCAAAATTTAAATAGAGTACAAAGTCAATTGATTTACAAATTTTCAATTGGAACTAAAGCCAACCACATTTATAGATTATTAATCTTTTCTATCATTTTTTTAGCATTCTCATTAAGAGTATTAAGTTCTAAAGATTTAGTGTAATTAGTTAGAGCTTTTTTATAATCTTTATTTATAAAATAAGCTTCTCCTAAGCTATCGTACAAATTGGCGTTGTTTAGATCATACGAAATGGCTAATTCAAATATTTTAATTGCCTTCTCTATTTTATTTTCATTGATGAGTTCATAACCGAAATTATTTAAATAGAAAGAACCTGCTAGATACTTATCAGTATCCTTCTGTAATTCCTTATATTTCTTTGATGCATGATCGAAGTTGTTTTTAAAGTCCGCTGATAATAAAGATACTAAATTGATTTTGGGATAAATAATGAGCTCTGTTTCTATTTTGTTATACAAACTAGCCCAATCCTCTAATGCTGCATCAGACTTATTGTTCATAATTAAAATCATCCCATAGTTAGAATCAGGACAAATCAGTAAGCCACTTTGAACACCATTGGACGTGCCTGTTTTCCCATAGTAAAACCCTTCTTTTTGTCCGTACCCTACATCCCATAAATATCCTTTGTCATCATCGTCTTGCTCATCTTTAAACAGTAAACGTGTCGATTCCTTAATCGATGGATTATCGTTTTTAAGTTGATACTCCATAAATTTAGTTAAATCGGGTAAGCTACTAATCATACCATAAGCACCTCCTAACAAAGGATTCTTGTCTAATGGAGCTACTTTCCCTTCTTGATCAAAACTTAAGGACAATTGCTTTTTATGCTTATCATAATCCTGTAAGAAGGTGTTTTTTAAATCGACCTCATTTAAAAAATTCTGCAATAATTCTTTATATGATTTATGATACACTTGTTCTAAGATATAAGCAACCAACTCTGGACCTACAGAATTATAATTATATATTGTTCCAGGTTTTTTATCTAATTTAACCGTTTCTAACTCCTTTAGAAGGTCGGCCATATCATACTTAAAAGGTCTGTTCTGGTAGTATCCTTCTTTGGTTTTTTCATTTATTTTTTCTAGCTTTTTAGGAGTTTTATCTTTAAATCCAAGGGTATGTGTCAATAAATTTTCAATAGTAATAGGTACTCCTTCAAACTCTAGATTAGAATAGTTTCCTTTTAGATACATTCGAATATCGTCACTCAAGGCTATTTTTTTATCGATAACTGCCTTGGCTGCCAAAGAACCTGCAAAAACTTTAGATATAGAAGCTATTTCATAAAGCGTATTATCATCAGGTTTCTTTTGTGATTTTTTATCTATCTGCCCATAATACTGCTGATAAATCTTCCCGTCTCTATACACTGAGATTGCTAGTGAATTAATATTTCCTTTTTTCAGGGTGTTCTCTGCATATTGATCAATTATTTCACAAAGATCTTTAAATGAATTATTATCTTTCTTTTTTTCTTGAAGTACTCGTTGTTCCTTTTTTTTATTTTCTTTTAAAAAAAGTTCACTCTCATAGATGTTTTCAACAGGCTTAGAAAATAAATCAGTACACCTAAAAAATGACTGATTCCTAATATCACTCGCGATATAGACTTGCTTAGGAATATCGGCTAAGCTTCTTTTTTTTACACATACAGTCTTTTCTTGTTTTGTAAACTTATATTTAATAGAGGCTTGTCCACTTAGAGATATGAGGGCTAAGAGCAGCACAATTAGTATTTTATTTTTCATTTTACTATTTTATTAATATGTACTTAAGAAGCAAATAACCTTATTAAAAATGTTTCATTTCCTTTATCTATTTAATTATTTCTTTTGTCTTTAAAGACTAAAAATAATAAGAATAGAACTGGATATCTAATCTTGTGTTTTTAATGAGCCGATAAATAAAACTCAAAATAATTTAGACCATGACACTAAACTAAATTATTATTTATCCTATCGTTAGCAAAGAATTAAATATACACAAATTCGACAAATATTTTAAAACTAAAAACAACGCCAAATAAGGTAAATGGTTTGCCAATGGATTATTTCTTTTTAAGACTACTCTATTTTAAGTATTTAATTTAAATACTTATTATGCAATCAGAAGACGATCTAAGAGCTCTAGCGAAAATATTAGCCTTTTTAAGAGCTGTAAGCATTATAATAATGCTTATGCATTTATACTGGTATTGTTATTCTTTCTTCTTTAGTTTTAGAATAACCCACGCTGTAGTAGATAAAATACTTGTTAACTTTAATCAGACAGCGGGTCTGTTCGCACATTTGATTTATACTAAAGTGTTTTCTTTAGTTTTACTCTCTTTAAGCCTATGGGGAAGCAAAGGAGTAAAACATGAAAAAATTACAATCTCTAGAATAATTTCTGGATTTTTAATTGGCTTTGTTCTTTTCTTTTTAAACTACTTTTTGCTTGATTTTACTTCCTATTGGAGTTCTGTTTTGTATATCGCAAGTACTTTCTTAGGTTATATATTACTATTAGTATCTGGCGCTTGGATTAGTAGATTACTAAATGTCAACTTAATGCAGGATGTGTTCAATTTTGAAAACGAGAGTTTTATGCAAGAAACTCAGTTAATCGAAAACGAATACTCAGTTAATTTGCCTTCAAAGTTTTACTATAATGGTAAATGGAATAAAGGCTGGATTAATATTGTTAATCCTTTTCGGGCCACAATTGTACTTGGTACTCCAGGCTCTGGAAAATCATATGCGGTAATTAATAACTTTATCAAACAGCAAATAGAAAAAGGGTTTTCGATGTACATCTATGACTTTAAGTTTGATGATTTATCTACTATCGCATACAATCATTTACTTTTAAATAGTGACAAGTATCAAATAACTCCTAAATTCTATGTCATCAACTTTGATGACCCACGTCGCAGTCATCGCTGTAATCCCATTAATCCAATGTTTATGACTGATATATCCGATGCCTATGAATCGGCCTACACCATTATGCTCAACTTAAACCGCTCTTGGATCCAAAAGCAGGGAGATTTTTTTGTCGAATCCCCTATTATACTGCTAGCTGCAATTATCTGGTTTTTAAAAATCTATCGAGATGGTAAATACTGCACATTCCCTCATGCCGTCGAACTTTTAAATAAAAAGTATTCAGATGTTTTTACAATACTTACCTCCTATTCTGAACTTGAAAACTACCTATCCCCTTTTATGGATGCTTGGGAAGGAGGTGCTCAAGACCAATTGCAAGGACAGATTGCCTCAGCAAAAATACCACTCTCTCGTATGATATCTCCTTCTTTATATTGGGTAATGACAGGCGATGATTTTTCATTAGATATTAATAATCCAAAAGAGCCAAAAATACTGTGCGTTGGAAACAATCCGGACAGGCAAAATATTTACTCTGCTGCTCTGGGTCTCTATAATTCTAGAATCGTTAAACTGATTAATAAAAAAGGACAACTTAAAAGTTCGGTAATCATTGATGAATTACCTACCATTTATTTTAGAGGCCTTGATAATCTTATAGCCACAGCGCGTAGCAACAAAGTAGCCGTTTGTTTAGGGTTTCAGGATTTCTCTCAGCTAAACCGGGATTATGGAGATAAAGAAAGTAAGGTAATTCAAAACACTGTAGGCAATATCTTTTCAGGCCAAGTAGTCGGAGATACAGCCAAAGCACTCTCAGAGCGTTTTGGCAAAATTCTGCAAAAAAGGCAAAGTATCTCCATAAATAGAAATGATCGTTCTACCTCGATATCCACCCAGCTCGATACTTTGATTCCGGCATCTAAAATATCCACTTTAACACAAGGAATGTTTGTGGGAGCTGTCTCAGATAATTTCGAACAGCGTATTGAACAAAAAATATTTCACTCGGAAATAGTCGTGGATAATGATAAAGTAAATCAAGAAATGAAAAGATATAAACAAATACCTCAGATAGCCTCTTTTATTGACGCAGATGGAAATGATATTTTAAATCAAACCATTCAAGCGAATTATAGGCAGGTTAAAAAAGATATAGAACTGATTATAGAATGTGAGCTAAAACGTATTGAAAACGACCCTGAATTGGTTCATTTGCTTAATAAGAAGAATTAATTATGACTTTTAATTCGCTAGAATATTAACAGTAGCCATAGTTAATTCATTAAATGATATCAACCTCTAAAATTTAGAGGTTGATAATTTTATTAATTTAAATTATTTAACTGTTCATGTAGAATTTCATAAGATTTATCAATTGCGTGTAAGTATTCTAATTGGTCTTGTGATGATGAAAATTTAATATACTTATCGTTCGGGCCTACGCTGACAAATGCTTTACAAATGGTTACACATCCCCTACCGTCTAAACAAGCTTGTGCAAATTGAGCAATTTGTTTACCATACCTAGCAGTACTTGCAGCTCCTTTAAGGCGATTTAAAGTAATTGTAGAATCTCCTTTAGAGCCTCCGTTACAGTTGTACTTTAATCTTTCAGTTTGAATTGCTCTTTCTGAATTTGGAGCTAATGCTTCTTCAGTATACTCAATAGAACTAAACATCCCAAAATATGGAAGTTCACTATTACTTAGTCCACCAATATTAACTATACTCGACTTTATAACTAGTTTGCTTTGGTCTAAATGATTTTCTATAACATATCCTGCTACTTGATATCTTGAATCAAATTCGCTTTCATATGTTTTATCTAAGAATTTTATACTTATTTCCTCTATGAAATCATTCTTTTCGACTTCATTTGAATAATAGTATTGCTCAAACAAAATATTATTTTCATTATTTGAGGTCGATTGTTTTTGATTACTTTCTTTAATATTTTTATCCTCTGAAGAACAAGAAAAAAACAGTAATGAACATGCAAGTAGGGAGGGTCAGTTTTTTCATAAATTAATTTTATAATAAATACTATGTTAATAATAATAGGTTTTTTTAGTGATATCATACAAAAAAATGTATTTATTTTTATTTAAAAAGTAATTTAAATGCGTTTTTAACTAATGTTTTGTTAAAAAAATGTATGATGTATAGGTTTTAAAGTTGGTAGAGTTTTAAATGAAAAGCCATCTCTAAAGCTATTGCGGATTTATTTAAAGAAAATTACCGTTCTTGATAGGTACTCTGTCTTAGTGTACTAACATTTATGAAACGAAAAAAGCCCCAAAGTAGGGGCTTTAATACTTAATAAAACTTCTTAGATTGCTTCTTTTTCTTTAATAGAGTAGCTTCTTTAAGCAAACTAAAAAGGATGTATAAACTAATGATTATAGATAACAGTCCAAAAGCAAAAAGAGCAGGCGAATCAGTACTAAAGACATCATAATTAAGGAAAATCAATAATGTTGTTATTATTGGAAATATTAAAAATGCAGTTCTAATTTTATTCATTTCTTAGTATTATTTAATAAACAATAAGTAATTCATAATTACAAATATAGACGAATAACTTTATTGTCCAAAAATTTTAACATTTAGCCTGTTATAATATCGCCAGCTAATTGATGAAACGAGAAAAGCCGCAAGTTCGGAACTTGTATTTCACCTAAATTAATTCGTTCTAAAAGTAGTTTATTTAAACTAGGATTTACATATTTATCTGCTTGTTATTTGATTATCCAACAAACTTATTGAGGGATTTTAGGTCAGTGTGGAAGTTTTGTTTCCGAAGTTTAAATTTGAGTAAAAAGAAACATGAAGAATTATTAAGTAAAAGATTTAATAATAACTTATTTAGATAGTAGAATTAATAATTCTAAGAAGTCAGGTACTTTTGGAGGAGGGATGATTGTTTTAGATCCGGAAGAATTGTTTCAAACGATACAAGAAGAAATAGAGATGAGATGAACTATTATTTGTCTAATAATTCTCTCTTGAATAAACTTAATTTCATGCAATAAAGTAGTTGCCATCATTATACTAAGTGTAAGAAAAATCAAAAGTATAAAATCGTTTCATCGTTGGTTTAGTTTTTTATTTAAATTATGGTTGAATCAGTAATCTTTGTAATATAAAAGACACGCAAACTGGTTAGAAAAACCAGTTTGCGTGTTATCTTAAAACGGTAGTTTTGTTAAATCTACATTTCCACCTGACAATATGATTCCTACTCTATGGTTTTTAAATTTATCTTTTTCTTTAATAACAGCAGCCAAAGCAACTGCGCTGGATGGCTCTACAATTATATTCATTCGCTCCCAAATAAGCTTCATTGCACTAACAATCTCACTTTCCTCCACACAAATAATACAGTCTATCCCCTTTTTTATAATTGGAAAATTTACATCTCCTAAATGTGTTCTTAACCCATCGGCAATGGTAAAATCATTTGTGTGATACTCTATTTGACCTGATAGTAAAGATCTATAAGCATCATTTACCACAATTGGCTCTGCTCCTACTACTTTTATATCTACCGGTTCACTAGCTAAAATAGTTCCTGCAATTAATCCACCTCCCCCTACTGGTGCAACGATATAATCCAATTCCTTAACATCTTCGATTAACTCAAATGCGACAGTTCCTTGCCCTAAAATTACATTATAATCATTTGATGGATGAATAAACCTCAGTCCTTTTTCCGCAACTAAACCTAGGGTAAATTCTTCTCTAGCTTTATTAGATGCAGGGCAAAAGGTAATAATCCCTCCATACCCTTTAACTGCTTCAATCTTTACTTTAGGTGCATTTTCAGGCATCACAATATAGGCAGGAATTCCTAATAATTTCGCAGCTAAGGAAAGTGCTTGTGCAAAATTGCCTGATGAATGTGTAATTACACCTTTTAGCTTCTCTTTCTCTGAAAGGTTTAAAAGTGCATGCATAGCTCCTCTAAATTTAAAGGCTCCCATACGCTGAAAATTCTCACATTTAAAATACAGCTCACAACCAATCATTTCATCTAAACTAGAGGAAGTAAATACTGGTGTACGGTGAATAAACGGAGCTATTTGTTTTTGCACATTTTGAATTGACTTATCCATATCAATTAACTTCAGCGATTACTTCTACCTCTAATTTATATCCATAATGCAATGCAGCAACAGGCACTACTGTCCTTACTGGTTTATGTGTACCAAAATAGTTTTTAAAAAATTCATTAAACAAAGACCACAACGCTACATCTGTTATATATGCTGTAACCTTTACTACCTGTTGTAAAGAACTACCCGATACTGTAAGGATATGATCTATATTTTCAAAAATGATGTTGAACTGTTCTTCGAATGAATGCTTATAATAGTGATTACCTTCTTTATCGATAGGCAATTGACCTGATAAATAAAGGGTATTATTACTTATTATAGCAGTACTATAATGCCCATTAGATTGGGGTAATTCTTGACTCTTAATAATTTCCATAAAACTTAACGATTTATAGACAAAACTAAAACAAGGCTTTGTAAAGGAATAGAATGAAATTTGCCTCGGAATCTAATCCTTATAATTTCTGAAACTTTTTAGGTAAAAAACCAGTATACTCCTTAAACAACCTAATAAAATGACTTTGATCTGAAAATCCACAACTCAATGCTATTTCTGTTAAATTATATTGTTTTGAATTGATTAACTCTAATGCTTTATATAGACGTAACTTACGTTGATAGATGGTAATTGTATCCCCAGTATATCTACTAAAGTGTTTTGAGATACTAATTTTATGTAATCCCGTCACTATAGATAACTCATCCAAAGTAACTGATCGATTCCAATATTCTTGAATATAGTCTTTTACCTGCTCTACCCAAAGAGGTGTCTTGCTATACAAAAGAATATTTTTTTCTTGACTAAACATAGCCAATACAATTTCTTCGATTCCCCTGACATTCAAATCATCATTATGGCTTAATTCTTTATACAATTTAATCATTTCGAAAGGTAAAGAAGAATCTTTTCTAACGATTAATTCTAAATTAGATTCCTGATTTATCTCTTTTAAAAATAAAGGATTAAAATCAATATTTAAATGTAATGCATTACATGGCAAAGCATTAATTTGATGAGGTTCGAACGAATTATAAAAGGTGGTACTCAATGGTTTTCGGTCATACTTATCTTTCTTTTGTTCCTCGCAACCTCCTTTAAGAACGAAACTTAGATGTGTATTAGGATGACTGTGTCTTTTAGTATTAAAATCAGTAGGAGAATAAGAAGTCACTGAAGTCATAAATAGATCATCTATAATCTCTAGTATCTTATTCCCTGAATACTGTCCTTTCTCTAACGCAATCATAATTAACACATTGTATATACACAAAAGTACAACAAAATAAACATCTGTCTTGGTTGGGTTGATTTAATCAATACAACGAAAAAATTTGGGTTTATTTTTTATTAATTTTCTCACTAAGCTAGGTAACACTCTGCGGTTCGCTTTCAAAAAATTCCCCCATAAATGCTTGACCTTGTCTTCACTTTATTGCGTTGCTTTTTGCGCTTGCTTAAGCATTACCAGTCGCTGCTCCATAATTAATTTAAAAATATAATATTATGGAAAGTGTAATTTTAAACAGTAATTGGTTAGTGGCATCAGAGATAGAACTAATCTACAAATCTAAAGTTAAAACATCAGAAAGACCTAAAATCGAATCTTCTTACTCCGCTTTTGAAGTAGCTTTAAAAGCATGGGACCAGGGAAAAATTGAACTCTTAGAACAATTTAAAGTTCTTATATTATCAAATAGTAATAGAGCACTTGGTGTACTTGGGATATCATCAGGTGGTATTACAGGAACAGTAGTAGATATTAGATTGATATTTGCAGCTCTTTTAAAAGCAAAAGCCACAGCATTTATATTAGTGCACAATCATCCTTCGGGAAAACTTATCCCAAGCCAAGCTGATAAACAAATTACTCAAAAGATTAAACAAGCTAGTCAGATACTTGATATAGCTCTTTTAGATCACTTGATAATAACCTTAGAAGGATATTATTCATTTGCAGATCAAGGCGCCTTGTAGGCGTCTTAAATTACTTTATTTAAATAATTATATTGTTACTACTTTAAAGAGTTTATCGCAGACAATAGATATTCTCTAAATACCTTAAAATAATACATTAACAAAATAGTTGACATAAGATAATAATCATTAAAACCAATCGAATTGTAAATATTCCATTCCAAAAAAAGCTATAATTACTTGCTACGTTAGTATATGCTTCCCAATTTACTCATGAAAAATATTTTATTGTTTTTCCTGAATTTGGCGTTTTAAAAACTATATTTTTTTGATATTTTATTCCTTAGTTATTTCATAGACTAAAGCCACTCAAATATTGATGAAAAAGATTTTAAAATTGCCTATTTAGAATTTTCATATCTTTCAATTACTTTTATAAATTCTTCTTTTTTTATTCCCTCATTACATTGGAATTTGAGATCGATAATATAATCCACTTTATTTCTTTTAATATTAAAAAGAGAATCCAAAACATGGTTTATAGAATATTCTTTAATTGATAAATTATATATCTTATTATCTTTACTATCAATTGTAAATACTTGTTTTTCGCCCGTACTATATTCGCTCTGTTTTATATATAACTGATAACTGCCTTTTTGAACTTCGTATGGACTTTCTAAGTAATTTATTGGAATAAAAATCAGTATTAAAATACAATTCCACGAAATATGACAAAAAACTGCAGATAAGAAATTAAATTTCACTCTAAGAAATGTATATAGATAGCCACCCACTAATTGACTGCCAATCAACACTGGCGAAAGTGCAATTAATATAAAAATATTAATGTTTTCATAATTAGACAAATGAACAACCCCGAAAATTAGTGGAAGTAAATAAACCAATATTTTAAAAACATAATTCCATTTTTGTTCAGATACAAAGTATCGATAAAAGTTATTATATCTCAATGGAAAACGAAATATTAGCTCTTCCATTAATGGAACTAAAACAGCACTTATAATAATATTATAAAATAATGTGTTCTGCTTATAGACTATATTACTTATATCCTCAGCAATTAGTTCTAAAGTGAATATATAGTGTAACATAGGAGCTATCAGAGCAAAAAAAATGAGGTCAATTAGAATAACTCCTAGAATATAACGAACATTATTTTTTAGCGATAAATCATCTGCGCGTAGATCTTTTGGATTTTTATAAAACGCTATAATTTCTTTGAAAATTACTTTCATTTGCTCAACGGATAACGAAGTCTATAATATTTTGCATTTATTCTCGAACTAAAAAAAGGGCTAATAACATAGGGAATTTTAATGTTTTATTATGCACTTTTCTAATAACTAATTTCATTACTTTAATAAAGAGTAAGTGTTACAAATTTCAGGGATTTATATTTAAAAAAACATAACCTGCAATAGTCATTGTTAACTAATCTGCCAACAAAAAAATGTACAGACCCAATGTGAATAACAATTAAAATCTTTTATAGACATTAGAAAATTTCGCACTTCGCTTTTTACCCGACACTTTTTCTAAGAGTAAGGCAAGACCGATCGATACGGCATTCATTAAATCTTGCAAAGCGTCAACAATCATGGCTGTTGAATTCGTTAAACCACCAAAAAAAACCTCCTCAACGATGGAAAATGCCAGATTGGGACAAAAGGCGATAGATAATGCGTTGCCTTTTGAATGGTTAAGACCCTGGTATTAATTGTTATGATTGTTTTGATGTGTCATTTCTCATTTATGCTTAAATTCCAAAAACTGATTTCCCTTCTGGTTTGAAAACCTAGTTTTTCATATAGTTTTATGGCTCCAATATTAGTGTTAGCCACATGTAAATAGGGGATTTTTTGTTCATTGAAAATTTTATCGCTTGCAAACTTTATCAACTGTTTTGCGTAGCCTTTACCTGTAAAATCTGGGTGTGTAACGATAGCACTAAGCTCAGTGTATGCATTCATTTTCATTCGTTCGCCAGTTACTGCAACTAACTTTCCATCTTTATAAACACCATAATAATTACCCAAGTCTGACGTTTTATTTTTGAAGTAACCGGGTTGAACCAAATTCACCAAGTTAAATAATTCAACCTTGTGAATTTCAGTCTGAAGTTCAACGATGTGCTCATTAATTTCCAAATTAATTTGTTTATCAAGTATCATCTGATTGCATACCAATTCGTTGTTCAGCTGAACTATATCGTTACTATTTGGTTTGTTGGCTACTACAAAAAAGTTGTTCGTCAATGAAGCATAAGTTTCAATACCCTTTGCGATTTTGTCTGAATATAGATAACCTCCAAAAGGACAATAATCGGGATGATAAAACTTGATGCCCTCATATTCCACCACAAAATCTTTGTGGGTTTCATTCAAAGAATACCAGGTTGGATTATCTAATTTATTGCTCTCCATTTTTATTAATTTAAAAGATTGCACGAATATAAATGTAATAATTTCTTATACAATTTTCAGAACAGTTGCCTTAAATAAAATAGTTTTATTTAAGGCAACTGAATCAAGAGCCAAATAAACAACTATTAAAATTATTTGGGAAATTTATACGAATAAATACAATTAAGAAAAACCTATAAATTTTTTACCCCGTTTATTTCTTGAAACATTATATTCAATATTTTGAATAAGTAATTACTATTAAAGAATCCTATCCAGATTTTATATTAATTCTAAGTCATAATAGTCCAATTAAGCGATCCATCTGTCAATGTGAAGTTACTGTGAGGAAATTTTCCAATGTGCTGAGTTTAACAAAATAATGATCGGAAAATATTTTCCTCCTATTACAAATTTAGTTTCGTTCTCCCATATTAAAGAACATTTACACTTATAAAAATACTTTTATATGTCCACAATTATTGTTTAAATTGTCTAACAATACAAATTTAGTCTTTTACTGAAAAAGAGCTTACTTACATATTCTTTAATAGATACGTAAATAAGCTCTTATAATTAACAGAAATTGAAATATAAAGAAAGGCTGTGCGATTACTTAAGTTGTTAATCGCTAATATTTTAAAACTCAAATTGCGTTGTAAAATCTTCTTTTAGAACGATGTAAGCATCAAACTTCTTCCCCGTTTTACTTTGGAGTCCTTGTAGAAGCTCAGTTCTTCCGTTTTCAATTAGATTATTAATATCTCTAATTTGTAGTGTCACCTCGCAAACATTTCTAAAGACAAGCCAATTGCATTCTGAGTTTAGGCATTTCACTACTTTGTCTCTTATTTGAAGTGTATTTCTTTTACATTTTGGACACGATAAATCATTTGATTCATCACTGCTTTTAATAGATAGGAGTTCACTGGTAATCTCTGTGGTATAATCTTCTATCATCCTATGAAAAATCTCCATATCTACGCGTCCATCCTCAATATCCTTAAATGCAGATTCCCACTTGGCTGTTAGAAGTACATCTGAAATTAATTTGTCTTTAACTATTTCATAAACTTTTAATCCTTTTTCTGTGGGACATAAAGACTTCTGTTTTCTTACAATATAACCTCTTTTAAGTAGGGTCTCAATTATAGAAGCTCTTGTAGCTGCTGTTCCTATTCCAATATCTTTTAATACATTTTGAAGCGATTTATCATCAAGTTCTCTAGATGAGTTTTCCATCGCAGATAAAAGTGTACTTTCTGTGTAAAGAGGTTTTGGTTTGGTTGATTTTTCTACAGTTTTGGATTTTGAAATTGTAATAGTATCCGATTCTTTAAGCTCTGGCAAATCCATAATTATCTCTTGATCAAAATTGGATAGTTCCGCTCGTACTTCTCTCCATCCAAGTTCAATAATTGAACTTGATTTGAAAGTAAACTCAAGATTTGAAATAGTCAATTCAATTTCTGTTTGTTTTTTGAAACACGATTCAGAAACTGACTCAATTACTCTTTGGGCAATAAGATGATAGATGCTTTCTTCTTTTACCTGTAAAGCTGATGGTAACCGGTCTGTAGTTAATAATCCATGGTGATCTGTAACTCTAACATCATTAACTATTGTGTTTTTTAGCCTTGTTAGTTTAAGTTTTAAAAGATAGTTTCTGTATTTGCTGCTATCAGATAAAACTTTTAAAAGATTCGGGACCTCAGTCCATAGATCCTTAGGGATGTATTTACTAGATGTCCTGGGATAAGTAATAAACTTTTTCTCATAAAGGCTTTGAGCAATATTTAGTGTTTCCTCTGCTGAAAACCCGAAAATCTCATTAGCTCTTTTCTGAAGTGAAGTCAAATCAAAAAGCAGAGGAGGCTCTTCTTTGATCATTTTTGTTTCTACTTTTTCAATTGTTGCCTGTTCTTGTTTATCAAGTAGTTTTAAAGCTTGTTCTGCACTCTTTATATCTGACCATTTTTCAGTGGAAGTTGACTTAAACTCTACATCGTCTTTTGTATGTAAAAGGTCTATTTGATAATATAATTTCTTTTTGAAGCTGGAGTGTTCCATGTGTCTTTTACATATAAGGCCAAGTGTTGGAGTTTGTACTCTACCTAAAGAATAAACCGAATCGTTAAGGGCTACTGTTAATGCTTGTGAGGCATTGATACCTACGAGCCAGTCTGCTCTACTTCGACTGTGACCGGCTCTAAAAAGTCCATCAAACTCACTTCCTTCTCTAAGGTTTTTCATACCTTGTCCAATAGCTGTATCTGTTAGTGAACTTATCCAAAGTCTTTTAAATGATTTTTGACAGTTTAAATATTGGTAGATATAGCGAAAAATCAGTTCTCCTTCCCTACCGGCATCTGTAGCTACAATAATCTGAGTACAGGATTTAAAAAGACTGTCTATTACCTTTAATTGTTTTAAAACTCCAGGATCACTTGCAAACTTTTTGTCTTTTTTAATTCTTCTTGGAAGTAACAAATAAGACCGAGGAAGTATCGGAAGAGCTTCTTTTTTAAAACTCTGAAATCCATAATCATCAGGCATTGCCAAAGATACTAAATGACCTATGGCCCAAGTGACACAATAACCATTACCCTCTATAAAGCCATCCTTTATTTTGTTTGCACCAATTACAGTAGCTATTTGTCTAGCTACACTTGGTTTTTCTGCAAGTATTACTATCATAACAATATTTTTTAAATTTTACGTCCTTTTGATTTTTTAGGCTCGTCAATTGACGCTTTAGACTGATTTTGAACCTTTGATTTTTCTTCTGGTTGGTTTGGATTTTTAAACGAGAAATCCGCCTGCTTACTATCTTTATTATAAGTGATATATCCTTGGTATGCCTTACCTCTTTTATCTGTAAGCCCCTCGATATAAACCGGTTTACCTTCCAATAAATCAGTATGCTGTTTATCGCTGAGCTCTTTACCTCGAAAAGTCTTTAAATCCTGTGCCATCTGAGGCTGGTTTTGGTTTTGAGATTGATTTTGCTTATTGGTATTATCAAACAAAAACTCAATATGTCCTTTGGCAGCATTAAATTGTATCTCTGCGTTAAAGAGTGTTCCTTTAGCTGAGGTCATTCCCTCTACAAGTAACGGTTTACCCTGCTTGAGGGTTTGAAGCTGTTCTTTATCAAGTACAATTCCTTTTACCTCAGTAGGTATTTGCATCTTCTCTACTCTTGTAACTATTAGATTATTGGTTAGCCGATCGACACTTACCACCGATGAAATTTTCTCCTTAGTACTAGGGTCAATTAAATCTACTACCCTACCCATATTACCTGTTTTTAAAAGGTTGTGTTTGTCTTGTTTGGAGAACTCGTGGCCATGTAAAGGAGCATTTAGGTTGGGGTATTTTCTAACACCTTCTAAGGCCATAACTACCTTACCCTGATTATTCTTTTGAAGGGACAACCGGGCATCTAAAGAAAAAACTGCAGAACCTAAATCCAGATTAACCGCTACTAAGTCTTTTGTTTTATAGCCCCTAAGTAATGGATCAAGCAAATCCATTTCTTCAAGCGCTTTTTTTGAGAGTCCTAGTCGAGATAACGAATCCCAATCGATGTCTTTTATATCGTATTTGTAAGGATTGTGTTCTTGTGATTGATTAGTTGTAGATTCTGCTACCTTGTTTTCTTTTGTCTGTTTAAAATCCTTTGGTTCAATTTGATGCTTTAGAAAAAGCTCATAATTGGGCGTGTCTTTTTGATTGAGTTCTTTTTGCATTTGATTAGCCATTTTAATGGTTAATAGTTCCGGAACTCTGAAAAAAGAAAACTGGGTTGGATTTTTTAGCTGACTAAAGAAATTAGAAAAGAAGTTCGAAAAGAAATCTCCGTGCTTGTCAACTCGCATGAATTGGGGTTGATTTTTTTTAGTAGCAGGTACTGTTTCAAGTTTGCCATTTTCATCTAATCCTTTAACTGCTTGAATTTTGTTTGTTTTTTTGTCATTAACAAGTAATACATCGTGTTCAACTTGCCGCTCTGTACTTTGAGTATCCATAATAGATTGTTTTAATTGGTTAAAAACTTAAAACTAAAGCCAAGATTCCTTGACTCATTAATTATGAGATACAAGGCTTATCTTGGCTTTTAGTTGCTATTTATCCTTTCTAACAGGATTAGAAAAACAATCTCTGACAAACTGATGCACATCGGAGAGCTTATAGTATAGTTTACCGCTAATAGTATAATAAGGGATTTTACCATCTGAACGGTAACGTTGTAGTGAGCGAGAGCTCACTTTTAAAAGTTGCAGTACATCTTGGTTGTCTAAAAGTTCTTCTCCATCTATATTTTGAGTTTTTAGAGGAAGCTGTTTAACACTTTCAGATAAATGGTCAAAACGTGTCATTATACGTTCCATCCAGGATAGGAATTCTGTACGAGTGATATTCATAATGTTAGAATTAATTGGTTAATAAATTTTGTTAGCTAACATTACAAAAGTGAAAAGCTTGGAAGAATAAATCTGCCAAGCTTTGCCAATGGGTAGGTGTTTTTTTTAAAAATATATTTATTAAAGATTTTAACCTCTCTTTTTCTCTATCATTTAAAATCTGAGTATCTAATTGATTTATTTTAGTTTTTAAATTTAGTATATCAGATTCATCTTTAAATAATAAATGAGTTATATCTGTAAAATTAGATTTCAAAATCAAATCATCGAAAAGTGGCTTTTTTAAGTTCCTCTCCACTCTAAAACTTGCTCCTTATTTATATTGTATTTGTTTAAAAATTCTGTCATTTCAGGTACATGACACTATTCACCTTAATTGTAAACTAAAAAAGAGGCTTCATTGATTATTGCATATTGAGATTTTACAAAACAAACATTATACTCATAATGAGAATATTATAATATATATTTTATAAATTAGCAGTTGAACATAGTATCAATTGATATTTATAAAAGTGTTTTATGGCAAGTTTTATGCTCACAATAGGTATTCTAACCCTACTCTCTGGAACTGGACTAATTTATTGGATAAATAGAAGAAAGTTTTACCGCCGAAATGTAGCGGGCTTAGAAGGCTTCTCAAGTTATGAAGCTTCTGTATTTGTTCGTCTTATAGAACGAATTGGTAAATGGTTTGCCTATGCCTTAATTCTTTTTAGTCTCCTCTTTTTTAGTATTTATTTTAATGAAAAGAAAAGGATTGAGAGGAAACAACAAATTATAGAAACAGAAAATAGTATTTCAGAAAATAACTAATGAAATTATTAATCTATAATACTTAAACATAGAATCATTATGCACCTAATATCTTATTCAATGGAAATTCGGTATTTGAATAGATTTCTAATTCTGTAAAAAAATTAGATAGGCTAATATTTTCATAATGTAAAATCACATATAGTACAGCTAAAGGAATATTATATCCGTCTTCGCATACAAGTTTTTGTAATGTTGTATGAGATATACCACACTTAGCCTGATATTTTCTTAGTGAAACCTTATTGTTTTCCTCATCAGTACTGAACTTATAAATATATTTCTGAGTTATAAAATTACACACTAGCTTATTAGCAAGTACAAATAGGTCTTTATTGTCAATCTTGTTTTTTATTGGATGTTGCTTTTCATTCATGGTAATATATTTTTTCAAAAGAGCACTTTTTTTTAAATATTATTGGAGTCGAACGACTCCATTAGCAAAAAAAAGCCTATATTTGTTTATTATTGTTCGCCTTTAAAGGCGATATTTGCAATATTCTTTTAAAATATTAGAAGCTATTGCTTAGAATCTCGCTCTGAAAACTGGTAATTTACAAGCAACGAGAGGATAAGTTAATTAGCTCACGACCTAGGCGTGAGCTCACTTGTCTGTTGCACGGTATACCAGTACCCCAGAGCAGTAATAGTGAGTACTCACGCTTTTTTTATAAAGCAAACTCACAAAAGCAATATTTAATGATACTACAAACCTTTAGTTCATGCCGTCTCCCATTTAGGCATATAAAGGTTTAAAAAGCAAGGTGGATTTGCTTTGTGTTTCTTTATGGAATGCGAGCAATACCTTATCCTTAATGGACTTATCGAATGATTCTATTCGAGACTTTTTTCAATTATTACATTTTTTAGTTTTTACAATTAGTAACTAAATACGCATTTAGCCTATGATTAAATTTTAGTTTAACTAAATCTTATCGCTGTAGTTTACTTTGACTTTTTTAGTCAGACAGCTACCCTATTACCTATTTAGTTAGAGTTGTTACACATTTTGCGCTAGGTCTAAAAAAGAGTTTTTAGATGCGCACAGGATAACTATTGCCTTTTTTTTTTGATTATCGATTTCATTTAAAGGTAGTAGAGCTTAGTTAGTCAGTAAAAAAGCTATGAAAGATTTTCTAACTGTACTATTTATTAATCAATCTTTAAAACTATTTAATTATGGAAAAACGTTTGCTACTGGTTTAATCTGAGTTGGTTAATTAAGGTTAAACCTTTTAGTAAGCACTAAACAAACAACACAAAGTAGCTCTTAAAGGGATTTTAAGACTACTAATAGTCCATGGCTATCTCCTTACTCTTTTTTGCATTTTGGGAGACGTGCTTTAGAGCTGAGGAGATAGTTTTTATCTTTTTTTAATATCATCTATTACCATTAACTAACCTTTGGTGCAGTTGGCTTATTTAAGTACTACGGCAATAATAATCTTAATGATTTAAAGCCTTTTGTGTCAAAACAATTATAACATTATGAAAATTCAAAACTCAACCAATATTGGTTATAGGATTGCTTTACTTTTAAGTTTTTTAATCGCTTGTCCTACGTATGCCGTAACAAATGAAAAGAACACCTTTTCTTTTTTAGTTGATTTAGTTCAATTAAATAAACAAAAACAAACTACTAAACTAACAGGAACTGTAAAAGACAGCCAAGGAGCTCTTGGTGGAGTTGTCGTGTCTATTAAGGGGTCCAATAAATCTGTTTCAACAGATGTCGATGGGAAATATTCCATTGATGTAGCTATTGGTCAAACAATTACTTTTTCTATGCTTGGATATAAAAAGCATACCACTGTTTACTCCGGTGGCACTGTATTAAACATTACTCTTATTGAAGATAGCAAAACCCTTGATGAAATTGTAGTTAATGCAGGATATTATACCGTTAAAGACCGCGAACGTACTGGAAGTATTGCTCGGGTAACCGCTAAGGATATCGAGTTTCAGCCAGTAACTAATCCGTTGCAAGCCATACAAGGACGAATGGCTGGAGTTAGTATTACTCAAAACTCGGGAGTTCCTGGAGGAGGTTTTGATATCCAAATAAGAGGTAGAAATAGTCTTCGAAACCTCAACAATAGTGCAATCGATGGTAATGCGCCACTTTATGTGATTGATGGAGTTCCTTTTGCAGATTCAAATATGTCAGACTCTGATTTATCCGTAAACATATTACCTGCCCGAAGCATAAATCCCTTAAATTCTATTAATCCCAATGATATAGAAAGTATTGAAATACTAAAAGATGCTGATGCAACCGCTATTTATGGATCCCGTGGTGCTAATGGAGTCATTCTGGTTACGACAAAAAAGAATAGAACAAATAAAACCAGTTTTACTGTTTCTTCATCAACAGCTTTAAGTCAAGTTGACAATTTTGCTAAACTGATGAATACATCTGAATTTAATCAGATGCGTGATCAAGCTTTTAAAAATGATAAAGTAACTACTTTTCCTGTCTATGCCTATGATATGAATGGTACATGGGATAGAGAACGTTACACCAATTGGCAAAAAGAACTAATTGGAGGTACGGCTGTAAGTAAAAATGTATCTTTTGGAGTATCTGGAGGAAGTGAAAATACTCATTTTTTAATTAATGCAAATCACAATGAGGATACCACCGTATTTCCTACCGATAGTGGTTATAAGAGAAATACCTTCTTTATTAACTTAAACCATAAAAGTAAAGACAACAGGCTTCAAGTAAATTCTTCAACAAATTATTCGACTCAATCTAATAATTTAATTGCCTCGGATTTAACCACCCAAGCTTTAATTACAGCTCCTAACGCTCCTTCTCTATACAATGAGGATGGCACTTTGAACTGGGATTTTGGTATATACGGTAATCCCATTGCTGCTAATCAAGCTACTTATCAATATAACAGTAATAATCTGGTTTTAAACTTAGATTTGAGTTACAACTTGTTTACAAATACCTTTTTTAAATTAAATACAGGGCTTACCAATAGTAATTTTAAGGAAAATCTCTTAACACCTTATACCATACATGACCCTGCTAAAAACTATACATCAGAACAGTCAAGGGCAGAAAACTCTATAAGAAATGGGACGTCATATATTGTAGAACCGCAATTAAACTGGTTTACAAGTATCAAGGATAATCTAAAAATAGATGCTCTTATTGGTGCTACCTTTCAAGAGAATACCTCAAATTCTTTGGCCATTAGTGGGAGCAACTTCCCATCAAATGCTTTAATGTCTAATATTGCTTCGGCCAAGACTAAAACAATAAAACAAACGGCCAATCTACAATATAAATACTTAGCATTTTTTGGGCGTTTAAACTTTACCTATAATCACAAATACATTATTAATCTAACAGGAAGAAGAGATGGTTCTTCTAGATTTGGAGATAACAATAGATTTGGGAACTTCGCAGCCATTGGTACAGCTTGGATTTTTTCTGAGGAAAACCTCATAAAGTCGATAACGTGGCTAGATCATGGAAAAATAAGAGCAAGCTTTGGAAGCTCAGGGAGTGATAACATTGGTAATTACCAGTATTTAGATACTTACACACTAAACACCGCTATTTACGACAATACTACAGGGCTCAAACCTTCTCGCTTATACAATCCAAACTTTAGTTGGGAGAAAACAACCAAATTGGAAACAGCTATTGAACTTAGCTTTTTTCAAGATCGTTTAAACACGACCATATCATGGTATAAAAACAAATCTTCCAATCAATTAGTAGGAATACCTTTACCTTCAACAACGGGATTTGCAACTGTACAAGATAATTTAAATGCTACAATTGAGAATAAAGGTTGGGAGTTTACCCTAAGCACAACTAATCTGATATCAAAAGATTTTTCTTGGAGAACCAACTTTAATATCTCTTTTCCTAAAAGCAAACTTCTTGAATTTCCGGATTTAGAAGGCTCTACATATGCAAATCAATTTGAGGTAGGTGAATCTGTAAATATTAAAAAACTATATCATTTTGAAGGAATTGACCCCGTAACCGGTCTATATGTTTTTACAGATTATAATCAGGATGATAAAATTAATTCTCAAGACAAAAAAAGTATAAAAGAACTGGGAACCAAATACCATGGAGGATTACAAAATACATTAACATACAAAGACTTTAGCTTTGATTTTTTATTTCAATACGTCAAGCAAAATAGCTACAATTACAACTATAGTTTAAGTACTCCCGGATCAATCAGAAATCAGCCTATTGAAATGCTTAATGCGTGGTCGGCTGAGAATATAAATAGTGACTACGGTTTCTATTCTACTGGGGTAAATAGTGAATTAAATGATTCTAAGGAACGATTTACAGAAAGTGATAAAATTATAAGTGACGGTTCATACATTAGACTAAAGAATGTTTCATTCTCTTATTCACTTAAACTTCCTAAATCACACATTGAATCTGTACGTATTTATTTTCAAGGACAAAATCTATGGACAATAACAAACTATTTTGGAATGGATCCAGAGTTTACAGTCCAAGGTTATCTACCACCACTTAAAACCTACGCTTTTGGTGTGGAACTAACTTTTTAAAACTATTATTATGAAAAATCTATTATATACCTTTTGTATGTTAGTATCAATGCTAACATTTCAATCCTGTGAAGAGCTAATTGACATCGAATTGCCCAATGATCAAATAAATACCCCTGATGTCTATACTGATATCCAGACTGCAAATTCAGCGCTCATAAACTTATATACTAATTTTAGAGACGGATCTCTATATTCAGGTAGTTCTGTAGGATTAGGAACATGCTTAGGATTATATACCGACGAATTAGAAAATTTAACCCCTTCATCTTCTTCTTTAGGTTATTTTACCCTATACGATAATCAAATTAATCCGACTTCAAGTCCAATTTCAAATATTTGGTCTAGTTCGTATACCCATATCTATGCAATTAATGCTTTTATTGAAGGACTAATAGCTTCCAACACCATACAGGCAAAAGACAAAGAAGTGCCTTTATCTGAAGCGATATTACTTAGAGCGCTATATTATCAAGGGCTCGCACAATTGTTTGGAGACATTCCCTATGTTACAACTACTAACTACGTTTTGAATTCCAAGATTGGTAAAAGTAATTCCATGGAAGTATTGAAACTAATTGGAGATGATTTACAGCAAATAGAACAAAAACTCACTTATCAATATCGATCTAGTGATAAATACTATCCCAATAAAGCGGTTGTGGAACTAGTGCTGGCTAAAAATTACTTATTGCAAAAGCAATACAATAAGGCAGAAACATACGCTCAAAAAGTAATGTCGAACTCGCTCTACTCCATGGAGGATAATCTAAATACGGTTTTTAAAAAAACAGCAAAAAGTACGCTTTGGCAATTAAGTAATGGTAGTAATGAGGCTTCTACAACTGAGGCATATAATTTTATTATTCTAACTGCCCCGAACTACCAAATAAGCAATAGCTTATTAAATGCTTTTGACACCAATGATCAGCGAAAGAAAAATTGGATCAGTTCAATTACTTTAAATGGTATAGAGTTCTTCTATGCGTATAAATACAAAAATAGAACAGCAAATACAGATGAATGTTCTGTTATTTTCAGATTAGAGGAGGCTCACTTTATAATGATTGAAGCATTAATTTATCAGCAAAAATCTAGTCAAGCTATCTCCTTACTTAACACTATAAGAAACAGAGCTGGGCTTCCCGATTTATCCAATAATTTAAATGAAGATGAATCGATCAATGAAATGCTTAAGGAAAGTCAACGAGAGTTTTTTACAGAACACGGTAGACGTTTTTTTGATTTAAAAAGAAATAATAAACTATCTATATTATCCCTATCAAAACCAAATTGGCTACCAAAACACATTTTGTTTCCCTACCCTGAAAAAGAGACGATACTAAACCCTAACCTTCTACCGCAGAATAATGGATACTAAATATATAATTTACCTTGTAATTTTATTACTCTTTGGAAGCTTTTATCAAATAAAAGCACAAGAAATACGGACAAATAATCTCTATAGTGAATTGCAAAACTACGAGATTTCAAAAGATGGAAAATGGGCTTTGGTGCGTAAAAGCTATAAAAGTATAAATAGTGACTCCGTTTATGTTATCAATACTCAAAGTAATGCTATTATAAAAAAGCAATCACAGAGCAGAATTTCACTATTCGATAATTCTTTGCTTTGTATCCAATCCATAAATGGAGATGTTGAATTTTTAAACCTTAATACAAATAAAAAAATACTGCTTTCTGAGGTCGATAACTTAAAAATAGTAAAAGAATCAAACCTCTTGTTTTATCTTGATAAAAAGACAAATGATTACAAATTATCTATTATTAAGGACGATAAATTGGAAACTATTTGGATTGAAAATAAGGAAAACGTTGATTTATATGATCTCAATGTAGATCGAAAAACCTTACTTGTTCAAACCAGAAAAAGTAATGATACTTTAACTCGAGAATTAATCGTAATTAATCTAAGTACTCTTAAAAAGACCGTAACTACGAATCTTAAAATAGACGTATCTAAAATTATTTGGGATAATACTCGGCCAATTGTCTACTGTATTAATCAAAGTAAAAACGGACATTCCATTTATGTGTATGACTATAACAAAAATCATATTTACACTATTGAGGCCGCAGCAATGAAAGATTCTATGGAAAACATTATAAGCATTGAATCTTTAGATAATGAAAAAGTGTTAATAAATTATTCTGCTACAACTGGCACAAAATCATATGATACTAGTAATCTTGAAATATGGAGCACAAATGATTTAAATCTAGAGAAAAAAACAAACAAGAATAGTCCATTAACTAAGGTAAGTCGGTACATAATTGTAAATGTCAACACTAACGAAATTGAGAATTTAAATGAACTAGAGAATCAAACTGCTGCTGCTTTAGATTCAAATCAAATCATATATTTTGATTTAAATCAGTACTATGATTACAAGTATACTCAAAGACCTACAGATTTAAAACTTTACAATTTAGAAACTCATTCAATTACAACAGTAGGAAAACAAATACCGAACATTAGAAGTAGTGTAAGTGTGTCACCTAATAGAAATTTTATAATATTCAAAAAAGATGAAACCTGGTATTCATACAATACAAAAACAAAATCAATACTTGCTATTTGTGAGTCTGATTATGGACAAAATAAATTATACTGGTCCAAGGACAGCAAGCTTTTATACCTAAATACCAACAAGGGTTTAGCGGTATATTCTTATCCTAAAAAGGCAATACAGTTTTTAATAAATAACAAAAACCGAACCGAGGAACTAAGTATTTTAAACCCATATAAAGATGAGTTTAACCTATTAAATATAAGTTCAAATAGCTTAGTAAATGATGAAAATATTTTAATACATCGTAGAGACAACTCTAACAATACTCATGCGTTGGAGCTAATTGAAAGTGGAAAAAACAAATTGATAGTACCTTTTACAAAAGATAAAATCACATCTATTAAATCTAATGATAGCTTTAAAGTTATCGCATATAGGACTGAAAACTATAATAAGCCACATGCTATTAATCTTGTAGCTAATAACCAAAATAAAGTACTGCTTGAAAGCGATATGCCTCAAGAGTTGTATAGTTGGAGAAAGCAGAAAGTTGTTGAATACAAAGATTTAAATAATGATAAACTCAAAGGAGTTTTATTTTATCCAAAAGAGTTTGACAGTTTTAAAAAATATCCAATGATTACCAGAATCTATCAGATTCTAAACAAACATTCAAACAGTTTCTTCTTCCCTTCCATGAATAACTCTGATGGAATGAATATTCAAGTTTTACTCGAAAAAGGGTATTTTGTATTTTATGCTGATATTAAAGATAATGATCTAGGTACAGGAAAATCAGCTTTATATTGTGTTGAACAAGCAATTCAAAAAGTAGTAGAACAAGAGAAATCTATAGACAAGAATAAGCTTGGACTCATGGGGCATTCTCATGGAGGGTACAAAACAAATTTTATAATCACACAGACAAATATTTTTAAAGCTGCAGTAAGTGGCGCAGGAAATAGTGATTTGGTACGGTCTTACTTTTCATACAATAACAACTTTAGCAAACCTTTTTATTTTCAATTTGAAACGGGCCAATATAATATGCCCGGTTCATTCAAAGATTACAAGCAGATGTACTTAAACAATTCTCCTATATTATATGTAGATCAAGTAAAAACACCTCTTCTATCTTGGTCGGGTATGCATGACCAAAATATAGAGTCCGACCAAACAAAAGAGTTTTTTATGGGGTTACAAAGAAACAAAATCCCACATATAGCGCTATTTTATAAAAATGAAGGACACACTCTTTTAGATAGTAAAAACAGTGAGGATCTTACCAGTAGAATAATTAACTGGTTTGATTACTTTTTAAAAGATGAAAAGACCTCGCAATGGATTACCGATGGCGTTACTTTTGATAAAGAAAGAATGACGCCCTATTAAGGGCGTCACTTTTTTAGTTAATCTATGCGATATAACTGTTTAACGCATGCCGTTTGACCATCTTTGGTCTCCATACGATATAAGTTATGATCTATGTTTGTTGCTGGATCATTCCAGGTACAAACTTTCGAACCGAACTCCGAGCATTCCGTTCTTTCAACACATGTAAATCCTTCGGAATCTAATTGCTGATAACCCGGTTCACTTAGAAGATTGGCATTTTTAATAGCATTTGTTGCAAATGCACTACCCATAGCAAGAACAATCACTCCGATTGGTAATCCTGCAGATTTTAGAAATTTTCTCATTTTATTTAAATTTAATGGTTAATAGCACTTTTTTAAGGTGTTGCTAAACCTTAATGAAACTTGCTTATTAGCGATTTGGCCATTTTGTAACGAACAAGGTTCTTGTCAAATAGACCATAGATAAAATGGTCTGTAACAAGTATATCAGAAAGTTTATCTTCCCCTAGGTGGTTGATTTGAAAACTCGCGATATAACTGCTACTGGTAAAGTCATAAACATCTACAATACTGGCTTGCTTCCACATCTTTTTGGACTCATTCTGCCCCATAGAATTTGAAATTATAAACAAGAGATTGCGATGCGCTATAACTTTTGAATTAATAGCTTTTACAGGAGTAGTCATTTTATTCTCTCCTGTTGTTAACTTGGCTGTTGTGATATTGGTTGTTTTGGTTGTATCTATTGTAGTATGTCTTTTGATAAGCGAAAGATTGTGATCGGTTTGGATAAATTGATTTTTATAATAAAAAGTATAAAGGAAATTATTATCTTCCCTACTATAGGTAAGCATGCCATCGGTATCAAAAACACCATCTGATTTAGTTTCTAATAGGTCTTTATTTATGCGAACTTTTGGTTCTGAATTAGGCTTTAAGATTCCAATAATGTTGTGATAGTTTTTATTGCTCTGTCCCTTAATAGCAATGGCAGTTGAATCTATTGGAATGAAATCGGAAAAATAAGCCTCTTTGTAACTTAGGACTTTTGCAACTTTCTTTTGTTCTTTGTTGTTTAAGCTTCCTATGAAAATGATTGGAATCGTTCCATCGGCCAGATAAAAATTGGGATAAACAGTTTTTAACCTAAGATTCGTATAAGGAAGTTTTAAAGAATCAATCTGTATTTGAAAATCTGTTCTTTGGAGTTTTTCATCTATGGAAATAAAACGAAGAGGCGCTGTAAAATTTCCAAGATAAACGATGTCGTTTTTATGTCCTGAAAAATAAAAAGAATTTACAGTTAGGTCGAGAATTTTATCCTGAACTACTCCATGAGGTAAAAATCGTCTTATAAATGGATTTTCTTTTTTTATAATGTGTTCTGAAGAAAGAAAAAGTAAAATAATAGTAAGACAACTAACTAGAGTTATTGCAGGAGAAATAATATAAAAATGCTTTATTTTACTATCGTGAAAGTAAATGGCTAAAAGTGTGAATATTGTTACCATTATATTAAACCATAAATGCTCATGCCATCCCATTTTCTCAAGTATACCGCCACAAGAACACGGGATAAAATCACTATAGTTTAAGATTAGGTAAATGTATAGGGTAAATGCAACCAACAGCCCATAACTCAGATAAAGTCCTAGAAGTTTTGATTCTCGTATAGTAAGTAATAAGGCAATAATAAGTTCTACGATGATTACTAAATATGCAATCAAATTAGCATAAACGCTTAGAAGCGGTGATTGGGTTAATTGAATCTGAAATGCTTCAAAAGTGATTATCTTACTTACTGCTGCATAAACAAATAGTAATACTAAAAAGTATCGGATAAATAGGATGAATTTGGCTTTCATAGTATTTGCATTTTGGGATATTCAAAGCTACAAACAGTTAAATCCCAAAACAATACGTGAATTCACCTAATTTTCAATGAATTTTAAGGTGATTTGATTAAAGAAGGTAATTTGATTAAAAAAAATTGTGAAATTTAAAGCTAAATGATTTTTAATCTAAACATTTCTTTTTAAAATAGTTGAACTAATATCTTGCTGTTTCAAATCATCGTCGTTGAGATAATGGCGCAAAATTGCAAAATTAATGACACCAATAAAATTTCTGGCTTGGGTCTTTTGCATCAGAATCTCTTTGTGCTTTTCTACAGTCCGCATACTAATACTAAGAATCTTTGCGATTTCTCTTCCACTATGTTGTTTTGCAAAAAGCTTTATAATTTCAACTTCAATATCAGTCAGTTTAACGTCTTTTCTGCGCTTATGACCTTCTAAATCTGTGATTATTTCGCTAATTTGAGTGTCGTAATAAATACCTTTATTATGTACGCAGATTATAGCTTTTTTTAACTGACTAACGGTACTGTTCTTAGTCAAATAACCCGATATATTGTACTGTAACATACGCTCAATGCTATATGAATCATTAAAACTACTAAGAACAAGAATGTTTAAATTGGGGTATTTTACATTTAATTTATGAGCTACTTCAAATCCATCCATTACAGGCATTTGTATATCTAAAAATAAAACATCGATCTTTGTTCTTTTTAATAATTCTAAAAGTTCTATTGCATTAGAACATTGAAACACTACCTCTATCCCTTCCAATTGAGAAAGCAGTAAAGCAAAGCTTTTCCTAAATAGCTTATGATCATCTATAATTCCTACTTTAATTTCCATCTATTCGTTTAATTTTTAATTGAACCAAGTTGCTGTTATGTTTTGATTCATGAATAAACTCTGCTTTGATTTGCTTGATTCTTGCCTTAATATTACTTAGGCCCAATCCCACGTCTTGTTGTTTTAAATCAGCATTAAAATCATATTTAACACCATCATCTACTACTTTTAAAATCAAATGATTTGTATGCCAATGTAGGGTCACATCTGCAAAGGTTGACTCGCTATGTTTAATGATATTTTGAATCATTTCTTGTACAATTCTATAGAGTTCCAATCTTGTTAATTCATCCAGTATAAATGTTTGCTTTTCGGAACTAAAATTTAACTCAATTGAAGTTACTCTTGATACTCTTACTAAGTAACTTTTAATTAGCAAACCAATTGAATTGTTTTTAATTAAAGGTGGAGATAAATTATAGCTGATTCTTAAAGCTTGGTCGTAACACTGTGAAATACTATCCTGAATATCCGAAATAGTAGCTGTAACCAAATCCTTATCGTTGCTTACCTGAATTACGGAGGCAAAGTTTTTTAAAGTGGCCAAATCTCCACATAAGCCATCATGTAATTCTTTTGCAATTCTCGCTCTTTCTTTATGTTCTACAATTAAATTAGTCCTTAGTTGTTCCTTTAGCTGCTCATTGCGGTATTTGATAAGGTTTTTCTGATATACTATCAATAGGATAATCACCATAACAACAAGATAAATCATAATAGAAGTACTTAACCAAAAAAGCAATTTTAATTCATTTTCCATACACCTATTGATAATAAGATTCGTAGAATTAAACTCGATATAATATTCACTAACCAGTAATCATTAAAGAAAAGCTCGTTTTTATATAGATAATTAGAAAGGATAAACAACGAGATTGTAGTACTGTAATAAAAAAACAGCCCTATAACTATGTAAAAGCTACCATTTTGATGTAATTTTAGAATTACCTTTTGATCTAATATTTGCTTAACCCATAGAAAGCTACAACTTATAACAAATAGGGTCATAAATAGTTTATTTAAACTTTTAGAAACAAGTGCTGATTCAGTCTCTAATAGAAAAAATGAATCAATATAGAATAATAGAAAAAGACCTAAATAAGTTGCAAAAAACCACCTAGGCCTATTTTCTATTAAATTTTTAAAAAGATAAAAGAGAGCTAAAAATTCTAATAACGAATGAATTTGAAACCACGGTATCACATTTAGATGTAATACCACGCTTCCTAAATACTCATAAATTGATGAACAAGCAATTAACAGAATTAACGGAAATATAGAACCGTAATTCTTCTTTTTATAAAGTCCCTTTCCAATAAATAAAATCAAGGGAATAAATCCTGCTAATAAAGTTACATATAAGAGTATATTATAAATCATTAATTAATTTTTACAAGCTGGCTCTCTTTTGGACACATAGGTGGACAAGTGACAAGTTCATCCAACATTAGGCCGCTAGTCATATCCTCCCCGCTTTTGTCAACACCAACCAAAACTATATTCATTTGATTTGTATTGCTATCTAAACCAGGATAAATGCGCATACCAACACATTGATTTTGTTGTAACAAATCGTCTAATCTATCAAAACCCACGAAATAGCTATTTGCCTTTAGAGGGTTCATTTCTTGATAGGAATGTGTTAGCTCAATCGCCTTAGTAAGGTCAATTACGGAACCATTTTTTTTGTTAATATCCATAAAACTAATGATTTAAAAGTTAACTTATAAAGATTTACATTTTTAATTTAATAAACAATACGTGATTTCCGCAATTTTACCGTGTTTTAACGTATTGATTTCCAAGGTGGATTTGCGTTATTTTATAAGGGGATAAATCAACAATTTTACTTGAATCAATGTGTCAAAAATTAACCAACCAAAAAGAAGTAATTATGACACAACATGTTATTTACAAAGAGACTTTAGAGAAAATCCAGACAAAAGAAAAAGAGTTGTATTTATGTGATTCTATTACTATTAAAAAAGCATTTGAAATGATGCAGTTCTTACAATTGATACTAAACCAACTTAAAAAGAATGTACTAAATAGTGGGTTTAAAAATCAATATGAAGAAATTGAATTTTTTAAAGTAATCAAACCTACAATTTTAAGTAAGCTCATTTTTTACAACAAAATATATAGAATAGAGACTAATTGTCCATTGGATTCTTCATCTAAAAACAAGTACTACATTAAAAAAATAGCAGAGCTAAATAATGAATACAAAAAGTTTTTTTGCCATAATGACTTTTACAAATACTACAATGCCAAACGCATAGATAAAGATGTAGAGTATTTTACCCTAGGAAAATTAAACTTGCTCTTCGGTATAAACAGCTTTGCCTTTGAAATTGATCCCTTATTCTCAACCTACTACGATTACAAAGTTTCTAGAATTATTGGACATGAACTATTACAAAACTATTTACAAGAAAAGATACGAAGGCAAGAAAACAGTGATTATACGTATATGCAATTATCTGAAACATTAATTTGGTCAGAGTCACAAAATGCTTTAATAGAGCTTATATATGCCCTTCATGTCACTGGCTCTATTAATCATGGCAAAGGAGAAATTAGAAAAATAGCTGGCTTGTTTCAAGGCTTATTTGGAATCTCACTTATAGATATACATCATGCTTTTCACAGAATGAAAACAAGAGCCAAATCAAGGACAAGTTATTTAGATAAATTAAAAGAAACGCTGGAAGTTTACATGGATCGTTCATCTTTAGATTAGCAAAGCTAATTTTAAACAAGTCATTGTGAACAGCAATGGCTTGTTTGTTTTTACTTTTCGAATTTAAAAATATTTAGTCATTAAGCAAATTTTCTTTTATTAATCAACTATTTAGATATAAAACAGGATCTATCTAGTCAACAACAATTCCAAAACCTTATAAATTCACTATTTAGTTAATAAAAATAGGTGGCCACTATTCTAAGTAAGGCAATTATTTACATATAAGTAAAGACAATAAAAATGTACAGAAAGTAATCTAAAGGAGTCAATAAATAAATTTCTTAAACGCAATAATATAATTAGTAGCATTCAAAAGTCTTTCAATACTTTATCTGGCACAAAATTAGTATAAAGCGTATTAAAATATTTCCAAATAACTTATCATGTGGAAAAACAAGAAAACCGATACTTGTCATAAGAGTTAAAAGACGGATAAATAGCGGGGCTTAAGGAAAAATCAATAAAAACAGGTTATTTCATTTTCACAAATCCAATGCCCTATTCCTAATACCCTTGCTTTGCTTCTTGAAATCTGTGTTTTTAAAAGTTTATATATTCTCGACTAAAAACTTCTAGACTTTTTTTACTTTAGAGATAATAAAACAACTTTTGATTCAAAATATTCCCAAAGATTAGCCGGGTTCTTGAGATAAGTTTACTAAGTTTGGGTTCTTAATCCTGACTTCAAATGAAACAAAAAGTTTTACTTTTATTAGGGTACACCTTTATAGGTATAATTTGTTTGATTAAAATAACTCTAAAAAATAATAAAAATGGAACTCTGGAAAAGTATTAGCACACACAAAACAGAATATGAAGTACCTATTAGTTTATCTAAAGGAGAAATCGTAAAACTAGGTGACCTTGCACCAGAGGAAAATTGGAAAGATTGGATTTGGGTCGAGAATAATAGACAACAGGGTGGCTGGGTTCCCATTCAAATAATTAGAAATTTAGGACATAATGCAGAAGGACTTATCTTAGAAGATTATAGTGCTAAAGAATTAAACATCGATATAAACGAAATAGTTGTAAAAATAAAGTCCTTAAATGCTTGGAGCTGGGTAAGGAAAATAAGTGATAGTGATGAAGGTTGGGTTCCTGATGAAATTATAGAGTTAACCATTCTTAAATATTAGTTTATGTAGAAATATAAACACGAATCGTCATTATCTACAAATCACTATTAATCCCAACATAATCCCCATTTACAAATAGATGACTTGAAAAATTCATCCAAAACGATTAAAGTCTTAAATAAAAAGTTAAAAAAATAAAATATAATTACGACTTAATAACTAAATTTATTATTTTTATAAGTAAATAAAACAACTTGCTTATAAACTTCAAATATAATAAAATGAGATCTAAATTATCTTTATTACTCCTATTTATAGCTCTTGTGAGTTGTAAAGACAAAATTACTAACCCTGCTGATGCCATTTATTTTGGTGGAGACATTATAACAATGGAGGGAAATGAAGCAAAATATGCAGAAGCATTGGCAGTAAAAGATGGAAAAATCCTTTTTGTTGGATCAAAAGTAGAAGCTGAAAAATTTCAAGGGGATGAAACAGAAATGAAAAATCTGGAAGGAAAAACATTATTGCCCGGATTTATAGATCCACACAGTCATTTTATGAGCTCTTTAGCGATGAACTCTCAAGCTAATTGCCAGCCGGCTCCCGCAGGTCAAGGCAATAGCGTAGAAGGAATTGTCAATTCACTACAAAAACTACAAGCCGATAAAAAGATTCCTGATGGAGAAATGATAATGGGTTATGGATATGATGATAATGCAATGCCTAACGGTGTCTTATTAAATCGAGACGATTTAGACAAAGCTTTTCCCAATAATCCCGTAATGGTAATACATGTTTCCATGCATGGCGTTGTGATGAATTCCAAAGCAATGGCTTTATATAATATCAATGATAAAACGCCAACAGTACCAGGTGGAATAATTGTCAGAAAACCAGGCACTAATGAGCCTTATGGCTTGATTATGGAGATGTCTTATTTACCCATTTTTGCAGCTATGCCAAAGCCGTCAGTTGAAACACAACTTTCTCAATTAAAAGAAGGTCAAATGTTATATGCCGAGGCGGGAGTAACTACAGCACAGGAAGGTGCAACCCATATGGGAGAAGTTTCTTTATTGGAACGAGGAGCTAAAGAAAACAAACTATTTATTGATGTTATTTCATACCCGATGTTTACAGAAATGGACACGTTATTCAAGGTATATCCACCTAAAGACTTTGGTAAATACAACAACCACTTCAAATTAGGTGGAATAAAAATTACCATTGACGGATCACCACAAGGCAGAACAGCTTTTTTTACAACACCTTACTTAACAGGAGGTCCAGGAGGAGAAAAGAATTGGTATGGAGAACCATCATTTAGTCAGGATGAAGCCAATCAACTGCTTAAACGTATTTATGATGCTGGTTTACAATCTACCTTTCACGCCAATGGAGATGCGGCCATAGATATGTGCATTAAAGCACATGAATTTGCTTCAGCAGAAAATCCTACAAAGGATAGGAGAACTACAATCATTCACGGTCAATTTTCCAGAGAAGACCAATTGGATAAATTTTTGGAGTATAAAATAATTCCATCATTTTATACAGAACATACTTATTTCTTTGCAGATACACACATCAAAAATCGGGGTTTAGAACAAGCCTCATTTATTAGTCCGATGAAAATGGCAATTACCAAAGGTTTACGCCCTACCAATCATACAGATTTTAACGTAGTACCCATTGACCAAATGTTTGTAATATGGTCTGCCGTTAATCGTATTTCTAGAAATGGTATTGTAATTGGAGCTGATGAAAGAATTTCACCTTATGAGGCTTTACAGGCAATTACAACTAATGCAGCTTATCAGTATTTTGAGGAGAATAGCAAAGGTTCATTAAAAGAGGGGAAACTGGCTGATTTAGTTATTCTCGATAAAAACCCCATAAAAGTGGACGTGATGGTAATTAAAGATATTAAAGTTTTTGAAACCATTAAAGAAGGTAAAACAATTTATAAAAAGAAATAATGAAATTTGTTCTTACAGCCATTGTTGCGTTTTTCCTATTTGTTACTAGTGTTTTCGCTCAAACCGAACATACACAGTTTCATCCGCACCATACTTTAGGATTTATGATCAGCCATACACAAGTGAGTCAGGGAATTCAGTCCAACGGGAATAAAAAATGGCTTTCATTACCATCTTGGGCAATAAATTACAATTATAAGTTTAGTTCGAAATGGGCAATTGGGTTGCATACTGATATTGTTGTTGAAGATTTCACAGTTGAAGAACACCTTAAAAGTGGTGGAGGTCAAGCCTTACAGAGAAGCTATCCAATCGCATCAGCAGTAATGCTATCATACAAGCTAGGAAAGCATTTTAGTCTAATGGGTGGTGCCGGTGGCGAATTTGCACATACTGGAAATCTTTTTCTTGCAAGGGTTGGTTTAGAGTATGGCTACCATTTATCCAATAAATGGGAATTAAATGCAAATATTACCAATGATATAAAAATCAATGCCTATAATTCTTGGGCTATAGGTCTTGCATTAACGCGAGTCATAAATTAAAATTTCAAGCATTCTTATTAAAAACAAAAATCCAGAGTTATCTGGATTTTTGTTTTAATTGCTAAATAAAATTTCGCTATTACTTTACTTCTTTATTACGAACATTACACATATAGACAATATATAGGATCGGCTTGTCTATCATCTGTTTTTTTGCAACCGCCTTTTTTCTTTCTACATAAGTAACCAAATAAGAAGTACACAAAATTCGATTAATTAAAACAGTCGTAGTCAGTAAATATTCGCATTCTTTTAAATCTCTTATTAAAATACCTAATAAGGTTTTGTTTTTTTGTACTTTCATTCAATACTCCATTACTACATATCTATGTTTTAAGTATTTTCATTTTTTAATCCGATTTTACATAGTACGCATGTTTTCAGTTGTTCAAAGCATAATAAATATACTTTTTTGCTCATTATATTGCTAAACCATTATTCTACTCACAACTTTTTATTTGCCAACCAATAACTACGTAAGGTGTAAAATCATCATCAAAAGACCGATAAAAGCGATCAATTCATTGTCATCAGGTTTATCTACCGCGAAATAGCGAAATCCTTTGTCTTTAAATTGCTTTTTCATTCGTTCGACAAATTCAATAGTTTATTCTTTTGATGGAAAAGTTGAAAAAACCCATTCCCTTTTTGGTCAGAATCTATTTTGTATATTTTGTCGATGTCGTTTAAATTCCAATTTCTAGATACAAGTCTTCGGAATTAAATATGTATTTCTTCATGCGATTCATTCTTCTGTATTCTTAGATAAAATTACAGTTAACGCCTAATACAATTCTTTTATATCTCTGTAGATATTCTAGATCTGAAGCAATTATTTGTAAAATTAGCTGCTGTTCTAAAGGGGAAAACTACAATTAAAGAAATTAATATTTAGTTTTCAATACTAACTGTATGATTATTTCATACGTTTAGCGTCGCTGTAAAAACATCACTAATGATTTTACGGGCAAATATTGATTTGAGTTAATTCTAAGTATCTTCATCCCGCTACGCTCGCATGGCTCTAATGAAGGATGATAAAGGTTATTCACTTCAACAATTAATACGTAAGGTCATTACTTTTCTTATCAATCCACAAATAACAGAACGTCTTTTTCTTATAACAAAAACAAAGCTTTCCATATTTCTTCGCTTCCATAATATTTATATCTTGATTTAGTATTTAGCTTCGTAATTCGAGCAAACAACTTTTGTTAGGTTCTACTTTACTCTGATAATAATTATTTAGTTTTCCAGTATGCTTCCAATTTTAATCCAATTTAGAATTTAGAATAATATAATGCTCATCGAATATTAACTTTTTCCATAATATCTTGTCTTTAACCACAAGCTTGTTTTTACTAACAATATCAATACAGGAACTTCTACAAGTGGTCCAATTACGCCTACAAAAGCCTGAGGGGAATGTATGCCAAACACAGCAATGGCTACTGCAATGGCTAGTTCAAAATTGTTTCCTGTAGCTGTAAAAGAAATAGAAGCATTTTTATCATAAGGCACTTTAAAAGATTTATTAATAAAAAAACTAACAAAGAACATGAGAATAAAATAGATTACTAAAGGTATGGCTACTTTTACTACATCAAAAGGCAATTCAATTATTTTATCACCTTTAAGACTAAACATTAAAACAATTGTAAATAGTAGTGCATATAATGTAATTGGAGATATTAGTGGAATATACTTTCTATTGTACCACTCTATTCCTTTAGATTTTATTAGAAAATAACGACTTAGAAATCCGGCTAAAAATGGTATTCCTAAATAAATCAATACACTTTCACTCACATCTTTCATAGGCACATTTACATTGAAATGAGGTAAACCTAATTTACCTGGCAATACATTAATAAATAACCAAACCATAAAACTGTAAGTGAACAATTGAAAAATACTGTTTAATGCAATTAATAAAGCAGCATATTCTCGATTCCCTTTTGCTAAGTCATTCCATACAATGACCATTGCAATACATCTTGCCAGACCAATAAGAATTAGGCCTATCATGTAATCTGGTTCATTTCTTAGAAACAAGAATGCCAATCCAAACATCAAAGCAGGACCAATAATCCAATTTAACAATAAAGAAATACCTATTACTTTTTTATCCTTAAAAGCCATAGGTAATAACGAATAATTAACCTTTGCCAGTGGTGGGTACATCATTAATATCAAACCTATAGCCAAAGGAATATTGGTTGTACCAACATTTAAGGCATTTGTGATATTAGAAACACTAGGAAAGAGATTTCCTATGACAATGCCAAGTACCATGGCTAGAAATATCCACAAAGTAAGATACTGATCAAGAAATTTTAATTTTGGTTGCATCACTTATTTAATTATTTCAGAAAAAACATAAAACATTTCAGAAGCTATCTGTAAACTTCTCTCAAAGTAAATAGAAGTCTGTTTATCTGTACTGTCTGATATTTTAGGATCTTCATAGGTAATTGGAATTCTTGCTTGAGCGCCTGCAATAAAGGGACATCCTCCATCTGCCTGAGAACAAGTCATTACAGCTGCAAATGATGTATTGGGATTAAACGGATGATCATACTTCTTTGAAAAACCAATTATTGGCAAAGCATTTTCATGATACTTTATGGCATATATAGGGTTTTCACACTCTGCTATTTTAACAACTTTAAACCCTTGGTTGGTTAATGTTTCTGCCACTTTTGAGAATAATGTAGTTTCCTGGGTACCACCTGAAAAGCAATATACATTTGGAATTCTAAAGTGTGTTGCAGCCATCTGTGCCCATATTTGTGTCAAATGACTTCTTCGCGAATTATGTGTACAAATAAAATTGATGCTTATTTCTTTATTTTCATCAATCTTTTCTTGGATAAAATCGATTAAAAGTTTTAATACATTCTTACGTTCAGCACTGATCGCCTGATTTTTAAAATTTTCGATAGTTTGAGATAATTCTTTTATACATTTTATTAAATTAAGTTATAGATAATATATACCCCATGATTACCGCCCCGATTACGATAAATGCACTATTGACTTGTCTAAATTTGATAACTACAAATGCACTGACTATTGCAATTGATATTCCCCGCCAATTCGTAATGACTTCTTTACTCATATTGAAACAAATTGCTATGATAATAGCTACAGAAGCGACATTTACTGCATCTAAAAAGACCGAAAATCCTTTTGATTTACGCAATATTTTAATCAATGGATTTAGTAATGCTACCAAAAAAAATGATGGAAGGAAAATAGCAATCGTCGAAATGATGGCTCCGCTAAATCCGTTTATTTGATAGCCAATGAATGTAACTGATGAGAAAACGGGACCTGGTGTAAACTGACCGACAGCTATAGAATCAACTAGTTGCTGCCGAGTTAGCAAGCCAGCTGTTACTAATTCAGTGTCTAAAAAAGCGAACAAAACGTAACCACTTCCATAAAGGATTGCGCCAATCTTTAGGAAGATCCAGAATAATCTGATATTTGTTTCCCATAATATAGAACTATGTGTGATCTGTAAGAACAATAGTGGAGTAATACTTTGTATAGTATTTATTTTTCTATGTTTTATGTAATATAAACCTAATGTCAAAAAACCTGCCCCAAACATTAAATATATTTCATTTATATTAAATAATGATAAAACTAAAACAGCAATACCAATACTTGCTAAGTAGGTCGATTTTATAGATTTTTTTGCTAATGGGTAGACCGCTCCAATAATAACGGCAATAATTGCTGGTTTAATTCCATATATAAAGGGTTCCATTTCGGGAAGTTGTCCGTATTTCCCATACAACCAGGCAAGTATTATTGTAATAAAAACCGCTGGTAAAATAAAACATATCCCTGCAACAATCAACCCTTTCCATCCCCCTTTGTCATAACCGATGTGTATCGCCATTTCAGTGCTATTGGGTCCAGGAATGAGATTAGTAGCTCCCAACAAATCTAGAAAATGCTGTTCATTCATCCACTTTCTTTTTACTACAACCTCCTGTTGCATCATAGCAATATGAGCTGCGGGGCCACCAAAACCAATACAACCTAGCTTGATAAAAAGTTTGGCTATTTCTTTTATTGGAATATTATTTTGTTCCATTAAAACCAGAATCTATCAATAGGGATTTACCTCCATATTTGATTAATAAAAACATACTTGATAAAAATAATATCCAATCAGTACAACTGTGACATACTGTTTCCAAAATACTGTAAATTTTTAAAACATGATTATTAGAATACGTGTTATTGTCTTAAGAAAGTTTAGCAGAAAAATTTCTCTAAACTCTGTAATTCCAGATAAAGCATAAAACGGATTCCACAATTAAATATATAAGACTAATAGCCTTTAAATACTTGTTCTAATTATTTTATATAACATATAAATAAAATTTTAACAGCATCCACCGCCAGGCGTACAGCTATTAGCACTGTCGCCTACAGAAATATTTATTAAATTTTCGTTTTCAGAAGAAATACCACAGGCATCTTGAGCCAAACAAGCGGTTGTTTTATTTTTCAGAACAAAGGTTTTATCTTTGAATTCCAAATCATATTTACCAATTGTCTCACTTTGAAATTCAACTTCTATTTCATAATCCTCAATTCCTAATTTTTCTTCTGAAAGTTTAATGATCCTCAATAACTTCTCTGGTTTGAGTCTGTGTTCAAAATCATCTGCATTCCATAATTGAAAATTAACTACCTTTTCAATACGTATTACTCCTCCACAATCAATAAATTTTTTAGTTATTTGACCAATTTCCGTCACATGAAAATACTCTGGCACATACGTTCCATTCTCTAATTGAAATTCAACATTTTCTAATGTTGATAAGATTTCTTTAATTTCTGATAGTTTCATAATTATATATAAACATTTAGTTATACTATATTGCGATGTTACGATGATAGTTTATAAAAAAGCTTAGCAGCATTGTTTTATATTTATATCTTGATTGAAGAAGGTATTAAATTCCTCTTGAAATTGCGTCCATTTTTTTTCATCGATACAATAACAAACTGATTTTCCCTCAATAGTACCTTTAATAATACCAAAATTTTTCAATTCTTTCAAATGTTGAGAAATTGTTGCCTGTGCTAAACCCAACTCTTCGACAAGATCATTGCAAATACATGTTTTTTCATTGATTATAAACTGTAGAATTGCAATTCTAGCAGGATGACCTAAAACTTTAAAAAGCAATGCCAATTTGTTTTGCTTATCCGAATATATATCTGTCCTAGTAATTCCCATATGTAATTATAATATATTGCAATATTACGATAATAAAATAACTAACAAAGTATTTTTTATACTTTTATCGACACAATATTACAGTCTTATTTAATCCATACTTATAAACTTTCAAGTCCATAATTTACTGTTATGAGACTTGAAATAAACTTGCTATCTGCATGGTCATTTGGGTAAATTCTCAAAAGTACGTGCATTCGTTTCTTGAATAAAAACTAAGATATATAATAACTACCTACTTATATTTTTATGTTTAAAAAGTTAATTTCTGCTTTATAATTATCATTCCAGATCTTTTCATAACGGCAATCATAATTTGAGAAGTTACCTTTTCGATAGAAATATTTAGTTTTATTTTGAGAACTATTAAAGAAAATAAGATTTTAATCACAGGCATAAACTATATAAATATAGTATTCTTTGTATTTTATTAATATAAACTGCAAAATGAAATATATTATTTACAGAAATTGCTCATAACGCAACTGTAAGTGCCACACCGATTGCTACTACAAGAAAAGTAAAAAAAAACTTCATTCGTTTAATATCAAATTTATTAACCCAAAAGAATTACGAAAAATATTTTTCATATATGTACGATGTTTTGACTTTTAATTTTTTTGTATGAACAAAATTAATCCTCCTGCTTTTAAAAATGTCACTATTTCTAAGATATTTTATATATTACTAATTATCAAAACAGGTTTAAAAGCTTTAAAATACAATATTAAAAATAATCACAATGTCAACTAATAAAAAACATTAGTTCCGTTTTTTTTATTATTTTAACACTTGGAAATTTCTATTGACAACAATTATGAGTTATCTAAAAAATTTATTGAATCTTCGTAGTGATGAAGAAGAAAGAGCTAAAGTAATAGAGAATGTTTCAAAGAACATTTCATTTAAGGGAGCCAATATTTGGATTCTAGCTTGTGCTATTCTAATAGCATCAATAGGATTAAATGTTAATTCAACAGCTGTAATTATTGGAGCCATGTTAATATCTCCACTAATGGGTCCTATTGTTGGTGCGGGATATTCATTAGCTACTTATGATTTTAAACTGCTGAAAAAATCTGCAAAAAATTTACTTATTGCCACAATCGTAAGCTTGTCTGTAGCAACATTATACTTTTATTTAAGCCCATTTAAAGACGCACAATCTGAACTTCTTGCCCGTACCTCTCCTACAATATATGATGTACTGATTGCATTTTTTGGAGGTATTGTCGGTGCTATTTCTATGACACGAAAAGAAAAAGGAAATCCTATTCCAGGAGTTGCCATTGCTACTGCTTTGATGCCACCATTATGTACAGCAGGATTTGGGCTTGCAACCTTTAATATGAAGTTTTTTGTTGGTGCATTATACTTATACAGTATTAATTGCTTCTTCATTGGAATTGCTACATTTCTAATAATCAAATATCTAAAATATAAGCCTGTAGTAACTGATAATAAAGCATTTGATAAAAAGCTGCGTTATTCAATTACATTAATGATATTGATAATGACTATTCCAAGTTTCTATCTTGCGTACAATTTACTTAATGAAAAAAAGTTTACTCAAAATGTAGATAAATTTTTAAATACTGAATTCTATAATCGTGGATATACTATTATTTATAAAAAGATCAATTATAAAAGAAATGACAAAACAATAGAATTGGCTTTTCTATCACGTCAATTCGATAGTATTGAGATTAGTCAATTAAATAGCAAACTTAATGATTTTGGGCTTGATAACACTCATTTGGTCATCAAACAAAACACCTCTGATTTAAAATCAGAAATCCTGTCAGAAATAAACAAGCGTAGTACTAATATTTCTGAGAAAGATTTACAGATTAATTTATTAAGCAATGAGTTGAAAAAATACAAATTCGATAATGATGAAATAAAAAAAGAAATAGAAATATTGTTCCCTGAAATTGAAGAAATTTCAATGGGAAAGATTAATACCTATCACGCAAATGATTCTATAATACAGTCCACATTAGTTCTCTATAAATCACACACCAAAATAGATGAATTAAAGTTTGAAACCTGGCTTCAAGCTAAAATAAAAAACACTTCTTTAAAAATCGTAAAAGAACAGTCATAATGATGATTTGTGCGTGTGCGTTTCAACATATCACAGTCTAATCATCATTATAATTTTTCTGTTCTTTATTTTGGGGCTTTATCGAAAAATCATGAGAGCGTCCCTAAATTAAACTTTCTTAAGAACCTATAAATATCCTGATTTGCTCCATAAATTACTAAAACGTCATTACTTTTTATTATAGTTTGTGAAGACGGAAAACCTTGAACTTCGGGTACAATTTTATACTGTCCTAAAAAACTAGCCTCTTCTTTATTTTGAATAATAGTCATTACCAAAATATTATGTTTTCTTTTAAATTCAATTTCATCAAATGTCTTACCTACGAGTTCCTCTGGGGTTATCACCTCTATAATGCTATAATCTTTATTAAGCTCAAACGAGTCAACAACTCCTTTTACATTTAATTTTTTTGTCCACCGCTCTGCCGATTCAGATTCCGGACGAATGATCTCTGAAACTCCAATGGCTTGTAAAACATTTTCGTGCAATGAATTAATAGAACGACTAATAAGCCGTTTCACATTCATGTTTTTGAAAATAGCTGTCGCCATAATATTTGCTCCCTCATTTTCCCCAATACTTACAATAACAACATCTGTATTGTTCAAGGGTAGTTTACTGATGGACAATTCATCGGTAGCATCAAGACAAATTGTATATGATAACTTCTCTTTAAGAGCTTCTACTTTTTGCATATCAATATCCACCCCGATAATTTCATGTCCCAATTTGGACATTTTCTTCCCAAGAGCAGCTCCAAAATTTCCTAAACCGATAATAATTACTTTCATAAAATCATTTAAATTAAAATATCATCCGACGGATAACCATAATTAGACATACCTGTACTTCTTTTAAAAAATGCCATTAAAATCGTAATCATCGATACTCTACCGATAAACATAATTATAATAATGACTACTTTACTCGAATCGGATAATGTTGGTGTTACATTTAAAGACAGTCCAACAGTTGAATAAGCAGAGAAAGCTTCAAAAGCTACATCAATGAGATTTAAATGGCTGTCGAATTTTGTAATTAAAAAGACTCCGATTCCTACTACTAAAAAAGACAAAGTCATCGTAGCAAAGGCCTTTTGAACATTAATTGGATTCAATTCACGCTTAAAAACTTCGATTTTAGACTTACCTCTAGCAATATTGATAAAATTCAAAATTGCAATTGCAAATGTACTTGTTTTAATTCCTCCCCCAGTAGAAGCTGGTGAAGCACCAATCCACATTAATAGAATTACGAACATAATCGATGAAAAATGCAATTGAGAAAAATCAATTGCATTAAAGCCTGCTGTTCGGGGTGTTATCGCTAAAAATACTGCCGATATAAATTTGCCAAATCCTTGGTGTGGTTGTAATGTATTGTAAAATTCCTCAAAGAAAAGAATAATTGTAGCAATACCTAGAATTGAAAGAGAAGTCACAAGATTAACCTTGGAACTAAGACTAAAAACCCAGTTTCTCTTATTGTGCCGCTTGCTTGTAAGGTTATAAAAGACTTTACGAATTAGATACTCTAGGTACTTTAACAGATTTATCAAAATCGGAAACCCTATCCCTCCCAAAAATATCAGTAATATTAAAACGGACTGAAAATTATAATTATATATAAAGTCTATGTTCATAACACCTTTGGGCAAAGTCGAAAAACCCGCATTACAAAAAGCGGAAATAGAATGAAAGACGCTAAAAAAAACTTTATCCAAGAATGCCATGCTATGAGATTCTAAGGAAAAATAAATCAAAAAAGCTCCAATTGCTTCAATTGCAAAAGTAAAATAGATGATCCTTTTTACAAAAACAAAAACTTCACTTAAAGCATCATTATTAGCGATACTTCCTAATGCTATTTGATTTTCATATGAGCTATTGCCTTTAAAAAAATAGGCAATATATCCTGCAAATGTTAGAATCCCCAGCCCCCCCATTTGAATCAACAACATAATTAGAAAATGACCAAATGCTGTAAATTGCTCGAAGGTATCAACCACTGTCAAACCGGTAACACATACGGCACTAGTTGCCGTAAATAAAGCATCTAAAAAGCTTAAAGGTACTTTTGAAGCAGTAGGGAGCATTAACATAAAGGCACCAATAAAAATCAAAGTAAAAAAGCTTATTATGAAAAGCTGCGGAGGATTTATAAATGAGCGTTTTAAACTAAAATTAGGTGTAGCAACCTCTCTTATTATTTTTAAGATGACAGCAAACTGTAAATACTTACTTACATAATGGATATCATAATCTATGATCTGAATTAAAATACAGTAAAGTATAAATAAAATACTTACTATATCAAATATAATTACACGAACAATAACCTTTTCATTTCCAAGAAAATACTTTAAGATTGTTTTTACAACTCCAATTAAAAGTAATCCAATAAAGAAAAAATTGATATAAACATTATATTCCCGTGGGATAACAAAACCTAAAGTTACCAAAAGTATTATTATCCCAATAACATAAAAAGAGCTTAATAGGTAACTAAAATTTTTAATTCTCATTATAGATAATATACTTCGATTTTTATAAAAACAAATTAGACACTTAACAATTCAATCTTTTTAAAATCTCCTTTACTTCTTACTTGTAGCTTTAAGAATAAGAAAGCCCACTGCTCCTGCTATAATAGACGCTACTAAGACCGAAAGCTTTGCTTCAGCTACAAAATAAGGATTATCAAAAGATAATATTGAGATAAAGATAGACATCGTGAATCCTATTCCAGCAAGAAGGGCCACACCTAAAATATGAAACCATCCACTACCTTCAGGTAGTGTCGCGATTCCAGTTTTAGTACAGATCCAAGATACTAATAAGATTCCGATAGGTTTTCCAAAGAGTAAACCTAATGCAATACCGAGTCCTAAAGGTTCAATAAGTCCACGAAACATTCCGGTTTCTAATGTAATATTAGTATTTGTAAAAGCAAAAAGTGGTATTATTAAAAAATTAACTGGTTTTACTAATGCATGTTCCAATCGTTCCAATGGAGACTCTTTTTCTGTATCGTTAGTAGGTAAAGTCATAGCTACCATTACTCCCGCTATAGTTGCGTGAATCCCTGAATGATGAATAAAGTACCAAACAAATACACCTGGAATCATATACAGCCATGGGTTTTTAACATTCATTCGATTCATTCCAATTAATACTACCATTCCAATTGCAGCATATGCAAGGTATGTAAGTTCAATTCCTGAAGAGTAAAAAAACGCTATAACTAAAATTGCAATCAAATCATCAACAATTGCAAGTGCGGCCAAAAAAATCTTTAGGCTCGTGGGTACTCTTTTATCTAATAGTGAAATAACAGCTAATGCAAATGCTATATCGGTCGCCATTGGGATTGCCCAACCATCTAGGGTCGGAGTTCCTTGATTAAACATCAAAAAAACAACTGCCGGAACAATTGCTCCACCGATCGCACATAATATTGGTAATAGAGCTTTTTTAGGCGATGACAATTCTCCTTCGACAATTTCTCTTTTAATTTCTAAACCAACCAGTAAAAAAAACACAGCCATCAATCCGTCGTTAATCCACATTGCTACTGAATAATTGAGATGTATAGCACTATTCTCAAATCCCAATTTGGTATCTAATATGCTCTGTAACCCTATTGAAAATGGTGAATTAGCAATAATAAGAGATAATACTACACAAATAAAAAGAAGTATCCCTCCAAAATTATTTGATTTCACAAAATCTTTAAACACATTCAAGTTTATTTTGGCAGTCATTGTATTAATCTGTTTATATACTTATTAGAAATACAAATATACCATTACACAATTACATTTGCTTCAAAGATATGAGAAATCAGTACATTTTTTTGGGATTCCAAATATTCAAGGTTTTACAAATCAAGAGATTTACACTCAAAAACAGGCTCGCAAAGATTGCTGCTTTCCGCAATTTTTTATTTTCTTCGCTTTTAATAGAAAATCTATATTGGACTCTACTATATAATAATATGCGACAAAAAGTAATAGTACAAAAAGTATAAGTACTACCGCTAGAAATTCAAATAATTACAAATGAATCTTTATTATATTTAAAAACAACCTCAAAAACAATCATCCATAGGGAGATTCTAAGAATAAATCTCAATTTTGAACATTTACATAATACTCACCACTAAAGAGAATAATATGAATTATTACCGTATAGTCAAAAAAAGTTTTTAGCTATACTAAAAACCCTGAAACAATACTTGTTTATAGGGATGCAAAACATATTATTATTTCAAAAGATCTGTTAACATCTAAAATTCAGATTGAGTTTTAAATAATATTTAAATTTACCGCATAATTATATAAAACAGAAAATACAGTAGTGAAAAAACAATGAATTGCACCTTTATTCTAGGTCATTCTTACGAAGCAAATCATATTTTTTTTGTTTGCCCTTCCATCTCTCCATAGCGTATTGCTGCATATCCTCAACACGATCTTTTTCATCTACAATTTCAAAGCCAAGTAACGATTCTATTATATCTTCTAAAGTTACAATTCCGTCTACTCCACCATACCCATCTGTTACAAGTGAAATATGTTCCTTTTTATTTAACATTACATCCCATGCATCAAATAAAGTTGTGAATTCAGTAAATGTCAAGATTTCTCTTTTTATATCTTTTAATTTTAAATCAAATTGATCTTCTGCCAACTTTTCAAAAACGAGTTCTCTAAAAACATAACCTGTAATACTATCGCGATTTTCGTGATAGATAGGAATTCTTGAGAAATGTAAAAAATCTTTATTTTTAAGAAACTCTTGTAAAGTCATTTCTTCATTTGCAAGAACTACAACAATCCTTGGGGTCATAATTTCAGATATATTGATACTTTTAAGTTTGATCAAATTTTGTATTATTTTGTTCTCATTGTCTAAAAATATACCTTCTTGAGTACCAATACTAGCTAATACTGAAATTTCTTCTCTACTTGTAGTTAATTGCTTTTTATCTCGTGATAATAATTTAGTTAAAACTGAAGATATCAGCACTAATGGGTAAGTAATAAAAATCATAACCTTTATAATTTTCGATGAAATACCAACAAGTTCTTTTGAATAATTAGCTCCTAACGTTTTTGGAATAATTTCTGTCAAGACCAAGATTAAGATCGTTAAAACCGCTGAAACGATACCAAAAGAAGCCTGTCCAAAAACAATTGTGGCTTGCGCCCCTACACCTGCTGCTCCAACAGTGTGAGCGATTGTATTTAGTGAAAGTATAGCAGATAAAGGTTTATCTACATCTTCTTTCAATTTAATCATAGCACCAATATTTCGATCACCAAATTCTACCTTTGATTTTAGGAAAGAAATTGGAATTGAGAGTAAAACGGCTTCAACGATAGAGCAGATAAACGAAATAAAAAGAGCAATAAATAGATAAATTAAAAGTAGTGTCATTTTTGGTTTATACGGATTTTAAATAATTAGTCATAAATATAACAAAATTGTATTCTTTATATTTTCACTTTTAAAAAGAAATATAAATACTGTTAGTGAATATTTTTAAATACTTAATTTTGCAAGATGCAGCAGTGAAAAACATATATTCCTTAAAAGAAGCACATCGGTTTAAATATTTAATGATATATTTAATATTTGATAAAAGTAATCTTTTTCGTAAAGCATAAAATATTCATTAATACTATTTTAACATCAGAATGCTTGGTAAAACTATTTTGAATTACTTACTTTAAAAACAAACGAAACTAAAACAAACGTTTTTAAAATATTTTGTAAAGTGTATATACTTTTTAGTTTGAAGATTGTGATATTAAAAAAACAATTCTCTCACAAAAATATAAGTTCCCATAAATAGCACAAACTGGATATTTATACATAACCACAATACGCCTTTATGGTATTATTAGTATATCGTTGTACTTGCAATCGGTTATGTAAGGCTTTTAGAATTGCTACGTAATCCGTACTTAAATAAAATTATTTTAACTTGTTTTATTCCGCTATCCACAACAAATAACTTACTAAGTATCTAATTTACAAAAAACCAATTAAATTAGTAGCAAATTAAACGAAATACATATATAGGTGTTGTTTTACGAAACTATATTGTGTTTTGTTTCGTGAAATAACAATGTTAACTGCCTTTTTCGCTCACGAAACTGCTAAAAACATAATCCTCAATCAAAATCAATGAAATCAAAAATAACCTATTTAGCATTAAGTTTACTGACATACTTGAATGTTTCTGGACAAAAAACCGAATTTGTAAAAAGTGATAGCATAATTTATCCAATTCATAAATCAAACATTGGTAAAATTGCTTTTATGGGACAAGCAATCGCAATTGAAAATTTCAAAGAAACCGATTTTCTAAAATCAGTTGAATTAAAAGAGAAAACCGAATTAAACATTAGAGTTTTTTTAGGCACTTCATTGACAAATTATATTCATTTGCTATCACCTCAATCAACTGCTAACGAATTGACTAAAAATGGGAACTATCAATTTACATTTTTTGTTGACAACAAAAAAATTTATGTTGAAAATCTAAATATTGGAGCAGGAACTACAGAAAGCAAAAATCAGAAAACAATTTTCAGAGTTCCATTAATAAGTTCAACTAACGAAGATTCTTGGGGTAAATTTCTTTGGAATAGATTTTTTGGCAATGGCGGACAAGAAGCACTTTCACATGGCGAACATCTACTTAAAATTGAAATCAGACCTTATTTAAAACTGACCGAAGTCTTGACAGGTAATATAATTGCTGAAGGACAAATAAAAATTATCGTTCCAGAAATAAAAATCGATGAAAAACTGGCCAAAGTTCAATCGATAAAACCAATTAAAGATTGGCAGATTTCAACAGAGAAAATTGATATTGCTAAAATTGAAGAACTAAACCGAAAAATCGCAAAGAAAACCTATAAAAATATAACCAGTATTGTTGCAATAAAAGACGGAAAAATTCTAATTGAAGAGTATTTCAATGGCGCAAATAGAAATACACTTCACGACACACGTTCTGTGGGAAAATCATTTGCATCAACTCTTTTAGGTATTGCAATAAAAGATAAATTCATAAAAAGTGAAACTCAAACCTTAAAAGAATTTTACAACCTAAAATCTTTTCAAAACTATTCTACACCAAAAGACAGTATTACTTTAAAAAGTTTACTGACTATGAGTTCAACTTTAGAAGGTTCCGATATGAATTCCGAATCACCCGGAAACGAAGAAAATATGTATCCTACTAAAAATTGGGTTGAGTTTGCATTAAATCTTCCTATTGACAAAACAAAACAGCCAGACAAGCAGTGGGATTATTTTACTGCTGGCTGTATAGTTATAGGCGACATCATTCATAAATCTGTACCAAATGGTTTAGAAAAATATGCAACCAAAAGTTTGTTTCGACCTCTTGGAATCACAAAATATAAATGGCAATTCACACCTCAAAAAGTTGCAAATACGGCAGGAAGTTTGCAATTAAGCTCATTGGACTATGCTAAATTTGGGCAATTATACAAAAATCTAGGAACTTGGGATGGAAAACAAATTTTAACACAAGAATGGATAGCAAAAAGTTTGTCACATCAAATGACAATATCAGACGACGAGTTTTATGGTTATTTGTTTTGGAACAAAACTTACAAAATAAATGGCTTGGATTATGAAGTTTACTATTCTAGAGGAAATGGTGGAAATAGAATTTTTATTTTCAAAGACCAACCAATTGTAATTGTCATTACTTCCACAGCATATAATACGCCATACGGAGAAAAACAAGTTGAAAAAATTATGCAGGAATATTTAATACCAGCAATATCGAAATAACAAAAAAAAGGGAGTTAACAGGAGTTTCGCAAGATTGCGAATTTTGTGGTAAATTCACGTTTACATTTCGCATGAAATTTTATCTTTAACAGAAAATAAGCAGTTCCGAAGTTCGCAACCTCGCCAAGCGCCGAAACTTTATGTGAAATGCTAAAAACACAGCTAATAATGACCTTTAAAAATTTCATTTACTCATTGCTCTTTATTTCGGGGACATTATGTGCTCAAATAAACACTATAGAACTTGAGGAAAATTTTCAAAAAATATATAAAAATTCAGACTTCCCAGGGTTTGCTATCGGAATTGTAAAAAATGATTCTATCCTTTTTTCCAAAGCTTACGGCTTTGCCAATGTAAAAGAAAATATTCCTTTTACAGAAAATACAATTATGCCTATTGCATCTGTGAGTAAAACTGTGATTGCACTTTCATTAGCCAAAGCAATGGAATTGGGATACTTTGATACTGAAACACCAATTAATGAAATTCTACCTTTTAAGGTTCTAAATCCACATCACTCTAATGATATAATTAAAATAAAACATCTGTTTACACATACATCAGGAATAATTGATAATGAAGTAACTTTTATAAATAGTTACCAACTTACAAAAAGACCTGAAATTACTTTGGGTGTTTTTTTAGAACGTTGTTTAAGTGAAAAAGGACAATCGTATAGTCAAGATAATTTTGATATTTCCGAAACAGGAAGTAAATACAATTATTCTAATATAGCATCCGCCTTGGCTGCATATCTCATTGAGGTGAAATCTAAAATGTCGTTTGATGAGTTTACTCAAAAATATATATTTGAACCTCTTGAACTCGAAAGTACACACTGGCTGTACGACGAAACAAGATCAAAAGATTACGCGAAATTGTATGAAATAAACATTTCTGATTTACCTTTTTATAAAAACTTAATGAATGATGATAAGAGCGTGAAGACATATAGCTCAATAATTTATCCCGATGGGAGTTTAAAAACTTCTTTAAACGACTTAACAAAATATGTAAAAGAAATCATTAACGGATATAATAATAAATCACAGATACTAAACAAAGAATCATACGAAACTATTTTCAAGAAAAGGTTTGAGGAAAATAATCTTCCAAGTAATTCAAACAAAAACATAACTAATCAAGCAATGTTTTGGAGTTATAATAAAAAAGGGAGATTAACCCATACAGGAAGTGACCCTGGAGTTTTTGCCGTTATTTCTATTGACCTTAAAACCAACATTGGCCGAATAGTTTTGATTAATGCGAATATTGACACAGATAAAAATCAAAAATTGCTAAAAGATCTAAAAGAGATTTCTGAAAATCTAGAAAACATTGAATAGATTAAAAGCACTTAACATAACCACAGTTTGGCAATATGGCAGGTTTTGGCTTATTTTGAAGTTGGTTTTGTACTTGAAAAATTAGTATTTAATCGAAAGTTTCAGCTTTTTATTCCGCCACTATCGCCAAGCCGTATTCCATTGTGCGACATGCTAATTTAACTATCTTATCAGAATGAAAGAACAAAAATTTCCAACACCATCACAATTTTATAGGCACAGAAGACCAGAATATTTTTCTGATTCAAAAATTGTTGCAAAAGTTGTTTTACCAAGGGAACAACTTGATTATGAAATAAGTCAAATTTCTACAAATCAAAAACATGATAGTTTTGAAACTTTATGTAGAAAGCTTGCTGAAAAACTCATCTCTCCAAATTTAATACCGCAAGTAGGTCCAACTGGTGGCGGAGATGGCAAAACTGATTCTGAAACATATCCTGTTTCTAACTTTATTTCTGATAGATGGTACATTAGTGATAACAAATGGAATGAATGTGAAAATTGGGCTTTTGCAATAAGTGCAAAAAAAGACTGGAAGCCAAAAGTAAAATCTGATGTTAAAAAAATAATAGAAACTAATAGAAGTTATACTAAAATATTCTTCTTCTCAAATCAAAAAATTTCTAGTAAGCACAAAAAGGATGTTCAAGACCAAACTAAACATGATTATGAAGTAGAATTGATTATTTTGGATGCTGAATGGATTTTAGAAAATGTTTACAGCAATCAATTATTAAACGTAGTCATCGAATCCTTAAATCTCTCAAGAACATTTTTAGAAGAAAAAATTGTTGGTTCAAAAGATGCTGAAAGAATCAATAAACTAGAGGAATTAGAAAGTCAAATTAATTCATCAAATCGTTTTCTTGAAATAGACTTTCAATTAATTGAAGATTGCCTTGAAAGTGCAATAACTTCTAGGATGTTAGAACTTTCTAAAACAGAAGTAATTGGTAAATTTGAACGTGCTTTAAAATTCGCAAATAAACTTAATAATATTCAATTAAGAATAAGAGTTCATTATCAACTTGGATGGACACTAATCAACTGGTATGACGGATACCAATTGTTTTACAATGAATTCTTAAGTGTAAAAGAACTAGTAAACCAAGAACCAAACATTAACAATATTGAATTTTATTTAAATCTATATAATATTCTTAAAACAATTTCAAATGTTGAAGAAGCTAAAGATTTACTTTTAGTCGATTATGAAAAAGAAGATCAAGATCTATTGTCATTTTTAACGAATTGCAGTCAAAATAAAAATAAACCATCAACTTCTCTACTTGCTAAGTTTTATATAGCATTTTTTCATATTAGGGTAAAATTAGAAAATGGTATTTCTGTCTCAGAAGAATTAATAAATCTTAAAGTCTATTTTGAATTAAGCAAAAATCATTTAGATATTCCATTTGAACAGCTCAAAGGAACTATAAGCGTATATGATAAAGTTCTTCCTGATAGTAAGGATTACGATAATTTGATTGATGTAATAGCCGAAATCGAATCCGTAAGAATATCTGACTTAACTTCAGGGAAAACATATTTAAATAGAGGAGTTACCAAATTAAAAAACAATTTAATTAGAGAAAGTCTTATTTATTTTGGTAAAGCGTCAAGAAAGCTTGCAAAAGATGAAACTCAAACAGAATTTTATTATTGTTTGATGCTTTTAAGTGATGCCTACTCTAAATTAAACCTTTATTGGGCATCATACAATGCTTTAGTTTCTGCTACTAATATTTTTGCAAATAATTGGTTTACAACAGGGAATTTAAATCCTAAGTTTCTTAGAAGTGTTGAAGATATTTTGAAGAATGAAGTTATAATAGGTAGAATACCAGTGTTATTATGTTGGTACGAACTATATTTGGTTTTACAAAGATATTTCCAACAGGAAATTAACGAAAATAATCTTGAAAACATACCAACCGAGCATATGACAGATGCATGTTTGTCTATTCGACTATTAAATTTGAATTTCGAGGAATTTGATAATTTAAAGAATTTACCTAATATATTTAAAACGAATGAACTTTGGTTAAGTGAAGACGCTTCTTTGTATCTATTAGGAAATGAAGATTTGATTGAATTAGATGAAACAAAAACATCCCTAAGAAAAGAAAACTTTCTAGAATACTATAATAAATTTGCCAATCAGCCATTTGTTGAGCAAATAGCTTATAAGACAAATTTCTTAAATACTAAAGAAGTATATATTGAAAGTCAGATTATTGGAATACAACTTAAAGTTTTATTTAATCAAAATACAGAATTACTAATTATAGCAGAAAGTATGCTTGCCTATTTTGAGTCCTTCTTAGCTACTTCGTTTAAAGAAGCTTTTCCAATATCTGAAAATATAAACATATCAATTGATTACCAAGAAATGAATGATAACTTCAAATTAGAAGTTATCAACAAAAACTATTTCAAAATACATTTAAAAAATTCAATAATATATAATGGAGAAATCTTTAAAAATCTTGTAGATGAATTACTTCCTCTTATACTTGAAGGAAATTATCTGTTTCAAGACATTAAAAAATTCTTAAATAATCTATTTGAAAAAGATGAGGTTCATGAAAGATTATCTATCATCATAGAACATCACAATTTTTTAACAAATATATTGACCAACAAACCTAAATTCTTTTTACAAAATTGGATAAACAGTAATATCTCAGAATATAATTTACTAAGAACTGAATCCCCTATAACAATAAATAAGGAATTGCAAAAATTACCTAAAAATGATGAAAAGGGAGAAAAACCAAATTTTGAGAATGTTACCCATAAAAGAATTAAAGCTGAAACAATTATTAATACTGAATTATGGGATAATGCGAAATGGAAAGCTTTTGGTTTTTTTTCATCGCATAGCATACCTTTTGGATTAATTTTATCATTTGAGAATATTGATTATGGAAAAAAAATATTCAATGAGTGGATTGATAAATATGGGAAAGTGGATAGTAATGAAGAAATTTCCATAACAATTATCAAGGGAATTGACAAAAATAATCCCTATTGGTATAAGGTATTTATTAGTAAAAAAATAAACAAAAGTACAATGTCAGATGGTCAATTTATTTACTTATCATCTCGTTTTCATAGAATGGAACCTATAAATAATACAAACTTGAATAATCTAGAAAACGGATATAACGCTTACAGAAAGTACGTACTTATCCCTGTACATATAGATTCTAATTCCCAAATGACTCCTATAATTGAATTTGGAATATTGAAAAGTGAACTAACTATAAAAAATGCTTGGGAAATTGGAATACATGACTTTGAGAAGGTTGTAATTACTGAAGATGATAACCCAATAATACCTGACAATATTAGTGACGCACCTATTCTTAAAGTCCTACAACAAAAACCCTGGAATGAATAAGTACGATCGCACAACATCAGTTTTGCAAAATGGCAGGTTAAGGGAAATATAGAAAGTTTCTCCCTTTTTTAGGGACTGTCTCATAAAGTGTGTAAGTCAAAAATACTTGGGTTAGCAGGGACTATAATAAAGCCTGCATACAACAGCAATAACCGTTGCACAACTCCTATTTTGTCATAAAAACTAAATTAGATACGTTGTATAAGTTTTTCAAATATCATTTAGATAAAAATTTACTTTACAATTCACAAAATCATCTAAATAAATAATTAACTATATTAGCAATGTACTACACGAAATGCAGATCTAGAAAAGATTAAACAAAACTAAGATGTGTTTTTATTTTGTACAAAAAACAATTTTACCCGTACTTTTAAATAATATGCAAAAGATAATTTCAATTATAGCACTCATTATTCCAGTTCTTTTCTATTCACAAAATAAAGAAACTATAAATTGGATAAGTGATAACTCCATCACCATTGAAGATGCAAATCCAGATTCTGAACTTAATATCTTTAATAGCAACACCCCTATTAAATTCGAAAATGCTAAAATATATGGATTTGGAGAGGCTTCGCATAATACAAAAGAATTTTTTGATCTAAAAGCAAAGTTTTTTAAGTATTTAGTCAAAAATAAAGGCCTTAAAGTTTTTATAATGGAAGAAAGTTATCAAGCCGAAGAAGGAATAAACGAATGGATAAAAGGAGGCCAAGGTGATAAAAAAACAATAGCAAATAACTTTAATATTGGATTTTGGAAAACCAAAGAAATTACAGATCTTTTGGAATGGATGCGTAATTATAATATTGGAAAAGCAGAAGAGGAACAAATAAAGTTTTATGGCATGGACACTCAGTTAGGTCATAAAATTAATCTTGAAATACGAGATTTTGTTTTGTTGCACAAAATTAAAATTGACGAAAGTCTATTAATTGTCGCGGATAGTTGTTCAAATAAAAAGATTGATTATGAAAAACCTTCTGATTGGTGGCAACTTCAAGTTCCTAAATTAAATCAGCTTAAGCAACAAATATTGCATTCCAATTTAGATAAGCAAAAATATCAAACCATTGAAAGATCTTTAAATTATTTAATCAGTTATGCTGAATATGCGACTTCAATTAAAGAGAAATATCCTACTAGCGTTGAATTCCGAGATTTAAAAATGTTTGAAAATGTAAAGTACATTGTGGATCAACAAGCGAAAGGCGAAAAAGTTTTTATTTGGGCGCATAATGAGCATATAAACAAGAAGGAAATGTACTATACTGGTAGCGGAATACTTACTTTAGGAAGACATCTAAAGGATTACTATAAAGATGATTATTATAGTATAGGATTCGACTTCGGTACAGGTAAAATAAACGGTTATGTAATTGATAAGAAAAAAGGAAATTATTGGAAAACTTACCATATAACAAAACCTTTTCCAAAGACATACGCCAATATGTTAATGTCTATAAATAAAAATATATTTTTTATAGATATGGAAGATTCTTATTTAAATGAACCAACTCATTTTTTCTCCAAAAAATCAAGCCATTTAATGATTGGTGGAGGTGGGTATCAACCTAAACCTTTGCATAGAATTTTAATTAATAAGATATATTACCAGGCCTATGACGGGCTAATCTTTGTAAAAGAAATTTCACCACCAAATCTTAATCTATAGTAATAATAAAGACCGCGTATAACTTCACATCTAATAGCGTGCTTTTTATTTTGCCTTGTCCCCCATTCCAATATTCTTTCAGTCCTTACAATCATGAAATTGAACTAAATGTTTTAAATCATAATAGTTTTATTCGCTTTTCTGATTATCAATTTCATGGAAAAGTTGGTACAGAGGCTTTTTCTAAACTTTCATAGAATTCCCTACTTTTTTTCATTTTAATTTTTTTGATAATAGTAAAAACTAACGAATCTAATTCTTGGTATCCTTTGCAAGAATTATTAACAAATATTCTTTTTTCATTGTTTTTATTCTGTAAAATCATAATATATCGTGTACCATCCTCAAAATTATCGTCAATAGAATCCCATTCTAACTTCACTATTTTATAAAGTTTTTCCTGAATACTATCCAACTCTTCTTGCTCCAAAAAACTTTCATACAATCTACCGTGTAAGTAGAGCAATTGGTTTTTCTGATTAATTAAAAACCCGAGCTACAACTCGGGTTAATGACATTTTGTACTCTGTTATTTTTGTTTGTCGGTTAAAAATGAAAAAAATATTAAATACGAGTTATTTAATATCATCATTTAGGGTAAATTCTGGATTAACAACACTAATTTCAATACCAGGTTTGCAATCAAAAATTGCTTCATACTCACTTTCAGTGATAGTAGTAGCTACTTTTTGTAAAAAAATATTTAATATTTTATTAATATTATCCGCATTTTCTCTACCTAAAGTATTATTATTTATATTTTTTAGTGAAAATACAGATAATTCATCTTTCATCTGTATTTGATACTTAACTATAGAATTTATCTTCTCTAAAGATAGTTCTTCAGAAAGACGACTTTTTGCTAATGCTTTTAATTCACCTGTATATAACAAAATCTCTACTTCTTTAGCAGAGCCTAATTTATTTTGTTGCAAATTATCATTCAAATCTGAGTAGAAATTAGATAATTCTTCATAGTAGATGTCAGATGTAGTAGAATTGTTTAACCATAGAGGATCTTTAGACCACCATTTAATACCACACTTTGTTTCCCTGATAATCCATAGAGGGTCTTTCATACCTCCCGGTGAAATAGTTCCATAAGGTCCATAAAGCGCCCAAGATGCTGCATATCCCTTTGCTTTATAAACTGTTTGACGTGTGTCGCGTAAGATTCTATTTGCGGTTTGATGACAAACTCCATTTACTGCATATACTAATACACCTGCAGTGCCCTCACCACTACTACCATCTGAACCCGCAATACAAACTGTTATTTCTTTATTTGCTTCACCTTGTGCAACCTTCTGACCTCCTGTATGTCCTCCCCAACAGCCCCAGACTAATTTTTTATCCTCAGTAGTTACATATGTATGATCTGCTACAAATTTTAGTACTGGATTCTTAACAGGTAAAGCCCAAGCTTCTAATTTTAATTTAGTCATAATTTAGTTAGTTTTTCATCAAAAATATAAAAATATATTACAAAACACATACTTATTTACAACTATTTACCATTAACACTTAGCTATAATCCCTAACATTACGTTTAAACCAGAACCATCGCATTTAAATTTGGTTAAAAAATATGATTAGATAATTATCAAGGGATACTCTAACCGATAATGTTACTAACTAAAATATTGAAAAATAGAAAATTGTGAATTCTTAATTTTAAAACATATAATACTTGAACTGATATGCTTTTAAACTCCATTGTTAAAATAATGCTTCCAATTTAATGTCAAAAAAAATTTGATGCCACTTGGTGCGTAATTCGGATACAACTTTATAAAATCTTCCTCTGCCAATGAAAAATTTTCGTTCCTTATTTTGCCCTTTGTAGCTAGATAAAGCAGACCAATACTTGGAGAACGAGAAATTCCTTGATTACAATGGATTAAAACTTTTTTGCCATTTTTCAAATTTTCATCAATGAAAATTAACGAATGTTCAAACATTAAGTTTTCAAAATATTTTCCAGTCGGCGGATCTATCATGTTCAAAATAATTTTTCTCTCTCGACGTGCTATTAAATATTCTGGATGGCTTTCGTCAGCTGACCTTCCAGTATATCCTAATGCTTTTCTATGACAAGGTTCTTTACAAGCTTGAACAAAATAATAATCTTCATCAAATTGCATATTTTCATAATCAATCAAATTACCAACGAATAAATTTTTATCAATTTCTCTCATTTTATTTTACTGTGAGTTATAGCAATTTGAATCTTGCCAATAATCAATTAATACTACAATTTTTATCTATCTCTAATCCTTTTTACTCTTCGCTAATAAATTACTTATATTTAAAGCAATAATACTTACTAACATAGTACACACTAATCCAATTATCCATTTATTTGTATCATAAGCTCTAGCAATTTCTACTTTTAGCACCTTACCATCTTTTTCATTTTGATCTTTCAAATGTTGGATTTCATTTTTGAGTAAAGGTATCGAAAGTACTTTTTCTGGATTATCTAAAATTATCTTATTTAGATTTTCCAATTTGTTTTCTAAATCTGATAATTTAATATTATCATTGGCCTTTTTTCGGATTATTTGATATCCTCAAACTATCTGAAAGATTTTTAAAATATTTGACTTCTGACTCAAGCTTTTTAATCTTACTTTGCATAAACTCTGTTTTTGTCGAAGTAAAATTGTAGGCTTCCCTAAAAACAAAACATTATATTAGAGTTTGTTGACCAAGGTTATATAGCAACTTTCCTTAATTTGATAAAAGCTATCAGAGGTTTTGCTCGACGTAGGTTTGATAATACTCAAATATAACCTATTATTATACTAAATTCTATGAGAACAACAATAATTTTAGTTTTAACTTTAGTTTCTAGTCTTTGCTTTGGACAAGGAAATGGACTTTATAAATTCCAATCTGATAATGGTAAATTTGGATTTATGGATAAAAAAGGAAAAATTATAATAAAAGCTAAATATCTAATTGTCGGCGAGTTTAGCGAGGGACTTTGCTATGTTTCTAAAAAAGTCACTAAAAAAGACTACAAATGGATTTTTATAGATACCCTAGGAAACAAAGTATTCGGAATTAAAAATAATTCTCCGCAAACAGAATTTAGTGAAGGGTTTGCTATAATCACAAACTTCAAAAAACATTGGTTTGTAAATAAAAAAGGACATAATGAATTCCGTAAATCGTGGAAAGACGCCCAAGGTGAGTTCAAAAAAGGAATAGCATATGTGACTGATATAAAATATGGGAATTTTTATCCAATAAATACAAAGGGAGAAAGAGTTTCTACAAGTTTATTTTCGCGTGTTGAGGTATACAATTCTAGAAAAGAGGATAGTTCCATAATAAAAAGTAAGATCGAATTTAAATCTGATAAATATGTAGCATTTAAAGAAAACGAACTTTTTGGTTTTAAAGACAGCTTAAATAATATTATTATTGAACCTAAATATTATTTGGTAGATCAATTTGAGAATGGTGTTTGCGCAGTAAGAATTAATAAACGTGAATTTGAAATTGCTAATGATTATTTTTTAGATGCAATTATAGATGAAGATGGAAAAATATTAATTGAAATACCAATGCATTGCTATATGGGATTTCAAGGAGAATTGATAGTTTTTTATGGTTCGTTCCATTTTGGAGGAGGCATTCATTATTTAAATAAAAATGGACAAAAAATTATTCCAAAACATTAAAAAAACTTATTATGCCATGGCAATCAAACATGATCCAAAAAGAATTGCTAAATCAACAGGTGAACCACATAAACGTCAAAGAGACAATAAAAGTACTCCTGGTAATACATCTTCACTTATCTAGGCTTTCCCTTTTTAGGACACCTCTAAATCCAATAAATAGTTTATTTAAAATATAGTGTGTAGTGTAGTATTTCTCTTATATAAACAAATAATTTTCCTGAATTTGATCAATAATCTTATACTAGTCTCGACATAATTTAAATGTAATCCTGCTTTATAAAGAAAAATTCTCCAAATTAAAATTGCACATCTATTAAAAAATTAACTACTTTTGGTATAGATGAATTAAATTGTTTTATCATATAAAAATTTAAGAATTTAATCTCGAAAAATCATAGGTATTTAGCCGTGGAAAGTTCGTGGCAAAGGTATTATTAAGTAGGTATATTCCCAGTGTTTATAGGGTATTGAGAGAATAGGTGTGTTTCCCATCTCCTCCACATTTTAAGAAATACCGTGTTAATCCAAAAAGCACATAACCACACAAAACCTATAACTCTCTATGAGTTATAGGTTTTTTATTTTTTACAACCTATCCCAATCTTTCAAAAGTCCTGATCATATTACTTGCACTTTCATGCCAAAATCACTTCTTGAAAAATTTTGTCCCGAATCAGAGCACAAACTCAACGCCATAAAGGTACGAAGGAGTCGCTACGTATATAGTATTTATTTGTATATTCACCTACATCATGTAATCCACATTATTATTCATTTGCAGATCAAGGCATCTTGTAGGCGCTTTACACTGCTTTATTTTAATAATTATACTGTCATTTCTTTGCAGGTCTTATCGTAAAATAATAAATATTCTCTCAATACCTTAAACTAATACATTACTAGAAAACTAACATAATTTGACAGTACTTCAAAACATTTGATTTGTAAGTATTTCATCCGAAAAAGAGCTATATGTTCTAATTACTCGAGAATTTTATTGCCAAATTACACATGAAAAATATTTAATTGTTTGTCCTGAATTTGTCAGTACAAAAATATTATATTCTAAATAATAGATATTTCAAGAAACTTTTTAGATGTTTTTGACAGATGACCTTATGCATTAAAATACAGCTTATAAGCCATACCTTTTAGATGGATAAAGCTAAATATATTTCATAACTTTTGGAATTAAATTCTGAAAAGTAGAATTACAAAAAGCTGCTGCATTTTTCATAAAATACTCATTTTGTTCAGAAAATCAACTTCTATAATTTTTTTCAATTTCCAATTACTTTTAATAGAGATTCCTTATACAATCCTTCGCATTTTCATATTTTTGATAGATTTAATTAATTGCTTAATAACGCAATTCTTGATATTCTATTTATTTAAACAATCATATTTTAAATACGTAGTTAGCTACGTAGTTTTTAATACATTTGTATTAGAAATTATAATCTATATTTTTATGGTATCAATAAACATTAAACCTATTGACAATTCTTATTCGAAACGTGCAATTGATTTGATATTGAAAATACAAAAAGAAGAATTTAATACGGCCATAACTATAGAAGATCAACCAGATCTTTTTGAAATTGAAAATTACTATTTAAAAAAGGGCGGCAACTTCTGGGGAGCTTTTATCAACGATGAACTAGTAGGAACAATTGCCTTAGCTAAATTTGAAAATAGCTCCGGTGCTGTTAGAAAAATGTTTGTGAAGGAACAATTTCGCGGTAAAGAACTAGGAATTGCACAGTGCTTGCTAAATGAACTAATATCATATTCTATTTTAAATGATATAACAAATTTATATTTAGGTACAATTACTGTATTTAAAGCAGCTCAGCATTTTTATGAAAGAAACAACTTTACTCAAATAGGCAAAGAAGAACTTCCTCGTTTATTTCCTTTAATGAATGCTGATAATGTTTTTTATCATCTAAACATCCAATAAATATGAATGTACTAAATCAAGCAGGAATCTTAGCGCTATCCTCTAGATTACATCGTCTTAGCGAACAAATTAGAAAAGATGGTGCTCTCATTTATAAAGAATTTGGAATCGATTTTGAACTTAAATGGTTTCCTGTAATTTACACTATTTATAAAATGGAAAATGTAAACGTAGTTGAAATCGCAAATGAAATTGGTTATTCACACCCATCTGTAATAGCTTTACTAAGAGAAATTGAAAGCCTGAAATTAATTGATTGGAAAAAAGATAGTAAAGATCAAAGAAAAAGGAAGTACCATATAACAAAAGAAGGACACAATTTAATCACAAAAATGAAACCTATCTGGGAGATTATGGCTGAAGTCTTAGCAGAAATTTCAAATACTCAAAATAACCTTCTAAAAGCAATCAATGAAGCAGAAATCAAATTATCTGAGCAGTCATTTTATCAAAGAGTATTGCAGATAAAACACTCAAATTAAGAAATTTGACAGTAAGATTCAAATTATGGCATTATTAAATCGAATACTTAATTAATAAAATTCATTGCTTAATATAGCTTATTTTTAAGTACGTCACAAAAACTATTAGTTATGAATAAAAACCGTCCTTCGCTCATAAAGAGAATATCAAAAATATTCTTTAAAACAATCATCGGAATTGTAGTGATAATCGCTATCCTACTCATCACGACATTCGTGATTCATCAAATCAATTTAAACAGTGAAGTCAATAAAATTGAAGATTATGGTCAAAAAATAAAAGTTTTTGACGGTACAATAAATACGACAATAGATGGACACGGTGCAGACACGATTGTATTACTTACCGGATTTGGAACGGCAAGTCCAAGATTGGATTTTGAACCATTAATCAAAGAATTAGACAAAAAATATACAGTGATCACGATTGAACCTTTTGGTTATGGATTGAGCAGTGAAACAAATCGCGAACGCAGTTTGAATAATATGGCGGAAGAAATCCACGAAGTGGTGGAGCAATTAAATCTAAATCGTTTTATATTAATGGGGCATTCCATTGCTGGGCTTTACAGCTTAGCATACATCAACAAATATCCAGGTAAAGCAACCGCTTTTGTAGGTATTGATACCAGTGTGCCAAAACAACCTTGGCCGGGTTATAATTCGGCACCTTTGGATTTTTTAGCCAAAACAGGTGTAATGCGTGCATTTTTAAAGTTTTTTGGAGACGAAAAACCTAAAGACGAATCAGAAGTACACCTTTTTGAACAAAAACACCTAATTACGATGAAAGTAACTGGAAACAATACTTTGCACAGAGAAGCAACATCATTGAGTAATAGTTTTAAAGATGCTCAAAAACTAGCTTTCCCGCAGGATTTGCCGGTATTATTATTTGCCGACGAAAACTCAGCTGTCAAAGGCTGGACGGAACTGCACCAAGAGCAAGCCAACAGCGTGGATAAGGGTAAACTAATTTTATTGCCCGGCTCTCATTATTTACATCATACTCAATCGAAACGAATTGTAGCAGAGCTTGAGACGTTTTTAGGAAAACAAAATAATTGAGCAAAATATAGCTGCCATTTGTTGTAAGAATATACGTTATGGGTTTTATTAGTAAAACTTGTCACCATGCCTGATGAGGATTATCTTCTCTTCATGACTGAAAGAAAAATTTATCTTAAAAGGGAGAAAATTCAAACGCAAAATCTTTGTGGGTTTCACTCAAAGAATACTAGATAGAATTATCTAATTTATTGGCCACCATTTTTATTTATTTAAAAAATTGCACGAATATACATGTAAGAATTTCTTATACAATTGTCAGAATTATAAGACGATAAATCAAATGCACAAAAAACACTAAAAGGTCTGAACCCCCCGAAGTATATGGTTTTTCTGAATTAAAAGTCAAAAACTATATAAAAAATCAAATGTACATTCATCACAGCTTTGTATCGTTTACTACTATTTAAAAACCTTACATCACAGCCAAAACATAACAACTTAATTTTAAAGAATATAGATGAAAAAATAACAGCTTTTCCAATATAAAACTCACCTACCTATCCACTTAAATATTCCTTACAAAACACCCCAAAACCATTTAATATTTTTAATGAGATTACCTCATGGGTTGCCCCAAAGCACCTAGAAACGAAATCATTAACATCTTGTATTATTAACCAAATACACTGATAAATAAGAAATTAGTCCCTATCCAATTTCACTTTCAAAACTTATACAAAATGTACATTTCAATTACAATTTGTGTACATTTCAATTACCCGCACTTAGAAATGGCTATAATTCAAATTATTATTATTCTAGGTCTCATAATTTTACTTGACTATTCAAGAGGTGTCCTATTTAATATGAGAAGACCAAGACGACGCATTTATAAAAAAAAAATTTATTAAAAAGGATTTACTTTTTATTAAGACAAAAGAATATATTGTTATTATCCAACAGTTGTAAGTGTCCCTAGAAATAGGACCGTTATCAATTCCAATTTAGTAACTTTCGGTTGAATTTTCAAAATAGGGTCAACCTAATTTAGGGAAGTACTATGTGAGTTTTTTTTATTTAATCCAGACCATGCAAGACGACTCGCGCCGGAACGTCACCGAATAGACTTGATATTCTTGCACTATTGGGAAAGGTATTTTAATGCTTCGAGAACAAGATCATTGGTTATAAAAACCGCATAAGCACAAATTAAAAAATGGCTTGGTATTTTACTAGCCAAGCCATTTTTACTGTTTAAACCCTTTAAAAAAAGGGTCTAGAATATACTATCGATAAATCAAAAATATTTATATATAAGCCCTCCTTTTTAATGGACTTTTTTCATTCTGAAGTAGATGCTCTGCAATTTGAACCATTCCACTAATGTTAGCACCGCTCCAAATTGCCCTGCCCAAAATATAACTAATAGTATATTCCTCCCAGGTTTTACAATATTTTTTTAAACCTAAATAGCCATTTTCTAAATATTGCTGCATTTCTACTTCTGATATATACCCCATTTCAAAACAACAACGCGCTAAAAAGGCAGCTCTACCATAATTCCAGCCTGAATCCTTTATTGTTTTCAGATCTGAAAACTCTTTAATCACACCCAATTCTATTAATTCTGGTACAACATTTTTTAATTTCCGATAGATCCCTATATAATATTTAAAAGCGTCTTCCTCTTCAGGCAAATTAGACTTTAAAAAATCGACATAGTCGTCTTTAACTGCCCATGCACCGTAGACTACGTTGATATACGTGTCATCATTTCTATTTTGTAAATCTAGGAGGGTCTCCACAGCTGCATTTTTATCCCCTATGTGCCAATAATCCTCCAATAGTTTCTTTAGAATAGATTTACGAAGTCCCGTTTCAAAAGAATTAATATAGGCTGATTGTTGTTCAGCATACATAGAACTAACTAAAACATAATTTAAGGGCATTCCCTGTAAACCCTTTTTAGTATTTAACCTAATACTTCTGAAGGCGTTTATAATTTTAAAAAAAACACTCATAAATAAGCTTAGACTATTTTTAAATTAGGAAACTTATCTTGTACTATTTCAACGAACTTCTCACCCACTACTTGATATTTTGCACGAGTCAGAAATTGTTTTTTTAAATTTAAAATATCCGTAGGATCTGGTACATAGCTTAGTCTATCGTGAACCTCAAGCGATAAGGTATCACCGTCAATTTGGAACGTAAGCCTATGAATTTGGGGTAAATATTCTTCTGATGTCTTTAAATACACACCTAAATGTTGTTTTAAAACACCTGCATACTGCATTTTAGCTTCTTCAATTCGAAAATGATCAAATACGATATGTTCTTCCAACGCTCCAAGCGCATTGGTAATAAAAAAATGTAAATCGTTTCCACTTAATACCCAAAAACAGTCGGTTTCAAGGTTTTTTAGCTTTAGCCCCACCGTAGAGAGCGCAACGTTTTTCAAGCCTTCCGTTGCCATTTCCTGAATTTTATTGGCAAGTGATTGAGGAATCGAGCCCGTTGTAAATGCCTCGATAGGTTTATCCTTCATCCATGTTTTTAATTGTGAGAAATCGTCAGCTAACAATTCTTTTTTATAAACATCGTATCGGGTTCTTTCTGCGTCTAAATCAATTTCTGTCTTAACCGCTTTGTGTTTTTTATTCATGTAAATCATAAAACAAACACCTGCAATTAACAGCGCAACTGGAATTAAAAATAATGGATTCATAAGGACTAATCGCTTATATATTGGTTGGTTTAATAGAGTCATCCTTCTTTTTTGAAGGAATACTTCCCCAAATTATTAAGACCACTATTAGTCCTAACACCAATTTCCCTCCGGTTTTTTTCCAAAAAGTTAAGGGATCTGCTGCCGTTTCGATGTCAAAACCGTGCTTTTCTTTCAATATAGTAGCGGTTGGAGCATCTATTTCAAAATAAGTATTATTTGAAATATCACTTAACACAAACCTCCCATTGCTATTCCAAACAGACATCCCCAAAACTCCATATTCCGTATTGAGATAAGATAGGTTGACTTTTTGTCCCATGAGTTTCTGAATTTCAGAATCTGTAGGTAATTCTTGAACGGTTTCTATGGTTTCACAAGGGAAACAAACTGGAATTTTAGCCTTTGCAGTTACCATTGATGTAGCAAATAAAGCAGCAGCTGTGATTAAAAAGAGTCTTTTTTTCATTTAATTTTTTGTTTAATTATTAACACTATAATAGCCAGCGAAAGTAATCTTTTTTAGATAACTTTTACTAATAATCACAACTAATTAATAGATAATCACTATATACTCCAAATTAACAACCATTAAACAATATATTGATCATACAGACGCACAAATCCTTTATCATAATTTTATAAAATCGCTTTGCTTTATGCTTTTCAATTGGACTTCACCATTTTTATCGCACCATTAAAATTGTAAAACTCCAAGATTGAATGGTGTCGGTAATTGTTAAGCACCTTATTTATACCGAGAGCTCAAGTGTTTGTCAACGATCTTATTGTATTTCTCAACATCATAAACAATGATTGGCTTGCGTTGCCCATCAAACAAAACCAGGGCTGTTCTCCTTTTAAATTTTGTAACATCTATCAAGTAGGTTCTGTCTTTGGTATGAAATTTTAATTGTCGGGCATTGGTCGTTCCAACAAATCGCAGATCTGTTGCGGGACCATACTTGTTGTAAATCGAATTAGCGGCCTGGATATGGTCTTCAATTTCACTTTTAAAGGCATCTACTTTTTTATTCTGCACAAAAAAAATTCCTTGTGAGGGCGCTGTAAGTGTTATTCCAAATGCTGTCTTTACTTGAGGATCCACCGATTTAATATATCTCGAAGAGCAAGAACATAAAAATAGAATACCTAAAAGACAGTTCGTTAGGATCAGTGTGTTTTTTCGTGAATATTTCATTTGTTTATAATCATATACAAGTTACCAAGATGGTTTGAAAATAATTGATATTGGATTTTTGGATTACTATAAAAAAAGTAGGGTGAATAAGTTCCATCTATATTTGCCGCGTAACCTTCCGGAACTTTCCCCCAATTTTTTGAATGCTTGGCTTCCCAGTCCCTACCCAATGTCTTCACTTCCTTGATTTTCAAAGTATCCTTATCGACTATAACTTGGCTATACAAAAAGCCTTCCCAGTTTTCTAAGCCCGAATCACTTCGTTTCAAGCTTATTTTTTGAAAGTATTGGTAGTGGATGTTCTTATTGTAATAGGGAACTAATTTATAATCTTCTCTAGAGTAATATCTAAATAAATCATTATAGACCTTACCCCGACTTTGAATCGTTCTTTGAATCGCTCTATCACTATAAAATGCCATCCATTTATTGTTTTCCATAAAGATCGTTTTTAGAAACAGCCTGGAAGGCGACTCCGTTATCCAACATTCTTTTGAAAAAAACATGGTTGAGCTTTGTTCGATTTTTGCTAAAAAATCAGCTTGCTTACTTTCATTAAAGCTAAAATCTACGTTGTACAATTCAAATTTTATTTTTGTAGTATCCCCGTCTAAAGGCCAAGTTCTGTAATAGTTTTTATCTCTATGTATCAAATAACCCTCAAACAGAATCTCGTCAGAAATAGCTGTTTTATATGCAGCGACGAGATTTCCCAAGCTATCAAATTTAGAATATTCTTTGTATTTTATAGATTCACCACCCACTCGTTCATAGATATCCTGAACCACTATTAAATGATTTTTGTTCGTTAAATAGTGTTCCAAATCTGTAGTACCATCAATTACGAGTTTCATCTCTTTGTTTTTAAACGGCAATACCCCTTGGTCGAGATCTTGATATTCTAAGTATTTTTCAGGTATCTTATGGCTGTTAATCGCATTTAACAGCATTATATCTATATCGGAATTCGCTAGGCCTATAACTGCTCCAAAAAGAGCCAAAACACCAAAGAGTACTTTGAGTTTTTGTCTTGATTTGAAAAATATAAAAATAAAATAGAAAACGACACTTGCAATAAATAGACCAATAGCAACGAAAAAATGAAAAAGTTCCGCATACATACCCTTTATTAAAGCGGGTGCAATTAAAACATAGACTGCAGTTAGACAAAAAGCAATTAAAATTGATTTAAGAAGATGCTTAGAGAATTGATTTTTTTCACTCATTTTAATCTTTATTTTCGTGATTTATAAAAAACATATCGGTATTACAGCATCTATATGGGTATAATCGGCCTTGTTTCCCTAAGCCATCGCCTGATCAACCATTGACCCCATCCACTATATAGTGCTCCATAACCCGGGTGATTTTTTTAGTTTACTATTTTAACTTTTGTTTTTTTAAACCCTCCTAGTGCATCCAGTTCCCAAGGATCTTCTCCAATTAAATAATACCGACCATTCTCGTTAATTATTCTATTTTCAAAGTCCTTATTCTCTGAAGCAAATGCTTTTGTCTGTCCGATTTGATTCCAATTTCCTCCCATAAAAGACCATACGGTAACATCATTCCAATAACCTTGATTGGTCTGAGAAAAAAGGATTATTTCATTAGCCTGATCCCCATTTAAATCGTCCGTTTTAACCACAAAAACCCCTAAACTTTGATAGATACTTATTTTCGGAATACCGTTTGAAAATTCAATATCTATCGCATAATTATCCGGTCCAAAAACTACTTCTCCGGTTTCTAAGTTGCGTTTCAAAGTTATAAATGCCGTGTCTTTTTCTTGATCATTATTGACATCTCCTACCAAAAATCGGGTCTGCTCTACCCCAAATTTTAGCTGAGTTGCCCTGTGCATACTCGTTTTTTTGGTACCACAACCCCAAACCAATACAAGTAAAAACAACAGTTGTAATTTCATATTTCTTTTAGTTTGGTTAACCATGAATACTTTAATGCCCTCTACAATAGCAAATTTTATTATTGAGACTCTTTTAAAAAACAGTTATCGCATTTACTGCTCTAATCCAACTGAATTATCAAATCACCTTATAAAACCTTTTGATTTTCGATGGTTATGCCTCGTTTTTACTTTGGTATTCTAAAAAATTTACCGCAACTAAACGTATTTCTTGATGTATTGCTGTGTTAACGCTAATAGATTTTAGTACTTGGATTAATTCTAGAGAATTTTCAGTTTTCACACCATTTATTATCCGATTAAGCAACCAAACCGTATGCACTGTAGGTTGTTTTAAAACGGATTGCAACAACAAATCTTCATAGAATCGACTGTTTTCTTGATAAAATTTCTCGATGAAATGCGTCAAGGGCCCAGGACTTCCGAACTCTACTAAAGGGTGCTTTTCCATCAACTCCAATATAGGTTGAACGGACTCCACCCCTATTTGATTTTGTTCCATTACATCCACAATATCATATTGAATAAGGGCAAACTCAGCCTCATCATCACTCCAATGATGACTATCCAAAAAATCGACAATTGGTTGCAAGTATTTCTCCATGGCTATAGTTATCTGTATTGTAAATGACTAATTTTACATTAAGCTCAAGCAACATTCGCACTTTCGGAATTTGCATACAAAATGCTATGGTTTAGTTTAAAATTTCAAAGACGTTTTCCCATTCTTCGTCCTCATTAATTTCGCAATCAAAATTAATCAACCGGTCTGTATCATCCTCAATTTCATTTAACCTCTTTATAGCTTCTTCAACATCGTCCACATAAAATTCTAAATTAATTCCTACATCGGTCGTAATTCTGGCTACCAGGTGACAAACACAGACTGCTCTCAAATTAGCTGTGAAATACTTTTCAATATCCACAATGTCGAGATGGTCTTTTTGAGCATTAAAAGCATCGGTGAAGTCAACCGTTATATAACAGTTAAACTTACATTCCTTTTTAAATGTATAATTTTTGTATGCTTTATCTACCCAATGAGTCTCAGGTCTGCCATTTTCCGTGTCCATCATAAAAACGGTAATGCTATTCACTGGATAAATTTGTTCGTTATCTAATCTTGTTTCCTTCCAAGTCATATCTATATAATGTAGTTGTAATTTATGTTTACCATCTTACTTAAAATAACCTTATTAAAAATCAAAATAACATCTAATAAGAAGTAAAACATTGTGATTCCAATTTTTAAAATGCTATAATACTTAATTTAATCCCACCTAAAAACATACTTCAAAGTGCAAGTAGATTTAATTCGATATATTTTAATTGTTTTTCTTAAAAAACGCTTGTAACGACTCATTCAATTTCTGCGGTTCCTCACTTGGGAGATTATGAGATGCATTTTTTATGTAAACTAACTCTTTATCTTTTTTAGGAACACTTTTTAACGCCTTATAAATCATTTTTCCAGATTCGACGCCAATTGCATAGTCGAATTCTCCTTGTATCACTAAGGTTGGAGTCTTAATAATCGAAATTTCGTGTAAGATATTGAGATTGTTGTAAGATCCTTGTCCGTGAAAAACTTCGTTGATATACTCAAATCTCTCCATTACTTTTTCTAAAAGTTCCGGTGTGTATTTATTTCTTGTATAGAAATCGGGATCTTTCAAAAGCGCATCTATTTTTGCTTTCTTTTCCGGTTGAGCCCAATAAACATCAAACCCTAAATCTTTTGGGAACTCATATCTTATTGTATTCATATCAACAAAGAACGTTTTGTCAAAACCACTTTTCTCTATAGTATCCAATTTTTTAAGAATTTCATTGTATCTCTCTATTTTAGAGGGATCAGCGGTTTTTTTAAGAAGTTTATTCGCTAATTGTTTTTCGTGTTTGATCAAGGCAAGAGTATTATGTTGAATATTTGCGGTCCCCGAATTACAAATAAATGAATTGATTTTTTCTTGATGTTTTATCAAGTACAAAAAACCATACATTCCACCCCAAGATGAACCTAAAAGATTAATCTTTTTATTCGGATACTTTTCTTTGATATAATTAACTACTTCGTCTAAATCTTTGACAAATTGATCGGTAGTAAACATCGTTTTATCACGAAATTCATCCGATTTACCACTACCTCTTTGGTCAAAATAAACCATCAAATAATCGTTTTCAAATACCTCTCTATAAAATTCATGGTCAACATTGAAAGCTCCTGGCCCCCCATGAAGTGTGATGATAATTGGTTTTTCAGGATTCCCAACAACCCTGGAGTAAAGATTAGTTCTTTCAATGGGTATAAAAAACTCCGTATCGATTTGATTCTTTTGGGTTTGATCTGAATTTTGTGCAATACAACTATGGGAAATTAAAAAAGAATAGAACAGTGATACTATAAGAAATCGATTCATTAAATTAGGTTTTGTTATTTTATGTGCCAACTAAAAGTATTTACTAAACTGCATTCAAGCATCGGTGCCAATATACATATCAGTACTTACCAAACTCACTTCATTTTCAAAATTCACATAACTAGAAAGATAAATTTGCATTTAATCTTCCATCGTTATTTACCAACTCATCTAGTAGACAAATCATTATTTATAATTTTATTCCAAGTTTAAGTTCCTGGTTTTATTCACATCGAAATTTAAAAATGGTAAAAAAACAAAATATTGTAATAGTAAACATTTCGCAAAAGGTACGTTTATCATCAGTATCCCTTGTTAAAAGCGCTTATTTTACTCATTTAAATTTTCTATTAAATCGACACGAAAATACACAAAAAATAGGATTTTATTAAATCCAAAGCATGAAAATTTTTGTTTTTTTTAATATTAATTAAAGAAAGTTTCTGCAAATAAAAACACTAAGTTTTTACCCATCTTTAGTTTTTTAACGCATCAGTATGTTTTTCTAAGTCCACACTTGCGAATTATAATTATATTCGCAACTTACAAGAACTCACAAAGTGTTTCTGAAAGTATTGCTGCTCAAAAATGCTGCTTCAACCCAAATTTATCAACTTTATCAGACAATATAAAAACAGTGGTGAATTGGCGGATCAAACTCCTCAATAGGCGGGATACAATTCCAAGAAATACAAAATATAATTTATAACATGAAAACCCTTTTAATCCCTTTCCTTTCCGTTGTTTTTAGTTGGTGTTGTTTTGCGCAGAATAACACGCAAATAAATGGAACAGATTCCATTGCCCTGACCTACCATTTTATTTCAAATGTTCAAAGCGATACCGGAGATAATACTTATACTAGGGAGGTCGAAATACACCGAACCAAACTTCGTGAAAAAATATGGAAATATGATTTTTTCTGTATAAATATTGAAATTAAAGGGCCAAATAATATCAGCTATATCAAGAAAGTCGCCTATATTTTTGATGAAATATCCATATTGGTAGATGTGAATGGAAAAATAATTGATGTTAGCAAACCGACTGATATGGATCAGCGATGGGAAAAGACGAAGGAAAAAATACTTTTGGAATATAAAGGAGAAATAATTACTAATTATCTAAATAAAATCGATCGAACCATAGAAGATAAAGAACAATTAAAAGCTTTTTTGCAAAGTGATACTATGTATGGACTGTTGCTTAAAGCATATTCATCAATAGATCATCCTGCAAAATCATCCAAACTAATCATCAAGGAAAAAGGTGGAAAAAAAGTAATTACTCCCACAAGTATGTTTAAAAAAGAAACAGAAGAATATACTTTTAAAGGTGATGTATTGGATTATGCGGTTAAAACAGTTCCGAATATCAAGTACGAAATAAAATTTGTCGAGGAGATAAAACTATAAATGCTTGCTGTGATTGTATTATCTTCAGTTTAAAATTCTTCGATTAACACCCCTTTATTTACTCCTATTTAACTCTTCATTTGAGCTTCTAACCGCCTCTACAACCGAAATTTCAATAAACATAATTTTTTGAGTTTTAAACAGATGACAGATAATCTTTGGGAACGGCTGAGGGCCATTTTGCTTAGCCATCAAAAAGATGTTGATTGAATGTCCAAGTTTTTCTCAATTTTAGGATTATAAACGGAATAAAAAACAAATGCTTGATACAATAGTAACATCGATGACTAACAATTGTAAAATAAAAGGATAAAAACACTAAAAAGCACGGTTGTATTTTTATAAAAAAAAGCAACATAAACCGTTTTGAAAGTAGGTTTTCATACTAATAATAGCCAAAAATGTTAAATACATTATTTGATGATTAAACTATATATTATTTTAGTTTTTAATGCGTTATATAAAACATAATTAACGTCAACCAAAAGATGTTGTGGTATATTTTAATTAACTTTATAAAAAAAATCAGATGAAAAGATTGGCCTTAGCATGCGGATTGTTATTTCTTTTTAGTTGTAACAATATCGCGCAAAACAAAAACACAGACAAGAACACAACCATGACAGAAAAAAATCAAGAAAATACGATCTATCAGTTTAAAGTTAAAGACATTGAGGGCAATGAATTTGATTTTGCGTCCTTAAAGGGAAAAAAGGTCATGATAGTCAATACCGCTTCGGAATGTGGATTAACACCTCAATACGAACAACTACAAAGTATCTATCAAGAATTTAAAGACAAAAACTTTATCATAGTAGGATTTCCAGCCAATAATTTTGGTTCACAAGAGCCGGGATCCAACAAGGAGATTTCTGCTTTCTGTACTAAAAACTACGGTGTGACCTTTCCAATGATGGAGAAAATTTCGGTTAAAGGAGATGATATGGCTGCCATATATCAATTTTTGACGAAAAAAGAATTAAACGGACTACAAGACAGTCAAGTAGAATGGAATTTCCAAAAATACTTGATCGATGAAAACGGAAAACTAGTTCAAGTAGTTGGACCGAGAATCCTTCCAAATGATCCAGATGTAAAAAAATGGATTAAGGGTTAAAACTGCTAATATATCTTTTTGGATTTATAGATTTCTATTGCATTGTTTGTATCTTTGAGTTTTACTTTCAGCTATGATATACCCCGAAATAGAACTTGCACAAAGCATTATCGAAATCTGTAAATCTAAAAAAATTCAACATATTATCATTTCTCCAGGATCTCGCAATGCCCCTTTAACGATCGGTTTTGCCAGTGATCCTTTTTTTAGATGTTATAGTATCGCAGACGAGCGCTGTGCTGCATTTTTTGCCATGGGAATTGCACAACAAATTCAATTTCCAACAGCTGTAGTGTGTACATCGGGTTCAGCCCTACTCAATTATTATCCTGCAGTCGCAGAAGCTTTTTATAGTCAGATCCCATTGGTGGTCATTTCCGCTGATCGACCTTCTAATAAAATTGACATCGGTGATGGACAAACCATCCGACAACGAGATGTTTACGACAATCACATACTTTACAACGCGAACTTGCATGAAAAGGCCTCAGAACAAAACGATCGTTTTATTCAAGAAGCTATAAATCAGGCAATTTACAAAAAGGGTCCGGTACATATAAATGCTCCCTTTGAGGAACCGTTGTATAACACCGTTGATCAGTTAACTTATGTTCCAAAATTGGTGGACAATATCCAACCAGAAGTCTCCGATATTCCTATAGAATTATACGCTGAGCAATGGAAAAAATATGCCAAAAAACTGATTCTTATCGGTGTAAATACACCGGAAGCCCTATCACAAAGCACCATCGATCTCTTCGCTAACGATCCGACTGTGCTCGTTATGACTGAAACGACTTCTAACGTACATCATACTCATTTCGTATACAATATCGATACGATTATCACTGCTTTTGAACAGGAAGATTTTCTACAGCTACAACCGGATCTACTGGTTACTTTTGGTGGTATGATCATCTCTAAGAGAATCAAAAACTTTTTGCGAAAATACAGTCCCGAAGCCCATTGGCATATCGATACCTTGCGCTTCTATGATACTTATGATTGTTTGACAGATCGCATTACAAGCACGGCTGAAAACTTTTTTAGTCAACTTCAGCAACACCTAAACAACTACCATCCAAGCAGCCCATATCAAGGTTGGATTGATCAAATTCAGCAACAACGACAACACAGTCAGCACGAATTTCTAAAAGGTATTCCATTTTCAGATATGAAAGCTTTTGAAATAGTATTTCCACAATTGCCTCAAAACAGTCAATTGCAAATCAGCAACAGTGCCGCTATCCGCTATGCTCAGTTGTTTCCTATCGATAGCAGTATAGAAGTTTTTTGCAATCGAGGAACTAGCGGTATTGACGGGAGTACTTCTACCGCTATTGGCGCAGCCATTGGTAGTGAGAAACCCAATATACTCATTACCGGTGACATCGGCTTTCTCTATGACAGCAACGCGCTGTGGAACAACTATATTCCCAAAAACTTTAAAATTATCCTGATCAATAACCGTGGCGGAGGAATATTTAGAATCCTTCCGGGACATGTCGAAAATGATATTTTTCACACCTATTTTGAAACCCATCATCACTTGGATATTTCAAATCTCGCTAAGTTATATGACTTGAATTACTATCGCGCTACAGCTGAAGGGGAATTAAACGAGGTATTGACCGAGTTTTGGACCAATAACAACAAAGCTTCGCTATTAGAAATCCAAACTCCCACACTGATAAACGACGCAGTTTTGAAAGATTATTTTAATAACTTAGTTAAATAATCTTTTATAATTATATGCTAACTTATAAAATTTTATTATATTTGAGTATAACCAATAAAAAAATAAAATGAGTAAAAGAGCTGAATTAATTGAAAAGTACGCGGCAGATTTAAAAGACAAATGCGGCGTTACGCCAAATATGGAATTATTGGAAAAAGTCACTATTGGATGTGGACCATCTATTTACAATAAAGATTCCTCTACGGTAGCTGGAACTTCTAAAGAAGAGCTATTAACAGTAAGACAGAATTTTTTAATCAAAAAATTAGGTCTTGAAGATTCTCCAAAATTAGATGAAGCCATTGCTAAAGTAATGCATCAATACGGCGATTCTAACAGAAATAAATACAGAGCTGTTGTCTATTATCTTTTGACGGTTCATTTCAAAAAAGAAAGCGTTTACAAAAAATAATTTTAAAGTATCACCTTTAAAAGTCAAAAGCCTTAGAAATTTATCTAAGGCTTTTTTTGTTGCTAACAATTAATCACTTTTTTATAGCACCGCTTCAACACTTCACTTTGACATGCACAGAATGTACTGATCACGGATAACTAGTCACCGATCACTAAAAAAAAGAGCCATCTTAAAAAGACAGCTCCATTTTTATTATATTGTTTGTCGAGGATCTATTCCAAACTAAAATTGATTGATACATTTGAATTAACTTCAATTTCGCCTATTGCTAAAGTTTGATCTAAAGCCATATCCTCAGAAACCGCTGATTTAGCAGCATACATCATTGGTCTTGGTGAGTAAGAAGTTGATTCGTCCGATACAAATATCGCTTTCCCAACTTTTTGGCCTAAAGCATTTGCGTAATCCGTTGCTTTTTTCTTAGCATCAGCTACTGCTTTCGTTCTAGCTTCTGTTTGATAATCAGCTGCTTTAGAAGACTTAAACTCTACACCTTGAATTTGATTAGCACCTGCTTGAATCAATCCCAACATTAACTCTTCGTATTTAGATAAATCTTTTAATTGAATCGTAATGGTTTGGTTTGCTTGAAAGTAATCTAACTTCGTTTCATAATCTCTGTTTTTATAAAGATTAACGCGTTGCGTTTGATAATCATTTTCTGAGATTTTCATTTTTTTAATATACTTGATGATGTTAGCAATAGCCACATCATTTTCTTTTTTTACAATTACTGCATCACTACCGCGATTTTCAGTACCAATTGTAATATTAGCTTGATCGGGTTTTATAGATACTTTTCCAGAACCGCTAACTGCGATCTGTGGAGTTTGTATACCTGAAGGATTTTGTGCATTCATAGTAATAGCCATTAATAGGGTTGCAAATAATACAGATAGTTTTTTCATAGGTGGGGGTTGTTTTTAAATTAAGTCTCTAGATGTTGATTGAGTATCGCCGCCTTATCTATTTCGGTGTCGACTCGAATTTCAATTGATTATTATATATTGTTTGTAGGCATAATTCCAAAAACGATGCCACAAATTACAGCTTGTTTGTTTTTATTAGTACAAATAGTACAATAATCGGTATAAGTAACAGTCCCACAAGTAGTGGCTCGGTTGAAATAATTTCTGGTGATTTAACTAAAGTCAATACAAAACCACCAATTGCACCACCAAAATGAGCCGCATGTCCAATATTATCGTTGTTTTTTTTCATCCCGTAAATCGAATAGGACAAATAACCTATACCAAATATATAGGCTGGAATTGGAATGGGTATAAAAAACAAGTATAAGTTCATACCGGGATTAAGCAATATAGATGCGTACAATACCCCCATAACAGCGCCAGAGGCACCGATTGCTCGGTAGTATGGATTGTTTTTATAAAAGGATAAAGTCAATATATTCCCAACTATTAAACTTCCAAAATAGATCACTATAAAGTAGAAACTCGAATAATAGGCTATAACAATCGGCGCAAACATATACAAAGTGAACATATTAAAAAACAAATGTCCGAGATCTGCGTGTAGAAAAGCAGAGGTAATCATTCTATATTTTTCACCATTCTGAATACGTCCAATATGAAACTCGTATTTGGAAAAAAAACTAGGGTCATTAAAACCTTTAAAACTAACAAGGGCAGTAATCAAGATCACTACGAGTAAAATGGGGATCATATCGTCTATTTAGAGAGTAAAAATAGGCATAGTTTTTTACAAAGGAATATATTGTGGAAAAAAACCTATAATAAATTATCTTTGTAAAATTAATAACGGACAAAATCGCCTAGTTAGTCTAGCCGTAACAACCGTTAATTAGAAGTTCTTTTAACGCCGATGCATTCAAAAAAAACTAATATCGACCTATGAATTTTATAATATATATAGTAGCATACCCCCTCTTATGGCTGCTGTCCATACTCCCTTTTCGCATCTTTTACTGGGTGTCGGATTGTTTATTTGTATTGGTTTTTTACGTGGTTCGATATAGACGTAAAACCGTACAAGAAAACCTCAGGCTTGCATTGCCTAAGTTGTCTGATTCGGAACGAAAAACCATCGAACGAAAGTTCTACCACTATATGTGTGATATGTTTTTAGAAATGGTAAAAACGCTAACCATTTCAGAAGAGCAAATGAGTAAGCGTTATGTTTTTACCAATATCGAGCTGGTTCAAGAATTGGAAAAAACCAATAAAAGTATTATCTTATTCTGTGCACATTATGCCAGTTGGGAATGGATGATTATTATGGGGAAATATATTAATTCTAAAGGTTTCGGAATTTATAAGAAGATCCAGAACCCCTATTTTGACCGATTGATTCACAAAATCCGTTCGCGATTTAACGCGGAATTGATTGACACCAGTCATACGATTAAAGCCGTTTTAGGCAACGAATCCAAAGGCATCAAAGGCGTTTATGCTTTTGTTAGCGATCAATCGCCTATGCTTGTGGACGCTAACTTCTGGGTCGACTTTATGAATATGGAAGTACCTGTACACACCGGTGGAGAAGCACTTGCGAAAAAATTAGATATGCACGCTTTGTATTTGAAAGTAGAACGCGTAGGTCGAGGATATTATCAAGCCACCTTTGTTCCCCTTGCTGAAGAGGTTAAGAAGGTACCTAACTACGATATCACCGTTCGATTTATTCGCGAGGTTGAAAAACAAATACACGCGGCACCGGAGTACTATTTTTGGACACACAAAAGATGGAAACACCGAGGTAAAAACCCTAAAAAATAAAAGAGGCTGTCTGATAGACAGCCTCTTTTAGGTTTCGGAAATAAATTTACTAGTTACTAGCTACGATCTTTTTAATTTCCAAAATCGTTTTTTCTGCCAATGCATCCGCCTCTTCTTGAGTAGGTGCTTCGGTATATATACGAATAATCGGTTCTGTATTAGATTTTCTCAAATGTACCCATTCGGTTTCAAAATCGATTTTAACGCCATCTACAGTAGAGATTTCTTCTTGTCTGTGAATTTCTGCCATTTCAATCAATATTTGATCCACATCCAATTCAGGAGTCAATTCGATTTTGTTCTTACTCATATAATATTGTGGGTATGAAGCGCGAAGTTCAGAGACTTTTAAATCTTGCTTCGACAAATAGGTCAAAAACAAAGCTACTCCAACCAGCGAATCTCTTCCGTAATGCAATTCCGGATAGATGATTCCACCATTGCCTTCACCACCGATGATCGCATTATTTTCTTTCATCAATTCCACAACATTCACTTCACCAACTGCAGCGGCTTGATACCCCCCATGGTATTTATTGGTAATATCTTTTAAAGCTCGAGAAGAAGACAGGTTTGACACCGTATTTCCCGGTGTTTGACTCAATACGTAATCTGCACAGGCTACCAAGGTATACTCCTCACCAAACATTTCACCGTCTTCAGAGATAAAGGCCAAACGATCAACATCTGGATCCACAACAATTCCGAAGTCAGCTTGAACTTCAACGACCAACTTGGAGATATCGGTTAAATGTTCTTTTAACGGTTCTGGATTATGCGGAAAATGCCCTGTTGGATCACAATAAAGCTCTACCACTTCAACACCCATTCTTCGTAAAAGATTAGGTATAACTATACCTCCTGAGGAATTCACCCCATCTACCACAACTTTTAATCCCGCTTTTTTCACAGACTCCACATCTACTAATTTCAGTTTTAAAACTTCGTCTATATGCAAATCCATATAATCATTGCGGTAGGTAATTTGACCTAAATCATCTACTTCAGAAAAAACAAAAGAAGCCACTTCGGCAATCTTTAAAATTTCAGCACCGTCGTCGCCACTCAAAAACTCTCCCTTAGCGTTTAACAATTTTAAGGCATTCCACTGTTTTGGATTGTGTGATGCGGTTAGAATAATTCCTCCATCAGCTTTTTCTAAAGGCACAGCTATTTCGACCGTTGGCGTCGTTGATAGCCCCAAATCAATTACATCAATTCCAAGTCCGATTAAAGTATTAGTGACTAAATTGTGAATCATGGGTCCAGAAATACGCGCATCGCGTCCCACCACCACTTTAAGTTTATTTTTTGAGCTATTTTGTATTAAAAAAGTACCGTATGCAGCGGCATATTTTACGGCGTCTAAAGGGGTTAAATTATCACCTACATTCCCTCCTATAGTACCTCTGATTCCAGAGATTGATTTAATAAGTGTCATATTCTTTTCTTTTTCATTTATTTTACAACAAATATAGTAAATTGAAAATTTACAATATTTTTAAAAAAACAAAATTTCGCAATATAAAATTGCTTATTTTGTACTATGAATTTTTTAGCACATATCTATCTCTCCGGGGATTCCGATTTTTTAAAAATTGGCAATTTTATCGCCGATAGCATTCGAGGCAAACAATACCTAAATTATCCGTTGGAAATTCAACAGGGTATCGTACTGCATAGGGCTATAGATACCTATACGGACTTTCATCCAATCTTTAGAAAAAGCAAACACCGCTTGGTTCCAAACTACAATCATTATTCAGGGGTGATCATCGATATTTTTTACGATCATTTTTTGGCTAAAAATTGGAATTTGTACTCGGATATTCCCTTGGAAAAATATGCGCAAAGCTTTTATAAATTGCTCGAACAGCACTTTGAAATCTTACCTTTGCGCATTCAAAACATGATTCCGATCATGGCCACTGAAAATTGGTTGGTCAAATACCGCACCATCGAAGGTTTACATCAAATCCTAACACAAATGGATAGACGTACAGGATATGAATCTAAAATGCAGTTCAGTACGGTTGATTTAAAAGAATCCTATATTGATTATGAAGAAGAATTCACCTTGTTTTTTGAAGAAATAAAGAAATATACTACTGATAAAATCCCCACTTTATGAAAAAAGCCCTTTTAGTACTGTTTTTATATTCGTCGGCCACTTATGCGCAAAGAGAAAGCGCGGCCATAGGACTTATAGCGAATAAAGCTATGGTTGTATCTGCAAAAGAAGAAGCTTCAGCCATAGGCGTTCAAATTCTCAATCAAGGAGGAAATGCCTTTGACGCGATGATTGCCACAGAGCTGGCCTTAGCCGTTTGTTACCCAAGTGCCGGTAATATTGGTGGTGGTGGTTTTATGGTTTATAGAATGGCTAATGGTGAAAAAGGTTCTTTGGACTATCGTGAAAAGGCGCCATCCAAGGCGAGCAAAAATATGTTTTTGGACAAAAACAGCAACGTTATCGAACAAAAAAGTACACAAACTGCCTTTGCTGTAGGTGTCCCGGGTACTATAGCCGGGTTGTTTGAGGTTCACGATAAATTTGGAAAACTTCCGATAAATGAAATTCTTAGTCCGGTCATTGAGTTGGCTGAGAAAGGCTTTATACTAACCAAAAAGGAAGCTGAAAAACTCGATCACTACCGCCAAGTTTTGAAACAGGTAAATGGAGATAAATCCTTGTATTCACAAGTATACAAAGCCAATGACACCATAAAGAACTCCGCTTTCGCACGCACTTTAAAACGCATATCTGACCATGGTAGGTCCGAATTTTATAACGGTGAAACCGCTGAGGTACTCGTTAAATACATAAAGTCCAAAGGAGGTATTTTAACTATAGAAGACTTAAGTAATTATGACGCTATATGGCGTGAACCGATTTCATTTAAATACAAGGACCTTGAAATTACTTCTATGGCACCACCAAGTAGTGGAGGTGTTACCTTAGGTCAAATTTTTAAGATGATCGAACCCTATGATGTCCAAAAACTTGGATACCATTCGGTAGCAGCCATACAAGTAATCACCGAGGCGGAGCGTCGCGCTTATGCCGATAGGAATTTTTTCCTAGGCGATCCTGATTTTGTCGACAATCCCATTGAAAAAATGTTAGACGAATCCTATCTAAAAGAGAGAATGAAGAGCTTTTCTTTTGAGAAAGCCAGCTTATCTAGTGATATTCGACAGGGAGATATTCCGTATAAAGAAAGTACGGAAACCACACACTATTCTATAGTGGACCAGGAGGGGAATGCTGTATCTGTTACAACGACCTTAAACGACAACTTTGGTTCTAAGTTGTTTATCGATGAGCTGGGTATATTTTTAAATAATGAAATGGACGATTTCAGTATTAAACCCGGTGTACCCAATACTTATGGTTTGGTTGGAAATACAGCGAATAGCGTGGGTCCCAATAAGCGGATGTTAAGTTCTATGTCCCCAACTATCGTTGAAAGAGATGGTCGTCTATACATGGTGTTGGGTACACCTGGAGGATCTACCATCATCACCAGTGTATTGCAAACGATCTTAAACGTATATGAATACGATATGCGTATGCAACAGGCTGTTAATGCACCGCGTTTTCACCACCAATGGCTACCCGATGAAGTGGTTTTTGAACCCGATGGTTTTAATATGGAAACCTTAGAAATTTTAAAGAAACGGGGATATAAAATACAAGAAAAAGACAATAAGATCATCGGTAAAGTCGATGCCATTTTAATCTTAGATGACGGCCGCCTAGAAGGTGGTGCTGACTCGCGAGGAGACGATACAGCAAAAGGATTTTAATTATCGCAAAGCCTTTGTTACTCTGCATTATTCCCTGTACTTTTGATCTATGAAGAAAACCAACAAGTCTCGAATAAAAAACACTCTAAATCAAACCTTTAGATATTTACAAGGTTCGATTTACTTTTTAAAATCGATTTTATCCGAGCGCCAATTTATTTATTTCTCTTGTGTTTTGGTTGGTGCTTCATCGGCCTTAGCCGTAATTGTCTTAAAATATTTTGCGCATTCGGTTTTCCGTTTTACCAATTATATCGATGGCATATTGCATTTACCTTACAGTAATAGTATTTTACCTATAATCGGTATATTAATGACGGTATTCGTGATTCGAAAATTCCTAAATGGAAGCATTGAAAAAGGTACTGCCCAGATCATGATTGCCGTGGCCAAACGCTCGGGAATGATGCCTCGAAAACAAATGTATGCACAAATAGTTACCAGTTCCCTTACTGTCGGTATGGGGGGATCTGCGGGTTTGGAATCGCCGATTACCATTACGGGAGCGGCTTTTGGATCTAACTATGCTCAAACTTATAAACTCAATTACAAAGACCGCACCTTGCTCTTAGCTTGTGGAGTCGCAGCCGGTATAGCCGCAGCATTCAATGCGCCCATCGCTGGGGTACTCTTTGCTATTGAGGTAATTCTGGCTGATATGAGTGTATCGGCCTTTATACCTATTATGATTTCTTCTGCCACTGGAGCCATTGTTTCCAATATGGTCATTAAAGAAGATATCCTCTTGTCATTCAAACAGCAATTAACCTTCGATTCCAGTAACATCCCCTACTACGTCCTTACCGGGATTTTAGCGGGTTTGGTTTCTGTATATCACGCGAGAATGTTTCGGAAAATCGAGCATTATTTTGCCAAATTTGAAGGCAACGTCTATCGAAAAGCCATGATAGGAGCTTCTCTATTAGCCATCTTAATCTTTTTCTTTCCCATGCTTTTTGGGGAGGGATATGAAAGTATTAAAGCCCTATCCAGCGATCACCCGCAAATGATCTTAGACAACTCTTTATTAGCCAGTTTTAAATCCAATCAATGGATCTTACTGTTATTTGTAGGTTGTACGATGTTTATTAAAGTCCTCGCTACAGGGCTCACCTTAGGTAGCGGTGGAAACGGTGGTAACTTTGCACCGTCCCTGTTTGTAGGATCCTATTTGGGTTTTGTCATTTCAAAATTTGTTGGATTAATCGGTTTAAAAGAATTACCGGTAAGTAATTTTACGGTTGTTGGAATGGCTGGCGTGTTGAGTGGGCTGTTTCACGCACCGCTGACTGCAATCTTTTTGATTGCCGAAATTACCGGTGGCTATGGTTTAATGATTCCATTACTTATCGTATCCTCGATCAGTTTTGCGATTTCTAAAAACATGGAAAAACACTCGATGGACATCAAGTCCATCGCCGATACAGGTATGGTTTTTACTTCCGATAAAGACCGTAATATACTCAGCACTATCATTGCTCATAAATATATAAAGAACGATATACTGACGCTGTATCCCGATCAGACAACTCAAGATGTGGTACATATATTTTCATCAACCAAACAGACCTTTATTCCGATTATCAATCCCGATGGTTCAATTTTTGGGATCGTGAATTTTGATTCGGTGCGGCCGGTGGTTTTCAATTCCTTTCAAACCAAATTCACCCCGATAAAAGATTTGATAGAAACCCCAGTAATAGTATCTTACACAGACACTACTGAAGTAATCATTGAAGCTTTTGAAACCAATCACGTGGAGAATGTTTTGGTACAACAAGATAAAAAGTACATTGGTTTCCTGAATAAATCAGAACTTTTAGAAGTGTACCGTTCCAGTTTAAGCTCAATGAGGATTGAGTAAACCTACTGTGTAAACCTTTTAAATAAATCTCAATTCCGTGTTATACTCCTTTTATTATCAAATTTAAAAGCACAATTCGCGTATTCAATATCCTGGAATTAATTGTCGCAAAACTTATAAAAATGTATCTTTGTGTTTTGCCAATTCATATCATATATGTTAAAAACAGAAGACACGATTGAAGTTTTAGGAGCTCGAGTGCACAACTTAAAAAATATAGACGTCATTATTCCTAGAGAGCGTTTGGTTGTCATTACAGGGCTTTCGGGTTCGGGTAAATCTTCCTTGGCTTTTGATACGATCTATGCAGAGGGTCAACGTCGTTATATAGAAACTTTCTCGGCCTATGCCCGCCAATTTCTTGGTGGACTAGAACGTCCGGATGTGGATAAAATTGACGGTTTGTCTCCGGTGATTGCTATTGAACAAAAAACCACGAATAAAAGTCCGCGTTCCACCGTGGGTACTATTACGGAGATCTATGATTTCCTACGCCTATTGTATGCGCGCGCTGGCGAAGCTTATAGTTATAATACCGGTGAGAAAATGGTCAGTTATTCCGACGAGCAAATCATCGAGTTGATCACCAAAGATTTTGACCAAAAGAGAATATCTATATTAGCGCCTATTGTACGATCGCGTAAGGGGCATTACAGAGAATTGTTTGAACAAATATCCAAACAAGGTTTTCTTAAAGTTCGGGTAGATGGAACGGTCAGGGATATAGAACCGGGCATGAAACTGGATCGCTATAAAAATCACGATATAGAAACGGTTATTGATCGCATGCAAATTGACGATTCAGAAACCAACCGTCAGCGTTTGGTCGAGAGTTTAAAAACCGCTATGTATCACGGAGACGATACCATTATCATACTGGAACAGGAAAGTCAAACGATCCGCTATTTCAGTCGTCATTTGATGTGTCCTTCTACTGGAATTTCGTATTCCAATCCAGAGCCCAATAATTTTTCATTTAACTCCCCAAAAGGAGCTTGCCCCACTTGTAATGGTCTGGGTAGTATCAATGAGATTAATCTGAAGAAAATCATTCCCAATCCCGAATTATCCATTCGAAATGGTGGTTTAGCGCCATTGGGAATCTATAAAAATACTTGGATCTTTAAACAATTGGAAATCATTGCTCAAAAATTTGAGTTTAGCTTGTCCGATCCCATTTCCAAGATCCCTGAAGCTGCTATGGAGATGATACTTCAAGGCGGTAAAGAAAGTTTTTCGGTGCTTTCTAAAACGGCGGGCATCACCAAAAATTATAAAATTGATTTTGAGGGAATTTCCAATTTCATCAAAAACCAACACGACGAAAGCCCTACTGCCTCAATCAAGCGTTGGGCAAAGGAATATATGGATGAAATTATTTGTCCAAGCTGTGAAGGTACCCGTCTTAAACAAGAGGCGCTCTATTTTAAAATTGACGAAAAAAACATCGGTGAATTGGTACAGATGGACATCGATCAATTAAGCAGTTGGTTCGCTACGATCGAAAAAAACCTCAGCAATAAACAATTGCAAATCGGTAGTGAAATCATCAAAGAAATCAGCACAAGACTTTCGTTTCTAATGGATGTCGGGTTAAACTATTTGATGTTAAACCGAAGTTCTAAAACCCTTTCGGGTGGTGAAGCCCAGCGTATTCGCTTGGCTACACAAATCGGATCACAACTGGTCGGTGTATTATACATTTTAGATGAACCCAGTATCGGTTTACACCAACGCGATAATGAAAAACTGATTCATTCGCTCGAACAATTGCGTGACATTGGCAATTCTGTTTTAGTTGTTGAACACGACAAAGACATGATTTTAAAAGCCGATTATGTGATTGATATTGGTCCACGAGCTGGAAAAAATGGCGGTCAAATTATCAGTGCAGGAACTCCCGCAGAATTATTACTTGAGGACACGCTGACGGCATCGTACTTAAATGGAAAATTAGCTATCAAAATACCGGAAAAACGCCGAGAAGGCAATGGCCATGCTTTAACGTTAAAAGGTGCTACGGGAAACAATTTAAAAAATGCTTCCATTTCTATTCCATTGGGAACCTTAACTTGTGTTACCGGAGTCTCGGGATCGGGTAAATCAACCTTAATCAACGAAACTTTGTATCCGATTTTAAATGCGCATTTCTTTAATGCCGTTAAAAAACCTCAACCGTATAAAAGCATTGAGGGTTTGGAATTTTTAGACAAAGTCATTGCCATAGATCAGAGTCCTATCGGGCGTACCCCACGTTCCAATCCAGCTACCTATACGGAGGTGTTCTCAGAAATACGTAATCTGTTTTCTCAAACTCCAGAAGCATCAATAAGGGGGTATAAACCCGGGCGTTTTAGCTTTAACGTCAAAGGGGGCCGCTGTGATACCTGCGAGGGCTCAGGAGTGCGAACCATAGAGATGAGTTTTCTACCCGATGTCTATGTAGAATGTGAAACCTGTCAAGGAAAACGTTTTAATCGGGAAACTCTGGAAGTCCGTTACAAGGGTAAGTCCATTTCTGATATTTTGAATATGATGGTTGATGAAGCGGTTGAATTTTTTGAAAATATTCCAAAAATTTACCGAAAAATCAAAACGATACAAGATGTCGGCTTGGGATATATCACCTTAGGGCAGCAGAGCACCACCTTATCCGGAGGAGAAGCGCAACGCATTAAGTTAGCTACCGAGTTATCTAAAAAAGATACCGGTAATACTTTTTATATACTCGATGAACCAACAACGGGTCTGCATTTTGAAGATATCAGAGTATTGATGGAAGTCATTGACAAATTAGTGAACAAGGGCAATACGGTTTTAATTATCGAACACAATTTAGATGTAGTCAAATTATCCGACTATATTATCGACATCGGATATGAAGGCGGAAGCAAAGGTGGCAAAGTTGTTGCTACAGGTACACCGGAAGAGTTGATCAAAGACAAAAAGAGTTATACCGCTCAATTCTTAAAAAAGGAATTTTAATCAAAAAAAGGAATATAAAATTATCGAAGTCGATGCTCGTTTTTAAGACTCCCATCGACTTGGATTGACTTATACACGCTTTTAAAACAAATAATACCTGTATATGAACGTAGAATTTGAAAACGAAGAAGAAAAAATCACACACACCTTAAAACAAAAGAACTGGAACGAAATCAAAAGCAATGATTCTTGGGCCATTTTTAAAATAATGTCTGAATTTGTTAATGGATATGAAAAAATGGGGCGTATTGGTCCTTGCGTCTCCATTTTTGGATCGGCCAGAACAAAACCGGAAGACAAATATTACGGTCTTGCGGAAAAGATCGCTTATAAAATTAGTAAAGCTGGATATGGAGTTATCACTGGTGGCGGACCCGGCATCATGGAAGCTGGTAACAAAGGCGCACATCTTGGTGGTGGAATCTCTGTTGGTCTAAATATAGAATTGCCGTTTGAACAGCACTTCAACCCTTATATTGATGTGGACAAAAACCTGCAATTCGATTATTTCTTTGTACGAAAAGTCATGTTTGTCAAATACTCTCAAGGCTTTGTAGTGATGCCGGGTGGATTTGGTACTTTGGACGAATTGTTTGAAGCCATCACACTGATTCAAACGAAGAAAATCGGTAAGTTTCCCATTATCTTGGTCGGTAGTGAATTTTGGACAGGACTTTTTGAATGGATCAAATCGGTTATGTTAGAAAAATACAGCAATATCAATGCGGAAGACCTCAACCTGATCAAAATCGTTGACGATCCGGATCAAGTTGTTGAAGCACTAGATAATTTCTATAAGAAATACAATTTAAGTCCCAATTTTTAAAAAAATAAAAAGCCCTATAATAGGGCTTTTTTTTATCAGTACTAAGCACGGTTTCAACCCCGTACTTATCTCTTATTTATCTAATTTTCGGTCGATAATTCGATTAAAATAATCCTGTAAAAACGCCTTACAAGCTTTTTCTAAAGACTCCATCTCCGCATTCTTTTGAGCGATTAAGTTATGTTCCAAGCCCTTATCATGGATATCATAAAAACCCGTTACCTTTTGTCCGTCGAAAGTGCAAATATAATTTCCTCGTTGGAAATTGTATTGGTTTGCAATATAATTCACCGTAAAAGGCACTACTTGATCATCGCCTACTAAACTCCTACCCCAGCTTCTAAATGGCTTGTTGTAACCGATTAAATCTAAAACGGTAGGGTAAATATCAATCTGTTGGGCCAGCTCTGTTCTCTTGCCTTGTAAACGCCCGTCTGGTGTATAGATCAAGATCGGCACGGCACTTCTATTAATTACCTTCGTGTATTCTTTGTATTCGATCTGATTGGTATGATCAGCTGTAATAATAAAAATGGTGTTTTTAAACCAAGGCTCCTTACTAGCCACTTCAAAGAATTTTTTAAACGAATAATCCGTATATCCAATCGTTTGATGAATCGGCTGTGTTCCCTTTGGGAATTTACCTTTATACTTCTCTGGAACGCTATACGGTTCATGGGATGAAACCGTAAAAATAGTACTGAAAAAAGGTTGATCTTTCTTATCTAAAGTTTGTTTGACAAATTGAAAGAAAGGCTCATCCCAGATTCCCCAAACACCATCAAATTCCTCGTCGTTATTAAATTCTGTTCTACCGTAATAGTGGTCGTAGCCCAAAATGTTTGAAAAGCCCAAAAAGCCCATAGATCCATTAGCTGCTCCATGAAAGAATGAGGTATCATATCCCTCGCTTTTCAAGGTAGAAACCAAAGACTCTATTTTTTGTTTTGGATAGGGCGATGAGGTAAAAGCATCTTTAAACGATGGTATACCCGCAATGACAGAAGACACTCCGTGAATCGACTTACTACCGTTGGCAAATGCATTGGTAAAATACAAACTGTGTTGCGCTAAGGAATCGATAAATGGCGCGTATCCCACATAATTGGGAATATTCATATCCTCATTAAACGATTGGATATATTCTCTTGAAAAACTTTCTGTAATAAATAATACAATATTGGGTTTAGAAGGATCGTTGTTCGTATAAAATTTTTGCGAGCTAAGGTATTTCTTTACTTCCTCCTCTGGCATATAAGAGACTTTTAGGAAACTGGTTTTTCCGAAAGTACGAATCAATGAGAATGGTGTATTTAAAATCAGATCGGCATGTTCCGGTTTTTGGACGTAACGATTGGCATCGATCATATTCAAAGGTCTTGTACTCTTTTGTAAATCTCCACGGATACCCGCCAACATCCCTACTCCTACTAATAAGAAAATCACAACTGAAGCTCCGAAATAAGCAGGCTTGTTGTACTTATACTTTACTGGGGTTATTTTAACCAACTTGTATAAGAAAATCCACAGTGCTGCTGTAATGATAAAAAGAGCAAATACATGCCAATAGTGCACTAAAAACTTCGACAACAATACCCCTTTATTCGATTCGTGTTCCAAAGTAGCGGTTACCGCCATCGTGGTTCTCGAGAATATGAATTTATAATAAATAAAATCTATAAAATTGGTTGCATAAGCAATCAGGTTAAATACAAAATAGATGTAAAACAACACTTTTTGAAAGCTCTTCTGTGTATTGATCCACAAGGGTAAAATTGACAATAAGATAAACAGCGCATTGACATAGAATATAGCTGTACGGTCAAAGGTGATTCCGTAATAAGCTAATTTAAAAAACTCAGATACTGAGGAAACATTCAGTAAATCGGAATTGTATATAAAAAATAAAGTTCGAGCTATAAAGTAAAAAAAGAAGGCAAGAAATATTCTATACCCCAATACCAGCAACTCTTTAATTCTAAAGTTAGCACTATTCATATAAGTATTTTTATTTGGAACACAAAGGTAAGTAAAACTTGTATAGTTCGGCATAAAAATCAATTCAACTAAGCTGTTATCAAGGTTTTCTAAGAAATTAAAAGAGCTGGTTTTACGACTTAAGCTGGCGATGTTAAAAAGTTCGATCTTCTCATATACCCAAAAAACAAACTACAGAGCCTAATTCTATCGTTTACAATTCGGCAAAAAACTAATATAGTTACTTTTAAGCGTTGATAAATCATAAAATTAAACAATGACAGGTACCCGATTTTCGTCACTATTCAAATTTTTATTATATTAGCCTAGCATCCTGGAATACACTATAAAAAATACCGGCTGAAACAAAGCGAAATAAACTTCATTTTTGCTTTTAACGAACCTAGGTAGTTTATCAACATTAACGCAACCAAAGAGTAGTGAAATCGGTTTTTTTTCACTACTTTGCATTTAAAATTTAGAAAATCATGACAACACCTACCAGACTTTTTGATATTCCTTATTTACAATTAAAACAACATAAACTCTCTGATGCTTTTGTTACTAAGACAAATGGGAAATGGGTAAAAACCTCTACCGAGGAATATATCTCCAAAGCCAATACTATATCTAGGGCTCTATTGAGATTGGGTATAGCAAAAAACACGAAAATAGCCGTAATTTCTTCCAACAACAGAACGGATTGGAGTATCTTAGATATTGGTGTTTTACAAGTTGGCGCACAAAACGTTCCTATCTATCCGACGATTGGTCCAGAAGATTATCATTTTATATTAACGCATTCTGAAGCCGAATACTGTTTTGTATCTGATCAAGAGATTTATGACAAGTTGATTCAAGTGAAGCACGATCTTCCCAATATAAAGGAGATTTATTCCTTTGACGAAATTAATGGTTGTAAAAACTGGAAAGAATTATTTGAATTGGGTAGTGACACTTCTAATCAAGCAGAGGTAGAACAATGCATGGCAACGATAACATCTAAAGATCTTGCTACCTTGATTTATACATCGGGAACTACGGGTAAACCAAAAGGGGTTATGCTTTCTCATGAAAACATACTTTCCAATGTGATCGGAAGCTCCGAGCGTGTTCCTTTTAACTATGAAGACAACTTTAGAGCTTTAAGCTTTTTACCGATCTGTCACGTTTTTGAGCGCATGATCATCTATTTATACCAATACTATAGCGTTTCGATCTACTATGCGGAGTCTATTGAAAAAATGACGGAGAACCTAAAAGAAGTGAAACCCCAAGTCATGACTGTGGTACCGCGTTTACTCGAAAAGGTCTATGATAAAATTTATGCAACAGGAACTCAACTAACAGGTATCAAAAAAAGAATATTCTTTTGGGCTATGGATTTGGGCTTTGCCTATGAACCGTATCAGAAAAACGGTTGGTGGTATGAATTTAAACTCGGGATCGCCAAAAAACTTATCTTCTCCAAGTGGCAGGATGCTTTGGGTGGAGAATTGAAATTACTCGTTTCAGGTAGTGCAGCTTTGCAATCGCGACTAACCAGAATCTTTACAGCCGCTGGAATTCCCGTTATGGAAGGATATGGTTTAACAGAGACTTCTCCTGTTATCGCGGTAAATGATATGAGAAATCACGGTTTCAAAATAGGCACTGTAGGAAAACCACTTAGTAATATAGAAGTTAAAATTGCCGAAGACGGTGAAATCATCTGTAAAGGTCCCAATGTTATGATGGGGTACTTTAAAGATCCTGAAAAAACGCAAGAAGAGATGAAAGACGGTTACTTCCACACGGGCGATATCGGAATTCTAGACGAAGACGGTTTCTTAAAAATCACCGATCGCAAGAAAGAGATGTTTAAAACTTCTGGCGGAAAATATGTGGCACCACAAATGATAGAAAATATCATGAAACAATCTCGATTCATCGAACAAATTATGGTTATCGGAGAGGGCGAAAAAATGCCTGCTGCGCTGATTCAGCCAAGCTTTGAGTTTATCAAAGAGTGGGCCTCTAGAAAAAAATTAGATATCGGAAAAACCGACTTAGAAATCAGTACGAATGCTGAGGTAATTAAAAGAATCGCGCAAGAAGTAGAAAAGTTTAATTCACAATTTGGCAAATGGGAACAGGTTAAACGATTTGAACTAACTCCTGACGTTTGGTCTATTGACAACAACCAATTGACTCCTACGCTTAAGTTAAGACGTAAAATCATCATACAGATGTATCAAAAACTTTATGATAAAATTTATCGCGAGTAATTTGATCCAATAACTTTCCTTTTAAAATAATTTTAAAAAATAGTATGCATGCATACTATTTTTTTTTATATTTGATATTCAGATTTTAAATAGAGTCATTTTAGAACAGTTCCTGTACGCAATAAAAAGATCAGCATCGCTATTGACTAACTAATCTAGTAAATAGTAGTATTACAAAGTTAAACTATGAAAGAAAAAACGATTGACTATATCCTTAGAGCCACTTGGCAAGCTGTAGCGAGAATGTATAATGACGAAGCAAGTAAATATGATGCCACTATGGCAATTGCCTTTGCGCTGTTGAGTATCGATCGCGAGAAGGGCACATCTTCGACAGCTTTAGGGCCAAGTATGGGTATGGAAGCGACAAGTTTAACCCGTACTTTAAAAAACATGGAAGAAAAGAAATTAATCGTTCGCAAGAAAAACCCCAAAGACGGTCGTGGAGTCATTATCAAATTAACACCACTGGGTCTCGAGAAAAGGGAATTATCCAAAGCAGGGGTTTTAAAATTTAATGAAACGATTAGACAACATATAGGAGAAGATAAAATACACACGTTTATTGAGGTTGCGGAAACCATAACGGAATTAGTCAACAACAAAGCTATTTTTAACTCCGAAGACTAAAAGCTTAACATTAAATAACATAACTACTGCGATAGTTTGATTTATAATGGTTAAATTTATAGAAGAACTTAGAAACCAAAAAGAATATTTATAACATGAAAAGACTAATTAAGAAAATAGCAGTAATAGGATCTGGTATAATGGGATCTGGTATTGCTTGTCATTTTGCTAATATCGGTGTGGAAGTTTTACTTCTTGATATCGTTCCTCGCGAATTGACTCCAGAGGAGGAGAAAAAGGGTTTGACCTTACAAGATCCGAGTGTTAGAAACCGAAATGTAAATATGCATTTGACTACCGCCTTAAAATCAAAACCATCTCCTATTTATGACATTTCCTTTGCTAGCAGAATAACTACTGGAAATATTGACGATGATTTACCTAAAATCAAAGATGTTGATTGGATTATAGAAGTTGTGGTGGAGCGATTAGATATTAAGAAATCGGTTTTTGAACAAATTGAAAAATACCGCAAGCCGGGAACCCTAATTACATCTAATACTTCAGGAATTCCCATTCATTTTATGAGTGAAGGCAGAAGCGAAGATTTTCAACGACATTTTTGTGGTACGCACTTTTTTAACCCAGCACGTTACTTAAAATTGTTTGAAATCATACCGGGACCTAAAACCGATACCGCTGTTTTAGAGTTCTTAAATAACTACGGACAACAGTATCTTGGTAAAACCGCTGTAGTTGCTAAAGACACCCCGGCCTTTATCGGAAATCGAATCGGTATTTTTGGCATTATGAGTTTGTTTCACTTGGTTCAAGAGTTGAAATTAACCATTGAAGATGTAGACAAATTAACCGGTCCGGTTATCGGCCGACCGAAGTCAGCCACCTTTAGAACGGTAGACGTTGTTGGTTTAGACACTCTAGTACATGTAGCTAACGGTTTGTATGAAAACTGTCCAGAAGACGAAGCGCACGAACTATTTAAGTTACCTGCCTTTATACAAACCATGATGGAACGTCAATGGTTGGGTAGCAAAACACAACAAGGTTTTTATAAAAAAGTAGACAAAACCATACTGGGGTTAGATTTAAACACCCTGGAATACAGAGAAGCTAAAAAAACCTCCTTCCCTACTCTTGAACTGACCAAAACCATAGATCGTCCAATTGATCGTTTTAAAGTATTGGTACAAGGTCAAGACGTAGCAGGTGAATTTTATCGCAAGAGTTTTTCAGATATGTTTTCGTATGTATCCAACCGCATTCCCGAAATCACCGACGATTTATATAAAATCGACGATGCGATGAAAGCTGGATTTGGATGGGAAAACGGTCCTTTTGAAATTTGGGATGCCATAGGTGTTGAAAAAGCCATAGGTTTATTAAAGGCTGAAAACAAAACCGTTTCTAAATGGGTCGAAGACATGTTGCAATCGGGTATAAATAGTTTTTATACCATAAAAGACGGTGCAACCTATTATTATGATATTCCGACTAAATCGTATAAAAAAATTCCAGGTCAAGACTCTTTTATCATCTTGAATAATTTAAGAGACACTAATAAAGTTTGGGGAAACAAGGATGCTTCGTTGATCGATTTGGGAGATGGAATTGTCAATTTGGAATTCCATTCTAAAATGAATACTATCGGCGGAGGTGTTATCAGTGGGATTCACAAAGCCATCGATTTGGCAGAACGCGATTTCCAGGGACTGGTTGTTGGAAATCAAGGTGCTAATTTCTCTGCAGGCGCCAACCTCGCCATGATTTTTATGATGGCTGCAGAACAAGACTACGATGAACTCAACATCGCTATTAAAACTTTTCAAGACACCATGATGCGCGTTCGTTATTCGGGAATTCCCGTTATCGCCGCTCCCCATGCTATGGCATTGGGCGGTGGATGCGAATTAAGTTTACATGCCGATAAGGTTGTAGCTGCGGCAGAAACCTATATAGGATTGGTTGAATTTGGAGTTGGATTAATCCCCGGCGGTGGTGGTTGTAAGGAAATGACCCTTAGAGCATCGGATACCTTTAGAAAAAATGACGTTGAACTCAATGTCTTACAAGAATATTTTATGGCGATCGCCATGGCTAAAGTTTCGACTTCTGCCTACGAAGCTTATGATTTGGGAATACTTCAAAAAGGAAAAGATGTTGTGGTAGTCAACGGTGATCGTCAAATCGCTGAAGCAAAGAAACACGCTTTGTTAATGGCACAAGCGGGTTATACCCAACCGATCAAACGCAAAGACATTAAAGTACTGGGAAAACAAGCCTTGGGAATGTTCTTAGTAGGAACAGACAGCATGCAGGCTGGTCACTATATCTCTGAACACGATAAGAAGATCGCTAATAAATTGGCTTATGTCATGGCCGGTGGAGATCTATCGGAGTCTACTTTAGTATCGGAGCAATATTTATTAGACTTGGAACGTGAGGCCTTTTTATCGCTTTGTGGCGAACGTAAAACCTTAGAGCGCATTCAATTTATGTTAACCAAAGGAAAACCCTTACGCAATTAATCGGATAACAAGTCTAGCAAACCCCTAAAACCAAGAAAATATGAAAACAGCATATATAGTAAAAGCCTATCGTACGGCGGTTGGAAAAGCCCCAAAAGGTGTATTCCGATTTAAAAGACCTGATGAATTGGCAGCAGAAACCATAGAATTCCTAATGCAATCCCTACCCGATTTTGATCGCAGTCGTATTGATGATGTGATGGTCGGAAATGCGATGCCTGAAGCAGAGCAAGGATTAAACATGGCGCGTTTAATTTCGTTAATGGGATTAAAGATCAATGATGTACCGGGAGTAACAGTCAATAGATATTGTGCCTCTGGAATTGAGACCATAGGTATGGCTACGGCCAAAATTCAATCCGGCATGGCCGATTGTATTATAGCAGGTGGCGCAGAAAGCATGAGTTATATCCCTATGGGAGGTTATAAACCCACTCCAGACTATCAAGTCGCCAAAGCGGGTAATGAAAGTTATTATTGGGGAATGGGACTTACCGCAGAAGCCGTTGCCAAACAATTTAACGTTAGTAGAGCGGACCAAGATGAGTTTGCCTTCCACTCTCACCAAAAAGCATTAAAAGCACAGGCAGAGGGAAAATTTGACCAACAGATTGTCCCGATTACGATCGACCAAGTATATGTTGGTGAAAACGGAAAGAAAGCCACGAAATCCTATACGGTAACTAAAGATGAAGGACCACGCCTTGGAACGTCCATAGACGCCCTTTCTAAATTAAGACCGGTATTTGCCGCTGACGGAAGCGTAACTGCTGGAAACTCCTCTCAAACGAGCGACGGAGCAGCCTTTGTATTGATTATGTCTGAAGAAATGGTCAAAGAATTGAATTTAGAGCCAATTGCTCGTTTAGTCAACTATGCGGCAGCAGGTGTAGAACCCAAAATTATGGGGATGGGACCGGTAAAAGCCATTCCAAAAGCCCTGAAACAAGCAGGACTACAATTAAAAGATATCGAGTTAATCGAACTCAATGAAGCCTTTGCTTCACAATCTCTGGCTGTAATTCGCGAATTAGGACTCAATCCAGACATTGTCAACGTCAATGGTGGTGCTATTGCCTTGGGACATCCCCTAGGATGTACTGGAGCCAAACTATCCGTTCAATTGTTTGATGAAATGAAAAAACGCGGACAAAAATACGGTATGGTTACCATGTGTGTAGGTACCGGACAGGGAGCTGCTGGGATTTATGAATTATTGTAATCAAAGCGAAGATTTAAAGCATTCGTGTTCTCACGAAATACAAACCGACGATAATATTGAATTTGAGCTCGCACTCTCCTAGTGTTAGTTCCTTCCAAATTATCACAACTATGAACCAAAAATCAAAAAACATATTACCATGGAAAACATCACACGTGGCGGACAATTTTTAGTAAAAGAAACCCGCTCAGAAGACATATTCACTCCAGAGGATTTCTCTGAAGAGCAAATTATGATGCGCGACTCTGTCAAGGAGTTTGTCAATAAGGAAATTTGGCCTAACAAATCGCGTTTTGAAAAGAAAGATTACGAGTTCACCAAAGACTGTATGAAAAAAGCAGGAGAACTGGGACTTTTAGGAGTTGCTGTTCCTGAGGAATACGGTGGATTGGGGATGGGATTTGTTTCAACCATGTTAGTATGTGATTATATTTCAGGAGCGACGGGATCTTTTTCGACAGCCTTTGGAGCACATACGGGAATTGGAACCATGCCGATTACCCTTTACGGATCAGAAGAACAAAAGAAAAAATACGTACCGAAACTGGCTACTGGTGAATGGTTTGGCGCCTATTGTTTGACCGAACCAGAAGCGGGATCCGATGCGAATTCAGGTAAAACCAAAGCAGTACTTTCCGACGATGGTAAATATTACAAAATAACAGGACAAAAGATGTGGATTTCCAATGCGGGATTCTGCCAATTGTTTATTGTATTTGCCCGAATTGGCGACGATAAAAACATCACCGGATTTATAGTCGAAAACGATCCGAGTAACGGTATCAGCTTAGGAGAAGAAGAACACAAATTAGGAATTCGCGCCTCTTCTACGCGTCAGGTGTTTTTTAACGATACTAAGGTTTCGGTAGAGAACATGCTTTCGGAGCGCGGAAACGGCTTTAAAATAGCCATGAACGCCCTAAATATTGGTAGAATCAAATTGGCTGCTGCTTGTTTGGATTCACAACGTCGATTAATTACTCAATCGGTTACTTACGCCAATGAACGCATCCAATTTAAAACTCCTATTGCTCAATTTGGAGCAATCAGAAGTAAATTGGCCGAGATGGCAACCAATTGTTATATCGGTGAAAGTGCTTCTTACCGTGCTGCAGCGAGTATAGAGGATCGTATCAAGGCGAGAATCGCAGAAGGCAACTCTCATCAAGAGGCAGAACTTAAAGGCGTTGAGGAATTTGCTATCGAATGTTCGATCTTAAAGGTAGCGGTATCCGAAGACGTTCAGCATTGTGCTGATGAAGGTATTCAAATATTTGGAGGTATGGGCTTCTCAGAAGACACGCCGATGGAAAGCGCTTGGAGAGATGCTCGTATTTCAAGAATTTACGAGGGAACCAACGAAATCAACCGCATGCTTACCGTGGGTATGCTGATTAAAAAAGCGATGAAAGGCCAAGTAGACTTATTGGGTCCCGCTATGAAAGTCGGTGAAGAACTGATCGGAATCCCCGATTTCGACACACCGGATTATTCCGAATTATTTGCTGAAGAAAAACAAATCATCGTCAACTTGAAAAAAGCCTTTTTAATGGTTGCCGGTAGTGCAGTACAAAAATATGGTCCTGATCTAGATCAGCATCAACAATTATTAATGGCAGCTTCGGACATGTTAATTGAAATTTACATGGCAGAAAGCGGTATTCTAAGAACCGAAAAACTGGCCAAAGCACAAGGGAAAGATACGGTGAGCGAACAAATTGCTATGGCTCAATTGTATTTGTATCACGCTGTGGATATCATCATAGAAAAAGGTAAAGAAGGTATCGCTTCTTTTGCAGAAGACGATGAGCAACGCATGATGTTAATGGGATTGAGAAGGTTTACCAAATACACCAACTTGCCTAATGTCGCCAAATTAAGAGAGATCATCGCTACCAAATTGGTAGAGAAAAACGAATATTGTTTCTAAGAAACAAATACGATTGGTTTAGTTTGTTTGAGAAAATCGCTGTGTCCTTTATGGATACAGCGGTTTTTTATTTTTTGGCTTGTAACTAAACATAAAACAACACCCCCCTCCCTATTTTCCCTTAGTTATGTATTCTTCAATGAATTTAGCAAGACAGGCCAAATGTTGGGTTCGGAGTGCGAGCGAAACACATCAAAATGTCCGATTTTTTTTATATTAAAATCCTTAGGATGCAAATGTATGCGACGGACTTCGGCACTACTATACTGTGCTGCTAACCAATCTACAGCTTTTGGAGGCGCGAAGTTGTCTCCTTCCAAGCTAAACGAAAATAAGGCACTTTTGATTTGGTGGTGATATCTTTGATTTTCATCTGTGGTCTCGACAAAGTAGTTTTTATGCCTACACCAATCACTCCACTGCTTTGCCATGGTTTTGGGTAAATTTTCCATCCCCATAAGTCGTTTGGATGGTAAATAACCAAAAATCTTTAACGAAATGGGAATAACCATATTCCAAATCGCCCAATAACCATATCGACTAAAGCCTTTCCACAAGCCCCAGTAACCGCTTTGAGAAGCGACAAGTAGTATATTCGAAATTCTGACAGCACTTGGAGCAAAGCCCATGATTTGTCCGCCTATACTATGTCCTATCAGATGGGTTTTATGTTGTGGAAATCGCTGTTCTGCATATTGAATCACGCATTCTAAATCATTTGAAGCCCATTCTACAGCCGTTGTTTTTACTTCTCGCAAAGGTGTTGAGGTCGATTCTCCGATACCCGTATAATCAAAACAGAACACGTGAAAACCGTTTTCAGCCAAATAATCAGCGAAGTACCCATAGTACTGCTGTCGAACACCTGTGGCTGAAACGATAATGACCACTTCATCTATAGGTTGTTCTGATTCAAAAAAATGAACTGTAATTTGATGTGATTTCAACGTTTTGACCCTAATTCTTTCCATAGTTCCCACCATTTAAAAAGGCTTGTTACGGATTGAAATTCATGGTACTCGAGCCACAAACTATCTCAACAACTTGCCTAGATCTCATAGTAGCTAAAATAAAAAAAAACGGAAACAAAACTTTAAAGCGTGCTTATTTTTAAAAAAATAGCCTTTTAAAACTAGATAAGCCATAAAAGATGAGCTATGAGCATTCAGGTAAATACCACTTTAAGCGTGGATCGTACCAAAGCTGCCCTTTTTTAACCACTAAGGGAGCCTCAAAATTATTGGTGTATAATCCACCGGTGCCCAAACCTTGCGGCATAATATTGTTGAGTGTAAAAGTCCATTGAGCAATAGCATTTAATCCGATATTGCTTTCGAGTGCTGAGGTAATCCACCACCCAATGCCCCGAGCTTCTGCCAATGCAATCCATTCGGTACAACCTCGAAATCCTCCGACTAAACTCGGCTTTAAAATGATGAATTGCGGTCGAATTTCATCCAATAGATTTTCCTTATCGCTGGGTTTGGTTACCCCAATCAACTCCTCATCTAAAGCAATCGGCAAAGGACTAAGCCTGCACAGCTCTGCCATGCTGTCATACTCCTTAACTTTAATAGGTTGCTCAATACTATGTATTTGTAATTCAGATAATTTACAAAGATTATTTAAAGCATTACTGTAATCGAAACCTCCATTGGCATCCACACGTAATTCGATTTCCTCTGCTGTAAATTGCGTTCGAATATAACGCAAAAGACGCATTTCCGATTCAAAATCTATGGCGCCAATTTTGAGTTTCACGCAGTTAAAACCCGCCTGAATCTTTTCGTCGATTTGTTTTTTCATTCCCGCCTCATCTTCCATCCAAATCAAACCATTAATAGCAATGGCCGCTTTTCCAGATGTGAAATCCGACGGAAAAAGAATCATGGGATCTTGACTTTTCAAGGACAGAAAAGCCTGCTCCAATCCAAATTGAATGGAAGGAAATTCTAAAAGCTCTTGCCATAATACATCCAATCCCAAATGAACATGATCAGCGACCCACTTTAATTTGGCTTCATAATCCGGTCTATCATCAAAACTCAGCGATCGCAAAATACCACACTCCCCCAAACCAGTTTTACCAAAAGCTTCCAGTTTTAATAACCAAGTTTCCTTCTCAGTCAGGATACCCCTAGAGGTACCGGAAGGTTTTTTAAATTTCAGATCGTAACGTTGATAAGTCAATTTCATAACATACTATTTTTTCAATACTCCTGTTTCACCTTTATCCGTGAGAATAACCGTAAATAATTCGTTGAGCTTTGATCAATAATCAACATTTCAAACTGTTATAATGCTAGAAAAATGATTTTGACAACAACATTTATCACGTTACAATTCAATGGCCTCCCCGATACTCAAAAGCATCAAGTCCTTGCCTTTCTCATAAAACCTCTTAACCGCATATTCGTGATCAATTTCAATATATCCAAACGTATCATAGTGATACCCCATTACTTTATCACACTCTAAAAATTCAGAGGCAATCACTGCGTCATCAATACCCATGGTAAAGTTATTACCTATAGGTAAAATAGCTAAATCCAGTTTGGTTCGCATTGCTATCAACTTAAAATCATAAGTCAAAGCGGTATCTCCTGCGATATAGATGTTTTTGTTTTTACTTTCAATGACAAAACCACCCGGTTGTCCACCATAGGTTCCATCGGGAAATGAACTCGAGTGTATGGCAATTGTATACTTCAGTTTACCAAAATCAAATTTCCACGATCCTCCGTGATTCATCGGATGAGTCTGAAAGCCCTTGTCCGCATAGTAGTCCGTGATCTCTGCGTTGGAAACGATAACAGCCTCGGGATTGTTTTTAACAATAGCCTCCACATCCAACACATGATCACCATGCGCATGTGTCAACAAGATATAATCGGCACGAATAGCTTCTAAATCAATGTGTTTTGCTTTGGGATTTCCCGAAATAAAAGGATCTACAATCAAACGAATATCCTCAATCTCAATGCCCAAACACGCGTGTCCATAATAAGTAATTTTCATAGGTAGTTAGGTATTTGTTCAGTTTATATTTTAAATTAAAGCCAAAGAAAACAACAGTGCTAAAAAGAAGGTTCCCAAGGCAACTCTTTTCATTTCTGGATCCAATTTTTTAGGATCTTTATTGTTGATTACTACGACTAAATGTTTAATAAATGGCAAATAAGCGATAACAAAGAAAAAGTGATGCCAAGGCAGCCCGATAACAATTGCATAGATAAAGATAGCAAGAAGCGCTACAACGACAATAGCATAATGATAAATCTTGGCCTTAGCAGCCCCTAATAAGACCACTAGAGTATTTTTACCAGACGTCTGGTCAGATTCTCTATCGCGCATATTATTAAGGTTTAAAACAGCTATACTCAAATTCCCTATCGCAATAGCTGGTAAGATCTCTAACCATCCGAACGATTGTGTATAGAGGTAATACGATCCAAGCGTACTGACCAAGCCAAAAAAGATAAAAACAAACAAATCTCCTAATCCTCTGTAGCCATAAGCCGAATTCCCCACCGTATATTTTATTGCAGCAGCAACAGCGGCCACTCCTAAAACAAAGAAGAAAATCGACGTCATAAAGTGTTCGCTTCCAAAAGAAACATAAATCAACAATACCGCAGACAGCAGTGATAATATCGCTGTAACAATCACGCCTTTCTTCATTTCAGCGGCTGAGATGATACCACTCTGTACCGCCCGTTGCGGCCCTACGCGAGTGTGGTTGTCCGTTCCCTTAACCCCATCACCATAATCATTTGCAAAATTAGATAATATCTGAAGTAATAAAGTAGTCAGCATGGCTAACGAAAAAATCCACCAATAATTACTCATCGTATGGGTTGCTTTAAACGCACAAGCACTTCCTACGAGTATTCCTGAAACCGATAACGGCAATGTTCTCAAACGAGCGGCGTCAACCCAAGCTTTAGTTTTTGTCATTTTCTTTTTAATTATAATCTACATCCAATTTTTTGTGGATGTCTCTATTTGAAACAACCAATAATCTACATATTTTTTGATTTCAGAATATTTGGTACTGTTGAATCGAAGTACTCCTCCTGCAGTATACAAACTAACACCACCTATATCACTGGTTCGTTGCCAGAAAAACTGCGTGGTCTCTATCTTCTGAATTTTATAGGGTTCAATAATTTCTCTCGAAATATCCCAAAATCCCTTTTTTATCACAATGAATTTCGGATGAATATATAACGTACGAAGGCGATACATCCGATAGCTGACCCCAGAAACCAATATCAGATATAACGGCAACACTGCATACCACTCCATATTTGCGATATAGTCCCTAAAGAATAGTAAAAACAGCACGATGGGCAATAAACCAAAAAAGAAAAAACGCGTCCAAAAAAAACGATTACTCGATTTAAGCGCGACACCTTCAACAGGTTGCTGTCCATAAATCATTTGAAACAAATCTTCTTTCTCTACAGCAGAACAGCCTGGTATTTCAAGAGCGGACTTCTTATTTTGTTTGTCAGACTCTTCTCCAGCGACTTGTCGGATATGAATTTGCAGTATATCCCACCTCTTTTGAAAATAATTCTGAACTGTTTTGATAACCTGAACGCGATTGGGCCTAATGATTGTACTTCGAGTCGCCAATAAACCAAAACTCAATAACAAGGAGTTCGATTCTTTAATTATGGTAAAATTGTAAAACTTATACAGTATACGAATCAAATTAATGATCAAAACGGACAATATGGAAAGGACAGCAAAAAACAAGATAACATACCCAATCCAATATTGATTGACATAGGCCTCCATTTGCTCGGGATCCAATTCAAATCGATCCCCTAAATAATTGGTTAACTGTTCGTAAATAGTATTTAAAAACAATAAAATAATCAAGAATGTTTGAATATATCGTGAGGTCAAACCCACTTTAATCAAACTTCCCATACTGATTTTACTGGTCTTCGTGTTTTGATCGCTAGTCGTTTGAGTCAAATCTGCCCCCGTATCAGAAGCAACACTTACAGTGTGTTCGAGTAAACAACGCTTGAGCGCTATGGCAACCTCATAACTGACCGAATTGATCATAACCTCTTTTCCTGAACCACCCGCTGAATCGATTTCGACCGCAAAAACACCGACCAACTTTTGAACAAAACTTTGGTTGATATTAACCTGTTGAATTTTTTCGAGTTGAATCATGATCTTAGATCGATTGAACACGCCTTTTTCAACGATAAATTCATTACTCTCCGGCCTTATATAAAAGTAGAAGTTTTTAAAATTCAAATAAGCCATCACCAACAGCAACACGCACAAAAACACACTACCAACAATCACGTAGATACGCGTTTGTGATTCTGCCTTTAATAAGATAATAATCAAAAGGGGAACAAAAGCTCTTAGCAATTTTTGCAAAGCATACAGAAAATGGGCAATAATACCAATTTTGGATTGCCTTTGGGGTTGGCTAAAATTCTCCATCTGCTGTTGAAACATCTTTATTCTCCGGTTGATTTTCCTCTGAATTATCGTTTATTTCAGCTGTGCTTTCAAAATTGACCTGATGCACCATATCTACGATAAATTGTTTGATACGCTCGGCTTGTTCTTTTGGAATTCCAGGGATTTTTAAATCTCCATTTGCTCCTCCAGCAGTATAAAATTCCAAAGCGGCCAATTGATATATCCGTGAAATCATTCCTTCATGTAGCGCAACATGTTGCACTCTATTATAAGGGATTACGATTTCTGTTTTAAGTATGATACCGCTTCTATATATGACGTCTTTTTCTCTAAAGGCATACGATTTCCTCGAAACACCTAAGATCGAAATCACCCATACAAACAGCGCTATTAATAAGGCTGCCGCTAGGACAACAACAGCAAGAAATTGAGGATTTTCTTCTTTTGCTAACTTATAATCCCACCAATAAAAAAGAAGTCCAACGCCAATGATCAGCACAGAAACTAGCGTTGCATTTATCGCGACCACTTTTTTGTATTTGGGATCTAATGATAAAAAAGACACTTCATCAATTGAAGGCAATTGTGAAGTGTCTATAAAGTGATTTGAAAATTCTTTCATGGTTGTTTATTAACAAATATAGTATAACCCGTTTACTTCCAGAGCTTGCTACTAGCAATTCCTATATCCAATAGACCAACAAATTTTATGATCTATTAAGGAATCCATTGTTTAACGAAATTCGGCTTTCTCTTTTCTAAGAAAGCATCTCTTCCCTCCTTGGCTTCATCAGTCATATAGGCTAAACGAGTAGCTTCTCCTGCAAAAATTTGTTGCCCAACCATACCGTCATCAGTAAGGTTCATCGCAAACTTCAACATTTTTATAGACATAGGAGATTTTTCCAATATTTCTTGAGCCCATTGAAAGGCTGTATCTTCTAATTCATCATGTGGAATAACTGCATTGACCATTCCCATTTCAAAAGCATCTTGAGCGGAATAATTACGTCCTAAGAAAAAGATCTCTCGAGCTTTCTTTTGCCCGACCATCTTAGCCAAATACGCTGATCCATATCCACCGTCAAAGCTGGTTACATCGGCATCCGTTTGTTTAAAAATAGCATGTTCTTTACTCGCTAAAGTCAAATCACAAACTACATGCAAGCTATGACCTCCGCCTACTGCCCATCCCGGTACAACAGCAATGACTACTTTAGTCATAAAACGAATTAAGCGCTGTACTTCCAATATATTCAAACGATGCATACCATCTTCTCCTACATAACCTTGATGACCACGTGCTTTTTGATCTCCACCACTACAAAAAGAATACACCCCATCCTTAGATGAAGGCCCTTCTGCCGAAAGTAAAATCACACCAATACTGGTATCCTCTTGTGCGTCGTAAAACGCTTTATACAATTCACTGGTTGTCTTCGGACGAAATGCATTTCGTACATCGGGTCTATTAAAAGCTATTCGAGCGACTCCATCACATTTTTTATAAGTGATATCTTCAAACTCCATAGCCGTTTTCCAATTTATAGTACTCATAGTATTTTTTAATTTCCCGTAAAAATAAGGCATTTTTTGTATTATACCCCATATTATCCTTTTATTATCTGGTAGCGTTTCTTTTCAAATTCGCTGGATTTACCTATAAAAAAAGTTTTGCTGAACAAACTGCTTATTCATTTTAATATAAGGTGTTTTAAAGCCTAAATCCTTTGTACCAACACTACACCAACCATGACCTAGATAAGCAAACCCATTTGAGGCACTTGAGATCTCAACCAAACACTTGGCGCAGTTTAGCGCGTTAAAACAGCCAAAAAAGCAACTTTTAGTAGACCAACACAACCAAACACCAACATTAAATCACTAACAATCAAAAGAATCGAAAAAAAATCAATACGACATATTTAAAATTTAACTATATTTGTTTAGAATTCAAGTTATGAATAAGAAATTTTACATCATCTGTTTGTTGGTATTACTGGGTAGCCTTCTGCTCAGCAGTCTGGCATTTGCTCATTCTTAACCTACACGAGCTACAGATCAGTTAGAGATAAACGGCACAATTGATTCCTTACAAAAGAACATTACAGCTATTTATCTTGCCGATCGGAGTTTTTGTGTAGCAAGTTTAAAAAAGTACGACATCATCAGCTTGTAATCAGTTGATGCAATTTATTGAAAAGCACACCACACCCCATTGCCATTCCAAAACTCAGCAAAGTACCTATCAAAACATATTCGGTTAATTTACGATCTTTTGCACGCGTTAAATCACCAAAACGAAAAATTGATTTAGCCGCTAAAAGAAAACCAACACCCTCCCAAAAATTCATGATTACAAATCCAAAAACAAATAAACGTTCTAAAATTCCTATATATTTTCCAGCATTTTTTAAGGCAACACCTTCGTCATCAATCTTCCAAGTTGAAATCAAAACCTTCATGACTATAGCAGCTACAACCGTCGTTAATAATAAACACAAGCCCAGTAGCACAAAGGTAGGATCATTAAGTATATCTAAATTCCAAGTCCAAGATTCATAAAATGCGGCTACAAAAACTAGTACGCTTAAATGTGCGATTTGATCGATAAAAAACGCCCAAGGCTGAACAATTTTTTCTCCAAAATACAACTTTAAGAGATCTATAATGTAATGAGACACTACTACCAAGCCTATAATACTAAAATAATTTGCAGTTCCCCAAAGTAGCACACCCAACAATACTGCGTGAACAGCTATATGGTAATACAAATATTTCGAACGTATTTTTTTCGCCTCTTTATCCGTTACCCAATTTGCGGGTTGCAAAAGAAAATCACCTAAAAAATGAGCTAGTAATAGTTTTAAAAAAAGCACACTAATCATAAGGGGTTGTTTTTTACATAATACTGTAATACTTTTTGAATTTCATCATATCCCCCCCTTTTTAACGCCTTACTGATATTACCTTGATTCATCTTCGTCAATTCCGCCAATTGCAGTTGTGTAAAATCAGGATTATCAAACATTTTTTGAATCAAATATATAGAAACAGGGGTCCAAGCATTAACTATGGTTGAAATCAAGTCTAAAAACAGATTTATAATTTCGTTCCACGATGAATCATCACTTTGAAAACTCAGGGTTTTGTGCTTTAATCGATCAAAAGCTTCTCCCGAATGAATAAAAGCACTGCCATTAGATTGGGACAATTTCGAATCGGCATAGTTCTTTTCACCAATACCAATTGAAATCCTAACATCTAAACCCTTAATTTGCTTTAAGGTAGCCTTTAAATACAATGCAGCTTTTAAAGCCTGATCTACCCCAACTTCTAACTGAAAACTATCACCTCTAAAAACCTCCCAACCACTGCGATCAGCAGCTAATAATGCCAATGATTTTTCAAGGACAGGAAGCCACTCTTGAGGTTCGACCGATCTAGAATTGATAATATCCCCAGTTAATATTGCAGTCATAATAATGAATTTACCTTTCAAAAATACAATTTATAAATCAAATAAAAAATAAAAAAATATGTCACAAATACAACATAATTAAAAATATGTCATTATTAGAACATATTTATAAATATGTCATTATTAGAACATATTTAAAGTTTAAAAAATAACTTCATCTACTGCTCTCTGCAATAAAAAAAGGGCTGCCTTTCACAAGACAACCCTTATAGATTTAAAATGTAATAAACTATTTTATTTAAACGTTTTCACTCCTTTCATAAAAATCCATTTCATCAAAATACGATCTCCATCAGCTGTCGTAACATTTCTAAACTGAGGAGCTAAGATCGTTGCCACAACCGCGCTTGTCAAAGGAATCCAAAATCCAGATAATGCGGTAAACTCAACGATTAATACTCTTACAAGAAAGAATAGAACAGCAAAGCTAATAAATTGTAACAGGAAAGTTTTTACTTTTGTACTCATGTGAATTATTTAAAAAATTATACGATATCACTATCAGGATTGGTTTGAAACTTGGTTCTTTTGCTGCCTGCATACATTTCGTATTTGACAAAACGCGCTTCTAATTTTCCATTGAAAAGTTTGATTTTTCGCGAAGGTTTCAGTCCAACAAATTTCAAGGCCTCCAAATTGGCTGTAATAAACCAAGCTGATGTACCTGGATAACTTCTCTTTAACGTATCACCGATCTCTCTATAAAAATTTTCTAAATCAATATCCAATCGTTCGCCATAAGGTGGATTAAAAACCATATGAAGAGGCCCTTCTGTTTCTTTTTCAGAATCAAAAAAGTTCGCTTGTTCAATTTTTATATATTCATCTAAATTCGCATTGCGAATATTGTCTTTAGCTTTCATCACAGCAGAAGGAGCTTTATCATACCCTTTAATGGTGTAGTGAAACTCTCTAACTTTTTTAAACAGTGAATCCGTAATTTGATCAAACAAATCATTATCCCAATCTTTCCATTTCTCAAAGGCAAACTCCTTACGATTGATATTCGCAGGAATATTACAAGCGATCATCGCTGCTTCTGCCAAGATGGTTCCACTACCACACATCGGGTCCATAAAATCACTTTGTCCACTCCAACCCGACATCAACAACATACCTGCTGCCAAAACTTCATTGATCGGAGCGATATTCGTAGCGGTTTTATAACCACGTTGGTGTAGGGAATTACCAGAAGAATCCAAAGCAACAGAACACATATCACCTTGAATGTGAATATTGACTCTTAAATCCGGAAAATCCTTATCGATACTCGGTCTTTTACCCGTATCGTTTCTAAATTGATCAACTATCGCATCTTTCGTCTTTAAAGCTACAAATTGAGAGTGATTAAAGTTATCCGAATTCACCGTAGCATCCACGACAAAAGTTTGCTCTGCAGTAATGTACTTGGACCAATCAATACTTTGAATCCCTCTATAGAGATTCTCTTCATTGTAAACGGCAAATTGTTCAATTGGTTTTAATATTTTTAAAGCAGTTCTCAAAGCTAAATTAGCTTTATACATAAACCCTTTATCGCCTTCAAAGCTAACCATACGAACTCCTTGTTCCACTCTTCTCGCTCCCAAAAGCTCCAACTCTCTAGCTAGAATTTCTTCAAAACCAAAAAAAGTTTTAGCGATCATTTTAAAATTTTCCATAGGCTTATTCCAAATTAGGAATATTTATTTAAAATATAATATTCCACAAAAATAGAGTAAATTTACAGGCTATAAAAGAAATTAAGCAACTCATGCAAAAAGAATCAACAAATTGGTATGCTTCGTGGTTTGACACGTCGTATTACCATACATTATATAAGGATCGGGATCATGAAGAAGCCCAGTTATTCATGGACAATTTGACTCAATATTTAAATCTTCCTGAAGAAGCTAAAATTCTTGACCTTGCTTGCGGAAAAGGGCGTCACTCGATTTACTTAAATCAATTGGGTTATGATGTGACAGGAGTTGATTTATCAGCAAACAGCATCAAAGACGCTAAAAAACACGAAAACGACAAATTGCATTTTGATGTGCACGATATGAGACAACCACTGCCTCAACAATACGATGCTATTTTTAATCTATTCACGAGTTTCGGATATTTTAACGACGAAAGTGACAACGTCAAAACCTTAAAAGCCATTCGTGATAGTCTAAATGAATACGGCTTTGCCGTTATGGATTTTATGAATGTGGACAAGGTTATTCCCAACCTAATTCCCGAAGAAACAAAAACGGTTGACGGTATTGAATTTCATTTAAAGAGACGTTATGAGGATGGATTTATCATCAAAGATATCGCCTTTGACGACCAAGGGCAACATTATGAGTTCACAGAACGTGTACGCGCTTTTCGCCTAGAGGATTTCGAAAAAATGATGGAAGAATCCGATATCAATTTATTGGATATTTTTGGAGATTACCGCTTAAAAAAGTTTTATAAAGGAGAGTCCGAACGTTTAATTATGATTTTTAAATAAAATGGTTTACATCCTTCCATTACTATCTATACTCATCGGTTATTTGATCGCTATTTTATTGCGACCAAAAAACAAAAAGAACCTAAAGTTATTATTGGCTTTCAGCGGCTCCTTTTTACTGACCTTAACGGTAACCCATTTGTTACCCGAAGTTTATGCAAGTACTGAGCCCCTCCATCACGGTGGACTAGAGCACGATCACAGTCATAGCAGCAGTATTGGTATTTTTATAATGGTTGGGATTGTATTTCAGATTATTTTAGAATATTTCTCTAAAGGTGCCGAGCATGGTCATGTGCACCTTCCACACAAAATGGATGCAATGCCTTGGCTACTATTTATCAGTCTTTGCATACATGCTTTATTGGAAGGTATGCCCCTAAGTCAAAACCTGAATCTAGCATGGGGGATTGCCATTCACCACTTACCTATTGCCGTGATATTAACTACCTTTTTTATCAATGCAGGTATGGACAAAAAAAAGATCCTCTTTTTTATGTTGGTCTTTTCCTTGATGACTCCTTTAGGAACTTACGTTTCCGGAAGCTTTGTACCTCTACAAAAATATTATGCTGAAATTTCAGCTATAGTAGTGGGGATATTATTTCACATTTCCTCAACCATTATTTTTGAGAGCAATGAAGACCACCGCTTTAATCTAACCAAACTCGGGACTATCATACTTGGTGTTATTGTCGCTTATTTTGTTTGACAAAATCACCTCAAAATATACTTTATAAAAAAACACTCCATACAGCATCATACTTTATGGAGTGTTTTTTTTTATAAGAATACGAGGCTTATTTTTCAATAAGACGGTATGCTTTTAAAGCTTGTTTCAAGATCTCTGCCGAACGCAACAAGTCTTCTTTCTTCAGTACATAAGCCAAACGAACTTGATCCAATCCAACACCCGGTGTAGAATAAAAACCAGCTGCAGGAGCAACCATAACCGTTTCACCTTGATAATCGTAGGATTCTAAAATCCATTTTGCGAAATCATCAGCGCTTTTGACTGGGAACTTAGCTACACAATAGAAAGAACCGTTAGGAACGCCTACTTGCACACCTTCAATTCCTTGTAGTGCTTCGATAAACACATCACGGCGTTCTTTATATTCTTCAATAACTTCATCAAAATAACTTTGAGGGGTATCTAATGCAGCTTCTGAAGCGATTTGAGCATAAGTCGGTGGACTTAAACGCGCTTGAGCAAATTTCATTGCAGCGCCCATTAACTCTTTGTTTTTTGACACTATACATCCGATACGAGCACCACACATACTGTAACGTTTCGAAACCGAGTCAATCATAATAGCGTTTTGCTCAATTTCAGGAAAACTCATTATAGACACGTGTTTGTGTTCACCATAAGTAAATTCTCTATATACTTCGTCAGCAATTAAAAACAAATCATGTTTTTTTACCAGTTCCGCCAATTGACTAATCTCTTCCTTAGAATACAAATACCCAGTAGGGTTTCCAGGATTACAAATTAATATGGCTTTGGTTTTTGCAGTGATCAATTTCTCAAATTCCGAAATAGCAGGTAAGGCAAAATCATTTTCAATAGAAGACATGACCGGTACAATATTCACCCCAGTTGAAGTTGAAAACCCGTTGTAGTTTGCGTAGAAAGGCTCCGGTATAATAATTTCATCACCGGCATCCATCGTACTACCCATAGCGAATATCAATGCTTCAGAACCACCTGTGGTAATGATGATATCCTCTACATTAATCGGTAAATGATGTTTTTGATAATAAGCCGCTAACTTGGTTCTATAACTTTCAAAACCCGCTGAATGGCTGTATTCCAAAACGGTAATATCTGCATTTTTCACAGCATTCAAAGCGACCTCTGGAGTTTTGATATCGGGTTGACCGATATTCAAATGATATACTTTATTTCCTTTTTTCTTGGCTATTTCCGCAAAAGGAACCAATTTTCTAATTGGAGACTCAGGCATATTTTGCCCTTTTGATGATACTTTTGGCATTGTTTTTATGTTTAATCTAAAATTAAAATAAGCTTTAATAATGAAATTCAAAGCACCTAAAAACAGGTACATTAACCTTCCTTTTTTGTGTGTATGTTGCAAATGTAAGCGATTTTCGTTAGAGTTTTAAACAAAAAAACAACACAACCAAATATTAAGTTAAATATCCACAAAAGCTCCCCTTTTTGGTTATTTTTGTTGGATTATAAAAAAACCAAGAACAACAAAATCATGGATAAAAAAATTTTTGCCTTTTTTTCGTCTACTCGACTGATGGCTGTTTTATTTATTGTGTTTGCTGCTGCATTGGGTATTGGAACTTTTATTGAGGACCGATACAATACGGATACAGCTAGAATCATGATCTATAACGCCAAATGGTTTGAAGCCATTATGCTTATTTTCGTTTTTAACTTTATCGGTAACATCAAACGTTATCAATTACACAAAAAAGAAAAATGGGCAACCCTTTTATTACACTTATCATTTATCTTAATTTTAACCGGTGCATTTGTTACTAGATACATCAGTTTTGAAGGAATGATGCCTATTAGAGAGGGTGAAGCCTCTAGTCATTTTTTCTCTGACAAAACGTTTTTAACGGTAATGGCCGATGGAGACTATCAGGGTGAAATGAAGCGATTAACTTTTGAAGAGCCTAAATTAATGTCAGGCGCGACAAATAATTACTTCAAAATGAAAAAGGAATTTAATGGAATTCCTTTTGAAGTGGAATACAAGGATTATATCATGGGAGCTACTGAAGAAATTCAGGCTGATGAAAAAGGAGTGTTTTTTTTAAAAATGGTTGAATCCGGTGATGGCGAGCGTCACGAGCACTTCCTTAAAGAAGGAGAAGTTACGAGTATTCACAACGTATTATTTGCCTTTAATCAACCAACTGCTGGTGCCATCAATATCCACAAGGATGGAGATAATTATGCTATCGACACGCCATTTGAAGGAGATTTTATGAGAATGGCCGACCAATTTAAAGGTACGGTAGCTAAAGACAGCAAACAAGAATTGATGTTTCGATCACTCTATAATGTAGCAGGAGCAAAATTCGTTTTTCCAGAACTACCGACTAAAGGTAAAATCGTTCTAAAATCAAACGGAAATTATAAAGATACCCAAACGGAAAATGCTTTAGTATTGACTGTACGTACACAAGGTAAAGAGGAAGAAATTATCTTAAAAGGAAACAAAGGTCGTATGGGAGTTCCTACTTCTATTCAATTGGGAGACCTAGAATTTACGATGATGTTTGGTAGCAAAACTTACGAATTGCCGTTTAAAATTCAATTGAATGAGTTTGTTGCAGATAAATATCCTGGAACTGAAAAGAGTTATTCCGCTTTTGAAAGTAAAGTTACTGTAATAGCACCGGATGAAAAATTTGATGCACGCATTTTCATGAATAACATCTTAGACTATAAAGGTTACCGCTTTTTCCAAGCTCAATTTGACGAAGATGAAAAAGGGACCATATTGTCTGTGAACCACGACTGGTGGGGAACTTGGATTACCTATATCGGATACACTTTCTTGTATATCGGAATGCTCGCAATCCTATTTGACAGAGATACCCGATTTAATGACTTAAGAAAAAAACTAAATAAAGTGAGAGAGAAAAAAGCTAAGTTACTTACCCTATTAATCTTGTTTTGTTCAGTTGGTATGTTTGCTCAGTCGCCAAAAAACCACAGCCACAACATACCAAATCTACCGCAATTAGATTCTTTGCTAGTAGCAAGTCAAGTATCTGAAGAGCACGCGGCGCACTTTGGATCTCTAGTGATTCAAGATGCCGGAGGGCGAATGAAACCGATTAATACTTTTTCATCGGAATTATTGAGAAAAGTCAGTAAGTCGGATCATTATAAAAAAATGAATTCAGACCAGGTCTTTTTATCGATGACTCAATTTCCTCAATTGTGGTACAACGTACCTTTGATTGAGCTTAAACGCGGTAACGACAGTTTAAGAGCGACTATTGGAGTGGATAAAAAAGCTAAATATGCCGCTTTAGTTCAATTTTTTGATGATAAAGGAAATTATAAATTAGGAAAATCATTAGACGATGCCAATCATGCTGGAGTTAAAAACCAGTTTCAGAAAGATTTCATTGAAGTAGATACCCGTGTAAACTTGTTATACGCTGCTTTAAGCGGTAAAATATTAACCATTTTTCCGATACCTAATGATGCTAATAACAAATGGGTTTCCTATTTAGAACTTAATGAAGCGGGAATGAAAGGTATGGACTCTTTGTATACCAAAGAAATTTTACCTCTTTATATGACGTCACTTTTAAAAAGTATCGAAACTAAAGATTATAAAGCTGCCGATGAATTTTTGGTTTCCTTACACGGTTTTCAAAAGAAATACGGTGCTAATGTAATCCCTTCTGACAGCAAAGTGAAAGCGGAGTTATTATATAATAAATACGACGTATTCAAATCGCTATACACCTATTATATGTTGGTGGCCGTGGTAATGTTTATTTTCATTATTATTCAAATCGTCAAACCTGCAAAATTTGCAGCTAAAGCAATTCGAATATTTACCGTTGTCACTTGGATTTTATTTGTTGCTCATACCCTAGGACTTGCGATGCGTTGGTATGTTTCTGGACATGCTCCATGGAGTGATGCTTATGAGTCGATGATTTATGTAGGATGGGCCACGATGTTATTCGGTATCTACTTCGGTAGAAAATCGGAACTAACTATAGCCGCTACTGCTTTTGTTGCAGGTATGATTCTATGGACGGCTCATTTAAACTGGATGGACCCTTCTATTGCAAACTTACAACCGGTACTAAACTCTTACTGGTTGATGATACACGTAGCAGTTATTGTTGCGAGTTACGGTCCTTTTACCTTGGGAATGATTTTGGGAATTGTCGCTTTGATTTTAATGTTGTTTACCAACGACAAAAACAAAGCAAAAATGCAACTAAACATCAAAGAGATTACTTATATCAATGAAATGGCCTTGACCGTTGGATTGGTACTATTAACCATCGGTAACTTCTTAGGAGGTCAATGGGCCAACGAAAGTTGGGGACGCTATTGGGGATGGGATCCAAAAGAAACTTGGGCATTGGTCAGCATTATGATGTATGCTTTTGTAATACATATGCGCTTTGTGCCGGCTTTAAGAGGAACTTGGATTTATAACTTAATCAGCATACTGGCTTTCTATGTTATTATCATGACTTATTTTGGAGTAAATTTCTACCTGACTGGTTTGCATTCTTATGCTAAAGGAGAGAAAATTGTTACCCCAGATTTTATTTATATATCCATAGCCTTAGTAGGCCTACTCGGACTGTTCTCATACTTTAAGTACAAGAAGTATCTGAAGAAATAAAAACCTATTAAAAAACACTCAATCAATGATTGGGTGTTTTTTTTTATAGCCGTGAAGAGTCAAAAAAAAAAGCTACCTCTCGGTAGCTTTTTATATTTAAAGTAATGTTTTTATTTTCCTAAGAAAATTTGAAAACCAACAGCAACACCTAAACCATTTTGAGCAGTTGCAGTAGATGCATTAGACTTACTGTAATTGTATCCCACCTCTGCCTCTAAAGCAACGTTACGAGATACAAAGTGAGAGTACCCTAAACCTACACCAAAAGCAAAAGAGGTTTCATTATTGTTTTCTGCTGTTGCAGAAGCACCACTAATACCTAATTTACCATTTCCATAGAATCTACCCGTTTCACTAGCTCCCTCTGGGAAATAATAACGAGCAAAAGGCATAAAGGTATAATTCCAAACATTATCACCACCTTTAACCGTTTGGAAACCTACTCCAGTTTCTAAACCAAGCGCAATACCATCTGTAACAAAATAACCAGCTTTTGGCATTACATTAATGTTGAAGTTTTCTCCTTCAAAGCTGTAACCCAATGATCCAACAGCTCCTCCTACCATCCAATTCCCTTTTTTAATAGGACTCATGCCTACTTTTTCGGATAATTTAGGAGCCTCCATAGAGTTAATTGTTGACTTAACTGTGGACTGAGCGTTTGCCGATACTAATCCGCCTAATACTAAAGCAGACATCAAAAATAAATTTTTCATAGAATTACTTTTTTAAAGTTTTAGTTAAATAATGAAATTTAATTATTACTAATTTAAGGAATTTTAAATTTAATAACTAATAAAATTCAAAATAAAAATTATTTATTTGATTAGTATTAATACAAACATCATACCACAGTGGAGCTATTTTTAAAAAATTGTATTAAATTCCTTTAAGTTTACATAATTTCCGATAAATAATACATTTAGTTAATCCTGGCGAGTTTCATCCTGAGATGCGTGGTACTTTCTAGTGATTTCCTTGATTTTCTGTTTGCGTTCAAGTTCGGCATCTTTGATTTTACGCTTCTTCTGATCCTCCTTTTTCTTGTGGTTTAATCGATTTGTTTCATTTCTTCTACTCATTTGCTCGCTCTCGTTTTATTTGCATTAAACTTTTATCGGTGCTTATCAATTCCCCAATTACATTTTTTCTTGTGGAAATAATATCCATAAGATCTAAATATTTTGCCCAATCATCAGTAAATAGTATTTCTTTTATCAACTTAATCCGCTTCGCCGTTTCGGGAGCAGATCTAAAAATAATGGGCAAGTTCTGATTGGGTGTCAAACTTCCTTTATGCTGATACAACACCTCTTGCTTTTCGAAATCTACTGTTATAAAAAAAAAATTTTCACTTTCATTATTGGGATAAAAATCCGACCAAAGCGCATATCCCCACTTATAGCCATTTTGGGTCTTATTGTCGGTGATTAAACGCCAACGGCAATTTGCCGCTCTACCCCAGTGGTTGGCATATCGAAAAACACCTAAATCATCAAAATAATACGTGCTTCCCGATTCGCTTTTGTAGTGGGGTGGTCTCGAGGGTACAGCATCTGCCGCTACTTCGCGAAATTCACAAAAGGTGTGCTTAAAAAAATTGTAGCGGTTATATTTTTTCATCAATTCTATAAGGCTGCTTTATCATTTATAATTGTGATTCCCTTTTCAATCATCATCGATCTAGCTTCTTCTAAACCTGCCTCAGAGATAGCCTGTGTTGCAAAATTTAAAAAATACGTCTTAAATCCTGCTGCTACTGCGTCCATAGCTGAGTAATAAACGCAAAAGTCTGCTGCTAATCCCGCTATATATACCTCTTTAATTTGACGACCTACCAAGTAGGCAGTTAATCCAGTATCCTTGCGTTTACCGTTGTCAAAAAAGCCACTATACGAATCGATGGTCCTATCCATTCCCTTCCTAAAAATCGCCTCTACGCATTTGGAATCCCAAGCTGTTGAAAAGTCCGCACCAGGCGTGTTTTGCACACAGTGAACCGGCCACAGTACTTGCGGTAAGCCGTGTAAATCGATGAGATCATACGTATTATGATGAGCATGTTCAGTCACAAAACTCTGATGGTTATGCGGATGCCAATCCTGAGTAGCTACAACTAAATCGAAATACGGTTGAATCTCATTAATAATCGGTATAATTTTATTGCTATCGGGAACCGCTAAGGCACCGTCTTCTAAAAAATCATTTTGAAGATCTACTACTATTAATGCTTTCATCACTTATTCTTTAAAAAAAACTCGCTCTAAAAAGAGCGAGTTAGTTCAACATACTATTATTTTTCAAATGTTTTTAGTGTCTCCACGATGATTCGAACACAATCTAAAATTTGTTCTTCATTCATCACCAAGGGTGGTGCAAAACGGATGATATTACCATGCGTCGGCTTGGCCAACAAACCATTGTCACGCAAGGCCAAACAAATGTTCCAAGCCGTATCGCTCTCTTCAGTATCGTTGATAAGGATTGCATTTAACAAACCTTTACCTCTAACCAAATTACAGATCTTGCTGTTTTCTATATATTCATTCAATTTAGCGCGAAACAATTGCCCTAAGGTTTCGGCATTCTGTGCTAAATTTTCTTCTTCAACCACTTCTAATGCTGCAATAGCTACTGCAGCCGCTATCGGATTTCCACCAAAAGTAGATCCGTGTTGTCCCGGTTTGATTACACCCATGATTTCGTCATTTGCCAATACAGCCGATACTGGATAAGCACCACCTGATAAGGCTTTACCCAAAACCAAAATATCCGGTTTTACATTTTCATGATCTACAGCCAAAAGCCTTCCCGTTCTAGCGATACCGGTTTGAACTTCATCAGCAATAAACAAAACATTATGTTGTTCACATAAAGCTTTAGCTTGAGCCAAATAACCCTCTGACGGAACATAAACCCCTGCTTCTCCTTGTATCGGTTCTACTAGAAAACCAGCGATATCCTTATGAGCCTCTAAAGTAGCTTTTAGCGCTTGTATATTATTGTATTCAATGGCAATAAATCCCTCTGTAAAAGGTCCGTAGTTTTTACGAGCATCCGGATCATTAGAAAAGGATATAATGGTCGTAGTACGCCCGTGGAAGTTATTTTCGCAAACCACAATTTTGGCTTGATTTTCAGCTATACCCTTCTTTTCATAAGCCCATTTACGGCACAATTTTAAAGCGGTTTCCACAGCTTCTGCACCCGAATTCATCGGCAACACTTTATCGAAACCAAAAAACTCGGTAATTTTCTTTTCGTAAACACCCAATTTATCATTGTAAAACGCTCTCGAAGTCAGCATTAATGTCTGTGCTTGCTCTGTCATGGCAGCCACAATTTTCGGATGACAATGACCTTGATTAACAGCAGAGTACGCAGATAGAAAATCATAATATTTTTTCCCCTCTACATCCCAAACATATACGCCTTGTCCCTTGGTCAAAACAACCGGTAATGGATGATAATTATGGGCTCCATATTTGTCTTCTAACGCAATAATCTCCTGTGAAGTTAATTTTTGTGACATTGTTTTAATATTTTGAATTAGTAGTCTATAAATTATACTGCAAATTACTCAAAAAATAAGAAAAAAACCTATTCTTTAAGGTAAAACAGCAGTGACATAAAGAAGATTTAAAAAAAAAATACCGAGCATCCTTTTCGCTGAGTTATTAAGATTAAAAATGAATAATCAATTATTTTATTTCAAAAGAAGTAATAAATCAAACAAAGAGTTATTTTTGCGCCATGAGAAAAAAGACAGAAAGAATCGTATTCGAAAACGTAGAAGTCCTTGATGCAGGTGCAAAAGGCGTTTCGGTAGCTAAAGCCCCAGATGGAAAAGTGATTTTTATTCCAAATGTAGTTCCCGGTGATGTAGTAGATGTGCAAACCGTTAAAAAGCGTAAAGCTTATTACGAAGGAAAAGCCATCAAAATACATCAACTTTCAGATCACCGTATTGAAGCGGTTTGTCAACACTTTGGAGCCTGTGGTGGTTGTAAATGGCAAAACATGAATTACAGCCAGCAGTTGTTTTATAAAAACCAAGAGGTCTATAACAACCTAAAACGCATTGGCAAAATTGACTTACCCGAGTTTGAGCCTATTGCCGGATCGGAAAAAACTTTCTTTTACCGCAATAAAATGGAGTTTTCCTTTTCAAATGCGCGTTGGCTAACCGATGATGAAGTGCAAAGTGGTGAAGAATTTGGTAAAGAAAATGCTTTGGGATTCCATATTCCAAGAATGTGGGATAAGATTTTAGATATCAAAAAATGTCATTTACAACAAGATCCTTCAAATGATATTCGAAATGAAGTTCGACGTTTTGCCAATGAAAATGATATCGCTTTTTTCAATCCACGAGAGAACAGCGGCTTGTTGCGTACCTTAATGATCCGTACTGCCTCTACTGGTGAAATCATGGTGTTGATTCAATTCTTTTACGAAAATAAAGTAGAACGTGAACTTTTGTTGAATTTCTTAGCGGAGCGTTTCCCTGAAATCACTTCTTTACAATATGTAGTTAATGGTAAGGCCAACGATACCATTTACGATCAACAAGTAAAACTGTTTAAAGGTCGCGATTATATTTTGGAAGAAATGGAAGGATTAAAGTTTAGCATTAATGCGAAATCGTTCTATCAAACCAATTCCGATCAGGCTTACGAATTATACAAAATTACCAGAGATTACGCCGGTTTAACAGGAAATGAGCTCGTATACGATTTATATACAGGTACAGGAACTATTGCACAATTTGTATCCAAACTCGCCAAGAAAGTTATCGGTGTTGAAGCCGTTCCAGAAGCTATTGAGGATGCAAAATTAAATGCTACCCGTAACGAAATTACCAACTGCGAGTTTTATGTTGGCGACATGAAAAATGTATTCAATGACGATTTTATAGCAGAACACGGTCAACCTGACGTGATTATTACCGACCCACCAAGAGACGGTATGCACAAAGATGTTGTAGCGCAAATTCTAAAAATTGCACCACAGAAGATTGTTTATGTAAGTTGTAATTCAGCTACTCAAGCACGTGACTTAGCCTTGATGGATGAGATGTATCAAGTAACGAGAGTGCGACCGGTAGATATGTTTCCGCAAACACATCACGTCGAAAATGTAGTACTATTGGAAAAAAGAATGCTATAATAAGCAATAAGGTCAGTCTGCTTTTTTGAAAATACAGATTGATAACCCTTTTTGTATAGTACAAAATATAGCGCCATTTGCGCCCCAAATCAATTAATAAAGAAAAAGCATTGCAAATAGCAATGCTTTTTCTTTATGATGCCCTTAGATTTATTACTTTTGGGAATTGTAAAAACAAATCAATTTTAGGAACAGCAAATAGACCCTGTTCTTAAGTTATTGGTAACGGCAACGAACAATTGAACCGATCGTTTTCAAATCATTTAAAAAAACAGTAATATTGCTCTAGTAGTGCGCTGTTAAAAAGTGGTGATCAAAAAACACGAACAATCAATAGTTACCAGATAAGCATTATTAATAAACATGAATCTCGAATGAAAAAACTAGGATTTTATACTGGCCTTCTATTTCTATTATTAGCCGTAGTCGGTTGCGAAAAAGATGACATTTGCCCAGAAACTACGCCAACTACTCCCAGTGTATTGATCAAATTTTTCGACAGACTAGAACCGCTAAGCCCAAATAGCAATGGGGTCTTAGTCGCTTATGAAGTCGGCAATGAAAAAATGATTACGAGATCGGGTAGCGAAATAAAATTACCACTGCGTTTAGACAGTAATGAAACGAAATGGGTCTTACAGCTCACGACTAAAGACGAAGCGGGAATTGATGTTGTTCGTCGAGATACCTTAAGCTTTAAGTACGAAATAGAAACGATTTATGTGAGTAAAGCCTGTGGCTATAAAAATATTTTCACACTAAGTACGAGCGCAGAAAACAATCCAAAACTCAACGATAATGGCATTGGAGAATGGATCAATAGATATGAAATCATGACCACAAATATTACTACAGAGACAGATGAGCACATTAAAATATATTATTAGTTTTGGTTTGGTGCTTCTTTCAAGTATTGGATGGGCACAAGATTCACTACCTCATTTTTATCCACAGCGATATGGTTTGAGAGTTGGTGTCGATTTATATCGCGTTGCCCGAAACGTTTACGATAAAAACTACAACGGATTTGAAATCGAAGCCGATTACCGTTTGACCAAAAAATTATTTGCCAGTGCAGAATTGGGAAAGGAAAAAATGACCAAAGATGAAGATCAATTCAACTTCACAACCAATGGGAGCTTTATCAAAGTCGGAGTCGATTACAACTCCCATCAAAACTGGATGGATTTAGAAAACATGATTTATGCCGGTTTTAGATATGGTTTTTCAAGTTTTTCGCAAAATTTGAATTCCTATACGATTTATAGCCCCAATTCGTATTTTGATAAAACATTGGAGACCCCGAATAAAAAGTACAGTGGACTCAGCGCACATTGGGTTGAATTTGTTGCTGGTATACGCACGCGTATATTCGACAATGTCTTCCTGGGATTCAGTGTTCGACTCAATGGATTGGTACACCAAAAAGAGCCTGAAAATTTTGAGAATCTGTACATACCGGGATACAACAAAAAATACAGTGGCGGGATTGGAGTTGGCATGAACTATACCATCTCCTATTTAATTCCTTTATATAAATCCCAAAAAGTTGTCAAAACAATTGAAGAAACCAATCCGTTAGAAGACAAAAAACCCGAAGTCAAAAAGAAGTAATCTTTGAGATTCTCTAAATAAAATGATCATTAGCCCTTTGAAATCTATTTCAAAGGGCTTTTTCTTTACACCACTTACCTCATAAACCTCCGAAACAAATAACGTAAATAGTATATATACTAACAAGCGGCTTGTTAAAATGGTCTTATTTCCCCAAACAACTCTTTGTTTTTCAAACTATTAACCAAAAAACCAAAAACATGTAGACGTTTTGTAGTCTGTGAAAATTTAAGCCGTAAAAGACTTAGGAATACATTTGCTGTAATTAAATAATTAAAGCTATGAATAAAAAAAATTTGAAAAGAATGCTGTCAATTACCGCAATCTTAACGCTGCTAGTCGTTTTAAATGCTTGTAGCAGTAGTGACGATGATAATGGTAATACAATTGGTGGATATAAGACAACACCCGTAGAATACATTGAAGGTACGTTTTCTGGATATACCGGTAAAGATGAGGCTACAGTAATCGTTGAACTAGTCAATAACGAACAAGCCCTATTTATACTTAACAATAAGGTATCGGGTAAAAAAATTACTGCCACCGTCTATATTGAAGGGGTTATCATGATTGAAGGAGTAGATCCGACAATACTATCTAAGGCTGGAGAAGTTCCAAGTATAGCCTATAATCACAAAACAAAAAAATTGATAATCGCTGGAAGAGAAGGTGGAGTAACCATGACTTTCAGCGGTAATAAAATCTAAAGATCACATTTTTACGTTTTTTCATGTTAATCAGAATAAAGACATTATCTTCTAAAACAAGTATAATCGTCTTTATTCTTTTTTGTTAAATAAAACAATATAAAACGATTTTTTAATTAACTTTATAAGTTATAAAGTACCTAAAGTTAGTCTGTAATCATTTATTCATGCGGTATCGCTTTCTACTTCTTATATTAATTTATCCCTTGATCTCTTCTGGGCAACAAAAAATTATTGACTCGTTAGAAGTATTAGTCCATACAAAAAATCTAGCCGACAAACGCAAAATCATTCCGCTTTCTGAATTGGCTATTTACTATAAATCAGATACCCTTCGATCCTTACAAACTGCACAACGCGCTATAAATTTAGCTACCAAGCAGCAAGATCAACAGTTTTGCGTTTATGCCTACTCGAGTTTGGCGCTGACCTACGCCCTACAAGGTCAAGTTGATCAGGCCTATATTGAAATGGATAATACGACCAAATACATTCATAAAACAACAGTCAAGCGCGCCAAAGCCACCGCTTATCACCAGATCGGCTTGTCGAAATTTTACCTCAGTGATAGAGACGGCTTAAAAGATATTTATATATCCCTACAATTGCTTGGAAAAACGGACTATAAACTAAAATCACTAAACTACAGCGTACTTACGAACTACTATCTAGCAGATATATCGCAGGCCGATAAATATTCTAATTTAGCTATTGAAAATGGTTTTAAAAGTAAAGATTATCACAGTATTTGCTATGCATGGAACATACGCGGAGTTCGCTTTCTGTCTGAATTTGAAAAAACACAAAACGCACAAGTTCTCGATAGCGCTTTAGTTTGTTTAAAAAAGGCCTTGAGCATATACGATGATCATCCAGGATATATTCGTACAAGCAGCGGTATAAACATCATTGCTAATTTAATGTACATTTATCAGTCTAAACAAGAAATCGAACCCGATGTCACCAACTTAGAAGCGGTCCGATTGTACCTCGCTAAGACCTTGCTGTTACCTACTGAACAGTCAGACGAATTTCTTATCAATCGTTATATGATCCGTATTAAAGCAGAAATTATTCAAAAAAATCAACTCGAGGCAGAAAGCCTTTTTCTCGAGGCCATCGCATGGTTAGATCAACGTCCTAAAAATTATAGAAACAAATACGAATTACATCAGCAATTGGCACAATTCTATGATAAAACAGGACGCTTTGAAGATTCGAATAAACATCTAAACGAAGCTTTTAAATACTATCAGAACTATTATGATGACCGATATATCAAAATCGGACAACAGCAACTGGCCAAGTTCGAACTGAGCAAAAAGGAATTGGAATTAGAAGAGAAACAAAATCTACTTTATATCGGATTTACAGCATTTGCAATCTTTATCTTGCTGATTATTCTATATATTAGACATTTTATCAAACACAAAAGACAGGAAATCGCACTATTATCTGAAATTAAAGATCAAGAAGCTCAAGCCAAAATCGATGCAGAATTAATCGCTAAATTAAAATCCGAGGAGACCCGTCGATTGCAAAAGGAAATCATCGCAAAAAAAATACAAGTTTCGCATAAAAATGAAATACTGTTGAACCTAAGGCAAAACCTCCAAAACAATGTGCCTATCAATACGCGGCAATTCGAAAAAATACTAAAATACGAAACGCTTTTAGACCGCAAATTTGACGGTTTTGAACAACTAGTACAAAGAATTCATCCCGATTTTTATATTCGATTACAAGAATGCGCATCTAACAAATTGACCACACTTGATCTTAAATACTGTGCTTATATTTTTATTAAAATGCCTACCAAAGAAATGGCGGATCTGCTCTATGTCGAATTGAAAACCATCCGCATGACAAAATACCGCCTAAAAATCAAATTAAAACTCCAAAAAGACGTCGATTTGGAAGACTTTATACAAAATATTGTGTAAAATCACCTATGGGGCTTGCACTGATTTTTTGAGTTTTAATTGAATCGTATCCGAATAAAACACCAAATCCCACTGCATGGAATCTGCTGTTGAACTTTTAATATTCACGGGAATGGTATCGCCAATTTCCGCATTACGTTCGTAAGAAATCAGTTTTAAATCCTTTTTGATTTCATCATATTGATATTGTAATACCAAACTGCGGTCGTTTTCGTAAACAAAAGGATTTGGGCAAAAATAAGCTAGATTCCGCTGTTCAAAATAGATCACTTTCCATGCCGTTGAATCTTGTACCCATTCGTTTTCAGTAACCTGCTTACCGTTGCGTATCATCTGCTCTACCTCCCATTTCCCGTAATAGGGTACCGTACTTTTACTTTTATTCGAAACAAAAAGTACAAATCCACAAGCCAAACCGATGCTTAATACTCGAAATATGTTTCTTAGTATGGGATGAACAACAACAGGCAAATTATTTTTATATTTTGATAAAAGTGCCATTAATTCTGTACTATACAGCGTCAATAAATAAATCAATCCCAAAGTATATATGACCGAATTAATAAATGCGCCTACAGAAATCTGATAAAACTGATTGATCAACACCACATTGAGCATAATTGGTAAAAGCACCGCAATTCCCGCCAAAGTTGTCCTTCTAAACAACAATAATACGCCTCCCAATACTTGACATATACCAATAATAAAACCCATTTGATCGGAGTGCCCAAAATAATTCCATGTTAACTCCGTCCCATTTAAAGTACTTACTATCGAATCTTGCAAGTGGTATGAGGTAACAAATTGAAGGTGAAACAATTTTGCAAAACCATATATAGAAAGAAAAAAGGCCAAACAATACCGTATAATTCCTTGAAACCAAGCGTGTATCTGAGGAGAATTAAAAGCCGACGATCGCTTTTCTTTATAATGCCAATAACTCGCAAAACACAACGCAAAAAGTATGGACGCGATCAAACTACCCATCATCAACATCGGGAAATAATTCATAAATCCTTGAGGTAATAAAGTAGCGAAGCCCAATATAAAATTAGTCAACGAAACACCAACCAATAACGATTCGCTAAATTTTTTAAACCAATAAGTTCTAACCTGATTGAATTCCGACATCCCTTTAAATATTTTAGAGCGTAAAACTAATGAATTTAACTATTCATTAGGTTTTTTTTGATTTAAAACCACACATTTTGCGCATTATTAACTTGAAATTTACGTTTCCTATTAAAAAAAGTGATTTTAGAAGATCATTGAACCACCAACGAAACCAATAAGCTAATTTTCTCCCAGTTTAGAATTGCTACGCAACCCATTAAGAAAATAGCTGACAATGCTGCGATTTTTAAGTCAAAAATATCCGTAAAAATCATCCTATTGTTAAAAATAACCAATACATTTACTAAGACATTTGCATTTTAACATCTAAACAAATCACATTATGAAACTAAAATTAATACTCCTATTCACGGTTATAGCAATTTTGGGTTCTTGCCAGAAAAAAAGCGCTAAAGACGAAATGGCCGATTTGATGTATTTTGGTGGTCCTATTATTACTATGGAGGATGCAAATCTACAGGTGGAAGCCGTTTTATTAAAAAAAGGTAAAATACTGTTTGCAGGAACTAAAGCAGATGCCGAAAAATATATTGACGCTAAAACCGCGCAAGTGGACTTGGAAGGAAAAACCCTATTACCTGGGTTTATCGATGTTCACGGACATTTGACTTCCCGCGCGGGTATGATGCAAGCGGTAGACTTGTCGCCCGATCCCTACGGTACGGTCAATTCGATTCCCGATTTGCAAAAAGCCTTAAAAAAACAATTAGATCAACTTCCAACATCCAACCAACAACCCTTGATTGGAAATGGTTATGACGACGCGATTATGATCGAACACCGTCACCCAACTAAAGAAGAATTGGATGCTGTTAGTAGCACCGTTCCCATCATTGTCATCCATGCATCGGGTCATGCTAGTGTTGGCAACAGCGCTTTGTTACAATTAGTTGGATTGTCGGATTCCTCAGCAGATCCTGAAGGTGGGCATTTGGGACGCTATCCAAAAACGGGGAAACTCAATGGTAAACTCGAAGAAAATGCCAGTTTTATAGCTTTATTAACCTTAATGCAAAAGGTAGATCCGACTGCTAGTTCTACCCCTAATGATAGTGAAGATGCTTATACAGTTGGCGCAGATACCTTGCAATCGGTAGCCCTTAAAAACCTGATGAAAGCTCAAGAGGAATGGTTGAGCTACGGACAAACAACGATATGCGATGGACGAACTATGGGTGAAAGTCTTGGATTGCTGAAAGAAGCTGCCGACAAGCATTTGTTTAAAGCAGATATCGTTTATTTTCCAGACTATGAAAATGTTAAAAAAGATTTCGAGCAATTGAAGCCCGACTATATGAAGTATAAAAACAGACTGAAATTAGCCGGTTTTAAATTCTCTGACGACGGATCCCCACAGGGTAAAACCGCGTGGTTAACTCAGCCCTATCTGGTGCCTCCTGAAGGACAAAGTCCAGATTACAAAGGTTTTCCCATATTTACAGATGACGTCCTTTACACCGATCTTAAAACCTTATTTCAAAATAATATAACCGCACAACTTCACGTCAATGGCGATGCGGCTATCGATCAAGCGATACGCGTGATTCAGCAATTAAAAGATGAGGAAATTTACAAACCGGAACTACGGGTAACCTTGATTCACGTTCAAAACAGCCGTCCCGATCACATTCAAAAAATAAAGGATTTAGGCTTGATTCCCTCCTACTTCTCAACCCATACTTATCTTTGGGGTGACTGGCATTACTCCAGTGTTTTTGGCCCAGAACGCGCGGCTTTTATCAGCCCAGCTCAATCGGCCTTAAAAGCAGGGATACTTTTTACAATACATCATGATGCACCAGTAACACCACCCGATCTGATCACCGCTGTATATGCTGCTGTTAATCGAAAAACGCGTTCTGGTCGCATATTGGGACCTAATGAACGTATCTCTGCTTTAGAGGCTCTAAAAGCCATTACTATTAAAGGAGCATACCAACTTCAAGAAGAAGCTAGCAAAGGCTCTATTAAAGCTGGGAAATTAGCGGATCTCGTGATATTGGATCAAAATCCATTGACCATTAATCCCGCCCAATTAAGAGATATTAAGGTGATGGAAACCATTAAGGAAGGTATTACCGTGTATAAGCGTAAATCGTAAATCGTAAATCGTGAGTCGTGAGTCGTGAGTCGTGAGTCGTGAGTCGTGAGTCGTGAGTCGTGAGTCGTGAGTCGTGTACGTTGTACGTCCCTGATATAGGTTGACCTAAAAAATCAATTTATATGAAAGCAAATATTCACGTCATTAAGAAGCAGCGCGTTTATAGCGTTGAATTTAAGCGAGAGATTGTCTCTCAATTTGAATCCGGAAGTTACAGTGTATTACAACTTTCAAAACTTTATGAAATTTCTAATTCCTTAATTTACGATTGGATCTATAAATTTTCTAATTTTAATGAAAAAGGTCAAAGAGTAGTTGAGATGAAAGCAAGTAGTAGTGAAAAATTAAAGGCATTAGAAAAGCGTATCAAAGAATTAGAGCGTGCCGTAGGTCAAAAACAGATTAAAATCGATTATTTAGAAACCCTTATCGATGTGGCTAGCGATGGACTTAAGTACGATATACGAAAAAATGGAAACACCCCGCAATCCAGCGGTTCAGAGAATATTCGTCCAAAAAAATAACTTATTCTTTAAATAAA